>NZ_BRZC01000004.1:746925-1002699 GCF_030268005.1 Microbacterium arabinogalactanolyticum | reverse complement strand
CCGGGACCAGCCCGCCCCCCCGCCACACCGGATGCCGAGCATCCGGCCCCCTGACTTCGTCACCTGATCGCTACGCAACCGAGAGCCATGTCTGCCACCTCTTCTTCGTCGTCCCTGTCAACGTTCGCCGCACTCTGGCGACTGAAACCGTTCATCCGGCCGATCTTCGGGCGCCTCATCGGCGGTGCGGCCAGTGCGCTCGCCGCCGCCGTCATCGCCCTGATGATCCCGATCGTGCTCGAGCAGATCGTCAAGGGCCTGGGCGACGTCTCCGGCGCGCACCTGAACGGCGGTGTGATCGGGCTGATCATCGCCGGTGCCTTCGGCGTGCTCGCCCTCGCACTCGGCGAGGCCGCCATGGTGTGGCTGCGCCGCTGGTTCGTGCTCACCCCCGCCACCGAGGTCGAGTACCGGATGCGGGCCGAGCTGTACTCGCGGCTGCAGAACCTCCCGGTCGCGTTCCACGACCGCTGGCAGTCCGGGCAGCTGCTCAGCCGCATGATGCAGGATCTCAGCCTGATCCGCCGCTGGATCGCGTTCGGCCTGATCCTGCTGGTCGTCAACATCCTGACGATCATCATCGGCGCGCTGCTGCTGTTCCGCTGGCACTGGATGCTCGGTGCGATCTTCATCGCCACGGGCATTCCGCTGTGGATCGCCGGCTACCTGTTCGAGAAGCGCTACGGCACGCTCGCGCGACGCAGCCAGGACCAGGCCGGCGACCTCGCCACCAGCGTGGAGGAGAGCGTCCACGGCATCCGGGTGCTGAAGGCCTTCGGACGGGGCAAGCACGCGCTGACCCGGTTCAGCCGACAGGCCGAGACGCTGCGTGAGACCGAGCTGGGCAAGGCCCGCGCGGTCGGCCAGATCTGGTTCTGGCTCGACCTCATGCCGCAGCTCGCGTTCGGCCTGAGCCTGATCACCGGCATCTGGCTGATCTCGACCGGAGCCATCAACGTCGCCGAGCTGTTCGCGTTCTTCGCGATGGCCACCGTGCTGCGCTGGCCGATCGAATCGATCGGCTTCCTGTTCTCGTTCATGCTCGACGCCCGCACGGCGACGGACCGCGTGTTCGACATCTACCGCGAGACCAACACCATCACCGACCCCGAGAAGCCGGTGCACCTGGCGGAGCCGCGCGGCGCGCTCGCCTTCGAGGGCGCCCGCTTCCGGTATCAGGACGCCGGCCCCTCCGAGCGCGACCTGCTCGACGGCATCGACCTGGTGCTCGAGCCGGGCGAGACCATGGCCCTGGTGGGCCTGACCGGGTCCGGCAAGACCACGCTCACCACGCTGCCCGCGCGCCTGTACGACGTGACAGGCGGCCGCGTCACGCTCGACGGCGTGGACATCCGCGACTTCGAGCTGGCCGAACTGCGCCGGCACATCGCGATGGCCTTCGAGGATGCCACGCTGTTCTCGGCATCCGTCCGCGAGAACGTGCTGCTGGGCCGCGCCGACCTCGACCTGCACAGCGAGGAGGCCGACCGCGTGCTGCGCGAGGCGCTCGACGTGGCGCAGGCCGGGTTCGCGGACTCGCTGCCCGACGGGCTGGAGACGATCATCGGCGAGGAGGGGCTGAGCCTCTCCGGTGGTCAGCGGCAGCGTCTGGCCCTGGCCCGCGCGGTCGCCGCCGCACCCAAGGTGCTCGTCCTCGACGACCCGCTGTCGGCGCTCGACGTCGACACCGAGGCGCTCGTCGAGGAGGCCCTGCGGCACGTCCTGGCCGAGACCACGGCGCTGATCGTCGCGCACCGTCCGTCGACCGTCGCGCTCGCAGACCGGGTCGCACTGCTGGAGAAGGGCAGGATCACGGCGGTCGGGAAGCACTCCGACCTGCTGCGCACGAGCGCGCACTACCGTCACGTGATCTCGAGCCTGGAGGCCGAGGAGGCGGCTCGCACCGGGACCATCCCGATCATCACCGAGGCCGTCGCAGAGGCGCACAGGGCGTCCGCCACGGCGTCCGCCGACGAGACCGCGGTGCCCGCCGACGAAGCATCCGCCACCGAAGAGGAGGTGCAGGCATGACCATCACGGGAACCCGGGACGAGGACCGCTCGGACCTGACGAAGGAGGAGAGCCGTGCCATCCGGCAGCGCTCGCTGCGCCTGCTCGGCTCGCTGATCCACCCGCTCCGCCTGCGCATCGTGATCGCCGCGATCGTTCTGGTCGTCTCGACCGCGCTGCAGGTCGCCGGACCGATTCTGATCGGCATCGCGCTCGACTCCGCGCTGCCGCAGCTGCTGAAGAACGCGGACTGGATGCCGGCGATCATGGTCACCGCGGTGTACCTGTTCGCCGGCATCGCGGGTTCCGCGCTGATCGGCTTCTACGTCGTGCTCGCGGCCCGCATCACGCAGGCCGTGCTGCTCGACCTGCGCAAGCGCATCTTCCTGCACACCCAGCGGCTGAGCCTGGAGTTCCACGAGTCGTACACGTCGGGCCGGATCATCTCCCGGCAGACCAGTGACCTGGACTCGATCCGCGAGCTGCTGGACGGCGGCCTGAACAACCTCGTCTCGGGCGTGCTGTTCGGCATCTTCACCTTCATCGCGCTGGTGATCGCCGACTGGCAGGCGGGCGTCGTACTGCTGCTGGCGGGCGTTCCGCTGGTGCTGCTGATGCGCTGGTTCTACCGCCGCTCGCAGCTCGTGTACCGCGAGTCGCGGGTGATCAGCGCCAAGGTGATCGTGCAGTTCGTGGAGACGATGACCGGCATCCGCGCGGTCAAGTCGTTCCGCAAGGAGCCGCGCAACGACGTCGCCTTCCGCAAGGTGGCGGGCGACTACCGCGACATCAACCGGCGCTCCATGGTGCTGTTCGGCACCTTCGAGCCCGGGCTGATGGCGGTGTCGGCGCTGACGATCACCCTGGTCGTGCTGTGGGGCGGCATCCGCGTCGCCGACGGCGCCCTCGGCGTCGGCGTGCTGCTGGCGACCGTGCTGTACGTGCGCAACTTCTTCGCGCCCATGCAGGAGATCGCGATGTTCCTGAACTCCTACCAGTCCGCCACGGCGGCGCTGGAGAAGGTCTCGGGCGTGCTCGAGGAGGTGCCGACGGTTCCGGACCCGCAGAAGCCGATCGATCTGTGGGAGGCGCGGGGCGCGATCCGCTTCGACGACGTGACCTTCGGGTACAACGGCGACAAGACGATCCTGCCGAGCTTCTCGCTCGACATCCCCGCCGGGCAGACCATCGCGCTGGTCGGGACGACGGGGGCCGGTAAGTCGACGCTCGCCAAGCTCGTGTCGCGGTTCTACGATCCGAGCGAGGGTGAGGTCACGCTGGACGGCGTCGACCTGCGGATGCTGCATCCGAAGGATCTGCGCCGCGCGATCGTCATGGTCACGCAGGAGGCGTACCTGTTCAGCGGGACCGTGGCGGACAACATCGCCCTCGGCAAGCCTGACGCGACGCTGGACGAGATCCGTGCGGCGGCCCGCGCCGTGGGCGCGGACGAGTTCATCACCTCCCTGCCGGACGGCTACGACACCGACGTGAACAAGCGCGGCGGGCGCGTCTCGGCGGGACAGCGCCAGCTGATCTCGTTCGCGCGCGCGTTCCTCGCCGACCCGGCGGTGCTGATCCTCGACGAGGCCACCGCATCGCTGGACATCCCGTCGGAGCGGCTGATCCAGGACGCGCTGCAGACGCTGCTGGCGGACCGGACGGCCATCATCATCGCGCATCGCCTGTCGACCGTCGCGATCGCCGATCGTGTGCTGGTGATGGAGCACGGGAAGATCATCGAGGACGACACCCCGGACGCCCTGATCGCAGGCACCGGCAAGTTCGCCCAGCTGCACGCGGCCTGGCAGGAGACCCTGGTCTGACCCGCCTCCCCGACAGCCCGTCCGTCGCGCCCTTCGGTGCGGCCGGACGGGCTGTTAGGTTGAAGGAGTGGATCCGATCTGGGCTGCGGCGGCCGAGCTGTGGTGGATCGCGCCGACGGCTGCAGCCGGCGCAGGGGCGATCGGGTTCGCGACGGTGCGGAGGCGGCAGACGGTGAACGGCAAGCGACTCGGGTACGACGCGGCCCGGCTCGAGCTGCGCCAGGCGCAGCAGGATGCCAGGGACGCCGCCGTGTCCGCGCGCGTCGCCCGAGCGGAGGCGGCCCGTGTCGCCGCCGACCGCGCGGCTTCGCGCACGGATGCCGTGGCCGTGGCATCCGCTCGCCGCGCGCTGCGCGAGGCGCAGCTGGCGTCGAAGGCGGCGATGGCCCGCGTGCGTGCCGCGCGCGCACGCGTCTCGGCCGAGCGCTCCTCGCTGGCCTCCGCGGCTGATCTTCCTCTGGACCGGCTGCGCGCCCGCCATGACGCGGTGCTCGCTCGGTGGATGGCCTACGAGACCGATCCCGGACTGGCGCTGGCGTACCCGGCGATGAGCGATGGACGTCAACCGCACACGGCCGCCTTCCTCGCCGCCGTCGAACGGGCGCGCGATCGGAGGCCGCCGTCCGAGGGCGCCCGCACCACGGCATCCGACTTCTCCGACTACCGTCGCGCCGTCGACGATCTGGAGCGGGCCTTCGACGTCGCCGAGCGCTCCGCGCGCGGCGAGAAGGTGCAGCCCGACCTGCCGGATGCCCTCTGGGATGCCGCCCGCGGGTTCGCGGAGAAGTCCACCGAGATGCTGAACCGCACCTCCGACCTGCTCGGCGACTGGACCGCTCGGCGCCGTCGCGACCGCTGAGCCCGGCATCCGCCTGCTCATCGACCCCTGCTCCGTCCGGCGCGCGTCGTTCTGAAGGAGATTCGCGCTTCTGAAGGATGCCTGCAGCCCTGGCGTCCTTCAGAAGCGAGGATGTCCTCCAGAGGTGAGTGGCGCGACGTGCAGCCCACGGCTGATGGCCCCGACGAGCGTGCGCTCGATGTGCTCCCAGTCGTAGATGATCTGCGCGTAGGAGAAGCGCAGCACGGTGTAGCCCCTGATGCGCAGCTCGGCATCGTGCGCGAGGTCGCGGCTGCGGTCGGCGGATGACGAGTGGAACGACCAGCCGTCGACCTGGACGACCAGGTGCGTGCCGATCAGGAAGTCGACCGGATGCCCTGCCAGCTGCACCTGGAAGCGGAGCCGCACGCCCCACGCGCTCAGCCGGACGTGGAACACCGTCTCCAATGAAGAATCCGTACCCGGGCGCAGGAGTTCCAGGCACCGCCGAGCTGCCGGAGTCCGCCACCGGACCGTGCGCAGTGAGTCCAGAGAGACCGATTCGGTGCGGACGGCCGACTCCCAGATCGCGACCGCCTGATCCACCGGGAAGCAGCTCGCAGCATCCGCGAGCGCATCCTCCACCGACGTCTCCAGCATGCGAGGGCGCGAGGGTGCGAGAGACCTGCCCCAGTGCGCATGGGCGTCGGAGACCCGCACCACTCCGTTCGGTGGCATCCGGAGATGCAGGCGCTCGTCGGTATCCGGCGGCACCCACCATCCACGTCGACGTGCGAGCGAGACGCACGTCACTGCGCCGCCCGACTCCGCGGCACCCGCGAGGTCGATCGGAGCCGATTCGAGCGCGATCCAGCGGGAGCGAATGCGGCGGACCGCACCGGAGCGTATGGCGCTGCGGATGCGGGAGACCGTATAGCCGGCATCAGCTGCGTCATCGCGATGAGCGATGCCGTTCCGGCTGCCCAGCCATGACCTGAGATCCATGCGCCCACGATGACCGACTGCCGCGTCATCGCGGGGGCGGGAACCCGCGACTTGTGCACAACTCGCCCGCGAGGGCGAATGTGCAGGCGCAGTGGTCGGGAGGCCTCTGAAGGATGAACGCAGGTCTGAAGGATGCCTGCAACGCCGGCATCCTTCAGAAGTGGGAACGTCCTTCAGAAGTGACGGGCGCACGCAGGCGGATGCCGCGCGGGAGCGCTCTCAGGGGGAGCGGCGACGGGGTCTCGGTGGGGGAGGGGATCCGAGGCCCCGCCGCCGGTTCAGTCCGTGACGCGGATCTGCGCGATGACCTCGGAGTACTCGGTCTCGCCGACCGGCTCGAAGCCCACGCGGCGGAAGAACGCCTCGGGGCCGCCCTCACCGGCCTCGTAGATCACGTTCACGTGATCGACGCCGCGTGCGCGGGCCTCGTCGATCAGAGTCTTGACGGCGAAGCGCCCGACACCGCGACCCTGGTCGTCGGCGTCCACGTTGATGCGCCACAGCACGCTGCGGAAGTGCTCCTCGGGGGCATCCGCGTCGAAGCTCGCACTGACGAAGCCCACCACCTCGTCACCGTCGAGCACCACGCGCTGCCAGGAGGTCTGGGGGTTCACCACGGTGGCGGCGATCCCGTAGGAGACCGGTGCCAGGAACTGCTCCTGGCCGGGCTTGAGGGACAGATTGTTGACGGCGACGATCGTCGCCGCGGACAGTTCGACCACACGCAGTTCCGACATGGAACCCAGGCTAGCCCCTCCGCGGGCTTCTGTCGCGGAAACGGCGGCCCCGGTGTCGGAACCCTGAAGGGGTGCCGGGAAGCGGACTCGGGTATCTTGGTATCGAGATAAAATCTGCCCTCGCGAACGGAGATCCGGTGACCGACGACGCCATCATCTACACCTACACGGACGAGGCGCCGGCTCTGGCGACCGCGTCCTTCCTGCCGATCATCAAGGCCTACACCGGTCAGGCCGGCATCGAGGTGGAGACCCGCGACATCTCGCTCGCCGGCCGCATCCTCGCCGCCTTCCCGCAGAAGCTCACCCCCGAGCAGCAGGTCGGCGACGCCCTCGCCGAGCTGGGCGGGCTGGCCACGCTCCCCGAGGCCAACATCATCAAGCTGCCGAACATCTCGGCGTCCATCCCGCAGCTGAAGGCGGCCATCGCCGAGCTGCAGGAGAAGGGCTTCGACGTCCCGGACTACCCGGACGAGCCCCAGTCTCTTGAAGAGCGCGACGTCCGCGCCCGCTACGACAAGATCAAGGGCTCGGCGGTCAACCCCGTGCTCCGCGAGGGCAACAGCGACCGCCGCGCGCCCCTGGCCGTGAAGAACTATGCCAAGAAGCACCCGCACCGCAACAAGCCGTTCGCGGAGGGCTCCAAGACGCGCGTCGCGACCATGGGCCACGACGACTTCAAGCACAACGAGCGCTCCTGGGTCGCGGCCCACGACGACGTGCTCAGCTTCCAGCACATCGCCGCCGACGGCACCATCACCGTGCTCAAGGAGGGGCTGAAGGTCCTGCCGCGCGAGATCATCGACGCGACGTTCCTCTCCGCCGCCGACCTGGACGCCTTCCTCTCGGAGACGCTCGAGCAGGCCAAGGCCGACGACGTGCTGTACTCGGTGCACCTGAAGGCCACCATGATGAAGGTCAGCGACCCGATCATCTTCGGTCACGTCGTGAAGGCGTTCTTCAAGGATGTGTTCGCGCAGTACGGCGACAAGCTCGCCGAGGCCGGTCTGAGCGCCAACAACGGCCTGGGATCGATCCTCTCGGGTCTCGCTGACATCGCGGGCGGCGACGAGATCGCTGCGGCGTTCGACAAGGCCATCGCCGAGGGTCCGCGCCTGTCGTACGTGAACTCCGACAAGGGCATCACCAACCTGCACGTCCCGAGCGACGTGATCGTCGACGCCTCCATGCCCGCCCTGGTCCGCAACGGCGGCAAGCTGTGGGGCAAGGATGGCGGCGAGGCCGACACCATCGCGGTCATCCCGGACTCCTCGTACGCGGGTGTGTACCAGGCCGTGATCGACGACGTCATCGCGAACGGCCCGCTGGACCCCGCCACGATCGGCACCGTGCCGAACGTGGGCCTGATGGCCCAGGCCGCCGAGGAGTACGGCAGCCACGACAAGACCTTCGAGATCGCCTCGGCGGGTGTCGTGCAGATCCTCGACAGCGACGGCACCGTGCTGATCTCGCACGAGGTCGGCGCCGGCGACATCTGGCGCGCCACGCAGACCAAGCACATCCCCGTGATGGACTGGGTCAAGCTCGCCGTGACCCGCGCCCGTGCCACCGGCGCCCCCGCGGTGTTCTGGCTGGATGCCAACCGCTCGCACGACGCCCAGATCATCGCCAAGGTGCACCAGGGTCTCGCGACCCTCGACACCAAGGGCCTGACGATCACGATCCTCGCGCCCGAGGACGCCACCCGCTACACGCTGGCCCGCCTGCGCAAGGGCGAGGACACGATCTCGGTCACCGGCAACGTGCTGCGCGACTACCTGACCGACCTGTTCCCGATCCTCGAGGTCGGCACCAGCGCCAAGATGCTCTCGATCGTCCCGCTGCTCGCCGGCGGCGGCCTGTTCGAGACCGGTGCGGGCGGCTCCGCACCGAAGCACGTGCAGCAGCTGGTGGAGGAGGACTACCTGCGCTGGGACTCGCTGGGCGAGTTCTTCGCGCTGGCGGCGTCGCTCGAGCACTTCGCGGACCGCACGGGCAACGAGAAGGCCCGCGTGCTGGCCGAGACCCTGGATGCCGCGACCGGCACCTTCCTCGAGCAGGACCGTTCGCCGGGTCGCGCGCTGGGCACCATCGACAACCGCGGCAGCCACTTCTACCTGGGCCTGTACTGGGCGCAGGAGCTGGCCAAGCAGACGAAGGACGCCGAGCTGGCGGCTGCGTTCGCGCCCGTCGCGGCGACGCTGGCCGAGAACGAGCAGAAGATCGTCGACGAGCTGAACGCCGTGCAGGGCAAGCACGCCGACATCGGTGGCTACTACCGTCCCGACGTCGCCAAGGTCGCAGCGGTCATGCGTCCCTCGGCGACGCTCAACGCGGTCATCGACGCGCTGGTCTGATCAGGCACTGAGAACGGGCGGATGCTGCACAGCATCCGCCCGTTCCTCGTCTGCGGACGCGGCGGTCCGGTGGACCGCAAAGAAAAGGGGAGCGGATGCCGATGGCATCCGCTCCCCCGTCTCGGTCTCAGCTTCTCTCAGGCATGCACCCAGACCTCGAGGCCCTTCGGGGTCATGTCGTAGACCTGCTTGGCGATGCTCGGCGGCATGTTCACGCAGCCGTGGCTCATGCGGTGGCCGAAGTTGTTGTGCCAGTATGCGCCGTGGAAGGCGATGTTCGGGGCGAACCAGGTGTTCCAGGGCACGTCCTTGGTGCAGTACACGGCGCCCTCGAAGCAGCCCATGTCCTGCTTGGCGGTGTGCGCGAACACCGTGAAGTGCCCGAGCGGGGTCGGCGTGCCGGGCAGACCGGACGAGATCTTCCACGTCTGGACGAGCTTCTCGTTCTCGTACAGGTACGTCTTCTGCTCGCTGATGTCGACCTCGAGGCGGCGGAAGACCGTGGTCGTCTCGAACGGCGTGGAGTTCACCGGCAGAGCGAAGTTCGCCTTGCCGTCACCCAGCTGCGTGGCGAAGGCGGATGCGATGCCCGCGGTGTCGCCGAGGGTGCGGCCGTCCTGACCTGCGGTGAGGGCGCTGAGCACCTTGCCCTTGGAGTCGACGATGTTCGTCGCGTTCACGGGCGCGCGGTTCACGAGGGCGGGGAGCCCTGCGACGGCGGTCTGGATGGCCGACTGGTCGGCGGTGATCTTCAGCTTGCCGTCGACGTCGTCGATCTTCAGCCAGCTCGCCGCGACGTCGGGCGCGATGGGCACGGTGCGCTCGTCGCCGACGTAGAAGCCGATCGTGGCGAGCATCCCGTTGAGCTTCTCGGCGGTGGCTGTGGCAGTCTTCTCGTCGACGGCAGGGGCGACCTCGGTCGCGTCGCCGGAGAACGAGAACGACGTGCTGCCCTTGGCGGATGCCGCGGTGAACGCAGCCGCCAGGTCGGGGACCGAGATACCGGTGCCGCTCTTGGAGGGAGTGACCGTGTACGCGGCGGACGCCGCATCGAAGGACACGTTGGAGTCGACCGGATCGACATAGCTGGTCGGGACGGCGGCGCGCAGCGCGTGGTCGGCGGCCTGCGGGTCGAGCTTCACCTCGGGGACGATCGCCTTGCCCATCCAGGTGCTGATGTTCCACAGGGGGCGGTCGGCGAAGGCCTGATCGGCGAGCGCCTTGGCGTCGACGCTCGCGCCCAGCTCGCTGCCCGTCAGCGTGGTTCCGTCTCCGGCGCCGGTCAGCTCGATCTCGGTCGCGGCGACGCGGTTGCTCACGGCCTCGGCGGCCATGCCGGGGGTCATGCCGCCGACGGGGACGCCGGCGATCGTGGTGCCGGGAGCGATGAGGATGAGGGAGGCGCCGGCGGCGGCGACCAGAAGGGCTCCCGCGCCGAGACCCAGCCACAGGCCCAGGCGGCGCTTCTTGCGGGCGGGCTCGGTGGGCGCCCATTCCATCGGCGGCTCACCGTCGACGGGAGGCAGCACCTCGGTCGGTGCGGCCTGCGGGATCGCGCCCGTATCGGGTCCGGAGATCAGATCGGTCACGGACTCACCCCCCATTTGGATAGACGTGACTGACTCTTCATGGTACGGGAACGGCGCGGGTCGCGGTGTGGCGGTCGGGCCCGCGAGTGGACATCTGCAGTAACGTTTCGGTAACCTGCGCGCTGCACCCCGTCGCCTCTTGCGCTCGACCATGTTCGTAAGGTGTACTAACAAACATGGAATCGTCACACGGACAGCGGGTCGCGCTCGGTGAGGAGCTCGTCGCCTTCGGCTCGGGACGGCGCCTGCGCAGCTCGGCCAAGGTGCTGCCGGAGCAGGCGCGCGCGCACAACCGCTCCCTGGTGCTGCAGACGCTGTACCACCGCGGTGCGATGAGCCGAGCGGACCTGGCCCGCGAGACGGGACTCACCCGGGTGACCATCTCCGATCTGGTCGCGGAGTCCATCGCCGACGGCATCATCCACGAGATCGGCGTCCGCGAGGCGGCGGGCCCGGGGAAGCCCCCGATCGAGATCGACATCGATCGCGAGGGCCACCAGGTCATCGGCATCGATCTGTCCGGCGCATCCGAATTCACCGGTTCCGTGCTCGACCTCGGCGGACGCACGCTCGTCAGCCATTCGACGCCGCTTCCCGAGGAACGCGACGCGGAGCACACCTACCAGGCGGTGGTGGACCTGGCACGGCGGCTCGCGACATCCGCGACCCGCCCCGTGCTCGGTGTCGGCATCGGCAGCCCCGGCGTCGTGCGCTCGGACGGACTGATCATCAACGCGTCGAACCTCGCGTGGCAGGACTTCCCGCTCGAGCGGCGGCTCACCGAGGATCTCGGTCTCCCGGTGATGGTCGGCAACGACGCGAACGCCGCGATCCTCGCGGAGTACACGTTCGGCGAGGCGCGCTCCGACCTCATGCTCATCCGCATCGACCGCGGCGTCGGCGCGGGAGTGATCACCGGCGGGCGTCCGCTGGTCGGCGCCCGCTTCGCGGCGGGTGAGATCGGACACGTCGTCGTCGGGACCGACGGCGGCCCGCTGTGCTCGTGCGGGCGGATCGGATGCCTGGAGGCGTGGGTGAACGTCCCCCGCCTGCTCGCCGAGACCGCCGCTGCACCGGAGCGCCGCGGCGAGATCCTGGCCGACGCGGGTACCCGCCTGGGCATGGCGATCGCATTGATCGTGGCGGCGCTCGACCTGGCCGAGGTGGTCATCGCCGGCCCCGCCGAGCTGTTCGACGGCGTGTTCCTGGACGCCGCGACCCGGGCGCTGCACGACCGCACGCTGGAGGGCGTGTTCGCCGACGTGCCCATCCGTCTCAGCAAGCAGGACGACATCGTGGTCCGCGGCGCGGTCGTCACGGTGCTCGCCGCCCAGCTGGGCGTGTCGTGAGCGCGGTCGTGCGCATCGGCCTGGACGTGGGCGGCACGAAGATCGCCGGGATCGCGCTGGATTCCGACGGCGTCGCCCTCGGGAGCGTGCGCATCCCGACCGGATGGGGCGGGACCGCCGTCATCGACGGCATCCTGCATGCTGTCAGCGCCCTGCGGGCGCAGCTGCCCGCGGGTCGGTCGGTGAGCTCGATCGGCGTCGGGATCCCGGGGCTCGTGGATGCCGAGCACGGACGGGTGCTGCACGCCGTGAACCTCGGCGTCGAGGAACTGGACGTCGCAACCCGCGTGCACGAGGCGACCGGCATCCCGAGCCAGGTCGAGAACGACGTGAAGGCGGCTGCGCTGGGCGCGGCCGCGCTCCGCGGCGACACGCGCCCGATGGCCTATCTGAACCTCGGCACCGGCGTCGCTGCGGGAATCGTGATCGACGGGCGCATCTGGCGCGGCGCGCGGGGGACGGCCGGCGAGGTCGGGCATCTCGTGGTCGACCCGCTCGGACGGGTGTGCGGATGCGGGCAGCGCGGCTGCATCGAGACGCTGTGCGGAGGCGGCGCCCTGGCGCGGGCCTGGGGGAGAGGCGGAGACCTCCCCGTCAAGGACATCCTGGATGCCGCGGATGCCGGGGATGCCACAGCATCCGCCCTCCGACTCGATCTGCAGCGCGGTGCCGCAGCCGCCGTGCGCGCCCTGGTGCTCACCGCCGACGTCGAGACCGTCGTCATCGGCGGAGGGCTCAGCGCACTCGCCGACCGCATCGGCCCTGGCATCCGCGCCACCCTGCAGGAGGAAGCGGCGTCGTCGCCGTTCCTGCGGTCACTGCGGCTCGATGAGAGAATCGAGATGCTTCCGGCGGACTCGCCGGTGGCGGCCATCGGCGCCGCCCTGCTGGGATCCGCATCCGCGGGTACCGACGTCCGAGACAAGGAGACAGTCCCTCATGGCTGAAGTCGTCATCACCGCGAGCAAGGAGACCGCCGGAGCGCTGGTCGCCGACGAGATCGTGCACCTCATCGACACCGTCGCCGAGCCCGTGCTGGGACTGGCCACCGGGTCGACTCCGCTGCCGGTCTACCAGGCACTGCGCGAGCGTCTCGCGGGGCATGACGTGTCCCACGTGCGCGGCTTCGCCCTGGACGAGTACGTGGGCATCGATCCCGCGCATCCGGAGAGCTACCGCTCGGTCATCACCCGTGAGGTCATCGAGCCGCTCGGCCTCGACCCCGAGCTGATCCACGTCCCCAACGGGGCCGTCGAGACGATCGAGCACGCGGGCGACGACTACGACGCGGCCATCATCGCCGCGGGCGGCGTGGACCTGCAGATCCTCGGCATCGGCACCGACGGCCACATCGGCTTCAACGAGCCCGGCTCGTCGTTCGCGTCGACCACCCGCATCAAGACGCTCACGGAGCAGACCCGGCAGGACAACGCGCGCTTCTTCGACTCGATCCATGACGTGCCCCAGCACTGCATCACGCAGGGGCTCGGGACGATCCTGCGCGCGCGTCACCTCGTGCTGCTCGCGTTCGGCGAGGGCAAGGCGGATGCGGTGGCCGCGGCGCTCGAGGGCCCGGTCAGCGCGATGATCCCGGCATCCGCGATCCAGCTGCACCCGCACGTGACCGTGGTGGTCGACGAGGCGGCCGCGTCGAAGCTGCAGCTGGCCGACTACTACCGCTACACCTACGCGAACAAGCCGGCCTGGCAGGGGCTCTGATCCCTGCGCGCTCGGCTCGCCGCGAGGCGGCGGGCCGAGCGTCCGACCTCGGGCTGTCTGCCGGCGTCAGCGCCAGGCGAACGCCAGCAGGTGCTCCTCGCTGAGCGGTGCCAGCGGCACGCTCGTGCGGTCGCCGGGCTCCAGCCATCGCAGCTCTGCGAGCTCGGCCTGCACGACGACGTCCTCCGGCTCCGCATGCATCGCGAAGGCATCCGCGATCACCCGGTGACCCGGCTCGTTGGCCGCCGCGGAGACGAAGGTCCCCAGCGGCTCGAGATCGGACTCCTCGACGTGCAGCGAGAGCTCCTCGTCGAGTTCGCGGATCAGCGTCTGCGCCGCGGTCTCGCCGGGCTCGGGCTTGCCGCCGGGCTGCATGAAGCGGGTGGTGCCCTGCTTGCGGACCACGAGCACGCGGCCCATGCGGTCGACGATCACGGCGGCGCTGACACGGATGTCAGGCATCGGAGAACACCTTCCCGGGATTCAGGATCCCCTGCGGATCGAAGACGCGCATGATGTCGCGCTGGATCCGCCACTGGTCCTCGCCCAGCTCCTCGGCCAGCCAGCGGCTCTTGAGCATCCCGATGCCGTGCTCGCCGGTCAGCGTGCCGCCGAGGCGGATCGCGGCGCGGAACAGCTCACCGGCGGCGTCCCAGATGTGATCGGGGACCTCGTCACCGTCGAAGATGAAGTTCGGATGCAGGTTGCCGTCGCCGGCGTGCGCGACCGTCGGTATGACGACGCCGTACTCCTGCTCGATGCGTGCGATCTCGTCGAACATCGCGGGCATCGCGCTGCGCGGCACGGCGACGTCCTCGATCAGCGTCGTGCCCAGCGCGGCCAGCGCAGGGTGCGTGGAGCGGCGGATGGCGAGCAGACGCTCACCCTCCACCGGGTCATCGGTCTCGACCACTGCGCCGCCGGCCGCCCGGAGCACCTCCACGATGCGCGCGGCCTCCTCTCGGGCGCCCGGACCGTCGGTCTGGATGGTGAGCTGCGATGTCCCGGCGTCGGAGACGGGCAGACCCAGAAGATCGTGCACGGCCGCGAGCATGCGGGCGTCCATGAGCTCCATGATGGCCGGCTGGGCGCCGGAGGCGGTGACCGCGGCCGAGGCCGCGGCGGCGTCGCGGACCGAATCGAAGGTCGCCGTGATCGTGCAGGTGCCGCCCTCCACGAGCCGGCGCAGCTTCAGCGTCGCGCCGACGATCACGCCCAGCCGCCCCTCCGAGCCGATCACCAGCGACGTGAGGTCCAGTCCGGTGACTCCCTTCACCGTGCGATGGCCGAGGCGCAGCAGTCGGCCGTCGGCGAGCACCAGGTCCACGCCCAGCACCGCGTCGCGGACGACGCCGTACTTCGCGCAGAGCAGTCCGCCTGCGCCCGTGGCGATGTTTCCGCCCACGGTCGAGATCTCGCGGCTGGCGGGATCCGGTGCCCACCACACGTCGTGCTCCGCGAGCTGCGCGTTCAGCGTCGCGTTGAGGATGCCCGGCTCGACGACCGCGAGCAGGTCGTCGGGGCGCACCTCGATGACGCGGTCCATCTCCGCGGTGGACAGCACGATCTGGCCGGGCCCGGCGTTCGCGGCGCCGGCGAGGCCGGTGCCCGCGCCGCGCACGACCACGGAGGTGGCGGTCGCCGATGCGATGCGCAGCGTGCGCTGGACGTCTTCGACCGTGCGGGCGCGGACGACGGCGAGCGGCCGTCCGGGGGAGCGGTGGCCGCTGCGGTCCGCGCGCGCCGCCTCGAGGGACTCGGCGGAGGTGTCGACGATGTCGCCGAGGTCCTGCCGCAGCAGCTCGAGGACGCTCATGCCAGGGTGCGGCGTCCGGCGATCACACCCGCGGTGACGGCGACGACCGCGAAGGCGAGCCCCATCCAGGCGTGCCCCAGCGACCACCAGGCGAGCGTCACGGCGACGTAGATGAGGAGCTCGACCAGGGCACGGAGGAACGGATGCAGGTGGAGCACGGCGCGCGGCGACAGGAACAGCGCCCACACCAGGAGCGTGACGACGGGAGCGCCGATGCCGACCACGATGTTCCAGGGCAGGGGCCACGAGCCGAAGCCCCACAGCGCGAAGGTGATGAGCGCGGCCAGCAGCACGACCACGCGGATGAGGTCCAGTGCGGTGAGGGGGCGGCGGCTCACGCCGGCGGCGACGACGGGATCCTGCGACATGCCCTCAAGTCTATTCGGCGGGCGGCGTCGGGGTCGCCGTGGCCGGCTGCTCTGGAGCAGGCTCGGTTGCCGGCGCGCCCAGGAGCGGGTGGAGCGACCACAGGCTGGTCGAGCTCCAGTCGCCGGGGACACCCTCGACGACATAGCGGAACCCCACCTCGGCATTGGTGAGAAGCTGCTGGGCGTTGGGGCGCAGATCAGCGGTCCCGGTTCCGTCGGATGACAGAGTCAACTCAGCGCCGCGGGCCGGGACGGCATCCATCCACACCTGCACGACGCTTCCAGGCGTCCCCTGAACCGGGATCAGGTAGTGAGTGTGGAGCTGCGCGTCGATCACGACATCGGCGGTGCCCCACGTCAGTTCCTGCGCTTCCGGGGTCTCGCCGCCGGGATCCGTGCCGGGGTCGACCGCGCCGCCGTCTTCACCAGGGTCGGGCGTCGGCGTCGGCGTCGGCTCGGGCGTGGGCGTCGGATCCGGGCTGGGCGTCGGCGTGGGAGTGGGCGTCGGCGCGGGCTTCGTGATGGCCGGCTCCGTGACGTCCGCGTGCTGCGGAGGCGCGGGAGGCTGGGGGTCGGCCTTGACCTCGGTGTCGTCCTTGGGTGCCGGAGGCTGCTCTTCGACGTCGATCACCATCGGGGTGTCTGCCGACATCGTGGAGTCGGGCACGACCTCGGAGGAGATCGACGAGGGCTCGGACTCGGAGGCGCTGGGCTGGGAGGTCGCAGGGGCTCCGCTGAGCATCCCGGGCACGACCGCGGCGGCGGCGACCACACCGGCGATGACGAGCGCGGCCGAGCCTGCGCCCACCAGCGCGCCGATGCCCGGCATCGAGGCGGAAGCGCTCGACGTGCCGGATCCTCCGGCTGCACCGGATCCGGCCGATCCACCCGTGAGGGCGGTACCCGCAGCGACTCCGCTGCCTGTGGTGCCGACCACGACCGCGCCCTCGACGACGCTCGACGGCATGGCGGCCAGGGCGACGAGCGGCGTTCCGCCGCCCTGCAGGGCGGCGAGATAGGCGGATGCGCCGGTGACTCCCAGAACCAGGGGGAGCAGGACGAGCGCGAGACGGCTGGACACGTCCTTCGCCTCTGCTGCGACGATCATGCAGCGTGCGCAGCCCTCGAGGTGATCGTCGACGCGCTGCTGCGCCCGGACTCCCAGGTTGCCGCGTGAGTAGGCGCCGAGGTGCTCGATCGTCCACTGGCACTCGGACCCCTCGCCGACGCTGCGCAGGTGCGCCTGGATCCAGGCCTCTCGCAGACCCTCGCGGGCGCGGAACGTCAACTGTGACACGGCGCCGGCGCTCATGCCGAGCAGTGCGCCGATCGCGGCGGGCTTCATCTGCTCGATCTCGGAGTACCAGAGCACCTCCTGCCAGCGCGAGGGGAGGGAGCGGAACGCCTGCGCGGTCAGGCCGCGGTCCAGTTCCTCGTTCGCGGCGCTGTCGGTGCTGGCAGGATCGGCAACCGTCTCGAGCTCGTCGATCGCCGTCTCGCGACGGGCCCGGCCCCACGCGGCCGCGGTGTTGCGGATGCTGGTGAAGAGATACGCGCGGAACGACCCGTTCGGGCCGCCGCCCTTGAGGATGGCCTGGTAGATGCGGGAGTACGACTCCTGCACGAGGTCGTCGGGGTCGATCGAGGAGGTGACCGACCGGGCGACCGTCATCCCCGATCGGTAGTGGCGTCGCCAGAGTTCGCCGAACGCCTCGGCGTCACCCGAGCGGGTGCGCAGCACGAGGTCGGCGTCAGCCGCTGCTGACCTTGCTGGACTCTGGTCTTCCACGTCTTCCTTCGTCTTGTTCCTGGGAACGCTCTCATACCCAGCTGAGGCGCCCTCACAAGAAGAGACGCGTGGGAGGGGATTTCATCACGCGTCTTCTCCATTCTGACCCGAAAACGTTCCTGAGGCCACCCCCGCCCGAATCCTGTGGAGAGCGCTCCCACGAACATCCGCGAAAAAACTTCTGGAAACCGCGTAATGAACCGTGGCCGACTGCATCTCTTCTCGTAGAGCATGCCTGACACGCCACCGGGGGGCGGGGTGTCAGGTGACATCGGCGCACGGGGTATCGCGCCGGGTCGAGACCGGCTCGGAATCCTCGGGGGAGGAGATTCCGGCCGGTCGGCTCGGGGGAGGTGAGGCCGCTGCACTGGGGAAAAGGCAGCGGCCTCCCGCATGTCCGGGCGCTTTCCGGCGGCTCACCGGGCCGGGCGGCGGGCACCGCGGGGCGGACCGTCCGTCGCGGCTCAGCGGGATGCCGCAGCCCCGACCCACACTCCGCGAACCGCGAAGCCGCCGTCCAGCAGCACGGCGTCCGCCGCGTACCCGGGCTGCAGCCGGCCGAGAGAACCACCGAACCCGACGGCACCGGCCGGGGTTGCGGTCAGCGCGCGCACGGCCTCGCCGAGGGTGACGCCGGCCTCGACGGCGCGCCGCAGCGCGACGTCCTGCGTGAGCGTGGAGCCGGCGATCGAGCCGGTGTCGTCGGCGCGCGCCATACCGTCCTTCACGGTGACCTTGACCGCACCCAGGTCGTAGTGTCCGTCGGCGCTGCCCGCTGCGGCCATGGCATCGGTGATCAGCGCCACCCTGCCAGGGGCGGCATCGAACAGCAGCTTGATCACGTGCGGGTCGAGGTGGAAGTTGTCGGCGATGCCCTCCAGCACGACCCTGTGGTCTGCGGCCGCGACGAGGATCGGCCCCGGCGCGCGGTGGTGGATGCCGTTCATGGCGTTGAAGGCGTGCGTGAGGATCGTGGCGCCTGCTTCGAACGCCTGCCGCGCGATATCTGCATCCGCGTCGGTGTGACCGACGGCGACGGCGGCGCCGGATGCCACGATCTGGCGCACCGCGTCGAGCCCGCCGGGAAGCTCGGGGGCGAGGGTCACCTGGCGCACGGTTCCGCGCCCGGCCTCCAGCAGACGCGCGACGTCGGCGGGCTCCGGTGCGCGCAGCAGCGACGGCTCGTGCGCCCCCTGATGCCCCGGATCCAGGAACGGGCCCTCCAGGTGGCTGCCGAGGATCTCGGGATCCGACTCGGTGAGATCCGCGATGACCGACACCTGGCGCGCGAGGTCGTCGATGGATGCGGTGACCAGCGAGATGACGGCGCGCGTGGTGCCGTGGGTGCGGTGCATGTCGCGCCCGGTGCGGATCGCGTCCGCGCCGTCGTCGTAGGCGGCGCCCGCTCCGCCGTGCCCGTGGATGTCGATGAAGCCCGGGGTGAGGACAGCATCCGCTCCGGCGACCGTGCTCGCGTCGATCACGTCGTCGGCGTCCGCCCAGTCGGCGCCCGTGCCGCGTGCGACGACCACGCCGTCCTCGAACCGCACCCAGCCGTTCTCGGTGGTGCTGCCGTCACCGTCGACGATCCGCGCGGAGTGGATCACGCGGGAGCCGCGGAAGTCTGTGGTCGGGGTCATCGGTCGCTCCAGTCGATCTCGGGCACGGGGTGGAATCGGATGCCGTCGGCGCGCCAGGCCGGCGCCAGCGCTGCCAGTCTCTCGCGGAAGTCGTTCCAGCCGCGAGCGGGGGCGGTGGCGCCCCAGGCGATCTCGGCGATGGCCGCGATGCGCGGGAACATCAGCTGATCGGCCTCCTCGAGGCTCTCCACCGTCTCGGTCCACAGCGGGGCCTCGACACCGGCGACGGCATCCGCGGGGATGTCGAGAAGCGCGGTCGGCTGCCAGTCGTAGGCGCGGTGCAGGTCCACGGTCCCCGCCCATGCGAGACCGAGCGGGAAGTCGTGGTCGTACTTCATGTCGAGGTAGGCGGCGTCCGACGGCGAGAGGATCACGCGTCCGCCGCGTTCCACGAAGTGCGCGGTGTGCTCGGCGTGCGAGGCGTCCGGTGCGAGCAGGCCCCAGTACTGGCCCACCGTGCCGGGCGCGACCTCGGCCGCGCCGGCCTCGTGCCACGCGACCGGCGTCTTGCCGAGCTCCTGCACGATCCCGGTCGCGCGCTCGATGAAGTACGCGAAGTCCGCGGGGGAGGTGCCCAGCGACTCGTCCCCGCCGATGTGCAGGTACGGGCCGGGCGTGAGCTCGGCGAGCTCCGCGAGCACGTCCCGGACGAAGTCGTAGGTGCGCTCCTTGTGAATGCGCAGGCTGGAGTGGCCGACACCCCAACCGGTGTAGGGCACGCCCGCCTCGGGGAGGGCCTGGCCCAGTCGCTGCGCGTCGTCGAGCAGGTGCTCGTTCATGACGGGCGCCTCGACGAGCTCGGGATAGGCGAGTCCGATGGCATGGGTGTGGCCCGGCATATCGATCTCGGGGACGATCGTGATGCCGCGGGACCCCGCGTAGGAGACGATCGCGCGGTAGTCGTCCTTGCTGTAGCAGCCGCCGCCGGTCGCCCGGCCGTCGCCCGTGGCGCTCACCGTCGAGGAGAGCTGCGAGAGCAGCGGCCAGGAGTCGACGTGGATGCGCCATCCCTGGTCGTCGCTGAGGTGCAGGTGCAGATGGTTGAACTTCAGCTCGGCGATCCGGTCGATCACCTTCTCGACCTCGTCGACCGGGAAGAAGTGCCGGGCGACGTCGAGCATGACGCCGCGGTACGCGAAGCGCGGGGCGTCGGCGATCGTCGCGCGGCGCCAGGCCCACCGACCGTCCCCTTCATCCGTCAGCAGCTGCATCAGGGTGCGGATGCCGTGCAGCAGCCCATCCACGGAGCCGGTCAGCTCGACGATCTCGCCGATCGTCAGCGCATACGCCTCGGCCGCGGCATCCGGATCGATCCGCACGACGACGTCGCCGGGGCGCGCCTTCTCGGCCACGCGGACCGGGCGGATGCCGGTGCGGTGCCCGATCGCGGCGGCGAGCTGATCGGATGCGGCGTCGTCGCCGATGATGCGCAGAGGATCCGCCAGCGGCATCCGGCCCTCGCCGATGATGACGGAGACGGGCGCCGGGACCAGCGGGAGGAGATCAGGAAGGACCATGAACAAAACCTAGCGCGCCGACCGTCACACGGGCGAGGACCGTGGGCCGCGGACATCGCCATCCGCTAAGCTTTCTTGCGTCGCGACTGGCGTCTGGGTGGGTCACCACCGGGGAGCGGCTCTGAGGATTCGACCGCGCGCCTGGGCCGATGAGGAACACACCCCTTACCCCGTGTGAACAGGAGACCGCCATGACCGACCGCTACTTCGACGCCCCGCTCGCCGAGGTCGACCCCGAGATCGCCGAGGTGCTCGAGCGCGAGCTGAACCGCCAGCGCACGTACCTCGAGATGATCGCCTCCGAGAACTTCGTGCCCGTCTCCGTGCTGCAGTCGCAGGGCTCGGTGCTGACGAACAAGTACGCCGAGGGCTACCCGGGCCGTCGCTACTACGGCGGCTGCGAAGAGGTCGACGTCGCCGAGGAGCTGGCGATCGCCCGCGCCAAGGCGCTGTTCGGCTCCGAGTTCGCGAACGTCCAGCCGCACTCCGGCGCTTCCGCCAACGCCGCCGTGCTGCACGCCATCGCGCGCCCCGGCGACACGCTGCTCGGTCTCTCCCTCGACCAGGGCGGTCACCTCACGCACGGCATGAAGATCAACTTCTCGGGCCGTCTGTACAACATCGTCGCGTACGGCGTGAACCCCGAGACCTCCACCATCGACATGGACGAGGTGCGCGCGCTCGCCCTCGAGCACAAGCCGAAGGTGATCATCGCCGGCTGGTCCGCCTACCCGCGCACCCTCGACTTCGCCGCGTTCCGTGCGATCGCCGACGAGGTGGGCGCCCTGCTCTGGGTCGACATGGCGCACTTCGCCGGCCTCGTGGCGGCCGGCCTGCACCCGAACCCGGTGCCGCACGCCCACGTCGTCTCCTCGACCGTGCACAAGACCATCGGCGGTCCCCGCTCGGGCTTCATCCTCACCAACGACGCCGACATCGCCAAGAAGATCAACTCGGCAGTGTTCCCCGGCCAGCAGGGCGGCCCGCTCATGCACGTGATCGCCGCCAAGGCGACCGCGTTCAAGCTCGCCGCGACCCCCGAGTTCAAGGAGCGTCAGGAGCGCGTGCTGCGCGGTGCCGCGATCATCGCCGAGCGCCTCACCCAGCAGGACGTGAAGGACGCCGGCATCGCCGTGCGCTCCGGCGGCACCGACGTGCACCTCGTGCTCGTCGACCTGCGCGATGCCGAGATCGACGGCAAGCAGGCCGAGGATCTGCTGCACGAGATCCACATCACCGTGAACCGCAACGCCGTCCCGAACGACCCGCGTCCGCCGATGGTGACCTCGGGTCTGCGCATCGGCACGCCGGCCCTCGCGACCCGCGGCTTCGGCGACGCGGAGTTCACCGAGGTGGCCGACATCATCGCGCTCGCGCTGCAGCCCGGTGCCGACATCGAGGCGCTGCGCACGCGCGTGGACGCCCTCGCCACGGCCTTCCCGCTGTACCCGGGCCTGCAGCAGTGACCGCGAAGGTCCTCGACGGCAAGGCCGCCGCAGCGGCGATCAAGGACGAGCTCACCGAGCGCGTGGCCGCGCTGCGCGAACGCGGTGTGGTCCCCGGCATCGCCACTGTCCTGGTGGGCGCCGACCCGGCGTCCCAGCTGTACGTCGGCATGAAGCACAAGCAGTCCGAGGCGATCGGGATGAACTCGATCCAGCGCGAGCTGCCCGCCGATGCCACGCAGGAGCAGGTCGAGGCGCTGATCGACGAGCTCAACGCCGACCCCGCCTGCCACGGCTACATCGTTCAGCTGCCGCTTCCGAAGCACCTCGACACCGACGCGATCCTGGAGCGGATCGACCCGGCCAAGGACGCCGACGGACTGCACCCGACCAACCTCGGCCGCCTGGTGCTGAACGTCAACGGGCCGATCCATACCCCGCTGCCGTGCACCCCGCGAGGCGTGATCGAGCTGCTGCTGCGCAACGACTACGACCTGAACGGCAAGCACGTGGTGGTCGTCGGCCGCGGTGTGACGATCGGCCGCCCGATGGGGCTGCTGCTGACGCGTCGCGTGATAAACGCCACCGTCACGCAGGTGCACACCGGCACTCCGGACATGACGCCGTACCTGCGCGAGGCCGACGTGATCGTCGCGGGCGCCGGCGTGAAGCACCTGATCACGGCATCCGACGTGAAGCCCGGCGCCGCGGTGCTCGACGTGGGCGTGACCAGGGAGACGGATGCCGAGACCGGCAAGTCGAAGGTCTACGGCGACGTGCACCCGGACGTCGCCGAGGTCGCCGGCTTCATCTCCCCGAACCCCGGCGGGGTCGGTCCGATGACGGTGGCGCTGCTCATGACGAACGTGGTCGAGGCCGCCGAACGCACCCTGGCCTGACCAGGTTCCGCCGAGACCCCCTCTTTCCGTCGAGACCCCCAGTCGCAGACGTCTGCAACTGGGGGTCTCGACGGCATCTGGGGGTGTCGGGGCGTGGCGGGACTATGCGAGGGAGCGCTCCACGACATCGAGGAGTCCGGCGTAGACCGCGTCCCAGTCCACCCCGGGGGGAGCGGCCTGCGCGAGCTCGAGGGCGACGGCGCCGTGCACCTGCGACCAGATGATCACGGCGTCGCGCTGAGCGGCTTCAGGGGTGCCGGGCCGGATGCCGGAGACCGTGCGCACCAGCGGGGCGAGCGACTGCACGGCCACGGCCTCCACGGCCGCGTGCTCGGCGGGCATCCGATCGCCGAACATCAGCCGGAAGAGGGCCGGATGGGCCAGCGCCCACGCGCGATAGGCCTCACCGAGCGCGCGGAGGCCCTGCGGCTCCGCGGCGAGCTGCACGTCCCCGAAGGAGCGGAACGCGTGCTCGATCACGGCGGCGAGCAGCTCGGTCTTGCCTCCGTACAGCGTGTAGATCGCTGACGTCGAGGTGCCTGCTGCGCGAGCGATCTCGCGCAGCGCGACGCGATCGGGGCCGTCGCGGTCGATGATCTCGGCGGTCTCCTCCAGCAGCCTCGTGCGCAGGTCATCGTCGTAGACAGTGGGTCTTGCCATGGTCACGATCGTAGCGTAACGTCGTTTCATAACAACGTTACGCAAAGCTTCGACGGGAGAGATCATGACCGCTCAGGTGGAACCGGGGCGATTCACGGCGGCATCCGATCGCACGGACATCACAGTGTTCCTGATCGGGATGCGGGCGAATCGCTGGTGGCGCGTCGGCAGCGTCGCACGAACCGCTTCGCGGATGGGACCGATGCTGAAGCATCTGATGACCCATCCCGATGCCGGGCTGCTCGGCTTCCATCAGTGGCTCGGGCGCACCACCGTGCTGCTCTCGTACTGGGAGAGCCCGGAGCACCTGCAGCGCTTCGCGTCGGACCGTGATGCGCCGCACCTCGCCGCGTGGCGCGAGTTCGTCCGCACCTCGCAGGGCTCCGGTGACGTCGGCGTCTGGCACGAGACCTATCAGGTGCCGTTCGCCGACCTCGAGGTCGTGTACAACGACATGCCGCCGTTCGGGCTCGCCGCCGCGACCACGCGCGTGCCCGTCGGCGCGGGGAGTCGCACGGCGCGCCAGCGTCTCGGGCGCTGAACGTCCGACTGTGGTGCTTCTCGCCCCCGCTGAGCTGCCTCGCCCCCGCTGAGCTGCGCAGATGAGCAGGGGCGAGGTGGCCGAGCAGGGGCGGTGACGCCGAGCGCGCGCCGGCAGCTCGTCAGGGAGTCGGGGTCGTGGCGCCGCCCAGCGAGCCCTCGATGCCCATGATGCGCGCGTACTCGTCGAAGCGGAAGGTCGCCGAGCCGGTGGCATCCGTCAGCGTCGCCGCCGAGAACGCCTCGTCCGCCCACTCGAGCCGCCATCCCGCGAGGCGCCCGAGGTCCCACACCGATGCGCGCGGGTCGGCGAGCGTGAGGCCGGAGAGGATGCGGGGGAGCGCAGTGACCGCTGCGGCGACCGTGAGCGGCTCGATCGGGGCGTCCAGCAGTAGCACGGCGCGGGCGCCGCCGGCCGGAGCCGAGTAGTACGGAGAGAGTCCGGTGATCTCCACGGCGGCTCCCGCGATCGCATGAGCCAGGTCGGCGACCCACGCCTGGATGTCTTCACCGGTGTCGGCCGGGAAGGCCACCTCGCCCTGTGTCAGCTCGGGGACGCCGTGCTCGGCGCCGTACGCGCGCAGCTTCTCGGTGATGCCGGAGCGATCGCCCTGCGGCATGGCCCACGACCACATCAGCGACCGCGGCCCCGGTGCGATCGACGCGAGCAGGTGCGGGGTCGCGACCAGCGTGCGGTCGGGCTGCGCCGTCGCCGCGAACGTGAAGGTGCCGGCGGCGAGATCGACGTCCCAGCGGTGCTCGCCGAGCGCGTCGGTCGCGGTCATCAGCTGGTCCTGGCGCAGGGCGGTGAACAGTGCGGCGCGGTCGGCGAGGGCTCGCAGCGTCTCGAAGGTCATGCGTCCAGTCTGGCACCGGATGCCATGAGTTCAGTGCGAGACGGTCGCCGCCTCGACGCGGCCCATCCGCCACACGCTCGGCACGAACGCGGTGCCGACGGCGATGACCGCATAGAGGATGCCGGAGGTGACCAGCACCACGGCCGGATCGGCCCGCGTGATCAGCCAGCCGTACACAAGGGTGCCGATCGGCATCACCACGAAGCTGCCCAGCATGTCGTAGCTGGAGACGCGGCTGAGCTTGTCGGTGGGGATGTTCTCCATCATCGCCACGCTCCAGCCCGAGCTGAACACCTCCGCCCCCGCGCCGGCCAGCAGAGCCGCGATCGCGACGAGCACGACCGCCGGGTGCGCGCCCAGCATCGTCAGCGGGATCGCGAACAGGCTGATGCCGATCATCCCCATCCGCAGAGGGCGCCTGAGGGGGAACCACATCAGGACCAGGGTCATCAGCAGCACACCGACACCCTCGGCGCTGACCACCCAGCCCCAGCCGGCGATGCCCAGCCGCTCGTCGTTCTTGGCGATGTAGGGACCGACGACGCCCCATGCGCCGACGTGGATCGCGTTCATGATCATGAATGCGAGCACGACCGCGTACAGCCAGGACCGGCTCCAGAACTCGGTCCAGCCGATCCGCAGGTCGGCGAACAGCGAGAACCGCCCGTCGCCGACGGGCGGGGGCAGCTTCACCATCGCCAGGATCGGGATGGCCGAGAGCCAGCCGATCAGCTGCACCACCATCGCCCAGGCGGGACCTGCCGTCGTGACCAGGATGCCGGCGATCACCGGTCCGCCGATCGTGACCGCAGAGCGCACGAACGAGAGCATCGCGTTGGCTTGCTGCAGAGTCTCGGGCCGGGTGAGCTGCGGGATGATGCCCTGCATCGCGGGGAGCACGAACGCGGTCGACGCGCCGTTGACCGCTGCGAGGGCCACCATCACGGGGATGGTGGCGGTGTGCGTGAACAGCAGATAGGCGATCGCGCCGATCGAGAGCAGATCGAGCACGTAGCAGGCCTGGATCACCAGAGCGCGGGGGAGTCGGTCGGCCACGACCCCGCCGAACAGCACGAAGACGACGTTCGCGACGGTGAAGGCCGTGAGCACCAGGGACAGGCTGACCGGATGGTTGTCGATCTCGAGCACGGCGAACGCCAGCGCGATCGACGACATGGAGCCCGTGATCATCGTGATCGCCCTGGCGAGGAAGAACCACCGGAAGTTGCGGTCGCCCATCGCCGCCAGGCGAGGAGCGGCGAGGCCGCGCGTCATCGGTCGGTCTCGGCGCTGTGCATCCGTTCATCCAACCACAGCGGCCACGACTCCGGAGAACCTGTCGCGAACGGCACGGAATCCGTCGTCGGGCGGCGAACTGTCGTCGGTTCTCCGGAGTTGTGACGGGCGTCAGTACGAGTCGGCGCCCGCTTCGTCGGATGCCGGGATGAACCGGGCCGCAAGAGCCTCGGAGCCCCGCGCGAGGATGGTCACATCCGCGCTCGCCGAGAGGAAATCGGCGCCGGCCTCCAGGTAGGCGTCGGCACCGGCCGGGTCGAACGCGTTCACGCCGGCCTTCTTGCCTGCGGCGTGCGCGGCCTCGAACACGCGGTGGACGTGGGCGACGACATCCGGATGCCCCTGCTGACCGGGCAGGCCCATCGATGCCGACAGGTCGGCGGGGCCCACCAGCACGCCGTCGACGCCGTCGACCGCGGCGATCTCGGAGGCCCGCTCCACGGCATCCGCCGACTCGACCTGCACGATCAGCGAGATCGTCTGCGAGGCGTTCGGCACGTATCCGCTCACCCGTCCCCAGCGCGCGCTGCGCGCGAGCGCGGAACCGACACCTCGGATGCCCTCCGGCGGGTAGCGCACGGCGGCGACAGCCGCCCGTGCCTCCTCGGCGGAGGCCACCATGGGCACGAGCAGGTTCTGCGCACCGGCATCCAGCACCTGCTTGATGATCACCGCGTCATTGAACGGCACCCTCACGACCGTGGTCACCGGGTACGCGGCGATCACCTGCAGCTGCTGCTGGACGGTGGTCAGGGTGTTGGGCCCGTGCTCCATGTCGATCAGCAGCCAGTCGACACCCGAGCCGGCGCAGATCTCGGCGATCAGGGGAGAACCCGTGCTCAGCCACATGCCGATCAGCGGCCGGTCGGACTCGGCGAGCCGGTCGCGGAAGGTCGGGTCTAGACGAAGCGGCATTCGATGGTCCCCATCTCGCGGTAGTCGCACAGCACGGTGTCGCCGCGCTGAACCCACATGGGCCGCGTGAACGATCCTGCCAGGATGAGCTCCCCGGCCTCCAGCCGCTGCCCGTGCTGGTGGAACTTGTTCGCCAGCCAGGCCACGCCGGTGGCCGGATGCCCCAGCACGCCCGCGGCCACCCCGGTCTCCTCGATCTCGCCGTTGCGGGAGAGGACTCCCGGCACCCAGCGCAGATCGATCTCGTCGGGGTGCATGCGCACGTCGCCCAGCACCATCGCGCCGTAGGCGGCGTTGTCGCTGATCGTGTCGACGATGGTGCGTCCCTCCAGCTCGATGTGGGAGTTCAGCACCTCCAGTGCCGGCACGGCGTAGTCGATCGCGGCGAGCGCGTCCGCGAGCGTGCAGTCCGGTCCTTCGAGGGGCGCTTTCAGGGCGAAGGCCAGCTCCACCTCGATGCGCACGTTCGAGAAGTGGTCGTACGGGATCTCCGATCCGGTGGCGTACACCGTGTCGTCGAACATCACGCCGTAGTCCGGCTCGGTGATCCCGGTCGCCTGCTGCATGGCCTTCGAGGTCAGGCCGATCTTGCGGCCGACGAGCGTGCGGCCGGACGCCAGCTGCGCGTCGCGCCAGACGCCCTGGATCGCATAGGAGTCCTCGATCGTGGCATCCGGGTACCGGGCGGTGATGCGCGGCATGATGCCGCGAGTGCGCTCGGCCTCGGCCAGCTCCGCGGCCAGGGCGGTGATCGTCTCGGCGGGAAGAGTCACAGCTGATGACCCAGCTTGTACTCGCCCTGCTTCCACTCCGGCATCTCGGCCTCGTCGTCGGGACGGGTGTAAGAGAAGCCGTCGGCGCCGATGGTCACGGCCATCTCGCTGCTGTCGGTTCGGGCGCGCACCGGCTGCGGGTTGCCGTCCAGGTCGAGCACGAGCGAGGCATCCGTGTACCAGCTCGGCACCACCGGGTTGCCCCACCAGTCGCGGCGCTGGTTGTCGTGCACGTCCCAGGTGATGACCGGGTTGTCGGGGTCGCCGGTGTAGTAGTCCTGCGTGTACACCTCCACGCGGTGCCCGTCGGGGTCGCGCAGGTAGAGGTAGAACGCGTTGCTGACGCCGTGGCGGCCGGGGCCGCGCTCGATGGCGTCCGAGCGGCGCAGGGCGCCGAGCTTGTCGCAGATGGCCAGGATGTTGTGCTTCTCGTGCGTCGCGAAGCACACGTGGTGCATGCGCGGTCCGTCACCGCCGGTCATGGCGGTGTCGTGCACGGTGGGCTTGCGGCGCATCCACGCGGCGTAGACGGTGCCCTCCTCGTCCTGGATGTCCTCCGTGACGCGGAAGCCCAGATCCTGCATGTACTTCACGGCGCGGGGCACGTCGGGGGTGACCTGGTTGAAGTGGTCAAGCCGCACGAGCTCGCCCGGCTTGTGCAGGTCGTAGCGCCACGACAGCCGCTCGACGTGATCGGTCGCGTGGAAGAACTCGTACGGGAAGCCGAGCGGGTCGACGACGCGCACCGAGTCGCCGATGCCCTTCGTGAAGCCGGACGGCGCACGACGCACGTCGCAGCCCAGCTCCGTGTAGAACGCGACAGCGCGGTCGAGGTCCTCAGGGGTGCGCACGCGGTACGAGAAGGCGGCGACCGCGGCGACCCCGCCCTTGCGCAGCACGAGGTTGTGGTGGATGAACTCCTCGGTCGAGCGCAGGTAGATCGCCTGGTCGTCCTCCTCGGTCACGTACAGGCCCAGCACGTCGACGTAGAACTCGCGGGATGCGGCGAGGTCGGTCACGACCAGCTCCATGTACGCGCAGCGCAGCACGTCGGGCGGGGTGCTCGTCGGCGTCGGCGTCGGGTTCTCGCAGATGATCTCCGTGTCCTGGCTCACGTAGAAGCCGGAGGAGGTGAGGGTCTTGCCGGGGTGGGCGGCAGAGGCCGGGTTGTTGCTCATGTCAGCGTCCTTGCTCTTCTGAAATCGGGCGGGTCAGCGCGGGTCCGGGTCGTCCAGGTCCTGCTTGCCGAAGGCGGGGTTGTGCGGGGCGCCGAGGGTGATGTGCACGCTCTGCTGGTCGGTGTAGAAGTCGATCGAGCGGTAGCCGCCCTCGTGGCCGAGTCCCGATGCCTTCACGCCGCCGAACGGGGTGCGCAGGTCGCGCACGTTGTTCGAGTTCAGCCACACCATGCCGGCCTCCACGGCGCCCGCGAAGTTGTGCGCCCGCTTGAGGTCGTTGGTCCAGATGTAGGCGGCGAGGCCGTACTTGGTGTTGTTCGCGAGGGACAGCGCCTCCTCGTCCGTGTCGAAGGGCGTGATCGCGACGACCGGTCCGAAGATCTCCTCCTGGAAGATCCGGGCATCCGGAGAGACGTCGGCGAAGGCGGTCGGGGCGACGTAGTTGCCGGTGGGGAAGCCGTCGGGACGGCCGCCGCCGGCGATCAGGCGACCCTCGGTCTTGCCGATCTCGACGTAGCTCATCACCTTCTCGTAGTGCTCGGGGTGCACGAGCGCGCCGACCTCGGTGGTCGGGTCGTGGGGGAGTCCCACCTTCACGCGCTTGGCCATGGTGGCGAAGCGCTCGACGAACTCGTCGTAGATCGCGCGCTCGACGATGATGCGCGAGCCCGCCGTGCAGCGCTCGCCGTTCAGGGAGTAGACGCCGAAGACGCAGGCGTCGACCGCGGTGTCGAGATCGGCATCCGCGAAGACGACCGCGGGGCTCTTGCCGCCGAGCTCCATCGACAGGCCCTTCAGGAACGGCGCCGAGTTTCCGAAGATGATCTGCCCGGTGCGGCTCTCGCCCGTGAACGAGATCAGCGGGACGTCCGGATGCTTCACCAGGGCGTCCCCGGCGTCCTCGCCGAGTCCGTTGACGAGGTTGAACACGCCCTTCGGGAGGCCCGCCTCCTCGAAGATGCCCGCCCACAGCGATGCCGACAGCGGCGTGAACTCGGCGGGCTTGAGCACGACCGTGTTGCCGGTGGCCAGGGCGGGGCCGAGCTTCCAGGACTCGAGCATGAACGGGGTGTTCCACGGCGTGATGAGCCCCGCGACGCCGATGGGCTTGCGGTTGACGTAGTTCATCTGCTTGCCGGGCACCTTGAAGGCGTCGTCGGCCTGCGCGACGATCAGGTCGGCGAAGAAGCGGAAGTTCTCGGCGGCGCGGCGAGCCTGGCCCAGGGCCTGCGTGATGGGCAGCCCGGAGTCGAACGACTCCAGCTCGGCGAGGCGCGCGTCGCGCGACTCGACGATGTCGGCGATGCGGTGCAGGACGCGCGAGCGCTCGCGCGGCAGCATCCGGGGCCACGGACCCTCGGTGAACGCGCGACGGGCGGCGGCGACCGCGCGATCGATGTCGGCCTTCTTGCCGGCGGCGGCGTGCACGTAGGTCTCGTTGGTGACCGGGTTGAGCACCTCGAAGGTGTCGCCGTCGAGGGAGTCGACGAACTCGCCGTCGATGTAGTGCTGGATCTTCGCGGGCAGGTCGGCCGGGGTGTACACGTCGGTCATCATCGTCCTTCTTCGGTGGGGTGGGGGTGGCGGGCGGCCAGGAACGCGTCCATGGTGCGCCAGCGGTGGTCTCGGGCGGCGAGCTCGATCTCGAGCGGGTCGGCACCGCCGCGGATCAGCTCGAGGATGCGGGTGTGCTCGTCAACGGAGTGCCGGGCGCGGCCGGGGACGAACGCGAACGAGGAGTCGCGGATGCCGGAGAGCCGGCTCCATCCGCGGTGCACCAGGTCGAGGATGTGCGGGTTCGGGCAGGGCTCGTAGAGCACCGAGTGGAACGCCTGGTTCAGCGAGGTGAACGTGTGCGCGTCGAAGTGGCCCAGCAGGTGCAGCATCCGGTCGTTGACGGCTTCGGCGCGGTCGAGCGCATCGGCGTCCAGCAGCGGAGCGGACAGCGCGGTGGCGGCGCCCTCGACGATGCCCAGGGTCTGCATGGTGTGCGCGTATTCGCTCTCGTCGATGAGCGAGACGTGCGCGCCGACGTTGCGCTCGAACGTCACCAGTCCCTCGGCCTCGAGGCGGCGGATGGCCTCCCGCACGGGGACCACGCTCATGCCGAGCTCGTCGGCGATCGTGCCGAGCACCAGGCGGTACCCGGGACCGAAGGCGTGCGAGGCGATGCGCGAGCGGATCCAGGCGTATGCCTGCTCCGACTTGCTGCCCTCGCGGACCACGGTGGTCATGATCGGGTGCCCGACCTCTCGTCGTACCGGGCGCGCCACTCGGCGTTCATCGGGAACAGCCCGTCGACGGGATGCCCGGCGGCGACCTGATCGGCGATCCAGGCGTCCTCGTCCTCCTGGGCCAGAGCCGCGTCGGCGACCTCCTCCGCGAGCTCGAAGGGGATCACGATGACGCCGTCGCCGTCGCCCACGATCACGTCGCCGGGCTGCACGGCGGCGCCGCCGCAGGCGATCGTGACGTCGAACTCCCACGGCACATGGCGGCGGCCCAGCACGGACGGGTGGGCGCCCTTCGAGAACACCGGCAGACCGATCTCGGTGACGGCATCGAAGTCGCGCACACCGCCGTCGGTGACGACGCCCGCGGCTCCGCGGGTCTTGGCGCGCAGAGCCAGGATGTCGCCGAGAGTTCCGGTGCCGGCATCGCCGCGGGCCTCGATCACGATGATCTCGCCCTCGCCGACCGCGTCGAAGGCGCGCTTCTGCGCGTTGTAGCCGCCGCCGTGGCTCCGGAACAGATCCTCGCGGGCCGGGATGAAGCGCAGGGTCTTGGCGGTGCCGACGATCTTGCTGCCGGCGATGTTGGCGGACACCCCGTCGATGAAGCAGGAGTGCAGTCCGCGCTTGCGCAGCTGGCTGGACAGGCCCGCCGTCGGCGCCGCCGCGAGCTTGGCGCGCAGATCGGGGGAGAGACCGGACGGCGCGGACTCGGAGTCGGTCTCGGGAAGCCCCGCCGCCTCGCGCGAGCCCCAGGCCTCGGTGCGCTGCAGATCGTCGACGGCGGGCAGCGAGCCGAGAGTGGGGTCGAAGGCGACCTCGCCCTGCGTCACCGTGGTGACCAGGCGACCTGACGACGGAGCACCGGGGGCATCCGGAGCGTCCACCTCGATCTCCACGACATCACCCGGGACGATCACGCTCGATCCCGCGGGCGTGCCGGCGAGGATCACGTCACCGGGCTCGAGGGTGAAGTGCTGCGAGAGGTCGGCGACCAGCTGGGGGAGCGGGAAGAGCAGACCCCTCGTGCTGTCGTCCTGACGCAGCTCGCCGTTGACCCAGGCGCGCACGCGCAGGTTCCCCGGGTCGACGGATGCCGCATCGATCAGTTCGGGGCCGAGCGGGGTGTATCCGTCGCCGCCCTTGGACCGGACGTTGGAGCCCTTGTCGTTGGCGCGCAGGTCGTACAGGCCCAGGTCATTGGATGCGGTGACGGATGCCACGTGCGACCAGGCGTCCTCGACGGACACCCGGCGAGCGGGAGTGCCGATGATCAGGGCGATCTCACCCTCGAAGGCGAGCAGTTCGGTGCCGGCGGGGCGTTCTACCGTTCCGCCGCTGACGCCGACGGAGCTCGCGGGCTTGAAGAAGTAGGAGGGTGCTGCGGGGCGGCGGCCGCGCTGATCGGCGCGCGAGACGTAGTTCAGGTGGATCGCGATGATCTTGCCCGGTCGGGTGATCGCCGTCATGGATGCGCCTCCTCGCGTTCGCGCACAGGGAGGATGCCTTGTGCGTCGTATGCGAAATCGTATATCATCGTCGCATCCCGGGGCAAGCATCACGTGGAATCCCCGACAGTCACCTCGAAGGAGAGAGACATGAGCGGCAAGTCAGAGGACGGGTTCACCCCGACCGGAACCATCGCGAGCGCCGCAGACCGGCGTCGCGTCGTCGTCGCCACCGTGGTCGGGACCACCGTGGAGTGGTACGACTTCTTCATCTACGCGTTCGCCGCGGCCACCGTCTTCGCGGCCCTGTTCTTCGAGCCGATGGGCAAGGACTTCGCGCAGATCGTGTCGTTCTTCAGCGTCGGCGTCAGCTTCCTGTTCCGGCCGCTGGGCGCATTCCTGGCCGGGCACTTCGGTGACAAGATCGGCCGTCGCCCGATGCTGGTGCTCACGCTCCTGCTGATGGGCGGCGCGACCACGCTCGTCGGCGTGCTGCCCACGCACGCGCTGATCGGCGTCTGGGCGCCGATCCTGCTGATCGTGCTGCGCGTGATCCAGGGCATCTCGGCCGGCGGCGAGTGGGGCGGCGCCGTGCTGATGGCCGTGGAGCACGCGCCCAAGCACAAGCGCGGGCTGTTCGGGGCATCCCCGCAGATCGGCGTGCCGATCGGGCTGCTGCTGGCATCGATGGTGCTGGCGCTGACCGAGACGATCTTCCCCGGCCCGAAGCCCGGGTCGGACGTCGCGCTCGCCGACACCGCCTTCGGCCAGATCGGCTGGCGCATCCCCTTCCTGCTGTCGGTCGTGCTGATCGGCGTCGGCTACTGGGTGCGCCGTCGCGTCTCGGAGAGCCCGGTGTTCCAGGAGATCGCCGAGCGCAAGGAGGAGACGCGCATGCCGATCATCCAGCTGCTGCGCCACCACCTGCCGCTCGTGATCATCGCGGCACTGGTGTTCGCGGGCAACAACGCCGTCGGATACATGACCACCGGCGGCTACGTGCAGCACTACGCCACCGACCCCAACGGGCCGATCGGCCTGGACACCGGTGCGGTCTTCTGGATCGTCGCGCTGTCGGGGATCAGCTGGCTGTTCTTCACCTGGTTCGCGGGCTGGATCTCCGACAGGATCGGGCGGCGCAACACCTACATCATCGGCTGGGTGCTGCAGCTGATCGGCGTCTTCCTGCTGTTCTTCCTGACCAATCTCGGCACGCTCGGCTCGCTCGCCGCGGCGCTCGTGATCCTCACCATCGGGCTCGGATTCACCTACGGGCCGCAGGCCGCGCTCTACTCGGAGCTGTTCCCGGCGTCCATCCGGTTCTCCGGCGTCTCGATCTCGTACGCGATCGGCGCCATCGTGGGCGGCGCGTTCTCGCCGTTGATCGCTCAGGCCATCTTCCAGAACACGCACTCCACCACCGGCATCACCTGGTATCTGGCCGGCATGACCGTGATCGGTCTCCTCGCCACCCTGCTGCTGCGCGACCGCACCGGCATCCCGCTGGGGCCGGAGAACGAGGCCGAGCAGGCGAAGTCCCCGATCTACGGGATGTCCAAGGCCTGAGGCCCGCGACTTCTGAAGGACGTCTGCGCTTCTGAAGGATGCCGGAGCACCGAGCGTCCTTCAGAAGCGCGAACGTCCTTCACACGGGGCCGGAGCGGCCTCAGCCGTTGATCACCTGCGGCACCGAGACCGACTTCAGGCCCTCGGCGCCGAACTCCAGCCCGTAACCGGACTGCTTCACGCCGCCGAACGGGATCATCGGGTGCACGCCGCCGTGCGAGTTGATCCACACGGTGCCGGCCTGCAGACGCGTCGCGATCTCGCGGGCCTTCGCGCGGTCGGCCGACCAGACCGAGGCGCCCAGGCCCACGTCCACGCCGTTGGCCAGGGCGATCGCCTCGTCGACATCGTGGTACCTGATGATCGGAAGCGCCGGACCGAACTGCTCCTCGAGCACCAGCGGGTTCGCCGGATCGATGTCGGCGATGAGCGTGGTCGGGTAGAAGTTGCCCACGGCGCCACGGTCCGGGTCGCCGCCCAGCACGACCCGCGCGCCGGAGCTCCTGGCGGCCTCGACGAGGCGATCGACGACGTCGAACTGCATGCGGTTCTGCAGCGGACCCAGCACGTTCTGCTCGTCGACTCCCACGCCCATCGGCATGGCGGCGGCGACCTCGGCCAGCGCCGCGACGACCTCGTCGTAGACGTCCTCGTGCACGTACAGACGCTTCATCGCCGCGCAGGTCTGGCCCGTGTTGATGAACGCGCCCCAGAACAGGTCCTGCGCGATGGCAGCGGGGTCCACGTCGGGCAGCACGATGCCGGCGTCGTTGCCGCCGAGCTCGAGCGTGAGCCGGGTGAGGTTGTCGGCCGAGCTCTGCACGATCCGCTTCCCGGTCGCCGTGGAGCCGGTGAACATGATCTTGCCGAACGCCGGGCTGGTGGTCATCGCCGCACCCAGAGCGCCGTCGCCGACGACGGTGCTCAGGACGCCGTCCGGCAGCACCGAGTTCATCACCGCCGTGAGTGCGAGCCCGCTGAGCGGGGTGTACTCCGAGGGCTTGGTCACCACCGCGTTGCCCATGCGCAGCGACGGCGCGATCTGCCAGACCGCGATCATCATCGGCCAGTTCCACGGAGTGATGGCCGCCACCAGGCCGATCGGGCGGCGGTGCAGCTCGGCGTAGGTGTCGCCGTCATCGACCACCACCTCGACGGGCAGCGGCGTCGCGGCGGTCGCGCGCAGCCAGGCCGCGCACGCGCCCACCTCGAAGCGGGCGTTCGGGCCGTTCAGCGGCTTGCCCTGCTCGCGCGAGAGCAGCTCGGCGAGCGGCTCGGCCGCGGCCTCGACGGCATCCGCGACACGGTTCAGCGCCGCGCTGCGCTCTTCGTCGGAGAGCGCAGCCCATCCGGGCTGCGCGGATCGGGCCCGCTCGATCGCATGGGCGAGGTCGGTCTCGTCGTGGATCGGGGCCCGCGCGATCAGCTCGCCCGTGGCCGGGTCGTGCACCTCGCGTGAGGGCCCGCCGTCGGCGGCGATGGCGGCGAGCAGGCTCTGGTACGTGTCAAAGGCGGTGGACATTGCGGTGCTCCTCGGTCGTGATGGGAGTGGTGGAGGTGAGGACTGATCGGGTCTGGCTGGGTGAGCATCCGAACTCCGCGCGATATGCGCGGCTGAAGTTCGCGGCGTCCGCGAAGCCGCAGGCCGAGGCGATGCTCATGATCGAGTGGTCCTGGAACGCGGCATCCGCGAGTCTGATGCGGCACATCTCCAGCCGGCGCCGGCGCACCCGGCCTGCGACCGTCTGACCGTTCTCCTGGAACAGGGCGTGCAGCGATCGCTGGGAGATGAAGTGCCGGGAAGCGATCGCGGCAGGGTCGAGCGCAGGGTCACTCAGATGCAGATCGATGAAATCGAGGATGTCGGCGAACAGGCGCGCCCGGGGATCGGCGTCCGCGCCGCTGAGCGCCAGCTCCTGCGAGAGCAGGGTGGCGATCAGATCGACCGTGCTGCGCGCGATCCGGGCCCCCGAAGACCCTGCGAGGATCTCCGGATGCTCCGCAAGACCGTGCAGGTAGGGGAGCACGAGTGCCCCGGCTCCGCCCTGACCGCCGCCGAGGGATGCGGCGGTCAGGGTGCGCACGGCGTCCAGTGGCAGACCGAGGTCCGCGGCCGGCAGCATCACCACCAGGTTGCGGAACGGGCCGTCGAAGGCGAGCGTGTAGGGTCGCTCGGTGTCGTAGACCGCCAGCATCCCGGGCCGCATCAGCACCTCGCGGCCGTCCTGCACCAGCATCCCGTGCCCGGCCGTCAGCATGCCCACCTTGAAGCAGTGTCGCGGTCGCGCCGCGATCAGCGCGGGAGTGCGCTCGACGACGTGCTCGTCGGCATCGACGACGGCGACGTGCACGCCTCCGGCATCGGAATGGCTGATACGGCCGCGGAACGATCCCGGATGGTCGGATGTGACCTGCAACGGCACGAAGGAATCGTTCACCGCGGCGCGGAACCGGGTGAAGTCCCAGTCGACGTCGGCCCGCCCGGCTGCGATGCTCGCCGTGCCGGCCTGCACCTCGGCGACTGGCGCTCTCAAGGCCCGCATGGTCGTCAGCCCCGCCGGAACTCGTCGATCAGGCCGCGGGCGGTGGTGATGCCGGTCTCGATGGCGCCGTCGACCACGACGCCGTTCCAGCCCTTCGCCCAGTCCGCGCCGGCGAAGCGCAGGCGCGTGCCGGTGTCGCGGAACAGGCTCCAGCCCTCCAGGAACTGGCCCGAGCGCGGCGTGGCCCAGGTCTGCCCCGACCAGGGGTCGGCGACCCAGTCGTGCCCGGTGCACTCCAGCACCTCGAGGTCGGGACGCCAGCGTCGCACGATCTCCTGCACGTGCGCGGCATCGGTCAGGTCGATCTGCGAATGGTCGGGACCGAAGCCCACCAGGATCGTGCTGTCGTCGTCGAAGTACTCACTGCGCACCAGTGCGATCGGGTTGCCGGTGGGGGCATAGGCGATCAGGGAGTGCTTCCCCCGGATGCGGATCCAGATCTTGAAGCCCGTGCAGTTGAAGCCGTCGTCGATGACCTGCTGGGCGGGGGCGGGGAGCGCGGGGGAGAAGGCGATGCCGTCCAGGGCGCCGAGCGGGGCGGTGACGATCACGGCATCCGCTTCGACGGCGGTCCCGTCGGCGAGCGTGAGGCGAGCGCCGTCGGCGTCGTGGGCGACGGCGGTCACAGCGGTGCTGAGCCGGATCGGCGCACGCAGGTCGGCGGCGATCGCGCGGTAGATGCCCTGCATGCCGCCGTCGAGCTTGAAGCGCAGGGTCTGCTCGTCGAGCAGTGAGAGGCGATGATCGCTGAGCGCCGCCCAGTGCTTGGCCATCAGCGGCGACGCCGTCGCGGTGCGGCCGTTGTAGCCGGCGGACCAGTACGCGTCGGCGAGGTCGATCTCCTCCTGGGTGAAGTCCCCGCCTCGCAGCGCGTCGAGCACACTGCCCTGGTCCGCGGCGCGGAAGCGCTCGATGAGGTGCGCATCGCCGGAGTCGAGCACACCCAGCGGTTCGTGGGGGTAGGGGAAGAACTCGCGGGACCCTTCGAAGATGCGCTCCTGCGGGCGGGCGAGTCTCTCGTCGAGCTCGGCCTCTGTGCCGTGGTGCACCTCGCCGTCGCTGAGCCAGTACGCGTCGTCGGCGATCGGGCTGGGGTGGATGCCCTGCCCGTAGCGCGTGATCTCGGTCCACACGAACGGCTGCATCCAGTGCACCCACGTCGCGCCCATCTCCAGCTGATGTCCGAGACGCTCGTCTGTCCAGGCGCGCCCGCCGATGCGGTCGCGCGCCTCGTAGATCTCGACGTCGATGCCCGCTGCTTCGAGCTCGCGCGCCGCGACGAGCCCGGCGAATCCGGCTCCGACGATCGCGACGCGGGGAGGGGTGGTGCCAGCCATGAAAAACCGCCTTTGGTCCTGAGGTGTGGACCTGAGCGTATGGCTATCCAATTGGATAGTCAAGCGAATCGTTCGCGGATCAGGCGGAGCGGGCCGCCTCCGTGATCAGCCGGCGGATGCGGGCGAGCACCCGATCGATGTCCTCGCCTCCGCCCAGCGTGAGCTGCTTGAGCACGATGCCGTCGAGCGCGAACCAGATCGCGTCGATCAGCTCCTCGTCCTGCACTCCCAGCTCGGTCAGACGCCTTCGGTTGGCGAGCCGGTAGGTCTCGTAGTAGCGCTCCACGTGCTCGCGCAGCTCGGGGCGGCGCCGTGACTCCAGCAGCAGCTCGTACTGGAACGCCTGCGCGTCTGTGCTGCGCGCCGCCAGGGATTCGATGCCGGCCGCGAACTCCGCGGCATCCGCGGGTGCCTCATCCATGCTCGTCTCGCGCAGGCTCTCCGCGATGGCGAACTCGAGTGCGGCGGCGATCAGCTGGTCTCGTGAGCCGAAATGATGGCGCACCAGACCGTGCGAGACGCCCGCTCGTGCCGCCACCTCGCGGTAGGTGAGCGCGCGGAGGCCGCTGTCGGCGACGACGGATACGGTGGCGCGCAGCAGTGCCTCGCGCCCGGGAGAGCTGGTCACACCAGTACCCTAGGTGGTTCCGGGTGATGCCTGCACGAGCGGACAACACGGATGCGCGCGATGACAACATCAGCGGAACCGCGCGGATGACGATGGACGGCATCCACCCGACGCACTCACGAACGCAGGAGTTCCCATGAGCGCCCATCTCGCACAGACCTCTCCCACCTCCACGAGTCGGGGGCGACTCGGCGTCCCGTCCATCACGGTGATGATCATCGCGGCATCCGCTCCCCTGACGGTCGTCGCAGGTGGCGTGACCACCGCCTACTCGGTCACCGGGTCGACCGCGGTGCCGATCGGTTACGTGCTGCTGGGCGCTGTGCTCGCCGTGTTCGCGATCGGCTATGCGGCGATGAGCCGTTTCATCACGAACGCCGGCGCCTTCTACTCCTACGCCGCGCGCGGTCTCGGTCGACCTGTCGGGGTGGGGGGATCGCTGATCGCGCTGGTGTCGTACAACTGCATGCAGATCGGCATCTACGGCATGTTCGGGTTCCAGGTGTCGATGCTGCTGAACGAGAAGCTCGGCGTCGACGTGCCGTGGTGGGCTCCGGTGCTGGTGTGCATCGCCGTCGTCGCCGTGATGGGCGTCAACCGGGTGGATCTGTCGGCCAAGGTGCTGGGCGTGATCGTGAGCCTGGAGTTCGTGGCCGTGCTGGTGTTCGACGTCGTCGCGTTCGCGCAGCCCACCGAGGGCTTCACCGCGCAGCCGATCTCTCCGACCGAGCTGTTCACGCCGGGCATCGGCGCAGTCCTGGTGTTCGGCATCGCCGCGTTCATGGGCTTCGAGTCCGCCGCGATCTACGGCGAGGAGGCGAAGGATCCCAAGCGCACCGTCGCCCGTGCCACCTTCAGCGCGGTGCTGATCATCGGCGGCTTCTACGCGCTGTCGTCCTGGGCGCTCGCGCTCGCCGTCGGCCCGTCGAAGATCACCTCGGGCGGGATCCCGGCCGAGGAAGCCGGCCCGCCGCTCTTCTTCAGCTTCGTGGCCGAGCACATCGGAGTGCTCTTCGTCGACATCACCTCGGTGCTGTTCATCACCAGCCTGTTCGCCGCGCTCGTCTCGTTCCACAACGCGGTCGCCCGTTACCTGTTCTCGCTCGGCAGGGAGCGTGTGCTTCCGGTGCGGCTGTCGGCAGTGCGCAACGGAGCTCCGTGGGCGGGGTCGATCGCCCAGACCGTGCTGGCGATCGTCGTGATCGTGATCTTCGCGATCGCCGGCGCCGGCTCCGAGCTGGGACCGCTGTTCCCCGTGGTGACGTTGTTCTCCTGGCTGACCAACACCGGTGCGCTGGGCCTCGTGCTGCTGATGGCGGTCGTCGCCTTCGCCGTGGTCGGCTACTTCAGGCAGAACCACCGGGACGTCGGCGTCGGCTCGCGCCTGATCGCCCCGATCATCTCGGGCATCGTGCTGGTGGTGGTGCTGATCCTGATCCTCGCGAACTTCAACGTGCTGCTGGATCAGTCGGAGCCGACGCTCGCGACCTTCCTTCTCCCCGCGCTGGTGATCGTGCCCGGCTTGGTGGGCATCGCCTGGGGCGTCTGGCTGAAGCGCGCCAGGCCCGAGGTCTACTCCGGCATCGGCCGGGGCACGGGCGACACGCAGGTGGTGCAGGTGGTGGGGGACTGAGCGCTTCCTGTGCGTCTCTGCGGCGGAACGGATGCCCGCGGGCAGACCGATCAGCCCCCGAGCGCCTCGCGGATCGCGGTCGCCGACTCCTGTAGACGGGTGGCGATCTCGGCGTCCGGATGCCGGGAGGCGACGTGCACGACGGCCAGTGCGGCCGGGCGCCGGCCGCGCAGCGAGAGCGGCACGGCGATCGAGTGCAGATTCGGGATGACCTCGTCATGGCTGGTCGCGTAGCCGCGGGCACGCGCCTCTGCCACCTCGGCGCGCAGCGCCGCGGAGACGTCCGGCCATTCGGCATCCACCAGCTGCGAGAGGATCGCCTTGCCCGGCGCCCCGGCCGTGACCGGATGCCGCGTGCCAGGCCGCTGCGCGACGTTGGCGACCGCATGGCGGGGCTCGACGCTGGTGAGCGTGATGACCTCGTCGCCGTCGAGCACCGCCAGGAACGCGGTGAGGGCGAACTCGTTGGCGACCGCCGTGAGCTCGGGGAGCGCCTCGGCCTGCAGGTCGTGTGCGACTCCCGCGGCGAGTGCCGCCATCCGCGGGCCCAGCGCCGCGAGCCCCGACGCGTTGCGCGCCACGAGCCGATGATCCTCGAGCGTGCGCAGGAGTCGATAGGCGATCGAGCGATGCACGTCGAGCCGTGCGGCGACCTCGTCGATCGAGAGGGGGCCGTCGGCGAGGATCTCCAGGATCCGGATGCCGCGGCTCAGCGTCTGCGAGGCGGGGGCGGCGGGCACGGTGGCTCCTTCGGTCGCGGGCGGCTCTTGTCAGGGCATCCGCTCGTCGTATACGATCTGTTCAATAGTAGAACGGTGCGTTCGAATATAGAACACGCGTTCCTGCCGCGCAAGACCTGACGATGCAGTCCAGGGAAGGACCCGACGATGCAGTTCCACCACCACGGCTACGTGTCCGGCGAGCCCCGCGTGCTCCCCGCCGAAGGACTGGGCATCGACCGCCCGGCGGACCTCCCCGACGAGATGGACGTGCTCATCGTCGGCTCCGGTCCCGCGGGCATGCTGCTGGCCGCCCAGATGTCGCAGTTCCCGACCGTGAGCACGCGCATCATCGAGCGCCGTGCCGGCCGCCTGGAGCTCGGTCAGGCCGACGGCATCCAGCCCCGCAGCGTCGAGACCTTCCAGGCGTTCGGGTTCGCCGAGCGGATCATCGCCGAGGCGTACAACATCGGCTGGATGAACTTCTGGGGCCCCGACCCCGAGAACCGCGAGAACATCATCCGCACCTCGCGCACCGAGGACTACGGGCTGAAGATCAGTGAGTTCCCGCACCTGATCGTGAACCAGGCGCGCGTGCTGGACTACTTCGCCGAGGCCGCCGCCCACGGCCCCGGCCGCATCGTCCCCGACTACGGCGTCGAGTTCGTGGGCCTCACGGTCCAGGACGAGGGGGAGTACCCCGTCGAGGTGCGCGTGAAGCACACCTCCGGTCCCCGCGAGGGCGAGGAGCGCACCATCCGCGCCAAGTACGTCGCGGGCTGCGACGGCGCCCGCAGCGGGGTGCGCGAGGCGATCGGCCGCAAGCACGTCGGCGCCATGGCGGCGCACGCCTGGGGCGTGATGGACGTGCTCGTCAACACCGACTTCCCGGACTGGCGCACCAAGTGCGCGATCAACGCCGAGGCGGGCAACATCCTGCACATCCCGCGCGAGGGCGGCTACCTCAGCCGGATGTACATCGACCTGGGCGCGGTCGCCGAGGGCGACAACCGTCAGGTCAAGCACACGCCGCTCGAGGTCGTCATCCAGAAGGCCAACGAGATCCTGCACCCCTACACGCTGGACGTGAAGCAGGTCGCCTGGCACAGCGTCTACGAGGTCGGCCACCGCGTCACCGACGGATTCGACGACGCGCTGGACGGTGACCGGCATCCCCGCGTCTTCCTGACGGGCGACGCCTGCCACACGCACAGCGCGAAGGCCGGCCAGGGCATGAACGTGTCCATGCAGGACGGCTTCAACCTGGGCTGGAAGCTCGGGCACGTGCTCAGCGGGCGCGCTCCGCAGGAGCTGCTCTCGACCTACGGGGCCGAGCGCCGTCCCGTCGCCCAGCAGCTGATCGACTTCGACAAGGAGTGGTCCTCGCTCATGGCCCGCAAGCCCGAGGAGATCTCCGACCCGCAGGAGCTCGCGACCTTCTACCTGGGCACCGCGGAGTTCCCCTCCGGGTTCATGACGCAGTACGAGCCGTCCATGATCGTCGACGGCGCATCGCAGCAGGAGCTCGCCGTCGGGTTCCCTCTCGGCAAGCGCTTCAAGTCGGCCGAGGTCACCCGGGTCAGCGACGGCAACGCCGTGCATCTCGGACACCACGCGACGGCCGACGGGCGCTGGCGCGTGTACGCCTTCGCCGACGCGGATGCCACGAAGCTGGCGGCCTGGGCGGATGCCGTGACGCCCGTGTTCGCGCGCTACACGCCGCGAGACGGCGACGTGGACGCCGTGTTCGACGTGAAGGCGATCTACCAGCAGCGTCACGACGAGTTCGAGTTCACCGACGCGCCGGCGCTGTTCCGCCCGCAGACCGGACCCTTCGGACTGACGGACTGGGAGAAGGTGTACGCTGCGGCGCCCACCGTGTGGTGCCACGACGACATCTTCGACGTGCGCGAGCTCTCCCGCGACGGCGTGGTCGTCGTGGTGCGTCCCGACCAGTACGTGGCGGCGATCCTGCCGCTGGACGCCGTGGACCGGCTCTCGGAGTTTCTCGAGGGCGCCCTCCTGCCGGCATCCTGACATCGGGTCGGCATGACATCTGTCATGCCGACCTCATGACATCGCCCTCCGGTGTCCGGCGCCCGCGCCGACGACGCTGGATACATGCAGACGACAGCAGCACCGCAGACGCGGGTCACCCCCGCTCCCGCCATCCAGGATGCGCATCAGCAGGACGCCGTGATCGAACTGCGCGGCGTGCGCAAGGGCTACGGCACGGGTGACCGCCGCGTGCAGGCCGTCGACGGGGTCGACCTCGTCATCCGCCGCGGCGAGATCGTCGCGCTGCTCGGGCCGAACGGTGCGGGCAAGACGACCACGCTCGACATGCTGCTCGGACTCACGGATGCCGACGAGGGCACCGTCCAGGTGCTCGGAGGCCGCCCCGCGCGCGCCACCGCCGACGGCTCCATCGCCGCCGTGCTGCAGACCGGCGGGCTGCTCTCCGACCTCACCGTCGGCGAGACCGTGCGCCTGATCGCCTCGCTGCACGGCAGGGCCGCGCTCGGCCGCGTGCCCGAGGTGCTGGCCCGTACCGATCTCGAGAAGATCGCGCGCCGCCGGGTGTCGAAGTGCTCCGGTGGCGAGCAGCAGCGCGTGAAGTTCGCGCTGGCCCTGGTCGCCGACCCCGACGTGCTCGTGCTCGACGAGCCCACCGCCGGCATGGACGTGACCGCCCGCCGCAACTTCTGGGACGTCATGCGGGCGGATGCCGATGCCGGGCGCACCATCGTCTTCGCCACGCACTACCTGGAGGAGGCGGAGCAGTTCGCCCGCCGCACGGTCGTGATGAACCACGGCCGAGTGGTCGCGGACGCGCCCACGGCGCAGCTGCGCGCCGGGCTCGGCGCCAGGACGGTCGCCGCGAGCCTCCCCGAGGCCGGCGCCGAGGGGATCCTCTCCTCCCTGCGCGATCGTGACGACGTGACCGAGCTGCGCGTGGACGCGGATCGGCTCACCCTGCGCGCGGCCGACTCGGATGCTGTGGCCGCCGCACTCCTCGCGTCGGGAGCACACGATCTGGAGATCACGGCGCCCACCCTCGAAACCGCCTTCACCGCCCTGACGGAGGACTGACCATGACCACCACGACCCCCGCCTTCACCCGCACGCCGCGTGCTCTGCGCGTCCCGCGCAAGGGCATCTCGCCGACCATGCTCCGCATCGAGGCGCTGCGCCAGCTGCGCAACCCGTACACCCTCGCGTTCACCCTGGCGATGCCAGTGGTGATGTACATCCTCTTCGGCGCCAGCGCCGCGTACGGGTCGCAGTCCGCAGGTCACGGCAACGTGTCCTTCTACGTGATGATCTCCATGGCCGCCTACGGCACAGCCGTCGCGATGAGCTCGCTGACCTCACTGGCCGCCACCGAGTCCAAGCAGGGGTGGGGTCGTCAGCTGGCCATGACGCCGCTCGGAACGGTCGGCTACGCCCTGACCAAGCTCATCACCTCGGTGACGTTCGCCGCCCTCGCGCTGGTCGCGGTGTTCACGGCCGGCGTGCTCACGGGAGCGAAGGCGGACGACGCCTGGCGCTGGGTCGCGGCCGCCGCGATCATCCTCGGCATCGGGCTGATGTACGGCCTGTTCGGGCTGGGCGTGGGGCTGTTCTTCAACGCCGACTCCGCAGCCGCGCTGGCATCCATCTCGATGACCTTCTTCGCCTTCTTCGGCAACGTGTTCATGCCCCTGGACGGTGTGATGCTGTCGATCGCCCGCTTCACCCCGCTGTACGGTTTCGTGGCGCTCAGCCGGTGGCCGCTCACCGACGGGGTGCTCACCACGGGGCAGGCCGACCCGCTCTGGATGCCGCTGCTGAACGTGCTCGTCTGGCTCACCCTGTTCTCGGTGCTGGTCGTCGCAGGGGTGCGCCGCTCGCGGACACGCCGGTGACACCTGCGCGTCAGTAGGTTGGACTCATGATGCGGGAGACCGACGAGACGGCCGCGGGCCGGGACGCCGAGGCGATCCGGGCCGCGGCCGGTTCGCTGCCCGCCACGTGGATGGCGGAGCGGCGAGACAGGCAGCCGAAGAGTCCCTGGGACCGGTTCGGCTGGCTGATGGCCGTGATCTGGCTGGTCTTCCTGGCGTATCCCGTGATCGCGCTGCTGGGCTCGACGGCGCCCGAGGGGTGGATCATCGTCGGCTGGACGGCGATGGCCGCCTTCGTCGCCCTGTACGTCCTCGGCTTCATGCGCGGGATGAGCTCGGGAGGCGGTCTCGGGCGTCCGCCGGCGCCCGGCCAGTGGCTGTTCTTCGCCGGGCTGATCGTCTGCGCGGTGATCTCGATCCCGGCGGAGGGCGGCTCGGCCCTGAGCTTCCTGCCTTTCATCATGTCGTTCGCGTCCTACGGGCTGAACCGGATCGCGCACTGGGTGACCTTCGCCGGCGCGGTGACGGTGACCGTGCTGTGGATCCTCCTGATGCCGGGAGGGCTGAGCTACGTCTCGGTGCTCGCGATCATCGCCCTGCTGGGCGTGGTGAACACGGTCTCGACGTGGCTCATCATCCGCTCCGCCGACGCCGATCGGCTGGGCCTCGAACTGGCGACCAGCGAGGGCCGTGAGGCCGTGGCGCGTGACGTGCACGACCTGATCGGGCACTCGCTGACCGTCGTCAAGCTCAAGGCGCAGCTCGCCCGCCGTCTGATCGACACCGACCCCGAGCGCGCCAAGGCCGAGCTCGCCGCGATCGAGTCGCTGACGGCGGAGGCGATCGCGGGCGTGCGGGCGACGGTGGCGGGCGCCCGGGCCGCATCCCTGACCGAGCAGCTGTCGGCCAGCGCCGATGCGCTGCGATCCGCCGGTGTCACGCCCGTCGTCGACGGCGATCCCGGTGCGCTCTCGCCCGCGCAGGGACTGACGGCCAGCTGGATCCTGCGTGAGGCGACCACGAACATCCTGCGTCACGCCGACGCCTCGACGGTGACCGTCTCCGTGCGGCCGGGCATGCTGGCCGTCCAGGACGACGGACGCGGTGCCGGTGAGCAGGAGGGCAACGGCGTGCGCGGCATGCGCGAGCGGGCAGCGGCCGCCGGCGCGCGCTTCGAGCTGGTCAGGCCCGTGACGGGCGGAACGCGTGTGGAGGTCACCTGGTGAGCATTCGGATCGTGATCGCCGACGACCAGGCGCTGGTCCGGGGTGCGCTCGCGGCATTGCTGGCGCTGGAGCCGGACATCGAGGTGGTCGGCGTCGCGGCCGACGGCGAGGAGGCGCTGACGATGGTGGGCTCCCTCGCACCGGACGTGTGCCTGATGGACATCCAGATGCCGGGTGTCGACGGCATCGAGGCGACCCGGCTGCTGCGCGCGGCGAGCCCGGCGACCCGCGTGCTCATCGTCACGACGTTCGCGCGTCCCGGCTACCTGCGGTCGGCCCTGGATGCCGGCGCCGCGGGCTTCATGGCCAAGGACGCCCCGGCCGAGGAACTCGCCGACGCCGTGCGGCGCGTGCACTCCGGGCTGCGGGTGCTCGATCCGGCGCTCGCCGAGGAGAGCCTGTTCGAGGGCGCGAATCCGCTCAGCGACAGGGAGCGCCAGGTGCTGCGCCTGGCCGCGGACGGAAGGTCGGCCGCGGCGATCGCATCCGAGGTCTTCCTCTCGGCGGGGACCGTGCGCAATCACCTCTCATCCGCGATCGGCAAGACCGGCGCCGGGAATCGCGCCCAGGCCGTGCGCATCGCCCAGGACAAGGGATGGGTGTGACGGCACCCTCTTCCCCGGGAGGACACACGGGAATACCGTCTCCTTGACGGGCGCTGTGCTCTGAGCACGTCGCGTCCGCTGCGACGGCGGATGAGGTGGCGCATGGAAGGTCTGGAGATCACGGTCCTGCTGGGACTCACGATCCTGGTCGGGACGATGCTCGCTCCACGGCTGCGCATCGCGCTGCCGCTGGTGCTGGTCGTCTTCGGCCTGCTGCTCGGCTTCGTGCCGGCGCTGCGGGAGATCCAGCTGCCCCCGGAGACAGTGCTGCTGCTGTTCCTGCCGGTGATGCTGTTCTGGGAGAGCCTGACGACCTCGCTGCGGTCCATCCGTCGCGACTTCCGGTACATCCTGCCGATGAGCACCCTGCTCGTGGTGGCCTCGGCGTTCGCCGTCGCCGGCGTGGCCGTCCTGTTCGGCCTGCCGTGGGAGATCGCGCTGATCCTCGGCGCCGCGGTCGCGCCTCCGGACGCCACCGCGGTCGCCGCGCTCGGCCGCCTCCTGCCGCGGCGCAGCTTCATGAAGCTCAAGGCCGAGAGCCTGACCAACGACGGCACGGCGCTGGTGCTCTACGCCATCGCGGTGTCGCTCGCGGTGGGCGGTCAGGTGACGCCGCTCATCGTCGCCTGGACGGTGGTCGTCTCGTACCTGGGTGGCATCCTGGTCGGGGCCGCGGTCGCCGCGGCCGGGTGGATGCTGCTGCGCCGCACACCGTCGACGATCGCGATCAACGTGACGATGCTGCTGGTGCCGTTCGTCTCGTTCCTGCTCGCCGAGATGATCCACGCCTCGGGCGTTCTCGCCGTCGTGGTCGCGGGACTCATCGCCGCCCACCTGAGCTCCCGGGTCACCACCGCGGCATCCCGGCGGCAGGCCGAGGCGGTGTGGCCGTTCGGGGTCTTCCTGCTCAACGGCGCGCTGTTCGTGCTGATCGGTCTGGAGGTGCAGTGGGTGGCGCACCAGACATCGCTGCAGACCATCGGCTGGCTCCTGCTGGCGACCGTCGTGGTCTGGGTGACGCTGCTCGTGGTGCGCTTCCTGTTCCAGCTGCTCGCCCTGCCGTTCCAGCGGCTCGGTGGCGGGCAGGTGCATCCGAGGGGGCTTCGGACCAGAATGCAGATCGTCTCGACCGTCGCGGGCATGCGCGGCGCGGTGTCGCTGGCGATCGCGCTGTCGGTTCCGATCGCCGACGGCGAGGGCATCCGCCTCGCCGGGCGCGACGACATCATCTTCGTCACGGCCGGAGTCATCCTGCTGAGCCTGCTCGTGCAGGGCCCGCTGCTGCCGGCGGTCGTGCGGTGGGCGCGCTTCCCTGTCGACAACGGTGAGGCGGAGGAGTACGAGCTCGCCGAGCGCGCCATCTCCGGCGCGGCGATGGCTGCGCTCGACGGGCTGGCCACGCAGCACGGGATCAGCGACGAGGTGCGCGACCGCCTGCGCCGCGAGGGCTACGAGCGCCTCGAACTGGCCAACGCACGCGCGATGGCCAGGGAGCGCGCGATGATTGACGCCGAGGTGGGTGCGATGGAGGTTCTGCTCGATTCTCCCGACCCGCTCGCCGACGGCTCCGTCGATCTCAGTGACCAGGCCGCGGCGGCGGGCCTGAGCAGCGACCGAGTGACGCTGCAGATGGTCGCCACATCGACCGAGGTCGATCTGGAGCAGCGCTCGCCGCTAATCCGCCACGAGGAGATGTCGCGGCTCAAGCTCGCCGTGATCGAGCACAAGCGCGAGGTTCTGCGGGGCCTGCGCAGATCGGGAACGGTCGACGACCTGGTCGTGTACCGGATCTCCGCAGATCTGGATCTGGAGCAGGTGCGGCTGCAGGGGATCGAGCAGCTGGACTGATCGAACAACTGGGCTGAGGGGTCCTCGCGCGGGTCAGGAGTTCACGCGGATGATCTCCTGCTGGTACGGGGCGATCACCTTGCCCGAGATGCGCAGGTCGAGCACGAGGAAGCGGCGGTTCGCCGGGTCCTCGGATGCCCAGGACGCCAGGCGCTCGAGGTCGTCGAGCGTGCGCACCACGACGCCCTCGGCGCCGACGGCCTCGCCGAACGCGGCGAAGTCGACCTGTGGGATGAGCATGGGACCCTCGGCCAGGCCCTTCAGCCCGTAGAGGTTGACCTCGGCGCCGTAGGCGGCGTCGTTCCAGATCACGGCCATCCCGTGTCCGCCGGCCGCGCGGACCGCCGACTCCAGGTCGGGGATCGCCATCAGGCCGCCGCCGTCGCCGGAGGTGAGCACGACCGTGGTCTCCGGACGTGCGCGGGTCGCGCCGACCACGCTCGGCCAGCCCTGGCCGATCGACTGGAACGCGGTGCCGACCATCATCATCCGGTCGGGTGCCGCGACGGGCCAGTACATGTTGGCCCAGCCGATGAAGTGTCCGCCGTCCGAGACGACCACGCGGTCCTCGGGCAGCAGCTCCGCGATGCGGCGCGCGGCTGAACGCGGGTCCAGGCGTCCGTCGGGTGCGAGCGCATCGCCCTCGGGATACGCGCGAGCCGAGGCGACGTCGACGGTCTCGCGCCAGGGCTTGTGCGCTTCGCGCGGAGATGTGCGCTTCGTGCGGACAGTACCCGCAGATTCGTCCGCGGCAGGCGCACTTTCCCGCGCGAGGTGCACGTCGGATGCGGCCGAGCGGAGCCGCTCGACCAGCGCCTCGGCCGCCACTCGCGCGTCCGCACGCACGAAGCCGCTGATGTGCGGGTGCGTCGCGGTGGGAGCCACGTCGATCTGGAACACGCGGGTGCCGGGCGCGAACAGCTCGCCGAAGCGCATCGTGAACTGGTTCAGGGAGGCGCCGAACACGACAGCCACGTCGGCCTGCCGGATGAGCTCCATGGCACCGTCGGCGCCGAAGCCGCCGGTCACGCCCAGGTCGTAGCGCGTCTTGGGGAACACGCCGCGCCCCAGGGCACTGGACGCGGTCAGGGCGCCGGTCGCGTCGGCCAGTGCACCGAGGGCCTCGCTCGCGCCCGCCAGCCACGCGCCGCGGCCGGCCAGCAGGAAGGGGCGCTCGGCGCCGGCGAGAGCCGCCGCGATCTCGTCCAGCATCCCGCCGGCGAACTCGCCGCGCGGAGCCAGGGGAGCGGGGATGCGGGGCGCGGGCGCCTCGGGAACGGGCCCCGCTTCGAGGGCCGCGACGTCGTAGGGGATCGCGAGCACCACGGGCACCCGATAGGTGAGGGCGTGCTCGATCGCGATGACGGTGGTGGCCGCAGCATCCGCTCGGCCGGTCGTATAGGTGCGCGCGCCGACCGCCGAGGCCAGCGCGATCTGGTCGACATCCCACGGACGAGGGCCGGACGTCGGCTCGTCGCCGACTACCAGTACCAGGGGCACGTGCGCCTGCACGGCCTCGGCGAGCGAGGTGATCGTGTTGGTGAAGCCGGCGCCGTAGGTCGTGGTGGCCGCGGCGATGCGACCGGATGCCCGGAAGTGCGCGTCGGCCGCGACGACGGAACCCTGCTCGTGGCGGACCGCGGTGAAGGTGGCATCCGTCTGGGTCTCGATCGCGTCGAGGAAGTAGGCGTTGCCGTTGCCCATCACGCCGAAGACGTGGTCGATGTGCTGGGCGAGCGTGAGGGCGACATGAGCGGACACGGTGGGCATGCGAAAGCCTTTCGAGAGGAACGGAGGGGGTCCGTATGTGTCTCGCCGCTCGCGCGCCATCGCGGGACTCGATCGGAAGTGCTCCTGGATCGGTCGCAGAGTGCTTCGTGCCCCTTTTTCGGGCACCGGCCGTGGCCGGACTCCTCGATTCTAGCGATGCTCCGTCAGGATCGCGCGGCCAGGAGGGAGGCGATCCCGATCGTCGAGCGCCTCCGGTCGTCGAGGCGGATGGCGATGACCGACTCGGCCGGGAGCGGCTCCCAGTCCGGGCCGGCCACGCCCGTCGACCCGACCATGACCGTGCCGTCGGCGGTCTCCCGGATGCGCAGAGCGAAGTAGTCCTCGTTGTGCTCGTCCGGAAGCATCTCCGCCACCGGCGCCAGTCGCGCCAGGTCATGCTCGGTGAGGATGCTGGTGGCACTGGCGTGCACGACCACGAGGTGCTCGGCGTCGATGATCAGCGCGTTGAGGCTGGCGAGCGGGAACAGCTCGCGCAGCGTGTGCGCGACGTGCGCCGCTGCCTCGGGGAGCGGCTCTCCGGCCGCGACCCGTTCGCGGATCAGCGCGAAGTACATCTCGCTGTCGGTCGTGCCCTGCAGAGCTGCGACGCTGTCGGCGGAGAGCAGCCCCTGAAGCGTCTCGCGCGGCTTGATCGTCCCGTTGTGCGCGAACGCCATGCCGTCCGCCTCGAAGGGATGCGCGTTCCGGATGTTCACGGGCAGCCCGGCGGTCGCCCAGCGCAGGTGCACCACGGCTGCGCGACAGGGGGTCGCAAGGGCCGCGTCGAAGTCGGGGTCCTCGGCGGCGGAGATCGCCGAGCGGGTCACGATCGGAGCGTCGCCGGGGGCGCGCACACTCGCACGGCCCCAGCCGTCGCCGTGCAGCCGCGCCAGCGACAGCAGGCTCTCCATGCCGTCCGCTCCCAGCTCTCCGCGCGCGCTGGCGGTGACGGGGGAGACGAAGGCGAACAGGCGGCACATGAGGGGACCTCGGTCGGTGGACGGATGCGGTGGGAATCCGTTCCGCGGAGCGGACGCCCTCTTCGTTTGTACCCCATCGCCGGCGGGGGTGGGGCCGTGCGTCAGATGTGCGACTCGGCGAGCGGGCGCCGCTCGAGCGCGAGGATCATCACCAGCGCGGCCAGGGCGAGGGGGATGAGCGCCAGGAACAGCGGCGGCAGCGCGGAGGCGTATGCCTCCGCCACGGCCGACCGCAGCCCGGGGTCCAGCAGCGCGAGCTGCTCGGGGGAGATCGTCGCCAGCGGCAGATCCTCGCGCTGCGGGATGCCGCGCGTGTCGAGCGCGCATGCCAGCGCGTCGTGCAGGCGCGAGGCGAAGGCGACTCCGACCAGCGATATCCCCATGGTCGCGCCCGCCTGCCGGAAGAAGTTGTTGGCCGCCGTCGCCACGCCGATGTTCCGTGCCGGAAGGGCGTTCTGCGCCAGCAGGGTCAGCAGCAGCACGTTCGTGCCGATGCCCGCGCCCAGCAGCGCCGCGGAGAGCGAGAGGCGGAGCGGGGTCGTGTCCGGGCCGAGCGTCCCGAGCAGCAGCAGCCCGACCACCACGGCGCCGGCGCCGAGAGCCGGGATCAGGATGTACCGACCCGTCCTCGACACGGCGAAGCCGGTCAGCGTGGACGAGGTCACCGTCGCGACGATCATGGGCAGCAGGAGAAGACCCGCCTGCAGAGCGGAGAGCCCGAGCACCATCTGCGCGAACGACGGCAGGTAGGAGAGCACCACGAACGAGGCGACGCCGCTGCACAGCATCCCGGCGAGCGTCGCGAGGACGAAGGTGCGGCTGCGGAACAGGACGCCGGGCAGCACCGGCTGCTCGGCCCTTCGCTCGGCGAACACGAGTGCGCACACCGCGCCCGCGCCCACCGCCCCGATGAACCATGACCACTCGGCGGGGAGCGAGGCGGAGGTGGCCGTGACCAGCGCGGTCGTCGCGATGCACAGCAGCAGCATGCCGGCGATGTCGGGCTGCACCCGGACGTCACTCGGCCTGCTCGGCGCGATGAATCTCGCGCCCAGCACCATCGCCACCGCCAGCAGGGGGAGGGTGCCCCAGAACACCCAGCGCCACCCGGGTCCGTCGGTGAGCCAGCCGCCGATCAGCACCCCGCTGATGGTCGCGACCGCCCACACCGAGCCGAAGGCGCCGGCGTACTTCGCGCGCTCGCGGGAGGGGACCGCCGCGGCCATGATCGTCTGCGTCAGCACCATCACCCCGCCGCCGCCGATGCCCTGGGCGAGCCGGGCGATGATGAGCACGTCGAGGTTCCAGGACAGCGCGCCGAGCAGCGTGCCCAGGCCGAACACGATGCTCGCTCCGAGCAGCAGGCGCTTGCGATCGAGCACGTCCGACAGCGCACCGGCCAGCGGCATGCTCAGCGTGGACGTCAGCACGAACGCGGCCACGATCCAGCCGATGCGGTCCAGCCCGCCGAGCTCGGCGATGATGGTGGGCAGCGCGGTGTTCAGCACGGTCTGGTTGAACGAGACGACGAGCATCGACGCCATCAGGCTGATCACCAGCATCCGCACCGGCGCGGCGGCCGGCGCCGTCATGTGCGGTCCCTCAGCAGGCCGGACGGCTGAGCACGTCCGACGACACGCGCTGGCTCTGCAGTTCCCCGACCGGACCGGCCACCAGGTCGCGGTCGTCGACCATCACCTGGCCGCGCAGCAGCGTCATCATGTTCCAGGCGCGGGTGCGGTACCCCTCCCACGGCGTGTAATCGGCCTCGTGCAGGTCCGCGGCGGTGACCCGCCGGTCCACGTCCGTGTCGATCACGGCGAGATCGGCGTCGCTGCCGACCGCGATCGCGCCCTTGCGCGGATACAGCCCCAGGATCTTCGCGGCGTTCGCCGAGGTGAGGTCCACATAGCGCGTGAGGTCGAGGCCGCGGCCCACGACGCCCTCGGTGTACGCGACGGCCATCCGCATCTCGACGCCGGCGTGACCGCCCGTGGCGTCGTAGATCGTGTTGCCTCGCGTCTTCACGTCGAAGTCCGTGCACACGCCGTCGGTGGCGAGCGTGCTGAGCGTGCCGTCGATGAGCGCCGGCCACATGTGGTCGCGATCGTCGGCATCCTTCAGGGACGGATAGGTGTGGTAGATCGCGCCGTGAGGCTCGCGGTAGTTCTCCGCGGAGAAGTAGGCGTAGTGCGGCAGGATCTCGCCGTAGATCGGCGCGCCCTCGCCGCGTGCCTTCCGGATGGCGTCGATGCCGACATTGGCGCTCACGTGCATCAGATAGATCGCGGCGCCCACGTGGCGCGCGAGCGTGATCGCGCGCTGGAACGACAGCTGCTCGGACAGCACGTTGTGCGCGTGGTGCATGTTCTCGATGCCGATCGCGCCCTGGTGCTTGAGACGGCGGTAGGAGTACATGACGATGTCGTCATCCTCCGCATGCACGGCGAGCATGGCGCCCGCGGCGGCGGTCTGCTCCATGATGCCCCACATGTTTCCGAGGTCGGTCTTCTGGTGCGGACGCGTGGGGGTGGTGTTGGTCATCCACACCTTCCAGCTGCCGTGGCCGTTCCACACGGCATCCGGGATCTGCTCCAGCACGCTGAACGGAACCTCGGGCTCCTTGAACGTGCCGTGCAGAGCGAAGTCCGTGTAGGTCTGGCCGTTCCACTCCGCGGCCTTGCGGGCGAACGAGTCGGAGAGGTCGTCGCCGGGCTTCCAGTGCGCGAAGTCGACCAGAGTCGTGGTGCCGCCGTAGATGGCGCCCTCGCTGACCCGGTCCGCTCCGAAGCACATGATCCCGCTCTCGGCGGCGGTGGGCAGCACGGAGTTCGTGTGCACGTGCGGGTCGACGCCGCCGGGCACCACCAGCTTGCCGCCGACGTCGATCACTCGGGCAGCGGAGTCGAGCGGGGTGGTGCCGGCGAAGGCGAGGGCGGCGATGCGGCCGTCGGCGATCGCGATGTCCAGCGGCTCGGCGCCGGAGGGGGTGACCACCAGGCCGCCGGTGATGAGGAGGTCGTACATGTCAGTCCTCTTTCGTCTGGAAGGGAGCGGTGAGCAGGTAGCGGGTGTCGAGGGAGACCTTCACGCTCCTGCGGGCGTTGACGAGCTGCGAGACCGCGACGTCGGCGGCGGCGGAGAGGAGCATGGCGGTGCGCTCGCGGGTCCACCCGCGGTCGGCGCGCACGATCGCCATCATCTCGTCGAGCGCGACGGTGGCCGCCTCGTCGAGGTCCTCGCCGTCACCGAGCACGATCATGCGATCCTCGGCGAAGACCACCGGTCCGCGCACGGGAGCGGGGCGCACGACGCGGCAGGACAGCTCGACCGAGCCCTCCATCTCGACGGCGGTGAGCGAGCACTCGCCGTCGCCCTGCACGGCGTGCAGATCGCCCGCGTAGAGCAGGCCGCCGTCCACCTGCGCGGTGATGAAGACGGAGGAGCCGCTGATGATGTCGCGGCAGTCCATGTTGCCGCCGTAGCGGCCCACGGTGGAGGAGTTCGGGCTGTCGCCCTCGGGGGCGAGGCCGATCTTGCCGATCATCGGCCGGATCGGGACGCGCACGTCATCCGGGAAGTGCGCGAAGCCGTCGTGCACCGGGACCACCATCCCGTGCATCTCCAGGGGCTCGCCGAAGCCTCCGCGACCCGGCATCGTGACCATGCCGCCGCGCTCGGCGATGCGGATGTCGTGGACATCGATGCGGACCAGGTCGCCGGGACGGACGCCCTCGATGCGCACGGGCCCCGTGACGGGGATGGAGAAGATCGAGAAGTCCTCGGCCGTCTCGAAGCGCGGATCGGTGAGCACGCTCCGCGCCTCGAGACGGAACCTCTGACCCTGCGCGACGGACAGCACCGGTTCGGCGCCCGGGTCGAACTCGCCCCGGGCGTGCAGGAAGTCGGCGTGCGCCGTCATCCCGGTCATGCCGAGGCAGTGCCGTAGACCGGCGTGACCCAGTGGCCGAAGCCGGCGATGCGGCCGCGCACGGCATCCGCGTACAGGCCCTGCAGGCTCGCCGTGATCGGACCGGCGGTGCTGCCGTCGCCGATCTTCGTGCGATCCACGGAAGTGACGTGGTTGACCTCTGCGGCGCTGCCGCAGACGAAGATCTCATCGGCCGAGTAGAGCTCGGTGCGGTCGATCGGGCGGATGTCGACGTCGAGGCCGAGCTGCGTGCTCGCCAGCTGCAGCACGCTGTCGCGGGTGATCCCCTCGAGGATGCTGTCCGTCGACGGGGGCGTGCAGAGCCGGCCCTGGCGCACCATGAACACGTTGTATCCCGCACCTTCCGCGACGTGACCGCTCTCGGTGAGCAGCAGCGCCGCTCCGTAGCCGTTGCGCTTGGCCTCCAGCAGGGCGAGGCGTCCGTTCTGGTAGTTGGCGATCGACTTGACCCGAGGCGGCATCGCGCGGTCCGAGAGGCGGGCCCAACTGGAGATCTGCACGTCGAGGCCCGTCGCGCCGAAGTAGTTGCCCATCGGGATCGCGGCCATGAACACCGTCGCGGGACCGGTGTCGTCCGGCTTGCCGTCGGGGGAGTCCACGAACACCTGCGTGCGCATGTGCAGGTTCGAGCGCAGCTCGTTCGCGCGGATGAGCCCGATCAGCTGATCGGCCAGCACGGCGGTGTCGGTGGGACCGTCGATCTCGACGACCCGCATGGAGTCGATCAGCCGGCGCATATGGTCCTCGACGCGGAACGCGTAGAGCTCGCCGTCCTCCTCGCTCCAGTACGCGCGGAAGCCCTCGAAGACGCCGACGCCGTACTTCGTGCTCGTGCTGAGCACGTGCAGCTGCGCGTCCGCGTAGTCGATGAGCTCGCCGTCGTGCAGCAGATAGCGGACCGGGGAGGGAGTGGGGGACATCGTCGTGCACCATCCTGTCTTCAACCAAGAAGTGTTGTCATCACCATAATGAAGATCAGGGCCGCTGAAGTCAATGCTGGGTGAAGCTCTTCATTCTGATGAAACATCGCACTCGGGTCGTCAGGTCAGGATTTACGCGTGTAGTCGACTTCAAGGGTTGACTCTCGCGTCGAATGTGTCTTCAATAAGTTGATGATCCGCTTCAGGATCTCGACGACGAGGTCACGACAGGAGTCCGCATGTCAGATCAGCCGCAGGCCGCCGCGCTTCCCGGAGCCGCCCGACACCGCAGCAGGGTCTCATGAGCGTGCAGTCCGCTCCGCCGACATCGGCGTCGATCCGCGCGGTGCGCTGGAGCCGGCGGGGCCGGCTCCGCCTGGGCGCGCGCTGGAACGGGATCGCGGCGACCATCGCCGTGATCGTCATCATCGGTCTGCCGGTGTTCGCGCTGATCGGCCCGTACCCGATCGATCCGTTCCGCCCGGACCCGAATGCGATCGGGATCGCACCCAACGGGGTGCACTGGTTCGGCACGGACGGCAACGGCATGGATGTGTTCGCTCGCACGATCGAGGCCGCCAAGCTCGACGTGCCCATCTCCGTGGCGGCCACGCTGCTCGCGCTGGTCGTCGGTGTGCCGATCGGCCTCTTCGCCACCACCGGGCGGGTGGGTGACGCGGTCATGCGGGTCGTCGACGCCTTCGCGGCGCTGCCGATCATCGTCATCGCGATCGTCGCGATCCAGCTCATGGGCGGCGGCGCCTGGAACGTCATCCTCGCGATCGCGATCGTCGGCGCTCCGCGCTTCGTGCGCCTGTCCCGGGCATCCGCCATCGCCCTGCGCTCCTCCCGCTACGTCGAGGCCGCCGTCGCCATCGGATGCTCGCCGATGCGCGTGGCGTTCAACCACGTCTTCCGCAACGCCTATGGCGTGGTGCTCGTGCAGGCCACGCTCACAGCCGCGAACGCGCTCGGCACGATCGCCGCACTGAACTTCCTCGGCGTCGGAGTGAACCCGCCTGTCCCCACCTGGGGCGCCATGATCAGTGACGGCGCGAGCATGCTGATCCGCGGGGAGTGGTGGGCCGCCGCGTTCCCCACCCTGGCGATGCTGCTGGTGATCGCCTCGTTCAACGTGATCGCCGGTGCGATCGAGAACCGGATCGAGCGAGTGGAGCGTGCCCGATGAGCGGCTTGGAAGTGACCGGCCTGGTCACCGATTTCGAGAACAGGACGACCTCCATCCGCGCGCTGCACGGCGTCTCGTTCGGCGTCGGCGAGAGCGAGGTGGTGGGCATCGTCGGCGAATCCGGTTCCGGCAAGTCCACGGTCGTCCGCTCCATCATCAAGCTGCTGATGCCTCCGGGGAAGGTGACCGAGGGGCACGTCGACTTCTACGGCACCTCGTTGCTGGACCTCAAGGAGCGCGAGCTGCGCCGGATCCGCGGGAAGGAGATCGGCTTCGTCGCCCAGAACCCCTTCAGCGCGCTGAATCCGGTGCTGCGGATCGAGAAGCAGTTCGACAACATCGCCAAGGCGCACGGCGCGCCGCGCGGCCAGGAACTGCACCGTCGCGCGGTGGACCTGCTCGAGGCCACCGGCGTGAAGGACGCCGAGCGCGTCATCCGCGGCTACGCGCACGAGCTCAGCGGCGGAATGGCGCAGCGCGTGGTCATCGCCATGGCGCTGTTCCTCAACCCCCGCCTCGTGATCGCGGACGAGCCGACCACCGCGCTCGACCTCACGGTGCAGCGCCAGGTGCTGGACACCCTCACCAGGCTGACCGTCGACAGCGGCCGATCGATGCTGATCGTGACCCACGACCTCGGTGTCGTCGCCAACTACTGCGACCGCGTCCTGGTCATGTACCAGGGGCGGATCGTCGAGCAGGGGCCGGTGTCCCGCGTCTTCGTGACACCGGAGCACGAGTACACGGCCTCCCTGCTGGACTCCGTGGTGCGTCCGGAGGAGTCGCCCGCGGGCGGCACCAGGAACATCGCCACCGTCGGCGCCCGGCCCAAGGTCATGGAGTACTGAGATGGCACTGATCGAACTCACCGACGTCACCAAGACCTTCGCCCTGCCCCACGGCGGCGCCAAGGTCGCTGTGGACGGGGTCTCGCTCTCGGTGGAGCAGGGCGAGTGCCTGGGCATCATCGGCGAATCGGGGTCGGGCAAGTCGACCCTGGGCCGGCTGATCCTGCGTCTCTACGATGCCGACAGCGGCTCCGTCGTGCTCGAGGGGCAGGACATCCGCGCACTCAGCAGACGCGAGCTGCGCCGCCATCGCCACCGCTGGCAGATCGTGTTCCAGGAGCCGTACGCCTCGCTGAACCCGCGCCTGACCATCGGCCAGATCGTCGAGGAGCCGCTCATCGTGCACGGCGGCTACGGTGGCCGCGCCGCTCGGCGCGAACGCGTGACATCGACGCTGCAGGAGGTCGGGCTCTCGCCGGATTTCCTGGATCGTCGTCCCGCCAATCTCAGCGGTGGTCAGCAGCAGCGTGTCGGCATCGCCCGGGCGCTGGTCACCGACCCGTCGCTGGTCGTGCTCGACGAGCCGACGGCATCCCTGGATCTCACGATCCGCGCGTCCACGCTGCGGATGCTGAACCGGCTGCGCGAGTCGCGCGGCCTGACCTACGTGTTCATCTCGCACGACATCGAGACAGTGCGGCATTTCTGCTCGCGCGTCGTGGTCATGCACCACGGCCGCTTCGTGGAGAGCGGCACCGCGCAGCAGGTGCTGGATGCCCCGGTCGAGGACTACACCCGCAATCTCATGGCAGCGGCCATGCCGCCGATCCCGTACCGCGGACGCGCGGCCGTGCTGGACGACCTCGACGTCTCAGGAGAATCATGATCCGCTACATCATCTCCCGTCTGATCATCGCCGTCCTGCTGCTGTGGGGTCTGATCACGCTCAGCTTCGGGCTGGTCTCCCTGCTGCCCGGCGACCCTGCCAAGGCGCTGCTCGGCGAGTTCGCCACCCCGCAGGACGTCGCCAGGATCAACGAGCAGCTGGGCCTGGACAAGCCCTTCCTCGAGCGGTACCTCGACTACCTGGTGCGGGTCCTGCACAGCGACCTGGGAACGTCGTTCTTCACCGGGAGCTCGGTGTCCGAGGAGCTCTGGACCCGGCTCCCCAACACGCTCGTCTACCTGGTCCCGGGACTGATCCTCGCGCTGATCATCGGCCTGGCGATGGGCGCGGTCGCCGCGTACCGCGTGGGACGCCTGCCCGACCGCACGTTCGGCGTGGTGGTGTCGATCCTCATGGCGATGCCGGAGTTCGTGCTCGCGCTGATCCTGCTGTTCATCTTCTACCAGCAGCTGAAGATCGCGCCGGCTCCGCTGGGCATGCTCTCGGCCCTCGACTCGCCGCCGCCGAAGGTGACCGGCTGGGTTCCCGTGGATGCCGTGATCGCCGGCCAGTGGGGGACCGTGGGCTCCATCCTCAGTCGCGCCGTGCTGCCGACGGTGACCATCGGGCTGTTCTTCGCGGCGGCGTTCGGCAAGACGGTGCGCACCGGGATGCTGCAGATCCTGGGGTCGCCGCAGATCGAGTTCGCCCGCGCCTGCGGACTTCGTCCGGGGCAGGTCTTCCGGTACGCGCTCACCGATGTGCGCGGTGCCCTGATGACGTACATGGTGCTGCTGTTCGCCGCGTCGCTCAGCGGCGCGGCGATCATCGAGAGCGTGTTCTCGTGGCCCGGAATCGGGGGCTGGTCCCTCGATGGCGTGCTGAAGGGCGATGTGCCGGTCATCCAGGGCTTCGTGCTCGTGATGGGCGCGACCAGCCTGCTCGGCTACGTGGTGCTGGACACCCTCATCACCCTGCTCGACCCGCGCACGCGGCAGAACGTCGCTCCGCGTCGCCGCGAGGCCCCTCCGCAGTCCGCCGTTGCGACGGCCGCCTGAGCCCGCTCCGCGCCTGCGGAAACCGTGCCCCGGGTCTTGACAACCATCGTCCATCTTCAATAGATTGAAGCCATGTTCACTAAAGTGCATGACGGCGGACTGACCGTCCTCGGCGGAGCCTACGAGCTCAGCGATCTCGTCAGCTGGGTCCCGCGCGGATCGACCGGCTACCAGGCGTCGAACTGCTACCTGCTGTCGGAGGGGGAGGACCACCTCCTCATCGACTCGGGGCTGGCAGTGCACAGCGAGCAGGTGCTCGACGACATCGCGGAGCTGATCGGAGAGGGCGGCGGCGTCTCGATGTTCTTCACCCGCCCCGAGATGGACTGCGTCTCCAACCTCGAGCCCATCGCGCGCCGCTTCGACATCCTCCGGCTGTTCACCGGCGGTGTCATCAACCCGTTCGACGCATTCGATGACGTGAGCAGGATGGCCCTCCGCGGGCGCCGCCAGCAGATCGACGGGACCCGCACCGCCGAGGGCGATGCGCTCGAGCGCTCGATGACCATCGAGGTCGCTCCCGGCCGCATCCTCGACGTCCAGTCGCCGCTGCTGCGCCTGCTCCCCACCTTCTGGGGCTGGGACGAGAAGACCGGCGCGCTGTTCACTTCGGACACCTTCACGCACGGGGTCATGGACCGTCCCGACGGCTACCGCTTCATCGACGACACCGTGCAGGACGACACGACGCCGGCGCAGGTCGCCGCGCATCTGTTCGCCAAGTACGAGTGGCTTCCCCGTGCGACGAAGCACCCGCTGCGCGACTGGCTCGTGGAGACCTTCGACCGCTTCGATCCCGAGGCCATCGCTCCCTCGCGCGGCGCCGTCATCCGCGGGCGCGCCAGCGTCCGCCGCCACCTCGACCTCATGCTGGCCGCACTGGCCGACGACGCCGCCTAGGAGACATCGCCATGGAGAACATCATCACCGAGACGATGGCCGCCGAGTTCCCCCGGGAGATCAGGCCGGGTGTCTTCTGGATGGGCGCCTGCCTGCCCTTCCACCTCGCGGACCGCGTCATCCACGGCCACAACTCGGCATACGTGGTCAAGGGCACCGAGGCGTCGATGATCGTCGACACCGGAAACCCGTCCAGCTGGCCCACCATCTCCGCCAAGCTCGACGAGCTTCTGGGAGACGAGCCGCTCACCTACGTCTTCCCGACGCACCCCGAGCTGCCGCACACCGGCAACCTGCCCCGGCTCGTCGAGAAGTACCCCGACATCAAGGTGGTCGGCGACATGCACGACTACCACCTCTTCTACCCGCAGATCGTGCCGAACCTGAACTCGCGCGTCCCCGGTGACGTGATCGACCTCGGCGGTGGACAGGAGGTGCGCATCGTCGAAGCGATGATCCGCGACCTCCCGAACACCCAGTGGGCGGTCGCGTCGCGCGAGAAGGTCATGTTCACAGCCGACGGGTTCTGCTACATGCACCGTCCCGAGCTCGATGACGAGGATCCGCTGCACCTCCCGGGGGAGTGCGCGCTCACCACGGACGAACTCTCCCAGCCCATCGCCGTCGAGAACGCCGCGTTCTTCACCGGCAGCGCACTGTACTGGGCGCGATTCAACAACGACGCCGATCGCGTCTACGACCGCGTCCTGGCGCTCGTGGACGAGCTCGGCGTCGAGATCGTCGCACCCACCCACGGGAACGTCATCACGAACGTCCGCGATGTCGAGCCCATCATCCGAGCGGGCCACAAGCAGGCCTACCGCTACTGAGGTCGGTCACCGCTCGCCCCCACCCACCCCTGCAATACCCGAAATCAGAACGGAACATGCAATGAAGCATTCACGTCTGGCTCTCCTCGGCGCAGTCGCCGCGGCGGTCTCGCTGGTCGTCACGGGGTGCTCCGGCACACCGTCGTCCGACGGGACGGCTCCGGCCGCGTCGAAGCCCGAGAGTGTCGTCGTCGCCGTCGGGGCGGTTCCCGACAGCCTGACCCCCTCGCCGTGGGGCGGCAGTGCCTCCCACGTCGTCCTCAGCGGCCTCGGCTCGCAGCTGATGGCGTACAAGGGAGCCGGCTCCGAGGAGAGCTGCCTCAAGCCGTCGACCGACCTCACCGGACGCCTCGCCGAGAGCGCCGAGCTCAACCCCGACGGCACCGGCGTCATCGTCAAGCTCCGCGACCTGACCAGCCAGTGGGGCAACAAGCTCTCGGCCGAGGACGTCGCGTGGAGCCTTCAGATCGGCATGGTCCGTCAGCCGGTCATGAAGGGCACGCTGACCACGAGCGGGTTCGATGTCGACAACCTCACCAAGATCATCGATGAGCACACCATCCAGCTGAACACCAAGGTCGTCACCTCGTACACGCTCGCGTCGCTGCAGAACAACCTGTTCTACATCCACGACAGCGTCGAGGCCAAGAAGCACGCGACCGCGGACGACCCGACGGCCAACGACTGGCTCTCCAAGAACCTCGCGGACTACTCCGGCTGGGACCTCGAGGAGTTCACCCCCGGCACGTCGCTCACGCTGAAGGCCGACTCGCACTGGGAGGGCAAGCGCGGCTCCGTCAAGCGCGTCGTCATCAAGGCCGTGTCGAACACAGCCACCCGCAGCCAGCTCGTCGAGTCCGGTGAGGCCCAGGTGGCCGGGTCGTTCGAGTACGACCAGTACGCCTCGCTCGCGAAGGCCCCCGGCGTGCAGGTGCTCGACTGCGTCGGACAGACGCGCGACACGCTCATGATCAACACCAAGACCGGACCCCTCGCCGACCCCGCGGTGCGTCGCGCCGTCTCGCAGGCGATCGACCGTGCTGCTCTGGTCAAGGGTGCGTACTCGGGCTACGGTGAGCCGTCGAAGGCGATCTTCCCCGGTGTGAAGGCGACTCCGAGCTACACCTTCGACAAGGCAGCGGCCAAGAAGGCGCTGGCGGATGCCGGTTACCCGGACGGGTTCGACATGGAGCTGAGCTACAGCGTCACGCGTCCCGGCCCGGTGGCCGAACGCTCGGCGGTGCTGATCCAGTCGATGCTCAAGGATGTGGGCATCCGCGTCGCGCTGAAGAACATCGCGAGCACCACGGACTTCTCCACCGCCGTGATCGATGGCCGCTATCAGGCGATCCTCTACTCCGAGCCGATCGTCATCAACGATCCGGCGTTCTACAGCTACGCGTTCTACGCCGGCGGCGCTCCGAGCAACAGCACCGGCTGGGCCGACCCCCGCTTCGACGAGGCCCGTCTGAAGATGGCCGATGTCAAGACCAGCGAGGCCGATCGCAAGACGCTGCTGCAGGACGCCGCGGACTACATCGACGAGGGCTCGCCGATCCTCGCGCTCGTGCAGACCAAGAACATGCTCGCGAGGCAGAAGGGCCTGACCGGGGCGAATCCGCTCACCAACAACCAGATCTACTTCGCCGCCCTCGGCGGCTGACGAGATGACATCACCCCGGTGCCGGTCGGAGAGCGATCCCGGCCGGCACCGGGTCTGAAAGGAGAACGACATGATCGAGATCTGCGGCAAGCAGGTGCGCGACACCTTCGCTGAACTGCTGGACCCGGCCACGACCGCACTGGTCGTCATCGACATGCAGAAGGGCGCGGTCTCCAAGGGCGGGGCCATCGCGGACTCGGGCCACGACATGAGCATGATGCCGCGTATCGTCGACCAGTGCGGTCGCGCGATCAGGGCCGCCCGGGCGAACGGCGTGCCGATCTTCCACATCTGCGTCGAGAACCTGCCCGACGGCAAGAGCTCGACGGCAGCCTGGTTGCGGGCCCTGTACACCGTGGGTCAGGGCCGCTCGACCGACCTCGGCAGGCTCAGCGCCAAGGGGGACCCGCTCACGGAGTTCACCGAGGCATGCGAGCCCGAAGGCGATGAGATCGTCATCCGCAAGCGCCGCCAGAGCGCGTTCGTCGGCACCGAGCTGGCCATGCTGCTGCGCAGCCAGGGCATCGAGTCGGTCGCGATCGTCGGGGTGTCGACAGGCGGATGCGTCGAGGCGACGCTGCGAGATGCGGGCTCCAACGACTTCTACGCGGTGCTGATCGACGACGCGGTCGGCGCGTACGACGAGACCGTGCACGAGGCGGCGCTGACCGTCATGCGCGCCCGCCACGACCACTGCTCGCTGGACGAGGCCATCGCGGTCTGGGAGAGCGCCGCTCGCTGAGCGGGGCACGCTGATGTCGGCCACCACAGTGCACCGCCTCGGCGGTGACATCGACCTCGACGAGCGAGTGAGCTGGTGCCCTCCGGGGGTGCGGGCCTCGCAGCCCGTCAGCTGTTATCTCATCATCGGCGAGACCGGTGCACTGCTGGTGGACACGGGCATCCGCGCCCACGAGCAGGAGGTGCTCTCCGCCCTGCGGGAGCTGTACGACGGCGGCGTCCCGCTCTCGGTTCTGCTCACCCGCACCGAGATGGAGTGCTGCCTGAACCTGCCGGCCATCGAGTCGCGGTTCCCGATCGCCGCGGTCTGGTACACCGGGGGCATCACCGTGCCGCGCTCGCACGCGGAGGTGCGGCGCGTGAGCGTCGAGCCGGGCGCGTCGCAGTGGATCGAACCGCACCCCGGCATGCGCATCGAGCTCATCTCCCCGATGATGCGGCTGCTGCCCACCCTGTGGGTGCACGAGCCGGAGACGGGCACGCTGCTCACCTCGGACGCCTTCACCCACGGTGACGGGCCGGCCGAGAACGGCCTGGCGAAGTTCCGCTGGTTCACCCGCGCGGAGACCGGGGACATCGCGGCGCACGTGCGGTCGGTCGTCGCGGAGAGACGGATCTCACTGATCGGTCCCGGGTACGGCCGGTCGTTCGAGGGCGAGGAGGTGGCGGAGCAGACCGCCGCGCTCTCCGCCGCCATCGAGAGGATCGGACTGTCATGACCGCCGTGTTCGAGTCGCCCCGCCGGATCGCCGACGGCGTGTACTGGCTGGGCGGATGCCTGTCCGCCTTCGGCCACGGCGAGGAGGTGCACTACCACGTCAACGCCTATCTGGTGATCGGCGAGGAGCGCACCGCGCTGATCGACACCGGCGACCCTGCGCATCGCGCGGTGGTCCTGGCTCAGCTCGACGAGGCTCTCGCAGGGCGGACCCTCGACTACCTCGTCCCCACCCACCCCGAGATCCCGCACGCGGGGAACCTGCCCGCGCTGATGGAGCGGTTCCCGCAGGCGACCGTCCTCGGCGAGGTGCGCGATTACCATCTGCACTTCCCGGAGTTCGCCGATCGCCTGCGCGCGGTCCCCGCCGGGCAGTCCGTGGATCTCGGCGGACGGGAGCTTGTTCTGATTCCCGCGCACATCCGCGATCTGGAGAACACCACCTGGGCGTGGGACTCCGGAGCCGGGGTGCTCTTCGTCTCCGACGGCTTCTCGTTCATCCACGACGTCCCGTCGCCGGACGAGGAGGCCGACGAGCCGGCGCATCTCCCCGGTCAATGCCGTCTCTTCTCCGGGGAGATGCCCGAGCCCCCGTCCGTGGCGCAGGCGGCGTACGGCACGGGCCGGGCTCTCTACTGGACGAAGTTCGTCGACGTCAGCGACGCCTTCACGGCCATCGAGGGCCTGCTCGACGAGCATCCGACCGGCTTCATCGGACCCGCGCACGGCAACGTCATCGACGATGTCGACGGAATGCTGCGCACCTCTCTCGCGGCGCACCGAGCCGTGTATCAGGGCAGGGGGCTCGGCCAGTGAGAATTCACTATAATGAAGATTGGACTACCGGAGTGAACGCAAGGATGCTGCCGCCCGGTCTCGGAGGAAGAAGCACCGACCATGCGTGATCTCATCGGATACGGAGAGCACCCGCCCGTCGTGGGCTGGCCGAACGGCGCGCGTGTGGCGGTCTCGCTGGTGCTGAACTACGAGGAGGGCGCCGAGCTGTCGATCGAGGCCGGCGACGAGCGCGACGAGGACATCTCGATCTTCGGCGGCTGGTCAGCCGACCCCAGCCGTCGCAGCCTGATGAAGGAGTCGTTCTTCGAGTACGGCAGCCGCGTGGGCATCTGGCGCTACCTCGGCATGTTCCGCGAGTTCGGGGTTCGCTCCACCGTCATGGCCTGCGGGGTCGCCCTGGAGCGCAACCCCGAGGCGGCGCGTGCGATCGTCCGCGACGGGCACGAGATCTGCGGGCACGGGTACAAGTGGCGCGGCCTGGTCGGCATGACGGCCGAGGAGCAGCGGGCCGAGATCCGCCGCTGCGTCGCCTCCATCGAAGAGACCGCCGGTGTGCGGCCCACCGGATGGTACGTCCGAGAGGGCATCACCGAGGAGACCCGTGACGTCCTGGCGCAGGAGGGGTTCCTTTACGACTCCAACTCCTACTCCGACGACCTGCCCTATTACGTGGACACAGAGCAGGGTCCGCACCTGGTCGTGCCCTACTCCGGCGACACGAACGACGCCCGTTTCTGGGGGAGCGGCAGCCTCGGCAGTCCCGACGACTACTTCGCCGTACTGCGCGACACCCTCGACTGCCTGCTCATCGAGGGGGCGGAGACGCCCCGGATGATGTCGGTCGGCGTGCACCTGCGCATCGGAGGCCGCCCCAGTGTCGCGATGGCCGTGCGCCGCTTCCTCGCCTATGCGCAGGAGCAGCAGGGCGTCTGGTTCGCGACGCGTGAGGAGATCGCGCGCTGGTGGCTGGAGCACGCTCCCGCCGGGAGCTCGCGCGAGCTCGAGGAGGCGCGCTGACATGGGCCGTCCGCCGGCGGACATCTCCCGTCTCGTGCACAACGCGCACGACATCGGGTACAGCGACCTCGCCAAGATCGGGCTGAAGGGTCAGCGCGACCAGGGGCAGGTCTGCAACCTGATCTCCCGCGACCTGAGCGGTTCCGACGACCTCAACGTGAGCCTCGGGCGGATCCTGCCCGGGCAGCACCATCTGTGCCACCATCACCCGGACGTCTCCGAGTTCTACGTGATCATCTCGGGCACGCCGATCGTGCATCTCGACGGCACCGACTACCGGGCGCGCCCCGGCGACGGGATCTACATCCCGCGCGCCACGAGCCACGGCATCACCAACGACACCGACGAGAACATCGAGATGGTGGTCGGGATGAGCAAGCCCGCCGACTGGCAGTTCGTGTGCGACGAATGAACGCGCACGCACCGCTCCGCGATGAGGTCGGGCTGATCACCGCCGACCCCACGCCGACTCTGCTCGGCCTGCTCGAGGTCGCCGGGATCGATTCGATCGTCATCGACGCCGAGCAGACCGGTATCACGGTCGCGGCCTGCGCCGACGCCGTGCAGCGACTCCGCGGCAGTGGGGTGCGCGTCGGCATCCGCGTTCCCGCCCTGGACGACGACTGCCTGCTGGCCTTCGCCAACACCGGCGCCGACGAACTGGTGCTCCCGCGCGTGCGCCGCGTCGAAGAGCTCGAGAGCGCTCATCGTGCGACCCGATTCCCTCCCGAGGGGGAGCGCCCCCGGCAGGTGTCGCCCGCTTCGCGCTACGGCACCGCCTATGCGCACGTGCCCGTGCTCTCCGTGCTCGTCGAGACGACGGATGCCGTGGACGCCATCGAGCAGTTCGCCGCGCATCCGCTCTTCGAGGGGGCGTGGATCGGCCCGACAGATCTCGCGGACGATCTCGCGCGGGCTGATCGCGCGGGGGAGCTGGACTCCACCGTCCAGCGCGTCATCGACGTGGTGGCCGCGTCCGGGCATCCGATCGGTCTCCCCGCCCCCTCCGCGGCCCGCGCCGCCGAGGTGCACGCCCGCGGCGCGAACAGGGCCGCGGTGTACTGGGAGCGCGAGGTGACCGCGACTCTTCGGACCCTCGCTGCATCTCGGGGCGCCGAGGACGCGCTATCGTCTCGATACAACGAGCCATCGTCAACGAAGTGAAGGGCTGAACGTGGGTACCACCTCTACGCCGAAGTCGATCCCTGAGGAAGGTCTCGATCGGGACTTCTGGATCTCGCATCTCGGCGCTCAGCTGCGCGAGCAGCGCTCCGGCCGCTTCACGGTCGAGGAGCTCGCCGATCGGGCGGGAGTCAGCGCCGGGCTGATCAGTCAGATCGAGCGCGGCATCGGCAATCCGTCCTTCGCGACGCTGCTGCGCCTGGCCAACTCGCTGGACCTGCCGCTGGCCAGCATGTTCGCAGACCCTGACCCCGGCAACGAGCAGATGCTCGTGCGCCGTGCCGACCGTCGTCGCATCGAGATCCCGTCGCAGGGGATCATGATGGAGCTGATCGTCCCGGATGCGGAGCGCAAGCTCGGCGTCGTGAACATGACCATCCCCGCGCGCTTCGACGGCTCGTCGGTTCCGCACTCCCACGAGGGCGAGGAGGTCGTGCTCATCAACGCCGGCCGGCTCGTCGCCACGGTCGCGGGACGGGACTTCGAGCTCGAGGCGGGCGACAGCCTCAGTTACGACGCCTCCCTGCCGCACTGGTGGAGCAACAGGACCGACTCGGCAGCCGTGATGCTCGCGATCTCGACGCCGCCGTCGCTCGGCCGCGCGCACTGAGCGCGACTCTCGGAGGAACCATGACATCCCGAGCCCCCGGGCCCTCGGTGCGCCTCGGCGTGCTCGCGCCGTCGTCGAACTCGAACGCCGAGTCCTCGATCCAGCGGATGCTGGCGGGGCAGGACGACGTCGCCGCGCACGTCAGCCGGTTCCGGCTCCCCGCCTCGCTGGGCGACCGGATCGACGCCGAGGTGCTGGGCGAGGCGCCCGCGCTGCTCGCGGACGTCGAGCCGGATGCCGTGGCCTTCCACGGCACGTCGGGATCGTGGACGGGGTTCGACGGCGACCGACTCCTGTGCGAGCAGCTGACGGCGGTGGTCGGGGCGCCGGCCACGACCGCGACGCTCGCCGCGCGTGCCGCGCTGGACGCACTCGGGCTGAATTCGGTCGGTCTGGTGTTCCCGGGGCCGCGCGGCATCGCCGAGGAGATCGTCGCGCAGTACGAGGCCGACGGCATCCGGATGCCCGTGCTGTCTGCGCCCGAGGTCGAACTGGCCAACGCCGAGATCGCCCGCGTCGGCGACGACTGGATCGACGCCCTGATGCGACCGGCCTTCTCCGGCGAGGTCGACGGCGTGCTGTGCATCGGCACGAACCTGCGCAGCGCCTACCGTGTGGCGGATTTCGAAGCGGAGTTCGGGATCCCGGTCATCGACAGCGCGACGGCGACGCTCTGGCATCTGCTGCGGCTCGCCGGTGCGGCCCGACCCATCCCGGGCTGGGGGAGCCTGCTCGCACACGGCTGAGCACGGCCCGTCTCGCCTCAGGCAGCGATGGCCGTGCTCCAGTGCTCGGCGATCTGCTCGCGGGTGGCGATCCAGGCACCCTTCTCCCTGGCGCGGCGGAGCAGTGCGTCAAGGGCGCCGATGTACGCCGGGCGCCCGATCAGACGGGGATGCAGCCCCACGCTGAGCACGCCTGCGCCCTCCCGTGGGTCGTCGAGCAGCATATCCAGCGCATCGCACAGATGTCCCGCGAAGGAAGCCGCCGTCGGGTATTGCCGCAGCAGTGCGGAGTCGTTGGTGTCGCCCGCGTACGGGATGACCGGCAGGGCCAGTCCGTCCGGCCCCGCGTGCGGGACGTCGTCGTTGAAGCTGTTCGCGTCATAGCGGAACCCCTCGGCGATCATCGACGAGCGGGAGTGCTCGGTGAGGCCGTCACGGGAGTACCAGGTCGTCGGCCGCCGGCCGGTGAGCTCCTCGATGATCTCGCGGGAGCGCACCATGCGCGCGTGCTCGTCCTCGGGGGTGAGCAGGGTGTGCGGCTCCCAGAGCAGGCCGTGGTCGGCGATCTCGTGCCCGTCCCTGACGAGGGCCTCGGCGATGCGGGGATTGGCCTCCAGCGCGGCGGCGCAGCAGAAGGCCGTGGCAGGGGCGTCGTGACGACGCAGGGTGCGAAGCAGCCGCCAGATCCCGGCGCGGGCGCCGTACTCGAAGGCGGACTCGAGGTCGAGATTGCGCTGATGCGGATGCGCCGGATGGGCCGTCCAGTGTGCTCCGAGGTCGTCGGCGTCATCGCCTCGGGCGCGACTGCGCTCGGAGCCGTCCTCGACGTTGATGACCAGGGAGACCGCGACACGGGAGCCGCCCGGCCAGAGCACCTCGGGCGGGTGCTCGCCGTAGCCGCGCAGGTCTCGGGGAAGGGGGTGCGCGGTCATCGGTCCTCCTGGCTATAGTGAAGCGGCTTCGATATGATGAATCTACCGGTGACGAGGCCGGCCGTCGAGAGGGGGAGTCCATGCCGACTCTTATCCGTGCCGGCGTGGTGGTGCCCGCCACCGGCGGGACGATCCTCGAGGGCGGCGCCGTGGTCGTCGACGACGGCCGGATCGTGGAGGTGCTGGATGCGCTGGGCGCGCGCCGCGCCGCGGAGGCGTTCGCCGGTGAGGTCGTCGACGAGCCCGACAGCATCCTCATGCCGGGACTGGTCAACATCCACACGCACGGAGTCAGCCCGTCGCCGCTGTTCCCCAGCGGCTCGGCACCGCTGCCGGACGAGCGCTGGCTCGGCCACCTCGACGGTCATGCGATCGCCGGGACGACGACCGTGCTCAGCACCTGCGGGCTCGGAACCATGGACGAGATCCGCGAGGCGGATCGTCGTCATGCCGTGCACGTGCGCGGCGCCACGGCGCACATCCCCGGTTCGATCGCGGCGGCGCTCGCCGCAGACGGCGCGGGCCTGACCGGGCAGCACACGCAGCAGACGATCGAGCGGATGCTGGCGGACGGCGCGGTCGCGATCGGCGAGCTCGCCGGCGGGCAGACCCTCGGTGGCGGCGGTCAGGACCTGGTCTTCCTCCCTGCGGCGATCCTCCGGCGCACGGGCGTCGTCGTCACGCAGGCGCAGGCGCGCGGACTGAAGGAGTCGGTGCTCGGGCGGTTCATGGACGAGGGCGCCTACAGCTCCGAGCTGTTCACGGAGCGGGCCGCGCAGGCCGGGCTCGGCGGCGTCGACCCGGAGGCGCTGCGACGGCTCGTGGTGGACACCGTGATGCCCTCGGTCGGCAGCGCGCGGGACGGCATCCGGGAAGGCGTGGAGGCTGCCAGGAGGTTCGGTGTGCCCGCCCTGGTGCACAGCGCATCGGCATCCGCCGACCTGATCCGCGAGCTTCAGCGATCGGACGACCGCCGGCCCGCGACGATCATCGCCGGGCACGTGAACCACACCTCGCACACGCCCTCGGAGGCGGTGCGGCTGGCGGAGTCCGGACGCGACGCCGGATGGTACGGAGAGGCGAGCGTGTTCGACCTGCTCGAGGGCCGCGAGACCGTGCAGACCCGGGAGCACTGGGACGCCCTGCTCGAGGGCATCGACCTCGTCGACGTCCTCGCCACGGACTACGGGCACGACGGCCGCCACGATCCTCTGATCTCGGCCGTGCAGGACGTCATCGCGCGGGGGCATCGCGGCCTCGCGGAGGCCGTGGAGATGGTGACCTCCGTTCCCGCCGCGCTCGTCCCCGGCCTGGTCGAGGGCGGCGCGATGCTGCGACGCGGAGCACCCGCCGACCTCGTGATCGCCGACCGCGACGACCTCCGCGTCGTGCGGCGCGTGTACATCGGCGGGGTGCCGGTCGCGGAGCGCGGCCGGATGCTGTCGGCGGCGCGCGCATGAGCGCGCTGTCATCCGGCGAGCTCGCGGTCGTCGTTGAACTGCTCGGCGCCGAGATCGCCCGCGAGGACGCGCCGGCCATCGCCGCGGCGATCACGGATCTGCGTGCCGGCCTGCCGGTGTTCCGCGCGATCGCCGCGGAACTGGTCCGAGCGGGGGAGACCACGGATGACTGAGCTCTGGCGGCTCGGCGTGGACGACGCCTCCCAGGCGCTCGCGGACGGCAGCCTGAGCAGCGTCGAGCTGGTGCAGTCGAGCATCGAGCGCATCGCCGCGACGGATCCGCACGTGCACGCCTGGGCCTTCGTCGATGCGGATGCAGCTCTCGCTCAGGCGCGGCGGAGCGACGCGCGCCGACGTGCGGGGAACTCCCGCGGGCCGATGGACGGCATCCCCGTCGGCGTGAAGGACGTCATCGACGTGGCGGGGATGCCCACGCGCGGAGGATCCGAGTCCCTCGCGGACGCGGGCCCCGCGGAGCGGGATGCGGTCGCCGTGGCGCGGCTGCGCGACGCCGGCGGCGTGCTGCTCGGCAAGGCCCACACCTACGAGTTCGCCTTCGGACAGGGGCAGCCGCCCACCCTCAACCCCCGTGACCCTGCGCGCTACGCCGGTGGATCGAGCATCGGCTCCGGCGTGGCGGTCGCGGTGGGCGATGCGCCCGCGATGCTCGGGACGGACACCGGCGGATCGATCCGGAACCCCGCATCGGTCAACGGCATCGTCGGTCTCAAGTCCAGCGCGGGCCTCGTCTCGACAGAGGGCGCGATCACGATCAGCCGCACCATGGACGCGATCGGTCCGCTCACGGCATCCGCTCTCGGCTGTGCGCTGGTGCTGGATGCCATCGCCGATCCGGCCGCACGCGACCGCGCGTTCGGCGGCTCCGTCGCCGACAGCGCCCTCAGGCCTCCGGTCGGTCCGCTCCGCATCGGCGTCGACCGCGCTCTGTGGTCGCTCTGGGGAGTGGGCGAGCCGGTGCGCACGGCGATCGACGAGTCCCTCGCGCGACTGGCCGACACGGGCGCGGAGATCGTCGAGCTCGACCTGTCGTTCCTGGACGCCGCGCTCACCGCAGGCCTCGTCGTCTCGCTCTCCGAGTCCGTGCCGGAGCACCGGTCGCGTCTCCGCGCGGCGGCGGTCGAGTACCTGCCGGGCACGCGGGTCATGATCGCGACGGGCGCTCTCATCGACCCGGCTGACGTCCGGTTGGCGCTGCGCGTGCGGCACGCTCTGCGCAGGCGCATCGAGCGCGCGCTCAGCGACGCGGACCTCACCGCGATCGCCGCGCCGACCCTCCCCGCCGGCGCCCCGCTGCTGGCGACGATGGCCAGCGAGCTGACGGATGCCGGCGACGACGAGTCGCTGGGCAGCGCCCTGCGGATGCTGAGCGCCGCCAACCTCACGGGACTGCCGGGCCTCGGCATCCCGAGCGGTGAACCCGACGGCCGCCCGGCCGGCATGCACCTGCTCGGGCGGATGTTCGGCGACGCCGAACTGATCGCCGTCGCCCGCCGCCTCGAATCGATCTCGCCCTGGCGTGCGCGTGTGCCGCTCGATCCGGTGATCTCGCGGGCACCGGATGCACGAGAATAGAGCAATGACGGATACAGCGATCGAGCGCGAGACGCTCACCTGGGACGGCTTCGGAGACGCGACGCGCGAGCTCGCCCGGAACATCCTCGACAGCGGCTTCGTGCCCGAGGTCGTCGTGGCGATCGCTCGCGGCGGACTGCTGCCCGCGGGCGCCATCGCGTACGGCCTGGGTGCCAAGAACTGCGGTGCGATCAACATGGAGTTCTACACCGGCATCGGCACCGTGCTGGACGCCCCCGAGGTGCTGCCGCCCGAGCTCGACATGGACTACCTGAACGGGCGTCGCGTGCTGCTGGTCGACGACGTCGCCGACTCGGGCCGCACCCTCGCGCTGGCCGTGAAGCTGCTGCAGGAGAAGGGCGCTGACGTCCGCTCGGTCACCATCTACACGAAGCCGACCACGATCATCCAGCCCGACTACTCCTTCAAGGACACCGACCTGTGGATCAACTTCCCCTGGTCCTTCAAGGGCACGGTCGTCGAGGAGGACCAGGGCCTGCCGCCCAGCGCCTGAGCCCCGTGTGCGCGGCTGTCAGCCGCGCAGCAGAGCGCGCAGCGCCTGGATGGTGTCCGCCTCGGCGGGGTTCTTGTCGGGGCGGTAGCCCTTGACGCGGGCGAAGCGCAGCGCGATGCCGCCGGGGTAGCGCGGGGAGCGCTGCACGCCGTCGATGGCGATCTCGACGACGATCTCGGGGCGCAGGAAGACCGCGTGCGGCGTGCGATGGCTCTCGACACCGGGAAACGTCTCGGTCTGCCAGCGCAGCAACTCGTCGGTGAGACCCTTGAACGTCTTCCCGACCATCACGAGCCCGCCAGGCTCGACGAACTCGCCCACGGGGTCGAGCGCCCCCAGGTGCAGGTTGGACAGCATCCCGCGGCGGCGGCCCGATCCCCACTCGGCGGCCAGTACGACCAGGTCGAACGTGAGCACGGGCTTGACCTTCACCCAGGACTTTCCGCGGCGGCCGGCACTGTACGGCGAATCGACGGCCTTCACGACGACGCCCTCGTGACCGGCGGCCAGTGCCTCGCGGGACAGCTGCTCGGCGGCCTCGGCGTCGTCGGTGATGATCCCCGGCATCCGCCACTCGCCCGCGACGCGCTCGAGCTCGGCGAGACGGGTGGAGAGCGGCTCATCGATCAGGTCGCGGCCGTCCAGGTGCAGCACGTCGAAGAACCAGGGGCGCAGCGCGAGCTCGCGGGACGCGTCCGCACCGAAGCGCGACATCGTCTCCTGGAACGGGCGCGGTCCGCCGTCCTCGTCGAGCGACAGCGTCTCGCCGTCGAGGATCGCATCGCGCACGGGAAGCGCACGCACGATCTCGACGAGCTCGGGCACCCGGTGCGTGATGTCGGCGAGGCTGCGGGTGAACACGCTCACCTCATCGCCGTGCCGGTGCACCTGGATCCGGGCTCCGTCGAGCTTGTACTCCACCGAGGCTCGGCCCGTGATCTCGAGCGCCGCCGTCGGGGTCGCGGCGCTCGCCGCGAGCATCGGCAGCACAGCGCGGCCCACCTGCAGGCCGACGGCGTCCAGTTCGTCCTCCGTGCCGGTCAGCGCCAGCCGCGCGGTCTCGCCGAGATCGCCGGCGAGCATGGCCGCGCGACGGACGGCGGCCACCGGTCGCCCGGATGCCCTGGCGATCGCGTCGAGCAGCACGCCGGACAGGGCGCCCGTGCGCAGCTCGCCCAGCATCGCGCGGGCGAGCAGGTCCCACTCGGCCCCGGTGGCGCGCGCGGCGAGGTCGGCGAGAAGGTCATGCCGCGCGGCGGCGGATCCGGAACCGGACGCGGCGGCCAGGGCATCCAGCATCCGGTCGACGTCGGTGATGGTGAGGGTCGCTGCGGTGGCGTGAGTGACGTCGAGCGAGGTCAGCGTGCGCCAGCCCACTCCGAGCCGGCCCTGCCGCGGTGAGGCGAGCAGCAGTCCGACCAGTGGCACGACCTCGTCCGGGTCGGCGCGCTCCAGCAGCCGTGCGAGCGCGTCGATCTTGGCCAGCCGCGACGACGTCGCCGCGACCTCGTCGGTGGTGGCGACCAGCTCCGAGAGCATCATCCCGGAATTGTCGCACCGGCCACCGACGTTGTCAGCGCCCGTGGAACTCCGGCTTGCGCTTCTGCTGGAAGGCGGCGAAGCCCTCGCGGTAGTCGTCCGTGTCGCAGAGGGCGGCCTGAGCGGCATTCTCGATCTCGACCGACTCCCACAGCGCGAGCCGCCCGTCCCGGATTCGGGCGACCAGCTGCTTGCTCGCGAGGAACGCCGCCGTCGCTCCGCGGGAGGCCGCAACCGCCGCGGCCTCGGTGGCCTGCACGACCTCGTCATCGGGGAGCACGCGGGAGAACAGGCCGGATGCCACGGCCTCGGCGCCCGTCATGAGCCGGCCCGTGTAGATGAGGTCCAGCGTCTTGTGCGCGCCGAGCCGGTCGAGGAACAGGGCGTGCCCGCCGGAGTCGAGTGTCGCCCCGAGCGCGGCGAACGGGGAGCCGATCTTCGCGGACTCGGCGACGTACACGACATCCGTGGCGATCAGCAGCCCCAGGCCGACGCCCAGGCATGCGCCGTGCGCGACGGCGAACGTCGGGGCGGGGAAGGCCGCCATCCGCTTGAGCAGCGGCGTGACCAGGCCTCCGAGGTAGCCGATCACGTCGTCATCCCGGGGGTCGACGCCGGAGATGTCACGCCCCGCGCAGAACGCCCGGCCCTCGCCGCGCAGCACCAGCGCGCGGACGCCGGCCTGCTCGGCCTCGTCGTAGGCGCGGCCCAGGTCGTGCAGCGCCTGCTCGTCGAGCGAGTTGAGCTTCGAGGGGGCGTTGAGGGTGACGTGCGCGACGCCGTCGGCGATGGCGAGGTCGATCATGATGCTCCTTCGGTCGTGGGCGGGCCTGCGCGGTCCGGTCAGACGTCGTAGTCGACGACGATGCGGTCGCTGGTGGGGTGGGACTGGCAGGTGAGCACGTAGCCGCGCTCGAGCTCATCGGGCTCCAGCGCGTAGTTCTCGGTCATGGTCACGCTGCCCTCCAGCACCCGTGCACGGCAGGTGCCGCACACGCCGCCCGAGCACGCGAAGGGGGCGTCCGGGCGCACGCGCAGCGCGGCGTTCAGCACGGACTCGTGGGCGTCGACCGGGCTCTCCACCGTCGAGGAGACCCCGTCGAGGTTGATCTCGATGCGGTACGCCTTCTCGCCGGCGCGCACCTCCACCTGGCGGGGGCCTCGCTCGGAGGGCGCGTCGCCGGTGGTGAACAGCTCGAAGCGCACGTGCTCGCGGGGCACGCCGATGTCGGCCAGCACCTCGCGGCACAGGTCCACCAGGGCGAACGGCCCGCACAGGAACCACTCGTCGACCGTGGAGGGCAGGATGAGCGAGTCCAGGATCGTGCGCAGCTTCTCCTCGTCGATGCGTCCGGAGAGCACCGGCGCGGTGCGCTGCTCTCGCGAGAGCACGTGGTGCAGCACCAGCCGGGTCGGGTAGCGGTCCTTGAGGTCCGCGAGGTCTTCGAGGAACATCACGTCGCTGGTGGACTTGTTCGTGTACAGCAGCGTGAAGCGCGTGGTCTCGGACGCCGTGAGCAGATTGCGCGCGAGCGCCATCATCGGCGTGATGCCGGAGCCGGCGGCGATGCCGACGACGTGCGTGCCCTCGAGCTCCTCGAGCCCCGAGGTGAACGTGCCCTGCGGGCTCATCACGTCGATCTCGAAGCCCGGATGCAGTTCGGTCTGCGCCCACGTGGAGAACAGGCCGCCCTCGTCGCGCTTGACGGCGACCGCCAGGCTGGTCGCGCCGTCGAGCACGGGCACCGGCGGGCGGCACAGCGAGTACGAGCGGCGCACCTCCGCCCCGTCGAGGTGCACCCGCAGCGCCACGTACTGACCGGGCAGGTAGGCGTAGTCGTCGGCGAGCTCGGCGGGAACCGTGAAGCCCACCTCGATGGCGTCGTCGGTGAGGTGGCGCACGTCCGACACGGTCAGCGTGTGGAACCGTGCGCGGTGCCGGTCTCCGCTCGGGCGCGCGGCGGCGCTCTCATGCGGGCGGGAATCGGGCATCCGGAACAGCGACATCAGATCACCTTGAAATGGTCGAAGGGCTCCAGGCACGCGCGGCACTCGTAGAGCGCCTTGCACGAGGTGGAGCCGAAGCGGGACACCTCGCGGGTGTTCAGCGAACCGCACCGCGGGCACTTGACACTCAGCGAGAGGCGGATCGGCCCCTGCCCGAGGGCGGCCCGGCCGGAGGGCGGGGCGATGCCGAACTCGGTGAGCTTGCGCTTGCCCTCGGCGCTCATCCAGTCGGTGGTCCAGGCGGGGGAGAGCGCCAGCCGCACCTCGACGTCCTCGAATCCCTCGGCGGTGAGCGCGAGGATGACGTCGTCGCGGATGGCGTCCATCGCCGGGCATCCGCTGTACGTCGGCGTGATGTCGACGGTGACGCGCCCCGCGGCATCCGTCCTGACATCGCGCAGCACGCCGAGGTCCTCGATGGTCAGGACGGGGATCTCGGGGTCGGTCACGCGTGCGGCGATCTCCCGCGCACGTGCGGTGGTGACATCGGAGACGGTCATGGTGGTCACCAGCTCGCTCCCGGATGCCGTCGGGCGAGCACCTGCATCTCGGCGAGCAGGTGGCCCATCGGGGTCGAATGAGCGCCGTGCCGGCCGCCGGCCCGGGACTGGCCGATCGTCGGTGTCTCGAGCTCGGCCTCGGTGAGCACGGTCGCGATCACGGCGTCGAAACCGGCGCGGAGCGCGGACGGACGCGCCGCCGCATCGCCGAGGCGATCGATCAGCGGGTCGTCGCGGAACAGCTCGTCGACGTACGGCCACACATCGTTCAGCGCGCGGATCATCCTCTCGCGGGAGAGCTCGGTGCCGCCGGCCAGCCGCAGCACCCACTGCACGGCGTGGTCGCGGTGATAGTCCACCTCCTTGAGGGACTTCTCTGCGATCGCGGCGAGGGTCTCATCGGTTGAGCGGCGCAGCGCCGAGTACAGCTCGAACATGTAGGCGGATGCCAGCAGCTGACGCGCGATGGTCTGCGCGAAGTCGCCGTTGGGCTGCTCCATGAGCCAGGCGCTGCGGAACTCGGCCTCGTCGCGGAAGTACGCCAGGTCATCCTCGCTGCGCCCGTCCCAGGAACCGGCGTACCGCAGCAGCGAGCGGGCGTGACCGAGCAGGTCCAGGGCGATGTTGCCGAGGGCGACGTCCTCCTCCAGTTCCGGTGCGCGGGAGATCCACGCACCCAGCTGCTGCGACAGGATCAGGGCGTCGTCGGCGAGCCACAGCGCGTACTCGGCGATGTTGGCGGAGGCGGCGGTCGCCTCCCCTCCGGACAGCTCGGACGCGAGTTCCAGCTCGTCGACCGAGACGTGGACGTCGTCGTGGCTCACAGGTGCGGCACCCCCTCGGACGCCGTGTAGTACACGGCGTGCCGGTAGTTCTTCCCCGCCGGGCTCTCGAAGAACGCGCCCTTGTCGTCGGGGTCGCTGGTGGTGATGGCATCCGCCGGCACGACCCAGATCGACACTCCCTCGTTGCGACGGGTGTACAGGTCTCGGGCGTTGCGGACCGCCATGCTGGCATCGGGCGCGTGCAGCGAGCCGACGTGCACGTGGCTCAGGCCGCGGTTCGCGCGGACGAAGACCTCCCACAGAGGCCAGGTCTCCTCGGGGGAGCCACCGGGGGTCGCCATCACGCCACCTGTCCTTCCGCACGGAGGGCCTGCTTGCGGGCGTACTCGGCGGCTGCCTCGCGCACCCAGGCGCCCTCCTCGTGGGCGGTGCGGCGACGCTCGATCCGCTCGGCGTTGCAGGGGCCGTTGCCCTTGAGCACCTCGAAGAACTCGTCCCAGTCGATCTCGCCCATGTCGTAGCTCTGCGTCTCGTCGTTCCAGCGCAGGTCGGGGTCGGGCAGCGTGATCCCGAGGATCTCGGCCTGCGGCACGAGCATTCCGACGAAGCGCTGGCGCAGGTCATCGTTCGAGAAGCGCTTGATCTTCCAGGTCATCGACTGCGCGGAGTTGGGGGACTGGTCGTCGGGCGGGCCGAACATGGCCAGGCTCGGCCAGTACCAGCGGTTGACTGCGTCTTGCGCCATCTCGCGCTGCTCCTCGGTGCCCTGCATGAGCGTCAGCAGGATCTCGAAGCCCTGTCGCTGGTGGAAGGACTCCTCCTTGCACACGCGCACCATCGCGCGGCCGTAGGGCCCGTACGAGCAGCGGCAGAGCGGCACCTGGTTCACGATGGCGGCGCCGTCGACCAGCCAGCCGATCGCCCCCATGTCGGCCCAGGTGGGGGTGGGGTAGTTGAAGATCGACGAGTACTTGGCCTTGCCGTCGATGAGCTGCTGCATCATCGTGTCGCGCGTGATGCCCAGGGTCTGCGCGGCGGAGTAGAGGTACAGGCCGTGGCCCGCCTCGTCCTGCACCTTGGCCATCAGGATCGCCTTGCGCTTCAGGCTGGGCGCGCGCGTGATCCAGTTGCCCTCGGGCTGCATGCCGATGATCTCGGAGTGCGCGTGCTGGGAGATCTGGCGGATCAGCGTCTTGCGGTACGCCTCCGGCATCCAGTCGCGGGGCTCGATGCGCTGCTCGTTGGCGACGAGTTCGTCGAAGCGCGCGAGCGCGTCGGCGTCGTCCACCACGGACAGGTCTGCGGGTGCGGTCATCTTCGACTCCTCGGCGTGTGATCTTTTACTGACCGATCGTTTGGTAATTCTCGCACACGGATGCCGGGCGGCACAAGCGCAACTGCTCAGCGGGAGCGCTCGATGAGTTCCAGGAGCGCTCGCCCGTACGCCTCGGAGGGATCCGGATGCTCGTACTGCAGCGTCTCGCCGGCGATCTCCACCTCCACGAGGAACGCATCGGGCAGGCGGACGAGACGGCGGAACGTGCCGCGCAGCAGGTCGCGCAGCTGGTCCTCGCGGGGGAGCCACACGGCATCGTCGAGCTCGACGGCGTCCAGAGCCCATTCGGTCGTGCCGTTGAACGCGAGGTCCGTGCCGCGGGGCGTGCGCCGCGCCTCGATCGTCATCTCGCTGACCGTGAAGGTCTCGGCCTCGACCTCCGGCTCGACGTCGTCGGGCAGGTCGAGCTGGAAGCGATCACCGGATGCCGGATGCCAGACGAGCCCGGCCTCCCGCAGGGCGACGGCGAGCTCGCGACTGATCATGTGCCCACGTTAGTCCGGTCGTCCGTGTCGGTCGCGTGGGGCAGAGTGGAAGGCATGACCTCCACCACCCGCGATGCCGCCCTAGCCGCCCTGCGGGACCTCGTCGGGCGCCCGGATGCCGGCTTCCACGACGGGCAGTACGAGGCGATCGAGGCGCTGGTCGCCGAGCGCCGCCGGGCGCTGGTAGTGCAGCGCACCGGCTGGGGCAAGTCCGCGGTGTACTTCGTCGCGACCCTGCTGCTGCGCAGGCAGGGGGCAGGGCCCACCGTGCTGGTCTCTCCGCTGCTCGCGCTGATGCGCGACCAGATCGCCGCGGCCGAGCGCGCCGGGGTGCGGGCGGTCGCGATCAACTCCACCAACGCACACGAGTGGGACGACGTGGTGGCGCGGCTCGATCGCGACGAGGTCGACGTGCTGCTGGTCTCGCCCGAGCGGCTGAACAATCCCGCGTTCCGGGAGCAGCAGCTGCCGACGCTGGTGCAGCGCATCGGGATGCTGGTGGTCGACGAGGCGCACTGCATCAGCGACTGGGGCCACGACTTCCGGCCCGACTACCGGCGGCTGCGCGACCTGATCGCGCAGATGCCGGCCGGGGTGCCCGTGCTCGCCACCACGGCGACGGCGAACAGCCGTGTGGTCGCCGACGTCGCCGAGCAGCTGGGTGGCGAGGACGTCCTCACGATTCGCGGACCACTCGCGCGGGCATCCCTGCGACTCGGCGTGCTGCAGCTGCCGAACGCCGCGAGCCGGCTGGCCTGGCTGCTGAGCCACCTCGATGATCTGCCCGGCTCCGGCATCATCTACACGCTCACGGTCGCGGCGGCCGTCGACACCGCGCGGCTGCTGCGCGAGCACGGTCACGACGTGCGCGCGTACACCGGGCAGACGGACGCCGAGGAGCGCGAGGAGTCCGAGGGGATGCTCAAGCGCAATGAGGTGAAGGCGCTGATCGCCACCAGCGCGCTGGGGATGGGCTTCGACAAGCCGGATCTCGGGTTCGTGATCCACCTCGGCGCCCCGTCGTCGCCAGTGGCGTACTACCAGCAGGTCGGGCGTGCGGGACGCGCCAGCGAGAGCGCCGACGTGCTGCTGCTGCCCGGCGTGGAGGACAAGGACATCTGGCACTACTTCGCCACGGCGTCCATGCCCGACCGGGAGCGTGCCGAGCGGGTGATCGCCGCGCTCGGCGATGCCCCGGTATCGACGCCGGCCCTCGAGGCGATGGTCGACATCCGCCGCACCCCGCTGGAGCTGCTGCTGAAGGTGCTCGACGTCGACGGCGCGGTCCGGCGCGTGCAGGGAGGCTGGGTGTCCACCGGGGCCGGCTGGACCTACGACGCGGAGCGCTACGAGCGCATCGCCGGCGAGCGACGGGCCGAGCAGCAGCACATGATCGACTACCAGCGGACCGGTGGCTGCCGGATGGAGTTCCTGCAGCGCTCCCTGGACGATGCCACCGCTGCGCCCTGCGGCCGCTGCGACAACTGCGCCGGCGCCTGGTTCCCGACCGAGATCGGCGCGGATGCCGGAGCAGCCGCCTCCGGTGCCCTGGATCGCGTCGGCGTGCCCATCGAGCCGCGTCGTCAGTGGCCCACGGGCGCCGATCGGCTCGGCGTCCCCGTGAAGGGGCGCATCGGCGCGGATGAGCAGGCCGCAGAAGGCCGGGCGCTGGCCCGGCTCACCGACCTGGGCTGGGGCGGCACGCTGCGCGAACTGTTCGCCGCAGGAGCGTCGGATGCCCCGGTGCCACCGCAGGTGCTGGCCGCCTGCGTGCGCGTGCTCGCCGGCTGGGACTGGGACGAGCGCCCGGTGGCAGTGGTCGGGATGCCGTCGCGTTCACGTCCGCAGCTGACCGGCACGCTGGCGCGCGGCTTCGCGGAGATCGGGCGGCTGCCGTACCTGGGCGAGCTCGGCTTCGCCGGCGGAGGGCCGACCGGAGGCCCCGGCGGCAACAGCGCCTTCCGCCTGGCCGGGGTCTGGGATCGCTTCACCGCTGAGGGCCTGCAGGTCCCGGAGGGCCCCGTGCTGCTGGTCGACGACATCGCCGACAGTCGCTGGACCGTCACCGTCGCGGCCCGGACACTGCGCCAGGCAGGCGCGACCGCGGTGCTCCCGTTCACCCTCGCGCTGCGGGGATAGGACAACCATCGAAACCTCCGTTCCAGCATGGGACCGGCGTCACGACGCGAAGTCTCGTCCTGGAGAGTAAGGCTCGCTTGTTCAGGCCTTCGAGGAAGCGTCTCCGAGGAGCCGCCGTACAGCGGCGGCGAGGAGGGGAACATCGTGTCGCGCGGTCGCGTCGACGATGGCATGTGTCGTGTCGAAGTACCGATGCGCGAGGTGGTCGCGCATTCGGGCGATGTCCTTCCAGGGCACCTCGGGCTCGAGGTCTGTGACATCGACGCTGAGGTCCTTCACCGCTTCGCCGATCTCGATCAGCCGGATCCGGATCGCGTCGAAGACGATCTCATCGTCCATATCGGCGCGGCGGATGTATCTGCTGATCGCATCGCACGCGGCGGCGATGTCCTCGAGTCGACTGTCTGCTCGGCGGTTCACAGCGGGATCGCCTCGCGCAGCGCGGTCTCGGCGACCTCGGGCTTCAAGCCTCCGCGGGGGACCAGATCCACCGCTCGGCCGAGAATCGCCTCCGCCTCGCTCTGCATCCGAAGCAGACTGAACATTCCGACGTCCGGTGCGATGTCGACCAGCAGGTCGACATCGCTGGTGGCCGTGTCGTCACCGCGGGCGACGCTGCCGAAGACCTGGATCGAACGGGCGCCGAGCGGCTCGAGTGCACTGCGCAGTTCCGCAGCACGAGCGCGGACGCGCGGCAGCATCCGTTCTTTCGATGGCGGATGCGGAACGACCTCGACAGTCAGGCCCGCGGCGGAGATGAGGTGGTCGACAGCGGCGAAAGACGGCTCGCGCCGTCCGTTCTCGTAGGCGCTGATGACGCTCTGAGGGACGCCTGCCAGCTGAGCGAGGGCGGACTGAGTCAGACCGCTCTCGCTCCGTGCGAGACGGATCATCTCCCCGGCTCGGCTCACATCGGCAGTCTATCGCGGATGCGCGATATCACCTATCCGCGATAGTCGGATCAGCGCAGGTCGTACACCCGCTTGTACTTGCCCTCGCTGCGCGGGAGCGCTCCGGGCTCCTCCAGTCGCACCGCGACGCTGGAGCCGACGTGAGTCTTGATGCGTTCGGCCAGCACCTTCGCCGCAGCCTCGCACACGTCGCGCTCCAGGCTCGGGTGCCGTTCGATGCGCACCGCCATGGCGTCCATCCGGCCCTCGCGGGTCAGCTCGATGACGAAATGCGGGGTGAGCTGCTCGATTCCCAGCACGAGCTCCTCGATCTGGGTGGGGAAGATGTTCACGCCGCGCAGGATGATCATGTCGTCGTTGCGCCCGGTGACCTTCTCCATGCGGCGCATCGCCGGTCGCGCGGTCCCGGGAAGCAGGCGGGTCAGGTCGCGCGTGCGGTAGCGCAGCACCGGGAACGCCTGCTTGGTCAGCGAGGTGAACACCAGCTCGCCGATCTCTCCGTCGGGCAGGGGCTGCCCGTTCTCGTCGACCACCTCGGGGAGGAAATGGTCCTCCCAGATGTGCGGGCCGTCCTTGGTCTCGACGCACTCGTTTCCGACGCCAGGGCCCATCACCTCGCTCAGGCCGTAGATGTCCAGCGCGTCGATGTCCAGGCGACGTTCCAGCTCGGCGCGCATCTCGTTGGTCCACGGCTCGGCGCCGAGCACCGCGATCTTCAGCGATGTCGATCTCGGGTCGATGCCCGCCTCCTCCATCGCGTCGGCGATCGTGAGGAGATAGCTGGGCGTGCAGAGGATGGCATCCGGCTGGAAGTCCTGGATGAGCTGCACCTGTCGCGCGGTCTGACCTCCCGACATCGGGATGACTGTCGCACCCAGCCGCTCGATGCCGGCGTGAGCGCCCAGCCCGCCGGTGAACAGGCCGTATCCATAGGCGTTGTGCACCTTCATGCCGGGGCGGATGCCGGAGGCGCGCAGCGATCTGGCGATGAGGTCGGCCCAGTTCGACAGGTCGGCGTCGGTGTAGCCGACCACGGTCGGGCGGCCCGTCGTGCCCGATGAGGCGTGCACGCGGCGCACCTGCTCCATCGGCACGGCGAACATGCCGAACGGGTAGTTCTGCCGCAGATCCTCCTTGGTGGTGAAGGGCAGCAGCCGCACGTCGGCGAGGGACCGGATGTCGTCGGGTGAGACGCCGGCTTCGTCGAGCTTGCGCGTGTAGTGCGGCACGTTCTCGTAGGCGTGGCGGACGGTCCATTGCAGGCGCTCCAGCTGGAGCGCCTCCAGCTCCGGCCGGGAGAGTCGCTCGGCGGGGTCGAGCTGGTCTGCTGCGGGTGCTGTCATCGTCGACATCTGGTGCTCCGGGTGAGGGTCAGCGCGTCATTCGGCGGCGCGGTTGGTGGTGATGGATCGGCCGCGGAACTCGGCGACCAGTTCGCCGGTCTCGTCGGTCACCGTCACGTCGTACAGGCCGGTGCGTCCGCTGACGACGCGCTTCACCGCGGTCGCCGTCAGGGTCTGGCCGGCACCGGTCGACTTGAGGAAGGTGATGTCCGCGCCGGCGGCGACGGTCACGCGCTCGTCCTCGTTGCAGGCGATCGCGAACGCCGTGTCGGCGAGCGTGAACACGAGTCCGCCGTGCGTGATGGCGAAGCCGTTGAGCATGTCCTCGCGCACCGGCATCGAGACGACGGCCCGCCCTGGCTCATCGAGCTCCACCACCATGCCCAGCGATGCCGACGCGGCGTCCCGCTGCATCATCGCCCTCATGCCGACACCTCCGCCGAGACCGGCTCCTTGCTCACCAGCGTGAGCACGTCGTAGGTGGCGACCAGCTCGTCCTCCTGGTTGCGGATCACAGCATCCCAGCGCACCTCGCCGTACTCGTCAGTCTCGCGTGGGGTGATCTGCTTGGCGGTCAGCTCGACGCGGATGCTGTCGCCGGGGGAGACCGGTGTGATGAACCGCAGGTTCTCCAGACCGTAGTTGGCGAGCACGGGGCCGGGCTCCGGGTCGACGAACAGGCCGGCCGCCCATGAGACGAGCAGGTAGCCGTGTGCGACCCGGCCGGGGAAGAACGGGTTCGCCGCGGCCGACTTCTCGTCCATGTGGGCGTAGAACGTGTCGCCGGTGAAGTGCGCGAAGGTCTCGATGTCGTCCAGGGTGACCTCACGCGACGCCGACACGATCTGGTCGCCGATGCGCAGTTCCGAGAGCGACTTGCGGAACGGATGCCGGCCATCGGCGTGCGCGGTCGCACCGGCGTGCCACACCCCGGTCAGCGCCGTGAGCATCTCGGGGGAGCCCTGCACCGCGGTGCGCTGCATGTGGTGCAGGACGGCGCGGATGCCGCCGAGCTCCTCGCCGCCGCCGGCGCGCCCCGGCCCGCCGTGCACGAGGTTGGGCAGCGGGGATCCGTGGCCGGTGGAGGAGCGGGCGTCGTCGCGGTCGAGGAGCAGCATCCGGCCGTTGAACGGCGCGATGCGCGACGCGAGCTCCACGGCCTGAGCCGGGTCGTGCGTGGCGACGCTGGTCACGAGCGATCCGCCGCCGCGGTTCACGAGCGCCGCGGCCTGGGCGGTGGTGTCGTAGGTGAGCAGCGACGAGACGGGTCCGAACGCCTCGACGCCGTGCACGGCGTCCGCCTGCGCGTCATCGAAGCGCAGCAGCACCGGCGAGACGAACGCTCCGTCCGGTGCGACGCCGGTGCTGCCGTCGGCCAGGCGAACCTCGGGGGCTGCCATGGTGCCGACGACGACCTGGCCGCCGGCATCCTGCAGCTTCTGCACCTGCCGCAGCACCTCGTCACGCTGCGCAGTCGACGCCAGAGGGCCCATGGTGACGCCCTCGGCGCGCGGGTCGCCCAGCACGGTCTTCTCGGCGATACGGGCCTGCACGGCCGCGATCACGTCATCGACCGCAGCGGTCGGCACGATCGCACGGCGGATCGCGGTGCACTTCTGCCCGGCCTTCGTGGTCATCTCGGTGACCAGCTGCCGCACGTAGGCATCGAACTCCGGCGTCCCTGCGGTGGCATCCGTGCCCAGCACCGAGGCGTTGATCGAGTCGGTCTCGGCGGTGAACCGCACGCCGCCGGTCTGCACCGAGGGGTGCCGGCGCAGCGACTCGGCGGTCGATGCGCTGCCGGTGAAGCCGACGAGGTCGCCCAGCTGCAGGTCGTCGAACAGATCGGGCACGCTGCCGCTGACCAGCTGCAGCGAGCCCTCCGGCAGCAGGCCGGATTCGACGAGGATGCGCACCATCGCCTCGGCGAGGTAGCCGGTGGGCGTGGCGGGCTTCACGAGCGTGGGCATGCCGGCCAGGAAGGCCGGTGCGAACTTCTCCAGCGATCCCCAGACCGGGAAGTTGAAGGCGTTGATCTGCACGGCGACGCCGGGGAGCGTGGTGTACACGTGGCGGCCGAGGAAGGTGCCGTCCTTCGAGAGCGGCTCGACCGGGCCGTCGACGTACACGCGGCTGTTGGGCAGCTCGCGGCGGCCCTTTCCGGAATAAGAGAACAGCACGCCGATGCCGCCGTCGATGTCCACCCAGGAGTCCGCCTTCGTGGCGCCGGTGCGCGCCGACAGCGCATACAGCTCGTCCTTGCGCTCGGTCAGGGCGAGAGCGAACCGCTTGAGCAGGACGGCACGCTGGTGGAAGGTGAGCGCGGCCAGACTCGCATGCCCGGTCGTGCGGGCGTACTCGAGCGCGCCTGCGAGATCGAGGCCCTCCGTGGAGACGCGCGTGACCACCTCGCCGGTGGAGGCGTCGCGGACCTCGGTCGCCTTCGGCGCACCGGACGGAGTCCACCAGGCGCCCTGGACGTAGCTGGGCAGATAGTCGGTCATCGTTCCTCGTTCCACACGTAGAATCCTTCGCCGCTCTTGCGGCCCAGCTTCCCCTCGGCGACCATGCGCCGCAAGAGCGCCGGGGGCTCGAACCGAGGCCCCAGCTCGCGCGCCAGCTCCTCGGCGATCCCCAGCCGCACGTCGAGCCCCACCACGTCGGTCGTGCGCAGCGGTCCCATCGGATGGCGGTAGCCCAGCTCCATGGCGGCGTCGATGTCCGCGGCATCCGCCACGTTCTCCTCCAGCATCCGGATCGCCTCGAGCGCGAGCATCACACCCAGCCGGCTGGACGCGAAGCCAGGGGAGTCGCGTACGACGACCGGCGTCTTGCGCAGCGTCGTGACCCATTCCCGGGCGGAGGTGACGACGTCCTTGGCGGTGCGCTCGCCGACCACGATCTCGACGAGCTTGGAGGCCGGGACGGGGTTGAAGAAGTGCAGGCCGAGGAATCGGTCGGGCCGGGCCAGCGATGCCGCGAGATCGTCGATCGAGATCGACGAGGTGTTCGTGGCGAGCACGGCCTCCGCGGCCACGGCGTCCTCGATCCGGGCGAGCGCGCCCGCCTTGAGATCGCGGTCCTCGGGCACGGCCTCGACGACGAGCGCCGCGGCCGCGAAGTCGGCGAAGTCGGTGCTGACCGAGAGCGAGGACGTGGCGTGATCGGCGTCTGAGAGGTCGCCGCGCTGCACCGAGGTGGCGATGCTGGCCAGCACGCGTTCGCGGGCGGCATCCGCCGACTCCGCATCACGCTCGACGAGGATCACGCGGGAGCCGGCGAGCAGGAACGCATGTGCGATGCCCGCTCCCATGCGCCCGCCGCCGAGCACCCCGACGGTTCCGGGTACGGTCATGAGTTCTTCTCCGTCTTCTGCTGCGTGGCGGTGCGGCGCTCCAGGAACGCCGTCATCCTGCGGTGCTTCTCATCGCTGTCGAACAGCTCGGCCTGCACCTCGAGCTCGATCGCCGGATGCTGATCGGCCGGCGCGAGCAGTGCGCGCTTGGTGAGCTCGGTGGCACGGGCGCCGTTCGCGCCGATGCGGTCGGCGACGGCGTGCGCGGCGTCGAGCAGCGTGCCCGGCTCGTGCAGCGACGACACCAGGCCCCACGACAGCGCCTCATCGGCATCGATGATGCGGCCGGTGAGGAGCAGCTCGCTGGCGCGGGCGTGGCCGACGATCTCGGGCAGCCGCCAGGTGGCGCCCGCGGCGGCGATGATGCCGAGGCCCGTCTCGGGATTGCCGAACTTCACGCGCGGGGTGGCGATGCGGATGTCGGCGGCGTACGCGAGCTCGGCGCCGCCGCCCAGGGCGTAGCCGTCGACGGCGGCGATCACCGGCATCGGCAGGGAGCGGATGCGGCGGAACGCCGTCGAGTTGATGCCGCGACGGGCATCCTCGGCGGTGCGGTCGCGCAACTGCCCGATGTCCGCTCCGGAGGCGAAGACGCCGCCCGCTCCGATCAGGATGAGGACGCGCGGATCGCGCTCGAGCTCCTCGCACAGCGCGTGCAGCTCGTCGATCATGCCCTGGTCGATCGCATTGCGCTTCTCGGGCCGGTTCAGGGTGGCGACGACGCGGTCGTCGCGGCGCTCCAGCAGCAGCGCACCGGCGGCGGAGGACTCAGGCATCCAGGCGCTCCACGATCATGGCCGTGCCCTGGCCGACGCCCACGCACATGGTCGCGAGGCCGTAGCGGGCGCCGGTCGCCTCGAGGCGGCGCAGCAGGGTGACGATCAGGCGCGAACCGCTGGAGCCGAGCGGATGCCCGAGGGCGATCGCCCCGCCGTCGGCGTTGACGATCTCGGGGTCCAGGCCCAGGCGGCGGATGCTGGCAAGCGACTGCGTCGCGAACGCCTCGTTCAGTTCGACGGCGCCGAGGTCGGCGACGGTGAGTCCGGCCTTCGCGAGGGCCTTCTCGGTGGCGGGCACCGGACCCAGGCCCATGATCTCGGGGGCGAGCGCCGCGGTCGCCGAGGCGACGATGCGCGCCCGGGCGCGCAGACCGTGGCGCTGCACGGCATCCGCGCCGGCGACCACGATCGCCGAGGCGCCGTCGTTGAGGGAGCTGGCGTTGCCTGCGGTGACGACCTCTCCGCCTGCGACCACGGGGCGCAGCTTCGCGAGCACCTCCAGCGAGGTCTCCGGGCGCGGGCCCTCGTCCGTGTCGACGATGCCACGGGCGGTCTCGACCGGAACGATCTCGGCGGCGAGGCGACCGGCGTCGATCGCCGCGAGGGCGCGCTGGTGGCTCAGCAGCGCGAAGGCATCGGCATCCGCTCTGCGGATCCCGTCGACGCGGGCGACCTCCTCGGCGGTCTCCGGCATCGAGAAGGTGGCCTTGTCGCGGGCGACCAGTTTGGGGTTCGCGAAGCGCCAGCCGATCGACGTGTCGAATGCCGCGCCGGGCTTGGCCCACGCGCGGTCGGGCTTGGCCTGCACCCACGGGGCGCGGGACATCGACTCCACGCCGCCGGCCACGATCACGTCGGCGTCTCCCGAGCGGATGGCCTGGGAGGCCATCGTGATCGCGGACATGCCGGATGCGCAGAGGCGGTTCACGGTGATTCCGGGGAGGGTGTCGGGCAGGCCCGCCAGCAGCACCGCCATGCGGGCGACGTTGCGGTTGTCCTCGCCGGCCTGGTTGGCCGCGCCCAGGATCACCTCGTCGATCGCCTCATGGGGGACGCCGGATCGGGAGACGGTCTCACCCACGACGAGCGCGGCGAGATCGTCCGGGCGCACGCTCGAGAGCGCGCCTCCGTAGCGCCCCACGGGCGTGCGGATCCCATCAACCAGGAAGGCCTCGGACATCGTCATCCTTTCGCGCGCGCTCGGCGCCAATAGCAGACCGATCGTTCAGTAATACGATGGCAGATCATCGCGCGGCTGGCAACCCGACGGCGACATCTTCCGGTCGAAAGGCGCGCGGCCCGGGCCCCGGATGCGGTAGTGTCCCGATTTGCTGACCCAACGGTCAGTTTCCGCTACCCGAACAACGGAGTTCCCCATGGCGAACACGATCGACAGACGGCGCGAGGAGCGCCGGGTCCTGGCCGGCACACTCGTCGGCACGACCATCGAGTGGTACGACTTCTTCATCTACGCCCAAGCAGCCGGGCTCGTCTTCGGCGAGCTGTTCTTCGCTCCGCTGGGGGCGACCGGCGGCCAGATCGCGTCCTGGGCATCGCTGGGCATCTCGTTCCTGTTCCGGCCGCTGGGGGCCGTGATCGCGGGCCACCTCGGCGACCGTCTCGGGCGCAAGCGGATGCTGGTGCTCACCCTCATCCTGATGGGCGCCTCCACCTCGCTGATCGGCGTGCTGCCGACATATGCCGACATCGGCATCATGGCGACCGTGCTGCTCGTGCTCCTGCGCGTGCTGCAGGGCTTCTCCGCCGGCGGCGAGTGGGGCGGGGCCGCTCTGATGTCCGTCGAGCACGCCCCGAAGGAGCGTCGCGGCTTCTTCGGCGCCTACCCGCAGATCGGCGTGCCGGTCGGCATGATCCTCGCCACCTTCACGATGTGGGTGCTGAACCTCGCCATCGGCCCCGAGGCGTTCCTCGCCTGGGGCTGGCGCCTGCCGTTCCTGTTCTCGATCGTGCTGATCGTGGTCGGATACCTCATCCGCCGCTCGGTCGAGGAGTCGCCGGTCTTCCTGGAGCTGCAGGAACGTCGCCGGGAGTCCTCCGCGCCGCTGTCGATGCTGTTCAAGCACCACACGCGCGAGGTCGTCCTCACGGCGCTGATCTTCATCGCGAACAACGCCGCCGGCTACCTGCTCATCGCGTTCTTCACGACCTACGTGTCGACCGTCATCGGTATGCCTCGTCCGACCGCGCTGCTGATGACCACCCTCGCCTCGTTCGGCTGGCTGATCTTCACCATGGCCGGTGGCTGGGTGTCGGACCGGATCGGACGCGTGCGGACCTTCCAGATCGGGTACGGCCTGCTGGCCGTCTGGTCCGTGCCGATGTGGTTCCTTATCGACACGGGCAACGTGGGGCTGTACTTCGTCGCGCTGTTCGTGCTGACCATCGGGCTCGGGCTCTCTTACGGGCCGCAGTCGGCGCTCTACGCGGAGATGTTCCCGGCGGACGTGCGCTACTCGGGCGTCTCGATCGGCTACGCACTGGGCGCGATCCTGGGCGGCGCGTTCGCTCCGCTGATCGCCGAGCTGCTGCTCAAGAACACCGGCGCCTCCTGGTCGATCGGCGTGTACATCCTCGTCATCACGATCGTGTCGCTGGTGGCGGTCTCGCTCGTGAAGGAGACGCGGGGTGCGCCGCTCGACACGCAGAGCATCGAGATCGTCGCCGCGCGGGCGAGTGGCACTGTCACGCGCTGACTGCCGGCTGACGAGTGAGGGCTGATCGGGATTCCCGATCAGCCCTCACCTCTGTCCGTCCGGAAGCGCGGTTCAGACCCGGCCGTAGGCGCGCAGCGGATGCTCGATGAGCTCCACCACGCGGCGCAGGAAGCCGGCGGCATAGCCGCCGTCGCACACCCGGTGGTCGAACACGAGCGAGATCTGGGCGATGCGGCGGGCCACGATCGCCCCGTCGACCACCCAGGGGCGTTCGATCATGCGGCCGATGCCGAGCATCGCCACGTCGGGGTGGTTGATGATCGGGGTGGAGCCGTCCACGCCGAAGCCGCCGTAGTTGTTGAGCGTGAACGTCGAGCCGCGCAGCCGCTCGGGCGGCATACCGCCGGCGCGTGCTGTGGCGGCCAGTTCGCGCAGCGAGGCATCCAGCTCCTCGACGCTGAGCACGTGGGCCTTCGGGATGACCGGCACCATCAGGCCGCGATCGGTGTCGGCCGCGATGCCGAGGTTCACACCCTCGAACGAGATGATCTCGGTGGCGTCCTCGCTCAGACGCGACGCCAGTAGAGGATACTCGGCCAGGGCGATCAGCGTGTACCGGGCGATCAGGGCGGTCAGCGACGGCGCCTTGCCGCCCTGGGGAGCCATCTGCGCGCGCAGGTTCCACAGCTCGGTCGCATCGACGTCGACCCAGACGGTCGCCTCGGGGATCTCGGCGCGGCTGCGTGACAGCTTGGCGCTGACGGCCTTGCGCAGCGGGCTCATCCGCTCCCGGGAGAGCACCGCGAGACCGTCCAGTTCGCCTCGGTTCGTCGCGGCGGATGCTGCGGGCGAGGGGGATGCTGTGGCGGGGGCGGAGATGGTGACCCCGTCCACCGCTGTGTCGACGGCTGCGCGCAGCACATCGGCGCGGGTGATCGCGCCGTCGGATCCGGTGCCCGTGATCGTGTGCACGTCGACGCCCAGGTCGCGGGCGAGCCTGCGCACCAGCGGCGATCGCACGGCGACCGGCGCGTGCTTCGCCGTGGATGCAGCTCCGACCGCACCGCTTGCCGTCGACTGCACCGCCTGGCTGCGCGGGGAAGTGGTGCTCTCGGCGGCATCCGGCGCGGTCGGCGCCGGAGCGGCGGGCACAGCGGCGGCGGGTGTCGCGGGCTGGGCGGATGCAGCGGATGCCGCGCGAGGACGGCGACGGCCGGAGCCGGTGCGCTCGGTGGTCCCGTAGCCGATCAGCACGTTCCCGGAGCCGGAGCCGGCGCGCTCCTCGGCGCGATAGGCATCCTTCTCGGTGGTGTCGGATGCGGCGGACGTCGGCGCCTCCGCTGCATCCGAGGCGACCTCGAGCACCGGGGCGCCGACGTCGATGACATCGCCGGGCTCGCCGTGCAGCGCCGTGATGACGCCCGCGAACGGGGAGGGCAGCTCGACGATGCTCTTCGCGGTCTCGACTTCGGCGATGGCCTGGTCCGTGGCGATGGTGTCGCCCACCTTCACGAGCCACTGCACGAGACCGGCCTCGGTGAGGCCCTCGCCGAGATCGGGCAGGCGGAACACCCGCGCGGTCGTGGTGCTCATCGTGCTGCGCCTTCCGCGTCGTCATCCCAGTGCAGCGAGTCGATGGCGTCCAGGACGCGATCGGCATCCGGCAGGTACCAGTGCTCGAGCTTCGGCGGCGCGAAGGGCGTGTCGAAACCGGTGACGCGACGCACCGGCGCCTCGAGGTACTCGAAGCAGCGCTCGAACACCCGGGCCTGGATCTCGCTCGCAACGCTGACGTAGCCGGGCGCCTCGGCCACGACGACGGCACGACCGGTCGAGCGCACGGCGGCTGTCACTGTCGCGTCGTCGAAGGGGGAGAGGCTGCGCACGTCGATGACCTGCACGCTGCGCCCTTCGGATGCCGCGATCTCGGCGGCCTCGAGTGCGACGGGGACCATGGCCGAGTACGCCAGGACCGTGACATCCGTGCCCTCGCGGGCGATGCGCGCGGTGCCGAGGTCGGCCGTGACGGAGGTGTCGACCTCACCCTTCGACCAGTACAGCTTCTTCGGCTCCAGGAACACGACCGGGTCGGGGGAGGCGATCGCCGCTCGCAGCAGCGAGTACGCGTCCTGCGGCGTGGACGGTGAGACCACGGTGAGCCCGGGGGTGTGCGCGTAGTACGCCTCGGAGGAGTCGCAGTGGTGCTCCACACCGCCGATGCCGCCGCCGAACGGGATGCGGATGACGATCGGCATCCGCACGGCACCTCGCGTGCGGTTACCCATCTTCGCGACATGACTGACCACCTGCTCGAAGGCGGGGAGGGCGAACGCGTCGAACTGCATCTCGACGACGGGACGCATGCCGTTCATGGCCATGCCGACCGCGGTGCCCATGATTCCCGACTCGGCCAGCGGGGTGTCGAAGCAGCGGTCCTCGCCGAAGCGCTCGGCCAGCCCGTCTGTGATGCGGAACACCCCTCCGAGCGCGCCCACGTCCTCGCCGAAGACGACCACGTCCGGGTCCTCGGCGATGGCGTCGGCCAGTGCGCGGTTGATCGCCGCGGCCATGGTCATGGTGCCGACCACGTGCGGGGTCTCGATCTCGATGTCGTTCGCCATGGTCATCGGTGGCCTCCAGCGTCGGTGAGGGATGCGCGTTCGATCTCGCCGCGCAGCAGCTGCCACTGCTCCTCGAGCTGAGGGGAGCGCTCGGCGGTGACGAAGCGGAACAGGTCCTCGGGGTCGAGGTCGGAATCGGCGTTCAGTGCATCGCGCAGCGCTGCGGCGATCGTCTCGGCGCCGTCGGCGATGGTCTGCTGCGCGATGTCGTCGAGCAGACCCTGGGCCCTCAGGAAGACCTGCATCCGGGAGAGCGGGTCGCGGTCCGCCCACGCCTTCACCTCGTCGCGGTCGCGGTAGCGGGTGTCGTCGTCGGCGTTGGTGTGGGCCTGCATGCGATAGGTGTGCGCCTCGACCAGCGAGGGGCCGCCGCCGCTGCGTGCGCGGTCGACGGCCTCGCCGAGCACGGCGAGCAGGGCTGCGACGTCGTTGCCGTCCACGCGCTGCCCCGGCATGCCGTAGCCGATCGCCTTGTGCGCGAGCGAGGGCGCTGCGGTCTGGCGGGAGAGGGGGACCGAGATGGCGAACTCGTTGTTCTGCACGAAGAACACGACCGGCACGTGGAACACGGCGGCGAAGTTGAGCGCCTCGTGGAAGTCGCCCTCGCTGGTGGAGCCGTCGCCGCACAGGGCGAGCACCACTGTGTCCTCGCCGCGATGCTTGGCGGCCTGCGCGAAGCCGACGGCGTGCAGCAGCTGGGTGGCCAGGGGCGTGGACTGCGGGGCGACGCGGTGCTCGGCCGGGTCGTAGCCGGAGTGCCAGTCACCTTTCAGCAGCACCATGGCGTCTGCCGGGCGCACGCCGCGGGAGATCACGGCGACGGAGTCTCGGTACGTGGGGAACAGCCAGTCGTGGTCGCCGAGCACCATGGAGGCGGCGACCTGGCATGCCTCCTGACCGTGCGAGGAGGGGTACACGGCGAGACGTCCCTGCCGCACGAGCGCGTAGGCCTGGTCGTTGATGCGACGGCCCTCGACGAGGCCGCGGTACGCACGCTGCAGCGTCTCGGCATCCGGCAGCGCGTACTGCTCGTCGGAGACGGTCGCGCCGTCCTTGTCGATGAGTGCGACGGGAGTGTCGCGGGGGAGCAGGTCTTCGTGCTGCATGGTGTTCGCCTCCTTGCGGAACCTCTTCGCACAGTGTGCCCCGGAATCATCAATCGTTCGACAGGGGTGACCCAAGAGTGGACGTTCGACAGTACGATCGGCTGAATACGTACGAAGTGTCAGGATCTGCTGACGGAACGAAAGGGGTGACGATGTCGGATCTGGATGCCGTGGATCGGGCGATCCTGGATGAGCTGCGCCGGGATGCGCGCACCTCCATGACGGCCATCGCCGACGCCGTGCACATCTCGCGCGCCGGTGCGCACGCCCGCATCAAACGGCTGACGGATGCCGGGGTGATCACCGGCTACACGGTGCGCACCGATCCGGTGCAGCTCGGCCATCACGCATCTGCCTACGTCATGCTCGCCATCGAGCAGTCCAGTTGGCAGGACGTGCAGGCGCGGCTGCGGGCGATCCGGGAGATCGAGCACATGGCGCTGGTCGGAGGCGACTTCGACGTGATCCTGCTCGTGCGGGCCAGCGACGCACGCGATCTGCGGCGCATCGTCCTGGAGGACATCCAGGCCATCCCGTTCATCCGCTCGACCCGCACCACGCTGATCTTCGAGGACTTCGGCCGCGACTGAGACCAGCCGTTCGCGGCTGGACATCTGCGTCGCGCTGACGGACAAGCACGTCACCCGTTCTGCACCTGATGATGGGGAAGGAGGCTCATCCGCCTTGGAACGAAGGAGACGTCGATGTCCGAATCAGCCGCCGCAGCCGCCGCAGCCGCCGCTGTGCTGCTCGACCGAGTCCAGGCGCCGGACGGCACCGGACGCGAGATCCCCGATGCGGCGACGCGCGAGGTGATCGGCCGCGCGCCTGCGCACACGGTGGCCGACCTCGACCAAGCCATTGAGCGGGCACGGGCCGCTCAGCACGCGTGGGAGACGCTCGGGCATGAAGAGCGAAGCGCGCTGCTGCTGAAGGCGGCCGACGCGATCGACGCCAATGCCGAGGCGCTCGCCCACCTGCTCTCCCGCGAACAGGGCAAGCCGCTGAACGGTCCCAACGCCCGGTTCGAACTGGGCGCATGCTCCGCCTGGCTGCGCACCAACGCAACCACGGTGCTCGAGTCTCAGGTTCTCGTCGACGATGAGAGCCTGCACGCCGAGCTGGTGTACCGTGCCGCGGGCGTCGTGGGCGCCATCGGTCCGTGGAACTGGCCTCTCATGATCACCATCTGGCAGATCGGTCCGGCACTCCGGATGGGGAACACGGTGGTAGCCAAGCCCAGCGAATACACGCCTCTGAGCGTGCTGGCGCTGATCGCCGTGATGAACGACGTGCTCCCCGCCGACGTGCTCATCCCGATCTCGGGCGGGCGGGACGTGGGTGCGCGGCTCGCCTCCCACCCCGACATCGACAAGATCATGTTCACCGGGTCGACGGCCACCGGACGCCGGATCATCGAGAGCTCGGCCGGGAACCTCGCACGGCTCACCCTCGAGCTCGGCGGCAACGATGCCGGTATCGTGCTGCCTGGCACCGAGGTGTCGGACATCGCACAGGATCTGTTCTGGGGTGCGTTCATCAACACAGGCCAGACGTGCGCGGCCATGAAGCGTCTGTACGTGCACGACTCGGTGTACGACGAGGTGGTGGATGCCCTGGCCGAGATCGCCGAGAGCACCCCGATGGGCAACGGTCTGGACGAGAACAACGTACTCGGGCCGTTGCAGAACCGCCCGCAGTTCGACATCGTCAGCGGGCTCGTGGAGGAGGCAAGGGCGAGCGGTGCACGCGTGGTCACCGGCGGTGCCGCGGCCACTGACCTGGGCGAGCTGTTCTACCGTCCCACGATCGTCGCCGACATCGACAACGATGCCGGGCTCGTTCAGCAGGAGCAGTTCGGGCCCGCGCTGCCGATCATCCGTTACTCGGATGTCGACCAGGCGTTCGCCTGGGCCAACGGCGTGGACGTCGGACTGGGCTCTTCGGTCTGGTCGAGCGATCCGGAAGACGCCAGGCAGGCGGCGGCGCGCATGCAGGCAGGGACGGTCTGGATCAACTCGCACGGCGGCCTGCACCCGATGGTCCCGTTCGGGGGCATCAAGAGCTCCGGATACGGGCTGGAGTTCGGCGTGGAGGGCCTGAAGTCCGTGGCGGTCACGCAGGTGATCTCGGGGCCGGGACGGAAGGGGAGATGATGATCCGGACAGCGATCGTCGTCGGCGCGGGCACTTCAGGATCCATTGTCGCGCGACGACTGACCGACGCGGGCATACAGGTCGCGCTCGTCGAGGCTGGCGGCTACGACACCAATCCCGCGATTCACGACCCGTCCCGTGCAGGAGAGCTGTGGCACGCGGTCGAGGACTGGGACTTCCGAACTGTTCCGCAGGAGCACGCGGGTGGGCGGCGCCTGCACCTTCCACGCGGTCGGGTCACCGGCGGATCCCACGCGCTCAACGCCATGATCTGGGTGCGCGGTGCGGCATCCGACTACGACGGCTGGGAGCGCCTGGGCGCGACAGGCTGGTCCTGGGCGGATGTCGAGCCCGTGTTCGACGCCATGGAGAACGACCTGCTTCCGATCACCGACGACTACGCTCTGACCCCGATCCAGGAGTCCATCGTCCACGCTGCGGTGCAGGAAGGCGTGCCGCGCAATCCTGACTACAACGGCGGAACCCTTGACGGCATCTCGCAGGAGCAGGTCACGATGCGCGATGGGCGCCGTGTGAACACCTGGACAGCGTACGCGCAGCCTGTCGCCGATCGACTCGAGGTGATCACCGATCGCGAGGTGCATTCGATCATCCTCGACAACGGTCGGGCCGTCGGGGTGCGGTTCGGAGAGGGCGAGGATGCACAGGAGCTGCGCGCCGATCAGGTCGTACTGGCGGCCGGGGCCCTCGGCTCGCCGGTGATCCTCATGCGCTCGGGTATCGGCCCGGCCAACGATCTGGACGCTCTCGGCATTCCGCTCGTGCAGGATGCTCCTGGCGTTGGGCAGAATCTGCACGACCATCTGCTCTCTCCGGTCATCTTCACCACGGGCCAGCCCGTTGGCCCTCCGCGGCCCGGTGTCTCGGTGACGCAGACCCACTTGTTCTGGCGCAGTCGCGCGGGTCTCGACCAACCCGACACCCAGCCGATCCATTTCTCGGTTCCGATGTGGGGCGAGCACGAGCCCCGTCCAGGTGCGAACGGCTCGGACGACGGTTTCACACTGATGGCGGGTCTGGTCACCCCGTACAGCCGCGGCTCGCTGCGCCTCTCGGGCGCGGGGCTCGCGGATCCCCCGCTGATCGACCTGGCTGCGCTGGCCGACGAGCGAGATGTCGTCGCCCTCGCGGCATCCGTGCGGCAGTGCCGCAGCATCGGCGCCCAGCCTGCGCTGGCCGATGCCTGGGGAGCCGTCGAGGCGTACCCAGGGGCCGGCGTCGACGACGTCGACTGGGTGCGTCGTACGGCCATCACCTATCACCATCAAGTGGGTACCTGCCGGATGGGTTCCGATGCGGACGCTGTCGTCGACCCCCGCCTGCGCGTGAGAGGCGTCGATCACCTGCGCGTCATCGATGCATCGGTCATGCCCGTGATCACCACCGGTAACACCAATGCGCCGGCTGCCATGATCGCCGAGCGCGGCGCGCGATTCCTGCTGGAGGACATCGGCATCGTCTGAGCCGGACGCGACGGCGGCCCCGCACCGAAGGTGAGGGGCCGCCGACGCGTGGATCATCAGTGCCTGCTGAACACCTCACGACCCGCGAACCACGTCGACACGACCTCGGCATCGATGATCTCCTCCGGCGGGCCTGCCACGGCATCTCGATCCAGCACGACGAAGTCGGCGGACTTGCCCGGTGTCAGCGACCCGGTCTGCGCTCCCAGGCCCATGGCCCGTGCGGCGTTGAGCGTGAACACCGTCAGCGCCTCCTGGGCCGTGATGGCCTGCTCAGGCCACAGCACGCCGGGGGCGCGGCGCAGCGGATCCGCGCGGGTGACCAGGCCCTGCAGCCCCTCCAGTGGGTTCGGTGACTCACTCACAGGCCAGTCCGAGCCGCCGGCGACCAGAGCGCCGGCGTCGATCAGGGAACGGTTCGGCTGGGAATGCTCGGCGCGCTCGCCGAGCACCTCGGTGAGCGCCTGCGGGATCACGCCGGGGAACCAGATGAACGGCGACACATCGGCGGCCACGTCGAGCTCGGCCAGCCGGGGGATGTCAGATGCCGATAGGAACTGCCCGTGCGCAATCTGGATCGGCGTTCGCAGCCCCTCCGCACGCAGTCGTGCCGCCGCCTCGAGCACCAGGTGCGCAGAGCCGTCACCGGTGCAGTGCACCTTCGCGCCCAGCCCGCGCTCGGCGGCCACCCGCATCCAGCTGTACAGTTCGTCGAACTCCATGGTCGTCGTGCCGTGGAAGTGCGCGCCGTGGGCGGTGTCCGGCAGATAGGGCTCCAGGAAGGATGCTGTCCGTGCAGGCGGGACGCCGTCGAGGAAGATCTTCACGAAATCGGGGCGGTGATGCGGGGTCCGGAACTGCTCAGCACGGTCCAGCAACGGTGTGCCGATCGGATCGAAGCCGAAGATCTCGTCGTTGATGAGCAGCGACGACACCACCCAGCTATTCAACGCATCGTCGCGGTCGAGGGCGGCGAGGGCAGCGAGGATGTCCACTGACGCACCCGCATCCTGGAACGCCGTCACGCCGCTCGCGTTCAGCAGCTCGACCCCACGGCGGGACGCCGCGACATGCTGCTGCGGAGTGAGTCCGCCACCGCGGTCGTACGCTTCCTGCACCGGCAGACTCGCGCCCTCGAGGAGCACACCCGTCGGGGTGCCGTCCGTGTCATCACACAACACGCCCTCGGCGCCGGCGGACACCCCCGCCAGCTCGAGGGCCCGGGTGCTGGCCCAGCGATTGTGCCGAGAATCCTCCACGAGCATCACCGGACGACCGCCCGCGGCCTCGTCCAGCAGGTGCCGCACCGCAGTGCTCGACAGCGCCGGCAGCAGGGTGGTGGCGATCACGCCGCCGTTGATCCAGGCATCCGCGGGCAGCGTGCGTGCACGGCTGCGGACTCGATCGAGGATCTGATCGAGCGTGAGCTGCGGCGGCAGCACGAGCTCGAACAGCTCGGTGCGCCCGGCCAGCGCGTGATGGTTGTGCACGTCGGCGAAGCCGGGATACACCGCGCCGTCGCCGGCGTCCAGCATCCGGGTGGACACACCGCGCAGGCCGTCGATCTCATCGAGGCCGCCGGTCGCGATGATCCTGCCATCCTTGACCGCGAGTGCCGAGGTCAGCGGAAGGGCGGGGTCGACGGTGCGGATCGTTCCGGTGACGATGAGGTCGGCGTGACCGCTCATCTCACGCCTCGTCGAACGTCGCGGGCTCGAGTTCCGGCGTGTGCTGCGTCATGGACAGCAACCGCCCATGCGCACCGAATGTGAAATGCGTGGGCACCTCCCCGGTCTCGTCCAGACCGAACAGCACGCCGTGCGAGCGGATCGCACGGGCGTCGCGGTGGTCGGCGACAGTGACGGATGCGCAGGGGATCACCTTCTCGCGCCATGCGAAGACGTAGATACCGGGGCGTACTTCCCACACGCTTGCCTCGTCGGTGTCGGCCAGGCCTCGCTCGGGACCCGCGAGGCACTGCCACGAGTACCAGTGCGGTGACAGGTAGATGTGCTCGTACGCGTGCTGGGGGCTGTAGACCCACTCGACCCGGCGGCCGATGAGCGCCGCGCTGGGATGCGGCGCCTCGCCCGTCACCTCGGCGCCCTCGATCTCAGACGGTGTGAACGTCTGACGCACACGGGTGTGCCCGGCCTCGGGTTCGGCGATCTCCGCCAATGCAGACAGAGCCCTGCCGTGGCGCATGTCGATGACGAGAGAGACCGCCTTCTCTAGGTGCTGATGGGGATGGAACTGGACGTAGAGCAGCCCCTCGTCCACGACGACGGCGTCGTAATCGTCTTCGGACGCCGTGGTCGTCGTCCCATCGGCGGGCCGGTACTCCCAAGCCACCTGGTGGTCGGTGAAGCGGTGTGAGATGCGTGTGCCGTCGGGCTGGACGAGGTCGACGGTGCGGCCCGACAGAGCTGTCGAGTGCGGTGCCCGATACGCGTCGAACCCGGGCGCGAGCCCTTCCAGCGGGAGCCAGGTGGACGTGTCAGAGGGGTTCATCGTGGTCATACGGCGAGTCTGCTCGGACGCTCACACGATCGCTTGATCCTGAGGGCAGGGCGCTGGTGCGAGCGTGCACACTGCGCCCGCAGCACTCAGCCCAGCACCTGGGACGGGATCAGGATGAACCCGGTGGCATCCCCAGCCATCACGACGGAGGAAGACATGCGGCTGCAGCTTGATGGCTCCCGGATCCTGGTCACCGGCGCCGCGAGCGGGATCGGGCGCGCGGTCGCGGTGGAGCTAGCGCAGGAGGGGGCGCGGCTCGCGCTGCTGGATCGTGACGCCGAGGCTCTGGCCGAGACTGCGCGACTGGTCGGCGGGGCTCTCGCCCTCAACGCCGATGTCACGGAGGAGACGCAGGTCGCCGCGGTCGCATCGGCAGTCTCGGAAGCATTCGGTCGGCTCGACGGATTGGTGTGCTGCGCCGGTATCTCGGGCCCGATCGGCCGAGGTGTGGAGCAGACCACTCGGGCGGAGTGGGACGCCGTACTGGCCGTGAACCTCACGGGTCCGTTCCTCATGGTCAAGCACACACTGCCCGCGTTGCGGGCTGCATCCGCTGCATCGGTCGTGTTCTTGTCGAGTGATTCCGCCACCGTCGCCTCACCAGGGATGACGGCATACTGCGCGTCGAAGGGCGCAGTATCGCAGCTGGCCCGCGCGCTCGCCGTCGACCTCGCAGATACAGGCATCCGGGTGAACTCCGTCGCCCCGTCCATCGTCGACACGCCGATGAGCAGACGCGACCTCGGCGTCGACGGCTTCGACGATGCCGTGCATCCCGTGCAGACCGCTGCTGAGGTCGCATCCCAGATCGTCTTCCTACTGTCCCCGCGCAGCCGTGCCATCAACGCCACGGCCATTCTCAGCGACTTCGGATACTCGGCTCTCTCCGGGTTCCCTGCGTGATCCCCCTCATCCTCCCCGCATACGACCGGAGCACATAATGGACAGGAATCCCGCCAGCATCGCCGGAAAGATCGTCGTCATCACCGGCGGCGGCACCGGTATCGGGGCCGCGACGGCTGAGCGATTCGCCGCCGACGGGGCGCGGGTCGTCGTCGTCGGCCGTCGCCGGCCGCCCCTGGAACGGGTGAGCGCGTCTGTCGGCGCGCACGTGATCGTCGCGGATGCCGCCGATTCCGCATCCGCGCGTGCCGCGATCAAAGAGGTGCTGGCGGCCTATGGGCGGCTGGACGTGTTGGTCGCCAACGCGGGCGGTCACGGTTTCGCACCGGTCCGCGACACGGACGACAGTGCGTGGGAGGCTGCTTTGCGCTCAAACCTCACCACGGCTTTCGTGATGGCACGCGAGGCGCTGCCGGCGCTCATCGAGTCACGAGGGCAGATCGTCGTGATCTCGTCGCTGGCGGGGCTTTTCGCGGGGCCCGCCGTGGCCGGGTACACCGTCGGCAAACACGCACTGATCGGCCTCACACGGTCCATGGCACGCGACTACGGACGACACGGAGTGCGAGTGAACGCCGTGTGCCCGGGCTGGGTGCAGACGCCGATGGCTGATGAGGAGATGGACGAGTTCGCCCACCAGGCCAGGTTGGGATCACGGGAGCACGCCTACGAGACCGTCACCCGCGACATCCCGTTGAAGCGTCCTGCACAGCCCTCTGAGATCGCGTCCGTCGTGCGCTTCCTCGGGTCGGCCGAGTCGTCGTACGTGACGGGAGCCGTCATCCTCGCCGACGGCGGCGCGCACATCGTCGACGTCCCCACTCTCGCGTTCGAGCACGCGGGTATGTGAGCCCGGGAAGCGCGAAGGCGCCGCCCCGCATGATCCGGGGCGGCGCCTTCTGGTTCAGACCCGTCAGCCACCCAGATACGCGCGGTGCAGCAGGTCAGGATCGGCCTGCAGGTCCTCGGCAGTGCCCTGGAACGAGACCCGTCCGCCCGCGACCACCACAGCCTCGCGTGCGATGCCCAGCGCGAGCTGGGTGAACTGCTCCACGAGAAGCACGCCCACGCCCGAATCGGCGATCGCACTCACCACCGGCATCAGCCGCATGAACACCACCGGTGCCAGGCCCAGCGACATCTCGTCGATGAGCAGAATGCGAGGCTCGGCAGCGAACGCCCTGGCCAGCACCACCATCTGCTGCTCTCCGCCCGAGAGCAGTCCCGTCGGGGAGTCGATGCGTTTCTCGAGTTCAGGGAACGGTGTGAGTGCCGCTTCTATCGCGGTCGGAGTGCGAGCGGTGAGTGACAGGTTCTCGCGCACCGTAAGAGAAGGGAACACCGCCCTTCCCTGTTCGATGTGCACGATCCCGCGGCGGGCCCTGGCGACGCGTGAGAGTCGTTCGACAGGCTCACCGTCCAGCAGGATCCGTCCCGTCGCGAGCGGTGTCACCCCCGAGATCGATTCGATCAGACTGCTCTTGCCCGCGCCGTTCGGACCGACCAAGGCCAGCACCTCGCCGCCCGTCACGCTCAGCGTCACGCCTGAGATCACTGCGCCGGCGCCGTGGCTGACGCTGACGTCCTGCAGTTCCAGGGTGCTCATTTCAGCAGCTCCGTCTCCCCCATGTACGCCTTGACCACATCCGGGTTCGCGAGCACCTCGGTCTGCGGGCCTGACGCCAGTACCCGGCCGAAGTCGAGCACGGTCAGTGAGGGGCACACGGAGCGGACCAGGTCGAGGTCGTGCTCGATGATGATGAGGGCCAGACCGAACCTCTGCGGCAGCTCGCGCAGCCGGGCGCCCAGTGCCAGATGCTCCTCGTGCGAGAGACCGGCGGCCGGCTCGTCGAGGATCAGCAGTCGAGGTCGCGCCAGCACGTGCGCCGCGACCTCGACGAGCCGCCGGGTACCGACATCCACACCCGCGAGTCGGGTGCGCGCGGGCGGGCATCCGAGGAATCGCAGCACCTCCTCGACGTCAGAGGCGGCGAGCCGGCGCCGCGCGACGAAGCGCACGTACGCACCCACAGTCAGCAGGGGTGGAACTCTGTCCTGCTGGAAGGTGCGGCGCAGCCCCAAGCGAGCCCGTCGGGTGGGTGAGGCCGCACCCAGGTCGTGGCCGTCGAGCACCACCCGTCCGCCGTGACCGAGCAGGAAGCCGCTGATCGCGTCGACGAACGTGGACTTGCCTGCACCGTTCGGACCGATCAGGCCCATGATGGAACCGGCCGGGACCTCGAGCGAGACGTCGTCCAGCGCCTTCAGCGCGCCGAACTGCACGGTCAGGCCCTGCACCTGCAGCACGGGCTCGCCCGACAGCAGCACCTGGTGGGCTGTGGCCACCGTGGTCGTCGTCACCGGCGCCGCGTCCTGATCGGCATCCGGCGGCAGCGGTGTCAGTTCCGCGGCAGGCGTGCGCCGATCGGCACGCCGCCAGATGAGGTTGCGGATGACCTGGCCGAGATTCGAGCCGCCAGTCAACGCCTGCACGCCGAGAACGCCGAACACCACGAATGCCCAGTCCTGTGGCACGCCCCAGCGCTTGAGCAACTCCGGCACCAGCACCCACAGGACGCCTCCCAGCACCGCCATGTCGATCAGGTGCGCCCCAGACATGATCGCCAGCACGTAGAGCGCCAGCGACTGCAGCGGCGTGAAGCTCGACGCGAACGGCAACTGGACCTGCCCGGCAAGCAGCCCACCGGAGATGCCGCCCAGCGCGGCCGAGACGGCGAACGCGGTCAGCTTGGCGGTCTGCACGCTCTGACCGGATGCCGCCGTGCCGCGCTCCGAGAACGCGACCGCCTTCCAGCCGGAGCCCCAGCGCCCGCGCTGCAGGAAGTACACGATCAGGCAGCAGGCCACCAGCACGATCACGGAGAGCAGGAAGAACTGACGATCGTTCGCGAACATGGCGGGCCGCTCGACGGCGATCCCGTCAGCGGACCCGGGGAACTGGATCTGCACGAGCGTGACGTCCGCCGCGGCCGCGAATCCGAGCGTCACGACGGCGAGGTTCACGCCGCGCAGCCGCAGCGCAGGCAGGCCGACGATGATGCCGACCAGTCCGGCCCCGATGCCGCCGACGATCAGCCAGAGGATGAATCCGCCCGGCGCGTGCATGATGTTCAGCAGCGAGACGATCCACGCGCCGACGGCCGCGAAGGTCAGCTGGCACAGTGCGATCATGCCGGCAGATCCGGTCACGATGCCCAGGCCGAGGATCGCGATGGCGGCTATGACCGCGCTTATCGCGAGGAAGACGAAGTAGCCGGGCAGGACGCCGCTGAGCAGCATCCCGACGCCGACGGCCGCGATGGCGACGATGACCGGCCAGCTGAGCCGGAAGGTCCTCGACTGGGTGAACGGCGTATCAGCGCGCGACATCCCACACCTCCTTGCGCTGCGTCCAGAGCAGCAGGACGACGATGAACAGGAACGGAAGGAAGTTGCGCACGAGTGCGACCTCGTCGATCTGCGCCACAAGGCCGCTCGCCACTCCCAGCACCAGACCGCCGATCACGGCGAGGGTCAGCCTCTGGAACCCGCCCAGCAGCGCAGCGGCTGCAGACGGGATGATCAGCATGGACAGGCTGGTCGCGTCATTGGACTGGGACGGCGCAACGATCGTGATCGCGAGGGCGCTGATCACGCCGGTCACGAACCACACCGAGATCGACAGCGGGCGCGAGCGGATGCCCAGCAGCTCGGCCGTGGTCGGGCGCTCGGAGAGGGCCCGCAGCTGCGTTCCGACCCTGGTGCGGCGGAGCACCACGTGGACGATCACCGCCGTGATGATCGCCATCACCACGGTCGCCACAGTCACCTGACTGACCGTGACGCCACCCAACGAGAAGGCGGGGCCCGCGATGATCGGGGCGAAAGGCTGCGGCTTGTTGCCGAACAGGATGAACGACAGCGAGATCAACAGCAGCAGGGGGCCGACGGTCATGGCGGAGCGCGTGGTCGTCGAGGCCTCAGACAACCAGGTCGCGGCAATCCAGCCGATCGCCGCCGAGAGAACACCGGCGACGAGGACGCCCAGTGCAGATCCGAGCCAGATGGGCAGGCCAAGCTGCCGCACGGCCCACACGGCGGTGAAGGCGCCGAACATGCCGGTCGCGGCCTGGGCGAAGTTCACCACGCGGACCAGTCGTGACATGAGGGTAAGGCACACGCCCAGTACGGCGTAGAGGCCGCCGGCGGCGAGGCCGGCGATGGCGCCTTGGAGCATCGTGATTCCTTTCGGATTAGGGGCCTGCGGCCGCCGGAGGGCTCGTGCTCCGGCGGCCGCAGGATGAGCATCAGCCTTCGAACCGGAACCAGTCGTCGGCGACCTTCTGCCAAGTGTGCGTCCCGGACTTCAGCTCGATCGGCCAGCCGGCTGTGTTGTTGACCCCGAACGTGTATGGGGTGCCGATCATCGGATTGTCGATGGGCTTCATCTTGCGCAGCGCAGCCGTGACGGACTCACGGGTCACGTCGCCCTTGATGGTCTTGAGCACCTCGATGAAGTGCGTCGCTGCCAGGTAGCCGCCTTGGCTGAACGCGGTCAAAGGGATGTTGTTCGCGGCCATCAGATCGCGCCACTCCTTGTTGATGTCGTTCTCCTCAGTGAACGGGTAGAACTCGGCAGGGACGTAGATGCCAGCACCGGCGTTGTCGACGGCCTTGGCGAAGTTCTCGCTGTACACGCTGGTGAGGTAGAGCCACGTCACGTCGTTCCAGCCCTGCGCGTTGGCGGCCTTCACCTGCCCGATGGCGTCGGGCTCGACCGGATTGATCGCGAGCGCCTTGCAGCCCTGCTGGCGGGCCTTGACGATGTACGGCGTGTAGTCGCTGGCGCCATAGGGAACGGTGTCGTCGATGTACTTCGGCTTCTTCCCAGTCAGCTTCGTCCACTTGTCGATAGCCGCCTGATAGGTCGGCCTGGTGGAGCCGGCTATTTCGAGCAGTACGCAGATGTCGTTGAGTCCGAGCACCTCCGAGCCGTACTGCAGTGTGAGCGTCAAATCGTTGAACGGACCGACGTTGGCGGGAGAGATGTTCTTGCTGTCGAAGCAGCCGGTGTCCACGCCGATTCCAGGGATGGAGAGGATGCCCTCCTGCTCGTAGTACTTGGCGTTCAGTTCGCACTCGATCAGGCTGGCGGAGCCGACCAGCGCGACGGCCCCGTCGCTGCCGACCAGCTCGCGAGCCGAGGCGGTGGCCGTGGCCGGGTCACCCTTGTCATCGAGCTTCTTGTACTCGATCTTGCGACCGTTCAGGCCGCCCGCTTTGTTGAAGGCGTCGAAAACCGCGGCCGCGGCTTGCGATGCCTCGGGGAACGTCGCCGGCCCGCTGATCGTGTTCACGGAGCCGACGATGATCGGCGATCCGGATCCGCCGTCGGAACCGGGGGCCGAGCAGCCCGAGAGGGCGAGTGCGCCGACGAGGAGGACCGCAGCGGCGGTCAATGCACGGCTGTTCATGAGAGTCCTGTCTGTTGTGTGCGGTTGTGGATGTAGGGACGACCAGTCGCGCAGGGCGCGGTTGACCATCTCGGTGTCGGTGAACTGCTCGAAGGCGACGACATGTCCGTCCTCGAGTCGCCACACATGTGCGACTCGGGCCGCGAAGGATCGCCCGGTGCGCTTGTGGGTGCCGGAGTAGGTGCCGATTCCGACCACCACGTCGCCGCCGTCGATGACCTCGTCGACGGCGAGCCGGTAGCCGTCCCATTCCTGCTGGATCCGGCCGAACACGTTCGCCGCGACCGCCTCAGGGCCGACGTAGGTGCCCGCGTAGGGGAAGCCCGCTGCCTCGGTCCAGCGGATGTCCGGAGCGAGCGGCGCAAGCATCCCCTCGAGGTCGCCGCGATCACTGGCCTGGTAATGGGCGCGGATGATGTCTGCGTTGTTCATGTCTCTGCTCCGAACCGTGCTCAGATCGGCTGCGCGTCGGGGTAGGCGACGGAACCGAGTGGATAGATGTGCCCGCCGCCGCGGGAGTGGGTGGATGCACCATCGCTGGTGAGGCCGAGGAAGATGCCCGTCGTCTTGAGCTGGTAGCCCAGATCATGCAGCCACACGCTAGCGACGGCGATCCGGAACTCGCGGAAGCAGAACAGGTAGAGCCCCTCGGCGAACTTCCACACGGTCGACAGATCCATGTCGCCGTGGCCCCGCTGCACGCCTTGCAGGCACTGCCACGCGTAGCGCTCGCTGGAGATGTAGACGTGCTCATACAGGTGATGCGGGCTGTACCGGTAGATGTTGCGCTTGCCGATGAGGTCCCGGCTCGGGCCGGGGACCTCGCCGCTCGGCTCACCGGCATCCGTGGTGGCAGCCCAGAACTCCTGACCCACCTGCGGGGCGCCCTCCACGGCCTCTGCGGCGATGCGAGAGCGCACGACCAGGGCACGGTGCGTGGTCGTCGAGTACACGACGGTGAGGGCCTCACGCTCCGTGCTGCGCAACGGGAGGTTCACGAAGACGACGTCCTCGCGCATCTGCACGGCGTCGTACGGGTCGGTTCCGCCTGCGCCCAGACCCTCCCAGGTGACCTCTTCCGCGCCGAAGCTCAGCGTGAACTCGCCGGCGCCGTCCAGGGCCAGACGCAGGGCCGTGCCCTCGAGCGCGACGTTCGGCAGACGGTAGGTGTCGATTCCGTCGGCGAACTCCTCGTAAGTGCGCCACTCGTCGTCGACGGCGGCGGTGGTGGTGTCTGCCATGTTGATCCTTACTGTGTTGAGTGATGACTTCACCGGGTCGGGTCGAGCGCGATCTTGATCACGGAGTGGTCGCGCGAGGCGATCAGTGCGAACGCCCGCTCGGCTTCGGCCAGCGGCAGAGTGTGCGTGACGAGTTCTTCGTATGGAGCCTCTCCGCGGGCGAGCCCGGCGATGGCGGGCTCGAATCCGCCCGCCGACAGGAAGCTGGGCAGAACGTCGATCTCACGGGTGAGCAGATCCTCGTCGGCGTGCAGCGTCAGCTCGGCGTGCGCCCCGCAGGCTCCTGCCAGGACGACTCGCCCTCCGCGGCGGACCAAGCGCACGGCATCCTGCTGGGCCGACGGGACTCCGGCGGTCTCGATGGCGGCATCCGCGCCGGCGCCGCCCAGGGCATCGCGAACGGCGGCGATCGGGTCGGCGGCCTCGCGGATGTTCACGACAGCATCCGCCCCGAACCGCAGTGCGGGCTCGAGTCGCGCCGCACGCGTCCCGGCCACGACGATCCGCGCGGCTCCGGCGCTGCGTGCAGCGGCGACGGTCAGCAGCCCGACGGGCCCGGGGCCGACTACGACCACGTTGTCACCGGGGCGGATGCCCGCCCGGGCCACCGCCCTGTGCGCGACGGCGTAGGGCTCTACGAGGACTGCAGCGTCCCAACTGAGGTCGTCTGGCAGACGATGGATGATGGCCTCCTGCGGGGCCATCAGATACTCGGCGTACCCGCCCCACAGCCCATGACCCGTCGTCCGTGGGATGTTCACCCCCAGCTGCCGCCCGATCGGCAGGCCGGCGGACGGATCGTCGTGGGCGCAGAGGTTGTATCGGCCGCTGCGGCACCAGGCACAGGCGCGGCACGGCAGCAGCATCTCCACCGCGATGCGGTCGCCGATGCTCAGCGAGCGGTCGAGGCCTGCGCGAGTGCCGATCGCCGCCACCTCGCCCACGAACTCATGGCCGGGGACCAGCGGGAACGGATTTCCGATGTGCCCCGCGAGCAGATGCAGGTCGGTCGCGCAGATCCCTACACGTCGGATGCGCACCAGCACGTCGTCGGGTCCGGGTGCGGGCACCGCGATCGTGTCGAGGGCGATCACGTCGCGCTCAGGGAAAACGATCTGCCTGCTCACAGCGGGTACGGGCACCTGTGCTCCTCCATCGCATCCCCGCGGCTGTGCGGGGCTCACGTACCAGCACAGGTCACCGCCGCGCGCGGCTCAAGGCTCCAGGGGCGATCGCGCGCCGAGAGTCAACCCCCGTGCCCGCAGCGGCAAGGAGGGACGGACGGCGGGTCAGTGGGCCGCGCGGTACTCGCTCGGAGCCACGCCGTACGCTGACTTGAACGCGCGGCTGAAATGGGCAGCGTCGACGAACCCCCAGCGCGCGGCGATCGCGGAGAGCGGGCGATCCGCCAGTGTCGGGTCCAGCAGATCGCGACGGCACTGCTCGAGCCGACGGGTGCGGATCCACGTCGACACGGTGGTGCCCATGCTCTGGAACAGCCCGTGAAGGTGCCGGGTCGAGATGAAGTGCGCGGCCGCGATGCTGCTGGGGGAGAGGTCCGTAGAGGCGAGGTTGCGGTCGATGTGCGTGCGGATGCGCTGCATGAGCGCGCGATGTGGATCGGCGGATGCCTCATCGAGGCCCAGCTCGCGGGTGAATACCGTGGCCACCAGATCCAGCGCACTCTGCGTCAGCCGCGCGCCGGTGGCCCCTGCGAGTTGATCGAGGTTGGTGGCTAGCTGCGACAAGTACGGGGCCACCATCCCGCCCAGGCCCTCCTGCCCGGAGATGCGCACCGCCGTGAGCTGGCCGACCAGATCGGGCGGCAGGCTCAGAAGGTGCTTGGGGAACATCACCACCATCGAGCGGAAGTCGTCGTCGAACACCAGCGAGTAAGGGCGCTCGGTGTCGTACACGGCCAGGTCGCCGGGACGCAGCACCGCCTCGCGATCATCCTGGATGAGCAGACCGGTGCCGGCGAGCAGCAGGCTGAGCTTGAAATACGCGCGATCGCCTCGTGCGATGAGCTCGGGAGTGCGCTCGACCACGTGCGCGCTGGCGCGCAGATCTGTGAAGTGCACTTCGTCGACCGCTGCCGCGCGCAGCATGCTGCGGAACCGCCCGGGTGTCCCGCCACTTACCTGCAGGGGCACGAACGAGTCCGACACGGCAGTGCGGAATGTGGCGATGTCACGCGCGATGAGCGTTGCCACCGATTCAGCGGGCGCGGCGGGTAGTCCGGACACGGGAAGATCACCTCGGAGTGGAACGACGTCGTTGCTTATGATCCGTGTCGGCACTCTAGCACCGCCGCCGGAGAGGTCGGATGCCGGCGCGGTTCCTGCTGTCGTGCAGCTGCGGGTCTCACCTCAGCGTGAGCTCGATCCCGTCCTGAGCCGTGCGCACCTGCACGTGCGTGAGGTCGTCGACGACGAACGTCGCGCCGTGCGCGTGCGCGTGGGCGCCGACGCCGATCACGCGCATGCCGGCCGCGAGCCCGGCCTGCACGCCCGCTTCGGAGTCCTCGAAGACCACGCAGTCGGCCGGCTCGATGCCCAGCATCCGCGCGCCGAGCAGGAATCCCTCCGGGTCGGGCTTGGACGCTGACACGCTCTCGGCGGTCACGGTCATCGCCGGTGCGGTCAGCCCGGCTGCGTGCATGCGCGCGGTCATCAGCGCCACGTCCGCCGAGGTCACGATCGCGTGCGGTGCGTCCTGCAGGGCGACCAGCAGCGCGGCCGCGCCGGGGATCTCGACGACGCCCTCGACATCGGCCGTCTCCGTCGCGAGCATCTCGGCGTTCTCGGCGAGGTTGATCGCGTGGTCGCGGTCGGGGAGCAGGATCGCCATGCTCTGGTGCCCCTGGCGCCCGTGGATCACCTCGAGCACGCGTCGCGGGTCCAGTCCGTGCGCCTCGGACCACCGCAGCCACAGCCTCTCCACGACGGCCGTGGAGTCGACGAGCGTGCCGTCCATGTCGAGGAGGATCGCCCGGGCGCGGATGCTGTGAGTCATGCGCCCAGGCTATCCGCCGTGCCCGTGAAGGACGGCACGGCGGGTGCCATAGAGTGAGCGCGGGAGGCGGCCGGGAGCCGGCCGGAATCGGATGCCGCAGCTGAAGCAGATCGCCGCAGAGGTACAGGACGTGCTCCGACGTCCGCTGGGAACGGCGGAGGCGCGCGAGACCGTCGCCCTCCTGGCAGGCGCAGCCGCGTTCGTGATCGGGTTCCCGGTCTCCTGGCTGATCTTCGGCGGTGCGCATCTGGCCATCACCGGCCCGGGATCGATCGGATGGTACGCGGCGGTCGGCGGTGCGATCGTCGCGGTGCTCGCCTTCACGGCCGGGCGGCTGGCCGTGCGGCCCTCCGACGCGCCGGCCGATCAGCCTCGTGACGGCTTCGTCGGCCCCGCCGACCGGTTGCGCTGGTTCGACCTCATCGCGATCGGCGGAGCCTATGCGTCGATCGTCTTCCTGGGGTGGTTGGGCATCGCTCAGCTGCTGGAGCTGAGCTTCATCGGCGCCCCGGTGTTCGCCTTCCCCGGAGCGATCCTCGTCGCCGTGGCGTTCGCGCTGACCGCCTACGTGTCCTTCCTCGGCGCCGCGCGACTCACGCCCATGACGCTCTCCCTCGATCTCGCCGTCTTCCTGGTGGTCGGAGCCTTCGCCGCCATGCTCACCTCGAGCGATCCGAAATGGTGGCAGGACAATCTGTCCTCGCTCGGGCAGACGACCAACAGTGCGGCCCCTGCCTTCAACGTCACCCTGATCATCTCGGGCATCATCGTGACCACCATCGCCCGGTACGCCACAGCGGGTCTCCCGGTCGACACCCGCGCTCAGCGCCGCGGGCGGACGCTGATGCGCACGGGGCTCGTGCTGGTCGGGATCTTCCTGGCCTGCGTCGGGGTGTTCCCCGTCGACCGCTTCTTCCTCGTGCACAACACCGTCGCCACCGGCATGGCCGTCGTCTACGCGATGCTGATCTGCGCGCTGCCGTGGCTGCTTCCGAGCCTGCCGAAGGTGTTCTTCGGCTTCGGATACACCTACGTCGCCGTGATCGCCCTGCTGGCGATCTTCTTCGCGACGGGCTACTACAACCTCACCGCGGTGGAGCTGATCGCGGCCGTCCTGATCTTCAGCTGGATCATCGTATTCCTGCGCACCGCGAGCGTGACGACCGCGGCATCCGGCGGGGAGATCCCGGATGCCGCGGTCGGGGCGCGATCCGGATCAGCGTCCTGATCGCGGCGCGCGGAGCAGTGCGGCGCCGAGGAGGACGCCGATGACGGCGATGATCGCCGCGCCGGCGAATGCTGCGGAGTAGCCCGCGTCCGGGCCGGCGGACGCGGCCACAGGCGCCGAGACCGCCGACAGGGCGGCCAGCCCCAGCGCGGACCCGATCTGGTAGCTCGTGTTGACCAGACCTGATGCCACGCCGGCATCGGCGGGAGGGGCGCTCGAGATCGCCGTGCTCAACGACGGCACGAAGGCGAGCGCCATCCCTGCTGCGGCCACCAGAGAGGCCGGGAGGACGTGCCAGGCGTAGCCGCCGTCTGCGAAGGCGAGCCACGCGATGCCGCCCGCGAGTACCGCGAAGCCGGAGACGACCATGGCCCTGGTTCCGAATCGGGCAGCCAGGCGCGGGGCGATGAGCGTCATGCCCAGCACGATCAGCATGGTCATCGGGATCAGCGCGGCGCCGGCCGCGAACGCCGAGGCTCCGAGGACGTTCTGCAGGTGGAGGTTCAGGAAGAACCACATCGGGATCCAGGCCGCTCCGAGCAGCAGCTGAGCGATGTTGGCTCCGCCGAGCTGCGGGATCCGCAGCATCCGTGGTCGCAGGAGCGGTTCCGCCGCACGTGCCTGACGCGCACCGAATCCGATCAGCAGCAGGACACCGGCGCCCAACGCGATGAGGGTGGACGGGCTGGCCCATCCCATCTCCGGAGCCTGCACGACGCCGAACACGACCGCCGCGAGTCCGAGGGTTCCGGTGACCGCGCCGAGCAGGTCGACGCGTCCGGCGCTGCGGGTGCCTGCCGGGAACGCCGCAGGGACGAGCAGCAGGATCGCGAGCGCGATCGGGACCGTGACGTAGAAGACCCACGGCCATCCGAGGTACTCGGTCAGCACGCCGCCGAGGAAGACACCCGCCGTGCCGCCGATGGGCGCGGCGGCGCCGTACACCGCGAAGGCGCGGGGGAGCTGCGCCGTGCCGCCGAACAGAGTCATGAGCAGGCTGAGGGCCGCCGGGGCGATGAGCGCGGCTCCGGCTCCCTGAACGGCGCGGGCGGTGATCTCCACCCAGGGTGCGGTGGCCAGTCCGGCGCCGACGGAGCCGACGAGAAGCACCGTCCAGCCGAGGGCGAACATGCGCCGAGCGCCGAACAGGTCCGCCAGGCGGCCACCGAGCAGCAGCAGTCCGCCGAACGCGATGACGTAGGCGTTGAAGATCCAGGTGAGGGCATCGGGGCTGAAGCCGACGTCGCGCTGGATGTCGGGCAGCGCGACGCCGATGATCGAGGTATCCATGATGACGACGAACTGCGCGGCCGCGATCAGCACGAGGCCGAGCCCGGTGCGCCTGCGGGTCGCCGTCTCTCCGGTCGGCAAGGTCTGGGTGGACACGGGGGAAGTCCCTTCGTAGGTGCGGATGCCGGGGTTCGGCGTCCGTCAGAAGGAGTCAACCAATACCCCCGGGGGGTATTCCGAAGTGAATGCGTTCGATGAGACCCGCTCTGCGGCGTCGCGCCTGTTCTGCAACTTAAGAAGGCCGATTCTTTTCAGAACGCCGGTTCCAGACGGGTCTTGCGTCCGGAAAACCGCGGGTTCATGCCCGACCGGACGTTAGCCTTGATGTGGCGGATCCGCCTCCCACCTTCGCATCGTGAATCGACGATGCTGCACTACGCTCGCAAGGACGCACATGGAAAACGTCGTGACGCACCACGATGACTGGCACATCAACGAAGAGCTCGCCGAGCGGATGATCCCGCTGATCGGCGGCCTGAACCGCAAGCACGACGTCGTGACCTCGCTGCACGGCCACCGCCTGCTGGGCCTGTCGACGACCGGCATCCTCGAGGTGCATGAGCGCGTCGCGCAGCTGGGGCACAGCCACCTGGCCCTCACCGACACGCTCGCCGTGCTAGAGGCGCTGCGTGAGATCGGCCCCGGCGCCTCCTCGCTGGACGTCGCCCGACTGGTCGAAGGGCACGCCGCGAGCGGCATGGACCTCGTCGCATACCTGCGCGGCGAGCTCGCGCCCGCGCTGGACGCCGAGCTCTCCGAGCCGGTCGATGTGGTGCTGTACGGCTTCGGCCGCATCGGCCGTCTGCTCGCCCGCATCATCATCGCTCACAAGGGCGGCGGCAGCGGTCTGCGCCTGCGGGCGATCGTCGTGCGCAAGGGCGCCGAGAACGACCTGGTCAAGCGCGCCTCCCTGCTGCTGCGCGACTCCGTGCACGGCCGCTTCGAGGGCACCGTCGACGTCGACGAGGCCAACTCCCAGATCATCGCCAACGGCACCCGCATCCAGGTGATCTACTCCGACGACCCGGGGACGATCGACTACACCGCCTATGGCATCCGCGACGCGATCGTCGTCGACAACACCGGCCGCTGGCGCGACGAGGCGGGCCTGAGCCGCCACCTGGAGTCCACCGGCGTCGCCCGCGTGCTGCTCACGGCGCCCGGCAAGGGCGAGCTGAAGAACATCGTGCACGGCATCAACGACTCCACGATCGAGCCGGGGGACCGCATCCTGTCCGCGGCATCCTGCACCACCAACGCGATCACCCCGGTTCTGGCGGCGATGAACGAGGCCTACGGCATCGTGCGCGGCCACGTCGAGACCGTGCATTCGTTCACCAACGACCAGAACCTGATCGACAACTTCCACAAGGGCGACCGCCGCGGGCGCTCGGCGGTGCTCAACATGGTCATCACCGAGACCGGCGCCGCCAAGGCCGTGGCCCGTGCGCTGCCCGAGCTCGCAGGCAAGCTCACCGGCTCTGCGATCCGCGTCCCCACGCCCGACGTGTCGCTCGCCGTGCTGCACCTGACGCTCGAGAATCCGGCCACCAAGGACGAGCTCAACGACTACCTCCGCCGTGCCTCGCTGCACTCCAAGCTGCGTCAGCAGATCGACTACGTCGAGAGCCCGGAGGTCGTCTCCAGCGACTTCGTCGGTTCGCATCGCGCGGGCATCGTCGACGGCCTGGCCACGATCGCCAATGACAAGGACGTCGTGCTGTACGTCTGGTACGACAACGAGTACGGCTACTCCTGCCAGGTGGTGCGCGTGCTCGAGGTGATGGCCGGCTCGCACCCCGTCGTCCTCCCGGCCCGCCGTGAGGTGACGCTGCACGAGGACGTTCTCGTCTGACCGTGTGACACCGCGGCGTGCCGCCCGGGGGTCAGAGCGCTCCGGGCGGCACGCCGATGTCGTACGCTCCCGGCATGATGGACGGATGACACCCCGTGCACTGCTGGAGCGCCGACTCCGCTCGCATCGGCTGACGGCCCCCGCCGCGACTCCGGCGGATGCCGCGCGGCACATGCTCGCCGTGCAGAGCCAGGACCTCCTCGCCGGCCGCTGGGCGCTCGGCGTGCGCACCAAGGGGGCGCCGACTCTGACGGCGGTGGATGCCGCGTTCGAGCGCGGCGAGCTGGTGCGGGCCTGGACCATGCGCGGCACCCTGCACATCGTGCCGGCTCGGGACCTCGCCTGGGTGCTGTCGGTCACGGCCGAGCGGCAGCGGCGCCAGGCCGCAGGCCGGCACCGGGACCTCGGCATCGACGACGAGGTGATGACGACCGCGTCGCGCGCACTCGCTCCCGCTCTCCGAGATGGCGGGTGCACGCGGGCGGAGGCCTTCGAGCGGTTCGAGAGCGTCGGCATCGATCCGCGGAACCAGCGCGGCATCCACCTGCTCTTCGCCCTGACCATCGCGGGGGAGATCTGCCAGGGGCCTCTGGTGCCGAACGGCAGGGGAGTGGCCCGCGAACAGCGGTTCGTGCGGGTGGAGGACGGGATCCGGGAGTCGGACGCTCCGGACGACCCGCTCGCCGAGCTGTTCATCCGCTACATCGACGGGCACGGCCCCGCCGGCGTCGCCGACTTCGCCTGGTGGTCCGGCCTCACGCTCGGGACGGCCCGAGAGGCGGCCGAGCGTGCCGCGGACCGGGTCGACGAGGTCGGCGAGGGACTGTACGCGGCATCGTCCACGCCGCGGCGTTCGCCGAAGGCCGCGCACGCGTTCGCGCTCCCCGCGTTCGACGAGTACTACATCTCGTACGCCGATCGCACCGCGGTCTGCGCTCCGGAGCAGCTCGATGCCGTGGGGCCGGGCAAGAACGGGATGGTGCGTGCCACGCTCGTCGCGGACGGCCGGGTCGTGGGCACCTGGTCGCATGCCGACGCCACCCGGCATCTGCCTCCCGAGCTGTTCGACGGAGCGACGCAGACGGAGCCGACCGGGTCCGCGCTCGCCCGCTTCGCCGCCTTCGTGGCGGCCTGAACCGCGCCGTGCGCCGCAGTTGACAGAATGAATGGCGTGTCGAGCTACTTCCATCGTCTGTCCGAGACCGCCTTCGAACCCACCGAGCACGTCGGCGGCGCGTGGAATCCGGACGAGCAGCACATCGCCCCCGTGCTGGGCCTGCTCGCGCACGTGGTCGAGCTGGAGCACGCCGTGCGCCGCCCCGACGTACCGCTGGTGCTCGCCCGCGCGAGCTACGACATCCTCGGTGTCATCCCGATGGACGCGTTCGAGATCTCCCCGCCCCGTCTGGTCCGTCCTGGCCGCACGATCGAGCTGGTCGAGGTGACCCTGAGCCATGGGGGTCGCGCCGCGGCGACGCTGCGGGCGTGGATGCTGCAGCCGAACGACACCGATGCGATCTCGGGCATCCCGCTGCCGACGATGCCCGCCCGGGACACCCTGCCCGAGTGGTCTCCGGCGGATGTCTGGCCCGGCGGTGCCATCCGTTCCATCGACGCCCGCCGGGAGGCGGTCGCGCCGGGCCGATCGCGCGCGTGGATCCGCCCGCAGCATCCGCTCCTGGACGGGGAGGCGATCTCGTCACGGTCGCGGATGCTGGGCGTGGCCGACTTCGCCAACGGCATCGCCACGCGGGTCGCGCCTGAGCGCGCGCTCTATCCGAACATCGACCTGACCGCGAGCATCTTCCGCGAACCCGCGGGCGAGTGGTTCGGCCTGGACACCTCGGTGTCGTTCGGACCCGACGGCATCGGACTGACCGAGTCCGTGCTGAGCGACGCCGATGGCCCGGTGGGAACTTCGTCCCAGACGCTGACCGTCCGCCCGCGCTGAAACGTCCGCTCTCACTGCTCCGTTCGGCGGCACCAGAACAGGCACTTTGCTGAGCACAGGACGATTCACCCGGGAAACAGCATGTTCTCGGCAATCCTCCTGTTCTCAGCAGTCGTCGGCGGAACACCAGAGACAGGAGCGGATGCTACTCGTCGACGTGGCGGTCGAGGAACGCGTAGACCTCGCTCTCCTCGACGCCGGGGAAGGCGCCGCGGGGGAGCGGCGAGAACATGTGCGTGTGCACCCGAGCGCTCGGCCATGCGCGCCCCTCCCACCGCTGCGACACCGCGATGGGCGCGCGTCGGCAGCACGCCTCGTCGGGGCAGGTCGACTGCGCACGATGGGTGGTCTCGCGTCCGCGCCACCAGCGCGCATCGTCGAAGGGCACGCCGACCGTGATCGAGAAGCCGCCGGAACTGGTCGACCCGGTCTGGGTCGCGCACCAGAACGTGCCTGACGGGGTGTCGGTGTACTGGTAGTGCTCGGTGGTGCGGTTTCGCTGCTCGAACGCGGCCCGTGCGGAGAACTTGCGGCAGGCGGGCTGCCCCTCGACCGCGCCCGTGACATCCATCGGCAGGGGAAGATCGTCGTTCTCGTACACGCGGGTGATCGCGCCGTTCTCGTCCACGCGCAGGAAGTGCAGGCGCATGTCGAGGTGGTGGGTCATCAGGTTGGTCATGCGCAGGCCTGCAGCCTCGTGCGTGACGCCGAAGGCGTCGCGGAAGTCCTCGACCGCGAGGTTGCGGTCCTTCCTGGCCTGCTGCAGGAATGCCACTCCGGCGCTCTCCGGGATCAGGCAGCACGCGGCGAAGTAGTTGATCTCCAGCCGCTGCTGCAGGAAGTCGGCGTAGTCGGTCGGACGGGTGTGCCCGAGCAGTCGGTGCGCCATGGCCTGCAGCGCCATGGAACGCAGGCCGTGACCACCGGGGATCGAGGCCGGCGGCAGGTAGATGCGGCCGTTGTCCAGGTCGGTGATGGAGCGCGTGGAATGCGGCAGGTCGTCGACGTAGATCAGCTCGAAGCCGAGTCGCTCGGCCATGATGCTGACCGTGCGATGCGTCAGCGCGCCGGAGACGTGCCCGGCGGCCTTCAGCTGCTTCTCGGCGAGGGCCTCGATCTCCGGCAGGTAGTTCGACTTCTCGCGCATGGTGAGGCGCAGCTCGGTGTTGGCCCGGCGTGCCTCCTCCGGCGTGGCGATGGCCTCGCGCTCGCGGCGGTGCAGCTCGCGGTGCAGGCCCAGCACGGCTTCGATGGTCTCGTCGCTCATGCTCTTCGACACCCGGATGGGCGCGATGCCCAGCTGACGGAACACCGGGCTCGTCTGTGCGCGATCCAGCTCGATCTCCAGCGCCGCGCGGTGGTTCGGCGGCTCACCGGAGATGAGGTCGGCGACGTCGGTGCTGCACGCCAGGGCGATGGCCTGCAGCAGCGAGAGCTTGGGCTCGCGCTTGCCGTTCTCGATCAGGCTCAGTTGCGAACCGGCGATACCCACCAGGGAGCCGAGCTCGTCGAGCGTGAAGCCCTTCTTGGTGCGGTGATGCCGGATGCGATGTCCGAGGGTGCTGAGCTCGAGTCCACTTGTCGCCATTCCTTGAGCATACCCGAAAGAAACATGCTTCTTTCAAGCTTAAATGGCCGAAAGCGTGCGGAAAGTGCGCAGAAGATGGATGTAACGCCCACCTCTTCACAAAGGAGCACCCATGGCCATGGCTGAAACATACGCCCCTCGCACCTCCCCGGTCGCCCCCGTGCGCAGCTTCGGGGCCGTGCCGGCGTATGACACCCCGGCCATGGCCGAGCTGCGCGAGTGGGTCGACGGCATCGCCGCGCTCACTCAGCCCGACCGCGTCCACTGGATCGACGGCTCCCGTGCGGAGAACGACGCGATCCTGCGCGAGCTGGTCGACGAGGGCAAGATCATCAAGCTCAACCCCGAGTGGCGCCCCGGCTCCTACCTGGCTCGCTCGCACCCCAGCGACGTCGCGCGCACCGAGGCCCGCACCTTCATCTCCTCGGAGAAGGAGATCGACGCCGGACCGACCAACAACTGGGCGGACCCGGTCGAGATGCGCGACACCATGAACCGGATCTTCGCCGGCTCGATGCGCGGCCGGACGATGTACGTCATCCCCTTCTCCATGGGCCCCGTCGGCGGCAAGCTCTCGCACATCGGCGTCCAGGTCACCGACAGCGCCTACGCCGTGGCATCGATCAACATCATGACCCGCGTCGGCGACGCCGTTACCCGCCAGATCGCCGAGGGCGCCCCGTGGGTCAAGACCGTGCACTCGGTCGGAGCCCCGCTCGAGCCCGGTCAGGCCGACGTCGAGTGGCCCTGCAACGACGAGAAGTACATCGTGCACTTCCCCGACACGCTCGAGGTCTACTCGTACGGCTCCGGCTACGGCGGGAACGCCATCCTCGCCAAGAAGTGCTTCGCGCTGCGCATCGCGTCGGTGATCGCCCGCGACGAGGGCTGGCTCGCCGAGCACATGCTGCTCATCCGCGTGATCGACCCGAAGGGCAAGGCGTACCACGTGGCCGCCGCGTTCCCCTCGGCCTGCGGCAAGACCAACCTCGCGATGCTGCGCCCGACGATCCCCGGCTGGAAGGTCGAGACCCTCGGCGACGACATCGTCTGGATCCGTCCCGGCGAGGACGGCCGCATGTACGCGATGAACCCCGAGGCCGGCTTCTTCGGCGTCGCCCCCGGCACCGGCGAGTCGACCAACGTCACGGCCGTCGAGACCCTCTGGGGCAACACGATCTTCACGAACGTGGCGCTGCGCCCGGACGGCGACGTGTGGTGGGAGGGCCTGACAGACGAGGCGCCGTCCGAGCTGACCGACTGGCAGGGCAACCCGTGGACGCCGGAGTCCGGCCGCCCCGCGGCGCACCCGAATTCCCGCTTCACGGTCTCGGCCGCGCAGTGCCCGCAGATCTCCGCGGACTGGGAGGACCCCGAGGGTGTCGCCCTCGACGTGATCCTGTTCGGCGGTCGCCGCGCGACCAACGTGCCGCTCGTCGTCGAGGCCACCGACTGGACGCACGGCGTCTTCCTCGGATCGACGATCTCGTCCGAGCGCACCGCCGCCGCGGAGGGCACGGTCGGCGAGCTGCGCCGCGACCCGTTCGCGATGCTCCCGTTCTGCGGCTACAACATGGGCGACTACTTCAGCCACTGGCTCAAGGTCGGACGCCAGCTGCGCTTCGATCGTGCCCCGCGCATCTTCCAGGTGAACTGGTTCCGCCGCGGCGAGGACGGGCGCTTCCTGTGGCCGGGCTTCGGCGACAACTCGCGCGTGATCGACTGGATCATCCGTCGCATCTCGGGCGAGGTCGGAGCCGTCGACAGCCCGATCGGCCGCCTGCCGCGCCGTGAGGACCTCAACCTCGACGGGCTGACGATCTCGGATGCCGATCTCGACGAACTGTTCGATGTCGACGTCGACGCCTGGATGGCCGAGGCCGACTCGACCGAGGAGTACTTCGGCATCTTCGGCGACCGGCTTCCCGCCGCTCTGCGCAGCGAGCTGGACGCGCTGCGCTACCGGCTCAGCGCCGCGCGCTGAGCGCACCCTGACCCGCGACGGCGGGATGCTGGAGACGACCCATGGCTGAGTGGTCTCCGGCATCCCGCCGTCGCGCTTCTCCGGCTGGGGGAGTCCTCCGCGGCCGCGTCCAGCACGAGAGCACGGTCCGCGCGCAGGGCTGACCTCGGCTGGGCCGCTCAGACCAGCAGCTGATGCCTGGCGAGGTCGCGGTACAGCGGCGTGGACTCGATGAGCTCGTCGTGCGTGCCCTGGCCGACCACCACGCCGTCCTGCAGCACCACGATCAGGTCGCTGTCCACCACGGTCGACAGGCGGTGCGCGATCACGACGAGGGTGCGGTCGGCCGCCGCAGCGTCGATGGCCTCGCGCATGCGCTGCTCGTTCACGCCGTCCAGCGAGGACGTCGACTCGTCCAGCAGCAGGATCGGAGCCTCTGTCAGCAGCGCGCGGGCGATCGCCAGACGCTGGCGCTCACCGCCGGAGAGCATCACGCCGTCCTCACCGACAGGGGCGTCCAGGCCCAGCGGGCTCCGCTCGAGCACGTCGCCGAGGTTCACCGAGCGCAGCACGCGCTCGCAGTCGGCATCCGTGGCATCCGGCGCTGCCAGACGCAGGTTCTCGGCCAGCGTGCCGGCGAGCGTCGGGGCATCCTGCTCCACATACCCGAAATGGGCGCGCAGCTGCTGCCGGGGGTAGCTGCGCACGTCGTGGCCCGCGAGCCGGATCGAGCCGCCGGTCGGGTCGTAGAACCGCTCGATGAGTGCGAGTGTGGTGCTCTTGCCCGCACCGGAAGGCCCGACCAGCGCCACCCGCGCGCCGCGCGGCACGGAGAACGAGATGCCCTTCAGGACGTCGCGGCTGATCTCAGGGTCCGCCTCGCCCGCACGCCGCAGGTGCGCGTCGGCGAGCAGGTTCCGCGCCTCCTTCGCGGCCGCCTCCCGCGCCGCGATGACGTCGTCAGGGTAGCGGAAGCGCACGTCGCGGAATTCGATGGCGGGGGCACCCGCGACCGCGGCCGAGGTGATGGCGGCATCCGACTCGTCGTCCTGCGTCTCGGTGGGCAGATCGAGGATCTCCTGGATGCGCCCGAGCGCGCCCAGCGCCTGGTTCACGGAGGTGATGGCGCCGAATGCCTGGCCGAGAGGCATGACCAGCATGAACAGGAACATGATGAACGTGACCAGCGAGGCGATGGTGAGGGCGCCGGATGCCACGCGGAAGCCGCCCACGCCCAGCACCACCAGCAGCGAGAGCTGCAGGGCGATGCCGGCGACAGGAACGACCATGGACGAGATCTTCGCGATCCGAACGCCCAGGCCGTAGGCCTCGCCGGCGAGGCCCTCGACGGCCGCCGTCTCGCGCTCGGTCGCACCGGAGGCGCGCACGGTGCGGATGCTGGAGATGCCGCGCTCGATGCCGGAGGCGAGCTGGCCGACCTTGTGCTGCTGCGCGGCGGATGCCGTGCGGATCCGGCCGCTGAGCAGCACGACGACCACGACCGATGCGCCGATCACGAGCACGATCAGCAGCAGGAGCAGCGGATCGATGAGGAGCATGGCGATGAGGGCGCCGATGAAGAGGATGGCGCCGCCGACGGTATCCGCCAGCCCCTGCGTGAGGACCGCGTACAGCAGCGTCGTGTCGGTGCCCACCCGGGAGACGAGGTCACCGGTGCGGCGCGCGTCGAACTCGCTGATCGGCAGGTGCAGGATGCGCGCGATCAGCTTGCGGCGGCTGGAGTAGACCACCGCCGTGCCGGTGCGCTGCAGCAGGTAGTGCTGGTAGCCGGAGATGACCGACGCCACGATCACCAGGCCGATGAGCAGCCAGACCAGCGCGCCCAGCATCTGGACCTTCTGCACGCGGTCGATGACCTGCCCGACGAGCAGCGGCTGCGCGAGGGATGCTGCGGCGCCGACGATGCTGAGCAGCGCGACGGCCACCAGCACCTTCTTGTGCTCGAAGAGGAAGGGGAGGAGCTGGCGGAACGTGGCGCGCGGGCCGTCCTGCTGCGCGCCGCGACCGCGTCGGCGTGCTGTCGCCGTGCGAGACATGGGGAACCTCGTTCTGGGGAGCGGTGCGACGGTATCGGGCCGCGGCATCCGATCTATTGTCTGCCGAACTTCTTATGCGCCGCCTGTTTGGTGACGCCGAGGGCGCTCGCGATCGCCTGCCACGAGTATCCGGCCAGGCGGGCGCGGCGCACCTGCGCCTCCTCCGCTCGGGCCAGCTCGCGGCGGATGCCGGTGAGCCGATGCAGCTCGGCGATCGGCTCTCCCTCGGGATCGACGGCGAGGGCGGTGTGCGGGGTCATGGTGTCAATCTAGGTTGACTTCCCGTCGGTTGTCAATAGAAGTTGACGGCTGATCTCGCGTCCGCCACCATGATTCCCGCGGATCCGGCTACTCGGACAGCCCGTTCTCGGCGAGCCAGGCCGCGGCGACCGTCTTCGGGACGCGCAGCAGCCAGGCATCTGTGAGCATCTCGTGCAGCAGCTGCTCGTCGATGGCGTCCAGCCGGGTGAGCACAGCGGGAAAGCCGTCGAAGTGCGGGATGGTGAAGAACACCTCCGGGTAGGTCTCGATGGCCGCGGCCTTCGCCTGCTCGCCGTCGACCCGGATGCCGACGACCGCGCCCTCCGGCCATTCCCGTCCGAGCTCCGCCAGCTGCTCGAGGTCATGTCTGCGCGGCGGCCGCTCCCACACCAGCATCCCGGCGCTCGTGCGCCACGCGAGCCCGCCGTTGTGGCCGCCGCTGCGCTCCTCCACGCGGGGGAAGCTCATCGCGATCCGACGCACATCCTCGATCGTCGCCATGCCGTCAGGCTACGCGGACCCGCGCCCGGCATCCAGAGCGGCGCGATCCCGACCGCGGCCCGAATCAGCCAGCTTCCCGTTCAGAGCTGCGCGGCGACGCCGAGGTCGTCCTCGTAGTCGTGATCCTTCGTCTCCGGCGTGAGGATCAGCGCGACGAGGGTCAGCACCGACATGGCCGACAGGTAGATGCCCACCATCCACGACGAGCCGTCTGCCGCTGACCACAGCCAGACGGCGACGAGTGGAGCCAGTGCTGCGCCGAGGATCGACGACACGTTGTAGGCGATCGCCGAACCGCTGTAGCGCACGTTCGTCGGGAAGAGCTCGGGCAGCAGAGCACCCATCGGTCCGAAGGTCAGGCCCATCAGCAGGAAGCCGAGGATGAGGAACGCCTGGGTCAGGGGCACCGCACCTGGCTCCGTCGCCGACTGACCGAGGAACAGGGGGAAGGTGAACCCGAACAGGATGATCGCGACGGTCACGCCGATCAGCAGCTTGCGGCGGCCGATCCGGTCCGCCCAGGGGCCGGACACCATGGTGAAGATGCCGAAGAACACCACGCCGACGATCTGCATCAGGACGAAGTTGGTGTAGCCGAACCCCTGGCCCGGATAGAACTGCGCGGCGAAGGTGGCGGCGTCGAACGTCGCGCCCTTGGCCTCCGCAGCGGCCTTGGCTGCCGCGGAGGCCGCCTCGAGGGATGCGGCCTTGGTGCCGTAGCTGAGCGTGAAGTTCGTCATCAGATAGAACAGCACGTATGTCGCCAGCATGATGAACGTGCCGAGGATGAGCTGCTTCCAGTGGTGGCGGAACACGGTCGCAAGGGGCAGCTTGCGGATGACGCCCTTGTCCGCCGCCTTCCTGAAGGTGTCGGACTCGACGAGCTTGAGGCGCACCCACAGTCCGATGATCACCATCACGGCCGAGAACAGGAACGGCACCCGCCAGCCCCAGCTCAGGAAGGCCTCCGACTTCAGCGCCGGATCCGACTGATGCGGCAGGGCGAAGTTGATGATGAGGAACAGGCCGTTCGCGATGATGAACCCGAGCGGCGCGCCCAGCTGGGGGAAGGTGCCGTACCAGGCGCGCTTGCCGGACGGCGCGTTCTCGGTGGCGACCAGAGCCGCCCCCGACCACTCGCCGCCGAGCGCGAAGCCCTGGGCGAGGCGCAGCACCAGCAGAAGGAGGGCGGCCCACCACCCGATCTGCTGGAACGTGGGGAGCAGGCCGATCAGGAAGGTGGCGATGCCCATCGTGAGCAGTGACGCCACCAGGGTCGCCTTGCGGCCGAACTTGTCGCCGAAGTGCCCGTAGACCATCGCACCGATCGGGCGTGCGACCATTGCGGCGCCGAACACGGCGAACGACGACAGCAGTGCCGTGGTGTCGTTCCCGGTCGGGAAGAACAGGATCGGGAAGACCAGCACGGCAGCGGTGGCGTACGCGTAGAAGTCGTAGAACTCGATCGTCGTGCCGATGAGGCTCGCGAGGATCACCCGGGATCGGGGGTTGGCGGGCGCGCTGGTCGTGGTCATGTGATGCTCCTCCGGTGACAGTCCCTAGGGAACTGCTCGGAGTCTACGACCGCTGATGCGGGTCGAGCGTGCAGCGTTACGCGCGGTGCGCGGATCCGCTCAGTGCCAGAACAGCCCGAGACCCGCGTTCAGCAGCGCGAGCACGCCGACGCTCCAGAACATCCCGGCGGGCACGGCCTCGCCGCGCTTCTGGCGGGCCATGCCGATGCCGATCAGCGCGCCGATCACGATCAGCACGACGAGTTTGACGGTGATCTTGATGTAGAAGCCCGCTCCCGGTTCGAACAGGCCCATCGGCCACGCGAGCAGCAGACCGGCGATGCCGGCGATCGCCAGGCCGACGTTCATCAGCTGCGTGAACTGCTTCTTGCCGCCGAACGCCTGAGCTGCCCAGGCGCCGAACAGGGTGGCGAAGCCGATGATGTGGAGGAAGACGACGATCTCACGGAGGGTTCCCATGCCGTCCAGGCTATCCAGGAACGGTCCGTCGCGGAATGCGATACGCGAACGGGCTCAGCGGAACCGATGCCGGTCCGCTGAGCCCGTCGAGAAGGGCGTCAGCCCCGCAGGTCCGCGATCACGCGGGCGGTGCGCAGCGCGGCATCCGCGGCCTCGGCACCCTTGTCCTCCTGGGAGCCCGGCAGCCCCGCACGGTCGAGGCCCTGCTGTTCGTCATCGAGCGTGAGCAGGCCGAAACCGACCGGCTTGCCGGCATCGAGCGAGACGCGGGTGAGGCCATCGGTGGTGGCGGCCGAGACGTACTCGAAGTGGGGCGTTCCGCCGCGGATGATGACGCCGAGGGCGACGACAGCATCCGCTCCGCCGGCGAACGCGGCCTGCGCCGCGACGGCCAGCTCGAACGACCCGGGCACGCGCACCAGGGTGTGCTCGGCTCCCGCGGCGTCCAGCGTGCGCTGCGCGCCGGCGATGAGACCGTTGGAGATGACCTCGTGCCAGGTACCGGCGATCACGACGACCCGCAGGCCCGTGCCGTCGACCGGGGTGAGAGGGGTGGGTGCTCCGGCGCCGCTCATGCGTCGTCCTTTCCGTGGGCGAGCGCCTCGGCCAGCTCGGACTCGCCGATGATGTGGCCCATGCGATCGCGCTTGGTCTCGAGGTACTGGTGGTTGTTGGGGCCGACGCCGACGATCAGGGGAACCTGCTCGACGACGTCCAGGCCCAGCTCGCGCAGCTGCTTCACCTTGTCGGTGTTGTTGGTCAGCAGCCGCACCTTGGAGACGCCGAGATCCGAGAGGATGCCGGCGGCGGCAGCATAGTCGCGGGCGTCGGCGGGGAGTCCGAGCGCGAGGTTGGCGTCGACGGTGTCGAGGCCCTCCTCCTGCAGGCTGTATGCGCGCAGCTTGTTGATCAGGCCGATGCCGCGTCCCTCGTGGCCGCGCATGTAGATGACCACGCCGCCCTCGGCGTCGATGCGGTCCAGCGCCGCCTGCAGCTGCGGCCCGCACTCGCACTTCTGCGAGCCGAAGGCCTCGCCGGTCAGGCACTCGGAGTGCACGCGCACCAGGGCGGTCTCGCCGGGCGTGCCCGAGACGACCGCGATGTGGTCGGTGCCGGTGACACGGTCCTTGTAGGCGAGGAACCGGAAGGTCCCGTGCTCGGTCGGCACGGTCGCGTCGGCGCGCAGGCTGACGCGACGGGCGGTCTTCTTGGCGCGGCAGTCGGCCTCGTCGCGGGGGTCGACCTCGTTCAGGTGCCGGATGAGCTGCTCGATGGTGATCACCGGGATGTCCTCGCGGGCGCCCAGCTCCTGCAGCGCAGGCAGGCGCATCATGCTTCCGTCCTCGGCGACGACCTCGGCGATCGCGCCGACCGGGTGCAGACCAGCCAGGCGCATCAGCTCCACGGCCGCCTCGGTGTGACCACCGCGCTCGCGCACGCCGCCGTCGACGGCGCGCAGCGGCAGGATGTGCCCCGGGCGGATGATGCTCGTCGCGGTGGAAGAAGGGTCGGCGAGCACGTTCAGGGTGTGCGCGCGGTCGTGCGCGCTGATGCCCGTGGTCACGCCCTCGGCCGCATCCACGCTGACCGTGTAGGCGGTGGAGCGGGCATCCTCGTTGCTCTCCACCATGGGCGGCAGGTTGAGGCTGTCGGCGAGGTCGGCGGGCATCGGCGCGCAGATCAGACCCGACGTCCAGCGCACCATGAAGGCCATCACCTCGGGGCTCGCGAGCTCCGCGGAGATGATGATGTCGCCTTCGTTCTCGCGGTTCTCATCGTCGGCGACGATCACGGGACGGCCGGCGCGCAGCGCATCGAGGGCGGCGTCGATGGTGGAAAGGCTCATCGGGAGCCTCCTTCCGGGAGAGAGCGGAACGCGAGCAGGCGCTCGACGTGACGGGCAAGGATGTCGGTCTCGAGGTTGACGACGTCGCCGGGGGCGAGCGCCCCGAGGATCGTCGCCTCGAGGGTCTCGGGGATGAGCGAGACCTCGAACCACGCGTCCGATGCCTGGGTTCCTGCGTCCGTCGCCTGTACTGAGCGAGCGTCAGCGAGCCGAAGTGAGGGGTCGCTGACGGCGCTCACCGTGAGCGAGGTGCCCGCGACGCTGATCGAGCCCTTGTCGACGACGAGCGGGGCGAGGTCGGCGGGCAGGGAGATACGCAGCACGCGCCACTGGTCGCCCGGGCGCACCTCCAGCACAGCACCGGTGCCGTCGACATGCCCCTGCACGATGTGGCCGCCCAGGCGCGCACCGACCGGCATGGCCTTCTCGATGTTCACGCGGGAGCCGACGTTCAGAGCTGCGAGGGCCGAGACGTCGAGGGTCTGCTTCATGACATCGGCGTCGAAGGTGTCGGCTGTGGAGCCGACCACGGTCAGGCACACGCCGCTCACGGCGATCGATTCGCCGTGCACCGCATCGGATGCCGCCTTCGGGGCGCGCACGGTCAGACGCCAGCCGTCTCCCGACGGCGCGATCCCGGCGATCTCGCCGATCTCCTCGATGATTCCGGTGAACATCAGCTTCTCTCCTTCAGAACGGAAGGGCGGGCGACCACGAGAAGGTCGTCGCCTAGTGGCAGCCATTCGTCGACCGTGAGGCGACGGGCATCCGCGATGGTGTCGACGCCGATGTCGGTGAGCGCGAGGCGTCCGCCGCCGAGCAGCACCGGGGCGAGGTACGCCAGCACGGTGTCCGCGAGTCCCGCGGCGATGAACGCGCTGGCCAGCGTCGGTCCGCCCTCCACGAACACGCGCTGCACGCCGCGCTCACGCAGGTCGCCGAGCACGGCGGCGAGGTCGCGGGTGTCGTAGAACAGCGGCTCGTGCGGGTGGCGGCGCACCGCGGCGTCCGCCGGGGTCGGGCGGGCGCCGATCACGACGGGGATCGGCTGGTGCTCGTAGAGCTCGTCGCCGTCGCGGGCGGTGAGCGACGGGTCGTCGGCGAGCACGGTTCCGGTGCCGACGACGATCGCGTCCGACGCCGCGCGGCGGCGGTGCACATCGGCGCGGGCGTCGGGTCCGGTGATCCACTGGCTGGTGCCGTCGGATGCCGCGGCCCGGCCGTCCAGGCTCTGCGCCCACTTCACGGTCACGTGCGGGCGACGCAGTCGCTGCACGGTGAGCCAGTCGGCGATGAGCGTGCGCGCCGCGTCCTGCTGCTCGCCGGATTCGACATCGAGGCCGGCCGCGCGCATGCGCTCGGCTCCGCCGCCGGATGCCCGGCCCGGGTCGTCGAGCGCATAGATCACCCGCGAGACACCGGCGTCGATGAGCGCCTGCGAGCACGGGCCCGTGCGACCGGTGTGGTTGCAGGGCTCGAGAGTGACGACGGCGGTGGCGCCGCGGGCCTGACCGGGGGAGAGCTTCGAGAGCGCATCGACCTCGGCGTGCGGGGTGCCGGAACCGCGGTGCCAGCCCTCGGCGATCAGCTCTCCGGCGGGGGAGAGGATCACGGCGCCGACCTGCGGGTTCAGCCCGCGCGGGCCGTTCAGCGCCAGCGCCAGGGCGCGCGTCATGGCCTCGCGTTCCGCCTCGCTGGATGCCATCGGTCGTCTCTCTCTGGATTCCCGGGGTCCGGCGGCACGCTCGACGCGTCGCCCGTGCTGCCTCTCCTCCGGACTAGCGAGCTGCTGCTCGCATCACCGTCGGTTCCGGAGTTCCACCGGATCGGCGCCTGTGACCAGGCGTTCGCGGACTGTCACCGCCGGTTCGGATTCACACCGACCCCGGAGCACGTTGATGCTCTGAGTCTAGTCAACGCGGCATCCGATGATTCATTCCCGGTAATACAACTCACTTCAGCAGGCGCGACAGCCGGCGGTCGGCGAGGGGCTTGCCGCCGGTCTGGCAGGTGGGGCAGTACTCCAGGCTGCGGTCGGCGAAGAACACGCTGCGCACGGTGTCGCCGCAGACGGGGCAGGCCTCGCCACGGCGCGCATGCACCCGGAAGCCGGCGCGCTTGGCATCCTTCAGATCCGACGGCGGCTTGCCCGAGGCCACCCGGACAGCCTCGCGCAGCGTCTCCTGCATGGCCGTGTAGAGGCGGTCGATCGCCTCGTCGTCGAGGTTGCCGGACGGGGCGTACGGCGACATCTTCGCGACATGCAGGATCTCGTCGCTGTAGGCGTTCCCGATGCCCGCGATCACGCCCTGATCGCGCAGCAGGCCCTTGATCTGCATCCGCCTTCCCTCGAGCAGCGATGCGAAGACGTCGCGCGTGAACGACGGATCCAGAGGATCGGGACCGAGCCGGGCGATGCCGGGCACCTCCTGCGGGTCGCGCACGACGTACACGGCGAGCGACTTCTTCGTTCCGGCCTCGGTGAGGTCGAATCCGCTGCCGTCGTCGAGCGCGATCCGCAGCGCGATCGGGCTGCGCCCGGGCTTGATCAGCGTCGTCGGCAGGGTGTCGTACCAGCGCAGCCAGCCGGCCTTCGCCAGATGGAAGACGAGGTGGAGGTCATCGCCGCAGGCGATGTCGACGAACTTGCCGTACCTCGCGGTCGCCGTGATGGTCGCTCCGTGCAGCGCGGTGTTCGGGGGATCGTAGGTCTTCAGCGCCGCGATCTCGCCCACGCTCGTGCGCGTGATCGCGTGTCCCACCGCGCGCTCGCCGAGGAAGTCGACGAGCCCCTGCACCTCCGGCATCTCGGGCATGCAGACATCCTGTCATCCGCGTCCGACAACGGCCAGCGCCTCAGAGCACCGGCCACTCCACGGGAGTGCGGTCGTCGGATGCCAGGAGTCCGGCGATCCAGGCGTCGTCGCGGCCGCGGGGGCTGGAGTGTCCCTGGCGGAGCAGGCCCTCGTACCGGAAACCGAGAGCCCGGGCCGTGCGTGCTGACGGGACGTTGCCGACGACAGCGCGCCACTCCACTCGGGCGAGGTTCAGTTCGCCGAACGCGAAGTCGACGACGGCGCGCGCGGCCTCGGTCATGACGCCCTGACCGCGCTGCTCCGCGACACCCCAGAATCCGATCTCGGCGTCACCGCCGTCCGCGCGCTGCGTGATCTTGTGCAGCCCGATCATTCCAGCGAACGCACCGTCCCGGCGGATCGCCCAGACCGTCTCCACGCCGTCCGCCCACCACGAGGCGACGAGCGCGACGAACTCCTCCGCGTCCTGTCTCGAGTAAGGGCTCGGCACCGTCGTCCAGCGCGGGACCTCGGGATCCTGGCAGGCCGCGGTGATCGCGTCGACGTCCGCCTCGGTCGGGATGCTGAGGACGAGACGTTCGGTGCGCAATGTGACGGGTTCCATCCGCCCAGCGTACGGCCCGGTCGGTACGCTGGTGGCACGGCCGTTCCGCCGTCAGACCGGGGAGGACGGCCGTGCCGATGCAGCGCTCATCGCCCAAGGGCGTGCTGGCGTCCGTGCTCTTCGCGAGCATCTTCTACCTGACGGCGCAACTGAGCTCGTCTGCGGAGGTCGTGTGGGCCTGGCGGGTGTTCGTGACCCTGGCGCTCTACCTGATGGCGCTGTGGCACCCCGGGGCACGGGAGGCGTTGCGGGTGCTGTTCCGCCGGCTGCGCGCCCGCTGGTGGATGCCGCTGCTCGCCCTGCTGCTCGCCTCGATCGTGGGCTTCCAGCTGTGGCTGTTCATGTGGGCGCCCATGCACGGGCACGGGCTGGATGCCTCGCTCGGTTACCTGCTGCTGCCGATCACGCTCGTGCTGGGCGGGCGCTTCATCCTGCACGCGCCGGTGAGCCGGGTGCAGTGGTGCGTGGTCGCGCTCGCCCTGCTGGCCGTGGCGGTGAAGTTCGCTGCCACGCCGCAGCTGTCCTGGGTGACCATCGTGATCTGCATCCCTTACGCCGTGTACTTCGTGCTGCGGCAGCGCTTCGGGCTCGACGGACCGCTCGTGTTCGGCGTGGAGCTGGCCGTCATGTCGCCGGTCGCCGCGGTCGTGTTCCTCACGGCGACGCCGGGTCCGCTGCCGATCGCCGAGTTCGCCGGCCTGGCCCTGGTGGGCCTGCTCGGCGGGATCGGGATGGTCCTGTACCTGGGCGCGTCGACCATGCTCACCATGCCGGTGTTCGGCCTGCTCACCTACGTCGAGCCGGTGCTGCTGGTCGGCGTCGCGTTCGTGCTCGGCGAGCGGATGCAGGGAGCGGACGCCGTCGTCTACCTGATCCTTGCCGTGGCGCTCGCGCTGCTGGGCGTCGAGGGCTTCCGGGCGGCGCGGCGGCGTCCAGCAGAACCCGATGTCGGCGCAGCCGAATAGTATGTTCCGGTGACTGTTCCGGGGATTCTGCGCGCCTTGGAAGAGGCGAACCTCTATCGTGATGCCCTCACCTGGGCGCAGACCGACGGCGAGATCTCGGTGGTCGACGGGCTCGACGCCCCGGTCATCGCGGGCCTGCTGCGCAAGCGTGCACAGGCGGGGCACCCGGCATCCGCCCTCGTCGTGACGCCGACGGGCCGTCGCGCCGAATCGGTCGCGGCAGCGCTCGGCACCTATCTCTCGGATGCCGAGGTCCTGACCTTCCCCGCCTGGGAGACCCTGCCGCACGAGCGCCTGAGCCCCAGCCCCGACACCGTGGGGCGCCGGCTGGAGACGCTGCGCCGGATCCGCACCTGGAGCGGCGAGAAGCCGCTGGTCGTCGTCGCCTCGGTGCGCGCCGCGCTGCAGCCCGTCGCCGCGAACCTCGGTGACGCGGCTCCGCTCGAGCTCCGCGTCGGAGGGCGCGGCATCGAGCTCGAGGACGCCGTGGAGCAGCTCGTCGAGCGCGCGTACTCCCGCGTGGACATGGTCTCGCGTCGTGGCGAGTTCGCCGTGCGCGGCGGCATCCTGGACGTCTTCCCGCCCACGGCCGATCACCCTGCCCGCGTCGAGTTCTTCGGTGACGAGGTCGATCAGATCCGTGCCTTCTCGGTCGCCGACCAGCGCTCCCTCCCGGGCGACGTCGCATCCGTCGGACTGCCCGCCAGCCGCGAGCTGCTGCTGACCGCCGACGTGCGCGAGCGCGCCGCCGCACTGGTCGGCCGGTTCCCCGCGATCTCGGGGATGCTCGAGAAGATGGCCGAGGGCATCCCGGTCGAGGGCATGGAGTCCCTGCTTCCTGCCGTCGCAGGACCGCTGGTGACACTGGCCGAATACCTGCCCGAAGGATCCGCGACGGCGATCGTCGACCCCGAGCGCGCGAGCACGCGCGCGCAGAACCTGGGGGAGACGAACCGGGAGTTCCTGGACGCCGCGTGGAGCGCGGCCACCTCCGGGGCATCCGCTCCGATCGATCTGGGCGCCGGTGACTTCCGCACCATCGCACAGCTGCGCGACATCGTGCGCGGACGCGAGGGCGTGTGGTGGCGGCTGAGTCCGTTCGCGATCGACGACGCGGATGCCGCGAACCTCGACTCCTCGGTCATCCCGTCCTTCCACGGCAACGTCGACGGCGCGATCGCCTTCGTCGAGGCACGGCTGGGCGAAGGATGGCGCGTGGTCGTGATCGCTTCCGGGCACGGGCTCGTGGAGCGCGCCCGGGACGTGCTGAGCGACCGGGGCCTGGCCGCACGCATCGTCGAGGATCTCCTCGACGCACCTGAGGGCGGGATCGCCTCGCTCGTGGTCGGCTCCGTCGAGTCCGGCTTCCAGGTGCCCGAGGCGAAGCTCGCCGTGCTCACCGACAGCGAGTTCTACGGCCGCACGATCGGCGGCGACCAGCGCGTCGTGAAGAAGCTGGCGTCCCGGCGGCGCAACGTCGTCGACCCGCTGCAGCTCAAGCAGGGCGATTACGTCGTGCACACCACGCACGGCATCGGCCGGTTCGTCGAGATGACCAAGCGCGAGGTGTCCTCCGGCGGACGAAACGCCGTCAAGTCCACCCGCGAGTACCTGGTGCTGGAGTACGCGCCCTCCAAGCGCGGCTACCCGGGCGACAAGCTGTTCGTGCCCACCGACCAGCTCGACCTGCTCTCCAAGTACGTCGGCGGCGAGGCGCCCGCACTGTCCAAGATGGGCGGCAGCGACTGGTCGGCCGCCAAGGGCAAGGCCCGCAGGGCCGTCCGCGACATCGCCGTGGAACTGGTCAAGCTGTATTCCGCGCGCGTCAACTCGAAGGGCTACGCCTTCGGGCCGGACACCCCCTGGCAGCGCGAGCTGGAAGAGGCGTTCCCGTTCGCCGAGACGCACGACCAGCTGCAGACGATCGACGAGATCAAGGCCGACATGGAGCGGCCCATCCCGATGGACCGACTGCTCTCCGGCGACGTCGGCTTCGGCAAGACAGAGGTGGCCGTGCGCGCCGCGTTCAAGGCCATCCAGGAGGGCAAGCAGGTGGCGATGCTCGTGCCGACCACCCTGCTGGTCAAGCAGCACCTGGAGACCTTCACCGAGCGCTTCGCCGGCTTCCCGGTGAAGGTGCGTCCCCTCTCGCGCTTCCAGACCGACAAAGAGGCGCGGCTCACGCTGCAGGGGCTCGTGGACGGGTCGGTCGACATGGTCATCGGCACGCACCGCATCCTCACCGACCAGGTGATCTTCAAGGATCTGGGCCTGATGATCATCGACGAGGAGCAGCGCTTCGGCGTCGAGCACAAGGATGCGCTGAAGAAGATGAAGACCAACGTCGACATCCTCGCGATGAGCGCGACGCCGATCCCGCGCACGCTCGAGATGGCGGTCACCGGCATCCGTGAGATGTCGACGCTGCAGACCCCGCCCGAGGACCGGCATCCGATCCTCTCCTTCGTCGGTCCGCGCAGCGACAAGCAGATCGCCGCGGCGATCCGCCGCGAGATCCTGCGCGAGGGCCAGGTGTTCTTCGTGCACAACCGCGTGCAGTCCATCCAGCGGGTGGCGGCGGAGCTGGCCGAGCTCGTGCCCGAGGCGCGGATCGCCGTGGCGCACGGCAAGATGGGCGAACATCAGCTGGAGCAGGTGGTCGACGACTTCTGGGAGCGCAAGTACGACGTGCTCGTGTCGACGACGATCATCGAGACGGGCCTGGACATCTCCAACGCCAACACGATCATCATCGACAGGGCCGACAAGTACGGGCTGTCGCAGCTGCACCAGCTGCGCGGTCGTGTGGGCCGCGGTCGCGAGCGGGCGTACGCGTACTTCCTCTACGACGACGCCAAGCCGCTCAGCGAGACGGCGGCCGACCGGCTGCAGACGATCGCGGTGAACAACGATCTCGGCTCGGGCATGCAGGTCGCGTTGAAGGACCTCGAGCTGCGCGGGGCGGGCAATCTGCTGGGCGCCGAGCAGGCCGGTCACATCGCCGGTGTCGGCTTCGACCTGTACCTGCGCATGATCGGCGAGGCCGTGGCGACGTTCCGCGGCGAGGAGACCTCGTCGGATGTCGAGCTTCGCCTCGAGCTGCCGGTCGACGCCCGGATCCCCGAGCACTACATCGACAGCGAGCGGCTGCGTCTGGAGGCCTATCAGAAGCTCTCCGCCGCGGCCGGCGCCGGCGCGGCCGAGGACGCGATCGACCTGGTCGCCGAGGAGCTCATCGACCGCTACGGCGCGCTGCCGGAGGAGGTCGAGACGCTCGTGACCGTCGCGCGACTGCGGCGCAGGGCGGCTCGGGCGGGTCTCACGGATGTCGTGGCGATGGGTTCGAACCTGCGCATCGCTCCGGCGCGTTTCGAGGACTCCATGAAGGTGCGGCTGGCACGGCTGTACCCGAAGGCCAAGCTGGTCGGCGGGGGAGAGGCTCTCGTCGTGCCGATGCCGCTGGACGCGGAGCTGATCGAGTGGGTCGGCAACCTGTTCACGGCGATGTTCCCCGAGCCGGCGAAGGCTGCGCCGGTCGCCTGAGCAACGGGATCTCCTAGGCTCGAGGCATGACGGGCATCCTCGAGCGCGGCACGGCGGTCATCCGTTACCGCGACGGGGGCGGCTCTGGACGGCCGGTCGTGTTCACACACGGCGCGGGTATGGACTCCGCCTCGTTCGCCGCGCAGGCGGAGGCCGTGCAGGATGCCGGATTCCGCAGCATCCGCTGGGATCTGCGTGCGCACGGCGCCTCGACGCTGGCGCCCGGCGTGCGTTTCACCGCGCAGGACGCGCTGGCCGATCTGGGCGCTCTCATCGACGAACTGAGGCTGGAAAGGCCGGTCCTGGTCGGGCACTCCCTCGGGGGCAATCTCTCTCAGGCGCACGTGCGTGCGCACCCCGGCCGCGCGAGCGGGCTGATCGCCGTCGGCACGACCTGGAACACAGGCCCGCTCGGCCGTGGCGAGCGGCTCGGGCTGCGCATGGCGGCGCCCCTGCTCCGCCTCATCCCCGGGGCGAAGCTGCCCGCGCTCATGGCGGATGCCTCGGCGGTGACGCCCGACGCGGTCGAGTCGATCCGCGCGACTTTCACCGGGATGCCGAAGGCCGTGTTCCTGGACGTGTGGCGCGCGACGGCGTCGTTCGTCGCACCCGATCCGGAGTACCGCTCGCCGGTGCCGCTGGGGCTGGTCGTCGGTGCGGAGGACCGCACGGGCAACATCCGGACAGCCATGCAGGCGTGGGCCGACGCCGAGGGCGTGCGATTGCATGCGGTCCCCGGCGCCGGCCACGTCGTCATGGCGGACGCCCCGGAGGAGACGTCGGCGGCGATCGTCGGCATCCTGCGGGAGTGGGACGCGGCAGCGCGCTGAGCGTGTCAGGATCGAAGGATGGACGGCACCTTCGAGGAACTCATCGCGGATGCGGAGGCCGCGGACGTCACGGGTTGGGGCTTCGGCTGGCTCGACGATCGGGCCACGGAGGAGCGTCCGCCCTGGGGCTACGCCCGCCTGCTGGCGGAGCGCTGGGCATCGGCACGGGCGGCGCTCGATCTCGACACCGGCGGCGGAGAGGTGCTGGGCGAGGCATCCGTCTTCCCTCCGGTCGCGGTCGCAACCGAGGCATGGCCGCCGAACGCCGCGCAGGCGACGGCACGCCTGCACCCCCGCGGCGTCGCCGTCGTGCGGACCACGTCGGGCGAGCCGCTCCCGTTCGCGGACGGTGCGTTCGACCTCGTCACCAGCCGGCACCCGGTCTCGCCGGATTGGCAGGAGATCGCGCGCGTGCTGGTCCCCGGCGGCGCCTACTTCGCGCAGCACGTGGGTCCCGCGAGCGGATTCGAACTGATCGAGTACTTCCTCGGCCCGCTCCCGAGCGAGCGCCAGGGCCGCGATCCGCAGGTCGAGGCGGATGCCGCGCGCGCAGCCGGCCTGGAGATCGTCGACCTGCGCACCGCCCGCCTGCGCATCGAGATCAGGGACATCGGCGCGGTGGTCTACCTGCTGCGCAAGCTGGTCTGGTGGGTGCCGGGATTCACGGTCGAGAAGTATCGCGATCGCCTTCGTGACCTGCACGAGCAGATTCAGCGGGACGGTGTGTTCGTGGACCACTCCTCCCGGCACCTGATCGAGGCCCGCCGGGTCTGACGGCGCTCAGCGCCACAGCCAGCGCAGCGCATCCGGAAGCAGCACGCCGCCGTGGTTCGGGCTGTGCCCGCCGTCGCCGACGACCAGTCGCACGTCGTGCCCGGTGCGGGTGAGAGCGGCGGCGGTCTCCAGCGACTCGGCGAACCAGTTCCACTCCGGGTCGTTCCAGCCGATGTCCCGGTGCGCGGCGTGCAGCAGGATGCGCAGATCGCGTCGCTCGCCTCCGCTCAGCAGCCGAGGGTAGGGATTGCCCTGCGGCATCTGCGCGAAGCTGGGGTTGAACGCGATGACGCGTCGGAAGACTTCCGGCCGCCGCCAGCCGGCCGTGAAGGCCGCGTCGCCGCCCGAGCTCCCGCCGCAGATGCCGTGGCCGCCCGGCTCGAGGGTGTGCAGCGCAGCGACCCGCGGCAGCACCTCGTCGATGAGGAATCCGGCATAGCGGTCGTCGGCGGCGTCGTACTCGACGTTGCGGTTCTTCGGTTCCTCGGATGCCGTGCGGATGCCCGGGTCGACGAAGACACCCACCACAGACGGGATCGCGCCCTGAGCGGCGAGGTTGTCCAGCACGACTCCGGCGCGCACATCGCCCTCGGGGTCGAGATACCACCAGCCATCGTTGAAGAGCATCACGGGTGCCGGCCGCAGCGGGTCGTGGCCTGCCGGCACATGAACCCAGACGGAGCGGGTCGTGCCCGGGTAGACGGTGCTGTCGTCGATCGTGAACCGGTCGATCCGGCCGGGTTCGACTCCGGGACGCGTATACGAGTCCGGACCGTAGGCGTAGCTGACCTCGCTCTGGTCGAGGGGGAGCGAGGCGTAGGGCTGCAGGGTCATGGCGTCCTCCTCATCGCAGGGCGAAGCCGCCGTCGCTGCTGAGCACCTGACCGACGACCCACGATCCCGCATCGGAGCACAGCCAGCCGATCAGACGGGCGGGGTCCTCCGGCCGGCCGAACCTTCCGAACGGGGTGCTCTCCAGGAAACCCGGAAGCCAGCTCAGGTCGCGGTCTGTGGTCTCCGGGTCGAGGTAGCCGGTGTTCACGGGCCCGGGGTTGAGCGTGTTCAGGACGATTCCGAGGTCGAGGAGCTCGGCGGCGACCGTGCGGGTCACGCCGGCCAGACCGGCCTTGCTGGTCGCGTAGGCGACCTCGTCGCGCATCGGACCGTCCCCCTGACCCGAGGTCATCCAGATCACGCGGCCGGTGGGCGCATCGAAGGGGGCGGATGCGCCGGCATCCCGCTTCCGGCGCGCGAACCCGGCCGTCAGCAGCAGGCTTGCCCGCGCGTTCGTCCGCCAGTGCGCGTCGAGCCGGTCGGCGGTCATCTCCAGGATGCTGCCGTCCGATCCGCTCAGGGCCTGGTTGCACACCAGGATGTCGACGGCGCCGGTCAGCGCCGTCGCCGCGTCGAGCAGGTTCTCGATCTCCTGCGCGTCCCGCAGATCGGCGTGCTGGTCGGCCATGACGGCGCCGGGTGCGAGCGCATCGCGGATGCCGCCCCGCACGTCATCGAGGTCGTCGCCGCCCCATGGCTGCGCGGTGTCGTGCGGACGGAAATGGTGGATGAAGACGTGGGCGCCGAGCGCGGCGAGTTCGCGGGCGACGGCGAAGCCGATGCCCTTGCGGCGGGAGACGCCGGTGACGAGTGCGGTCTGTCCGGAAAGGGGCAGCGGGCGGTGCATCGTGGGTCCTTCGGTCGGGGATGCCGCGGCACGCCGGACGGCGGCCTGACGGCGGGGACGGAGGCGACTCACCTGCACTGCATGCCGCCACCGTAGCATCCTGCGCACCGAGCGCGTCGTCCGGAGCGGAACGATCCGGCACGACCAGTCTTCTACAGGCGGTAGAATTCAGGAGTGAGCGTCGATCCGATCCCGAACGATCCCTGGGCGGCCGAGGCCGAACGGGCGCAGCGAGCGCCCGGATTCCGCCGACCCGATCTCGGGCCGGTGCCGAAGCCCTCGATCTACCTGCTGGGAGTGCTGGCCGCCTCGCGTGCCGTCGGACTCGTGCTCATCGCCGAGGCCGTCGCGCGCGGAATCGGGGCTCTCGCGGGGGCCGGCATCACCCCGGACACCACCCGGATCATCCTTCTGCTCGGACTCCTCGGCATCCTGCTCCGCGCCGGAGGCGAGTGGGCGACCTCGGTCGTCGCGCGTCGCATCGCCACCACCGTCAAGCGCGACCTGCGGAGCCGTCTGTGGCGACGCATCGCCCTCGGCGGGACGGACCAGGGTGGCGGTGACTCCGGCGGCGGCACCGCCGTACTGGCCGCCGACGGGCTCGACGACCTCGACGACTACTACGTGCAGACCCTCCCCGCGCTGATCGCGGCGGCCGTGGTGCCGCTGATCGTCGGCGTGAGGATCCTCGGTGCGGACTGGCTCAGCGCGCTGATCATCGTGCTCACCATCCCGCTGGTTCCGCTGTTCATGATCCTGATCGGCAAGCACACCCAGCAACGGACGGATGCCGCGCTCACCGCCCTCACCCGGCTCGCCGACCACCTCACCGAACTCGCCCGCGGGCTTCCCGTGCTGGTCGGACTCGGTCGCGTCGACGAGCAGACGCGCGCGCTCGACGACATCCAGCGGCGCTATCGCGCCCGCACCGAGGAGACCCTGCGCTGGGCGTTCCTGTCATCGCTCGCGCTGGAGCTCATCGCCACGATCTCGGTCGCCCTCGTCGCGGTCGTCCTGGGCCTGCGGCTGCTCGACCGCAGCATGACGCTGGAGCCGGCGCTGATCGCCCTGATCCTCGCGCCGGAGTGCTTCCAGGCCATGCGCGATGTGGGGGCGGCTTTCCATGCCTCTCAAGACGGCTTGTCCGCGCTCGACCGCGCCCGAACTCTGCTGGCGAAGCCGCGTCCGCGCGGGGCCAGGACGGAAGCGGCCCCGGGTGTGCACGTCGAGAAGCTCACGGTCCGGTATGCCGGACGGGAGGTCCCCACGCTGAGCGATTTCACGACCCATCTGCATGGGGTCACCGCGATCACCGGTCCGAGCGGTGCGGGCAAGTCGACGCTGCTCGCCGCGCTCGCCGGAGTCCTGCCGGCGGATGCCGAGGTCACGGGAGCGATCCGAGGTGCGGATGCCGTCGCCTGGGCGCCGCAGGCGCCGAGGGCGTTCGCCGACACGCCACGGGCGGAGGTCGCGCTGTACGGCGGGAGCGTCGACGCCCTCGAGGAGGTCGGCCTGGGCGCGCTCGCCGATGCGGCCGTCGCCGAGTTGAGCCCGGGGGAGCTGCGGCGTCTCGCCGTGGCCCGCGCGCTGGCGAGAGCGGATGCCGGCGCCCGGCTGCTGGTGCTCGATGAGCCGACCGCCCACCTGGACCCTTCTGCCGCACAGCTCGTGCGGGATGCCATCCGCCGGCGCGCAGCGGCGTGCATGATCGTCTTCGCCAGTCATGAGCCGGAGACCCTCGCCCTCGCCGACTGGCACATCCCGGTCGGAGAGGCATCCGCACCCTCCGTTCTGAAGGAGGATTCCGCTTCTGAAGGAGAATCCGCGTCCGAGCATCCTTCAGAAGTGCAGGCGTCCTTCAGAAGCGAGCCGCTCGAAAGCGCGCCGCGTGCGCCCGAGCCCGCGCGCCGCCTCACCCTGCTCTCGCTGCTGCGCCCGCACGCCCCGCTGTGGGCGGCGTCCGTCGCGCTCGGGGCGCTCGCCGCAGGTCTCGCCGCCGCGCTCACCGCCGTGTCGGGATGGCTCATCGTCCGCGCGGGCATTGAGGAGTACATCATGTACCTGCTCGTCGCGATCGTGGGCGTGCGGGCCTTCGGCATCGGCCGCTCGGTGGCGCGCTATGCGGAGCGGCTCGTCACGCACCGGGCGGCATTCCAGGTCGTCGACGCGCTGCGCCTGCGCCTGTGGCGCGCCATCGCCGCGCGCGGCGCAGGGTCTCGCCGGCTGCTGGAGGGCGGTGCGCCGCTGGACTATCTCGTGACGCTGGCCGACGACCTGCGCGACCAGCTTCCGCGCATCATCCCGCCGATCGGCGCGGGCATCCTCGTCATCGCGGGCACCGTCGCGACGACCGCCGCCGTCATGCCCCGCCTCACCCTGCTCGTCAGCGTCACGCTGATCGCGTCCGTCCTCGTCGGGACGCTTCTCGCCGTCCGCAGCGCGCGCGGCGCCGGAGCTGAGCGCATCGCCGCGCGCTCGGCGATCGTCCGCGGAACATCGGCGCTGGCATCCGCCTCCGCGGATCTGCGGGGGAACGGCGTCAGCGATCGCGCCCTGCGCGAGCTCGACGCGCATGCCGAACTGCTCGCGACCGCCGAGCGCCGGGCCGCCTGGTCGGCCGGGCTCGGCACCGCCGTCGTCACCGCGGCTACGACGCTGCTGGCCGTGCTCGTCCCCGTGCTGTCGGCGGGCGCACCCGCGGCGTCCGCATCGATCGTGGCTCTGCTCGCGCTCGCGGTGCTGGAGCCCCTGGCGGCCCTCGTCGCGTCGGCGCAGCGGATGCCGGCGCTGCGCGCCCTGCTCGCGCGGCTCGACCCGATCCTGCAGCCGGCACCCGCGCCGGCCTGGCGGACCGGGCATCCGGATGCCGTGCGCCAGGTCGCGCTCGAGCGCGTCACGGTGCGCTACCCGGGCACCGCCCGCCCGGCGGTGGCCGGGGTGACGGGGATGGCGGAGCGCGGCCGCTGGCTCGTCCTGGACGGGCCGTCGGGGTCGGGCAAGTCCACCCTGCTGTCCGCGATCATGGGGGTGCTGCCCGTCGAGACGGGTGAGATCCGCGCGGACGACCGTCCGCTCACCGCGCTCGAGGAGCGCGCCTGGCGGGACCTCGTCGCCTGGTGCCCGCAGGACGCGTACGTCTTCGACTCGACGCTTCGGGGCAACCTGCTGCTCGCCCGCTCGCGCGATGATGCGCCGGACGACCGGGACATGCGCGACGCGCTCGAGCGTGCCGGGCTCGGTGCCCTGATGGGCTCCCTCGCCGACGGGCTCGACACCCGGGTCGGCGCAGGGGGATCGGCCCTGTCCGGAGGCGAGCGCCAGCGACTGGCCGTGGCGCGGGCGCTGCTCACCCGGGCCGACGTCATCCTGCTCGACGAGCCCACGGCGCACCTGGACGAGCCCACCGCAGCGGCGATGATGGCGGACGTCCGCGCGGCGACCGCTGACCGCATCGTCGTGCTGGTCTCGCATCGTCCCGGGGATCGAAGGGAGGACGACGTGGTCCTGCGGCTCGGCGACACGTCGCCTGCGCCGGCGGCGGACCGGGTCAGCCTGCGAGCCGCCGGAATCGGTCGCTGACCCTCATCGATCCCGACACCGGCTGATCCGCACCGGGTACCCCGCTGGCGCCCACCTGCAGGATCGCGCGCGCCAGCACCTCGTCGTGCACCTCACGGCGAGCATGGTCGTCGGCGAGCATCTCCACGAGGGCGGCGACCTCGACTTCGGCGCGCGCCGCGATCGGGAACCAGGGCAGCGCCGAGCGCCAGGCCCGGAACGCCAGCAGCAGCAGGTCGTGGCGCTGCTCCACATGGGCGCGTTCGTGCGCGATGACCGCGACGAGCTCGTCCGCATCGAGACGATCCAGAAGACCCTGCGACAGCACCGTCACCGAGCGCGCGCCGCGCGGCAGGCAGTACGCGACGGGCACGGCGTCGTCCAGCACCCGGGTGCGCGCACGGGTGGGGTGCGGGGAGGTGAGCATCTCGAGCAGCGCCAGGTGGCGGTGGCGCAGCCGCGTCACCTGCACCACCGTGATCGCGAGGTGGGTCAGCAGGTACACGGTGAACAGCACGGCGGGGATCGGCGCGAGCCACGGATGCTGCGGAAGGGCCGCGTAGCCGGCCAGGGCGAGCGCGCCGATCATCGACAGTCCTCCGGCCAGGCCGATCACCTGCCAGAGCAGCAGGGCCATCACCGGTGCGCGCATGGGCCACGTGGCCCGGGAGAGGACGACCGGCACCGGCCACGCCAGTGCGACGGCGACCACGCCGAAGGCGACAGCGGCGACGATGACGACCGCATGCGGGATCACCAGCGCCCCGGCCATGCCGGGATCCGCCAGCGCGTGGTCGACCGAGGTCAGCAGGCCGGGCATGGCCGTGTGCTCAGCCCGCGCCGCCGAGCAGACGGCGCAGCACGGCGGCATCCTCCGCCGACACACCGCCCACGAAGCGCTCGAGCACGGCGGTGCGGTCGCCCGCATCGCCCAGCACGGAGTGCATCAGCTCGGCCACGTGATCGGCTCGCGACGCGACCGCGGTGTAGCGGTGCGGGCGCGAGGAGCGGTCCGAGGCGACGAAGCCCTTCTTCTCGAGTCTCGACAGCACGGTCAGCAGCGTGGTCGCGGCCAGGGTCCGGCCGTCGGCCTCCAGGGTGTGCTGCACGTCGTAGGCGCTCAGGGAGCCGTCCGCATCCCAGAGCGCGTCCATGACGGCGCGTTCCAGTTCTCCGAGCGTGCTCATCGGCGCCTCCCGTGCTTGTGGTGGTTTCTTCCGGCGCATCCATTCTACCTCTCGTCGAAATTGTTCTATTGTGTGTCGAAGTAGTTCTACAAAGCGTAGAATTAAAGAGGATCGGACGCACGGAACGATCCGAGGAGGAGACCCGCATGGACGTGCTCGACATCGCCCGCTGGCAGTTCGGCATCACGACCGTCTACCACTTCCTGATGGTGCCGCTGACGCTGGGCCTGGGCATGATGGTCGCGATCATGCAGTCCCGCTGGGTGCGCACGGGAGACGAGAAGTTCCTGCGCATGACGAAGTTCTGGGGCAAGGTCTATCTGATCAACTTCATCGTCGGCGTGGCGACCGGTCTGGTGCAGGAGTTCCAGTTCGGCATGGCCTGGAGCGAGTACTCCCGATTCGTCGGTGACGTCTTCGGGGCCCCGCTCGCGATGGAGGGCCTGCTCGCCTTCTTCGTCGAGTCGACCTTCCTGGGAATCTGGATCTTCGGCTGGGGCCGCCTGCGCAAGGGCCTGCACCTCGCGGCGCTCTGGTGCGCGGTGATCGGATCGTGGATCTCGGCGTTCTTCATCATCGTCGCGAACTCCTGGATGCAGCATCCCGTCGGCGTGGAGATGGGGGCCGACGGACGGCCTGTCATGACCGACGTCTGGGCCGTGCTCACCAACAACACCGCCCTCGCCGCCTACACGCACACGATCCTCGGTGCGCTGGTCGTCGCCGGCATGTTCCTGCTCGGCATCTCGTGGTACCACCTGTGGCGCCGTCGCCACGACGGCATCGACACGGTCGACGAGGCGGGTCGTGTGGTCGTGGGGGAGACGGATGCCGCGCCCGGGCGCGACCGCACCGACCACGGCGTCTGGATCTGGTCGCTGCGGCTGGGCGCCGTCATCGCCGTCCTCGGCTTCCTCGGGACGGTCGTCTCCGGCGATGTCCAGGGCAAGCTCATGTACGAGCAGCAGCCGATGAAGATGGCTGCTGCGGAAGCCGCCTGCCACACCGGCTCGGACTTCTCGGTGCTCTCGCTCGGCGACCCTGGATCGAAGGACTGCGGCGACGTCATCACCCTGATCGCGGTCCCCGGGGCACTCGGCTTCCTGGGCACGGGGGAGTGGGGCGCCGACATGCCCGGCATCCGCGACCTCGAGACGCACTACGTCGACCAGTACGGCAAGACGATCCCGGACGAGGCGATCTACGGCGACCTGGCCGGCAGCGACGTGCAGTACGTGCCGGTCATGTGGGTCACCTACTGGGGCTTCCGCCTCATGATCGGCCTGGGCGGCGTCGTGGCGCTCGGCGGCCTGGTCGCCCTGTGGCTGACCCGCAAGGGCACTGTGCCGCGCTCGCCGTGGATCATGCGCCTGGCGCTGCTGGGCATCGTCGCCCCGTTCGCGGCGAACATCGCCGGCTGGATCTTCACCGAGCTGGGACGGCAGCCGTTCGTCGTGGCGCCCAACCCCACCGGAGTCGACGGGGTGTACATGTTCACGGCCGCGGCTGTCTCGCCGGGAGTCACAGCAGGGGAGCTGCTGTTCTCGGTGATCACGCTCAGCGCGGTCTACGGGATCATGCTCGTGATCGAGCTGGTGCTGATGGTCACCTACATCCGCGGTGGGGTCGCGGCGTCCATGCCCGAACTCACCGCACGGGCATCCGACTCCGACGACGACCACCCGTCCGGTGACCACCGCGACGACGTGCTCGCGTTCGCGTACTGAGCGCTGAGAGGAACAACGAAAATGGAACCGCTTCCCGTCGTCTGGTTCATCGCGATCGCCGTGCTCTGGACCGGCTACCTGCTGCTCGAGGGCTTCGACCTCGGTGTCGGCATGCACATGATCTTCTCCACCCGGTCCGAGCGCGATCGTCGCGTCATGCTCAACACCATCGGGCCGGTGTGGGACGGAAACGAGGTGTGGCTGATCACCGCCGGCGCCGCGATGTTCGCGGCCTTCCCCGCCTGGTACGCGGCACTGTTCTCGACCCTCTACGTCCCTCTGACGATCACGCTGATCGGGCTGATCATCCGGGCCGTGGGCATCGAGTACCGCGGCAAGCTGCACACCGAGCGCTGGCGCACGCTGTGGACCTGGATGATCGGTCTCGGCTCGCTGATCGTCGCGTTCTGCGTGGGTGCGGCCCTGGCGCTGACCTCGACCGGCCTGCCGCTGGATGCCAACGGCGACCGCGTCGGCGGACCGTTCGTCTGGCTGACCCTGCCGGCGGTGCTGGGTGGTCTCGCCGTCGTCGGGTTCGCGCTGCTGCACTCCGCCACCTTCCTCGGGCTCAAGGCCGACGGGCCGGTGCGCGAGCGCGCCGGACGCTTCGCCGGACGATGGGCGCCGCTGTGCCTGGTCCCTGCGGCGGCGTGGGCGATCCTCGTGCAGGTCGAGCGCGGCGGGAGCCCGCTGTCGTGGACGTTCCTCGCCCTGGCCGTCGTCGCCGCGGTGGCCGGATGGATCGCCGCACGCGTCCGCCGTGAGGGGTTCGCATTCCTGGGATTCGCCGGTTTCGGGCTCTTCGGCGTCGCCGCGATCTTCGCCGGGATGTTCCCGCTCGTGCTGCCCTCGACTGTGGACGCCGCCTTCGACCTCACCGTCTGGAACGCAGCCAACGGCCCGTACACGTTGGGCGTCATGACCGTGGTCGCCGCCGTGTCGCTGCCCGTGATCCTGCTGTACCAGGCCTGGAGCTATTGGATCTTCCGCAAGCGGGTGACCCCGGGCATGATCCCCGAGGTGCACATCGTGCTGCCGGCCGTGCTCCGCGCGCGCTGACAGCGCCGTCGCCCCGCTCCGGCCGGACCTGGTGGCAGGACCGGCCGGCGGCGTGCTCCGGGGCCGTCGTCATCGGACCGGCTGAGTCCGCGAGGGCCCGTTCTCACAGCAGGGCGAGCGTGGCCAGCAGCAGGAGCAGGGTCACCGCGATGAGCGACACCCGCAGCGGGAGGATCGAATCCCAGCGGGCCTGCAGAGTTCGGGCGTCGGCGGGCACCTCGTCGGCGAGAGCCGCCGCGGTCAGCGTGGTGTTGATCGGCTTCGCGATGCGGGCGTAGACGAGCAGCCAGGTGACGAGCAGTACCAGCCCTGCCGCGGAGAGGATGCCCAGGAGTGTCGTACCCCAGATGAACGCGGCGACGGCCGTGACCGCGGTGAGGATCGTCGCGGGGATGCCGACACCCGGCATCCTGCGATCTGCGTAGTAGTGGCCGCGACCGACCACCTGCACCAGGGCGCGGTCGTCGAGGTCGGCGTAGACGGAGCGCTGGACGAGCAGGCCGACGACGTCCGCGCCGAAGATGACGGCGAGGCCGAGGACGGCGAAAGCCGCGGTGATGGCGATGATGACGGTCATGGTTCCTCCGGTTCGATTCGTGTTAGCAGTGCTAACTGTTAGCGGTGCTAATCTAACCTCATGCCCCGAGCTGCGCAAGACATCGAGCGGATCCGCGAGCGGGAACGCCGGATCGTCGCTGCTGCCCGCGAGATCGCCGAGCAGGACGGCTGGACCGCCGTCACCGTGCGGCGCCTCGCCGACGCCATCGGCTTCAGCCAGCCGATCCTGTACCGGCACTTCCCGCGCGGGCGGGAGGAGATCATCGACCAGGTCGTCATCGACGGCTACACCGAGCTCCTCGCGGCGATCGGCGCCGGCGGTGAGGGCCTGGCGCCTCTCGTCACCGCCTACCTCGCCTTCGCACGCGAGAATCCCGCGGTCTACGAGGCGATGACCTCGGCGCGCACGGGCATCGTGTTCGCCTCCGCCGAGACGCCCGAGATCCTGCGGGAGGGGTTCGCGATGTTCGAGCGGGCCGTTGGCGGGGGCACGCCGCGGCACCGCGCGGTACGCGCCGAGTTGCTGTGGAGCACGCTGCACGGCGCCAGCCGGCTCGACACGGACGGTCGCTTCGACGCCGCGCTCGACGACATCCGCGCCGATGAGATCATCGCGCTCTTCGGCGCCCCGCGAGCGGAGTCCTGAGCGCCGGAGCCTCAGCGGCCTGCACCGCCGACCTCCGGGTCCGCGGTCTCCCGGAGCCGACCAGCAGGACCGTCGCTGCAGGCATCCGGAATGCCACGTCGAGGGCCGCGAACCCTCCGTAGCGGACGCGGATGCCTCGGTCAACGCCCTGTGCTTCGTGCCCCGCCCGACGCATGCTGGCGGGCATGTGGACTCTGCTGATCGTGCTGCTGGTGCTGTGGCTGGGACTCTCGGTCCTGGGATTCGTGGTGAAGGGGTTGCTCTGGCTCGCCGTGCTGGGCATCGTGCTGTTCCTGGTCACCCTGGTGTTCGGCCTCTTCCGCAAGGGGCGCACCGACGCCTGACCGGACCGACGACTCGGCGGCGCGGCGAAGGACCCGCCGCCGGTCCGTGCTGACCGCGTGCGCGGGCCGGACTAGTCTGGCCGCATGATGTACGAGCACCTCGGGGCTCGGCCCCGCATCCACGACACCGCCGTCGTGGCGCCGACCGCTGTGATCTCCGGCGACGTCGAGATCGGTCCGAACTGCCAGGTGCTGCACGGCGCCGTGATCACTGCCGAGGGAGGACCGATCACGCTGGGCGAGCACGTCATCGTGATGGAGAACGCGCTCATCCGCGCGACCGCCGCCAACGCCGTGCACATCGGCGATCACACGCTGGTGGGAACCCTCGCGAGCATCGCCGGCGCCACGGTCGGCGAGGAGGTGTTCTTCGCCTCCGGTGCCCGCGTGTTCAACGGTGCACTGGTCGGCTCGCAGTGCGAGATCCGCGTGAACGCGATCGTGCAGCGGCGCGCGGTGCTGCCGGAGGGCACGGTGGTGCCGATCGGCTGGATCGCGGCCGGGCATCCGGTGCGGATGTTCTCGCCCGACCAGGCCGACGAGATCGCGGAGGCGATGCCGGATCTGGACTTCCCCGGTCACGTCTTCGGCGTCGACCGCGACACCCCCGATCTGATGGTGCAGCTCACGGAGCGCTACGCCAGCTCACTGGCCCGGCACGCCGACGACCGTCAGGTGTGATGCTCGCGGAGCATTCCACTGAGCCACCACCGAAACGCCGAGCCACCACGCAGGATCACGTGATCTGCGTGGTGGCTCGGCGCTTGCGTGGTGGCTCGGCGGTCTCGCCGGCCGAGTCGGGTCAGATGACGCCCTGGGCCAGCATCGCGTCGGCGACGCGCTCGAAGCCGGCGATGTTGGCGCCCGCGACGTAGTCGCCGGGAGTGCCGTAGCGCTCGGCGGCGCGGAAGGACGCGTCGTGGATGTCGGTCATGATGTCGCGCAGCTTCTGCTCGCTGTGATCGAAGTTCCAGCGCTGGCGCGAGGCGTTCTGGCTCATCTCGAGCGCCGAGGTGCCGACGCCGCCGGCGTTCGCGGCCTTGCCGGGCGCGAACAGCACGTCCGAGTCCTGGAAGGCGCCGACGGCCTCGGGGGTCGAGGGCATGTTGGCGCCCTCGGCGACGGCGCGCACGCCGTTGGCGATCAGCATCCGGGCGGAGTCGAGGTTCAGCTCGTTCTGCGTGGCCGAGGGCACGGCGATGTCGACCGGCACCTCCCACACGTTCCCGCCCTCGACGAACCGGGCGCCGGGCCGGCGGTTCGCGTACTCGACGATGCGGCCGCGCTCGACCTCCTTGATCTGACGCAGCAGCCCCAGATCGATGCCGGCGTCGTCGACGATGTAGCCGGAGGAGTCGGATGCCGTGATCGCGCGTGCGCCGAGCTGCTGGGCCTTCTCGATCGCGTAGATCGCGACGTTGCCCGAGCCGGAGACGGCGACGCGCTTGCCCTCGAGGGTCTGGCCGTGGACGGCCAGCATCGACTGCACGAAGAAGACCGCGCCGTAGCCGGTGGCCTCGGTGCGTACCTGCGCGCCGCCCCACCCGATGCCCTTGCCGGTCAGGATGCCGGACTCGTGGCGGTTGGTGATCTTGCGGTACATGCCGAACATGTAGCCGATCTCGCGGCCGCCGACGCCGATGTCGCCCGCGGGGACGTCGGTGTGCTCGCCGATGTGACGGTAGAGCTCGTTCATGAACGACTGGCAGAACCGCATGACCTCGGCCTCGCTCTTGCCGTGCGGGTCGAAGTTCGATCCGCCCTTGCCGCCGCCGATGCCCTGGCCGGTGAGCGCGTTCTTGAAGATCTGCTCGAAGCCGAGGAACTTGATGATCGAGATGTTCACCGAGGGGTGGAAGCGCAGACCGCCCTTGTACGGGCCGAGAGCCGAGTTGTACTGCACGCGGTATCCGCGGTTGACCCGCAGCCGGCCGCTGTCGTCGATCCACGGCACGCGGAAGATGATCTGGCGCTCGGGCTCGACCAGGCGCTCCAGGATGCCGTTCTCGATGTACTTCGGGTGCCGCTCGAGCACCGGGCCGATGGAGTGCAGCACCTCGTGCACTGCCTGGTGGAACTCCGGCTCGTTCGGGTTGAGCGAGCGCACGGTGTCGAAGATCGGCTGTGCGGCAGCGCTGAGCGGATGGAAGTCGGCAGTGGTTTCGGTCACGCGGGGAAGCTTTCTCGGAGAGGGATGGGGGATGCGAGCGATCGTGTCGCATGGATGCTTCGCCGGATCAGGCTGATTTTCACCCTACAACGATCGCCGGAGGGCTCTGGCGGACGTGTCAGCCGCCCCCGCCGCGGGTCTCACCCGGTGTTCTGCAGGCCTGCCGCGACCCCGCTGACCGAGAGCAGCAGCAGGCGCTGCAGGTCGGCATCCGGCACGGGTTCGACGGTCGAGGGCGTCCGCAGGGCGCGCAGCGCCCGCAGCTGAAGCAGGGAGAGCGCGTCCACGTACGGCGTGCGCAGCTGCACGGCGCGCTGCAGGATCGGCTTGTTCTGCAGCAGCGCGTCGCCGCCCGTGAGCCGGATGACCCATTCGCGGGTCAGTCGCAGCTCGTCGAGCACGATGGCGGCGAGGTCGTCGCGGTCACCCAGCGCCAGGTACTGCCGTGCGATGCGCTCATCGGTCTTCGCCAGGCTCATCGCCACGTTGTCGACCATGGTGTGCAGCAGCGGCCACTCGCGGTACGCCTCGCGCAGCGCGGCCTCGTCGCCGACGGCCTCCAGCGCGGTGCCGAGCCCGAACCAGCCGGCCAGGTTGATGCGCGCCTGCGTCCATGCGAACACCCACGGGATGGCCCGCAGATCCTCCAGCGACTCGACGGAGAGTCCGCGCCGCGCAGGACGGGAGCCCAGGGCGAGCAGGCCGATCTCCTCCATGGGAGTGACGGTCGCGAACCAGGGGGCGAAGCCCTCGGCCGCCACCAGCGAGAAGAACCGCTCGCGGGACGCCGTGTCCATCGTGGCGGCGATCGGTGCGAAGCGCTCGGCCGCGCCGCTGGTGCGCTGCTCGACCGTCGGCGAGGACGCCAGCAGGGTCGCGGCGGCCACCTGATCGATGTGCCGCATCGCGATGGCGGGCTCGCCGTAGCGGGCGAAGATCACCTCGCCCTGCTCGGTGAGCTTGAAACGGCCGTCAACGGAGTGCGGCGGCTGGGCGAGGATCGCCGAGTTCGCAGGACCGCCGCCGCGACCGAGCGCGCCGCCGCGGCCGTGGAAGAGGGTGAGCCGGATGCCGGCATCCACCGCCCACTGCGCGATGTCGCGCTGCGCCTCGTAGAGCGCGAGGTTCGCGGCCACCGGACCGACGTCCTTCGACGAGTCCGAATAGCCGAGCATGACCTCGAGGCGGTTTCCGGTGGCATCCAGCCGGGCGCGGAACTCCGGGAACTCCACGACCTCGGCGAGGATACCGGGGGCGGCCTGCAGGTCGGCGAACGTCTCGAACAGCGGGACGACGTCGAGCACGGGTGCGTCCTCGCCCAGCGCGTAGGCGGCGAGGCGGTGCACGGCGGCGAGATCGGCCGCCGACCGGGTGAACGAGACCACGTAGCGCCCGGCGGCCCGGAGTCCGTAGCGCTTCTGGATGTCCGCCACCGCGCGGAAGACCTCGAGCACCTCCTGGGTGCGCTCGCTGAGCTCGCCGCCCGCATCCAGCTCCGCGAGCGCCTCGGCGTGCACCTGTGAGTGCTGTCGCACCTCGAGCTCGGTCAGGTGGAAGCCGTAGGTCTCCACCTGCCAGATCAGATGCTGCACGCCGCCGAACGCATGCCGGGTGGCGCCGGCGGTGGCCAGCGAGGACTGCACGGTCCTCAGATCGGCCAGCAGCTCCTCGGGTGCGGAGTAGGCGTCGTCGCCGCCGACCCGGGTGGCGTGCACGCGATGCGCGAGCGAGAGCACGACGCGACGGTGCGGCTCGTCGGGGGAGCGCTTCGCGATCGCGGCCGCCAGCTCGGGCTGCGCCCGCTCGAACGCCGTCCACAGCGCCTCGATCGCGGTGCTCGGCGGGGTCCCCTCGGCATCCAGCGTGAGGGTGCGCCCGATCCGCTCGATGGAGCGCTCGATGCCGCGCAGCACGTGGTCCGCAGCGATCTCGGCGGCCTCCCGCGTGACGGCAGCCGTGACGAACGGGTTGCCGTCGCGGTCGCCGCCCACCCAGGAGCCCACGCGGACGAAGGCTGGGACGAGGGGGGCGCCGTTGCCCGAGTCCTCGCCACGGAGTGCGTCGTCGATCCGCCGGTAGACGTGCGGGACGGTGGTGAACAGGGTCTCGTCAAACACGCTCATCACCGTGCGCACCTCATCGGTGGGCGACGGCTTCTGAGCGCGCAGCGGGGCGGTGCGCCAGAGCGTGTCGATCTCCTCCATCATCCGCCGGTGCGCGCGTGCCTGCTCGGCACCGCCGACGCTCGCCGCGTCGTTCTGCGTGAGCAGCTCGGACAGGCGGCGGATGCTGCTGGACACGGCTCGCCGGCGCGCCTCGGTGGGGTGCGCGGTGAAGACCGGGTGGAACCGCAGCTCGGAGAGGCGCTCGCGAGCCTCGTCCTCGCCGACCTCACGGCTCAGCTGAGCGAAAGCCGTGGCGACCGTGTCGGCTGCGTCCTCGCGGCCCGGCTGGCCGGCGCGCTCGCGCAGGATCCGCACGCGCTGATGCTCCTCGGCGAGGTTGACTAGATGGAAGTAGCAGGTGAAGGCGCGCGCGACCTCGTCGGCGCGCTCGATCGTGAACGAGTCGGCGATGGACGCGGCGCGCGCGAACGCCTCGTCATCGGCATCCGCCGCCTGGATGGTCGCCAGACGCAGCCGCTCGACGTCCTCGAACAGGCCGGGGCTGCCCGACTCGCGCAGCACCTGACCGAGCAGCCCGCCCAGCATGCGAACATCCGAGCGCATGCTGTCCGGAATGCCGTTGGACGCCTCGAAACGGGTGATGACGCGGATGGCTTCGGTGTTCGTCGGCTCGAGGGTCATGTTCCCGAGCGTAACCCGGGCGTGCACGGCGTCCGTTCTTCGTGACAGGCGATCGGAAGCCCGTCTCCGCAGGCCGCGGAACCCGACGACCTACGATGGAGGGGATGCGCATCTCGGTAAACCCCCTTCGTGGTCAGCAGTTCCCCTCCGCCCTCCTTCTGGCCGCTGCGGCGCTCGGGCTGCTGCTGGCCAACCTGTCCACCCACGACGGGATCGCCGCAGTGCTGGAGGCGCACATCGCGATCCCCGGCACCGCGCTCGACCTGTCCGTCGAGGAATGGGTGGCCGACGGCCTCCTGGCGATCTTCTTCCTGGTCGTCGCGATCGAGTTGAGGCACGAGCTCACCCACGGCGAACTGAACTCGGTGCGCAAGGCCGTGCAGCCCGCGATCGCCGCCGCCGGCGGCGTGATCGTGCCGATCCTCGTCTACCTGCTAATCGCCGGCGGCGGCGAGACGCATGTCGGCTGGCCGATTCCCACCGCGACCGACATCGCCTTCGCGCTCGGCGTGCTGGCCATGTTCGGCAAGGGACTGCCGGCGGCCGTGCGCGTGTTCCTGCTCGCCCTGGCGATCCTCGACGACATCATCGGCATCATCTTCATCGCCGTGCTGTTCGCGCACGACGTGAACTGGCTGATGTTCGCGCTCTCGGTGGTCGCCGTCGCCGTGTTCTGGGCGCTCAGCCACTGGCTGCACGCCACGGGGCACTCCGGCATCGCCGTGGCCATGGGCGTGGTCGGCGTGATCGCCTGGGGCCTCATGGCGGTCTCCGGCATCCACGCGACGATCGCCGGCGTGCTGCTCGGACTCGTGATGGCCCCCGTGCCCGCGGAGCGCGTGAGGCATGCGCTGGAGCCGACGGTGAACGGGCTGATCCTGCCGGTGTTCGCGTTCGTGGCGGCCTTCGTCGTGATCCCGCAGGTGTCGCCGGCGCAGCTGTCGCCCGCGTTCTGGGGCATCCTCATCGCCCTGCCGGTCGGCAAGGTGGTCGGCATCACGCTGTTCGGCTGGCTGAGTCTGCAGCTGCGCCCGCGCGGAACGGCACCGGCCCTGGTGCTGCCGGACCTGATCGCCGCCGGTGTGCTCGGCGGCATCGGATTCACGGTGTCCCTGCTGCTCGCCAACCTCGCGTTCGCCGGTGGCGGCGACATCCGGGACGAGGCGATCCTGGGTGTGCTGGCCGGTTCGCTGATCGCGCTGGTGCTGTCGGGCGCGATCGTCTCGATGCGCGCGCGTCACTACCGGATGCTGGCGAAGACCGCCTGAGGAGGACGCCATGACCGACCCCGATCCGCTGCGCGACGTGTCGGACCCGCTGCGCGCCGCGGCCGAGACCATGCGGCAGGTGCGGGAGCGCTGCGTGTGGTCGCAGCGGATCACGCACCGGGACCTCGTGCCGTACCTGATCGAGGAGTCGCACGAGGTGATCGACGCGGTCGAGACCGGCGATCGCGCGGAGTTGCGCGAGGAGCTCGGCGACCTGCTCTGGCAGGTGCTGTTCCACTCCGCCGTCGCCGCGCAGGATCCCGACGAGCCGTTCGACATCGACGACGTGGCCCGCGGCCTCACCGAGAAGATGGTGCGCCGGCATCCGCACGTCTTCGGCGACGCGGTGGCCACCACGCCCGAAGAGGTGCTCGTGCACTGGAACGCGGCCAAGGCTGCCGAGAAGCGCGAGCGGCGCAGCGTGCTGGACGGGGTGCCCGCCGGCATGCCGGCTCTGGCACGCGCGCAGAAGGTGCTCGGGCGGGCAGCGAAGGTCGTCGGCTCCGCCCCGGGCCCTGAGTCCGTCGAAGGGCCCGCCCTCGCATCCGAATCCGCCCTCGGCGATGCCCTTCTCGCTCTGGTGGCCCAGGCCCGCGAGAACGGCTGGGACGCGGAGCGCGCCCTGCGCGAGCGTCTCCGCGGGCTCGAGGACGAGGTCCGCGCGGCAGAGGCAGGCTGAACCTCTCCGCAGGACGCGCGCCGAGCTCCGCGAAGAGGATGCAAGAAGGAAGACGTCGTCGGCGAGCCTCCGAAACCGGCCTTATCCTCCTTCCATCGTCCGTTTCGGTCCCGTCGGCACCCAGTAACGCCGCTTCCCGCCGCGAGAGTCTTCGTAGACGCCGCCGTTGCGCTCGATCGTCCGCGCCGAGGCGATGTTGTCCACGTCGCAGGTGATCAGCACGCGCTCCAATCCGATCGCGGAGGCTTCGACGAGCGCATCGGCCAGGGCCCGTGCGGCAAGACCCTCGCCACGACGTGACGGACGGATCGAGTAGCCGATGTGCCCGCCGGTCTCGAGGAGCGCGGCGTTCAGGCTGCGTCGGAGGGCGAGGAACCCGACCCACGCGCCGCCGTCGTCGAGAATCCAGAACCACGAGCTCTTGACCCGCCCCGGGTGGGGTGGGACGGACTCATCCGCCTCCTCGGCGAGCATCGCGAGCCAGGTCGCATAGCCGTCCGTGGTGAGAACGGGGACCCGCGGCTCTCGGTTGCCGTGGAATCCGGACCCCACGAGCTCGGTGGACTCCGGGCCGCCGTAGTCCTCGACCAACTGGATCCATTCGGCGAAGCGGTCGGCGGAGGGATGGGCGAGCATCGGCGTCGCGCTCATTCCATGGCCGGCGCCGCGACGATCGGGCGCGCATCGTTCTCGGGCATCCTTCCACTATGTCAAAACGTGCGTGAGCACCCGTCGCACAGGACACCGTTCGCACCTGGAAAGATGGACGGGTGGCAAACGTGAACCCGCCGCGCGGAATGCGCGACTTCCTCCCCGCTGACAAGGCCCGACGCGAGCGCGTGCTCGCCGTCATCCGCGAGCGCTACCGCGCGCACGGATTCGACGAGATCGAGACCCCCGTTGTCGAGGAGTACGACCGGCTGCATGCCGGCATCGGCGGCGACAACGAGAAGCTGTCGTACAACATCCTGCGCCGCGGACTCGACGCGGACGCGATCCGCGAGGCCGCCGACGACCCGGCTGCGCTCAGCGACCTGGGCCTGCGCTACGACCTGACCGTGCCTCTCGCGCGGTTCTACGCCACCAACCGGGGTCAGCTGCCCGCTGTCTTCCGCTCGATCCAGATCGGCCCCGTGTGGCGTGCCGAGCGGCCGCAGAAGGGCCGCTACCGCCAGTTCGTGCAGTGCGACATCGACATCATGGGCGACGAGAGCGCCCGCGCCGAGGCCGAGCTGATCGTGGCATCCCTCGACACCATCGATGCACTCGGACTCGAGGGCGGCATGGTGCGGGTCAACGACCGGCGCGCGCTGGAATGGATGCTGGACTCCTTCGGCTTCACCGAGGATGAGCGTGCGGGGGTGCTGATCACGATCGACAAGCTCGACAAGATCGGGCCCGACGGCGTGGCCGCCGAACTGCGCGAGCGCGGTGCGACGGCATCCGCGGTCGACGCCTTCGCCGCGTTCCTCGTGCGCCCGCAGACCATGGAGTACCACCCCTACGGGGAGCGGCAGATCCGCAAGGCGCTGCCCGAGGGTGCACCCGACGAGCTGGTCGCGCACCTGGTCGGACTCGGCGAGGCGGTCGTCGCCGCCCGTCCGGACGCCGGTGAGCCGCCGCTCGTCTACGACCCGTTCCTGGTGCGTGGCATGGGCTACTACACCGGCACGATCTTCGAGCTCGCGCACCCCTCGGTGGGCTACTCGCTGGGCGGCGGCGGGCGCTATGACGGCATGATCGGGCGCTTCCTCGGCCAGCAGGTCCCCGCCGTCGGTTTCTCGATCGGCTTCGAGCGGATCGTCGACCTGGTCGCCGAGCAGGAGGCGGACGCCGCGCAGGCGATCGTGCTCGTGCACGACGCCGACGTGCCGGTTTCCGAACTGCTCGCGCACAAGGCGGCGGTCCTTCGGTCGCTGAGCCTGTCGAAGAGCGGCGGGCGCGTGCGCCTGGAGCGCCGCCCGAAGAACCTCAAGGGTCTGCTGGAGCGCTCCGCCGCCGACGGGTACACCGGCTTCGTGTCGGTGCGCGCCGGTGACGAGCCGGGCTCGGCGGAGGTCAAGCCGCTGGCCTGAGCGGCATCCGAGCGTCCTGGCGTTGCACTCTGGGGGCCGACACGCCACATTTCGGACGAATCCGCGGGAAACGTCCGAGATCTGGCGTGTCGGCCCCCGATCTGTGCCGACGACGGGCGATGGGTGCCCGGCGTCCACCGAACACCCGTCCTCCGGTGTTCATGCGGCGTTCACGCCCGGACGCTGGGATCGGATGCATGAACCCCGCCCGCCCAGCGCTCCTGACCGTCGCCGTGCTCGCCGCGGCCGCCATCGGCGTCCGCTTCGGCCTCGCACGGCAGGCGGCGATCGCCCGTCGTCGCATCGGCAAGCCGCTGGGGGAGGACGCGCTCGCGGTGGATCGCGTGTGGCGGAGGCGCCTGCCCGGTGACCCGATCGATCTGCTGATCGTCGGCGACTCACTCGCCGCGGGGCTCGGAGCGAGCCGGCGGAAGGAGACGCTCGGCGGGCGGCTCGCGAAAGGGCTCGCGAAGCGGACCGGCCGACCAGTCCGACTGCGGTCGCTCGCCGTGGTCGGATCGGAGTCGCCGGACCTCGCCGCCCAGGTCGACCGGCTGACGCCCGAGGACAGGGTGGATGTCGCCGTGATCGTCGTCGGCGGCAACGACGTGACGCACCGCATCCCCGTGGCCGAATCGGTCGGACATCTCGTCGCGGCGATCCAGCGACTGCAGCAGCGCGGTGCGCGGGTCGTCGTCGGCACCTGCCCGGACCTCGGTGCACTGCGGCCCGTGCCGCAACCGCTGCGCACACTGGCATCCCGGCTCTCCCGCCGGCTGGCGGAGGTACAGGCCGAGGGGGCGGCACGCGCCGGTGCGGCATCCGTCTCCCTGCGCCGCACCGTCGGCCCGCTGTTCCTCGACGAGCCCGAGCAGATGTTCAGCCTGGACCGCTTCCACCCGAGTGCGCTCGGCTATCGCCGCACGGCCGAGGCGCTGCTCCCCGCCGTCGTCGCCGCGCTGCCGGCGCCCGTGACCGGCTGACTCCGACCCGGGCGCCGCGGATGCCGGTCAGCCGGCGTTGTCCTCCGGAGCGGACGAGAACGATGCCGCCCACTCGGCGACGCGGCGGGCGCTCTCCTCCTCGGAGAGGTCCTCGACGCGGCTCATCACCGACCAGCGCACCCCGAAGGGATCGCGGATGCTGGCGAACCGGTCGCCCGACACGAAGTCCGACGGCGCCTCGCGCACCACGGCCCCGGCTTCGACGGCGCGGGCGACCACGGCATCGACGTCGGGCACGTAGATGCCCATCGAGTAGCAGTCGTCCTCGCCCTGCGGCGGCGCGACGAGGTGATAGTCGGGCGACGGCTCGCCGAGCTGCAGGCCGCCGAGGCCGAAGTCCAGGTCGGCGTGGGCCACGACACCGCCGAACTCGGTGACGTCGATCACCCGTGCGCCGAACACGTCACGGTAGAATGCGATGGCCGCAGCCGCGTCCGGGATCGCGAGGAACGGTGTCAGCGAGGTGGAGCGGTTCGGGCGTCCGTCGGTGGTGTGGATGCCGGTGAGGCCGCTGTTCGTCTGGTTCTGCGTGGTTTCCATGATCCGACGGTACGAGCGACGCCTCACCCGGGGCTTGAAGATTCGCGACAGATGTCCGAGACCGCGCCTATCGTCGTTGGAATGATCGATGCGCGACGCGGAGTCCTGTATCCCGACCGGATGCCGCGTTTCCACCGGCTGCCGCCGACGCCGGACGCGCAGCACCTGGTCGCGTGGTTCTGGATCCCCGAATGGGAGCTCGACCCGGGGGAGACGTCGCGGCAGGAGATCGTCGCTTATCCCGCCCTGAACCTGGTGGTGGAGCCCTCCGGCGTGCAACTCGTGGGGGCGACGACCACGGCGACCCATCGTGACCTGACCGGCCGAGGGTGGGCCGTCGGTGCGCTGCTCCGTCCCACCGCTGTCGCGGCCCTGACCGAGAAGCCGGCCGAGCTGCGGGACTCGTGGACGATCCTGGCCGCTCCTGACCTGCTCGAACCCATCGCAGCGGTCATGGACGGCGATGAGGGTGACCGGCTGCCCCACGCGGTCGCGATCATGTCGGGGTGGCTCGCCGAGCGCGCCGGAGCGCCGACGGATGCCGGTCTGCAGGCCAATGCGATGTCCGAGCTGATCATGACCGACCCCGGCATCCGCAGCGCCGAGCAGGCCGCCACGCGACTCGCGGTCTCGCTGCGGACGCTGCAGCGCATGACGCACCGCCACGTCGGGCTTCCGCCCCTCGCCATGATCCGGCGTCGACGGCTGCAGGAGGCGGCGCAGCGGCTGCGGGACGACCCCGGGCTCGACCTCGCCGCTCTCGCGGCCGAGTTGGGCTACGCCGATCACGCTCACCTCACCGGCGACTTCCGCACCGTGCTCGGCATGGCGCCGAGCGGCTACCGGCAGGGGTTCTGACCCCGGTCAGGACCGCGACGCGAACCGCAGTCGCAGCAGACGGTACGCCACGCCGGCGAGGACGACCTCTGCGCCGACGATGACCCCGAGCACGGGAAGCGTGACCACGAGCGCCAGGCATCCGAGCATCCCGATGACCTGCAGCGCTCTCGGATAGCGCCGCACGTCGGCGGACTGCCGCCAGGCCGAGGCGTTCGCCAGCAGGTAGTACAGCAGGACGCCGAAGGACGAGAAGCCGATCGCGCCGCGCAGGTCGGCGATCAGCACCACGGCGATCACGATCAGTCCGATCGTGATCTCGGCCCGGCGGGGCACCTGCCAGCGCGGGTCGATGACGGAGAGCCAGCGGGGCAGATCCGCCTCGCGGGCCATGGCCAGCGTGGTGCGTCCGATGCCCGTGAGCAGCGCCAGAAGCGCGCCGAGGGATGCGGCGGCTGCGGCGATCCGCACGACCGGGCCCGCCCAGGTCCAGCCGGCTGCGGCGGCGACGTCGGCGACCGGATGCGCGCTGCCCACGGCATCCGCTCCGAGCGTCAGCGTGACCGACAGGGCGATCACGACGTAGACGACGACGGCGCCGGCGAGGGCGAGCACGATCGCCCTCGGGATGTTGCGTGCGGGGTCGACGACCTCCTCGCCCATGGTCGCGATGCGCGCGTACCCGGCGAACGCGAAGAAGAGCAGGCCCGCCCCCTGCAGCACCCCGTAGGCGGTGGCGTCCGGCAGGGGAGCGGGCGTGGCGTTCGCGGAGTTCGAGAACCCGGCCGCGACGACGACGGCCAGGCCCAGCAGCGAGACGACCACCAGGATGCGGGTGAGCATCGCGGTGCGCGTCACGCCGAAGCAGTTCACGGCGGCCAGCGCGGCGACGGCGATGACCGCGACGGGCGTGCGCAATCCGTCCGGTGCGGCGTAGGCGGCGAAGGTCATGGCCATCGCGGCGCAACTGGCGGTCTTGCCGATGACGAAGCACCAGCCGGCCACGAAGCCCGTCCAGGGGCCGATCTCGGCCCGGGCGTACGCGTAGGTGCCGCCGGACACCGGATGCACGGCCGCGAGCTGCGCGGAGGAGGTGGCGTTGCAGAACGCGACGACGGCGGCGATCGCGAGGGCGACGAGGATGCCGGATCCGGCCGCGCCGAGCGCGGGGGCCCAGACGGCGAACACGCCCGCGCCGATCATCGAGCCGAGTCCGATCGCGACGGCATCTGCGAGGGACAGGCGGCGTGCGAGGGGCATCCGCCCATCCTGGCACCGCGCGGTGAACGGCGGGTGACCTGCTCTCGCCCCGACCGCGTGATGAGCTTGGCTTCGCGCGGGCCCGCGGTCAGGTGAACGGGACTGCTACGCCCGACCGGCCTCGGTGACGCGCTTCTTCTCGCGCACGTAGACCTCGCGGCGCACCCGCGCGACGACGTCGCCCTCGGCGTCGGTGATCTCGGTCTCGAACCACTCCAGCACCTTCGCGCCGCCCCGCGCGCGTTCGCGCAGCTCTTCGGCCTTCTCCTTCGGCACCGAGAACTCGGCGGTCAGCACGCCCCGTCCCGGCTTGACGAACTCGATCTCGCCGCGGGTGTCCCAGACGACGTGATCCCGGCCGAGCTGGTGCATCACGAGCATGAAGAAGTACGGGTCGGTCATCGCGGACATCGACCCGCCGAACGCCGTCTTCACGTAGTTGCGGGTGAACACGTTCACGTGCAGTTCTACGGTCGCGTGGGTCCAGTCCTCGCTGAATCGTCGCACGCGGATGCCGCTGAACAGGTTCGGGATCCACAGGCTCATGCCCAGGGCCAGGCGTCGGGGAGTGATGCGCATGCCTGTCAGTCTGCGCACCCGCATCCGCTCGCGCCGCATCCGCTGGAGCGTACCGACAAAAGTCTTCAATGGTAGTTCTACTTGTACTAGTTGTTCTAGTTGCGCTAGATTAAACCAACGGAGGTGATCCCATGCTGATCAGAGTCGAACCCGACAGCGCGACGCCGCTGTTCGAGCAGATCGCGGCGTCGGTGCGCGCCGAGGTCCTCGCCGGCCGGCTGCACCCGGGGGATCGCCTGCCGGCCGCCCGCGAGCTCGCCGCCGGCATCGACGTCAACGTGCACACCGCCCTGCGCGCCTACCAGCAGCTGCGCGACGAGGGGCTCATCGAGCTCCGCCGCGGCCGCGGTGCCGTCGTCTCGGCATCCGCCGCACCCCTCGCGGAACTCGCCGACGAGATCGCGGCACTCGTCCGCCGCGGCGCCGAACTCGGACTCACCCCGGCCACGCTGGCCGCGATCATCAAGGAGATGGCGTCATGACCGACCGTTCCACCGAGCAGTCCGTGACCGCGCAGCATGCGAGCGATCTGCGCCGCGCGCGCCGGATGCTCGTCACCATCGGCCTGCTGGGTCCCGTCGTGATCACTGCCGTGGTCGTCGTGCTCATCATCGGCTGGCTGCCGTCGCTACCCGACCCGGCCGCCACGCACTGGGGAGTGGGCGGCGTCGATCGCCTCGGCTCGCCGACGATGTATCTGTGGCTGGCGATCGGCGTGGGGCTGGGACTCCCGGTCCTCATCGTCGCCATGGTGCTGGCGATGGGCCGCACCCAGTGGGGCGGTGCCTCACGTCTGCTGGGAGGAATGGCGCTGGGGCTCTCGGCGCTGAGCGCCGTCATCAACGGCGGATCCGTCGCCCTGCAGCGGGGCCTGTCGGAGGCCGCCCAGGTGGGACCGATCTGGCCCGTCGTGGTCGGCGGCTTCTGCGCCCTTCTGGTGCTGACCGCCGTGGGCTGGGTGCTGCAGCCGGATGTGCGTCCGACTCCGGCGAAGCCGCTCGAGCCCGCGCATCTCGCGTCGATCTCGGCAGGGGAGCGGGTGGTCTGGATGGCCACGGCCTCGATGCCGCGGGTTGCGATGCTGATCATCGGATTCATCGTCGTGCTCGTGGTCGGCATCACCGCGGTGATGGTGTTCGAGGCGCACGAGGCGTTCTGGATCCCGCTGCTCACGCTCGTGATCATCGGCTTCGCATTTGCGACCTCGGCGTCCTTCCGCGTGCGCGCCGGCGCCGACGGACTCACCGTCCGCTCGCAGGTGGGGTTCCCCCAGGTGCACGTCCCGCTCGACGAGATCGTGTCGGTGCGCGCGGTGGAGTGTCACCCCTTCGGCGAGTTCGGCGGCTTCGGCTGGCGGGTCGGCATGGACGGCCGCACCGGGATCGTGCTGCGCACCGGCCCCGCCATCGAGGTGGAGCGGCGCGACAAGCGGCCCCTGGTCGTCACGGTCGACGGCGCGGAGGTGGGCGCCGCGACCCTGCAGGCGTATCTCGACCGGCGGGCGGAGAGCTCATGACGTCGGCGTCGGTCGACGAGCGACGCCGTGGCGGCGGCATCCGCTGGGTGGGGCTGATCGTCCCGCTGGCGACCCTGCTCGTCGGGGCGATCGTGGTGGTGGTCCTGCTGCCGCACGTGCCGGACCCTGCGGCCGTGCACTGGTCGGGCGATGGGAGGCCCGACGGCTTCGCCTCGCCCTGGCTCAATCTGCTTCCGGTCGGGATCGGCGTGGTGCTCGTCATCCTGTTCGCCTGGCTCGCCCGCGCGCTCCCGCGTCTGCAGCAGACCCGTCCCGGCCCGGCGGCACTGTCGCAGGGGCCGGCCCCGACCGTCTCCACGGCGCGATTCCTCGCCGCGGTGAACCTCGGGCTGGCCGTCATGCTGACGGTGATATCCGTCGCGAGCATGGGCGTCCAGCTCGGTGTGGCGGATGCCGCGGACGCACCCGACATCAGCGGCTGGGCCGCTGTCGGAAGCGCGTGCGCGGTCGTCGCGACCCTCGCCGGCTGGTTCGCGCAACCGGCCGCGTCCGACGGTGACCAGCGTGCGGAATCCGTCGAGCCGTCGGCCTCGGGACGCACCGAATGGTCGGGCTCGGTCGTGATGGCCCGGAGCGGGCAGGTGCTGCTCGGGATCGGCGTCCTCATCACCGTCGCGCTGACGGGCGTCCTCGTCGCCCGCGCTTCGCTGACCGGCAGCTGGGGCTCCGCCCTGCTGATGATCGGCGTGACGGCACTGCTGCTGCTCGCCGTCGGCACCAGCCTCGTGTTCCGCGTGCGAGTGACGACGGACGGGCTGCGCGTCCGCTCGATCGTCGGACTCCCGAGCACGCGCATCCGCCTGTCAGACATCGCGAAGGTCGAAGTCCTGGATGTCGATCCGCTGCGCGACTTCGGAGGCTGGGGGTGGCGGATCGCCGTCGACGGTCGACGCGGTGTCGTGCTGCGCGCTGGGCGGGCGCTTCAGATCACCCGCATCAGCGGACGCCGGTTCGCCGTGACCGTCGACGGCGCCGACGATGCGGCGGCCGTGCTGGAGGGACTGCGGCGGGCATCGTCGGCCGCGAGGTGAGGAGTGTGGAGATGAGCGAGACGCAGAACGTCGAGGGGCCGAGCGAGCGGATGCCGAGGATCGGCCTGAACGCGATCATCGCCTACGTGGTGGTGGCGATGGGCCTCGCGTGGCTGGTGGCGCTGCCGCTGTGGCTGGGGAACGGGCTGACGACTCCGGGCGCCGGCCTGCTGCTCCCGGTGATGATGTACGCCCCCGCGGCTGCCGTGCTGATCGTCCTGTTCGTGATGCGGCCGATTCCGAAGGGCCAGCGGCTCAGGTTCCTGGGGATGTGGCCGCTGCGCCCTGCGAAACGCGTGATCTGGATGAGCGTCATCGCCGTCTTCGGTGCGTTCGCGGTGGTGCTCCTGGCGCTCGCGATCGCGTCGATGCTCGGCTGGATCACGCTCGACCTGGTCGACTTCTCGGGCTACAGGGAGGCCCTCGAGGCGAACCCCCTGGTGGCTGCCTCCGGCACGGCGCTGCCGCCGCTGGGCGTGCTGATCCTGACCCAGCTGCTCTCCATGCCGTTCGCCGCGATCACGATCAACGCGCTCGCCGCCTTCGGAGAGGAGCTCGGCTGGCGAGGCTTCCTGGTCCCGGCGCTGCGGCGATACGGCACCTGGACGGCGCTGCTCGTCAGCGGGGCGATCTGGGGTCTGTGGCACGCGCCGGTGATCCTGCTCGGATACGACTTCGGCCGCACCGACATCACCGGGGTGCTGCTGATGACCGGCGGATGCATCGCCTGGGGCGTGCTGTTCGGCTATCTGCGGCTGAGGTCCGGGTCGATGTGGCCGGCCGTGTTCGCCCATGGCGCCCTGAACGCCTCCGCGGGTCTCCCTCTCGTGCTCTTCGCGGCCGGAACCCGCCCCGATCCCGCCTTCGCGCTCGCGCTGGGCATCTCCGGCTGGATCGCGTGCGCCGTGGTGGTGATCATCCTGCTGCTGACCGGAGAGTTCCGCCGGCAGCCCGCGCTCGCGGAGCCGCGTCCACGGCATCCGGGAGCCTGACGCCGTCGGAGGACCGGTCGTCCGCCGCGCGCTCCCTTGACCGCACGCGGCCACCGCGGTTGGCTGAGCACATGGACTCCACCCCGGCGGCCTGGCGGGCCGCAGACGACTTCCTCGCCGACACCCTCGTCGGACACGATCCCGCCCTCGAGGCGGCGCTCGCCGCCCAGCGCGCGGCGGGCATGCCCGAGATCGAGGTCGCACCGGTCGCCGGCAAGCTGCTGAACCTGCTGGTGCGCATCTCCGGCGCCGCCCGCGTCTTGGAGATCGGCACGCTCGGGGGCTATTCGACGATCTGGATGGCCCGTGGTGTGGGGGAGCAGGGCCGCGTCGTCACGATCGAGGCGGAGGCCGCGCACGCCGCCGTCGCGCGGGCGAGCATCGACGCGGCAGGCGTGGGGGACCGCGTCGACATCCGGGTCGGTCGAGGTGCGGACGTGCTGCCGACCCTGGTCGGCGGGTTCGATCTGGTGTTCATCGACGCCGACAAGGAGTCGAACACGCTCTACCTGGACTGGGCGGCCAGGCTCGGCCACCCGGGCACCGTGGTCATCGTCGACAACATCGGACGCGACGGCGAGATCGTGAACGACACCAGTCCGGATTCCAAGGTCGTCGGAACCAGGGACGGACTGCGGATGCTGGGAGAGGACCCCCGCTTCGACGCGACCGCCCTGCAGACCGTGGGCATCAAGGGCTGGGACGGCTTCGCGGTCGCGGTCGTGGTCTGAGGAGCCATCGGCTCGGCGGAAACACCCTCGGGGCCCGCGACGTCGAATGACTAGACTGAACCGCGGATCGACGTCGCTCCACACCACCACCCTTCCCTCCCTGAAAAGGAGCACACCCGTGGCACTGATCGAGGCTGTAGGCGCACGCGAGATCCTGGACTCGCGCGGAAACCCGACCGTCGAGGTGGAGGTGCTCCTCGATGACGGCATCGTGCAGCGGGCCGCCGTCCCCTCCGGCGCATCCACCGGCGCCTTCGAGGCATACGAGCTGCGCGACGGGGACAAGAGCCGTTACGGCGGCAAGGGCGTGCTGAAGGCCGTCGAGGCGGTCATCGACGAGCTGGGCCCCGCCATCGAGGGCGTCGAGGCCAGCGAGCAGCGCGTCATCGACGAGATCCTCATCGAGGTCGACGGCACCGACAACAAGAGCCGCGTCGGCGCCAACGCCATCCTCGGCGTCAGCCTCGCGGTCGCGAAGGCCGCCGCCGACTCGGCCGACCTGCCGCTGTTCCGCTACCTGGGCGGCCCGAACGCGCACCTGCTGCCCGTCCCGCTGTTCAACGTCATCAACGGCGGCGAGCACGCCGACAACGGCATCGACTTCCAGGAGTACTTCCTGGCCCCGATCGGCGCCGACACCTACTCCGAGTCGCTGCGCTGGGGCGTGGAGACCTACCACGTGCTCAAGAGCGAGCTGAAGGCCGCCGGCTTCAACACCGGTCTCGGCGACGAGGGCGGCTTCGCCCCCGACCTGCCCAGCAACCGCGAGGGCCTGGACTTCCTGCTCAAGGCCATCGAGAAGGCCGGCTTCACCCCGGGCAAGGACATCGCCGTCGGCCTCGACGTCGCCGCGACCGAGTTCTTCTCCGACGGCGTGTACCGCGTCGAGGGCAAGGAGTGGTCGCCCGAGCAGCTCATCGAGTACTTCGAGGGCCTCGTGCGCGACTTCCCGATCGTCACCATCGAGGACGCGCTCGCCGAGGACGACTGGGACAACTGGAAGGCGCTGACCGACGCGATCGGCTCCAAGGTGCAGCTGGTCGGCGACGACCTGTTCGTGACCAACCCCGAGCGCCTGCGTCGCGGCATCGACACCGGCGTGGCGAACTCGCTGCTGGTCAAGGTGAACCAGATCGGCACGCTGTCCGAGACGCTCGACGCGATCAACCTCGCTCACCGCTCCGGCTACACCACGATGCTCTCGCACCGCTCCGGCGAGACCGAGGACACCACGATCGCCGACCTCGCCGTCGCCGTGAACTCGGGTCAGATCAAGACCGGTGCGCCCGCACGCAGCGAGCGCGTCGCGAAGTACAATCAGCTTCTGCGCATCGAGGAGGAGCTGGGAGACGCCGCGGTGTTCGCGGGCCGCTCGGCCTTCCCGCGTTTCAAGGCCTGATCAGGGGTCCTGGCCGCAGAGATCCGACGAACGAAGGGGGAGCCATGGCGAGACGTCCGGCTCCCCCTTCGGCGTCCCCGGCGAAGCGCCCGGGCAAGGACCGCACGACCGGACAGGACCGTTCGCAGCCGCGGGACCGCCCTGTTCGCGGCGAGGGCCGACGCGTCGACGTGCGCGAGTGGGCCGGCGGCATCCGCCTCTCCGGTTTCGCCGTGATCATGCTGTCGCTCGTGGTCCTCGGCACCTGGGTCCTGGTGCCGTCGATCGGGACCTACCTCGACCAGCGTCAGAAGATCGCCGCGCTCGAGCACTCGGTGCAGCTGACCAAGGATCAGATCGCCGCGCTCGAGCAGGAGCGCACCCGCTGGAACGACCCCGCCTACATCACCACGCAGGCGCGGGAGAGGCTCTACTACACCAAGCCGGGCGAGGTCATCTACCTCGTCGACAACGACCTCGACCCCGCTGACGTCCCGCCCGCCCAGCAGCACGTCAGCGACAAGATCCAGGAGCGTCCGTCGGACTGGATGCCGCAACTGCTGCGCAGCCTCACCGGCGCCGGATTGGCGAAGAGCGCGGTGGAGACGCCCGCGGGCTGAATCGCGCCGCGCACTGAGTCTTCACACAGGTCGCGACCCGTACGCTGGTGAGGTGACGACCCCGCCTTACGAGACGCCGACCGCCGCTGAGATCGCCGTCGTGTCCAGCCAGCTCGGACGCGAGGCCCGGGGCGTGGTGGGCATCGCCGCACGCTGCGTGTGCGGCAACCCGACCGTGGTCGCCACGGCTCCGCGTCTGGCCGACGGCACGCCGTTCCCGACGTTCTACTACCTGACGCATCCGGCGGCCACCGCCGCGATGTCCACGCTCGAGGCCGACCACGTGATGCCCGAGCTCGCCGCGCTGCTCGAGGACGACGAGGACGTCGCTGCCGCGTACCTCGCGGCGCACCACGCCTACCTCGCCGACCGCGCCGGCTTCGGCGACGTGCCCGAGATCTCCGGCGTGTCCGCTGGCGGCATGCCCACCCGCGTCAAGTGCCTGCACGCCCTCGCGGGTCACGCGCTCGCGGCCGGTCCCGGCGTGAACCCGATCGGCGATGCGGCGCTCGCCCGCTCCAGCTGGTCTCCCGAGCGGTGCGCGTGCGTGCAGCCGGGCGCTGCGGTCGGAACGAGCGCGGCGGGATGACCCGCGGCCGGATGCTGTCGAGCTTCGCCGCGTCCGCGGCGATGGCGGCATCCGTCGTCCTGGCGGCCTCGCCGGCGGTCGCCGCGGCACCCGCCGCACCGGCGCCGGTCACGTCCGTGCCGGTGCAGGCGGAGACGCCGGCGCCCACAGCGCCGCCCGTGCCCGACGATCCCGCCGACCCGGTCCGCGCACAGCAGTACTGGCTCGACGGCGCCCGCATCCGGGAGGCGTGGAATACGACCCTCGGCGAGGGCGTGACGATCGCCGTGCTCGACACCGGCATCGGCAAGGCGGCGGGAGCCTTCGGCGACTCCGTCGCGGGCGGTGTCGACGAGTCCGGCGTCGGCAGCAAGGACGGCCGCTCGCCGGTGGGCGTGATCAACAGCGACCACGGAACGCTGGTGGCGTCGACCGCCGCGGCGCCCGGGAACGCCGACGGCACCGGGATGATCGGCGTGGCGCCCCGCGCGAAGCTGCTGTCGATATCGCTGGGCTTCCCGGGGTCCTCGGCGACGAAGCCGTTCACCGAACAGGTCGCCGAGGGCATGAGATGGGCCGTGGACCACGGTGCGAAGGTCATCAACCTGTCGTTCACGACCAACACTCTGGACTGGGACCGGAGCTGGGACGACGCGTTCCTGTACGCCTTCGAGCACGATGTGGTCGTCATCGTCGCCGCGGGGAACCGGGGGAGCGGGACATCGATCGTCGGCGCACCCGCAACGATCCCCGGCGTGCTCACGGTCGGGGGAGTGGACCAGACCGGGACGGCCAGCGTCGAGGCATCCACCCAGGGCATCTTCATCGGCGTGATGGCGCCCAGCGAGCACCTGCTGGGGCTGACCGCAGACGGCAGCGTGGTCTCCTGGGACGGCACCAGCGGCGCCGCTCCGATCGTCGCCGGCGTGGCCGCGCTCGTGCGCGCCGCGCATCCCGAGCTGGATGCCGCCAACGTCATCAACCGGATCATCAGGACGGCCATCAAGGTGCCCGAGATGACCAAGACCCCGGACGTGCAGTACGGCTACGGCCTGCTGGACGCGAACGCCGCGGTCACGGCATCCGTGCCGAAGGTGAAGGCCAACCCGATGGGCGATCTGAAGGAGTGGATCCGCCTGTACCGGCGCGCGGCTTCGCCCGCCGACCCGACTCCCGACGCGACCGCGACTCCCGTCCCGGTGCCGCCGCTGCCCGCCGCGGACGCGCCCTCCGAGCCCGGATCGCCCCTGCTCCCGTCCGCCGAGACGCTGCGGTACGGTACCCTGCCGCTCCTGGCGCTCACAGTCCCTGGTACTCTGATAGCGCTTGGCGTCACCGCAGCTGCCCGGCGTATCCGATCGGAGCGCGGTAGACGCACTCCCACACCCTGACGACGAGGAGTTGTCCCCCTGTGCCTCAGAACAGCACTGCACCCCGCATTCTGATTGTCGGTGGAGGCTACGCAGGTTTCTACACCGCTTGGAAGCTCGAGAAGCACCTTCGCAAGGGCGAGGCGGAGGTGACCATGGTCGACCCGCTGCCGTACATGACCTACCAGCCCTTCCTGCCCGAGGTCGCGGCCGGCTCGATCGAGGCGCGTCACGCGGTGGTCGCGCACCGTCGCCACCTCAAGCGCACCAACGTCATCACCGCGAAGGTGACCGGCATCGATCACGCGAACAAGGTCGCGACCATCACCCCGCCGCTGGGTGAGTCCTACGAGTTCGCGTACGACCAGATCGTCGTGACCGCCGGCGCCGTCTCGCGCACCTTCCCGATCCCCGGCATCGCCGACAACGCGATCGGGCTCAAGACCATCGAAGAGGCCGTCGCCGTGCGCGACAAGCTGATGTCGAACTTCGACAAGGCCGCCTCCATCCCGGCGGGCCCCGAGCGCGACCGTCTGCTGACCGTCGTCGTGGTAGGCGGCGGGTTCGCCGGCATCGAGGTGTTCGCCGAGCTGCGCTCGCTGGCATCCGCCCTCGTCGCGAAGTACCCGCAGCTGTCGTTCGACGACACGCACTTCCACCTGATCGAGGCCATGGGGCGCATCATGCCCGAGGTCTCGCTGAAGACCAGCGAGTGGGTGCTGAAGGACCTCGCCAAGCGCGGCGCCAGCGTGCACCTCGACACGCAGGTCACCGGCGCCATCGACGGCAACGTCGAGCTGTCCACCGGCGAGGTCATCCCGACCGACCTGATCGTCTGGACCGCCGGCGTCATGGCCAACCCCACCGTCGTGCGCGGCGGCGACCTGCCGGTCGAGGAGCGCGGTCGCATCCGCACCCGTGCCGACCTGCGCGTCGGCACCGCCGAGGAGGCCGTCGAGGGCGCCTGGGCCGCCGGTGACGTCTCGGCCGTCCCCGACCTGTCCGGCGGTGGTGTCGGCGGCTACTGCGTTCCCAACGCCCAGCACGCCGTGCGTCAGGCGAAGGTCCTCGCGAAGAACCTCGTGGCCGTGCTGCGGGGCGAGCGGACCAAGGACTACTTCCACAAGAACCTCGGTGCGGTCGCGGGCCTCGGCCTGTACAACGGCGTGTTCCAGTCCGGCAAGATCGCTCTGAAGGGCTTCGTCGCCTGGGTCGCGCACCGCGGCTACCACGGCCTGGCCATGCCCACGTGGGAGCGCAAGTGGCGCGTGCTGTGGGGCTGGTGGAACAACCTGTGGCTCGGTCGCGACATCGTGAACCTCGAGACCGTGCAGAACCCGCGCTACGTCTTCGAGGAGTTCGCAGCTCGACCCCGTCCGGCGGCTCCCGCTGCGGCCCCGGCCGCTCCTGCCGCGAAGCCCGCTCCGGCGCAGGTCGCCGACGAGAAGGACGTTCCGGTCGCGAAGGATGCCGCATCGAAGGATGCGCCGGCGAAGGCTGCTGCGGCCAAGGCCCCCGCCAAGAAGGCTCCCGCCAAGAAGCCGGCTGCCAAGAAGGCTCCCGCCAAGGAGACCGCCGACACCAAGGCGTGACATCGACGCTGAAAGGCCCGGATCCGATCGGATCCGGGCCTTTCGCTGTGCGGGCGTCGCTCAGGCGGCGTGGAACTCGTCCGGGTGCGGGCCGGTGCGGCCGTCTCGCTCGAGCGTGTCGATCGCACCCAGTTCGTCAGCGGTGAGGTCGAAGCCGAGCACGTCGAAGTTCTCCGCGATGCGCGACGGCGTCACCGACTTCGGGATCACGATGCGGCCCTGCTGCAGGTGCCAGCGCAGCACGGCCTGTGCGGGGGAGACGCCGTGCGCCTCGGCGATCGCCACGACGGCCGGGTCGCGCAGCACGGCGCCCTGGGCGAGCGGGCTCCACGCCTCGGTCGCGATGCCGTGACGAGCGTTCGCCGCGATCACGTCGCGGTTCTGCATGGCCGGGTGCAGCTCGACCTGGTTGACCACCGGGACGACCTCGGATGCCGCGACGAGGCGGTCCAGGTGTGCGGGCTGGAAGTTCGACACGCCGATGGCGCGCACGCGCCCCTCGGCGTGGATCCGCTCGAGTGCCCGCCAGGTGTCCAGGTAGAGGTCGCGCTCCGGCGTGGGCCAGTGGATCAGGTACAGGTCCAGCTGTTCGAGGCCGAGCTTCTCCAGCGCCTCGTCATAGGCGCGGAGCGTGGCGTCGAAGCCCTGGTCGGAGTTCCAGACCTTCGAGGTGATGAACAGCTCGGACCGGTCGATGCCCGAGTCGGCGATGGCGCGGCCCACGCCGGCCTCGTTGCCGTAGACGGCCGCGGTGTCGATGCTGCGATAGCCGACTCGCAGGGCCTCGGCGACGGCCGCGGTCGTCTCGTCGTCGGGCACCTGGAAGACGCCGAAGCCGAGCTGCGGCATCTCGATGCCGTTGTTCAGAGTGATCGTGGGGATGGACATGATTTCCTTTCGAGGAAGTGGGTCAGTTCGCGTGGGCGAGTTCAGGGGAGGTGGAGACGGATACCGTGCCGCCCGCCTTCGCGGTGGCCATGGCGATGCCCATCACGACGAGGGCGGCCGCGGTGATGCCGGCGCCGATCCAGATCGGGGCCGTGTGGCCGAGGCCGGCCGCGATGCCGACTCCGCCGGCCCACGCACCCAGGGCGTTGCCGACGTTGAAGGCGCCGATGTTGGCGCCGGATGCCAGCGTCGGGGCCTGGCCCGCGAACTGCATGATGCGGCTCTGCAGGCCCGGAACCGTCCCGAAGCCGAAACCGCCCATCAGGAACAGCGACGCGATCGTGGCGATCTGCCACTGCGCGGTGAAGCCGAAGAAGACCAGTACGACGACGAGGGCGCCGATGAAGGCGAGCAGGGTGCGGTCGATCGAGCGATCGGCCAGGCGCCCGCCCAGCCAGTTGCCGACGACCAGGCCGGCGCCGAACAGCACGAGAAGCCAGGGAACCGAACTGGAGGCGAATCCGCTGACCTCGGTGAGCGTGTACGCGATGTAGGTGAACGCGCCGAACATCCCGCCGTAGGCGAGCACGGTGACGGCGAGGGACAGCCAGACCTGGCCGGAGCGGAATGCGCCGAGCTCGGCGCGCAGGCTGACCTGCTGCTGCGCTCCGCGCTGCGCGGGGACGAGCGCGGCGATGCCGACGAAGGCGATGACGCCGATCAGCGAGATGGCCCAGAAGGTGGACCGCCAGCCGAGCTGCTGGCCGAGGAAGGTGCCGAACGGCACGCCCAGCACGTTCGCCGCGGTGAGTCCCGTGAACATGATGGCGATCGCGCCCGCCTTCTTCTCGGGGCGCACCAGGCCCGAGGCGACCACGGAACCCACTCCGAAGAACGCTCCGTGGTCGAGCGCGGCGATGATGCGGCCGACCATGGCGATCGCGTAGGTGTCGGCGACGGCGGTGAGCACGTTGCCGACGATGAACAGCACGACCAGTCCGAGCAGCAGAGGCTTGCGGGGGAGGCGGATGGTGAGCGCGGTCAGCAGCAGGGCTCCGATCACGACGGCCAGAGCGTACCCGGAGATCAGCCAGCCCGCGGTCGCCTCGCTGACGCCGAAGTCGGTCGCGACCTCCGGCAGCAGACCCATGATGACGAATTCGGTGAGACCGATGCCGAACGCTCCGATGGCGAGGGCGATGAGTCCGAGAGGCATGAGGGTTCTCCTGTTAGACTTGCCAAGTAGTTGCAGACGCTGGATTTTGCGGATGCAGGAACAATGATTGCACACGCAACTAACCGGCGCAAGCAACTATCGCTGAGAGGAGCTCCCATGGGCATCGCGGATGACGCCGTCGAGATCAGGGCACAGGGCTGGCGCACGCTGGCCGCGCTGCACGGCATGATCGAGGCCGAGCTCGAACGCGCCCTCACGGCGGAGGCCGGCCTGTCGGTCGTCGAGTACACGGTGCTCGACGCGCTGAACCGGCAGGACGGCTGGCACATGCGGATGCAGCAGCTCGCCCGTGCCGCAGCGCTGAGTCCGAGTGCGACCACGCGTCTGGTCAACAGGCTCGAGGACCGCGGGCTGCTCACACGCATCCTCTGCATGGACGACCGTCGCGGGATCTACACCGAGCTGACCGCCGCGGGTCAGGAGCTGCACGACCGTGCCCGCCCCGTGCACGACGCGACCCTCGAGCGGGTCCTCGCCGAGGCGGCCGATCAGCCCGAGCTGGCGCCGATGGTCGATGCGCTGCACCGCGAGCACGTCACCGCGAGCTGAGCTCCGTCGCTCTGTGCCCCCACCGGGATTCGAACCCGGACTGAAGCGTGTTTAAGACGCCTGCCTCTGCCGTTGGGCTATGGGGGCCCGCGCCGCAAGCCTAGCCGCGCCCGCGCACGGAGCGGGATCAGTATTGAACCGGGTGTCAACAATGGTGATTCCGGGTTCCGGAACGTCGTAGGGTGGGGGAGTGCTCGACCTCACCGCCGAACTGAGCCCCACCGCCGACGAGGGCCGCGCTGCCCGCGACCTCGCCTGGCAGGATCCTGCGCGCTACTGGCGCGGCCTCACGGAGGCCACAGCGCACCTTCCCGCGCCCGTCGCGGTGATCGAGCGGGATGCCCTGCGGCACAACGCGATGGACCTGCTGGTGCGCGCCGGCGGCATCCCCATCCGCGTCGCCACCAAGTCGGTGCGGGTGCGCTCGGTGCTGGACGCCGTGCTCGCGATACCGGGGTTCCGGGGCATCCTGTCGTTCACCCTCGCCGAGGCGCTCTGGCTCGCCGAGGACCACGACGACATCGTGCTCGGCTACCCGACGGTGGATCGCGCCGGGCTGGCGACGCTGCTCTCCGACGAGAGGCTCGCATCGCGCATCACCCTGATGATCGACGACCTGGGGCACCTCGACCTGATCGACTCCATCGCCGCGCCCGGGAGGCGACCCGAGGTGCGCGTCGCGATCGACGTGGACGCCTCGTTCAAAGCCCCGGGGCTCGGCCACCTCGGCGTCCGGCGCTCGCCGCTGTTCACCGCGGCGGATGTGGCGGGCTTCGCCCGCGAGGTCGTGCGCCGGCCCGGCTTCCGCCTGGTCGGGCTGCAGATGTACGAGGCGCAGATCGCGGGCCAGGGGGACGCGGCCGGCCCCGACGCGCCCGTGATCAGGGCCATGCAGTCCCGCTCCCGGGCGGAGCTGCGCCGCCGTCGCGCGGAGATCGCGGATGCCATGCTGGGCGTCGCCCCGCTCGAGTTCCTCAACGGCGGCGGCACCGGATCCCTGGAGTTCACCGGCAGCGACGAGTCCTTGACCGAGGCGACCGCCGGGAGCGGGCTGCTCGCCGGCCGGCTGTTCGACGGCTACCGGTCCTTCCGGCCTGCACCGGCCACCGGCTTCGCCTTCGATGTCGTGCGCAGACCCGCCCCCGACATCGCCACCGTCCTCGGCGGCGGATGGATCGCCTCCGGACCCGCGGTGGAGTCCCGCCAGCCGCAACCCGTCTGGCCGCCGCGCCTGCGCACGCTGCCGCGCGAAGCCGCCGGAGAGGTGCAGACGCCGCTCCAGGGCGAAGCGGCGCGCGAGCTGAAGATCGGCGACCGGGTCTGGTTCCGGCACGCCAAGAGCGGCGAACCCGCAGAGCGGATCCTGAGCTACCACCTCGTCGCCGGCGGCTCCGTCGTCGACGAACTGCCCACCTATCGCGGTGAGGGGAAGGCCTTCCTATGACGCGTCCCGGCGGAACCTGGCAGAACTGGGGGCGCTCCGCATCCGTGCGCCCCGTGCGGGTGGAACGCCCGCGCTCGCCCGAGGGTGTGCAGCGCGCGGTCAAGGCGGCGGCATCCCAGGGCCTCACGGTCAAGGCGATCGGCGCAGGCCACAGCTTCACCGGCATCGCGGTCGCTCCGGGCGTGCTGCTGGAACTGGACGACATGCAGGGCCTCGTCTCGGCGGACGCGGCCACCGGACGCGTCACGCTGCTCGCGGGCACCCGGCTGCATCGCATCCCATCGCTGCTGCGCCCCTACGGCCTTGCCATGGAGAACCTCGGAGACATCGACCGGCAGTCCATCGCCGGCGCGATCTCCACCGGCACGCACGGCACCGGCACGGGATTCGGCGGGATCGCCACGCAGGTGCGCGGCCTGACTCTCATCACGGCCGACGGCGAGTTCCTGCGCATCGACGAGACCCACGACAGCGAACTGCTGCCCGGCGCCGTCGTCGGCCTCGGGGCGCTCGGCGTGGTCGTGGAGGTGACCCTGCAGTGCGTGCCGGCGTTCGTGCTGCACGCCGTGGACGCGCCCGCGCCGCTCGGCGAGACGCTCGAGACCGTGCACGAGCAGGCAGCCGCGGCCGACCACCTCGAGTTCTACTGGCATCCGCACACCGACGTGGCGCTGAAGAAGACGCAGACACGATTGCCGGAGTCCGCGAAGCGGCATCCGATCCCTCCGGTGCAGCACTGGCTCGACGAGACCGTGCTGACCAACGGCGTCTTCGGCGCCTTCTGCGCGGTGAGCCGCGCCGTCCCGGCGATCATCCCGCCGTTCAACCGGCTCGCGGTCAAGCTGACCGGCGACGGCGAGTACTCCGACGAGTCGCACCGCGTGCTCATCCACCACCGCAACGTGCGATTCCGCGAGATGGAGTACGCGATCCCCGCCGAAAACCTCGTGCCCGCCTTCGAGGAGGTGCGGGCACTCGTCGCCGATCGCGGCTGGCGGATCGAGTTCCCCGTCGAGGTGCGCTTCGCGGCATCCGACGATCTGTGGCTGTCCACCGCCTCGGGGCGCGACAGCGCGTACATCGCCGTGCACCGCTACTGGCGCACCGATCCGCGCCCCTACTTCGACGCCGTCGAGCAGATCATGCTCCGGCACGGCGGACGCCCGCACTGGGGCAAGCTGCACAGCCTGGAGGCCGAGCAGCTCCGGGAGCGATACCCGCGCTTCGACGACTTCATCGCCCTGCGCGACCGGCTCGACCCGAAGCGCGTGTTCGGCAACAGGCATCTCGAGCGCATTCTCGGAGCCTGAGAACCGCCTGTCGTCCAGCCGATGCGCAGAGTCGCGCACATAGGATGGATCAAGATCCAAGAGGGGGCATCCATGGAATGGCTGTGGCCGGTACTGATCATCGTGGGCATCGTCGTGCTCATCGGGATCTATCTGTGGTCGACCTACAACTCACTCGTGCAGCTGAACGTGCGCGTGGACGAGGCGTGGAGCGGCATCACCGTCCAGCTCAAGCGCCGAGCCGACCTCATCCCGAACCTGATCGAGACCGTACGCGGCTACGCGGCCCATGAGAAGTCCGTGTTCGAGGGCGTCACCCGGGCACGAGCTGAGACGCTCTCCGCGACGGGCCCCGCTGAGGCCGGAGTCGCCGAGGGACACCTCCAGCAGGCGCTGCGCAGTCTGTTCGCGGTGGCCGAGGCCTACCCGCAGCTTCAGGCCAGCCAGAACTACCTGCAGCTGCAGCACTCGCTGGTCGACACCGAGGACAAGATCCAGGCGGCCCGTCGCTTCTACAACGGCGGCGTGCGCGAGCTGAACACCAAGATCAAGGTGTTCCCCAACAACATGTTCGCCCGGGGCCTCGGCTTCACCGAGCGCGAGTTCTTCGAGGTCGCCGACGGCAACGCGATCTCAGAACCACCCCGCGTGCAGTTCTGACGGAAAGGCCCCGCTCCGGCGGGGCCTTTCTCATTCCCGCGGGTGCGCGTGGCGGTCGAGGGGCGCCTCGCCGCCGTGCAGCGCCCGCGCCACGGCATCCGTCGCGTCACCCCACCCCGACACGCTGATGCGCTCCAGACCCTGCCAGGCGGCCGCCCGGACGAGCTCCTCGGCGATCCGCGGGGCGTCGGCCTCGGGCCGCGCCTGCGGCTCCCACCACGCCGACTGCACGCGCAGCACGGAGGCCGCGCGATCCGCCTTCAGGTCGGTGCGCCCGACGATCCTGTCGCCGACGAGCACAGGCAGCGAGTAGTACCCGTAACGCCGTTTGTGCGCGGGGACGTAGATCTCGATCCGGTAGTCGAAGTCGAACACCCGCAGGGCGCGGTCACGGAACCACACCACCGGATCGAACGGCGTCAGCAGGGCCGCGCGGTCGATGCGGCGGGGGAGCGCGGCGTCGCGGTGCCGCCAGGCGGACACCGCCCTCCCGCCACGATCCCAGCCCCGCACGGCCACAGGCTCCAGCTCGCCGGCATCGACGAGGTCCGCGACCGCCGCGCGCACGGCGGACTGGTCCCGGAACCGGTAGTAGTCGTTCAGATCGGCGACCGTCGCGACCCCGTAGGAGCGCGCGGCGCGGCGCACCAGCTCGCGCAGGGCGTCCCGCTCGGGCACCGGGGCCGCCAGCACGTTCGCGGGCACGATCTGCTCGGCCAGGCCGTAGCGCCGCTCGAACCCGATCCGTCCGGCGATCGCCACCTCGCCGCAGCGCCAGAGGTGCTCCAGCGCCGACTTCGCGGCATCCCAGTCCCACCAGGGCCCCCGCTCGCGCGGCGCATCGTCGCGCAGATCCGCCGGCCGCAGCGGGCCCCGATCGCGCAGCTCGGCGCGCACCCAGTCGAGCGTGCGCGCGTTCGCGTGCATCCAGCTGTCCGGCCGGGATGCCCGGTGCCGCCACGCCCGCATCCGGAAGTCCCAGAGAGCCCAGTCCTCGACGGGCATGAAGGCGGCTTCGTGGGCGAGGTACTCGACGTAGTGCGTCGTGCGGGAGAGGAACGATCGATCGAGCAGCGCCGTGTCGTAGGCGCCGAGCCGCGAGAACATCGGCATGTAGTGCGAGCGTGCGAACACGTTCACGGAGTCGATCTGCAGCACGCCCAGGCGATCCATGGCCCGGTGCAGGTGGCGGGATGCCACGGCATCCGGCATCCGTCGGGAGAAGCCCTGTGCGGCGAGGGTGATCCGGCGCGCTTCTCCGGCGCTGAGGGAGGTGGTCGTCGACGTCACCCGTTCAGGCTATCCGGGCCCTCCGACACGGAACGGGGCGCGGCGGGGGAGCGTACGTAGAATTGCACAATGAGCGACAACCCCACACCGAGGTTCCGCAATCCGTTCCGCCACTATCCGCCGGTGACGGACCGCACCGTCACCACCGAGGTCGACGAGGCGGTGCCCAAGCCGCTGCGCGTCACCGCCGCGTATGCGTGGCGTCTGCTCGTCATCGCCGGGGCCATCGCCCTGTTCATCTGGCTGGTGATGCTGCTCAAGGCGCTCGTTATCCCGCTCATGGTGGGAATCCTGATCACGGCACTGCTGTGGCCGGCATTCCAGATCATGCTCCGCGCGCGGTTCCCGCGCTGGCTGGCCATCGCCACCACGGTCATCGGCACGATCGCCATCGTGGCGGGCCTGCTGTGGCTGGTCATCTGGCAGGTGCGCGCGCAATGGCAGGACGTCCAGGAGAGGACGCTGGTGGCCATCGAGCAGCTCAAGGTCCTGCTGCTCGACAGTCCGTTCCATCTCACCGCCTCCGACATCGACGGCTACATTGCGCAGTTGCAGACGCTGCTCACCGAGCAGCAGAACTGGCTGTGGAGCGCCGCAGGCGCGGTCACCGGCACGGCGGCGGAGGTGCTCACGGGCGCCGTGCTCTCGCTGTTCATCCTGATCTGCCTGCTGGCCGACGGCGGCGGCATCTGGAAGTGGACGCTGCGGCTCTTTCCCCGCACGGCGAGGCCCGCCGTCGACGCCGCGGCTCGCAACGGCTGGGAGACCGTGATCAACTACGCGCGCACGCAGATGCTGGTCGCGGGCATCGACGCCGTGGGCATCGGCGTCGGCGCCGCTCTCCTCGGGGTGCCGATGGCCATTCCGGTGGCCGTGCTGGTGTTCCTCGGATCGTTCGTCCCGATCGTCGGCGCCGTCGTGACCGGGGCTGTGGCGGTGTTCCTGGCGCTCGTGTACAACGGCCCCTGGATCGCCCTGGCGATGCTCGGCGTCGTTCTGCTCGTGCAGCAGCTGGAGGGGCACATCCTGCAGCCGATCCTGATGGGCTCGGCGGTGAAGGTGCATCCGCTTGCCGTCGTGCTCGTCGTCGCGGGAGGCGCGATGATCGCCCGCATCCCGGGTGCCCTGTTCGCCGTCCCGCTGGCGGCCTTCATCAACGTCGCGGCGGTGACCATCAGCACCGGCGCCTGGCGCACGGGCGAGGAGCCCGCCGCCGATCTCATCTGGAGCACAGTCCCGCGTGAGCGGACGAGGAGGAATCGATGACCGCAGTCCCGAGCCTGGCGGAGTTCTCAGCCGCAGCCGAGAGCCTGTCCGAGGTGATCTCGCACACGCCGACCGAGCTGTCGCGCGCGCTCAGCGACATCGTCGGGGCGCCGGTGCTGCTGAAGATGGAGAATCTGCAGCGCACGGGCTCGTTCAAGATCCGCGGTGCGACGTACCGGCTCGCCCAGCTCACCGCCGAGGAGCGCTCGCGCGGCGTGGTCGCGGCGTCCGCCGGAAACCACGCGCAGGGCGTCGCGCTCGCTGCGCAGTCCCTCGGCATCCCGGCGACGATCTTCATGCCGCTGGGCGTGCCGGTGCCGAAGCTGCTGGCGACGCGCGGCTACGGCGCCGAGGTGGTGCTGGAGGGCGAGACGGTGGCGACCTCGCTGCGCCTCGCGGCCGAGTTCGCGGAGCGCACCGGTGCGGTGCTGATCCCGCCGTTCAACCACCGCGACGTGATCATCGGTCAGGGGACGCTCGGACTGGAGATCTTCCAGGACGTCCCCGACGTCGACACCGTGATCATGGGCATCGGCGGCGGCGGGCTGATCGCCGGTGTCGCCGCCGCCATCAAGCAGGCGGCCGCGGAGGCCGGACGCACGGTGCGGGTCATCGGCGTGCAGGCCGAGAACGCCGCCGCCGTGCCGCCGTCGCTGCAGGCGGGGGAGCCGGTCGAGATCACCACGCACCCCACGATCGCCGACGGCATCCTGGTCGCCCGGCCCGGCGACATCCCCTTCGAGATCATCCAGGAGCTCGTGGACGAGGTCGTCACTGTCACCGAGGACGACATCGCCCGGGCGCTGCTGGTGCTGCTCGAGCACGCCAAGGTGGTCGTCGAACCGGCCGGCGCGGTCGGCGTCGCAGCCATCCTCGCGGGAAAGGTCAAGGGCACCGGCAAGACCGTCCCGATCCTCTCCGGCGGCAACATCGACCCCATGCTGCTCCAGCGCGTGGTCTCGCACGGGCTCGCTGCCTCCGGCCGCTACGCGACCGTGCGCATCCCGCTGCCCGATCGCCCCGGTCAGCTCGCGAAGGTCTCCGAGATCCTCGCGCAGGTCGGCGCGAACGTCATGGAGGTGCTGCACACCCGGCACGGGCACGGCCTTCAGATCAGCGAGATGATCCTGCAGCTCTCGATCGAGACCCGCGGCCCCGAGCACACCCAGCTCGCCCTGGACACGCTGCGCGCGGCGGGCTTCGAGCCGGAGATCGTGGCGGACTGATCCCCGCCTTCTCGCACTCCGAGACGCAGAAGGCGGGATGCCCCTCAGGGACATCCCGCCTTCTTCCGTGCCGGGCCGTGGTCAGCCGGTGTAGGTCTCCACGCCGGTGATCTCGACCGAGATCGCGCGGCCGTTGGGAGCCTCGTAGCTGGTCTTCTCGCCGATCTTCAGGCCGAGGATGGCCTGTCCGAGCGGGCTGGCCTCGCTGTAGACGTCCATGTCGGCGCCCACGGCGATCTCGCGGCTGCCGAGCAGGAACACCTCTTCGCCACCCGCGACGATCGCGGTGACGACGGTGCCGGGCTCGACGATGCCGCGGCTGGTGGGGGCCTCGCCGACCTTCGCGGTCTTCAGCAGCTGCTGGAGCGTGACGATGCGCGCCTCCTGCTTGCCCTGCTCGTCCTTGGCTGCGTGGTAGCCGCCGTTCTCCTTGAGGTCGCCCTCTTCACGGGCGGCCTCGATGCGTGCGGCGATCTCCTCGCGACCGGTGGTCGAGAGGCGTTCGAGCTCTTCGGCGAGCCGGTCGTAGGCCTCCTGCGTGAGGAACGGTACCTGAGCGTCTGCGGACACAGCGTGCTCCTTCGGTGCGGGCCCCTTCAGGGGCTGAGGATTCCGAACCGTCTGCTGCGGCTCGGCGGATATGCCAAGACGCCCCGGCGTGGGCCGGGGCGTCGGTCGTCTTGCGGACGAGTCTAAGCGACCCAGCAGGACTTCACCAAACCGGTCGTCGCAGCCGCGACGGTCGGGATGCGCACGTCCAGCGCCGAGGTGTGCTTCTGCGAGGCCGGGATCTCGAGCACCTTCCAGCCCACGATGCCGAACTCCTCGTCGAGGGCCTGCACCACGCACACGACGTCGGCGCCGCGCGGCGCGGTGTACTGGAAGCGGACGTCCACGCTGTGATCGTCGTTGAGCGTGAAGCCCATGTCGTCGGCGCTCACGGTGCTCATCTCGTTCACCACGGTCATCCAGCCGAACGCGCCCACGAGCAGCGCCGCGACGGTGCCGCCGATGATCCAGGGCAGCCGTCGGCGACCGGTGCGACCATAGCGCTCATCGAGCTCGCGTGCGGTGGTCACGGGTCTCCTGATCCTTCGTGGAGGGACGGGCCGTTCCGCATCGGCGGATAGGCTGGTACTCCCAGGTTATTCGACCTGAGGATGAAAGGCGCACCATGATCCTGTTCGGCGACAACACCCCCATGCCCACGCCGACCTCGACCGTCCCGCCCGAGATCGTGACCCCGGGTTTCGCCGGCTTCGCCGTCGTGATCGTGGTCGTCGCGGCCGTCATCCTGCTGATCTGGGACATGAACCGCCGCATCCGCCGGGTCCGCTACCGCGAAGAGGTGCGGGACGAACTGGATGCCGAGCTGGCCGCGGCATCCGAAGGTCCCGCCGGCGCCGAGGCGCCTGCCGAGACCGTCACGCCGACCGAGCCCGACGACGACCGCGGCGCGACGCGCTGACCCGCGGGCTCTCCCCGCGTCAGACGCCGACGCGCTGGAAGGCGTCCTGGCTGATCCCCTGATCCAGGATCCGCTTCGCCCACTCCTTGGCGGAGTGCAGGCTGTGGTCCCGGTAGTTGCCGCACTCCACCGCCGAGACGCCGGGCACGTCGCTCCACTGCGCGGGGCCCGCGATGAACTCCAGGCCCGCGCGGACCGCCGCGACGACGTCGACCACTGCCGGCTCGCCCCACATGATCAGGTGGAAGCCGGTGCGGCATCCGAACGGCGAGAAGTCGATCACGCCGTCGATCTCGTCGCGCAGCACGCTCGCCATGGTGTGCTCGATGGTGTGCAGGCCCGCGGTGGGGATCTCGCCCTCGTTGGGCTGCACGAAGCGCACGTCGAAGTTCGAGATGGCGTCGCCCTTCGGGCCGCGCTCGACGCCGATCAGGCGCACGTAGGGCGCCTGCACGGCGGTGTGGTCCAGGGTGAAGCTCTCGACGTCGGCCATGGTGATCCTCCAGATCGTTCAGCTGTCAGGATGCCACGCCGCACCGCAGGCGCGGCAGCGGATGACGCCCGGTGTCAGCCGGCGAGCCCCAGCGATGGCGCGTGCGGCGCCAGCGAGATGAGCAGGCAGGCCGTCCAGTGGCACAGGAACGCCAGCACGGTGCAGACGTGGAAGAGCTCATGGAAGCCGAAGTGGCCGGGCCACGGGTTGGGCTTCTTCATCGCGTAGATCACCGCGCCGATCGTGTACAGCACGCCGCCCACGCAGACCAGCACCATCATGGCGACGTTGGCCTGCACCAGGTCGACCATGTACATCACCGCGGCCCAGCCGAGTGCGAGGTACAGCGCGACGTACAGCCAGCGCGGCGCATTGATCCAGAAGACGCGGAACAGGATGCCCAGGATCGCGCCGCTCCACACGATGATCAGCAGCAGCGTGCCCTTGCCGGGCTCCAGCGCCAGCACCGCCAACGGCGTGTACGTGCCCGATATCAGCAACAGGATGTTCGCGTGGTCGATGCGCTTGAGCACCATCTTGGTCTTCGGACCCCAGTTGAAGCGGTGGTACAGCGCGGAGTTGCCGAACAGCAGCAGCGAGGTGGCCATGAACACCGCGGCGGCCCATTTGCCCGGGGCACCGTGCGCGAGCACGATCAGGACGATGCCCGCGGCGATCGCGACGGGGAAGGTGCCCGCGTGGATCCATCCCCGCCAGCTCGGTTTGATCTCGACGGCGGCGTCGTTCGCCGCGGCGTCGAGAAGCGGGAGCTGGGGGACATCGGGACTGCCTGCGGCTCGGGTGCTCACGTGCTCACTCTAGGCGCGGCCGCATTCCGTACGCCGTACATAACCTGCGCACTCCGGTGCCTCCCGGCCTGTGGAGGTAGCGTAGGGATGTGAGTGCACGCGAGAGCTCGGGGCGGGGACCCCTCTATCGGCTCTACGGGAACCGTCTTCGACGTCGGATCGACCCGGCGACCGTGCCGCACCACGTCGCGATGATGATCGACGGCAACCGGCGCTGGGCCCGTCAGCTCGGCTACGAGTCGGCAGCCGACGGCCACCGCGCGGGCGCGGCGAAGATGCGGGAGTTCCTCGGCTGGTGCGACGAGCTCGGCGTGGACGTGGTCTCGCTCTACCTCTTGTCCGCCGACAACCTGACCAAGCGGGATTCGAAGGAGATCGGCGACCTCATCGAGATCATCGCGGAACTCGCGGACACCCTGTCGAAGCACGGCGACTGGCGAGTGCAGCATGTAGGCAGGGCCGACATCCTGCCGTCGGAGCTGGCGCGCGTGCTCGCGGATGCCGAGGAGCGCACCCGCGACCACACCGGGCTGCACGTGAACCTCGCGGTCGGCTACGGCGGTCGCAACGAGATCGTGGATGCGGTGCGCAGCATCATCGGCAAGCACAACGCGTCCGGCGGCACGCTGGAGGACCTCGCGGCCCATCTCACCCCCGAGATGATCGGCGAGCACCTGTACACGGGCGGCCAGCCCGACCCCGATCTGGTGATCCGCACCAGCGGCGAGCAGCGCCTCAGCGACTTCCTGCTCTGGCAGAGCGCCCACAGCGAGTTCTACTTCGTCGAGGCGCTCGGCCCGGACCTCCGGCGGGTGGACTTCCTGCGCGCCATCCGCGACTTCGCCGACCGCGACCGCCGCTTCGGTCGCTGACAGCTCGCGGCGCGACGAGCTCGGCCGGATGCGCGAGACTGGACGGATGAGCGCTCTGGATGACTACGTCGCGTCGTTCGCGGGGGAGACCGGCTACCTGAACTGGGCGGCGTTCGGCCCGCTCGCGCCGGCGGTCCGATCCGCGATGCACGACGCGGTCGAGGTGATGGGCGGATACAGTCCACGCGAGCATGCGACTATCACCGCTCGCACCGGCCGCGCCGTCGCCGGTGTCGCGGAGATGCTCGGCGCGAAGCGGGCGGAGGTCGTGCTGCGTCCGAGCTCGACGGATGCCCTGCAGCACGCCCTGTACGGGCTGAGCGGCGCGGTGATCGCGGCATCCGGCGAGTTCCCCAGCATCAGCCTCACGCTGCAGCGCGCCGCCGACGCGTCGTCCGGTGCGCTCGCACCGCGCTGGATCGACCCGGTCGACGGGCGGGTCACGACGGATGCCGTCGCGACCGCGCTCGACGACGACGTGACGGCCGTGGCGGTCAGCCATGTCGACTACCGCACCGGCTATCGCGCGGATCTGGCGGCGCTGCGAGAGCTGATCGGCCCCGATCGGCTGCTCATCGTCGACGCGGTCCAGTCGTTCGGCGTCGTCGACGAGGACTGGAGCGCCGCCGACGTGGTGGCCGGGCACGGGTACAAGTGGCTGAGGTCGGGGCGGGGCACCGGCTTCGCGCGCTTCTCCGACCGCGCCGTGGAGCGCCTCCGTCCGGTGCTCAGCGGGATCACCGGCATCGATGCCGACGGGCCGTTCTCCGGGGCCGTGCCTCCGCCGGCATCCGCTGCCCGTGCCTTCAGCGCCAGCGTGCCCGACCACCTCGCCGCGGTGCGGCTCGCGGCCGCGCTGGACGAGATGCGCGACGTGGGCGTCTCGGCGATCGCGAAGGCCGTGCAGCGCAATGTCGACGAGATCCTCGCGATCGCGGAGCGCCACGGCATCCGGTCGGCGACGCCGTCCGATCCGGCGCGGCGCGGCGGGATCGTCTCCCTCGTCCCCGACGATGCGGAGGGGCTGGGCCGGGCCCTCGGTGACGCCGGGCTCGCCGTCACCGTGCGCGGCGGGGCCGTGCGCGTCGCCGCGCACGCCGGCACCGGTGCGGAGACGCTGCGGATGCTGGACGACGCGCTCACGGCATCCGGAAACCGGACGTTCATCACCTCTTAACACGACACGCCCGCGCGTCGTTCGCGGCGTAGGACCGAGCGGGTCGTACCTTCTAGGCATCGGACACCGTGCCCGATCGAGTCGGCCTCCAGGATCGCGACTCGTGGCCCCCTGGTCGACTCGCTGCAGAGCCGGGATCATCCCGGGTAGGGGAGTGGATCGTGACCACACGTTCAGCGCAGCAGCAGTCCACCCGCAAGGCCGTCGCAACCGGAGCCGTGTCACACGATGACACGGCTCTTCGCACCTATGTGCTCGACACATCGGTGCTGCTCAGCGACCCGCAGGCCCTGTTCCGCTTCGCGGAGCACTCGATCGTCCTGCCGGTCGTGGTGATCTCGGAGCTCGAGGCGAAGCGCCACGACCCCGAGCTCGGCTACTTCGCGCGTCGCGCTCTGCGGCATCTCGACGAGCTCCGGGTCGAGCACGGGCGGCTGGACTTTCCGGTCGAAGTCGGCGAGGGCGGCACGCTGCGCGTCGAGCTCGGCAGCGCCGACCTGTCGATCCTGCCCGCCGGCATCCGGCTGAGCGACAACGACAGCCGCATCCTCGCCACGGCCGCGCAGCTCGCGCAGGACGGGCAGGCCGTCACGATCGTCTCCAAGGACCTGCCGATGCGCGTCAAGGCGGCATCCCTCGGCCTGCAGGCCGAGGAGTACCTCGCCGAGCAGGCCATCGATTCGGGTTGGACCGGCATCGCGCCGCTCGACCTCTCCGGCGACGAGATGAGCGACCTCTACGAGAGCGAGGTCGGCCTGAGCGAGCAGGTGCGCGGTGTGCCGGTCAACACGGGCCTGATCATCCACTCCGAGCGCGGCTCGGCTCTCGGCCGGGTCACCGGCGACGGGGAGTACCGCCTGGTGCGGGGCGACCGCGAGGTGTTCGGACTGCACGGGCGATCGGCCGAGCAGCGCATCGCGATCGACCTGCTGCTCGACCCCGAGGTCGGGATCGTCTCGCTCGGCGGGCGAGCCGGCACCGGCAAGTCGGCACTGGCGCTGTGCGCGGGCCTGGAGGCCGTGCTGGAACGGCAGCAGCAGAAGAAGATCATCGTGTTCCGGCCCCTGTTCGCGGTCGGCGGGCAGGAGCTCGGCTACCTCCCGGGTGACCGCGAGGAGAAGATGAACCCGTGGGGCCAGGCGGTGTACGACACCCTCGGCTCCGTCGTCTCGGGCAACGTCCTCGACGAGGTGGTGGAGCGGGGGATGCTGGAGGTGCTGCCACTCACGCACATCCGGGGCCGCTCGCTGCACGACGCCTTCGTGATCGTCGACGAGGCGCAGTCGCTGGAGCGCAACGTGCTGCTGACGGTGCTCAGCCGGATGGGGCAGAACTCGCGTGTCATCCTCACGCACGACGTGGGACAGCGCGACAATCTGCGGGTCGGCCGGCACGACGGCATCGCGAGTGTGATCGAGACGCTCAAGGGGCACGACCTGTTCGGGCACGTCACCCTCACCCGGTCGGAGCGCTCCGCGATCGCGGCGCTGGTCACGGAGCTGCTGGAGGGCGGAGAGCTCAGCTGACGTCATTCGCTTCGGCGGATCGGGCGCGTCCCGATCCGCCGAAGGTGTCCCGATCTGCTGACGAATCCGTCCAGAACGTCAGCAGATCGGGACAACGTCCGTGAATCGGGTCAGCCGCGGACGCGCCGGACGGCGGCGAGGATAGCTGCTTGGACCGTCGGCCAGTCGTGGACGATCTGCGCGTAGTCGAAACGCAGCGTCTCGTACCCGAGGCGGGATGCCGCCGCATCGCGCACCAGGTCCTTGTGCCGCATGGATTCACCGTCGTGGTTGTCCTTGCCATCAGCCTCGAGGATCAGCCGGCCATCGACCACGAAGTCGACCTTGCCGACTCCGGTGATCGTGATCTGGCACTCGAGCCGCAGCCCGAGGATGTGCAGCCGCAATCGGAGCAGGGACTCCAGGCCGCTGTCGGCATCCCCTCGCGCGATGTCGACGAGCCAACGGGAGGACGCAGGAAGGCCCGAACGGATGCGTGACCGACCACCTCTCGTGAGCAGACCCTTGCGCCAGGCTGACTCGAATGCGGCGAAGAACGCCTCGTCCCCACCGCAGCGGCGGAAGTGGAGGAGAGCAGTCTCGACGTTCGTGCGCCCGAGCGGGGGCCGTCCCCGGTAGTAGTGCGACACGCACGAGCATCCGTTGTGAGTGTGGGCGTGCCTGTCGGCGCCGAGCCACACGTGTGGTGCATCGTCGGCGTCGAGGATCCAGACGCCCAGCATTCGCAGCACGCTCGCGCAGGTCAGCGCGCCGCCGTGCGCGGCCGCAGCCCGGACATCGTCACGCAACGGGCCGACCGCGAAGACGCCGTCACGAAGGCGCTCGATCTCCCCGCGCTGCACGCAGCGGGAGAGCGTACGTCGGGTGAATCCCAGCGACTGCAGGTGTCTGCCAGAGGCGATGCCGCCCAGGCGTCGGACGGTTTCGGATGCGGAGAGCATGCCACAGAGTGTGGCCGAGGCCGCAGCATTCGATGGTCCCTGAACGCATTCCCTGTGGATGATCGGCCGTCGTGAGCGATTGTGGAGAGGAAACGTCCCGCCCCGTCAGCGGACCCGGTCCCGATCTGCTGATGATCTCGCGGAGAATGTCAGCAGATCGGGACGGGCGCAGCCGATCGGGACGGGACGACGCGGGCGTCAGCCCGCGTGGGTCATGCTCAGCAGGTCGAGCTTCTGGTCGAGCACCTCGAGGGTGATCTCGCCGCGCTCGACGTAGCCGAGGTCGATCACGGCGTCGCGCACCGTGATGCCCTTGGCGACGGCGTGCTTGGCGATCTTGGCCGCCGCCTCGTAGCCGATGATCTTGTTCAGCGGGGTCACCGTCGACGGGCTCATGCCGGCCAGGGCCGCGGCGCGCTCGACGTTGGCCTGCAGGCCGTCGACGGTCTTGTCGGCCAGCACGCGGGTGGCGTTCGCCAGCAGGCGGATCGACTCGAGCAGAGCGGTGCCCATCACGGGGATGGCGACGTTCAGCTCGAAGGCGCCGGATGCGCCGCCCCAGGCGATCGTGGCGTCGTTGCCGATGACGCGGGCGCACACCATCAGCACGGCCTCGGGGATGACCGGGTTGACCTTGCCCGGCATGATCGACGAACCCGGCTGCAGGTCGGGCAGATGGATCTCGGCGAGGCCGGTGTTGGGGCCCGAGCCCATCCAGCGCAGGTCATTGTTGATCTTGGTCAGCGACACGGCGATGGTGCGCAGGGCGCCGGATGCCTCGACCAGGCCGTCGCGGTTGGCCTGGGCCTCGAAGTGGTCCTTGGCCTCGGTGATGGGCAGCTCGGTCTCGGCGGCGAGCAGCTCGATGACCTTCTGCGGGAAGCCCAGCGGGGTGTTGATGCCGGTGCCGACAGCGGTGCCGCCGAGCGGGACCTCGGCGACGCGGGGAAGGGCGGCCTGCACGCGCTCGATGCCGAGGCGCATCTGGCGGGCGTAGCCGCCGAACTCCTGGCCGAGGGTGACCGGGGTGGCGTCCATCAGGTGGGTGCGGCCCGACTTGACGACGCTCTTCCAGGCATCCGCCTTCGCCTCGAAAGCGACGGCGAGGTGGTCGAGAGCCGGGATGAGGTCGTCGATCAGCGCCTGGGTGACGGCGACGTGCACGGAGGTCGGGAACACGTCGTTCGACGACTGCGACGCGTTCACGTGGTCGTTCGGGTGCACCGCGGAGCCGAGGATCCGCGAGGCGAGCGTGGCGAGCACCTCGTTCATGTTCATGTTCGACGAGGTGCCGGAACCGGTCTGGTACGTGTCGATCGGGAACTCGCCGTCGTGGGCACCGGTGGCGACTTCGTCGGCGGCCTGGGCGATCGCGTCGGCGATGGCGCCGTCCAGGGTGCCGAGGTCCTTGTTCGCGAGCGCGGCGGCCTTCTTGATGCGAGCCAGCGCGGCGATCTGCGCAGGCTCGAGGCCCTTGCCCGAGATCGGGAAGTTCTCGACGGCGCGCTGCGTCTGCGCGCTGTACAGCGCGTTCACGGGGACACGCACTTCACCCATGGTGTCGTGCTCGATGCGGTATTCGGTCTCAGTCACTTCTGCTCCTTCGAGAGTGAGGGGATGTCGGAGTCGGCGAGGCCGACCTGTGCGATGGGGACGGCGCTGCCGTCGGTGAGGCGGTACTTGGCGCCCACGATGGCCAGACGACCCTCGGCGACGGCGTCGCTGATGATCTCGGACGACTCCAGCAGGCCCAGGATGGTGCCGCGCAGGTGCTCGCGCCCGACCTCTTCGGGGTCGATGTCCTCGACGGTCGTGCCGCCGCTCTCCTTCAGCACGCGACGTGCGGCGGGGACGATCGGGGCGATGAGCTTCCAGATCTTCGGCGGGATCGGTTCCGCATCGATCGCCGTGCCGCGCACGGCGGCGGCGACCGCGCCGCAGGAGTCGTGAGCGAGCACGACCAGCAGCGGGACGTCGAGCATCGCGACGGCGAACTCGATGCTCGCCACTGCCGAGTCCGTCACCATCTGGCCGGCGTTGCGGGTGGTGAACAGATCGCCCAGGCCGACGTCGAAGAGGGTCTCCGCGGCGACGCGTGAGTCGGAGCAGCCCAGGAAGGTGGCGAACGGGTTCTGTCCGCCCGCGATCTCGGCCCGGCGGTGGGCATCCTGGTTGGGGTGCTCGGAGATGCCGGCGACGAATCGCCTGTTGCCCTCGATCAGCTTCGTCCAGGCCTCAGCGGGGGTGAGTGTCGTGGTCATCCGGCCTCCTTCAGGTCGCTCAACTGCGAGGTGAGTGATTCAGCAAGCTTCTTGGTGGAGTCCGCGGAGCGGGAGCCGTAGAGCAGCACGTAGTCGCGGCCGGCCTGGGTGCCGAGCGCGTAGGTGACGTTGGCCGTGCCGCGATCGTTCAGATCGAACACGTCCCAGGTCACGCCGTCGATCTGCTCAGTGCCGGTCGGTGCCATGCCCCCGGTGACCTGCGGGGCCCACTTCACGTCGGCGTCGAACGCCTGCGCGAGCTTGATGAAGCCGCGCTCGCGCTCGCCCGCGGGGGCGAGGGTGATGCTCCACACCTTGGTGGCGCCGCCGTCCAGTCCTGCGGCGTTCACTCGCCAGAAGTCGCCCAGCTCGGGCACGATCACCGGGCGATCCGAGGTCGACGAGACGTCGGCCGCGATCTTGGCGACATCGATGGTCGGGCGCGCGGTGGGCTCGCCACGGGGGACGGCGAACACGATCACCGCGACGACGGCGACGGTGATGATCAGCGCGGCGATGAGGTTGCGGAAGGTCTGGCTGGACCGGTAGACGCGGCTCGACTCCGCCTTGCGGTCGGCTGTCTCCTGCGGAGTCTCCGGGCGGCCGAGCTCGGCGACGATCCCCGGCTTGCGGCTCATGCCTCTTCTCCGGCGGATGCCGCGTCGCGGGCGGCCTCGAGACGGCGCTTCGCGCCCAGCAGCCACTCCTCGCAACGGGCGGCCAGCGCCTCACCCCGCTCCCAGAGGGCGAGGGAGTGCTCGAGAGTGGGGGATCCCTGTTCGAGTTCGGCGACGACACGCACGAGTTCGTCGCGCGCGGCCTCGAACGACAGCGATTCGACGGGGGAGTCGTTGGACGCAGTCACGACATCCATCCTACCGGCGTGTCACGGACGCCCCGTCCGGGCGGGGCGGCGGCACAGATCGGGGGGCCGACACGCCACATCACGGACGCTTCCCGCGAAAACGTCCGTAATCTGGCGTGTCGGCCCCCGGAGTGGCACGGCCGGATGCGGGCGCATGCCGGGTGGGACGGATGCCGGGTGTACGGATGCCGGGGTGTACAGACACCGGCGTGGGTGAACACCGGGATGCACGGACACCGGCGGACGAACACCGCGGAGGCGCGTGCGGTCAGCCTGCCTCGGGGATCTCGCCCTCGGAGCGGGCGCGCAGCGAGCCGCGGTCGACGGTCACCGTCAGCGGCGTGCCGGCCGGGGCATCCGCGGCGTCGCGCACGATGCGCCCGTCGTCGAGGTGCACGATCCCGTAGCCGCGAGCCAGCGTCGCCGCGGGGGAGAGGGCCCGCAGCGATGCACGCAGCTCGGCGGTGGTGCGCTGGGCGGTGTCCAGGCGCCGGGTGAGGGTGTCGCGGCCGCGGGATGCCAGCAGCCACACCTCCTGGGCGCGGTCGTCGATGATCGGATCGGGCGTGCGCAGCACGGGGCGCGAGCGGAGCTGCTCGAGCTGGGCGATGTCATGCGAGATCCGCTGAGTGAGACGGCTGGTGGCGCGGGCGCGCAGCTGGGCGATCAATGCGCGCTGCTCGCCCACGTCCGGGACGACGCGCTTCGCGGCATCCGTCGGAGTCGAGGCCCGCAGGTCGGCGACGTCGTCGAGCAGGGGGTGATCGTTCTCGTGTCCGATCGCGCTGACGACCGGGGTGGATGCTGCGGCCACGGCGCGCACGAGTCGTTCGTCGCTGAAGCCGAGCAGCGTCTGCGGGTCACCGCCGCCGCGCGCGATGATGATCACATCGACCTCGGGGTCGTCGTCCAGTCGCTTGAGCGCGGCGAGCACCTCGGGCACGCTGCGGTCGCCCTGCACGGCCACGTGCGCGGTGCGGAAATGCACCTGAGGCCAGCGCAGCTCGGCGTTGCGCAGCACGTCCTTCTCCGCATCCGACTTCTCGCCGGTGATCAGGCCGATGCAGTGCGGCAGGAACGGAAGGTCCTTCTTGCGGCTCGCGTCGAACAGTCCCTCCTGACGCAGCTGCGCACGAAGCTTCTCGAGCCGCTCCAGCTGGTCGCCCAGGCCGACGTGCTTCATGGCCGAGACGATGAAGCTGAAATCCCCGCCCTTGACGAAGTAGTCCGCCTTCACCGCGGCGACCACGTGATCGCCGACGGCGAGGTCGGCCGGGATGCGCGCGCGCACGCTCGACCACACGCGGACGGAGATCTGCGCGTCCGAGCGCACGTCCTTCAGCCGCGCGAACACGTTGCCCGCGCGCAGGTTCCATGAGGTGATCTCGCCCTCGACCCACACCGTGTTCCAGCGCGCGATGAAGTCGCGGATCGTCCCGTTCAGCCGGGCGACCGATGTCGGGGCATCCGGTGTGGAGTCGCGCGGCGCGACCGAATCCGCAGGCGGAGGCTCGCCGGGGAGCGCGGCGGCTTCGAAGACGGTCATGCCTCCATTGTCCCGGATGCCGCCGACACGGCCCTTCATCAGGCGCCCTCGGTAGACTTCAAGGGTGAGTGCAACCATCGTCAGGCTTCCCGAGCCCCCGCGCCCAGCCCGTCGATCGGCGCCCCTCCAGGACCGTCCCGTGGACGGCGCGAAGCGCGTGCTGCTGGCGGCACCGCGCGGGTACTGCGCGGGCGTCGACCGCGCCGTCGTCGCAGTCGAGAAGGCCCTCGAGCGCTACGGCTCGCCGGTGTACGTGCGCAAGCAGATCGTGCACAACATCCACGTCGTGACCGAGCTCGAGAAGAAGGGTGCGATCTTCGTCGACGAGGTCGACGAGGTGCCCGAGGGCGCTCATGTCGTCTTCAGCGCGCACGGTGTCGCGCCGGCCGTCGTGAACGCGGCATCCGACCGCGGCCTGCACGCGATCGACGCGACCTGCCCGCTGGTGACCAAGGTGCACCGCGAAGCCGTGCGCTTCGCACGGGATGACTTCGAGATCCTGCTCATCGGCCACGACGGCCATGAGGAGGTCGAGGGCACCGCGGGCGAGGCTCCCGACCACGTGACCATCGTGAACTCCCCGGACGAGGCCGACACGGTCGTCGTCAAGGATCCGAGCAAGGTGGTCTGGCTGTCGCAGACCACGCTCTCCGTCGACGAGACCATGGAGACGGTCAACCGGCTCCGCACCCGCTTCCCGGAGCTGCACAACCCGCCGTCCGACGACATCTGCTACGCCACGCAGAACCGTCAGGTGGCGATCAAGAAGGTCGCGAAGGATGCCGATCTGGTGATCGTCGTCGGCTCCGCGAACTCGTCCAACAGCGTCCGCCTCGTCGAGGTCGCCCTCGAGCACGGTGCGAAGGCCGCCTACCGTGTGGACTACGCCGACGAGGTGAAGCAGGAATGGCTCGACGGCGTGCGGACGGTCGGCGTCACGAGCGGTGCCTCGGTGCCCGAGGTGCTCGTTCGTGAGGTGCTCGAGGCCCTGAGTGAGGCCGGCTACGGCGACGTCGAAGAGGTGCGCACGGCCGAGGAGGACCTGATGTTCTCGCTCCCCAAGGAACTGCGCCAGGACGCCGCGGGCAAGCGCGACGAGCGAGCCCTGGGCGGACGCTCGGGGCACTGACCCCGCGGTCCCGCGCGGTCGCCGTCTCACCCGACGGCGGCGTTCACATCCCCGCCCAAGGCCCGGGCGGTAGCGTGGATGCCATGAGTGTCGAGCGGCCGCAGTACGGCGAATACGCAACGCCCGAGGAGCAGCGTGCGCGCGCAGGCCTGCCGCCCGTCGAGCAGATGCCGACGGCATCCGCGCCGGCGCCCGCCCCGCCCGTGCCGCAGCAGCCGGTCGCTCCCACCGCCCCGGCCGCGCGATCCGGGGGCCGTGCCCAGGTGCTGATCACCGCCGTGATGCTCGGGGTCGGCATGGTGAACGTGCTCTCGTCGATCCCGCAGTTCCTGAATCTCTCCGCCACGCTCCAGCAGACCCTGAAGCTCATGGGCGGCGAGGGGACCTTCTCCAACTTCGCGGTCGCCAGGACGTGGGGCATCATCGCGGTGCTCGTGCTGGTTGCCGGCTTCGCGGCCACGGTGTGGCTGTCGGTGCGCCGGATCCGGCGCAGCCGCTCGTCGTGGTGGGTGCCGCTGGTGGGCTTCGCAGTCACCATGGTCGCCGTGTCGATCTGCGTCTCGGTGCCGATGTTCGGCGATCCCGCGTTCACGCAGAGTCTGCTCACGCCGCCCGCCGGGTAGCTGTCGGGCCGGGTAGCCTCGAGAGGTGTCAGCAGAGCAGATCGCGTTCCAGATCACCTTCGCCTCGGTCGACTCCGGGGACGGATCGGATCCGCTCGAGCGTACGGAGCGGATGCTGCGCGAGGAGCGCGTCCTCGCCGCCGTGCGCGGTTCCGAGGGCGGCACAGCGACCGTGCTGCTGCCGATCACCGAGGGCGCGGACGTCGTGGCACTGGACGACGGCGGTCTGCTGCGCTTCGACCTCAGCGCCGTGCGCCTGGGCGCACTGCTCGCCGCTCAGGGACTGACACTGCGGCTCGGTCTCGCCGACGACGCGCGGGATGCCGCCGACGACGCGCTGGGGCAGGTCGACGCCGAGCTGGAGCAGGAGTTCGGCGAGGCGTTCGAGCAGCTCGACGACGCCGCCGACGATCTGCCTGGTTTCGGGATGCCGGATGCCGGGGACGCGGGTCTGTTCGCACCGGACCCCGTTCGCGTCGCGGAGTTCTCGCGCCGGGGCCCGTGGGCCGCGCGACTGACCGCGCAGCTGCTGGACACCCCGGTCGACTACCTGGAGGACAGCGCCTGGTCGGTGTACCGGTACCGTACCGATCGCGCACACGGTGCGATCGCGGGCGGCAGGTCCGACGGCCCGGTCATCGAGGTCAACGTGCCGCCGCAGGGCGAGGCGTGGGTGGAGGTCAGCGGTCCGCACGGTCGGGCCGCGATGTTCTGGCCGAACGCGGAGCGCCTCACCAGACCGGTCCTCGACCCCGACTCGATCTCCGTTTCGGAGAGCGCCGAGCTCTACCGCCGGATGCTGCAGGAGATCGACGGTGCCGGCGACGAGCTCGCCGAGCTCGACTTGGGCAGTGCGGTCGATGCGGATGCCGTGCGCCGCGCCTGCCTGCCCGAGGCGCTCGGCGGGGTCGCGGGGCCGGATACCAGGGTGCGCGCTCTCGTGCTCGCCTTCGGCGTGCCGCGTTCGCTGGTCGCGGCGGGGCTGGATGACACTGCCGGTGGTCGTCGTTTCGCGCCGCAGGGCTGGCCGCGCACGGCGGGCGACGTCGTGATGGGTGGCCTGGTGGAGTTCGCGTCGCTGACGGACCGCGGCCGGCCGGCGGTGCGGTTCGCCCGCTTCCTGCGCAAGCGTCCTCTGCTCGGAGCGGCGCTGAGCACGGCGGAGCTGGCGCTGGGCGTCGCTCTCGGGCGGGGGCGTTCCCGGGGCGCACGGGGTCTCGGCATCCTGCTCGTGGTCGATGCGCTCGCGGATCTCGTGCTCTGGACCGTCCGCATCCGCCGGCGCTGACCGCGCACGCGGATGAGCCCGGCCCCACGCGGGGACCGGGCTCATGATCGGTGGATCGGTGCGGCTCAGCGGGCGTTGCCGTTGTTGAAGTGGTACTCGCCGCTGCCGTTGATGCCGTGGCTTCCGTGCGCGCCGGGACCGCGGCCGTCGGTGCCGGGTTCGACGTGGTTGGACCTGGTGTGCACGATGTCGTAGTAGACCGACGTGTCGGCCGCGTTCGGGAACACGCGGTAGGTGAAGACGTTCCTGGTCAGCTCGGTGATCGGGACGACGCGCTGGAACAGCACGTTGCCGTTCGCGTCCTTCGCGTTGATCCAGCGGGACGAGCCGTCGGCGGCGACGGTCCAGTCACCGTGCAGCTTCGGGCTGTCGTCGAGGTTGTACATCGTGTAGGTGCCGTCGGCCTTGAAGTACGCCCAGCCGACGAAGCTCGCGACCGCCGGGTTGTCGAGAGCGACGCGGTCGCCGTCCTGGTCGAGGGCGCTCGTGGTCTTCCACGGCGTCGACGCGAGGGTCTCGGACGGGGTCAGGGTCTTCCACGAGGCGGATGCGGCGGCCGGGGCGGGAGCGGCGGCGGCTGCCGTGGTGGGGACGACGGCGATCGCGGCGAGGGCGATGGTCGACGCGGCGATGAGGGAGCGGCGGGAGATCCGGGAGGTGATGTTCATGTCTTCAACGCTACGAATCGGCGTCGGGCCGTGACATCGTCCGATCGGCTATTCCTGGGCACGCCGATGGGGTGAGCGTGCCCTGGGCCACCGGGCATCGGCGGTCAGACCGCGCCCCACACCGCGCGCGCCCCGGCGTCTCCCGTCAGCACGGTGACGACGATGGTCCCGGCGGCGGCGACGACAGCCGCGGCGATGATCGCGACGGCGAGGATGCGGCTCATCCGAGGTCGCGTGCGGCGCAGCCGCGGCAGCATCCGATCACCCACCGCGACGGCGACGGACGCGATCAGCAGGGCGATCGTCCACGGGATCAGCATGAGGCCGAGCGCCTCGTGATGCAGGATCGCGGGGGTGTAGCCGACCGTCGACGCGAGCGACTGCCCTGCGAGCACGGTCACCGGCGCCAGGGCCGCGACCCCCAGCGCTGCGACCGGCGGCGCCCACCCGAGCCGCCGGCGTGCGGCCGGCCACACCGCGACCAGCGCCACCGCGAGTGCGGTGAGGGGCGTGAGCACGACCACGGCGTGGACGAGCAACGGATGCAGCGGCAGACCTGCTATGCGGAATCCGTCCGCGTCGGCGAAGATGTCCATACGGAGACAACGATCTCCGCGCCGATCCGGTTCATCGCGACCCGAGAATGAACCGGCGACCGTCCTGCCTCGTTCTCATCGTGAGGAGGCGATCCGTGACCGAAGAGGACGACGAGCGACTGACCGCGCTCTATGAGCTTCACGCCGGCCCGATCCGGCGGTACGTGGTGAGCATCACCGGCAATCGGGGCGGTTCGGCCGACGACGTGGTGCAGGAGACGCTGCTGCGCGCCTGGCGGACGCCACGCATCCTGGAGCAGGACCCGAGCACGTCGCGGGCGTGGATGATCACCGTCGCCAGACACATCGTGATCGACGAGGCGCGCAGCGCCCGCCGCAGGCACGAGAACCCGGTCGCGGAGCTTCCCGAGCGGGCGTCCGACGATCACACCGACCGGCTCTTCGACGCGCTTCTGATCCAGGACGCGCTCGCTGCGGTGAGCCCGGAGCACCGCGAGGTCGTGATCGCCGCGTACTACCGCGGGCGGAGCGTTCGCGAAGTGGCGCAGGAACTGGGGATCGCCGAGGGGACCGTGAAGTCCCGGATGCATTACGGACTGCGGGCCCTGCGGCTCGCACTGCAGGAGAGAGGGGTGACGAGGTGAACGCCGACCACGAGCGGTACGCCACCTGGGATGCCGCATATGCGCTGGGGGCGCTCTCGGCATCGGACCGCGCAGAGTTCGAGGAGCATCTCGCGCACTGCCCGCGGTGCCGTGAGGCCGTCGCCGAGCTCACATCGACCGTCGTGCTGCTGTCGCAGGTGAGGTCGGAGGATGCGCAGCGGATCGCGGATCAGGATGCCGACGGTGCGGCGCCCGTGCGGGTGCTGGCCGCCGCACGCGCCCGGCGCACCAGGCGACGGAGGATCGCCGCGTGGGCGGTCGGTGCGGCGGCCGCGGTCGTCGTGGCCACCGTGGTGTCGGTCGCAATACTGATGCCCCGCCCGGCTGAGGCCGTGGCGCTGGAGCCCGTCGGGGGAGCGCCGGTCGTGGCGACGGTGGCGCTCACGACTGTGCCGTGGGGCACCAGGCTCGACGTGGTGTGCGCCTATGAGGGGTATTCGGGATGGAGCGGCACCTACGAGCTGGCGGTCACCTCGCGGGACGGCACCACCACCACGCTGTCGAACTGGAACGTGGAATCCGGGGCCACCGCGCGGCTGTCGGCGGGCACGGGGCTGTCGGAGTCCGACATCCGGTCCGTCGAGATCCGGGACGCCGCCGGGAAAGTCGTCGTGAAGCACGAGTTCGGCTGAACCATTCGCCCTGTCGGTCTCGTGTCACGGGAACAGCCGCCATCGCGGAGGCTGCTCAGACGAAAGGGACGGCATGATGTTGGTCAGGGCATACGGGCACAGGGCACACGGGCGCCACGCGCTCGCCATCGGGGGCATCGCCCTCGCACTCCTCCTCGCCGGCTGCTCCGGCGGCACGGGCGGTTCCGGTGGCTCCGGTTCCGGCTCCGGCGGCTACGGGGCGCCGTCATCGCAGGCCCCGGCGCCGGCGGCGTCCGGCCTCGGCGTCGCGGACAGCTCGCTCGGGAAGATCGTGGTCGACGGCGAGGGCATGACCGCCTACATGTTCGACAAGGACACTCAGGGCACGAAGACCAGCGCCTGCACCGGTGAGTGCCTGGCGAAGTGGCCGCCGATCCTGTCCGACTCCTCGACGCCGAAGGCAGACGGCGTCACGGGCACGCTCGCCACGATCGACACCCCCGACGGCAAGCACCAGGTCACGCTGGACGGCTGGCCGCTGTACACCTTCGCGGGCGACGCGGCGAAGGGCGACGTGAACGGTCAGGGCGTCGGCGGCATCTGGTGGGTGCTCTCGCCCGCCGGCGAGAAGATCGGCGGCTGACCGACGCGCAGACGACGGATGCCCCGGATCGAGGACGATCCGGGGCATCCGCTGCTCTTCGTGCGTGTCAGCTCTTGGACTGGCCGTACGAGCCGAGCTGGCGGGTGGACTCGATCACGCGGGCCGCCATGGCGGTCTCGGCGATCTTGCCCCAGGCGCGCGGGTCGTACTGCTTCTTGTTGCCGACCTCGCCGTCCACCTTGAGCACGCCGTCGTAGTTCTTGAACATGTAGTCGGCGATCGCACGCGTGTACGCGTACTGGGTGTCGGTGTCGACGTTCATCTTGATGACGCCGTTGGCGACGGCCGTCGCGATCTCAGCGTCCGACGAGCCCGAGCCGCCGTGGAAGACCAGGTCGAGCGGGTTCTTGCCGGTGCCGTACTTCGCGGCGACCTGCGCCTGGATGTCGCCCAGCAGCTCGGGGCGCAGCTTGACGCCGCCCGGCTTGTAGACGCCGTGCACGTTGCCGAAGGTGAGGGCGGCGATGTACCGGCCCTGCTCGCCCAGGCCCAGCGCCTGCACGGCCTGGTCGACGTCACCGAAGGTCGTGTAGAGGGCGTCGTTGGAGCCCTCGTGCGCGACGCCGTCCTCCTCGCCGCCGACGACGCCGATCTCCACCTCGAGGATGGCGTTGATCGCCTTCATGCGGGGCAGTAGCTCCTTGGCGATCTCGATGTTCTCGGCGAGCGGCACGGCCGAGCCGTCCCACATGTGCGACTGGAAGATCGGGTTGCGTCCGGCCTTGACCTCCTCCTCGGAGGCGGCGATGAGCGGCTCGACGAAGCCGGCCAGCGCGTCCTTCGGGCAGTGGTCGGTGTGCAGCGCCACGGTGATGGGATAGTTCTTGGCGACTTCGGTCGCGAAGCGCGCGAAGGCGAGGGCGCCCGTGGCGCGGCCCTTGACGGTGTGCCCGGCGAAGTAGTCCGCGCCACCGGTGGTGACCTGGATGATGCCGTCGGAGCCGGCCTCGGTCAGACCCTGCAGCACAGAGTTGATCGTCTGCGAGCTGGAGACGTTGAAAGCGGGGTACGCGAAGCCACCGGCCTTCGCGCGGTCGAGCATCTCTGCGTACTGTTCCGGAGTGGCGACGGGCATGGATTCTCCTGCTTCTGATGTGCGGGGGTCATGCTCACTCTATCCGCGCGGATGCCGGTTCTTCTCGGCTGTTTCGGGGCGTCGGGGCGCGGATCTTGAAGGCTTGTTAAGAACATCGAATCCTTCGTCGGGAAAACGGGAAAACTCGCCTGTTCCGCACGGCCGGATCACTAGGCTGACCGCATGGTGAGCCTTACAGCCGATCTCAGCCCGCTTCGTCCCGACCGCAACCTCGCGATGGAGCTGGTCCGCGCGACCGAAGCGGCCGCGATCCGGGCGGTGCCCTTCATCGGCCGCGGGGCCAAGGAGGCGGCCGACGGCGCCGCCGTCGACGCCATGCGCGCGTTCCTCGGCACGGTCGACTTCCGGGGCCGTGTCGTGATCGGCGAGGGCGAGAAGGACAACGCCCCGATGCTGTTCAACGGCGAGGAGGTCGGCACCGGCGTCGGCCCCGAGTGCGACATCGCGGTCGACCCGATCGACGGCACCTCTCTGACTGCGGCGGGCCGGCAGAACGCGCTGTCCGTGCTGGCGGTCTCCGACCGGGGCTCGATGCTCGACGCGTCCAGCGTCTTCTACATGGACAAGCTCGTCACGGGCCCCGCGGGCGTCGGCGTCGTCGACATCCGACTGCCCATCGGCGAGAACATCCGCCGCCTCGCCAAGGCGCTCGACAAGCCGGTCGAGGAGATGGTCGTCTCGGTGCTGCACCGCCCGCGTCACGAACAGCTGATCCAGGAGATCCGGGATGCCGGCGCCGGCACCCGGCTGATGAGCGACGGCGACGTCGCGGGTGGCATCAACGCCGCACGCCACAACGCCCGCACCGACATGTGCGTCGGCATCGGCGGCAGCCCGGAGGGCATCGTCACCGCATGCGCGATCAAGGCGCTCGGCGGGCATATCCAGGGCATCCTCTGGCCGCGCGACGACGAGGAGCGGCAGCGCGGCATCGACGCCGGGCTGAAGATGGACACCGTGTACGAGGCCGATGACCTCGTCCAGGGCAACAACACGATCTTCGTCGCCACCGGCGTGACCGACGGCCAGCTGGTCCGAGGCGTGCGCCGTGAGGGACGCTATCTCTACACCGAGAGCATCGTGCTTCGCTCCGCCTCGGGCACGCTGCGCCGCATCACGTCCGATCACCTCGTGTCGAAGTGGCTGTGAGCACGACGAGGTAACGTTCTGACCGTGGTGGCCCGCCCATCCCGCGATTCCCAGCCGCGGCTGGCACAATGGGTGTGGATCCGGCGCCCTCAGCGCGTTGGAGTTGGTCAGAACAGGAGAGCTCGGGATGTCAGCGAGCGAGCAGTCCGAGAAGCAGAGCAGCGCTCAGCACATCACCACGAAGACCGGTCGTATCCTGCGTGTCACCGATGAGCAGCTCGCTGCAGCCGCCGCGGCGAAGGCCGCAGCCAGTTCCATTCCCGATCCGGCCCGCCGCAAGGACGTGCTGTTCCGCGTGCGTCGCGAAGAGGGCCACGAGCTCAGCTCGTGGTGGATGATCGGCGCCTTCCTGCTGACCGCGAGCATCGTCGTCGCCCTGCTGTCGGGAGTGCCCGGCGGCGCCTGAGAGCACGTGGCCCGGCGGGGCGTGGGGAGTGAAGGGTCGCTCAGGCGACCGCGCGCTGCGGGGCGGATGCCAGAGGCGCGGACAGCGAGATGCTGAGCGCGGCGCCCAGCGCATGCACGTCCGGTGCCTCGGCCAGACGCGCGGCGTCGATCACGATCTGCGCGCAGGCCCGCGCATCCGCCAGGGCGTCATGGTGCGGGAAGTCGCCGAAGCCCGCCGCCGCGGCGGCCTTGGGAAGCCGGTAGGAGTCGAGCTCGTAGGTCTTGCGGGCCACCGCGAGAGAGCACAGCGACCGGTAGGGCGGCGCCTCGATGCCCGTCGCTTCGCAGGCGCGGCGCAGCACGTTCATGTCGAAGCCGGCGTTGTGCGCGACGAGCACGTCGGACCCGGCGAAGGCGCAGAGCCTGCCGATCTGCTGAACCCAGGAGGCCGCATTGACGACATCGTGCGCGTACAGCCCGTGGATCCTGGTGTTCCACTCGTTGAACTCGTCATGGCCTGCAGGCGGGCGGATCAGCCAGCCGGTCTGCGCGACGACCTTCCCGTCGCGCACGCGGACGAGTCCGACGGAGCAGGCGGAGGCGGGGCTGGAGTTCGCCGTCTCGAAGTCGATCGCGGTGAAGTCCAATGGCACGGTCCCACTCTCGCGCCGACCTCGGCGCCGACGTCGCAGGCTCGCCGTAGGCTGAGCGATATGAGTGACGTGCGAGCGACTTCCTTCGGATCCGAGGCCGACACCTACGAGGCGGCGCGGCCGGACTATCCCTTCGAGGCCGTCGCCTGGATGCTGGAGAAGCTGCCGCACGGTGCGCGGAGGATCGCGGACGTGGGAGCCGGTACGGGCAAGCTCACCCGGGTGATCGCGGATGCTCCGGATGCGCAGGTCGTGGCGGTGGATCCGGATGCGGCGATGCTGGCCAAGCTGCGCGACACCGTCCCCGGTGTCCCGACGTACGTGGGCACGGCCGAGTCGCTGCCGCTTCCGGATGCGAGCCTGGATGCCGTCGTGCTCGGGCAGGCGTGGCACTGGGTGGACCCGGAGAAGGCATCGGCCGAGATCGGCCGCGTCGTGCGCCCCGGCGGGACGCTCGGGCTGATCTGGAACGCGCGCGACAACCGCGTCGACTGGGTGCGCCGGTTCACCGCCATCATGCACGCGAGTGCCGCGGAGGAGATGCTGGATGCAGGCGGCCCCACGGTGGCCGCGCCGTTCGGCGAGCTGGAGACGGAGCGCTGGGAGTGGGTGCGCCCCATGACGCGCGCGCAGCTGCACCGTATGGCGGATTCGCGCAGTTATCTGATCACGGCCTCCGAGCAGGAGCGGGCGAGCATCCACGAGGGCATGGACGCCCTGTTCGACGAGCTGGGCGTCACCGGCGACGACACGATCGACCTGCCGTATGTGACGACGGCGTTCCGGGCGCGACGCCGTGACTGACCCCATCCGCGCCGTCTTCTTCGACCTCGACGACACTCTGGTCGGAGACGGCGCCGTCGACGCCGCGCTGCTCGCGATCGACGAGCTCGCCGCGAGGCATCCTGCTCTCGACACGGACGCGATGCGCACGGCGAACGCGTCGGTGTGGAGCGGATGCTGGGCCTCACAGGGCGAGCAGTGGATGCGCGGCGAACTGGAGGACGACGCCCTGACACGGGAGGTGTGGCGGCGCACGCTGTCCGACGCCGGTGCGGGTGCGGAGCTCGTGGACGAGGCGGTGGAACTGCACCTGGCGGCGGAGCGAAGCACGTTCGCGCTGTTCGAGGACAGCCGTGACGTGCTGGTGGAGCTGCGTCGACGGGGTGTCCCGGTCGGGCTGATCACCAACGGGCCCTCGGCGTTCCAGCGCGAGAAGCTGCGCACGGTCGGGATCGACGGCCTGTTCGACGTGGTCGTCGCCTCGGGGGACATCGGAGTGCTGAAGCCGGACGCCGAGATCTTCCGGCACGCTCTCGATCGGGCCGGAGTGCTCTCGGCCGCATCCCTTCACGTCGGCGACAGCTTCCCGGCCGATGTCATGGGTGCTGTGGGCGCGGGACTCTCCGCGTTCTGGCTGAACCGAGAGCGGATCGCGGCGCCGCACAACGCCCCGCGGCATCTCGAGGGCGACTCGCTGCGAGCGGTGCTGGAGCTGGTCGGCTGACCCGCCCGCGCCGGGAGGCTCAGGAGCGGGGGAGGATGTCCTTCGCGAGGTCCTCGACCTTGCTGATGTAGCCGCCGTCGGGAACCCGCACGCAGTAGTCCTTGATGGTGACGCCGAGTTGCATCTCGTCGGCGCCGTACCAGACGCCTCCGCTGGAGGCCCCGCCGGTTGCAACATCGAGTGTGATGTCGTCGCGCACGAAGCGGCCCATGGGCTTGGCGGGATCTATCTTGACGTCGCGATAGGCATCCGTCGGCTTCCAGCCCGACGCGCCGAGTTGCTCGACCAGCGCGTCGAAGGCGCCGGCGAGATCGGAACCCGCCTTCGCCGAGATGCCTGCTCGATAGGACACACCGGGAGTGGGCTCACTCTGGCATCCGTCCACGTGGCCTTTCGCGGTCGCGTCGTCGAGGCCGGCCGCGTGCAGTGAGTCGAGCACATCTTGAGTGGCTGAGTCGATGGCCGCTGCTTTCGCTTCGAGCACCGCGCGGGGGTTCGACGGCACCGGAGAGCATCCACTGAGGAGGAAGGCGAGAAGTCCCACAGCACCCATGATGGCCGATCTCCTCATGGGGTCAAGCCAGTCTTCGAGCGGCCAGCCTCTCCGGACGTGGGATCGCGATCCCACTCGGGGTCTACAGGGTCGCCCCACCACGGGTCGTACGACTGCGGCGCGCTGTTCGTGTCGTCGCCGTGACCGTCGACGATGCGGCCCAGGTTGTACAGGGATTCGCTGTCCCGGTCGTAGTACCGCGAATGGTCGTCGAAGTTCGGCCCCCATCCGCGCTGGGGTGATTCCGCTTGAAAGCGATGCGCCCCGAAATCCTCGGACGACGGATCCATGCCCAGGCCGGTGTCGAAGAACTGGTCCTTGCGCACCCACCCTTCATCTCCGAGGAACGCGACGAAGTCACGGCTGTTGCGGCCGTCGTACACATGGTCGGCGCCGACGCTGAAGTCGGATGCGTGATCTGCCGGGCCCGTCCCGGGGCTGCCGATCAGCGCGATGTCGTCGACCGCGAGACCGTGGTCCGTCGCCGCGTAGGACGTCGTCGTCGAACCGTAACTGTGCCCGATCGCCGTCATGTGCGCCGGATCGTGAGCGCGCGACGCGCGAAGCCCGTCGACTGCGGCAGCGAGACGAGCGCCGCCGTCTGCCGCACGATCCTCCGAGGGGACCTCCCCCCACTCGAGAAGGTCACCGGCAGGTGTGTCGTAGCCGAGCCAGAACATCGTCGCCACGCTCGATCCGTCGCCGTTGTAACGGGCGCTCTCGTACAACCGAGTCGCCTCGTCCACGCCGCCTGGGGCGTCATCCATCTCGGTGCGGATGCCCGGCACTTGAACGGAGACGTCGTCGGCCGTGTCCAGGTCGCCGACGGCGATCGCCACCCGGCCGTCACCGCCGAACGCATCCGGGTCATACAGCCACAGCTGTCCACCCGGTCTGTCGTCGGTGCCGGGGACGACGTATCCGTCCGCGTGCTCCAGCGCTGTCCGCGTCGCGCGGGCGTTGGCGAGCCGTTGCTTCTCCTCGGGAAGAAGAGTGCCGTCGCGCTCCTTCATCTCCAGTTCTGCGAGATCGGCGTCGAGGCGCAGCCTGTTGGCGGCGTCGCGCGCCGAAGCCGGGAGGCCGTCGGCACTGCCGAGCTGATCCGGGTAGGCCGCGATCAGGGCATCCCGCTCCGCCTCCGTCAGGCTGTTCCACCACGCGTTCATCGCCTTGGGTCCGTCTGCGGCGGACGGCTTCCGCCCGATGGCGCCGAGCGCGAGTGCGCTGATGCCGCCGGTCGGCGAGCTCGCCTCGGCGGCGGTGTCGGCACCGGTGAAGAGCTGCACCAGGAACTGCTCGTTCTCCGTGACGCGCCGTTGCAGGTCGGTGATGTCGGTCGTGATCCCCGCACGACGGTTGGTCAGCGCGCGTGCGCGCTCCTGCAGGGCGGCGATCTCCGCCTCCGCGACTTCGCCGGCAAGATTCACATCCGTGATGAGGTCGGCGCGCTCGCGATGGTACGAAGTGATGTCGCTGCTGATCGTGGTGTGATCGCTCTGCAGGGTCCGCAACTGGTCGGCGAACACGTCGACACCGCGGGCGACCCGCTTGAGCGTCTCTCCCATCGGCTGGTGGTTCTGCGCAAAGTTCTTGGCGTGGTCGCCATACGCCTCAGCCGCCTTACCGGCCCAGTACCACTTGGATTCGGCGAGCAGTAGCGCCTCCTCGGAGAACTCCGTGAGGCGGACGGCGCCGCTCAGCAACGAGGTCGCCAGAGACTCGGAGCCGGCCGGATCGCCCTCGGGGCGGTCGACAGGGTCGATCACAGCGGGGATGTTGATCGTCGTCGTCATACCGCACCGCCTCCGAGCGCAGCCATCCGGCGAGCGACCTCGGCGTCGAGATTCTCGTACGAGACCCCGGTCTCGCGCAGTTCATCGGCGTACACCTCAGAGGAGGTCTTGGCCTGGAGCGCGATCTTCTCCCACGAAGCGAGGAAGGTGCGTGCGGGCCCCACGGCGACCGAGGGCAGCCCGCCGGTCGGCGCGGAGGAGAGGGACTTCATGAGCGCGCTCATCTGCGCGGCCTGCGAGCTCCAGCGCCGGTCCAGCTCACCCGGCATCACAGGGTTGTAGGTGACTCCGTCGGTCATGCTGCGGCCCCGATCAGTTCGCGGACACGATCGACGCCGACCGGCAGGCCGGTCGAGGTCAGACGGATGAACAGGCGGCCGTGCTCGGCGTCGAATCCGGCCAGCAGCTCTTCCGCGCCCAGTTCGCCCGCGCGGTCAGCTATGATGCGCGGCGTCCCGGTCGGCGGGATGAACAGATGCCAGCCGTCCGCGGTCAGCAGACCACGTGCCTCGCGCAGGTGCTCGATACCCGCCGGCGTGCCGACGTCCCGCAGAGTCAGCGTGATGGCGTGCCGCACGGAGTCGCGCGTGGGGCCGGGGATCCACCGGGCTTCGCGTCGGGGCATGCCATGCCCGACGAGCATGCGCCACAGATTATCGGCGTCCGTCAGCTGGATCTGCGCGAACGGCCCTGGCGCACGTTCAGGCAGACCCGACATGGCGGGTGCCGGCCTCTCCGGCGGCAGCAGCACGATGTCCAGGTCGGGATGCCGGCGGTGCACGACCGACCAGAACGGGTCGTTCATCTCGTCTGCGCTGACGTCGTCCGGCACGCTGGGCTCCTTTGATCGGATGGCACCACGCTAGCGGCCTGCCGGCGTCCGGCGGCAGGGGGACTAGTCCCCATCTGATCGGCCCGGTTGCCCGTCGCGGTCGTAGGCTGGCGCGATGAGACTGCTGCTCACCTCCGGTGGAGTGACGAACCCCAGCATCCGCAGGGCATTGGTGGAGATGCTCGGCAAGCCGATCGAGGATTCGACGGCGCTGTTCATCCCGACCGCGCAGTACGGGCATCCGTCGTGCACGCCAGAGGTGACCCTCCGCTCGGCGAGCAGCGACTGGTCGATGACCGCGCTCGGCTGGAAGTCCGCCGGTCTGCTCGAACTCACCGCCCTGCCGTCGATGGAGGGGGAGCGGTGGGTCCCGTGGGTGGAGCAGGCGGACGCCTTGCTCGTGGACGGCGGAGACGCGACCTATCTGGCGTACTGGATCCGGCGGTCGGGGCTGCTCAAGCTCTTCCCCCGTCTGGAGCGGACCGTCTGGGTCGGCGTGAGCGCCGGGAGCATGGTGATGACGCCGCGCATCGGCGCGGAGTTCGAGCGCTGGACGTCGCCGGAGCCGGGGGAGGGGACGCTCGGCATCGTGGACTTCTCGCTGTTCCCGCATCTGGACTACCCGGATTTCCCGGAGAACACGCTCGCGCACGCCGAGCGGTGGGCCGAGCACATCGACGGGCCGGCATATGCGATCGACGACCAGACCGCGATCCGCGTCGTCGGGGACGACGTCGACGTGATCTCGGAGGGGCACTGGAAGCGGTTGGAGTAGCTGCCCGCCGGTAGACTCGTATCCCGTGGCTCTCACTATCGGAATCGTCGGCCTGCCCAACGTCGGCAAGTCGACCCTCTTCAACGCGCTGACCAAGAACGACGTGCTCGCGGCGAACTACCCGTTCGCGACCATCGAGCCGAACGTGGGCGTCGTCAGCCTGCCGGACAAGCGTCTCGACGTGCTCGCCGGGATCTTCGGCAGCGAGCGCATCCTGCCCGCCGCGGTGTCGTTCGTCGACATCGCCGGTATCGTGCGCGGCGCGAGCGAGGGAGAGGGCCTGGGCAACCAGTTCCTCGCCAACATCCGTGAGGCGGATGCCATCGCGCAGGTCGTGCGCGGCTTCGCCGACGACGACGTGGTGCATGTCGACGGCGCCGTGAACCCGGCATCCGACATGGAGACCATCAACGCCGAGTTGATGCTCGCCGACCTGCAGACCCTCGAGAAGGCCATCGTGCGTCTCGAGAAGGAGGTCAAGGGCAAGAAGACCGAGCCGGTCGTCCTGGAGATGGCCAAGGCAGCTCAGGACGCCCTGGAGCGCGGCATCCTGCTGTCGGTGAGCGGTCTCGACCTCGCGCCGATCAAGGAGCTCGGTCTGCTGACCGCGAAGCCCGTCATCTTCGTGTTCAACGTGGACGAGTCGGTGCTGACGGATGCTGCGCGCAAGGCCGAGCTGGAGGCGCTGGTCGCCCCCGCGAAGGCGATCTTCCTGGACGCGAAGATCGAGTCCGAGCTCATCGACCTGGACCCGGAGGACGCCGCCGAGCTCCTCGCCTCCACGGGCCAGGAGGAGTCCGGCCTGGACCAGCTGGCACGCATCGGGTTCGACACCCTTGGTCTCCAGACCTACCTGACGGCGGGTCCGAAGGAGGCCCGCGCCTGGACGATCCACAAGGGCGACAAGGCCCCGCAGGCCGCCGGCGTGATCCACACCGACTTCGAGAAGGGCTTCATCAAGGCCGAGGTCATCTCGTTCGAGGACCTGGTCGAGACCGGCTCGGTCGCCGAGGCGCGCGCGAAGGGCAAGGCCCGCCTGGAGGGCAAGGACTACGTCATGCAGGACGGCGACGTCGTGGAGTTCCGCTTCAACGTCTAGCTCGAGCAGCCGGATGCGGCTGCGCATCGCATCTCCCCAGCGATCGCTATCCTGAACAGACACTCGACGCGGAGGGGATTCATGGGCCAGTTCGATCAGCTGCCGGGAGAGACACGCGAGCACTTCGTCCGCCGCTTCTCTCAGCGCCCCGGCGTCGTCGCCGACGGCGTCACGCTCGTGGACCTCTACAACCGGATCCGGATGCTCGAGGCCAGGGTCGACGAACTCGAGGAGCGGGACGCTGAGGGCTGACTCGCGTCTCGCGCGATGCTCTGGCGCCTTGACGGCATGACTGGCAGGTCTCGTCGAGGAACGCGCTGATGCCGCGGCGCGAGAGCGGGGCAGAAGCCGAGCCGCGACGCGGCCCGGCCGTGCTGCGCTTCACCGTCTGAGCCCGTCGCGCCCCGCGATCGAGCCGACCTCATCGCGGCGCCCCGGCCGATCTCCGAGCAGGGTGACGAGTGCATCGGAATGGGTCAGCTGCGGGTGGTGCCCGGCGCGCTCCAGCGTGATCAGCTCCACCTGAGGGAGGGGCCCGAACTGCTCGATCGCGCGCGGATCGAGGGGATCCTCACTGCCGGTGACGATGCGCACCGGACCGCTGAACCGCGCGAGCGCCGCTCGCAGTTCGGCGCGCCACTTCTTCGATCCCGCTCGGGCGAGCTGCGCAGCCGCCCGCGGGGCGCTGCCGCGCCTCAGGTCGCGGATGCTGGACTCGAGAGCGGCCGCGCTCGCGTCCGAGCCGGTCAGCTGCCGTGACAGCCGTCCGGGATCGGTGTGGCGCAGGTACGCGCGGACGAGCGGGGTCAGTCTGGTGGCGGCCCCTGACGGCGACTGGAGGAAGAACGGGGCGATCAGCGTGAGCGACGCGATCCGCTCCGGCATCCGGTTCGCGGCGACGACCGCCGCAGCGGCGCCGATCGAATGGCCGATGAGGTCGGCGGGTTCGTCGCCCAGTATCGCGGGCAGCCAGAGGTCCCAGTCCTCGACACCGGCGCCGCCGCTGAGGCCCAGGCCGGGCAGATCGACGACGCGCGCGCCGATGCCACCCGCCACGTCGGACCAGCTGTCCGCGTTGATCGGCAGACCCGGAAGGACCAGGCGAGAGGACTCCGGTGCCCCGAGCTGGAACGTCCGCACACCACCGGCATCGACGAATCGGCGGGCATCCGCGCCGGCAGAGCCGAAGCGATGCGCGGTCAGGTAGTCCGCCCACCGCTCCAGCGACACTCGGGCGTCGGGCATCTTCAGGCCGTGCCGGCCGGCGAGCTCGACCGCGGGTGCGGTCGGGTAGCGGTCCGCGGAGAGGAAGCCGATCGTCTCGGGATCGGCCCTGGTGATCCGCCGGGGGAGCCTCTTGATGGCGGCGACGGGGATCCGCAGCCGCGGAACCTTCGCGCCCAGATGGTGGGCGAGGTGCGCCAGCATGTCCGGCAGCGGCGGCGTGGCGTCGTCGAGAACCCAGTACGACCTGCCGACGGCGGCCTCATCGATGGCTGCCACCGCCATGAAGGCCGCCAGATGATCGACGGTGACGATCGGGACGAAGGTGGTCTCGTCTCCGGGCAGGGCCGCCACTGTGCCGTTCCAGAGCTCCTCGACGCTGCTCGCAAGGCCGACGTGCTGCTCCGACTCGCCGGTGACGCTGTCTCCGATCACGGTCGCCGGGTTGACGATCGTCCACGGGATGCCGCGCGCGTGCGCGAGGGCCTGGAAGATCGCGTCGGACTCGACCTTCGAGCCTTCGTATCCGCCCAGGTCCCGGTACACCGCGGCGCGATGCTCTTCGGACCACGGAACGAGCGCGGGATCCTGACCGCCGACGCGATAGCCCGAGATGTGGACGATGCGCTGCAGCCGCGGAAGGCCGGCCGCGAAGTCGATCAGCGTCTCGACGATGCCGACGTTCGCCCGTCGTGCCTCCTCCGCGGGCATCCCGAAGCGGAAGGAACCGGCGCAGTTGTGGATCTCGGTGACGAATGGGACTGCCGCGGGGCCGCCCGGGAGGAGCTCCGGGCTGTTGAAGTCGACGATCACGGTGCTGATCGGCTGGCTCAGTCCATGCGACGTGAGCCAGCGCTCGATGCGCGCTCCGGAATCGGCAGACCGCACGGCGGCCGTGACCCGCGCCCCTGATGCGGCGAGAGACAGGATGAGGTGCCGGCCGATCAGGCCGGAGGCACCGAAGACGAGCGCATGGCGGGAGTCCTCGCGCGGCGTCATCGCTGCACCGCTGCGGTCCGGATGCGCTGCTCGATGAGGTCCGCGACGACGTCGGCGGCAGATTCCAGCGGCTGAGGGCTCCGCATCGCGCGGGACACGATGACCGCCCCCTCGATGGTGGCCACGATGACCGTGGCCAGAGAGCGGGCTCCCTCCGCATCGATGCCGTCCGCCTCGAGCAGCGCCGCCGTCGGCACGATCCACGAATCGAAGGCGGAGGCGCACGCGTGCCTCAGCCGCTCACTCTCCGCGCCCATCTCCAGCGTCACGACCGAGACCGGGCAGCCCAGTCGGTAGTCGCTCCGGCTGACGATCGAGGTCAGGGCCTCGATCGCCGCGCGCGCAGCCTGCGCCGCCCCGCGGGCGGATTCCGCAGCCTCGGCGATCAGCGTCCCGAACTGAGCGGCAGCGAGATCGACCGCCGCGACGCCGAGGCCCTCCTTGCCATCGGGGAAGTGGAAGTAGATAGAGCCCTTCGGCGCGGCAGCGTGATCGATCACGGCGTTCAACCCCGTGCCGCTGTATCCGCTGGTCTGGATGAGCTCGAGCATGGATTCTGCGAGCCGAGCCTTGGTCAGGTCTCCCTTGGACATCGTCATGAATTAAGAATAGACCGGTCTACATATTGTCTGCAAACGGAACGGGCCTCGCGACGAGCCAAGGCATCCCCAGGGTTTGCACTACGCTGGCCTTCAGCGTCGCGTGCCGGTGGCAGACCGTGTCAGGCATGGAGGCGTGGAACCTGAAGGAGACGGACGTTGACGATGTCCACCCCTTCGCCCCAGCGTGACTGAGGGCGAGAAGACCAGGCTGGTGGCCTGGAGTGAAGAGCTGCGGAGCGTGCATGCACGGCTGCGCAAGGCGCTGCGGATCGCGCAGGATGCCGCAGCCGAAGGCGGATCGGTTGAGACGGCGAGTCGTGATCTGCTGCTGTTCTGTCATGGATTCTGCACTGCGCTGACCGGGCACCATGTGGCGGAGGACCGGGAGCTGTTCCCCGCCATCGCCGCGGAGCATCCGCACCTGCGGGAGACGCTGCGCAAGCTCGAGCAGGATCATTCGATGATCGCCCACCTGATGGGCGGGCTGCAGGCGGCGGTCGACAGCCGGGCTGCGCCGGACGAGCTCGCACGGCACCTCGACGGGGTCTCCGCGATCATGGAGAGCCACTTCCGCTACGAGGAGCGGCAGCTGCTCACCGTGCTGGAGACGCTCGCCCTGGATGCCGAGCCGAGTCGCGCGCTCGGACCGTTCTGAGGCCCCCGGTGTGGGCGACGCATGTCGCCCACACCGGGGAACGGGCCCGCTCGTGCCCGAGACATCTGCCCGGGCCATGGAGGGTGAGAGACCTCAACCCCCGGGGCCGAACCCAACGGTGCGGTGCGAGGATGTACGCATGCCCGAATCGCCGGAGGTCCAGGCGCTCGTCGAGTTCCTCGATGAGCGGATCACAGGTCGCGAGATCACCGAGGTGGACGTCGTCGAGTTCCGCATCATCAAGACGCGCGACCGCCTTCCCGCCACGCTGGCAGGCGCCCGCATCAATGGGATGCGACGGTTCGGCAAGCACGCCGGGCTCGAGACGACGGCGGGCTGGCTCATGATCGGATTCGGCCGGAACGGCTGGATACGATGGCAGGCATCCGGAGATCCGGCTCTCGATCCGCACGGTCCGGAGGTCGCCAGGATCATCCTCGACGACGGCGCCGTGATGCAGCTCGTCGACACGGGCGACTTCCTCGCCGTGACGGCATCGGTGGTTGATACCCCGACGGATGTCGCAGGCATCGCCGCGCTCGGTCCGGACCCGCTCTCCGCAGATTTCGCGGCCGATCACCTCGAGCGCGCACTCGGCACCCGCCGCAAGCAGATCAAGGCGCTGCTGCAGGAGCAGACCTCACTCGCGGGCATCGGCAACGCGTACTCCGACGAGATCCTGCATCGGGCACGGATCCCGCTCGCGACCCATGCCGCCCTGCTCGGCACGGCGGACCGGGAGCGGCTCTTCACCGCGGTCGTCGAGACCATGACCACAGCTGCCCACGAGCGCCGCGGCCTCCGCCCCGATGAGCTCAAGCAGGCGAAGGTCTCAGCGATGGCCGTGCATGGTCGGGGCGGAGAGGCATGTCCGGTATGCGGCTCCACGATCGTCGACCAGACGTTCGGCGGGGCATCCGCGCAGTCGTGCCCGCAGTGCCAGCCCGAGCACGACAGCTGACGGCACGCGCCGATCACGTACGACTGCTCAGTCGGCAGCACCGGGACGCCGGCGCGCGTCCTTCGTCTCGGAGCGCCGCTTCTTGTCGTCGAGACGCCGTCGCTGGGAACTCCTCGTCGGGCGAGTCGCCCTTCGAACGAGGGCCGGCACGACGGCATCACGCAGCAGCGCAGCGAGCCGCTCCCTCGCGGCGATGCGATTCAACCGCTGGGAGCGCTGCTCGCTCGCGCTGATGATGAGCGTCGTTCCGGTCAGCCGCGGCGCGAGCCGCGCCAGCACGCGGCGACGCTGCGTCTCGTCGAGGGCGCTCGTCGTTCCGAGATCGATCATGAGCTGCACGCGCGAATCCGTGGTGTTCACGCCCTGTCCGCCCGGTCCTGATGCGCGGGAGAACTGCTCGACGAGATCCGCTGCGGGCACGACGATGCCCCGGGGCGCGCCAGGGCCCGGCATCACGTGCAGATCGTCCACGTGTCCAGGCTGTCACATCACCGCCGGGTGAGGGTCAGGTGCGTCACCCCGCTCGGGGAGGACACGGCCTCGATCGCGTAACGCTCGTCGAGAGCATCCAGACCGTCCCAGAGCCGGACGCCGCGTCCGAGCAGGATCGGCACCTGCACCACGTGGGCGACATCGATGAGTCCTGCCGCGAGGAAATCTCGCAGCAGGGCAGGCCCGCCGCCGATCCGCACGTCCAGATCGCCAGCCGCCTCGCGCGCCAGGTCGAGCGCTTCTGCCGGTGAGGCGTCGACGAAGTGGAACACCGTGCCTCCCTCCATGTCGATCGACGGACGGGCGTGGTGGGTGAGGACGAAGACGGGTGTGTGGAACGGAGGGTTGGGCCCCCACCAGCCGCGCCACTCGTCGTCGGTGCCGATGCCGGTCCAGGGGCCGGTGGACGCGCTGAACTTGCCGCGGCCCATGATCTCGGCGCCGAAACCGAGACCGTGCTGTTCGGCGAACACGTTGTCGATCCCCGTGGAACCGCCCGGCTCCCCGACCATGGACCGCCAGAACCGCGTGGCGAACATCCACTCGTGCAGTCGCTCGCCGGCGTGGCCGAACGGGGCGTCGACCGTGATGCCGTCGCCTGTGCCGAAGCCGTCGAGCGAGACGGAGAAGTTGTGGACACGAACCTGCGACATGAGCGACTCCCACGGTTGAGCGACGGTGATCTGCGAATCGTGCTCCGGGTAATCTACCTCTCCGACTTCCCGCAGCTCTCGGCGGCGCCGTGCTCGGCGTGAGCGCCGCGCGGGGCGGGCGTTCGAGACGACGGCATCCGGCTAGCCTGTTCGGATGAGTGCCCTGCAGGACTACGACGCGCGGATCGTCCATCTCTACGACCTCGACAATCCCGACGGGCCGGATCACGACTTCTACCGCGCGCTGGCCGACTTCCGTGACGCGCGGAGCATCCTGGACCTGGGATGCGGCACCGGCATCCTCACCGTCACCCTGGCGGCCGAGGGAAGGCGCGTCGTGGGCGTCGACCCCTCCGCGACGATGCTCGCCTTCGCGCGGACTCGCGTGGGCGGGGAGCAGGTGGAGTGGGTCGAGGGCGACACCCGGATGCTGCCCGAGGGACGATTCGACCTGATGCTGATGACGGGCAACGTCGCCCAGCACATCCCCGACCCGGCGTGGATGCTCACGCTGCGGCACCTGCGTGCCGTCGCGGCTCCTGGCGCGATGCTCGCCTTCGAGAGCCGTAACCCCGCGGCGCGCGCCTGGGAGTCGTGGACCCGGGAGGAGCCGTCCGTCAGGGAGACGATGCACGGGGCACTGACGGAATGGAGCGAGATCGAGGAACGCGGGGGCGGCGTCGTGCTGCTGCGCGCGTTCAATCGCTTCGAGCGCACCGGTGAGACGGTCGTCGAGGAGCAGGTGCTGACCTTCCGCACCGAGGAGCGCATCATCCAGGATCTGCAGACCGCCGGCTTCGACACCGCCGCGGTGTGGGGAGACTGGGCGCGTGCGCCGTTCGACGGTCGGCAGAGGCTCATGATCTTCGAGGCCACGCCGACCGCATAGCATCGAATCGTCCCTGGTAGGGGCGCGAGAACGAGGGGGATGTGCATGGGCAGGCGCAAGACACCGGAGGAACGGGCCGACGAGGAGCGCCGCTACGCGCTCGCGAGCGCCGCGCACACGGACGAGGACTTCGAGCCGTTCTTCACCGACACGAACCAGGCGATCCGGAACGCCGCGGCGATGAACCCGGATGCCAGCGCGGCCGTGCTCGACCGCTTCGCGTCGGACCGCTTCTGGAGCGTGAGATTCGCCGTCGCCGAGCACCCACGCACGGACCGCGCGACCCTGCTGCGCATGCTCGAGACCGACCCGCGCCGCCGCGGTGTGGTGCATCACGAGACGCGGAAGCGCCTGGAGCGCGAAGGCGTCCGGTTCGGGGAGGACGGGATGCCGGTCCCGGAGGATTAGCATCCGATCGAATCGGACCGCGATGATCGGGCGCCGCGACGGTCGCTGAGACGAGAGTGGATGCCGAAGGGAGCAGCCATGATCGAAGTGCTCAACCACCTGGTCGACGAGATCGAAGCGCATCTCGGCGACGAGACGGACGTGGACGCGCTGGCCGCGCGCCTGGGCACCACCGGGTATCACGCCAGGCGGATGTTCTCGTCGCTCGCGGGCATGCCCGTGTCGGAGTACGTGCGACGGCGTCGGATGACGGTCGCGGCATCCGACCTGATCGGCGGCGACGATCTGCTGACCATCGCCGTGCGTTATGGATACGGCTCGACCGAGGCCTTCGGCCGGGCGTTCCGTGCCGTGCACGGTGCGAGCCACGGTGATGTCCGGCGTGACGGCGGCCCCCTTCGCAGTCAACCGCAGCTCAGGTTCCGCCTGACCGTAGAAGGGAGCACCCCCATGGATGCCCGCATCACCGAACGACCCGCCTTCCGCCTGATCGGGCACGCCGCGCGCGTGCCGCTGATCCACGAGGGGATCAATCCGCACATCCAGGCGCACATCGCCTCGCTGCCGATCGAGGAGCACGCGCGCCTCAAGCGGCTGAGCGACACCGAGCCCGCCGGGCTCCTGCAGGTCAGCGCCGACGTCGACCCCGACTACACGCAGGGGAGCGAGCTGACGTACCTGCACGGAGTCGCGGTCACCGCCGACACCGACGTGCCGGCGGATCTGGACGCCGTCGCCGTGCCCGCGGGGGCGTGGGCGGTGTTCCGCACCTCCGGCGCATATCCGGCCGCACTGCAGTCCACCTGGGCCGCGACCGCGACCGAGTGGTTCCCGTCCAACCCCTGGCGTCTGCGCCCGGGGCCGTCGATCGTCACCGTGCTCGACCGCGCCGAGGACTTCAGCACCGCGACGACGGAGCTGTGGCTGCCGATCGAGCGGAGCTGAATCGAGGCCGTGCGGCCGCGGATGCACCGGATGCCGGGCGTCCGCGGCCGTCTCGAATGATGCTCCCGGCACACGCGGATGCCACCCTTTCTCCCGTCGACAGTGGCAGAGTGATCGGGACGGACCGATTCGGAAGAAGGAGAAGGACCGGGATGGGCTTTCAGCAGGTCATCGCCGCGCCGGCGCGTGCCGCGCTGTTCCTCGTGCTCACCGTGAACGAAGGCAGCGAGGAGCAGGTCCGCGAGTTGCTGGCCGACGCATCCGGTATCGCCCGATCGGTGTCCTTCCGCACCCCCGACGACGACCTCGACTGCGTGATCGGGTTGGGGTCCGCGCTATGGGCGCGTCTGTTCGACGCCACGGCGCCGAAGGGCCTGCATCCGTTCGTGCCGCTCAACGGAGCACGCCACGCGGCACCGGCGACGTCGGGTGACCTGCTGCTGCACCTCCGCGCTCATCACATGGACTCCTGCTTCGAGCTCTCCAGACAGCTCATGAACCGCCTTCGCGGCCACGTCGAGGTGGTCGATGAGACTCACGGATTCCGGTACTTCGATGAGCGCGATCTTCTGGGCTTCGTCGACGGAACGGAGAACCCGCAGGGCGCTGCGGCGGACTCGGCCGTGCTCATCTCCGATGAGGACCCCGAGTATCGCGGGGGCAGCTACGTGATCGTGCAGAAGTACCTCCACGACCTGGGCGCATGGAACGCCCTGGCTGTGGAGGAGCAGGAACGCGTGATCGGCCGGAGCAAACTCGACGATATCGAGATGCCCGAATCCGTGAAGCCGGCGGACTCGCACATCGCATTGAACGTGATCACCGACGCGGGAGGCGTTCAGAAGCAGATCCGGCGCGAGAACATGCCGTTCGGCGCGTTCGGCAGCGGTGAATTCGGAACGTACTTCGTCGGCTACGCCGCCGATCCCGCTGTCATCGAAGAGATGCTGCGCCGCATGTTCCTCGGCGGACCATCGGGCGAGACGGACCGGATCCTCGACTTCTCGACTGCACGCACGGGCACTCTCTTCTTCGTCCCCACCGTCGACTTCCTCGACGGCGTGCCGACGCGCTGAGTCGACTCTCGCCCCGCCCCCGACCGAGGTCACCGCCCGGGCGCATCCGAAGTCCGCCGCCAGGGTGGCCAAGTAGGGTTGATGGGGCGCACCCCCGTTCACGACCCTGAGGAGCATCCAGTGGCAGAGAGCAGCACCTTCGAGCCGGACGGCCGTGCCGTCGACTACGTCGACGAGGGCGAGGGACCCGTCGGTCTCGTGCTCATCCACGGCATCGGCCGCACCGGTGAGGCGCTCGGCGTGATCGCGCACTATCTCGCCGAGGAAGCCGGCTTCCGTGTCGTGCAGATCGGCGCGGATACCGTCGACGACGTCATCGCGGTGATGGATCACCTGGGCCTGGAGGATGCCTGGATCGGCGGTCACGGCTCGGGTGGGACGCTCGCGCGCCACGTCGTCGCGGCGCACCACGAGCGCTCCAACGGCCTGCTGCTCCTGGGCGTGGAGGACGAGGACATCGCGCTCGCCCCGGCACTGCCCGTGCTCATCATCCAGGGCGCGGAGGACGATGTCACCCCGCCGGCGAACGGTGACCGCCTGCAGGCCACGGCGCCGGAGCGCGCGAGTGTGAAGACTCTCGCCGGTGCCGACCACCACTTCCCGGTCACTCACCCGATCGAGACCGCGTACATCATCGAGGAGTACCTGGACTGGGACTGACCACGTCATGACCGGCCAGGAGGAGCCTGCCACCGCTGAGGAGCTGATGCGCTCGCGGTTCGCCGCGTTCAAGAGTGCGGATGCGGCGTGGCTGCTGCGCACCTGGCATCCGTCCACCCGGCCGCACGATCTCGACCTCGGCGACAACCCGCGCTGGCGCGGGCTGCAGATCGTCGACGTCGTGGACGGGGGAGCGGATGCCCGATCCGGCGTCGTCGAGTTCCGCGCCACTTACCTGCAGGACGACGGAGAGCTGGGCATCCTGCACGAGCGCTCGCGCTTCGTCCGCGAGGACGGTCGCTGGTACTACGTGGACGGCGATCTCTTCGGGTAGCGCCCGCCGCTCACGAGGCGGGCGGCTGCTCCTCGCGCAGTCGCGGCTCGACGCGGTGCTCCGGCCGCAGGCCCGCCTTGTCGGCGTAGAAGGCGCGGATGCGGTCCATGTCGGCGGCCACATCGCCGGTCAGCTCGATGGTCGGCCCGAGGCCCGTCGTCATCGTGGTGCGATCGACATAGCCGAGGGTCACCGGCATCCCGGTCTCGCGCGCGATGCGGTAGAAGCCGGACTTCCAGTGCGAGTGCCCCTTGCGCGTGCCGTCCGGAGTGACGACCAGGCCGAAGACCTCGCCGTCCTGCACCTTTGCGACCACGTCGCCGACCACGCGCCCGGGATCGCTGCGGTCCACCGGGATGCCGCCGAGTGCGCGCATGATCGGACCGCGCCACCGGTCGAACAGGCTCTTCTTCCCGAGCCACCGCACATCGATCCCCAGCCGCCAGGCGATCGCGAGCATCAGCACGAAGTCCCAGTTGGATGTGTGGGGCGCGCCGATCAGCACCGTCGGTCGAGAGGGGGCGGGTTCGGTCGTCAGCGTCCAGCGGCTGAACGTCCAGAACACCCGGGAGATCAGGCGGCGGAGCATGATTCAACGCTAGGACAAGGAACATGCCGGGTACGGCATGATGATCAGAGGTCGCTGAAGTCGTTGCCGTTGCTGATGATGTGTGTCACTTTGTCGCCCTCCATGTCAAGGACTATGTACTCGCGGCCGGTGCGTCCGGGATCGGTGAGAGACACCGTGCCAGCCACCTCCCTCGCGCCGATGGCCAGTTGATCGGCCTTGCCATCACCATCCGCGTCGTACGCGATGTCCTCAGCACCCGCAGCCAGAGCCTGTTCCCTCGTCCAGCCGACCATCACCCCCTCTGGCCCCTGGAACTCAACCTCGTTCTGTTCGCGCGAGGCGATCCAGATCCCGACATCTCCCTCTTCGAACATGCTCGCCTTCACAGAGCCCCACTCGTAGACGACCAAGCCGTAGCTGTCAGGTCTGGGCGTCGCGTCGTCGAGTGGTCCCAACACGCCGCTGAGCGCTTCGAGGACTCCAGACCGATCGGAATATGGGATCTCTTCGCCGGCATCGATTGACATGCCGTCCAGTGAGATCTCGATAACGCGCGGGGTGCTGTTCGGCGCCGGAACATTCCCGACTTCTACAGATGAGGTGGTGGGCGAGGCCTGAAGCGGCTGAGCCACCGGTCCATCGTGTGCCGTGCACGCGCTGAGGGCGATGATCGTACTCAGCGACCCGATCAGAAGGAGTGGTCGAAGCCTCATGAGCACGATGCTAGCGGGGTGACGGGCGACCTCTGATAACGATCGTGAGCTGCGGCCGCGGGTCATCGGCGACGCACTAAGAAACCGCCACCTCCGCAAAGGCAGGTGGCGGTCTCTTCGGTGCGGACGGTCAAGCCGCCTGGGGGAGCAGTGTGAACGACACCGCACCCTGCTCATCGACCGTGGCGTCGAGCACCTTGTCGTTCAGAGCCTCGGCGGCGGCGTGCTCGAGGAACACGTGGATCTCGTCGTCCCCGATGACCTCGTCACCGGGTTCGGGCGTCGGAGCGACCGTGACGGCGAAGCGCGGCTCCGCCTCCGTCCCCGACGAGTGGATGCGAAGGCCCGCATCCGGCGTCGTGCTCTGCTGGGCAACGATGGTCGCCGCGATCGTGTTTGCGTTCTCGGTCAGGGTGAGCATGAGCTCTCCTTCCGGTTGCGGACACCGCACCGTCCAGCACGGTGTCCGAGCCACGATTCCGCACCAGGCGTCGACGGACAACCCGAACCGCCCGACTCGGAGGCCATTCACATCTGAGCCGGATCCGGCGCGTAGCATTCGCTCATGGACGATCAAGCCGTTCGCGCCTCCGTGCGAGTGAGGACCTCCGTCTCGGTCGTGATCGGCATCCTGGCCGGTGCCGGCATCGGCCTCTGGCTCGGCCCCGCCGCAGGCATCCTGGGCGGCTGGGGCACCCTCGCATTGGTCAACGCGATCTGGGTGCTGCTGATCGTGTGGCCCATGGATGCCGCCGCGACCCGGGCTCATGCGCTGGCGGAGGATCCGGGGCGCCGGGTGGCGCGGATCGTCGCCATCATCGGCAGCGTCGTCAGCCTCGCCGCCGTCGGCGTGGTCGTCGTGCAGGCACGGCACGCGCCTGAGATCCAGAGCTATCTGCTCGCCGGAACCGCGGTGCTCAGCGTCGTCGCCTCGTGGGTGCTGATCCAGGCCGACTACATGCTGCGCTACGCCCGGATGTACTACTCCGAGCCCGCCGGAGGCATCTCGTTCAACCAGCACGACGACCCGCAGTACAGCGACTTCGCCTACTTCGCGGTCGGCCTCGGCATGACCTATCAGGTCGCCGACACGAACGTGTCGACCAGCTCGATCAGGCGGGTCGTGGTGGCTCAGACCATGCTCGCCTATCTGTTCGGCGCGGTGATCCTCGCCACCGTCATCAATCTCGTCACAAGCCTCGGCGGCTGATCGCGCAGCGGTGAGTGCGGGTCAGTCCTGGCCGCGCTTGAGCATCGCTGGCAGTCCCACCCACAGCAGCAGGATCGCGACCACGCCGAGCGCCGATGCCACGATCGCGCTGGGCCGGTTCAGCGTGACGTCGAGGATCAGCGCCACCACGCCGACCGTCACCGCGCCGATGACCACGAGGTTCGCCTTGACCAGCCGGTTCGCCGTCCGCACCAGGGCGATCTTGCGGTGCTGGTGGAACAGCAGGCGATGCATGCCCACCGGCGCCAGCGCAAGCACGGTCGCGGTCGCAGCCAGCAGCACGAGCACCACGTACAGCGTCCGCTGCACCGCATCCAGGTCTGCGAATCGCGGCTGGAAGGCGACCGCGAGCAGGAAGCCGGTGAGGATCTGCGTGCCGGTCTGCATGACGCGCAGTTCCTGCATGAGCTCGTTCCAGTTGCGGTCGGCGCGTTCGAGGGGCGTCTCGCCGGGCCGCTGCTGCGGTGCTTCCATGAGCGGCAGGCTACTCGCGACCGACCGGGAGAGCGACAGGGCGCGCGCAACGCTGCAGGTGCTCGGCCTGTGCCGGAGCCCGTCCCGCCGGGGCGGCGTACCATCGAAGGATGGCCGATCAGCAGACAGATGACACGACGGTGACGACGCTCGCTGCGCCGCCGTCCCTGCAGCTGCTCCACACGGACGCCGAGGTCGGGCTGTGCACCGACGGCTACTGCGTGCTGCCCGGCAGCCAGGCGCCCCGACCCGCGGAGTGAGCCGCGCCGATTCCGCTGCGCTCAGATCCGCCCGGCGCGCCGCATCAGCGCGGCCGCGATCTCCGCGTCCAGCTGGGGGTCGTCGTCCAGAGGCACGGCCAGGGCGAGCAGCGACCGGCTGAAGTGGTTGCGCAGCCCTGCGGCCAGGGTGATGTCCAGGATCTGCCGATCCGTGAATCCGACGGCCCGCAGGGCCTCGGAGTCGGCATCCGTCATCGAGGCCGGCGCGGTCGAGAGCTTCTCGGCGTAGCGGATCACCGCCTGCTCGGCCTCGTCGAACCCGCTGTCGTCGTCCTCGGCGAAGCCGCGCAGCCCGACCTCGTCCACGACCCCCGCCTTCAGCGATTTGCGCGCGTGCGCGATCAGGCAGTGCGCCGACCCGATGCCACGCGCCGCACCCAGGGTCGCCGCCTCGTACATGCGGACGCCGATGGACGGCACGACCGCCCTCACGAGCGCCATGAACGCCTCGTGCGCCTCCGGGTTCACCGCCATCGCGGCGGTGTACGTGTGGATGAAGCCGTCGCCGGAGATGTCCTCCTCATACATCTCCGCGACGTGACCGCTGGCGCCGTCCCGCGCCGGAGGAGTGATGATCATGGCACCGCACAGTACTCCGCCGTCGCCGTGCGGGGAAGCCTCGGATCGTCAGGACGTCACAGGCATCCCTGACATGGCGGAGGCGCGCGCTGCGCTCGCGGCGGCGAGGGTGGCGAGTGCGTCCACCGTGGCATCCCACCCCATGCACGCGTCGGTGATGCTCTGACCGCGCACCAGACCCGCCGCGCCGTTCCGGACGTCGTGCTTCTGCGCCCCCGCGACCAGGTTGCTCTCGAGCATGACGCCGGCCACCGCGCGGCCGTCGGTCGCGATCTGCTCCGAGAGCTCCACGACCACCTCCGACTGCCGGATGTGGTCCTTGCCGCTGTTGCCGTGGCTGGCATCGACGATCAGCCGGTCGGTGAGTCCCGCGGCGGCGAGCCGCTCGGACGCCCGCCGCACATGCTCGGCGCCGAAGTTCGGGCCGTCGGCGCCGCCGCGCAGGATCACCGAGGTGTCGGGGTTGCCCGTCGTGGCGACCAGGCTCGCGCGCCCGTCGGCGCCGATCCCGAGGAACGCCTGCGGAGCGGATGCCGCGGATGCGGCGTCCAGGGCCACCTGCAGTCCGCCGTCCGTGCCGTTCTTGAAACCGATCGGCATGGACAGACCGGAGGCGAGCTGCCGGTGGATCTGGCTCTCGGTCGTGCGCGCGCCGATCGCGCCCCAGGCGATGAGGTCGGCGGTGTACTGCGGGCTGATGGGTTCGAGGAACTCCGTCGCGCAGGGCAGACCGAGCGCGGTCACATCGCGCAGGAAGCCGCGGGCCAGGCGGAGCCCCGCCTCGATGTCGTGACTGCCGTCGAGATGCGGATCGTTGATCAGGCCCTTCCAGCCGACCGTGGTGCGCGGCTTCTCGAAGTAGGTGCGCATGACGATGAGCAGGTCGTCGCGGTGGCGTTCCGCCTCGGATGCCAGTCGGCGGGCGTACTCGAGCCCGGCGTCCGTGTCGTGTATCGAGCACGGGCCGACGACGACGAGGAGCCTGTCGTCTGCGTTGGACATGATCGCCCGCACCTCGTCGCGGGCTCGGGAGACGACGACGGAGAGGCCGTCGACCGGAAGCTCACTGATCACCTCCGACGGGGAGGGGAGGGTGGCGAAGCCGCTGACGTGCAGGTCGGCGGTGCGGTCGGATGTCGTGATGCTGCTCATGGGTCCAGTCCTCTCGAAGGCGGACCCCGTGCAGAGCCCGCCGAAACGGCACGGGGCTTCGCCCCGAAATGACGAAAGGCAGAGCGGATGCTCTGCCTTTGCCGGCTCTGAAGGTGTCGGTGCGCGCTACATTCGCGCCGGCTCCTCCAGAGCCGGCCCAAAATACGCGAACCAACGGGTCATACCGGGAACACTACCGCACGCCCGGGGAGTCCGGGCGCGCGGCAGTGCCATGTGACGATGCGACAGCGGTCAGTGCCCGCCGTGCTGCGGCCCTTCGCCGTCGTCCTCGGGCTTGCGGATCAGGAAGGCGCCGATGATCGTGATCGTGGCGATGACCGCGCCGATCGTGACCGAGGTGCGCGTGCCCGCGGCGACGGCCGCCGGCACCTCGGTGCCGCCGCCCGCGTTCACGATCGTGGTGAACACGGCCATCATCACCGCGATGCCCGCGGCACCTGCGACCTGCTGGATGGTGCCGATCACCGCGCTCCCGTAGGAGTAGAACTTAGGCTTGAGCGAGGCCAGCGACGCGGTGAACAGCGGCGTGAACGACAGGGCGAGCCCCACCGACAGAAGCGTCTGCGCGACCATCACCAGCCAGACCGAGCTCCCGGTGCTGAGCGTCGTGAACAGCCAGAGCATGGCGGCGGCGAGGATCGACCCCGGGATGAGAAGGATCCTGGTGCCGTGGCTGTCGTAGATCCGGCCGATGACCGGGCCCAGCAGGCCCATCGCGAGCGCACCGGGCAGCACGACCAGGCCGGCGTCGAGCGCCTTCAGCTGCAGGGCGTCCTGCAGGAAGAGCGGGATCACCGTGATGCTGCCGAAGAAGGCCAGCGAGAGCAGGAACATCTGCGCCATGGAGAGCGAGAAGTCGCGCGACGCGAACACACGCAGGTCGAGCAGCGCGTCGTCCTCCTTCTGCAGCGCCACCTGGCGCCAGAGGAACAGACCGAGCCCGACCACGCCGACCGCGAGGGCGATCGCCATGGGCATCCAGCTGGCGCCGCTGCCCATGCCGCCGATCTGGCTGAGACCGAACACGAGGCCGCCGAATCCGAAGGCCGAGAGCACGATCGACAGGGCGTCGATCGGGGCGTGCATGGTCTCACCGACGTTCGTCAGCCAGCGCCATCCGATGAACATCGCGACCAGGGCGATCGGCAGGACGACCACGAAGATGGCGCGCCAGCCGAAGTGGTCGAGCAGGAAGCCGGACATGGTCGGCCCGATCGCCGGAGCGAGCGAGATGACCACGCTCACGCGGCCCATCATGCGGCCGCGGGAGGCGGCCGGCACGAGGTTCATGATCGTCGTCATCAGGAGCGGCATCATGACGGCCGTGCCGGATGCCTGCACGACGCGGGCGCCGAGCAGCATCGGGAATCCGGTCGCCAGCGCTGCGAGCAGCGTGCCGACGGAGAACAGCGCGATGGCGCTGAGGAACATCTGACGGGTCGTGAAACGGCGCAGCAGGAACCCCGTGATCGGGATGACCACGGCCATGGTCAGCATGAACGCACTCGTCACCCACTGCGCGGCGATCGGCGTGATGCCGAGGTCGGTGATGAGGTGCGGGATCGCCATGCCCATCGTCGTCTCGTTGAGGATCGCGACGAAGGCGGCGGCGAGCAGCACCCAGATGACGGCCATGTCCTTGGCCGGGATGAAGCCGGGGGAAGCGCCCTGGGCGGGTGTGGTGCCGGTGTCGGCGGTGGACATGGGACTCCTCAGGAGATCTTGATGTGCGGTGTTCTCGCGAGTGCGACTGATCAGCGTTACAGCGTAACCGGAGCCACCGACATTCCATTCCGGTTCGCAGGATCTTTCCGATGAACGCGCCCTGAACGGGCTTCGACGTCGGATGGGCGGATTAGCCTGGGGCGATGAGCATGGGTGGCGTTCGCGGTGGGGGCGGTCGCGGGTTCCGCGGTGTCGACGAGGCGGCGCAGCGAAGGCTGAACGCCGAGGCCCCGAGGATCGCCGACCTCGGGAAGCGCGTGGTCGCGCTCTTCCGCCCGTACCGCGGACGCATCGCACTGACCGTCGTGCTGGTGGTGCTGGGCGCCGCGATCGCAGTGATCCCGCCGCTGCTGGTGCAGCGGATCTTCGACGACGCGCTGTTCCCGGTCGGCGGCGGCGAGCCCGTGCTCGGTCTGCTGCTGCGGCTCGTGCTGAGCATGATCGGGCTGTTCCTGCTCTCGGCCGGGCTCGGGGTCGCGCAGACCTGGCTCACCTCCACGGTCGGAAACAGCGTCACCGGCGATCTGCGAGTGCGGCTGTTCGAGCATCTGCAGGCGATGGAGCTCGGCTTCTTCACCCGCACCAAGACCGGAGTCATCCAGTCGCGGCTGCAGAACGACGTCGGCGGGGTGTCCGGCGTGCTCACCAACACGATCACCAGCATCCTCGGCAACGTCGTGACCGTGATCGCCTCGCTCGTGGCCATGATCCTGATCGACTGGCGGCTGACGCTGATCGCCGTCGTGCTGATGCCGCTCCTCGTGCTGGTGCAGCGCCGGGTCGGGCAGGTGCGCGCGCGCATCGCCGGCCAGACCCAGGAGTCGCTGTCGGAGCTGACCGCGATCACGCAGGAGACCCTGAGCGTGTCGGGCATCCTGCTGTCGAAGTCGTTCAACAGGCAGCGCACCGAGTCCTCGCGATACCAGCAGGAGAATCGCAACCAGGTGCGCCTGCAGGTGCGCCAGGCGATGAGCGGCCAGGGCTTCTTCGCCGTGGTCCAGGTGCTGATGGCATCCATCCCGGCCGTGATCTACCTGGTCTCGGGCTATCTGGTCGCGGGCGGCACCGGCGCGATCACGGCGGGAACCATCGTCGCCTTCACCACCGTGCAGGCCCGTCTGCTCATGCCGATGATGGGCCTGATGCGCGTCGCGCTGGACCTGCAGACCTCCTCCGCCCTGTTCGCGCGCATCTTCGAGTACCTCGACATGGTCCCCGAGATCCAGGACGCCCCGGATGCGATCCCCGTGTCGCAGGCACCCGGCCCGCGGGGACGGGTCGAGTTCCGCGACGTCGTCTTCCGCTACCCGGATGCCGCGCCCGATGCGCGCGCGACGCTGCAGGGCGTCTCGTTCGTGGCCGAGCCAGGGCAGCAGGTCGCTTTCGTGGGGCCCTCGGGAGCCGGCAAGACCACGATCCTCTACCTCGCGCCGCGGATGTACGCCGCAGCCTCCGGCGAGGTGCTGTTCGGCGGCGCGGACGTGCGCACGCTCACCCAGGAGTCGATCATCGACGATGTGGGCATCGTGTCGCAGGAGACCTACCTGTTCCACGCGACCATCCGCGAGAACCTGCTCTACGCCAAGCCGGAAGCCACTGAGGAGGAGCTGATCGCGGCCTGCACCGCCGCGAACATCCACCACATCATCGCGGGCTTCGAGGACGGGTACGACACCGTCGTGGGCGAGCGCGGCTACCGGCTCTCCGGTGGTGAGAAGCAGCGGATCGCCATCGCGCGCGTGCTGCTGAAGGATCCTCCGGTGCTGCTGCTGGACGAGGCGACCAGCGCCCTGGACACCGTCTCGGAGCGTGTGGTGCAGCACGCGCTGGATCAGGCGGCCGCCGGGCGCACCGTGCTCACGATCGCGCACCGGCTCTCCACCGTGATGGGCGCCGACATGATCCACGTGATCGAGGCGGGCCGCATCGTGGAGTCCGGGACGCACGCCGAGCTGCTGGCCGCGGGCGGGCTGTACACCGAGCTCGCGGCGCAGCAGATGGCCGCCTCGAACGTGCTCTCGGACGACACTCCCGCCCTGCCGGAGCGGCGCGCCGATCAGGCGCCGAAGGACTCTGCGGCAGACGAGGCGGTGCGCGCGCTCACGGCATCCGTCCCGGTGCCCGACGTGCCGCACCTCGACCCCGACGCATAGCGGCAGCCGATCGGCGCGCGTTCCTGCACGCCATCAGTGAGCGGAGAGGCCGCCGTCCACGAACAGCGAGTGCCCCGTGACATACCCCGACCCCGCGCCGGCCAGGAACACCGCGGCACCGGCGAAATCGTCCGGCAGCCCGTTGCGGCCGATCATGGTGCGAGCCGCGAGCTCGGCGACCTTCGCGGGATCCTCCTGCAGCCGGGCGTTCAGCGGGGTCAGCACGAAGCCGGGCACCAGCGTGTTGCTCGTGACGCCGGTCCCGCCCCACGCTTCGGCCTCCGAGCGCATGAGTGATTCGATCGCACCCTTCGAGACGCCGTAGATGCCGCTGGACACGAACGCTCGATGCGCCTGCTGCGAGCTGATGTGGATGATCCGCCCGTAGCCGCGCTCAGCCATGCCCGGTGCGAACCGCTGCCCCAGCAGGAACGGGGCGTGCGTGTTCACGGTGAGGGTGGCATCCCAGTCGTCATCGGTGATCTCGGTCATCGGCGGACGGATGTTGATGCCGGCCGAGTGCACCAGGATGTCCGGCTCGCCGAACGGCTCGGCCACGGCATCCGCCAGCTTCCGGATGCCCTCCCGGGTGCTCAGATCGCCGATGACGCCGGCGGCGCGGCATCCGGCATCCGTCAGCTCCTGCACGGTCTGCTCCACGCGATCCGGCCCGCGGGCGGCGATCACGGTCGCCGCGCCCGCCTTCGCGAGTGCGGTGGCGATGCCGCGGCCGATTCCGGAGGAACCACCCGTGACGACGGCGGTGCGGCCGTGCAGCGAGAAGAGCGAGTCGAGGTAGGCGGTCACGGTGTCTCCGTTCAGGTTCACCACGCGAGGGCGGCTGCGAGGGCGGGGTCGGGGCGGGCGTCGGCGAACTCCGGAAGCTCCTGGAGCTCGGCCTCGAAGTCCGCCAGCGCTGCGGAGTACCCGGGGTCGGGATGCTCGGCGGCGATGCGATGCAGCGGCGGCAGATCCATGGCGAGGATCAGGTCGAGGCGGGCGACGACGGCGGCGCGGTGACCGGCATCGTGCAGCACTTGGATGCCGCCGCGGAGCGCCGCGAGGTAGTCGCGGAGCACCGGCATCCGATCCTTGCCCTGCGTGATCGAGGTGCCGTCGGCGCGCAGCCGCCAGTGCGCGACGATGTCGGGGATCACATCGAACGCCCGCGCCTCGGTGTACATCCGCTGTGCGACGATCTGATCCTCATAGGCGACGTTCTCGGGAAAGCGCAGGCCGTCCCAGAAACTCGTCCGGCTGAGCTTGGACCAGGCCACGATGTTCGCGGAGGCATCCGGATGCTCGGCGAGGGTCACGCCGAGACGCCGCGGCGAGGTGGCCTTCGCCACCCACGGCTGGACGCGCCCCGGAATATAGCCCGCGCCGTTCGCCCGATTGCGCACGTATGCACCGGCGACGAAGTCGCTGCCGGATTCCTGGAGAGTCCCCAGCCACAGCTCGATCGCCGACGGGGTGAGCTCGTCGTCGGCATCGAGGAACCCCAGGAACGGGGTGTCGACGCGATCCAGACCGATGTTGCGGGCAGCGCCCAGGCCGCGCGCCTCGACGTGGTGCAGCACCTCGAACCGGCCGTCGGATGCCGCCGCATCCGCGAACACGGCCCCGGTGCCGTCGACGGAGCCGTCGTCGATGAGCAGCGCTCGCCATCGCGGCACGGTCTGCGCCCGCAGCGATGCGATCGCGGCGGGTGCGAAGGAGGCGATGTCGCGCCCCGGGACGATCATGGTGACGAGCGGGTGCACGACCCCGATCCTACTTTTCCCGGAGGGGGCGGGCTTTCGGATGTCAGGGGCGCGGCGTAGCGTCGCAGCATGTCATCGCTGACGACCGAGAAGACGGACTGGCTGCTCGACTCCGACCCGGCCCTGCGCTGGCAGGTGCAGCGCGACCTGCTCGGTGATCTTGCCGATGTCTGGGAGGCGACGCGCGACCGGATCGCCACCGAGGGGTTCGGAGCGCGGATCCTCTCGCATCAGGATCCGGACGGGCAGTGGGCCGGCGGGGCGTACTTCCCGTCGCGCGAGCGCGACCTGACCGGGCTGGGGATCATCGAGAGGGACGAGGACGCGCAGCCCTGGATCGCGACGACCTGGGCGCTGAAGGACCTGCGCGATCTCGGCCTGAACGCGACGGCGCTCGCCGGAACGGCGGAGAAGCTCGCCGAGAGCAGCCGCTGGGAGTACGACGACCTGCCCTACTGGGGTGGCGAGGTGGATGTGTGCATCAACGCCTTCACCCTCGCGAACGGCGCCTGGCTGGGTGCGGACGTCTCTGGGCTGGCCGCCTGGTTCCCCGCGCACAGGCTCGCCGACGGCGGATGGAACTGCGAGGCAGAGGAGGGGAACTCGGTGCGCTCGTCCTTCCACTCCACCCTCAACGCGGTCGTCGGGATGCGGGAGTACGAGCGTCTCACCGGAGACACGTCATTGAGGGCGACGCGGCATGCGGGGGAGGAGTATCTGCTCGAGCGCGCCCTGATGCGCCGGCTCTCCACCGGAGAGACCGTCGCCCCGTGGGTGAGCGAGTTCATCGCACCCAGCCGCTGGCAGTACAGCGCGCTCGCCGCGCTCGATCATTTCCGCGCTGCGGCGCTGCTGGAGGGAGATGCTCCCGACCCGCGCCTGGCCGAGGCCGTCGAGCTGGTCCGCGCGGCGCGGCAGCCCGATGGCACGTGGTTGCAGGGCGAGGTGCCGGGAGGTGCGGTGTGGGTGGAGATCGACGCACCGCGGGGCGAGCCCTCGAAGTGGCTCACGCTGATCGGCACGCGCGTGCTCGACTGGTGGGATGCCGTGCAGCGCTGAGCGCCACCGCGTGGGCACGGGCACAGCCGCGCTGCCGCAAGGTGCGCCGACACCGCGTGCACGTCGCGCGGAGAAGTCCGCTTCGTGCGTACGGATCTCCCGGTGCTCGTCCGCAGGCAGTGCACGAGTCCGCGGGAAGTGCTCGGCTCAGGGCCTCGCGACGGCCTGGACGGATGCGGCGACCAGCGCCGCGAGCTGAGCGGGCGCACCGTCAGGCAGCGGAGTGCGTCCGAAGGTGAACCGCACCGAGGTCTGCGCCACCAGCGGGTCGATGCCGCACGCGATCAATACGTGCGAGGGTTCATCGGATCCCGCGGCGCATGCCGATCCGCTGGAGCTGATCACGCCGCGCCGCTCGAGCTCCAGCAGCACGGACTCGCCGCTGACGCCCGCGAATGTGAAGCTCGCCGTGCCGGGCAGGCGGTGGGCCGGATGCCCGGTCAGGCGCGCCTGCGGGACGGCCCTCAGCACTCCGGCGATGAACGCCTCCGTCGCCGCCATGACCGCGGCGGATGACCGCGCGCGCTCCGCCTCGGCGAGTTCGAGGGCAGTCGCCAGAGCGACCGCTCCCGCGACGTCCTCGGTGCCGCTCCGTCGCCCTCGCTCCTGTCCGCCGCCGTGCAGCAGCGGTTCCAGCGGGACCCGTGCGCGCACCGCCAGAGCGCCGGTGCCCTTGGGTGCGCCGAGCTTGTGCCCGGCGATCGAGATCGCATCGACCCGCGCGTCGCGGCCGAGCGTGCGCAGATCCAGCCAGCCGGCCGACTGCACCGCATCGACGTGCATCGGCACGCGGTGCTCCCTCGCGACGCTCGCGAGTGCGGCGATGTCCTGCACCGTCCCGATCTCGTTGTTGGCGTGCGCGATCGAGATGAGCGCCGTCTCCGGGCGCAGCGCCGCGGCGAGGTCGTCGGGATCGACGACGCCGCTCTCGGATACGGGGAGCAGCGTCACATCCACGCCGTGGAACCGCTCCAGATACCGCGCGGATTCCAGCACCGACTCGTGCTCGATCGGGGTCGTGATGAGGTGCCTGCGGCGTGGGTCGGCGCCGAGGGCACCCAGCATGATGCCCTTCACCGCCGAATTGTTCGCCTCGGTGCCGCCCGAGGTGAAGACCACGTCGCCCGCGCGCATGCCCAGGGCGGACGCGACGCGCGTGCGGGCGCTCTCCAGGGCATCCGCCGCCGCCTCTCCGGCCGTGTGATGGCTCGACGGGTTGCCGAAGACGTCCGTCAGGTACGGGCGCATGGCATCCATGACCTCCGGGCGCACCGGTGAGGTCGCGGCGTGGTCGAGGTACAGCATCACCGCATCCGCAGGTCGAGCCCGAGATCCAGAGCGCGTGCGGAGTGGGTCAGCGCGCCGACCGAGATCACCTGCACGCCGGTCTCGGCGATGCTGCGCACGGTGTCGAGGGTCACCCCGCCGGATGCCTCGACGGTGGCACGACCCGCGAGCATGCCGACGGCCGTGCGCAGATCGTCGAGGGTGAAGTTGTCGAGCAGCACGGTGTCGGCGCCGCCCGCCACCACCGCGTCGATCTGATCCAGGCGGTCGACCTCGACCACCACGTGCGTGGTGTGCGGCAGTCGGGAGAGCGCTTCGCGCAGGGCGGTGGCGAGATCCTGCCCGCTCTCGCGCAGCACCTCCAGGTGGTTGTCCTTGGCCATCACGGCATCCGACAGCGACCGGCGGTGGTTGCTGCCGCCGCCGCTGACGACGGCATGCCGCTCGAACTCGCGCAGCCCCGGGGTGGTCTTGCGCGTGTCGGCGATCCGCGCACCGGTGCCCACGACGGCGTCGATGTAGGCGGCGGTGAGCGTGGCGATGCCGCTCATCCGCTGGGTGAAGTTCAGCGCGACGCGCTCGGCGGTCAGGATGCTGCGCGCCGGACCCGACACGGATGCCAGCGCATCGCCGGCCTCGAAGCGATCGCCGTCGGCGACGTGCAGATCCACGTGGATGCTCGGATCGGTGAGCGCGAACGCGGCGGCGAACACCTCGCCGCCGCTGAACACCCCGGCCTCGCGGGCGATGAGGTCGGCCGTCGCCTGCGCATCGGCCGGCAGCAGCGCGGTGCTGGTGATGTCGCCCCATGGCGCATCCTCCTCCAGGGCCGCGCTGACGATGCGGTGCAGGGTGGCGGGGGTGATCATGCGGCTCCGATCAGGGCGGACGGGGTCAGGGCGGGATCGGTCGAGGTGGGAGCAGCCGGGGCTTGATCGGTCGGTGCGGGGGAGAGCCGGAAGTGCGCGCCGAGCGACTCCCTGCGGGCGAGGGCGGCGGATGCCACGGCCCGCGCGACCAGGAGCAGGTTCGCGTCCTCCTGCTCGGCCGGCGTGCGCGGTGCGGGCGCCTCCCACGTGTGCAGCGTGCGCACGGCGTCCGCGAGCCCCTCGTCGTCGCGGAGCAGCCCGACCTTCTCCCACATCAGCTGCTGCAAAGCCGCCCGGGAGAACGGTTCGGGAGTCGCCTCCACGTCGCGATTCGCCCCGGAGAGGGCACGGGCCTTCTCGGCCAGGTCGCGATCCGTCCCGGAAAGCAGTTCGGAAGGCGGCACGAACGGCGACCCGGGAGCCTCGGCGTCGGACAGTCGCTCGGCGTCGGGTGCCGATGCGTCGAGCGCCTCGGCGAGGCGGGCACCGAACACCCCGCCCTCGAGCAGCGAGTTGGAGGCCAGGCGGTTCGCGCCGTGCACGCCGGTCCGCGCCGTCTCGCCGACGGCCCAGAGGCCCGGCAGGGTCGTTCGGCCGTCGACGTCGGTGACGACGCCGCCCATCAGGTAGTGCGCGGCGGGGGAGACCGGCACGGGCTCGCGGGTCCAGCCGATGCCGCGGGAGCGCAGCTCGGCGTCGATCGTCGGGAAATGAGCGGCGAGGTCGTGCACGCCGGTCGCATCGAGCATGACGGGGGAGCCCTGCGCGAGCGCATGGCGTGCGACGGCGCGGGCGACGACGTCGCGGGGTGCGAGTTCGGCATCCGGATGCTCGTCGAGCATGAAGCGCCGGCCCTCGGCATCCCGCAGCACCGCACCCGCGCCGCGCACAGCCTCCGAGATGAGGAACGGCTCCCCACCGGACAGTACCGTCGGGTGGAACTGCACGAACTCCAGGTCGGCGACGGATGCCCCGGCGCGCAGCGCCATCGCGATCCCGTCGCCCGTCGTGCCGGAGGGGTTGGTGGTGAACGGGTACAGGCGCCCGGCGCCGCCGGTCGCGAGCACCACGGCATCCGCTTCGATCTCCTCACCGGTCAGCAGGCGGATGCCGCGCACGCGGCCGCCCGCCGTCAGCAGATCCGCGGCGAACGCGCCCTCCCGCACCCGCACGGCGCTCGCTCGCACCCGGGCGACGAGTGCGTCGGAGATCGCCTTCCCGGTCGCGTCACCGCCGGCGTGCGCGATGCGCGGCAGGCTGTGCGCGGCCTCCAGGCCCCGAGCGATCGAGCCGTCAGAAGCGCGGTCGAAGGGCACGCCCGCCACCACCAGCGCGTCCAGGGCGGCGATGGCACCGTCGACCAGCGCCGCGATCGCGACCGGGTCCCCGTGCCCGTCGCCCGCGTGCATGGTGTCCAGAGCGTGCAGCGCAGGCGAGTCGCCCGGGCCGTACTCGCCGGCGATGCCGCCCTGTGCGTGCGCGGTGCAGCCCTCGCCCAGCACGCCCTTCACCAGCACCTCGACATCGTGGCCGAGGGCATCGGCCCGGAGCGCGGCGGTCAGTCCGGCGATGCCGGCGCCCGCGATCAGGATCTTCATCGTGGCTTCGCCGCCAGCATCCGCTCCAGCGCCACGCGGGCCGGGCTCGCGACATCGTCCGAGACGCGGATGCGGTTGACCACGCGCCCGGCGACCAGTTCCTCCAGCACCCAGGCGAGATAGCCGGGGTGGATGCGGTACATGGTCGAGCAGGGGCAGACAACGGGATCCAGGCAGAAGATCTCGTGCTGCGGGAACTGCGCGGCGAGCCGCCGGACGAGGTTGATCTCGGTGCCGATCGCGAAGGCGGTGGGCTCCGTGGCCGCGGCGATCGCCTTGCGGATGTAGTCGGTGGAGCCGGCCTCGTCCGCGGCGTCGACGACCTCCATCGGGCATTCCGGGTGGACGATCACGCGCACGCCCGGGTGCTCGGTGCGGGCCTTGTGGATCTGGTCGACGCTGAACCGGCGGTGCACCGAGCAGAAGCCGTGCCACAGGATGACACGGGCATCGCGAAGCTCGCCGGCGGTGGAACCGCCGAGCGGCCGCCGCGGGTTCCACATCGGCATCCGCTCCAGCTCCACGCCCATCGCCTTGGCGGTGTTGCGCCCCAGATGCTGGTCGGGGAAGAACAGCACGCGGCGACCGCGGGCGAACGCCCACTCCAGCACGGTCGCGGCGTTCGAGGAGGTGCAGACGATGCCCCCGTGCCGCCCGACGAATCCCTTGATGGCCGCCGAGGAGTTCATGTAGGTGACCGGGATCACGGGCACGAGGCCCTCGTCGTCGGCCGCGTCCAGCGGACCGTAGATATCTGCGAGCTGCTCCCAGCAGTCCTCCACCTGGTCGATGTCGGCCATGTCGGCCATCGAGCAGCCCGCGGCGAGGTTCGGCAGGATCACGGACTGCTCGGGGCCGGAGAGCAGGTCGGCGGTCTCGGCCATGAAGTGCACGCCGCAGAACACGATCGCCTCGGCGTCCGGATGCTCCAGCGCGGCGTTCGCGAGCTGGAAGGAGTCGCCCACGTAGTCGGCGTGCCGCACGACCTCCTCGCGCTGGTAGAAGTGGCCGAGCACCACGACGCGCTCGCCGAGGGTCAGCTTGGCCGCGCGGATGCGGTCGTGCAGCTCGTCCTCGCCGGCATCGCGGTACTCCTGCGGCAACTCGCCCTGGCGCGGCGACCCCGTGGGGATGACGTCACCCATCGAGGAGCCGGGCCCGTAGCCGGGGCGGATGTCGAAGTCCCAGGGGCCCGCCGCGAGGTCGGTGGTGCAGGTCGACTCCGTGGAGCCGCCGAGCACGATCGCCTGGATCGCGTGGTCGACCGAGGGGTCGAGCAGAGAGGTTTCAGACATCAGGCGCCGCCTTCTGGTCACTTCGACACTTAGTGTGTGCGATCAGATTATGTCGATCTGACCAGAAGTGCAATCGGAGGGACGCGACGACGCCGTGCGCCTACCCCTCAGGAGTCGGCGTTGTAGCGGTACAGGCGCGCCGGGCGATGCTTGCCGGTGCGGAACGACTCGGTCGGCACCAGCTCGTCAGATCCCTCCAGCAGGCGGCGGAAGTTGGAGGGGTCCAGGCGGCGGCCCAGCACCGCCTCGTACACCTCGCGCAGCTCGGTGAGGGTGAACTCGTCCGGCAGCAGGCCCGCGGCGATGCGGCTGTAACCGACCTTGTTGCGGAGGCGGTCCAGGGCGTACTCGGCGATGCGGTTGTGGTCGAAGGCCAGTGGTGGAACGGCGTCGACGTCGAACCACTCGACGTTCTCCGGCGCATCCGCCGCCGAGCGCTGCGCATCGACGAGGTCCGACCGCAGCAGAGCCCAGTACACGATCGAGATGGCCCGGCTCGGCGCGCGGTCGACGTCGCCGAACGTGTACAGCTGCTCGAGGTAACTCGGCTTAAGCGCCGTGGTCTCGGCGAGCGTGCGGGATGCCGCGGCATCCAGGTCCTCGGCCGGATCCAGCCATCCGCCGGGCAGCGCCCACGCTCCCAGGTGCGGCTCGCGCGTGCGGCGCACCAGCGGCAGCATGAGCCGATCGCCCTCCGGCGCCGAGCGCAGCGAGAAGATGACGGTCGACACGGCGACGCGGATCGCATCGTGCTCGCCTGTCGTGCCACTCACACCGACGAGCCTAGGGGAGAGGATGGGGGCATGCCGGCATCCGACACCACTCCCGGGCCCGCGACCGACGCCGAGGTCCCCGCCTACCTCTCCGCGCTGCGCATCCCCGGGCTCGCCGACGTGCACGTGCACTTCCTCCCGGAACGGATGCTGCACAAGGTCTGGTCGTACTTCGACGCAGCCGAGCAGAACTACGGCTACGCCTGGCCCATCCAGTACCGGTATGACGACGACACCCGGCTCGCCATCGCACGCGAGCTGGGGATGCGGGCGATCCCGGCGCTGACCTATCCGCACAAGCCGGGGATGGCCGCCTGGCTGAACGACTGGAATCGGCGTTTCGCGGCGGCGCACGACGACGTCGTGCACTGCGCGACGCTGTTCGCGGAACCGGGCTCGGCATCCTACGTGCCCGAGGCGCTCGAGGCCGGGGCGCGGCTGTTCAAGGTGCACGTGCAGGTGGGCGGGTTCGCGCCGGACGATCCGGTGCTGGAGACGGCGTGGACGGCGCTGGAGCGCGCCGGCGTGCCCGTGGTCATCCATGCCGGCTCGCGGCCGCTGCCCGGTGCGCACACCGGCCCGGATGCCATCGGCGCGGTGCTCGCGCGCCACCCGCGCCTCGCTTTCGTCATCGCGCACATGGGGATGCCGGAGTACGACGCCTTCGCCGACCTGGCCGAGCAGTACGAGAACGTGCACCTGGACACGACGATGTTCGCGACAGGGTTCCTGGACGGACCGTCCGTGTGGCCGGACGGGTACCTCGACCGCCTCGGCGCGCTGCAGGAGCGCATCGTGCTCGGATCGGACTTCCCGAACATCCCGTACCCGTACGCGCGGCAGCTGTCCGCCCTCGCCGACCTCGGGCTCGGAGACGACTGGATGCGCTCCGTCCTGTGGCGCAACGGCGCTCGTCTCCTGGGGCTCCGCGACGCCGGCTGACAGGATCGGCTCCGCCGCAGAACGCCGCGGGACACGCCGCCGTGCCGCTATGCTGGAGGCCTAACTGAACACAGGCCGAACGACCTGTGCGGGAGAGTCCGGTGATCGCAGCCGGACACCGAAGGAGCAAGCCTCCCCGCCAATCTCTCAGGTACCCCTACCGTGCTGGTCCGGCCGCTCTGAAAAGCGATGCTCCGGCATCCGCCGACGGTGAAAGCCTCTCTCCTGACATGGGTCCCCGAGACCGTCGCAGGGTGGGTGAAGCTCTCAGGCCCGATGACAGAGGGGGAGTTCCGAGGACGCCGATGATGTCGTCCTGCAACCCGACCGGGAGAACTCCGTGACCGAACCCCGTTACACCCCGCTCCGTGCGCGCCATGAGGCGCTCGGCGCCTCCTTCACCGATTTCGGCGGCTGGCAGATGCCGGTGCGCTACACCTCCGACCTCGCCGAGCACCACGCCGTGCGCGAGGCCGCCGGGATCTTCGACATCTCGCACATGGCCGAGTTCACCGTGCGCGGCGCTGACGCCGCCGCGTACCTGGACTACTCGCTCGCGGGCCGCCTGTCGGCGATGACCGTGGGCAAGGCGAAGTACTCGCTGCTGCTCGCCGAGGACGGCGGCATCATCGACGACGTGATCGTCTACCGCCTCGGCGACGACGACTTCCTGATCATCTCCAACGCGGGGAACCGCGATGCTGTGCGCGAGGCGCTGCTCGCCCGCACCGACGGGTTCGACGTCGAGACGGTGGACGCCTCCGACGACTACGCGCTGATCGCCGTGCAGGGCCCCGCCGCCGAGCAGATCCTCGTCGAGGTCGCCGGCATCGGCGACGTCTCGATCCCCTGGGCCGAGCAGAAGTACTACGCCTGGGCCGACGCGACGTGGAACGGCAAGCCGCTGCTGCTCGCCCGCACCGGGTACACCGGCGAGGACGGCTTCGAGCTGCTTGTGGCCGCCGCCGACGCGGAGTCGCTCTGGGACGCCGTGCTGGCCGTCGGCGAGTCGAAGGGCCTCGTGCCCTGCGGCCTCGCCTCCCGCGACACGCTGCGCCTCGAGGCGGGCATGCCGCTGTACGGCCACGAGCTGAACCGCGAGATCAAGCCCGCTCAGGCCGGGCTCGGCCGCGTGGTCGTGACCGACAAGGAGCGCTTTGTCGGTCAGGGCGCCGTGACGCCCGCCGAGGGCGCCCCTGTGCTCGTCGGCCTGCAGGCCGAGGGCCGCCGCGCCGGCCGTGCCGGCTACGCCGTGGTGGATGCCGAGGGCGCGACCCTCGGTGAGATCACCAGCGGCGCCCTCAGCCCGACGCTCGGCCACCCCATCGCGATGGCCTTCGTCGACCCCTCTTCCGCTGAGGAGGGAACCGCAGTATTCCTTGATGTGCGCGGGACGAAGATCCCCGCGACCGTGACCGCCCTGCCTTTCTACCGGAGGAAGAAATGACCGATCTGACCACCCTCAAGTACAGCGAAGAGCACGAGTGGGTCGCCCTGGAGGGCTCCGTCGCGACCGTCGGCATCACCGACTACGCCGCCGACGCCCTCGGTGACATCGTCTTCGTCGAGCTTCCCGCGGTCGGCACCGAGCTGAGCAGCGGCGACGTCTTCGGCGAGGCCGAGTCCACCAAGTCGGTCTCCGAGCTGTACGCGCCCGTCGCCGGCACCGTCGTCGAGGTCAACCAGGCCATCGTCGACGACCCGTCGCTGGTCAACTCCTCGCCCTTCGAGGACGCGTGGATGATCAAGGTCGAGGTCGCCGACGGCGCCCTCGACGGTCTGCTCGACCGCGACGGCTACACCGCGATCACGGAGGGCTGAGAGTGGTCTCCTTCGCAGACCGTCATATCGGGACGACCTCCGACGCGCAGCGGCAGATGCTCGACGCGCTCGGGGTGAGCTCCGAGCTGGCCGACTGGAGCCCGGTCGAGGCGCTGATGCGCCAGGCCGTGCCCGCGTCGATCTTCACCGCCGCCGGCGACTCGGTCATCCCGGCCGCCGCCAGCGAGGCCGAGGCACTCGCCGAGCTGCGCTCGCTCGCGAACCGCAACACCGTGAACCGGGCCATGATCGGCCTGGGCTACTACGGCACCTTCACGCCCTCGGTGATCCAGCGCAACGTGCTCGAGAACCCGTCGTGGTACACCGCGTACACGCCGTACCAGCCGGAGATCTCGCAGGGCCGCCTGGAAGCGCTGATCAACTTCCAGACCATGGTCTCCGACCTCACCGGGCTCTCGACGGCCAACGCGTCGATGCTCGACGAGTCGACCGCGGTCGCTGAGGGCATGCTGCTGGCACGACGCGCCTCGAAGGCGAAGACCGACGTGTTCGTCGTCGACGCCGACGCCCTGCCGCAGACCAAGGCGCTGCTGGCCACCCGCGCGGCAGCCGTCGGCATCCAGCTGGTCGAGCGCGATCTCGCGGCCGGCGAGGAGCTGCCCGCCGAGCTGTTCGGCGTGTTCGTGCAGTATCCCGGCGCATCCGGTCTGGTCTGGGACCCGTCGGCCGTGATCGACGCCGCGCACCTGGCCGGCGGCATCGCCGTCGTCGCAGCCGATCTGCTCGGTCTCACGCTGCTGCGCTCGCCGGGCTCGCTCGGCGCCGACGTCGCGGTGGGCACCACGCAGCGCTTCGGCGTGCCGATGGGCTTCGGCGGACCGCACGCGGGCTACATGGCCGTGCGCGCGGGCCTCGAGCGTCAGCTGCCGGGTCGTCTCGTCGGCGTCTCGCAGGATGCCGTGGGCTACCCGGCCTACCGTCTCGCCCTGCAGACGCGCGAGCAGCACATCCGCCGAGAGAAGGCCACCTCGAACATCTGCACCGCCCAGGTGCTGCTGGCCGTGATGGCCTCGATGTACGCCGTCTACCACGGCCCCGACGGGCTGAAGGCGATCGCGAGCGACGTCGCACGGAAGGCCATGCTGCTGCGTGACTGGCTCGTCGAGGCCGGTGCCGAGGTCGTGCACGAGGCGTTCTTCGACACACTGAACGTGCGGGTGGCGGGCGGCGCGGCCGCACTGGTCGAGAAGGCGCACGAGGCCGGCACCCTGCTGCGCCTGGTGGATGCCGGCACCGTCGGCATCGCGATCGACGAGACCATCACCGTCACCGACCTGCACCGCGTCGCGGTGCTGTTCGGCGGCAAGGAGGAGCGCGTGTTCGGCTTCGCCGACGGTCTCACCGCGCTTCCCGGCGCGTTGCTGCGCGAGGACGAGTACCTCACGCACCCGGTGTTCCACGCGCACCGCTCCGAGACGGCCATGATGCGCTACCTCAAGCAGCTCGCCGACCGCGACTACGCTCTCGACCGCGGCATGATCCCGCTGGGCTCGTGCACGATGAAGCTCAACGCGGCCACCGAGATGGCGGCCATCACCTGGCCGGAGTTCGCCCAGCTGCACCCGTTCGCCCCGGCGGACGACGTCGAGGGCTCGCTCGCCATGATCGACCAGCTCGAGGCATGGCTCGCCGAGGTCACCGGTTACGACGCGGTCTCGCTGCAGCCGAACGCCGGCTCGCAGGGCGAGCTCGCCGGCCTGCTCGCGATCCGCGGCTACCACCACGCCAACGGCGACACGCACCGCGACGTGTGCCTGATCCCGTCGTCGGCGCACGGCACGAACGCGGCATCCGCCGTGCTCGCGGGCATGAAGGTCGTCGTCGTGGCGACCGACGAGCTCGGCAACGTCGACCTGGGTGACCTGCGCGCCAAGATCGAGCAGCACGCCGAGAGCCTCGCCGCGCTGATGATCACCTACCCGTCCACGCACGGCGTGTACGAGGAGCAGGTCGTCGAGATCACCTCCGCCGTGCACGACGCCGGCGGCCAGGTGTACGTCGACGGCGCCAACCTCAACGCCCTGCTCGGATACGCCCGCTTCGGCGACCTGGGCGGCGACGTCTCGCACCTCAACCTGCACAAGACGTTCGCCATCCCGCACGGCGGCGGCGGACCGGGCATCGGCCCGGTGGCTGCCAAGGCGCACCTCGCGCCGCACCTTCCCGGCCACCCGCAGGCGCAGAAGGACGTGCACGCGGGCGGATACGTGTTCGAGGGCGGCCCCGTCTCGGCTGCGCCGTACGGCTCGGCAGGCGTGCTGCCCATCTCCTGGGCGTACGTGCGCATGATGGGCGCGGACGGCCTGCGCAACGCCACGGCTGCGGCCGTGCTGTCGGCGAACTACATCGCCGCGCGCCTGGCCGACCACTACCCGGTGCTCTACACCGGTGAGAACGGCCGCGTCGCCCACGAGTGCATCCTGGACCTTCGTCCGCTCAAGGAGGCCACCGGCATCAGCGTCGACGACGTCGCCAAGCGTCTCATCGACTTCGGCTTCCACGCGCCGACCATGTCGTTCCCCGTCGCGGGCACGCTCATGGTCGAGCCGACGGAGTCGGAGGACCTGGGCGAGCTGGAGCGGTTCATCGAGGCGATGATCATGATCAAGGCCGAGGCGGATGCCGTGGCCGCCGGTCGCTGGCCCGCGGACGACAACCCGCTGGTGAACGCACCCCACACCGCCGCATCGCTCATCACGGGGGAGTGGACTCACGCATACACGCGCGAGGAGGCCGCATACCCCGTGCACGCGCTCGTCGCGACGAAGTACTGGCCGCCGGTGCGCCGCATCGACCAGGCGTACGGAGACCGCAACCTGGTGTGCGCCTGCCCGCCGATCGAGGCGTTCGCCTGAGAGCGCTCCCTCGTGATCACCCCGTCGCCGGTTCCGGCGACGGGGTGATTCGGTTAAGACGTCATAACGCTTGTCCCACGGAGCGGGTCCTTCGTGGGAGTCCGTCTTAGGATCGGTTCATGCGCCGCCCTCGCAGCTGAGGATGGCGTCACGCTCTGAAGTCCATAGGAGGACACAAAGTGAAGCGCAACAAGATCGCACTCGCCAGTGCGGCAGTTCTGGTCGCGGGCGTCACCGTGCTCGCAGGCTGCTCGTCGTCCGGCTCCAACCCGAAGCCGAGCGCCGACACGGGGAACGACAACACCGATCCCAAGGCCATCATCACGGCAAGCGGTTCCGAGCCCGAGAACCCGCTGATCCCGACCAACACCAACGAGGTCGGCGGTGGCAAGATCCTCGACTCGATCTTCGCGGGTCTGGCCTACTACGACGGCAGCGGCAAGCTCGTCAACGATATGGCCGACAAGATCGAGGTCACCGCACCCGACGAGCTGACCGTGACCCTGAAGAAGGGCATGAAGTTCACCGACGGCAGCGACGTCAAGGCCGACAACTTCATCAAGGCCTGGAACTACGGAGCGCTGTTCTCCAACAAGCAGCTGAACCAGTCGTGGTTCGCGGACATCGAGGGCTTCAGCGCTGAGGCGGACTCCGAGCTCACCGGTCTGAAGAAGGTCAGCGACACCGAGTTCACCATCAAGCTGACCAGCCCGGTGGCCGCCGACTTCGCGACCCGCCTCGGCTACTCCGCGTTCTACCCGCTTCCCGATGTCGCGTTCACCGACATGGCGAAGTTCGGCGAGAACCCGATCGGCAACGGTCCCTACAAGCTGGCCGGCGACGGCGCCTGGCAGCACGACGTGCAGATCGACCTGGTCAAGAACCCCGACTACAAGGGCGTGCGCAAGCTCGCCAACGGCGGTCTGACCCTGAAGTTCTACACCTCGTACGACGCGGCCTACGCCGACCTGCTGGGTGGCAACCTCGACGTCATCGACAGCATCCCGGACGCCTCGATCGCGACGTTCCAGAGCGACCTCGGCGACCGCGCGGTCAACCAGCCCGCCGCGATCTTCCAGTCGTTCACGATCGGCGAGTGGATCGAGCACTTCTCCGGCGACGAGGGCAAGCTGCGTCGCGCGGCGATGTCGATGGCGATCGACCGCGAGTCGATCACCAAGACGATCTTCAACGACACCCGCGTCCCCGCGACCGACTTCACCTCGCCCGCACTCGACGGCTACCAGAAGAGCCTCAAGGGCGGCGACGCGCTGAAGTACGACCCGAAGGAGGCGAAGAAGCTGTGGGCCGAGGCCGACAAGATCTCGCCGTGGTCGGGCAAGTTCGAGATCGCCTACAACGCCAACGGCCCGCACCAGGCCTGGGTCGAGGCCGTCGCCAACTCGCTGAAGAACACGCTCGGCATCGACGCGGCCGGCGCCTCGTACGTCGACTTCGCCACGCTGCGTGCGGCGATCAACGCCAAGGACGCCAACGGCAAGCGCACCTTCAAGACCGCGGCTCGTTCAGGCTGGCAGGCCGACTACCCGGGTGTGTACAACTTCCTGTTCCCGCTGTACTCGACGGGCGCCTCGTCCAACGACGGCGACTACACCAACCCCGAGGTCGACAAGCTCCTCGCAGAGGGTGCATCCGCCGACACCCCGGCGGACTCGGCCAAGAAGTACACCAAGGTGCAGGAGATCCTGGTCAAGGACCTCCCGGCGATCCCGCTGTGGTACCAGAACTCCATCGGTGGTTTCGGTGAGAGCGTGCACAACGTGAAGTTCGGCTGGAACTCCGTGCCGCTGTTCGAAGACATCACCAAGGACAAGACGAAGTAAGGCTCCGCAGGGCTGACCGTGAGGCGGCGACGTGAACGTCGTCGCCTCACGGCGTGCCCACGGAGTGCATCGTCCGCACGAATCGAGAGTGGATGTTCTCTTACATCGTCCGCCGTATCCTGCAGCTGATCCCCGTCTTCCTGGGATCCACGCTGCTGATCTACGCCCTGGTCTTCGCCATGCCGGGCGACCCGATCGCCGCGCTGTTCGGCGACAAGCAACCCAGCCAGCAGCTGCTGGACGCGATCCGCGCCCAGTACCACCTGGATCAGCCCTTCATCGTGCAGTACTACTACTACATGTCGGGCCTCGTCCGCGGTGACATGGGCACCACCTTCTCTGGCCAGTCCGTCAACGACGTGCTGGCCCGCACTCTGCCGGTGACCGGCCGCCTGGCAGTGCTGTCGATCGGCATCGAGTTCCTGCTGTCGATCATCGTCGGCACGTTCTCGGCGCTGCGCAAGGGGAAGGTCTCCGACAACGTCGCGCTGATCATCGCGCTGGTGTTCCTGTCGATGCCCATCTTCGTGATGTGCTTCCTGGCTCAGTACTTCCTGGCGATCCAGCTGGGCTGGTTCCGGCCGACGGTCGGCGGGCAGAACGGCTGGGGCGACATGTGGCTGCCCGCCATCGTGCTGGGCCTCAGCCTGTACGCCACCAGCATGCGGCTCATGCGCGGTTCCGTCATCGAGACCATGAACCAGGACTGGGTGCGCACGGCCTACAGCAAGGGTCTGCCGCAGTACCGCGTCCTTCCTGTGCACGTGATCCGCAACTCGCTGATCCCGGTGATCACGAATTCCGCGACCAACTTCGGCGTGCTGCTGGTCGGCGCGACCGTCACCGAGTTCATCTTCAACATCCCCGGCGTCGGAAACACCCTGTTCCGCGCCATCCTGCAGCATGAGGGCCCGACCATCGTCTCGTTCGTCACGATCTTCGTCGTGCTGTACGTGCTGGTGAACCTGCTCGTCGACCTGCTGTACGGGCTGCTCGATCCGAGGATCCGCTATGTCTGACCCGTTGTCCCGGCGCTATGTCGCCCCCGTCACCACGGAGCAGCTGCCCACCGACGCCGTGCGCGTCAGCGGCAAGCCCTCCAACCTGTGGCGCGATGCCTGGTACGACCTGCGACGTCGCCCGCTGTTCTGGATCTCGCTGGCGTTCGTGGCTCTGCTGCTGCTGATGGCCGCGTGGCCGACGCTGTTCACACAGGTGCCTCCGGACAACCTCTGTCACCTGGAGAACTCCAACAAGGGGCCGACTGAAGGGCACCTCCTGGGCTTCACGTTCCAGGGCTGCGATGTGTTCTCCCGCATCGTGCACGGCGCGAGCACCTCGCTGAGCGTGGGTCTGCTGTCCACGATCATCGGCTCGGGCATCGGATGGATCATGGGCACGATCTCCGGCTACTACGGCGGCTGGGTCGACTCGCTGCTCTCGCGCATCGGTGACATGTTCTTCTCGATCCCCTACATCCTGGCCGCCGTGGTCGTGATGACGGTGTTCGAGAAGTACCGCAACGTCTTCACGCTGTCGCTCGCGATCGGCGGGTTCGCGTGGGCGGCCACCGCACGCGTGGTCCGCGCCGAGGTGATGCGGGTGCGGCAGGCGGAGTTCATCACGGCGTCCAAGGCCGTCGGGCGCTCGAAGTTCAGCACCCTGATGGCTCACGTCGTGCCCAACGCCATCGCGCCGCTGATCGTGCTCGGCACGCTCGCCCTGGCGGGCGGCATCGTGGCGGAGTCGACCCTGGCGTTCCTCGGTGTCGGTCTCGGCACGGAGACGATGTCCTGGGGTGCCGACATCAGCCGCGCTCAATCGACGCTGCGGGTCGCCCCGATGTCACTGATCTACCCGTCGATCGCGCTGACGACGGCCGTGCTGTCGTTCGTCGTGCTGGGCGAGCTCCTCCGAGACGCCATGGACCCGAAGGCGAGGGCCACCCGATGAACGCTTCGATCGATCAGGAGCCGCTGGTCAGCATCCGCGACCTGAAGGTCGCGTTCCGCGGCCAGCACGGCGTGCGCGAGGTGCTGCACGGCGTGAGCTTCGACATCTTCCCCGGCGAGACCGTGGCCATCGTGGGCGAGTCGGGCTCCGGCAAGTCCACGACCGCGGCGGCCATCGTCAACCTGCTTCCCGGCACCGGCAAGGTGACGGGCGGGTCGATCGTCATGGACGGACGCGAGCTGACCAAGCTCGGCCGCCGTGAGATGGAGCACCTGCGCGGCCGGGACATCGGCTTCGTCCCGCAGGACCCGATGTCGAACCTCAACCCGGTGTGGAGCATCGGCTTCCAGGTCAAGGAGGCGATCCGCGCCAACGGCATCGCCCAGGGCAGGGCCGAGGTCAAGCGCCGCGCGATCGAGGTGCTGCAGCAGGCGGGTCTGGCGGATGCCGAGAGGCGCCTGCACCAGTTCCCCCACCAGTTCTCGGGAGGCATGCGCCAGCGTGCGCTGATCGGCATCGGCCTCGCGGCCGATCCGCGTCTGCTCATCGCGGACGAGCCCACCTCGGCGCTGGACGTCACCGTGCAGCGCGTGATCCTCGACCACATGGCGAGCCTCACGCGGGATCGCGGCACCTCGGTGCTGCTCATCACGCACGACCTGGGCCTGGCCGCCGAGCGCGCCTCCCGGATCATCGTGATGAACCAGGGCGAGATCGTCGAGGCCGGTCCCAGCCGCGAGATCCTCGAGGATCCACGGCATCCGTACACCAAGCGCCTGGTCGCTGCCGCTCCGAGCATCGCCTCGCAGCGGATCCAGGCCGAGGTGACCGAGCACGGCATCCAGACCGAGGAGTCGCTGGCGGACGCGCCCACCATGGTGCGCGTGGCCGGGCTGACGAAGGACTTCAAGATCCGGCAGGGCGGTTTCCGCAGCGAGCTGTTCCGCGCTGTCGACGACGTCAGCTTCGACATCCCCCGGGGCAAGACGCTCGCGCTCGTGGGCGAGTCCGGTTCGGGCAAGACCACGGTCGCGCGGATGGTGCTCAAGCTCGAGTCCGTGACCTCCGGCACGATCGAGGTCGCGGGCGAGGAGGTGTCGCACCTGTCGAACGCGCAGTCGTTCGCGCTGCGGCGGCGGATGCAGCCGGTGTTCCAGGACCCGTACGGATCGATGGATCCGCTGCGCAACATCGGCAACACCATCGCAGAGCCGATGGTCGTGCACGGCGTGGGCGACCAGTCCTCGCGGCGCGAGCGCGTGCTCGAGCTGCTGGAGCAGGTCGCACTGCCGAGCGAGGTCGTCTCGCGCTACCCGAACGAGCTGTCCGGCGGTCAGCGTCAGCGCGTGGCCATTGCGCGCGCGCTGGCGCTCAAGCCCGACGTGGTCGTGCTCGACGAGGCCGTCTCGGCGCTCGATGTGCTCGTGCAGGCGCAGATCCTGAAGCTGCTCGCCGAGCTGCAGAGCGAACTGCAGCTGACCTATCTGTTCATCACGCACGACCTCGCGGTGGTGCGCGTCTCCAGCGACCTGGTGGCCGTGATGGAGAAGGGCAAGCTGGTCGAGAAGGGCAGCGTCGACGAGATCTTCGCGAACCCGCAGCAGGAGTACACCCAGCGTCTGCTCGAAGCCATTCCCGGAGCCTCCATCCAGCTCGGCGGGGGCGGCCTGTGAGCTCTCCTGACAAGGAGACCAACGAGTCCCGTCCGCGCACCTACCGTGCGTGGACGGGACTCGTCTTCCTCGCGATCTCGGCGCTCGTGGTCGCGTACCTGCTCATCGACGCCGCCGTGCGCGCCGGGTTCGGGCAGATGATGCTGCTCGCCCCCTGGGTGCTTCTGGCGCTGTGGGTCGTCTACGCGGCGTCCGCGGCCTCGCTGCTGCGCCTGGACGAGCATGGCGTGACCATGCAGAACCTGCTGCGCCGGATCAGCTTCGGCTGGGCGCACGTGAAGGACGTCGACTTCCGCTGGCAGCTGGAGTTCTCGCTCGACGACGGGTCGAAGGCCACCGCGATGGGCGGTCCTGCACGTTCCCGGCCTCGTCGGCAGACCGCCCGCGAGCGGGATGTGGAGGGCGTGAAGCCGCCGTCCGGCGTGCGCGAGCTCGCCGACATCCGCAGTCGCTGGAAGGCGGGGCGACAGGATGCCGATGCTCCGATCCGCCGCAGCTGGGACTGGCCGGCCCTCGGCGCCCTGCTCGTGATCGCGGTGTGGGCCGCGGTCTCGATCTCCGTCACCCGCTGACCACGACGGGCCGCCAGACGCTGACCCCGACGGGCTGCTAGCCGGGCAGCCCGAACAGGGCCGGCCACGTCGCAGCCGCCCACGGATAGCCGACGAACGCCGCGGCGTCGATGAGGAAGTGGGCGACCAGGAACGGCATGAGGCGCCCGGTGCGGGCGAAGAGCCAGCCGAACAGCATCCCCATCGCGAAGTTGCCGATGAACGCGCCCGGACCCTGGTACAGGTGGTAGCTGGCGCGGAGCACGCTGGTGGCGACGATGATCGGCCAGGTTCCCCAGCCCAGCTGCCGCAGCCGGGCGAACAGGTAGCCGAGCACCACGAATTCCTCCTGGATCGAGGCCCGCGCGGCCGAGAGCAGCAGGATCGGCACCGTCCACCAGTGCGCGGCGAGCCCACCCGGGTCGACCGCGACGAAGAGCCCGAGCGCCCGACCCAGCAGATAAAGGCCGATGCCGGGGATGCCGATGGCCAGCACCAGCAGGACGCCCCAGCCGGTGTCGCGCCCGTAGCGCCGGCCGTCCAGGCCCAGCGCCTGCAGGTGCGGGCGCCGGGAACGCCAGAGCAGGAAGCAGACCAGCAGGGCGGGCACGATCGCGAACCCGATCGAGAGCAGCTGGTAGATGAGGTCGAAGGCCTCCCTGTCGCTGCGCGACGGGTTCAGCGTGGTCGTCTGGTCCGCCAGGGGAGTGCTGTCGGTGAGCCGGTAGGCCAGCTGCACGATCGAGTAGATCGCGGACTGCCCGAGGCCGAGTGCGAGCACGATGCCGATCTCCCACCACAGTCGCGTGCGGCCGGGGACGGGCTCGACGGACGGCAGGATTCTGGCAGCGGGCATAGCCAGATGCTACCCAGTGCGTCAGTAGGCTTGACCGAGGAATGACGAGCACGACACGACGCGCCGCGAGCGGCGGCACAGCACCCGCTCCCGCGCCGAGGTCGGTGGTGGTGCTTCGCGCTCTGCTCGCGACGTGGCGGGACTACGACGAGAAGTCGGCCTGGTACCAGACGTGGTTCCTGCCCTCCGTGGTCGCCGATCACGTCGCCGCCGCGCGTTCGGACGTCGAGCGCGAGCTGCTGACCGACCTGCACGCCGCCATGACCGAGCGGCAGTGGCGCGCGCTGGCCGAGAACGTCGCCCGCGTCGCGAAGGACTCCGCACCGACGATCGCCAAGGCGCGAACGTTCCGCGACAGCAGCCTGCTCGCCGGCGTGCGGAGATCGACGTCGCACGCGACGCCCGCACCGACGTCGCACGCGACGCACGCGACGCCCGCACCGCAGCCGGAGGCACCGGTCGGGGACGCCGTTCTCGAGTGGGCCCGTGAGGAGCATCCGGAATTCCGGCCCACTCCCGAACAGGCGGCCGTGATCGGCACGACTCACGGGCATGCGCTCGTCGAGGCCCGCGCCGGGAGCGGGAAGACCACGACCATGATCGCCCGCGCCGCCTACCTGATCGAGCGGCGCGGTGTACGGCCCGACGAGATCCTGATGCTCGCGTTCAACAGCGCCGCAGCCGCGGATCTGCGGCGCCGCGCGGGGGAGTGGCTGCCGGTGGACGCGCAGCCGCACATCATGACGCTGGACGCGCTCGCCTACCGCCTGGTCCGTCCGGCGGAACGTGTTCTCGCCGACGACGCGGATCGGCGCGTCGAGGAGATCGTGCGATCCCTGTGGCACGACCCGGCGTCGCAGGACGAGATGCGGGAACTGGTGCTGTCGTTCGTGCGGGCGGACGCCGACGGCGAGTCGGGCGCCAGGTACTGGAGCCTGCGCGGCGATGCGCTTCCGAGCCGTGCCGCGCAGAGCATCGCCGACGCCCTGCTGCGCAGCGGGCTGGGCAGCGATGGGCGCGACTTCCGGTTCCACCGCAGCAGCTCCGTCTTCGAGCTGCTCGACGCGGATGGCGGGTCACGGCTGCGGATCGCCATCACCGATCCGCGCCGCCCGTTCTCCGCCGACCTGCGCTACGACGAGCGGACCACGGCGGCGAGCGGGTTCGAGGAGCGTCTGCGCCGGGATCTCCGCTCGGCGGGCGTGCCGACCGCCGAGATGGACGACCGCCTCTGGGAGGCGATCCGGGGATCGATCGGCGAGAGGCTGCTGCGGGCGATCACGCAGATCGTGATGCGGGCGCGGCAGCGCATGTGGAGCGGCGCGGACCTGCTGCGGGAGTGGCAGCTGCGCGACGGGGACGAGTCCCGTCGAGGGGCGATCGAGCTCGGCGCCCGGATGCTCGACCTCTACGTGCAGGCGCTCGCCGAAGCTCAGGAAGAGGACTTCCCCGGGATCGTCTGGCGCGCGGCTGCGCGGGTCGGGGAGGGGCTGACCGACTTCTCCGGTGGTGGCCGCAGCGGCGACGTCCGCGCGATCACGCACATCGTCATCGATGAGTTCCAGGACTTCACGCCGCGCTTCGACGCCCTGATCCAGGCCGTGCTCGGCCAGGCGCCCCGGGCGAGGGTCATGGCCGTCGGCGACGACTGGCAGGCCATCAACGAGTTCGCCGGGTCGTCGACCGAGTACTTCGCAGACTTCACCGCCCGCTTCCCGGGAGCGATCCGACTGCGGATGCTGGGGAATCAGCGGTCCAGCGCCGACATCGTCGACGTCGGCAACAGCGTCATGGCCGGGCGCGGCAGACCGGCCAGGGCGACGGCGGACCTCACAGGCCGCATCAGGCAGTTCGGGATGGACGGCTTCGAGCCGACGCCCGAGGAGGAGCGGCTCGGCCGTCCGTCGACGTCCGCCGTGCTGCGACTGGTGAAGGAGCACCTCGGAAACGGGCGCACGGTGGCCGTGCTGGCGCGAACCCGCGAGGTCGCGGAGCGCGCCGTCGCGGGCCTTGGGCGGGTCGTGCCGACGGATGCCGTCGCGCGCTGCGACGTCGGCACCATCCACTCCTACAAGGGCCGGGAGGCGGATGCGGTGATCCTGGTGGGCGTGGCCGGATGGGCGTTCCCGCACGTGCATCCGACGTGGCAGCTAGGCCGCGTGTTCGGCGACTCCTTCGCCTCGATCCTCACCGCGGAGCGACGACTGCTCTACGTCGGCGTGAGCAGGCCCCGCCGCTGGCTCGACGTCGTGACGGGTCGCGAGGACGATCCGTCACCGCTCTGGGAGAGCGCCTCGCTGCTGCCCGCCGTGCGCCGCACGGACTGGGCGTCGGTCGCTCCCGCCCTCGGCGCGCCGGCCGTGCGACGCGCGACCGTGCGGGTGTACAACGGCATGTACGACGGGCGCTGGCTGCTCTCCTGGGACGACTTCCACGAGAGCAAGAGCCTGCTCACGGCCGACGGCGGCTTCCGCTACGAGCCGTCCGGCGGGCGTGCGCACTGGGTCACGCGGATGGATGCCGCCGAGCTGCACGCGCGGGACGTGCTCGACCACCCGTGGGCGCGTTTCGACGGCATCCGCGTCGAGGTCGAGTGGCCGGACCGTCGTCGTCAGGTGTTCACCCGCTAGCCTGACCGGGCCTTCAGGAAGGTGCTGATGGCGTGCGCTATCCTGGAACGTCGGCATCCCGGCGCACAAATCCCACCTTCTTAGGACCTTTGAATGGCGCACGCCCTCCGCTCTGACCTCCGAAACGTCGCGATCGTCGCACACGTCGACCACGGCAAGACCACCCTCGTCGACGCCATGCTCCGCCAGACGGGCTCGTTCGGCGAGCACGCGCACGTCGAAGAGCGCGCGATGGACTCCAACGACCTGGAGCGTGAGAAGGGCATCACGATCCTCGCCAAGAACACGGCGATCACCTACAAGGGCAAGCACAGCGAGACCCCGGTGACGATCAACGTCGTCGACACCCCCGGCCACGCCGACTTCGGTGGCGAGGTCGAGCGCGCGCTGTCCATGGTCGACGGCGTCGTGCTGCTGGTGGACGCCTCCGAGGGCCCGCTGCCGCAGACCCGCTTCGTGCTGCGCAAGGCGCTCGAGGCCAAGCTCCCCGTCATCCTGCTGGTCAACAAGACCGACCGCGCCGACGCGCGCATCGCCGAGGTCGAGGCCGAGGCGCAGGACCTGCTGCTGGGCCTGGCATCCGACCTGGTCGACGACGTGCCCGACCTCGATGTCGACGCCCTGCTGGACGTCCCGGTCGTGTACGCCTCCGGCCGTGCCGGCGCGGCATCCCGCACCCGTCCCGCCAACGGCGACCTGCCCGACAACGACGACCTCGAGCCGCTCTTCGAGGCGATCCTCGAGCACGTGCCCGCACCGTCCTACGACGACGAGGCCCCGCTGCAGGCGTGGGTCACCAACCTCGACTCCTCGTCCTTCCTCGGCCGCCTCGCGCTGCTGCGCGTCTTCAACGGCACGCTGAAGAAGGGTCAGACCGTCGCCTGGGTGCGCCAGGACGGCACCACGCAGAACGCGCGTATCACCGAGCTGCTGATGACCAAGGCGCTGGAGCGCTACCCGGCCGAGTCCGCCGGCCCCGGCGACATCGCCGTGATCGCCGGCTTCGCCGACATCATGATCGGCGAGACCATCGCCGACCCCGAGGACGTGCGCCCGCTGCCGCAGATCACGGTCGACGAGCCGTCGATCTCGATGACGATCGGCACCAACACCTCGCCGCTGGTCGGCAAGGTCAAGGGCCACAAGCTCACCGCCCGCATGGTGAAGGACCGTCTGGACCGCGAGCTCATCGGTAACGTCTCGATCCGCGTGAACGACATCGGCCGTCCGGATGCCTGGGAGGTGCAGGGCCGCGGTGAGCTGCAGCTCGCCATCCTGGTCGAGAACATGCGCCGCGAGGGCTTCGAGCTCACGGTCGGCAAGCCGCAGGTCGTCACCCGCAAGATCGACGGCAAGGTGCACGAGCCCTACGAGCACCTCACGGTCGACGTCCCGGAGGAGCACCTCGGTGCCGTGACCCAGCTGATGGCGAACCGCCGCGGCCGCATGGACAACATGATCAACCACGGCACCGGCTGGATCCGCATGGAGTTCATCGTGCCCTCGCGCGGTCTGATCGGCTTCCGCACCGAGTTCCTCTCGATCACCCGCGGCACCGGCATCGCGAACGCGATCTCGCACGGCTACGACGAGTGGGCCGGGTCCATCGTGGCCCGCCAGAACGGCTCGATCGTCGCGGACCGCGCCGGCGTGGCCACCCCGTTCGCCATGATCGCCCTGCAGGAGCGCATGTCGTTCTTCGTGCGTCCCACCGAAGAGGTCTACGAGGGCATGGTCGTGGGCGAGAACTCGCGCGCCGACGACATGGACGTGAACATCACCAAGGAGAAGAAGCTCACCAACATGCGCTCCTCCACGGCCGACACGTTCGAGTCGATGACCCCGCCGCGCATCCTGTCGCTGGAGGAGTCCCTCGAGTTCGCCCGCGAGGACGAGTGCGTCGAGGTCACCCCGGATGCCGTCCGCATCCGCAAGGTGATCCTGGACCAGACCGTCCGCGGTCGTGAGGCATCGCGCCTGAAGCGTCAGGACGCCAACGCCTGACGCGCGTTCCGATCCACCCGAAGGCCCCGGTTCCGACCGGGGCCTTCGCTTTTTCGCGGCGGGCCGTCGACGACGAAGTAACGAACGCATAACACATCTTCTTGGGAGCGTGAAGCCGGGATTCCCACGAACCAGGCACGGAATGTCCAGGTCCGTGGCATGTTCCGTCCAGAACGGGAGCGCAGACTCGTTCTTCGTGCCCGGGAAACCGCTCCCGATGAGCAAGCCCTCCGCGGGTTCCGGGCCGACGACGACCCGAAAGTCGAAACCCGAATGCCTCATACCCTCCACACCCGTGCGTCCCGCCGGGTGCATGCCGCCGTGTCCGCCCGCTCCGCGATGCGCAAGCCGCTGGTCGGCGTCGCCGTCGGCGCCGTCCTCGCCGCAGCCGCGGCCACCGGCATCCTCGCCGCTCCCGCTCTCGCCGCCCCCTCGCAGGCCGATGTCCACAAGGCATCCCAGGCGGAGAGCGACGGCAGGATCGCCCTGAACAACGCCGTCGCGCTGAACCACGTGGCCGAGTCGGCGGATGTGCTGCCCGGGACCACGCTGAAGGACGTCGCGATCACCGACCTGATGCACGATGTGAAGGTGCTGTCGAGCGCCGAGCAGCCGAGCTCCGACCAGCTCGCTGACATGACCGATGACGTGGTCCGGAGCACCGTGCTCGTGCAGCGGGACACCGCCGCGCTGCAGGAGTCGCTGACCGCGGCCAAGGAGGCCAAGGCCGCGGAGATCGCGCGCCAGCAGGCCGAGGCCGCGCGCATCGCCGCCGAGCAGGCCGCCGAGCAGCAGCGCGTCGCCGCTGCGGCGCTGGCCGCCGCGAACACCCCGGACGGCGCGCGCGCCACCGCGCGTGCCATGGCCGCCAGCAAGTACGGCTGGGGCGCGGGCCAGTTCTCCTGCCTGTCGAGCCTGTGGAACAAGGAGTCCGGCTGGAACTACAAGGCCTACAACCCCAGCGGCGCGACCGGCATCCCGCAGGCGCTGCCCGGCAGCAAGATGGCCACCGCAGGCGCGGACTGGCGCACGAACGCGGCGACGCAGATCGCGTGGGGCCTGGACTACATCAAGCGCGCCTACGGCTCGCCCTGCTCGGCATGGTCG
>NZ_BRZC01000004.1:0-746851 GCF_030268005.1 Microbacterium arabinogalactanolyticum | reverse complement strand
CGCAGGCCGTGAACTGGTATTGAGCCGGAGTCTCGCCCCGCGCGCGGTCCTGGTCAGCGAAGCTCGCTGACCAGGACCGCGCTGGTTCCGGTGAGCCGCGCCTCGAACACGTGCGGGGCGTCGCCCGGATACGACAGGTAGTCACCCGGATGCAGGAGCTCGGGGGCCTCTGCGGGGCCGATCAGGGCCTCGCCCGAGACCAGGACGACGTGCTCCGTCGTGCCGTGCCGGTGGGGGAGTGAGCGCCGCGGTTCGCCCGGTTCGGCCTGGATGAGGTAGATGTCCCGGCGTGTGCCGGGCGCCGCCGCCGACAGCAGCGTCGCGAGGTACGGGGCCGCCGCCGAGGGAACGCCCGCGTGGTCCCCGACGCGGATCAGCCGTGGCGCGGTCGTGCGCTCGTCGACGAGAGTGGCGAACGGGATGCCGAGTGCGTCGCCCAGGGCCCACAGGGTCTCCACGCTGGGGTTCCCGGCTCCGCTCTCCAGCTGCGACACCGTCGCCTTCGAGACGCCGGCACGGCGGGCGAGCTCCGAGACCGAGATGCCGGCGGCCTCCCGCTCGCGTCGCAGGGCATGGGCGATGCGTTCGCGCAGTTCCATGTGTTCAGTATCGCAAACGATCGTTCGACTTGACGGACATCCTCAATACGTTCAGAATGTTGGTCATGCGTTCGGCGAATCGAACAGAGGCGGATGCCGCGACCCGTGCCGTCCGGGAGGTGTGGCGCGAAGGCCTCGGCGTGGCCATCGCGACCAGCGCCTACGGCATCTCCTTCGGCGCTCTCGCGGTGGCTTCCGGCCTGGACATCTGGCAGACCTGCGTGCTGAGCCTGGTGATGTTCACCGGCGGCTCGCAGTTCGCGTTCATCGGAGTGTTCGGCGCCGGCGGGCTCGCGGCGCTGCCCTCGGCCATCGCATCCGCCGCCCTGCTGGGGGTGCGCAACGTCGCCTACGGCATGCGGATGTCGCCCCTCATCGGCAACGGATTCTGGCGCCGCACGGCCGCAGCGCAGGTGACCATCGACGAGTCGACGGCCGTCGCGATCTCGCAGGAGTCCCCGGCGCTCGGCCGGCTGGGATTCTGGATCACGGGGCTGGGTGTGTTCATCGGCTGGAACCTCACGACGCTGGCCGGCGCCCTGCTGGGCGACGTGCTCGGCGATCCGAAGTCGTGGGGCCTGGATGCCGCCGCGGCCGCGGCGTTCCTCGCCCTGCTCTGGCCGCGGCTCAAGCAGCGCCAGGCCATCGCCGTCGGCGTCGCCGCGGCGGTCGTCGCCGCCGCGCTCACACCCGTGCTCATGCCGGGCATGCCGGTGCTCGTCGCGGCCGTGGTCGCGATCGTCGTCGGCTGGTTCAACTGGCTCGGGCGGGACGGCGACGCCCCGTCGGTCGAGGGGGCGGCGTCATGACCGTGTGGAACGCGGTGCTGCTCGCCGCCTGCATCTGCGTCGGCCTGAAGGCCGTCGGCTATCTCATCCCTGCGCGCCTGCTGGAGGCGCCGCGCCCCGCGCGGATCTCCGATCTGCTCACCGTCGCGCTGCTCGGGGCGCTCGTGGCGGTGCAGTCGCTCGGAGCCGGCCAGGCGATCATGGTGGATGCCCGGGTTCCCGCGGTGCTCGTGGCCGCAGGCCTGCTCTGGATGCGGCAGTCGTTCCTCGTCGTGGTGGTCGCGGCGGCGGCGGTCGCCGCGCTGCTCAGACTGGTGGGCTGGGCGGTCTGAGCGCGGCGGCAGCGGCGGCGCATCCACAGCATCCGCGGGTGTCCTGAGGGCACCGGGCAGCGACGATGCATCCACAGCATCCGCGGGTAACCTGAGAGAGTGCGCTCTGTGATCTCCCGCGGTCTGTCCTGGCTCGCCGCCCTCCTCATCGGCGGCGTCTACGGCGTGGCGGCCACGATCGCGCACAGCTACACACTCGGACCGGTGCCGGTGGGCATGATCCTCGGCGCGATCGCGTGCGCGGCGCTGCTGATCGCCCTGCGCACCCTGACCGGCGACCGCTGGGCGGCGCTGGCGGCGGGCTTCGGGATGATGGCGCTGATCCTGCTGATCTCACAGCGCGGCCCGGGCGGATCCGTGGTCGTGCCGAACACGCCGCTCGGCAATATCTGGATGTATGTGGCGGCGGGCATCGTCGTGCTCGTGGTCATGTGGCCGGACCTCTCCAAGGTGCGCCGGCTGTCGGCATCCGCCGCGGCGGCGGGCGATCGGCACTCGCGCGCGTCGTAGACTGGTCACGTGACGTATGTGATCGCCCTTCCCTGCGTCGACGTCAAGGACCGCGCCTGCGTCGATGAGTGTCCCGTGGACTGCATCTACGAGGGTGAGCGGATGCTGTACATCCACCCCGACGAGTGCGTGGACTGCGGCGCCTGCGAACCGGTGTGCCCGGTCGAGGCGATCTTCTACGAAGACGACCTCCCTGGGGAATGGGCCGACTACTACAAGGCCAACGTCGAGTTCTTCGACGAGCTGGGCTCCCCGGGCGGTGCCGCCAAGGTCGGCGTGCTGCCCTACGACCACGCCGTGGTCTCCGCCCTGCCCCCGCAGGGGGAGTGAGTGGGCGTCCGCGACCTCGCGAACTATCCCTGGGATGCGGTGGAGCCCTACCGGGAGCGTGCTGCGGCGCATCCTGACGGCATCGTGGACCTCTCCATCGGCTCGCCCGTCGACCCGACCCCCGAGGTGATCCGCGCCGCGCTCGCCGAGGCCACCGACGCGCACGCGTACCCGCAGACGGTGGGTACGCCTGCGCTGCGCGAGGCCATCGTCGAGTGGTACGCGCGCCGTCGCGGTGTGCCGGACCTCGCGGTCAAGAACGTGATCCCCACGATCGGCTCGAAGGAGCTCGTGGCGCTGCTCCCGCTGCTGCTCGGGCTCGGCGAGGGCGACATCGTGGTGCATCCGCGAGTCGCCTACCCGACCTATGCGGTCGGCGCGATCACCGCCGGGGCGACCCCGATCGCCGCCGACGACCCCGCGGAGTGGCCCGAGGGCGCGAAGCTGATCTGGATCAACACTCCGGGGAACCCGGACGGGCGCACCTGGAGCGTCGAGGAGCTCGCCGCCGCCGTGCGACGCGCCCGCGAACTGGGCGCCGTGCTCGCCAGCGACGAGTGCTACGCCGAGCTCGGCTGGGACGGCACCTGGGCATCCGAGCCGATCCCCTCCGTGCTGGACCCGCGTGTCACCGGAGGGACCCGCTCCGGTCTGCTCAGCGTCTACTCCCTCAGCAAGCAGTCCAACCTCGCCGGCTACCGCGCCGCCCTCGTGGCAGGATGCGCGCGCGTCGTCGGCGATCTGCTGACAGCGCGCAAGCACCTCGGCCTCATGCCGCCGGCGCCGGTGCAGCACGCCATGGCGGTGGCGCTGCGCGATGACGAGCACGTCGCCGCGCAGAAGGAGCTCTACCGGCAGCGGCGCGAGCTGCTCGTGCCCGCGCTCACGGCGGCCGGATTCCGCATCGACGGCTCCGAGGCAGGGCTGTACCTGTGGGTGACCGAGGGGCGCGACGCCTGGGAGTCGATGGGCCGCCTCGCCGACCTCGGCATCCTGGCGGGCCCCGGACACTTCTACGGTGACCATTCCGCCGACCACGTCCGCATCTCGTTGACCGCCCCGCTCGACCGGGTGGCGCAGGCCGCGCAGCGGCTCTCGGCATCCGCTCCCTGAGGTGATTTGTCGGTTTCCGGCGTGAAACCGTCCATATCTTGGTGGATGTCACAGTAGGCCGGAGGCGCGGCTAGGCTGTAAACGCGATGCGGCCGTTCACCGGCAGGCGCTCTGCGCCACACATCGTCCACGACGACACAGACGCAGCAGGAGGTTGGCGTGAGCGCAGCTCAGCCGGACAAGGCGACTCTCTCGATCGGTGACACGACCGCGGAGTTCCCTCTGCTGCCAGCTGTCAGCGGAGCGGGGAGCATCGACTTCTCCACGCTGACGCGCCAGACCGGGTACACCGGTCTGGACTACGGGTTCGTGAACACGGCCTCCACCAAGTCCGCGATCACCTTCATCGACGGCGACCAGGGCATCCTGCGCTACCGCGGTTACCCGATCGAGCAGCTGGCCGGGCGCACGAGCTACCTGGAGGTGGCCTGGCTGCTCATCTACGGCGAGCTGCCCACCGCGGACGAGCTCGCGGACTTCGACGAGAAGATCCGCCGTCACACGCTGCTGCACGAGGATCTCAAGCGCTTCTTCTCCGCGCTGCCGCACACCGCGCACCCGATGTCGGTGCTGTCCTCCGCGGTCGCCGCGCTGTCGACGTACTACGAGGGCCAGACCGACCCGCACGATCCCGAGCACGTCGAGCTGAACATGGTGCGCATGCTCGCCAAGCTGCCGGTCATCGCCGCGTACGCGCACAAGAAGAGCGTCGGCCAGGCGTTCCTCTACCCGGACAACTCGCTGAGCTTCGTCGACAACTTCCTCAAGCTCAACTTCGGCGTGCTCTCCGAGGAGTACCAGGTCAACCCGGTGATGTCGAAGGCGCTCGAGCTGCTGCTGATCCTGCACGAGGACCACGAGCAGAACGCGTCCACCTCGACCGTGCGCCTGGTCGGCTCGACGGGGGCGAACCAGTTCGCGTCCATCTCCGCCGGCATCCAGGCGCTGTCCGGCCCGCTGCACGGCGGCGCCAACGAGGCCGTCCTCACCATGCTCGGTCAGATCCGCGAGTCGGGTCAGAGCGTGCAGCGCTTCGTCGAGCGGGTGAAGAACAAGGAGGAGGGCGTCAAGCTGATGGGCTTCGGCCACCGGGTCTACAAGAACTACGACCCGCGCGCCAAGCTCGTCAAGGAGGCGGCCGACGAGGTGCTCGCCGAGCTCGGCGTGACCGATCCGCTGCTCGACCTGGCCAAGGAGCTCGAGGAGATCGCCCTCGCGGACGACTACTTCAAGGAGCGCCGCCTGTACCCGAACGTCGACTTCTACACCGGCGTGATCTACAAGGCCATGGGCTTCCCGACCCGCATGTTCACCGTGCTGTTCGCGATCGGTCGCCTGCCCGGCTGGCTGGCGCAGTGGCGCGAGCTGAACCTCGACCCGCAGACCAAGATCGGCCGTCCGCAGCAGCTGTACGTCGGCTCGCCGGAGCGCGCCTACCCCGGCCACTGAGCGTGACACGCAGAACGGCCCCGGAATCCTCTGAGGATCCCGGGGCCGTTCTCGTCTGTTCCGGCGAACCGGCGGTGACGTCAGGCCGCGTCGGCGAGCACCGGCTGCGGGGCGGTCGGGAGGAGAACCGACGCCTCGTCGCGGCGACGGTTCACCGGGACGACGGCCACGATGACGGCGGCGAGCACCGCGACGGCCGCGATCGTGATCCAGGCGGTGTCGTAGCCGCTCTCGAACGGTCGCCCGCCGGAGTCGAGGGAGCCGAAGACGATCGCGGTCATCAGCGCCGATCCGATCGCGGATCCGATCGAGCGCAGGTTCGCGTTCACGCCGGTGGCGATGCCGACGCTGCTCGCGGGCACCCCTTCGACGATGATGCTCGCCATCGAGGCGTAGGCGGTGCCCACTCCGATGCCGAAGACGCCGCCCGCGATCGCGAGCTGCCAGACCGCGGCGTGGAAGAGCACTGCGGCGATCACCGAGGCTCCCATCACCAGTGCACCCAGCACGAGCTGCATGCGCAGCGCGAGCACGCGGCTGAGCGCTCCGGTGGCGAAACCGGCCAGGGACATGCCCGCCAGCAGGGGCACCAGCACGAGTCCGGCGGTCTGCGCGGTGAGGCCGAGCGCCCAGCCGGTTTCGGCGGGAACCTCGAGGAACAGCGGCAGGTAGCCCCAGAATCCGAAGACCGCCACGCCGATCAGCACGCCGGCGGCGTTCACCGGCCAGATGCTGCGGTGCGCGAGCATCCGGATGTCGACCAGCGGCGTCGCGGAGCGCAGCTCCGAGACGACCCATGCCACGAGCAGCACGGCCGCGAGGGCGAACAGTCCGAGCGTGGCGGGACTGGTCCAGCCCCAGTGCGCGCCGGAGGCGAGGGGGAGGAGCAGGGCGACCAGCCAGCCCGACAGCAGCACTCCGGAGAGGGTGTTCAGCCGACCGGTGGCACGGGTGGCGGACCGTGGGATCCACGCGACGGTGAGGAGGGCACCGATCGCGGCCGCGATGAGTGCCACCTCGAACAGGCCGCGCCAGCCGATCGAGGCCGAGAGCGGGCCGGCCAGCACGCTGCCCGCGGCCCCGCCGATGCCGATCAGGGCGCTCACGGAGCCGATGGCGCCGGTGAGGCGCTCCGGGGGCATGAACTCACGCAGCAGGGCGAAGGCGAGGGGGAAGACGGCGCCGCCGGCGCCCTGCAGGACGCGCCCGGCGATGAGGACGCCGATGTCGGGCGCGAATGCGGCGACGAGATCGCCGAGCATGACCAGGCCGAGGACGGCGAGAAGAGTGGCCCGTCGTCCGCGCAGGTCGCCCACGCGTCCGAGCAGGGGAGTGGCGACGGCCGCGGCGATGAGCCAGGCGGTCATGGTCCAGGTCGCGGCATCGGAGTCGATGCGCAGGTCGGCCTCGATCATGGGGATGACGGGGATGACGAGATTCTGGAGCAGCGCGATCGACGCGACGCTCACGGCGACGGCCGCATAGGCGGGCCGGTGGTTCGAGCGGATGGTCATGGTCCTTCCGATCTTGCAGAGAGGAGAGGTAGAATCGGAGAGTGGCTCCGAACGGAGGAAGCCTCCGGTTAGAAAGTTACCGGAGGAACCCTCCGGTTCGCAAGTGCCCGAACAGACTTTTTTCCGACATCCCTGGAGGTCAGCGTGACGACGGTGGCACCGGCATCCGCTCTGGCGGAACGACGCCCCAAGCGGGCCGATGCCGCGCGCAACTTCGACGCCCTGGTGGCGGCCGGGCGCGCGGCTTTCGCGGAGTCCGGATCCGACGCGTCGCTGGAGGACATCGCCCGTCGTGCGGGGGTGGGTATCGGCACCCTGTATCGCAACTTCCCCACGCGCGACGACCTCATCGAGACCCTGTACCTCGGCGAGGTCGACGCGCTGGCGGCGTCGGCCCTCGAGGTCGCCTCGCTGGAGCCCTGGGATGCGCTGCGCGCCTGGCTCGACCGCTTCGTCTCGTATGTGGGCACCAAGCACGCGCTCCTCGACGGTCTCAACCGCGAGTCCTCGGTGCTGACGCAGTGCCGCCACATCATGCTGTCGGCGGGGGAGCCGCTGCTCTCCCGCGCGCAGCAGGCCGGCGCCGTCGATCCTGACATCACCATCAGCGACGTCGTGAAGCTCGTCTCCGGCGTCGCGGCCGTGGCCTCCTACGACAGCCCGGCCCAGCGCGAGCGCGTCCTGAACCTCGCGATCAACGCCATCCGGCGCTGACATCGCCCGCGCGGCGTCGCGCGTCCGGATGCAGAACGGGGGCCGACACGCCACTCTCCGGACGTCTCCAGCGAGAACGTCCGAGATGTGGCGTGTCGGCCCCCGGAATGTATCGGCTCAGCGGCCCTGCGGGCGGCTGGCGCGACGCGACCCGGTGCGTGCGCGACCGGAGGAGTGCTGCTGGCCGTTCGCGGCCGGACGAGCGGCGCCGTGGCCGCCGTTGGCGTGCTGACCGGACGGTGCGCCGGTCTGCGTGGTGTAGCGGGTCTGGCTGCCCTGACCGTGCGAGCGGGTGCGCGAGTGCTCCGAGCGTCCGGCGGCATCCTGCCGCTGACCGCCGCTCTGCCGCTGACCGCCCTCGGTGCGCGGGGTGCTCTCCCCGCCGCGGCCGGAACGGCGACGGCCCGAGCGGCCACCGGCCGGTCGCTGCTCGCCGGTGGTCTGCGCCGGCTTCGCCTTCGGCTTGCCCTGGGGCTGCGTGACCACCGGGACGTACTTCACCTTCGCGGCGCGCTCGCCGACGAGCTCCTCGACGATCGCTGGCGTGGCGTCCTCGAGGGGGACGGTGATCTGCGCCTTGCGCAGGATGTCCTTCACATCGCGGCGCTGCTCGGGCAGGGTGAGCGTGACGACCGTGCCCGCGGCGCCGGCACGCGCGGTGCGGCCCGAGCGGTGCAGGTACGCCTTGTGCTCGACAGGCGGGTCCACGTGCACGACGAGCTCGACGTCGTCCACGTGCACGCCGCGCGCAGCGACGTCGGTGGCCACCAGCACGCGCACGCCGCCGTCGGCGGGGTCGGCGCTGAAGGCGGCGAGGTTCCGCTCACGCGCGTTCTGCCCGAGGTTGCCCTGCAGGTCCACGGCGGGGATGCCCGCGGTGCTCAGCTGCTTGGCGAGCTTCTTCGCGTGGTGCTTGGTGCGGGTGAACAGGATGCGGCGGCCCTCGCCGGATGCGAGGTCCTGAACCAGCTGCTTCTTGGCATCGGCATCCGCCGCGACGAGCACCCGGTGGGTCATCTCGCCGACCGGAACGCTCGCCTCGTCGACCTCATGGCTGACGGGGTCGTGCAGGAAGCGCTTGGCGAGCGCGTCGATGCCGCGGTCGAGCGTGGCGCTGAACAGCAGCCGCTGGCCGTTCTTCGGCGTGGCGGCGAGGATGCGGGTGACGCCGGGCAGGAAGCCGAGATCGGCCATGTGGTCGGCCTCGTCGAGCACGGCGACGTCCACCGAGTCCAGCGAGACGACGCCCTGCTTCATGAGGTCCTCGAGGCGGCCGGGGCAGGCGACGACGATGTCGACGCCCGCGCGCATGGCCTGCTCCTGCGGACGCTGGCTGACGCCGCCGAACACGGTGGTGACACGCATCCCGACGGCCTCGGCGAGCGGCTTGACGGTGGCGGCGATCTGCGTGGCCAGCTCACGCGTGGGGGCGAGCACGAGGCCGCGGGGGTGGCCGGGGCGGCGCTGCGCGGCGGATGCCGACAGCCGCGTAACGAGGGGCAGCGCGAACGCGATGGTCTTGCCGCTGCCGGTGCGGCCGCGGCCGAGCACGTCCCGCCCGGCCAGGGAGTCGGGGAGGGTGTCGCGCTGGATGGCGAACGGCTCGGACTTGCCGTCGGCCGCGAGCACGTTCGCGAGGGCGGCGGGCACGCCGAGATCGAGGAAGGAAGGCATGGGTGTCTCCATAAGGAAGGCGCAGGGATGCTGCGGAATGGGCGACGGCGCGGGTTCGCGCATCGGTTCGCCGCTCGAGATGTGACCGCGGACCGGATGCCGGGGCGGAAGTGTGTCGACGACGCAGACGTCTCGCTTGGCGAGGGGCGTCGGATCAACCCTAGCAGTCGCCGATGGCCGCGGCTGTGCATAAGCCGACACCCCCGCGCATACGCCGACACCCCCACTTGCCGCCGAGACCCCTGTCTGCGGACGTCCGCAGACAGGGGTGTCGACGGCAGATGGGGGTGTCGACGACCGAAGCGGTACCGGGTCAGGCGTGCAGCGCCTCGTTCAGCGTGACGCCGGCGCCCGCGCGCCGGACGACCTCGACCGCACCGCTCAGGGAGTTGCGGCGGAACAGCAGACCGTCCTCGCCGGAGAGCGCGGCGGCCTTCACGGTCTGCCGGCGGCCCTCGGCCGTCGGTGCGGCGTCCGCGAGCTCGACCTTGGTGCCCGCCGTGAGGTAGAGCCCTGCTTCCACGATGCAGTCGTCGCCCAGAGAGATGCCGATTCCGGCGTTCGCGCCGAGCAGGGTGCGGGCCCCCACCGAGATGCGGTGCGTCCCGCCACCGGACAGCGTGCCCATGATCGAGGCGCCGCCGCCGATGTCGCTGCCGTCTCCGACGACCACGCCCTGCGAGATGCGTCCCTCGACCATCGAGGCGCCCAGTGTGCCGGCGTTGAAGTTGACGAAGCCCTCGTGCATCACGGTCGTCCCGGGGGAGAGGTGCGCGCCCAGCCGCACGCGCGAGGCGTCGGCGATGCGCACGCCCGCGGGCTGCACGTAGTCGGTGAGGCGGGGGAACTTGTCCAGTCCCTGCACCTGGATGCCGTGACGCTGCAGCAGCGGCCGCAGCCGCGCCGCGTCGGCGGGGAGCATGGGTCCCGCGTTGGTCCAGGCCACGGTGGGCAGGTGCGCGAAGATGCCCTCCAGGCTGACCTCGTTCGGTCGCACGAGCAGGTGCGACAGCGCGTGCAGACGCAGGTAGGCGTCAGGGGTGGACGCGACAGCGGCGTCCAGGTCGATGCTGAGCTGCACGAACTCGACCGTCACGCCGCGACGCTCGTCGGGTTCGGCGAAGGCGTCCCAGGTGAAGGCGGCCGCGGCGGCGTCCTCGGCATCCTGCTCGCCGAAGCCGAGTTCGGGGAACCATGCGTCCAGGACGGTGCCGTCGGAGGCGGTCGTGCTGAGGCCCGTGCCCCAGACCGTGCGTGCTGTGCTCATCCTGCAACGCTAGCGCGACAGGACATGCGGAGGCTGGGCATGTGACGCACGGTTTAGTGTGGGTGACATGGTGCTCGATCTGACCGCATCCTCTGCCGACATCACCCGTGTGATCTGCGACATCCCCAGCGTCTCCGGCGACGAGGCCCGCCTCGCCGACGAGATCGAGCAGACCATGCGAGCGTTCCCGCACCTGGAGGTGACGCGGCACGGCAACACGATCGTGGCGCGCACCGACCTGGGCCGCGCGCAGCGCGTCGTGATCGCGGGCCACATCGACACGGTCCCCATCAACGGCAACGTGCCCACCCGAGACATCGAGATCGACGGCGTCCCGCACCTGTGGGGGCGCGGCACGGTCGACATGAAGGCCGGCGTGGCGGTGCAGCTCAAGCTCGCCGCCGAGCTCACCGAGCCCGCGGCCGACATCACCTGGATGTGGTACGACAACGAAGAGGTCCAGGAGTCGCTCAACGGCCTGTTCCTGCTGGCATCCGATCGCCCCGACCTGTTCCAGGCCGACTTCGCGATCCTCGGGGAGCCGTCCGTCGGCCGCATCGAGGGCGGATGCAACGGCACGATGCGCGCCGTGATCCGCACCCGCGGTGTGCGGGCGCACAGCGCGCGCTCCTGGGTCGGCGAGAACGCCATCCACGGCGCCGCCCCGATCCTCACACGTCTGGCCGAGTACCGTGCCCGCGAGATCATGGTCGAGGGGCTCGGCTACCGCGAGGGACTGAACGCGGTCAGCATCCGCGGCGGGGTGGCGGGCAACGTCATCCCCGACCTGTGCGAGGTCGAGGTCAACTACCGGTTCGCGCCGAGCAAGAGCGTGGCGGATGCCGAGGCGCACATCCGCGCCGCCTTCGACGGCTTCGAGGTCGAGATCACGGATGCCGCGGCCGGCGCCCGCCCCGGACTCGACGCGCCCATCGCGCAGCGCTTCCTGGCCGCCGTCGGCGGCGAGGCGCACGCGAAGTACGGCTGGACCGATGTGGCGCGCTTCTCCGCGCTGGGCGTCCCCGCCGTCAACTACGGCCCCGGCGACCCGCATCTCGCCCACCACGACGAGGAGCGGGTGCCGCTCGCGCAGATCGAGGCGGTCGAACGCGGGCTGCGGGCGTGGCTCACGGCATCCTGAGCTCCGCGCTGCGGCGCTGGGCGCGCGTCCCGGTGATCGGCCGCATCGCGCTCGTCTACCTGACCGCCAGGCTCGTCACGACGGGGTTCCTCGTCCTGGCGTCCACGGTGTCGACGTCCCAGTCGCGCTTCGGACCGGCGCCGAGCCTGCGCTCGTTCGTGCTGGGCTGGGACGCGCAGTGGTACTGGTGGGTGGCGGTCAACGGCTACCCGCACGTTCTGCCCTCCACCGCCACCGGGCAGGTGGCCGAGAACTCCTGGGCGTTCATGCCGGTGTACGCATACCTCGCGAACGCGGTCGGCCTCGGGGACTGGGGCCTCGGTGCCCTGCTCGTGTCGCTCGTCTCGGGGCTCCTCGCATGCATCGTGCTGCACCGCCTGCTGCGCCCGCGCATCGGAGCCTCGGCGGCGATGTGGGCGGTCGCGTTCTTCGCCAGCGGACCGCTCGCCGCGCTGTTCCAGGTGGGCTACGCCGAGGCGCTCTTCACGCTGCTGCTGCTGCTCGGGCTCGACCTCGTCGCGCGGCGGCAGTACGCCTGGCTCTACCTGGTGCTCCCCGTCATGGGGTTCACGCGTCCCGGCATCCTGGCGTTCGCGCTGTTCCTCGGACTGCACGGCATCCTGCGCTGGCTGCGCCGCGATCGCGAACCTCTTCCGGTGCGGCACGTCGTGCACATCGTGGCGCTCGGCCTGCTCTCCGTGATGGTCGGCTTCGCCTGGCAGGTGATCGCGGGCGTCGTCACGGGTGACCCGTCCGCCTATCTGAAGACCGAACTGGCCTGGCGGCGCAACTGGCTCCCCGAATCGAACGACAGCTTCTTCCCCTTCGAGGGGTTCGTGCGCGGCGCGGAGTTCTGGGCGGGGCAGCTCGGGGTTCCCGCCGGCGGTGGCGTGATCGTGCTCGTCGTGCTGGTCGTGGCTGTGGCGGCGCTGCTGCTGCGCTCCGCCTCGGTGCGCAGGCTCGGCCCGGAGATCCGCCTGTGGAGCGCGAGCTACCTGCTCTACCTGCTCGCGGTGTTCTTCCCGCAGTCCAGCACGCTCCGGCTGCTCATGCCGCTGACCCCGCTGTGGGGTGCTCTGGCGGTGCCGCGCTCGCGCACGTACCGGTGGGGGATGCTCGGGCTGTGCCTGCTGGCGCAGTGGCTGTGGATCGTGTCGATGTACGGGATCGCCAGCACGTTCTACCAGGTTCCGTAGCGGGATCAGAGCGGGCGCACAGGCCGTCTGACCGGCGATTGTGTCGGGCTGACATGCTCAGGTCGGATGCTGACGATAAACTTGACGCATACCACCGAGGGAAAGGGAGCCACGATGGCAGCGATGAAGCCGAGGACCGGCGACGGACCGATGGAGGCCGTGAAGGAGGGGCGTCTCATCATCGTGCGCGTTCCGCTCGAAGGAGGCGGACGTCTGGTCGTCTCCGTGAACGATGCCGAGGCGAAGGAGCTTCACGACGTACTGAGCGCCGTCGTGACTGCAGCCTGATCGGCGAGGACGCGAGAGGGGCGATGGGTGGAAACCCATCGCCCCTCTTCTCGTCTGCGCCTTCGGCTGGTGTGGGCGCCGTCAGGCGATGCGCGACAGCTGCAGCAGGCCCTCGCCCGTCGTGGAGAGGGCCGCGAGCACGGCGGGGGACTCCTGCGTCTCCTGCACCAGCGAGCGGTACGCGGAGGTGACCTCATCGCGCTGCACGGGGTCGGCGACCTTGCCCCCTGCCAGCACCCGTGGGACCAGCACCAGACCGCCCGGGCGCACCAGGCGCAGCCCGTGCTCGACGTACTCGATCACGTTCTCCGGGTCGGCGTCGATCAGGACGATGTCGTATGAGCCCTCGTTCATGCGCGGCAGCACGTCCGCCGCGCGGCCGGTGATGAACCGCGCCTTGGCCGGCGGGATCTTCGCCTCGGCGAACGCCTGACGTGCGGCGGCGAGGTGCTCGGGCTCGTTGTCGATCGTGGTGAGCACGGCCTGGGGCGCACCGCGCAGCAGCCAGAGTCCGGACACACCGGCACCGGTGCCGATCTCGACGATCGATCGCGCGGCGACGGATGCCGCCAGCACGGCGTACTGGGCCCCGATTCCGGGGCTGATGGGGGCGGCGCCCAGCTCGAGCGCGTGGGTGCGTGCGCGGGAGATGGGCGCGGGCTCCACGATCGTCTCGCGGGCGAATCGGGCGTTCGCGTCGTGCTCGCTCATGGCAATTCTCCTGAAACTTCGGTCACCGACCAGCGTAGGCGTCTCGGGTGCATCCGGAGGGGAGGCGCGGCGGGTAGCCTGGTGGGATGAACTGGGGCCTGGACATGGACAAGCTGCTGCTGATCGGCATTGTCGCTGTGCTCATCATCGGTCCCGAGCGTCTGCCGAAGGCCGCGGAGGCGCTCAGGAGGTTCGCCCGTCAGGCGGCCGCGTACCTGCGCGACACCAAGGACAAGATGAAGGACGAGCTCGGCGAGGACATCGACGACGTGGACTGGCGCAAGCTCGATCCCCGCCAGTACGACCCTCGTCGCATCATCCGCGATGCGCTGTTCGAGGAGCCCGCCTTCGACAGCGCCCCCGCGACCACGTCCAACCCGTTCACGACCGACCCTGTCGCGGCCCCCGAGCGCGCTCCGATGACCCGTCAGGTCTTCAGCCGGATGAGCCCGCCGCCGTTCGACGTCGAGGCGACCTGACCCGTCGGGGGATCCGCCCCGTCCGGATGAGGGATCGCGTCAGCTCACGCGCATCGGCAGCGCGCGACCCGCGAGCCCCCGTCCGCGGTGCGCGATCGTGTGCGCCAGCGAGATGATGGCGGCGCCTGCGGCGTCTTCGGGCTGCTCCAGCACCACCGGCCTCCCGGCGTCCCCGCCCTGCCGCAGCGCAGGGGAGAGCGGGATGGATGCCAGCAGCGGCACGTCCTCGGCGACCGAACCGTGATCACCGGGGGCACTGAGCGCCTTCGCGACCTCCGCGCCCCCGCCCGAGCCGAACAGATCGATCACGGTGCCGTCGGGCAGCGCGTACGGCGCCATGTTCTCGACCACGCCGATCACGCGCTGACCCGTGCGGCGCGCGACCAGCCCGCTTCGGATGGCGACCTCGGCCGCAGCCGCCTGCGGTGTGGTCACCACGAGCACCTCCGCGTGCGGCAGGATCTGGCCGATCGAGATGGCGATGTCGCCGGTGCCGGGAGGCATGTCGATCAGCAGCACGTCCAGGTCGCCGAAGAACACGTCGGTGAGGAACTGCTGCACGGTGCGGTGGAGCATGGGGCCGCGCCACGCGACGACGGACTCGCCCTCGCGCAGGAACATGCCGATGGAGACGGTCTTCACGTCGTGCGCGACCGGGGGCAGCATCAGGTCGTCGATGCGCGTGGGCTGGGTGCCGGGTGCGATCCCGAGCAGCCCGGGGATCGAGAAGCCGTGCACGTCGGCATCCACCAGGCCGACCCGCAGGCCCTGCTGGGCCAGAGCGACCGCGAGGTTCGCCGTGACGGTGGACTTCCCGACACCGCCCTTGCCGCTGGTGACGAGGATCACGCGGGTGAGCGAGTCGGGACCGAACGGCATCTGGCGAGCCGCGCGACCCCCGCGCAGCCGCTCGGTGAGCGCACGCCGCTCGTCCGGCGTCATCACGCCCACGTCCACCGTCACCTCGGCGATGCCGGAGACGGATGCCGCGGCATCCCGGACATCCTGCTCGATGCGCCGCGCGGCGGGGCATCCGACGATGGTGAGCACGATCGACACCGTCGCGGCGCTTCCGTCGACGGCGACGTCCCGGACCATGTCCAGGTCGCCGATGGGGCGGCGAAGCTCGGGGTCGGTGACCGCCGAGACGGCCGCGCGCACCTGCTCGGACAGCGTCACGGCGCGCTCTCGGCCGCGGTGTCCGTCGTGGCGTCCCTGTCGAGTTCGGCCAGCAGCGACTTGAGCTCCTGGCGCAGCACGTCCCGGGTGACGATCTGGGAGTTGCGCTCCTCGAGCGCCAGCCGCAGGGCGACGATCTCTCGCGCGAGGTATTCGGTGTCGGCGAGGTTGCGCTCGGCTCGCTGCCTGTCCTGCTCGATCTGCACGCGGTCGCGGTCGTCCTGACGGTTCTGCGCGAGCAGGATGAGGGGAGCGGCGTACGACGCCTGCAGCGACAGCATGAGGGTCAGCGCGGTGAAGCCCAGCGCGGCGTCGTCGAATCGCAGCGGCTCCGGCATGGCGATGTTCCAGACGATCCACGCCGCGCAGAACAGTGTGAGGATGACCAGGAAGGCCGGAGTGCCCATCGCGCGGGCGACCCACTCCGTGAACCGGCCGAAGCGGTCGCGGGAGGGTGCGGAGGGACGGGCTGCGCCGGTGCGCCCACGGGGCGTGTCGAGGCTGGTGGAGCTGCGGGCCATCATCGCGTCCCGCTCGCTTCCGGCTCGTCCTCGTCGTGCGTTCGCCAGTCGTTCGGCAGCAGGTAGTCGAGCACGTCGTCGACGCTGATCGCGCCGACCAGGCGGTGCGCGGAGTCGATGACGGGCAGCGAGACCAGGTCGTAGCTGGCCAGCATGCGCGCGACCTCGGCGGCGGATGCCGTGACGGACACGGGCTCGATGTTGTCGTCGAGGATGGCGCCGAGGCGCTCGTGCGGGGGATAGCGCAGCATCCGCTGGAAGTGCACGACGCCCAGCAGACGGCCGGTCGGGGTCTCGAACGGGGGCAGCGTGACGAACACCGCGGCGGCGAGGGCGGGGTGCAGCTCGTGCCGGCGGATCAGCGCGAGGGCCTCGGCGACGGTCGCGTCGGCGGAGAGGATGATCGGCTCGGTGGTCATCAGACCGCCGGCGGTGTCGGGGCCGTAGCGCAGCAGGGTGCGCACGTCCTCGGCCTCCTCCGGCTCCATCAGCGCCAGCAGCTGCTCCAGGCGCTCGGGAGGCAGCTGTGCGAGCAGGTCGGCCGCGTCGTCGGGCTCCATCTCGTCGAGCACGTCGGCGGCGCGCTCGTCGCCCAGGCGGTCGAGGATGCCCACCTGCTCGTCCTCGGGCATCTCCTCGAGGGCGTCGGCGAGACGCTCGTCGGGGAGCTCCTCGGCGACCTCGATCAGGCGCTGCTCGGGCAGGTCGAGCAGCGTCGTCGCGAGGTCCGCCGCGTGCAGCTCGGAGTACGTGGCGACCAGCTGCTCGGCGGACTGGGCCTCGCCGGGTTGCTGCTGCTCGGTGACCTCGTTCCACGAGGCGAACGTCGTCGGGCCCTTCGCGAACGGCGAGGCGCTGGTCTTCGGCTTGCGCAGGAACAGCTGCGTGATGGCCCACTCGCCGTGCCGGTCCTGCTCGATCGCGGCGTCCTCGATCACGGCCGTGCCGCTCCCGTCGGCGAGGCTGACGCGACGGCCCAGGAACTCGGCGAGCACGCGAACCTCGCCGGGACGCGGCTGGAAGCGGCGCACGTTGATGAGCCCGGTGCTGATCACCTGTCCGGCACGGATGGAGGTGACGCGCCCGATGGAGAGGAACACATGACGACGCCCGGGGATCTCGACGACCAGGCCGATCACACGCGGAGCAGCCGTTTTTCGGTACACGATGACGACGTCCCGGACCTTGCCGAGCCGGTCGCCCACGGGATCGAAGACGGCGCAGCCGGCCAGGCGCGCGGCGAAAACCCGTTGTGTGCTCACGGCTTCCAGCGTAGTCGGCGCATCGCCGGGAGCGCCGTCGGATGACCTCTCACCGGGCAGTCTGGAACAATGGGACGATGAGCATGATGAATCGGCCCGGGAACGGCACCGACCTCGGCGAGATGGTCGCGTCGTCACGCGACTACGAGGTCGCGCAGAAGACCGTCTCGAAGCTGATCGCCGGCGAGGTGCCCGCCCGCGACATCGCGATCGTGGGGCAGGGCGTGCGCACCGTCGAGCGCGTGACGGGCAGGCTCGGCTATGCGGCAGCAGCCCGGTCGGGCGCGATCAACGGCGTGCTGATCGGCCTCGTGCTCTCGGCGGTCATGCTCTTCGGCAATTCGAACGCTCCCGTCTCTCTCTTCCTGGGCTTCATCCTGATCGGGGTCGCGCTGGGCATGGTGATGAGCCTGGTGACCTACTCGATCATCCGGCGGCGCCGGGATTTCGCGAGCATGACGCAGATGCTCGCCGACCACTACGAGGTGCGCGTGCAGGCGGCGTCGCTGGCGAAGGCGCGTCAGGTGCTGGGGTCGGAGCGCCAGGAGACCCCGCGCCCGACCGTCGACCTGAGCAAGCCGCCGCAGTTCGGCGAGCGGCTGCCGGCGCCGGGTGCGGATGCTGCTCCGCAGGCGCCCGCCTATCCGCCGGCGCCTCCGGCTCCCGCCGCGCCTCCTGCTCCCGCGGCGCCGCCCGCCGATGCCGCGCCTCCGGCGGATGCCACGGACACCGCCGAGCACGCGTCGCCGGATGCGGCCAAGGGCGCCGACGGCGCGTCGTCCGAGCCGCGATGACCTACGGGCGGGAGGCGACCGGCGTCTCCGCGTGGGCGCTGGGACTGCTGATCCTGCTCCCGGTGCCGATGCTGGGATCCTTGGCATCCGGTGGTGCGATGGTGGCCGCGTACGGCACGCTGTCGCGGCAGGGGCCGCTGGCCAAGGCGAACGCGGCGGCGGCGCGGCGATGGGGCGCGATCTTCCTGGTGGTCTCGACCGGGCTGCTGCTCCTGCAGCTCGTGCTCGGCCTGATCCGGCTCGCAGCGCACACGGGCGAGGCATCCGGGTTCTTCCCGCAGGGCATCCCGATCACCCTGTATGCGGTTGTCTGCCTGGTGCATCTGGTGGTGGTGATCGCCGGCACGCTGCGCGCTCGTCGCGGTGAGCTCGTGCGGTTGCCGTTCATGCGGGACACGGCATGAGCCTTTCGGTCGAGCTGCCGTCCGGAGAGGTGCAGGTGAGCACCGCCTGGGAGAGGCCGGCGGGGCCGTCACGCGGGGTCGTCGCGATCGCGCACGGTGCGGGCGCGCGGATGGAGCACCCGTTCCTGGTCGGCTTCGCCGGCGCGCTGCGGGATGCCGGGTTCACGACCGTGCGATTCAACTTCCCCTACTCCGAGGCGGGCAGGCGGATGCCCGGCCCGGCGTCGCACGCGATCCTGACCTGGCGGGCGATGGTCGCTGCCGCGGGCGCCGAGGCGCCCGGCGTGCCCGTCTTCGCCTGCGGCAAGTCGTACGGCGGCAGGATGGCGTCGATGGCAGTCGCAGAGGGGCTGGAGGTCGACGGGCTCGTGTACGTCGGCTACCCACTGCATCCGCCCGGCAGGCCGGAGAAGCCGCGGGTGGAGCACCTGCCCGATGTGCGCCCTCCGCAGCTGTTCGTGGAGGGGACGAACGATCCGTTCGTGCAGCCGCTGTCGCAGCTGGAGCAGGCGGTGGCGTCATGCCAGGACGCCCGGATCGCCTGGTTCGAGGGTGGCGGCCACTCCTTCGAGGTGAAGGGGCGCAAACGCCCAGCCGACGAGGTCGGCGCATCGATCGCGCCCGCGGTCGTGGACTTCCTGACATCGGTCGTGACCGAGGGATGAAGTGAGCGTGGCCGGGTTCCATCATGTCGAGCTGTGGGTCGCGGACCTCACCGGGTCCGATGCCTGGGCATGGCTTCTGGACCGGCTCGGTTTCACGCTCGCCCAGGAGTGGGCGGAGGGACGCTCCTGGAGGGCCGGAGACGCCTACCTCACGCTCACCACGTCGCCGAACCTGATGGGGACGGAGCACGACCGGCGCAGGCCCGGGCTGAACCACCTGGCGTTCCACGGCGGTAATCGCGACGCGGTGGACGCGCTCATGCGCGCGGCGGCCGGGTACGGATGGACCCCGCTCTACGCAGAGCGGTACCCGCATGCCGGCGGCCCCGATCACTACGCCGGCTGGCTCGAGAACGAGGACGGGTTCAAGGTCGAGGTGGTTGCAGATCCGGCGTGATGCTCCGGGAGCTTCGACGCCACAGCGCTGTGCGCTTGGCGTAGGTCGCGCGCAGCGCCCCGAGGATCTTCAGGACGGGGGCCTCGCCGAGACGGTGCTCGGCGCCCCGGACGAGCCGAACTGCGAGATCGGGGCGCTCGTTCCAGAGGATCTCCCTGCCCATCTCGGCGTGCGGGGCGTTCGACACGATGGCGATCGTGTCGGCGTGCTCGATGAGCGGGATCGCGTGCGCGATGTTCTCGCGCGTGGAGCGGCTGGTCGTGTCCAGCGCCGTCGGGCCGCCGTAGCCGAGGTGCTCGCGAGCGTAGCGCTGCATGATGACGGCCTCGGACGTGCTGCTGTGCACGGGCCCGCCGCAGAGCACCAGCAGGTTCTCGGACCGGGGATCGAGCGATCGGACGCCGGCTCGTATGCGGAAGCGGTTCACGAGGTTGGCGCGCTCGCCGCGGTTGCCGTAGCCGAGTACGACGACGGCATGCGTGCGTTCAGGCGTTCCGACCGCGGGTCTTCCGCCGCCGAGCCAGCGCATGCTGGCACGGCGGTCGACGAGCTCGGCCCAGAGCCAGAGGGCGCCGAGGCCGGCTGCCGCCGACAGCAGGACCAACGAGTTCATCCGGCTGAAGGGCACGTGGCCACCATAGTCGCCGGTCGGTGTCGAGAAACGGATCACCGGGCTGCCGCCGTCTCATCCTTGCGCGTGCGGGCGGCGACGAGCAGGAAGACGAGAGCGATTCCCGTCAGGACCGCAGCGACCCAGAACGGGGCGAGCAGCCCCGCCCTGGTCGTCAACCCGAATGCACCGAGCACCGGCCCGGCGGCAGCTCCGATGTTCAACGCCGCGGTCGCATAGGAGCCACCCATCGTCGGCGCACCGGACGCTGCGTGCAGCACCTGAGCGATCAGGGTGCTGCCGACGCCGAAGGACAGAAATCCCTGAACGAAGACGAGCACGATGAGTGCGACCGGGAAGGGCGCGATCAGTACCGATGCGATCCAGCCCACCAACAGGAGAGGTCCGCCCAGCCCGAGCACGACGCCGGGGTGTCGATCCGACAGCCGCCCCGCGGTCGCGACGCCGAGGAATGATCCGACGCCGAACATCACCAGTGCGGCCGAGATCCAGCCCTCGGACAGGCCTGCGACCTCCGTCACGACCGGTGCGAGGAATGTGAACGCCGCGAAAGTTCCCCCGTTGACCAACGCCCCCAACGACATCGCGAGGACGACTCTCGGTCGCCTCAGTTGACTGAACTCGGCTCGGAGGCCCGGTGACACCGCGTGACCGGCTCCTGTGGCGGCGCTCGTGATGCCTCGAAGGACCCCGATCAGCGCAGGAACGCAGAGGGCGGCGGGCAGCCAGAACATGGCTCGCCACCCCAGCGTCGTGCCGATCAGGGTTCCGGCCGGCACTCCCACGACCGTCGCGATCGTCGTGCCGGAGAGCAGGATCGACAATGCCCGTCCCTTCCGATCCGCCGGGACGAGAGTCGTCGCCCTGCTCAGTGCGACGGCCAGGAAGCCGGCGTTCGCAAGAGCGCTGAGTGCACGTGTGGCGAGGAGGAGCGAGAAATCCGGCGTCAACGCCCCGACGATGTGGCAGCCCGCGAACAGGAGAAGGCAGACGACCAACGTGAAGCGCGGCGGCCAGCGGTGAGAGACCGCCGCCATCAGGGGCGCACCGATGACCATGGCGCCCGCGAAAGCAGAGGTCAGCAGGCCTGCCGTGCCGATCGAGACGTCGAGATCCATCGCGATGGCGGGCAGCAGGCCGGCGAGGATGAATTCGGAAGTGCCCATGACGAAGAGGGCCAGGGCAAGGGCATAGAGAGCAAGAGGCATCGAGTACTCCGAGGTGAGAGATCAAGAAACGGTTCTTCTTGTCACCGCGGTCAGTGCCCCGCGAGCCGGACACGCGCCCACACGGACTGTGGGCGAGACGACTAGTGCTTCAAGGGGCTGACGGCGGGACCGACAACCCCTGACCTGTCTGACTCGGGACTCGACATACCTTGAACAGTACAGTGCTCGACTGCATCGGGTCGCGGCGGCGCTGCCGATAGCCTGATCGGATGCCGATCGATCGAAGCGTCATCCGCGTGAAGGCCATGCTCATCGCGCCGAATGCGGAGGGCACTGCGCACGCCGTCAGCCTCAACGCCCCGACGACTGAGAATCCCGCGGGATATCATCGGCTGATCGGCGGCGGCGTCGAATTCGGCGAGACGCACGAAGCCGCCATTCGACGAGAAGTGGACGAGGAGCTGTCCGCCGCGATCCGCGACCTTCGTTTTCTGGGATCGATCGAGAACATCTTCCAGGTAGACGGCGTGATCGGCCACGAGGTGGTCTTCGTCTACACCGGACGCCTCGATCCGGAGCCGGCGCTCCGCGGCGCAACGCTGACCGAGAGCGATGGAAGTGTGGTTCCCGTCGTCTGGCGGCCCCTCGCCGACGACGACGAGCAGCTTCCTGTCTATCCCGACGGAGCTCTCCGCCTGCTCGCCGCAACCCCGGAGGAGGCGCGCGCCTGACCACCACCCGGTCGGGTCGGAAGGCGCCGGCTCGCCCGGGCATGCTGCTGAGGCCGACGACGGCCGCGCGTCACAACGTCCCGAGGAATCGCGTGACGACGTCCACGTAAGCCTCCGGCTGCTCCACGAACGCGAAATGGCCGGCGTCGGGGATCGTGACGATGTCCCCTCCGGTCGCCGTGCGGTAGGCGTCGCGCACGACCGGCGGCGCGACCATGTCATCCTCGCCGTGGATCAGCACCGACGGCACGGTCAGCGACGCGAGCGACGGCCGGCGATCGCGGTACATCTCTGCCATCAGCGCCAGGTGAGACATCCCCTTCGCCCAGTCGAGGCCCTTCGGAGCCGCCTCCATCACGTCTTCGTACCGTGCGCGCGTGGCCGCGTCGTGGAAGAAGAGGTCCAGGTAGCGCGGGCCCAGCGGCAGCATCGCCTCCCAGGTGCGGTCGTCCGCGGTCAGGCGACGTTCCAGACCTGCGAGCGTGCGGCACACCTCTGCGGCATCGGCGTTGCCGTCCTCGTCCAGCATCGTTGCCGCCCTCGGGAGGCGGTGCCGATCGGTGGCGTCGGCGTCCAGCGCCGGGCAGTCCAGGATCAGACCGCTGACGTGCTCGGGGTGCGTCAGCGCGTATTCGAGCGCATAGCCGCCGGCGGAGGAGTGGCCGATGATCGTCCAGCGGTCGATGCCGAGCCGACGGCGGATCCCCTCGAAGTCCTGCACCAGCAGGGCGATCGTCAGCGGTTCGGCCTCCGGCAGGTCATCGGATCTCAGCACGCCGCGCTGATCGACGCCGATGATGCGGATGCCCCGGGCGGCGAACAGATCGCCGACCGATGCCATGAAGTCCCAGCACGGGTTGCCCGGTCCGCCATGGATGAACAGCAGCGGATGCCCGTCCTCGGGACCGCGCTGGTCGACGAAGAGACGGGTGCTGTCGATCTCGAGAAGGGACTCCACTCCAGCAAGCTACGGTGCCGCCGTCGCTTCGGAAAGGGGCCTTGTACATCTGCGCGCCCCGGCACTGGCACGATGGATCCATGATCCGCGCCGTCGTCTTCGATCTGGACGGCGTGCTGCGCCGTTTCGATCCGGCTCACGTGGCGGCGATCGAAGCCCGCCATGGACTGCTCGACGGCAGCATCCATGCCGCCGCGTTCGCTCGGGAGATGCTCGATCCGGTCATCACGGGGCGCATCAGCCGGGCAGCCTGGGTGCGGATCGTGGGGGAGCGGCTGGCGCATCCGCAGGCGGCGGAGGAATGGGGCCGTCATCCGTCTGTTCCGGATGCCGGAATGCTCGCGCTCGGCGACGAACTGCGTTCACGCGGCATCCGCACCGCCATCCTCACGAACGGCACAGACACGATCCGCGCCGAACTTCGTGCTTCGGGCATCGACGCCCACGTCGACGCGGTCTTCAACTCGGCCGAGATCGGCGTCGCCAAACCCGACCCTCGCGCGTTCCAGCATGTGCTGGACGCGCTCGACCTGCCCGCCTCCGAGGTCTTGTTCACCGACGACTCGTCGTCCAAGCTCGCCGGCGCGGAGGCACTCGGCATCCGCACGCACCACTTCACCGGCGAGGTCGGCCTTCGCGCCGCGCTCTGCGACGCGGGCATCCCCGTCAGTCGCTGAGCACCGCGGCGGCGAAGCCAGGCACATCGCCGACCACGAGGTCGGCTGCCGCGTCCGCACGGGGGTGATCGGTGATCCACGCCGTGCGCAACCCCGCCCTGCGACCCGCTTCGACGTCCGTCTCGAGCCCGTCACCCACCATCCAGCCGCGCAGCGGCACGCCGATGCGCTCCGCCGCACGATCAGCAGACCGGGGTCGGGCTTGCGGATGCCGAGTATGTCCGGATGAACTCGTCCGCCCAGCGCCCGACTGCCGCCTCCTGATCGACGAGCGTGCCGTCGAGGTCGAAGATGATCAGCCCGGCACCGCTCACCCGAGAACGTCCTGATCGCTCAGCACCCGCGAGGCGGTGCTGCGTCCCAGCTCCGCCATCACGGGGTTGGAGGCCTCGTAGTACCAGACCAGCCCCATGGCCTGCTGCAGCGCCCATGCGGCACCCCGCCGCCACTCGGCGTCCGACGCCCCGACGACCTCGCGCAGACGCCGGCGCGGCCCCTCGGAGAGCAGATGCCAGGCGCACACCAGATCCAGAGAACGGTCCGCCGGGCCGAAGTCGCCGCCGTCCAGCACCCCGGTGAGCCTGCCGTGCGACACGAGCAGGTTCAGCGGCGTCAGGTCGCGGTGGCTCATGACATGCTCGCCGGCCTGAGGAACCTCCCGCAGCTCCGCCCACGCCCGTGAGACGCCGGTCACGTCGACGAGCCCCGCGCTCTGCGCGATGCAGTGCGCGATCCACTCGTCATGATCCTGCGTCGAGCCGCCGCGTCCGCGGCCGTCGAAGACCCGGGCGCCGACAGGCACCGCCCGCAGCGCGAGGATCAGCGCGCCGAGATCCTCGGCGAACGCCTCCGAATCCGCACTGCCGAACGGGTCCGCCACATCGCCGGGAAGCCAGCTCTGCAGCGACCACGCCGACGGGTACCGCTCGGCGCCGGCGCCGATGCCGAGCGGCACCGGCGCGGGGACCGGCGACGCCGCGGCGAAGGCGGCGAGACCGGATGCCTCGCGGGACAGCTCCTCCGCGGAGGCCGGCGCCAGCGGGAACCGTGCGGCGACCTCGTCGCCGACGCGGAAGATCGCGTTCACCGTCCCGGCGCCGGGAACGGCCACGACGGCCGGCCCGGCGAACGACGGGAGATCACGGGCGATCAGCTCGGCCGCGATCTCCTCGTCGACGGCCAGCTGTCCGTCGTGCATCCGTCCCGTCACGCTGCGTGTCGGTTCAGCGCTTCAGCCGCGCGATCCACGCCTCGACATCGGCGACGGTGCGCGGGATGTCGGCGGAGAGGTTGACGGGACCGTCCTCGGTCATCAGGATGTCGTCCTCGATGCGCACGCCGATGCCGCGCAGCTCCTCGGGAACCGTGAGATCGTCGATCTGGAAGTACAGTCCCGGCTCGATCGTGAAGACCATGCCGGCCTCGAGGATGCCGTCGTAGTACATCTCGCGGCGCGCCTGCGCGCAGTCGTGCACATCGATCCCGAGGTGGTGCGAGGTGCCGTGCACCATATACCGGCGCTGCTGGCCGCCCCTGTCGGCGTCCAGCGCCTCCTCGGCGGTCACGGGCAGCAGACCCCACTCGGCCGTGCGCTCGGCGATGACCTTCATCGCGGCCTCGTGCACGCTGCGGAAGCGCACACCGGGCTTCGCGGCGGCGAAGGCGGCGTCCGCGGCCTCCAGCACGACCTCGTAGACACGGCGCTGCACGTCGGAGAAGGTGCCGTTCACGGGCAGTGTGCGGGTGATGTCGGCGGTGTACTGGCTGTCGACCTCGACGCCCGCGTCGAGCAGGATCAGGTCACCGGGCACGACGGTGCCGTCGTTGCGCGTCCAGTGCAGATAGCAGGCGTGCGGGCCGGAGGCCGCGATCGTGTCGTAGCCCTCCCAGTTGCCGTCGCTGCGGGCGCGCTGGTGGAAGACGCCCTCGACGATGCGCTCGCCGCGCGGGTGCGCGACGGCGCGGTCGAAGTCGCGGATGACGTCCTCGAACCCGGATGCCGTGACGGCCACCGCGCGACGCATCTCGGCGATCTCGAACTCGTCCTTCACCAGGCGGAGCTCGGAGACGAAGCGCGTCAGCTCGTCGTCCGCGTCCACGACCAGGTCGTCGTCGCCGGCACTGAAGGCGTCGATGTGCGCGGTGGCCACGGCCAGGTCGGCGGCGACGCCGGCGAGCGAGGGCCGCGGGCCGATCCAGAACTCGCCGATCGTGGCATCCGAGTAGAACTCGCTGGTGGTGCGGTCGGCGCGCTCACGGAAGTACAGCGTCACCTCGTGTCCGTCGTCCGTCGGCTCGAACACCAGCATGGAGTCGGGCTCGGCCTCGTTCTCCCAGCCGGTCAGGTGCAGGAACGCCGAGTGCGCGCGGAACGGGTAGTCGGTGTCGTTGCTGCGCTGCTTGAGCGAGCCGGCCGGGACGACCAGGCGCTTGCCGGGGAAGGCCTTCGACACGGCGTCGCGGCGGGCGGTTGCGTAGGGCGCCTGGGCGCGCGCGGCGGGCAGCGACTCGGGGCGGTCTGCCCACCCGGTCGAGATGGTGTCGAGGAAGCCCTGCGGGAAGGGCTGCTTGCGGGAGCTGTTGGCGTCCTTGGGAGCGTCGGTCGGGGTCTCGACGACGGTGTCGTTCTCAGCGCTGGTCATGTGCTCCATTGTCTCATCGACGCAGGGAGCCCGCTTCGTGCTCCGGCGCCGCCGGAGGTCACGCGCGGTCCGAGGTCACGGCGAGACCGGCTCCAGCTGGGCGACCAGCGCGCGGTGGTCGCTGCCGCCGGCGTCCTCGAGCACCTCGGATCCGGTGGCTCGCCAGTTCTCGCTCGCCATGATGTGGTCGATCGGCGCACCGAGCAGTGCCGGCACGCTCGCGGGCCAGGTGCCCAGCATCCCGTTCCCGGTGCTGCTGGCGACATCGCGGCAGCGCCCCATGGTCCCGCCGTCGTCACCGAAGGACGCCATGTGGTCGAGGGTCGAGTTGAAGTCGCCCGCGAGGATGAAATCCCCGGCGGGGCACTGATCGGCGATCCACGCCAGATCCGACTTCCAGCGGCTCATGGCCTTCTCGCGCGGGGCGACCGCGTGCACGGCCACGATCGTCGGACCCTTGCCGTCCACCGGCATCGCCACGACGCTCGGCACCGAGCCGGTGTTGCTGGAACCGTCACGGGAGGACTCGATCACCGAGTAGTTCCCGAGCTTCGCGGAGATGAGGATCGTGGTCTGCCACGCCTGCGGCCCATTGGACACGTCGGGGCGGATGTTCACGTTGTGCACCCACATCGGGTTCCCCGCCTGACGCATCATCAGAGCGATGCGCTCGCCGACCTTCTCCGAGGTCTCCGGCAGCGCCACGACATCGACCTGCTGCTCCTCGATGACCTTCGCGATCTGCTCGGCGGACACGGCCGCGCCGTTGGTGTTCCAGGTGAGCACGCGCAGCGCGGCATCCGTCTTCGCCGGCAGTATGCCGGTGCCGACGCCGCGCATCGCCCCGACCAGCCCGGTCGCCCCGGCGCCGAGCAGCGCGACGATGAGGATCGACGCCGCGAAGCCGCGCAGCGGCCTCGCGATGAGCAGAAGGAGCGCGAGCACCGCGACGACCAGGAACGCACCGATGACCAGAGCGCGGGAGGCGATGATCTGGGCGATCGGGAACGTGTCCTCCAGGTGGAAGAACTGCGGCCACACGAGCACCGCCGTCGCGATCGCGAACAGCACGGTGATGAGGATTCCGACCAGACGTAGCATCGTCCGAAAGCCTAGGCGAATCTTGCTGTGACACCCCTGGCGGTACGCTCGGAGGATGACCCAGGGCGCCCACTCCACCGTCTCCGGTCCGAGTGACCTGCACCTGCATTCGAACCACTCCGACGGCACGGAATCCCCGGCTGACGTCGTGCGGGCGGCCCACGCCCATGGCATCCGCACCGTCGCCCTGACCGACCACGATCGCACCACGGGCTGGCAGGAGGCGGGCGACGCCGCGGTCGCGCTGGGGATGACGTTCATCCCCGGCATCGAGTTCTCCTCCCGGCACGAATGGCGCAGCGTGCACGTGCTGGGCTACCTGTTCGATCCGACCGATCCGGCGCTGGTCGCCGAGACCGAGCGGATCCGCGAGGACCGCGTCGGTCGCGCCGAGAGGATCGTCCGCAGCATCGCCCGCGACTACGAGCTGAGCTGGGACGATGTGCTGCTGCAGACCACGCCGGATGCCACGGTCGGCCGCCCGCACATCGCCGACGCCCTGGTGGCGCGCGGGATCGTCCGCGATCGCACGGAGGCGTTCGACGGCATCCTGCATCCGCGTGCCGGTTACTACGAACCGCACTACGCGCCGGACCCGCTCACCGTGGTGCGGCTGATCACCCGCGCCGGGGGAGTGCCGGTGATCGCGCACCCGGCGACCTCCGGCCGGGATCGGATGATGCCGGTCTCGTTCTTCGACCGGCTCGTCGCGGAGGGGCTCGGCGGACTCGAGATCGACCACCGCGAGAACACCGAGGACGGCAAGCGAGCGCTACGTGAGATCGCGGCGCGGCACGACCTCATCATCACCGGCTCCAGCGACTACCACGGCGCGGGCAAGCCGAACCTCCCCGGAGAGAACACGACCTCCGACGAGATGGTCGCCCGGATCATCGCCCGCGGCACGGGCACACCGCCGCGGCGCTCCTGACAGGGAAGCACGTCAGCGCGCTGCACCCTGGAAGCGGAGCAGCCGCGCGCCCCGGATCGGGACGCGCGGCTGCTGCGTGAGTGATCGTCAGGCGCCGGTGGGCGCGGCACCGCCGGAGCGGCGGCGACGGCGACGGCGCTGCGGGGCGGACTTGCCGTCCCGGTGCTCGTTGGTGGCATCGCCGTCGTGAGTGCCGGCGCCGTCCGCGTCGCGGCCTGTGGCGGGGGTGCTCTCCGCAGGAGCGGATGCCGTGGTCTCGGCGCCTTCGGCGAAGGTCGCTCCGACCTGGTCGCCGCCCGAGCCGCGACGGCGGCGACGGCGGCGACGGGTGGTGCCGTCATCGGTGCCCTCGGCAGCAACCTCCGCAGCCTTCTGCGGCTGGCGCTGGCGACGCTCCGACGGAGCCTTCTCGGCCTTCGGCGCGGTGCGCAGGCGGCCCTTGGTGCCCTCGGGGATGTTCAGGTCGGTGTAGAGGTGCGGGCTCGACGAGTAGGTCTCGACCGGCTCGGGCTGACCGAAGTCCAGCGCACGGTTGATCAGGGCCCACTTGTGCAGGTCCTCCCAGTCGACGAACGTGACCGCGATGCCGGTCTTGCCTGCGCGGCCGGTGCGGCCGGCGCGGTGCAGGTACGTCTTCTCCTCGTCCGGGATGGTGTGGTTGATGACGTGCGTCACGTCGTCGACGTCGATGCCGCGGGCGGCGACGTCGGTGGCGACCAGCACGTCGCGCTTGCCCGCCTTGAACGCCGCCATCGAGCGCTCGCGCTGCTCCTGGCCCATGTCGCCGTGCACGCCGCCGACGTTGAAGCCGCGGTCGCCGAGCTCGTCGACCAGCTTCTGCGCGGCGCGCTTGGTGCGCGTGAAGATCACGGTCTTGCCGCGACCCTCGGCCTGCAGGATGCGGGCGATGACCTCGTCCTTGTCCAGTGAGTGGGCGCGGTAGACGATGTGCTTGATGTTCGCCTGCGTGAGACCCTCGTCGGGGTCGTTCGCGCGGATGTGGATGGGGTTCGTCATGAACCGGCGGGCCAGTGCCACGATCGGGCCGGGCATGGTCGCCGAGAACAGCTGGGTGTGTCGCACGGCCGGCACCTTGGAGAAGATCTTCTCGATGTCGGCCAGGAAGCCGAGGTCGAGCATCTTGTCGGCCTCGTCGAGCACGACCTCGGTCGCGTGCGACAGGTCGAGCAGACGCTGGTTGGCCAGGTCGATCAGACGACCCGGCGTGCCGACGACGATCTGCGCCCCGGCCTTGAGCTGGTCGATCTGACCCTCGTAGGCCTTGCCGCCGTAGATGGCGACCACGCTGGTGGAGCGGTTCGAGGTCAGCATGTCGATGTCCTCGTACACCTGCACCGCGAGCTCGCGGGTGGGGACGACGATCAGCGCCTTGACGCCGGGCTCCGGGTCCTGACCCAGGCGCTGCACCACCGGGATGCCGAAGCCGAAGGTCTTGCCGGTGCCGGTCTTGGCCTGGCCGATGATGTCCTGGCCGGGGAGGCCGAGGGGGATGGTCTGCTCCTGGATCGGGAACGCGTCGACGATGCCCTTCGCGGCGAGTGCGTCGAGGATGTCCTGATCGATTCCGAGATCAGCGAATGATGTCACGTCTGTCTTTGCCTGTCCGGCGCGTGCGCGGCGGTCTGCCGTGCGAGCGGCGCCTCGTTGTGATCCACGCCGTCAACTGCTGCCACAGGCGCGGGGTCCTGCTCCGATGGCAGGACAGGAACAGCCTACCGGAGGCGTGTCCGTTCCTCCGCAGGCTCCGGCACCGCGGCCGGTAGTCTGGGCGGGTGGTCAACTGGTTCTGGAAGCGCAAGCCGCAGCGACGCACGCTCACCCTGCGCAGCAGGGGCGACGACGGCGGCGCGCAGCGCGTGGACTTCGCCGAGCTGGCGCCCGAGCTGAATCGCTTCCTCGGACAGGCCGCCTATCTGCAGCTGGGCTACTTCGAGACGCTCAGCCGCAGCATCCGCGGCACGCAGTCCCTCGCCCGCAAGGAGGCGCTGTCCCGCGCCGCGGGAGCGGCGCTCGACAAGCACCGCGGGATCGTGAAGGTCATCGCCGAGCAGGGCGAGGACCCCACCGAGGTGATGCTGCCGTTCCGGGAGAACCTCGACGCCTTCCGCCGCAAGACCATCGGCGTCCGCCAGGAGGAGACGCTGCTCGCGGTCCACCTCACCGCCGGAATGCTGGACGACTTCTACCTGGCGCTGGCCTCCAGCTACGGCCGCACCGGGGAGCAGGTCGCGGAGATCCTGCGTCAGCCGGATGCCGGCGACGAGATCGTCGCGATCATCCGCGAGACCATCGAGAGCGACCACGAGTGGCGCTCACTGCTGTCGATGTGGGGACGCCGCCTGGTCGGCGACACGCTGCTGGTGTGCAGGGACGCGCTGCGCCCCGGTCGCCTGGAGGCCGACGACAGCCGCATCGAGCCGGTCTACACCGAGCTGATGGGTGCGCACGCGCGCCGCATGGATGCGATGGGACTCGCCTCGTAGCGTCCGCCCTCGTGGCGTCAGATGCCGAGCGCCTGCTTCGCCTCTGCATCTCGGCGTGAGCGCACCGCGCTGATCGCGACGGTCAGAAGGGCGGCCAGCAGCAGCCCGCCGCCCAGGCTCGCGAACCACAGCCACGCGCTGGTCTCGGCGACGCCCGACCACTGCAGGATCGTGTAGATCGCCACGGCGGCGGCGGTCGCGATGCCGGGTGTCACCGCGACCCCGCGCAGATCGCGCTTCGGCAGCACGAAGTGCAGCCCGATGCCCAGCGAGCAGGCGGCGATCAGCGCGAGCAGGATGTACATGTCAGGCGACGAAGCCGACGCGGCGCGACTCCTCGGTGCCCAGCTCGATGTAGGCGAGGTTCGCGGTGGGGACGATGTACGAGCTGCCCTTCGCATCCGTGAAGCTCAGGTGGCTGGCGTTCTGCTCGAGCGCTCCGGCCACCTGCGAGCGAATCTCGTCGGCGCTGGTGCTGGTCTCGAAGCTCAGCTCACGACCGGTGTTGACGATGCCGATGCGGATTTCCACGCGATCTCCTCAGATGTCTGCGAACACGGTCGACTCTACCCGCTGGCCCGGGCGCCGAGCCCGGCGGCAGCGCCGATTTCGCCCTGGGCGCACAGCGCGATGGACCGACGCTGTCGGCACCCGCCGCTAGCGTGGAGGACATGATCCCGGATGCCGCTCAGCACGTCGTCGTGCATGCCGACCCCACGGCATCCGGCGTCGTGATCGGCGCACCGGGCACGGGTAAGACCGCCGCGCTCGTGGACCGCGTCGTGCGCCTGCTCGACGGTGCGCTGCTCCCCGAGGAGCTGCTCGTGATCACGCCGAGCCGCCAGGCGGCCACCGCACTGCGCGACCGGGTGGGCGTGCGGATCGACCAGGCGACGCCTGGGCCGCTGGTGCGCTCGCTGGGGTCATTCGCCTTCCAGCTCGTCCGCGGCGCCATGGTGCGCGAGGGGCAGGATCCACCCGCGCTGCTCACCGGCGCAGACCAGGACCGCATCCTCGCCGACCTCCTCGCGGGCGACGCCGAGGACGACGCGCGCCGCTGGCCCGAGACCCTCAGCCCGGCCGTCCGTGCGTCGAAGGGCTTCCGCTCCGAGCTGCGCGCGTTCCTGGCCGAGTGCACCGAACTGGGCGTGCGGCCGGGCGAGCTGGAGGACTCCGGCCGCGAGGTGTGGCAGGCGGCGGCGGACTTCCTCGCCGAGTACCGCGAGGTGATGGACGGCATGCGTGTCGCCCATCGCGACATCCCCGAGCTGCTGTCCGAGGCGACGGGCATCCTGGGCACGGCGGATCCGGCGTCCCTGGGCCCCCTCGCCGCCCTGCGCACCGTGCTCATCGACGACGCGCAGGAGCTCACCCGCGGTGGCATCCGCCTGGTGCGGGCGTTGCGCGAGCGCGGCGTGGCCGTTTTCGCGTTCGGCGACCCCGACATCTCGTCCGGCGCGTTCCGCGGCGCGAGCCCCCAGCTGTTCGCCGAGCTGGCGCAGGTGCTCGGTGACGTGCACGTGCTCGACACCGCGCATCGGCAGAGCCCGGCGCTGACCGCGCTGACCAGAACCGTCACGCAGGCGATCGGCGTCGCCGGCCGCGTGGATCACCGTCGCGCACCCGGAGAGGTGGCGGGTGACGGCGTCCGCACCCTCATCGCCCCGTCGCCGCACGAGGAGATCGACCGGATCGCCGCCACGCTGCGCGACTGGCATCTCAGCGACGGCATCGCGTGGACGGACATGGCCGTCATCGCCCACGACACCAGGCAGATCGTCATGCTCGAAGCCGAGCTCGCGGCGCGCGAGGTGCCCACTCGGGCCGCAGGCGTGCCGCGTCCGCTGGGCAGCGACGGCACGGTGCGCGAGATCGTCGAGATCGTGCGGCTGGGGCTGACACCCGCTGCCGATCGCCCGTCGGACCTGCTCGCCGAGGCCCTCGTCTCGCCGTTCGGCGGGCTGGATGCCGTGGGGCTGCGGCGCCTTCGTGCGCGGCTCCGGCACGTGGAGCTCGCCGGCGGCGGATCCACGCCCGCGCGGGAGCTGCTGCGAGAGGCGCTGCAGTTCCCGCACCTGTTCGATCGCGTCGACGCGCCCGAGGCCCGCGTCGCGCAGCGCTTCGCCGAGACGCTCGCCCAGCTGGAGGCTGCAGGCGTCGCGGGCGAGACCATCCACGAGCTGCTCTGGCGGGTGTGGGATCGCGCCCGCTCCATCGGCGGCACGTCGCTGCAGACCGCCTGGCGTGCGGCCGCCGATCAGCCCGGCGGGGCCGAGATCGCGCGCGCGTTGGACAGCCTGGTGGCGCTGTTCGACGCGGCCAAGCGGTTCGTGGAGCGCTCGCCGCAGGAGAAGCCCGCGCTGTTCATCCGCGACATCCTCGACAGCGAGGTGCCCGAGGACACGCTCTCCACTCCCGACCGGCCCGGCCTGGTCACGCTCATGACCCCGGCGTCGGCCCTCGGTGCGGAGTTCGAGGCGGTGGTGGTCGCCGGCGTGCAGGACGGCATCTGGCCGAACGTGCGCCTGCGCGGCGGGATGCTGGAGACCTGGCGTCTGGGGGAGTGGCTCGCCGCCACGCGGGAGGGCCACCCCGAGGTGGTGCCCGGCGTGCTGGACCGCCGGCGTGCCGCGCTGCATGACGAGCTGCGCCTGTTCGTGCGTGCGCTGTCGCGGGCGCGCACACGGCTCGTGGTCTCCGGAGTGGACGACGACGACATGACGCCCAGTCCGTTCTTCTCGTTCCTTCCCGCACCGCCGCCGGCGGAGGCCGAGGAGCAGCGGTTCGCGCACCCGCTCACGTTGCGCGGGCTGGTGGCACGGCATCGGCGCACGCTGACGACCGCTTCCGATCCAGCCGAGCGCGCCGCGGCCGCCGGGCAGCTGCGCCTGCTCGCCGATGCGGGCGTGCCCGGGGCGTCTCCCGATGACTGGTACGGCGTGACCTCCGTGTCGAGTGCGGCGCCGCTGCGCGACCTCGCGGCGGCGCCGGTGAAGGTGTCTCCGTCGAGGCTCGAGGCCTTCGAGGAGTGCGGCCTGAACTGGGTCGTCTCCGCGCTCGGCGGAGACACGGTCGCCCCGCCCTCGGCCGGGATCGGCACGATCGTCCACGAGGCGATGGAGAAGGCGCCGGACGGCGACCTGGCCGCGATGACGGCGATCGTCGACGAGCACTGGCCGGAGCTGGACTTCGAGACCGAGTGGATCGGCCGGAAGGAGCGCCGCCGCGCGGATCTGTACGTGCAGCGGCTGCACTCGTACCTGGGCGAGACCGCTCGCGACGGTGGACGGGTCGTGGGCGCTGAGGCGAAATTCCGGTTCGCCGTGGATCTGGACACCGAGCAGGTGCTGCCGGATGCCGAGGGTCCGGACGTGTCCGGCTCCCGGCTCGAGGATGGCGACGACGCGGGCGCGCCGCGGCCGACAGCGGCGCCGGAGGGCGGCATCCCGCCGCGCGCGGTGGTGAGCGGCGTCATCGACCGCGTCGAGGTGTACCCGTCCGGTGCCGGTGAGCACGATGCCGCACGGGGGCAGAAGTGGGATCGGATGAGCGATGGCCAGGACGGTGAGCGGGTGGTCGTGGTCGACCTGAAGACAGGGAAGTACGAGCCCGACACCGAGGCGAACGTGCGCGAGCACGCCCAGCTCGCCGCCTATCAGATCGCCGTGCAGCAGGGACTGATCGAGGGCGCCCCGCCCGCGGCCCTCACCGGAGCGCGCCTGGTGATCGTGTCCAAGACCGTGGGGAAGGCGGACTATCGGGTGGCCCACCAGCACACCCTCGACGACGAGGCCAGGGCCGCGTTCCTGCACCGCGTCTCCGAGGCGGGGCGCGGCATGGCCGCCAGCAGCTTCACCGCCCAGGTGGAGGCGCACTGCGCCGACACGCTCGTCCGGGTGACTCCGTGCCACATCCACACGGTCCCGGCGGTGAGCGCGTGAGCGCGGCCGCCGACTGGACGGCTCCGTCCGCCATCTCCGCCGAGGTCATCGCGCTCGCCCTCGGACTGCCCGTCCCCACCGAGGCGCAGCAGCTCGTCATCCAGGCCCCGCCGACGCCGGCGCTGGTCGTGGCGGGGGCCGGCAGCGGCAAGACCGAGACCATGTCAGGCCGGGTCGTCTGGCTCGTCGCCAACGGGCACGTGCGCCCGGACGAGGTGCTCGGCCTCACGTTCACGCGCAAGGCGGCCGGCGAGCTCGCCGAGCGCATCGGCGCCCGTCTGGAGACCATCGACCACTTCGGCCGGCGCGGCCTGCTCCCGCACCTGCCGGAGATCGTCGCGACGGACGCGCTGCGCCGCGTGCACGACGCCGTGCCCGGCGCGCAGCGCGACGCGGTGCGCATCCAGGTGCTCGACGAGCTGGCCGCGCGGCACGACACCGGCTGGGATCCGCGCACGCCCCGCTCGGCGGAGGATCTGCTGATCCGCCCGCGGGTCTCCACCTACAACGCCTTCGCCGACGGCATCGTCCGCGAGCACGCCGCCCGCATCGGGCGCGACCCCGAGGCCGCGATGCTCAGCCAGTCGGCATCCTGGCTGATCGCCCGCGCCGTCGTGCTCCGGGCCGACCTTCCAGGGCTGGAGGACATCGACCGCGCGCTCGGCACGGTGATCGACGCCGTGCAGAAGCTCGCCGCGGAGGTGCTCGACCATCGTGTCGACCTGGATGCCGTCGAGCGCATCGCCGTGGAGCGGGCCGCGGCCTTCGAGCCGTACCGCAGCAATCGCGACGTGGACACGGCGGCGCTCAATCTGCTGAGCATGCCGGTGCTGGTGCGCCTGGTGCGGGAGTACATCGCCGAGAAGGAGCGCCGTGGCGTGCTCGACTTCGCCGATCAGGTCGGCGGCGCCTTCGACATCGTCGAGACCGCCCCCGATGTGCGCGCGGAGCTGCGCGAGCAGCACCGCATCGTGCTGCTCGACGAGTACCAGGACACCTCGGTCATCCAGACCCGCTTCCTCGCGGCGCTGTTCCGCGACAGCGCGGTGATGGCTGTCGGCGATCCGCATCAGTCCATCTACGGCTGGCGGGGCGCGAGCGCCGACAACCTGTACGCCTTCGGTCGGGCGTTCGCCGAGGAGCGGTCTGCGACCACCTACAGCCTGATGACCAGCTGGCGCAACGACAGCACCATCCTCGACGTCGCCAACCGGATCCTGGAGCCGCTCAAGCGCCCCGGACTCGACGTGCCCGCACTCGAGCCGCGGCCGGGTGCCGGTGCAGGCCGGGTCGAGGTGCTCTTCCCGCACACGGTCGACGACGAGGCCGAGCAGGTGAGCGCGTGGTTCGAGCAGCGCAGGGCGGAGCATGCGGCATCCGGGGCCGATCGCGCGCACACCGGGGCGATCCTGTTCCGCTCCAAGCGGCACATGCAGACCTTCGCCGGCGCGCTCGCGCGCCGCGGCATCCCGCACCGCATCCTGGGCCTCGGCGGACTGCTCTCCACCCCTGAGGTGGTCGACGTCGTCTCCATGCTGCGGGTCATCCACGACCCCACGGCCGGCTCTGCGCTGATCCGGATGCTGGTGGGACCGCGCTTCGCGATCGGCGTCGCCGACATGGCGGCGCTGTACGATCTGGCATCCGCGCTCGCCGGACGGGACGCCGACCTCAGCCCCCTCTCCGACGAGGTGCAGCAGCGGCTGCGCTCCTCGCGCGGCGCGGACGAGGCGGTCTCGATCGTCGACGCGGTCGACTTCCTCCGTGCCGCCCCCGACGACTACCGCCTCATCGCCGGGATCACGCCGGAGGGGAGGTCGAGGCTGCGCGCCGCGGGGGAGATCCTGGAGCGGCTGCGCCGGTCGGCGGGGCTGCCGATCCCCGAGCTGCTCCGTCTCATCGAACTGGAGCTGCGGCTGGACATCGAGCTCGCCGCGAACGAGACGAGAGGTCCTGCCCGCGTCGCCGCGACTCAGCTGCGCGCGTTCACCGACGAGGTGCGCGCGTTCCTCAGCGCCGATGACCGCGGCACGATCGGCAGCCTGCTCGCCTGGCTGGACAAGGCCGAGAGCACCGACGAGCTCATGCCCAGGCCCGAGCCGCCCGAGCCCGGGGTCGTGCAGCTGCTCACGATCCACGGCTCCAAGGGCCTGGAGTGGGATGCCGTCGCCGTGGTGCGCCTGGTCGAGGACGAGCTGCCCGGCCGGGTGAGCGACACGTCCGGCTGGTTCGGGTTCGGCGTGGTCCCGTTCGCACTGCGTGGCGATCGCGACGCCCTTCCCATGTTCCGCTGGGATCCGCAGGCGGAGATGGATGCTGCCGGCGACGTTCCCGCGAAGCGGCACAAGGCCGCGCTGGACGCGCTGGCGGCGGGCGTCACCAAGGCGTTCCCGCACGGTGGTGCGCTGCGCCGGTTCAAGAACGAGTACCGCGACTACCAGCAGCAGGAGGAGCGCCGGCTCGCCTATGTCGCCGTGACCAGGGCTCGGCAGGACCTGCTGCTCTCGGGAGCGCACTGGGCCGGCCAGACCAGGCCCCGCAAGGCCAGCCCCTATCTGCGGGACGCGATCGACGTGCTCGGCCTCGACCCGATCGGCGACGTGGATCCCGAGGACAACCCGTATGAGGGACCGGGCATGACCGCGGCGTGGCCCCTCGATCCCCTCGGGGGCAGACGCGCCCGCGTCACCGAGGCGGCGGGTCTGGTGCGCGCGGCGATGGATGGCGAGGCTCCCGAGCCCACCCCGCAGCTCGAGCGTCTGCTCGCCGAGCGCGCGGAGCGCCTGAGCGGTACCGGGGGTGACGCGCCCACCCGCGTGCCCGCCTCGCGGTTCAAGGACTGGGTCACTGATTACCGCGGCACCCTGCGCGATCTCGGGCGTCCGATGCCTGAGCGTCCCTACACGCAGACCAGGATCGGCACGCTCTTCCACGCCTGGGTGGAGCACCGCTCCGGCCTCGTCGGCGCGGGGTCCGCCGAGAGCGCGCTGTGGGAGCTCGACGAGGATGCGCCTGAGACCTCGGGCATGGTCGCGGTGAGCGGCGATGACGAGCAGGCGCTGACCGCCCTCCGTGAGATCTTCGAGCGCAGCGAGTGGGCGGCGCTGCAGCCGATCGCGGTGGAGATCGAGATCGACTTCGCCTTCGGCGCCGACGCCTCGAGCGGCTCCGCGCCGCAGGGCGCGGGGACGGGCCACATCGTGATCTGCAAGCTCGACGCCGTCTACCGCCGCGAGGATCGCGGCGGTCGCATCGAGATCGTCGACTGGAAGACAGGCCGTGCGCCGCGCACCGCGCAGGAGAAGGAGGAGCGGATGCTGCAGCTCGCCCTCTACCGGGTCGCGTACCACCGCCGGTTCGGCGTGCCGCTGGATCAGATCGACGTGGCGCTGTTCTACGTGGCGGACGACCTGGTCATCCGCGGCGACCGGATCTACTCCGAGGCGGAGTTGGTCCAGCGCTGGAGCGCCGCGCGCGCGGCCCGCTGAGCCTCCTCGGCCGAGTCGATGTCACTCGGCGCATCCGGCTCGGAGGGGACCGGACCGGTCTCCCCGTCGCGATGCGTCGACCCGCGCACGCCGCTGATCTCGCCGAGGTCCTGCGTGTCCTGCTCCCACGAGCCGTGCTGCTCGGTGGAGGTGCTGTCCTCGCCCTCCGCGTCTGACGGCTCGGAGCCCGCGGCACCGCCTTCCTCCTCAGCGTCGGACGCGGCAGGGTCGTCCTCATCCGTCTCGGCCTCGTCCAGCCAGAGATCCTCCGGCCGGTACGCGTCGGTCTGCATCGAGGTGTCGATCGCGTTGGCAGCGGTCTCGGGCGTCTGCTCGAGCACGTCGAGCGCCGAGTCGACCCCGCCGGTGTACGCGGCGACAACGCGCAGGTCGTCGCTGCGCAGGCCGTCGGCGAGGGACTCCAGCAAGCCCGCCGCGTCGTCGACGATGTCGGGGCGGCGCAGCTCGTCGCCGTGCACCAGCCAGCGGGCGAACTCCAGTTCGGCGTGCAGCCGGGCGCGCACGCGCAGTGCATCGTCGGCCGCGCGGGACGACGCGGACACGTACGCCGCGAACACGTCGTCGGCGGCGTCCCTGGCGCCGGAGAGCCAGCCCAGGTCCTCGGCGGGATCGCTCACGGTCAGCCCGCGCCAGCCGATCACCCCGGTCACCTGCGGTCCATCGTTCGGGTCGTCCTCGAACAGGAACGACTGCGCCTGCAGACCCGCCATCGTGACGGCGGTCTCGAAGCGCCACAGCTCGTCATCGGCGGCCGCGTCTCGCCACCGTGCCGTGAGACGGGCGGGCACGCGTCCGGTTCCGGCCGCGCGGTCGATCAGCTGCTGGATCTCGGTGCGCACGGTCGCGGCGTCGCGGACCGTGAGCCCTGCGGCCCGCACCACCGACGCGGGCAGCGAATGCACGGCGGCGATCGCCTCGCCGATCGACACGGCCGCACCGCGTCCGGCGGGGATGTCGCCGGCTTCGATCTGGAATCCCGGCATCAGGTCGGTCACCAGCGCCCGGGCTTCGCCGACGGTCGTCTCGCCGATGTGCGTCGGCACCTGGAACGGCAGCATCTCGCGGGCGCCGGCAGTCAGCGCACGCAGCGCCAGGGACTCCTCGGCGAGCTCGCGCGCGGCGGCATCGTCGGATGCTGCGCGGATGACGAGCTCGCGCCCGTCGGCGAGAGTGGCGACCGCGGAGTCGAACCTCCCGTCCCCGTTCGAGGTCAGGGCGCGTGCGCCGGTGACCTCCGCCCCCGGCAGAGCGGCCGTGACCGCCGCCACTAGAGTGAAAGGAGAGCGTGCCATGTCCTCCAGGGTAGGTGCGCACCCCAGCCGGTGCGCCCACGCCACGCCCTTGCCCCGGTTTACGGTGGGCGAGCGCATGGCACGAGAGCAGGAGGAGCGGATGACTGCGGAACGGGACATCCTCGACCGGGCGGCCGAACTGCGCACCGAGCCGGACGTCGTCGCGCGGCTGCGCGCCACCGCCGGTACGCGGGTCGTCGTCGTGCGCGAGGGTCGCCTGCGGGTGGCCTCGGATGCCGTGCTCCGCGTCGACGCGGGTGCGGTCGGTGACGCGGACTGGGCTCTGCTCGGCCGCGACCGCGACGGGACGCCCCTGCTGCTGGCATCCGCGCCGGCAGAGACCGACAGCATCGACAGCGCACCCGAGGAGACTTGGCTGGGCCTGCGGGACGCCGGCGGCAGGCTCGACCCGCATGAGACGGACCTGTTCGTGACGGCGATCGCGCTCGCCGGCTGGCTGAACGACGCGCGGTTCTGCGCCCGGTGCGGCGAGGCCCTCGACCTGCAGAGCGCCGGCTGGTCCCGGCGGTGCGCCACCTGCGACATCGAGCACTTCCCGCGCACCGACCCGGCGGTGATCGTCGCGGTCGAGAGCCAGGACGGCGAGCGACTGCTGCTGGGCGCCAACGCGAACTGGCGCGGCCGCATGCACTCCTGCTTCGCCGGCTTCGTCGAGGCGGGGGAGTCGCTGGAGGACACCGTGCACCGCGAGCTCTTCGAGGAGGCCGGCGTGCGCGTCCGCGACATCCGGTACGTCTCCTCGCAGGCGTGGCCGTACCCGCGATCCCTGATGCTGGGCTTCCGCGCGGTCGCCGTCGACGAGCGCACGGCGCCGGACGGCGAGGAGATCACCGAGGTGCGCTGGCTGACCCGCGACGAGATCGGCAGCGCCCTGGCCGGCGACGGTCCGGTCGGGCTCCCGGGTCCGGCCTCGATCGCGCGCAGGCTCATCGAGCACTGGTATCAGGAGCCATCGGGAACCGCCGTGCGGGGCGGGCGCAGCGCTCCGCCCGCCCAGGGGTCACCCGCGTGAGCGCGCTCGACGCCCTCGACGAAAGGCAGCGGGAGGCGGCATCCGTGCTGCGCGGACCCGTCGCCGTGCTCGCCGGCGCCGGCACCGGGAAGACCCGGGTGATCACGCACCGCATCGCGCATGGCGTCGACACGGGGGCGTACTCGCCGTCGCGCGTCATGGCCGTGACCTTCACCGCGAAGGCCGCAGGAGAGCTGCGCGGACGACTCCGCGCGCTCGGCGTCGGGGGCGTCTCGGCCCGCACGTTCCACAGTGCAGCGCTCGCGCAGCTGAACTTCTTCTGGCCGACGCTCACCGGCGACACCGCGCCCTCGATCATCGACAACAAGGTGCGGATGCTGGGCCAGGCCGCCGATGCCATGCGCCTTCGGCCGAGCACCGCGACCCTGCGCGACATCGCCTCCGAGATCGAGTGGCGCAAGGTGTCGATGCTCTCCATCGAGCAGTACGCCCAGCAGGGACGGCTCATCACCGGCATCCGCCCGGAGCAGCTGCTCGAGCTGCAGGCCGCCTACGAGCAGCTCAAGGACGACCGCCGCCAGCTCGACTTCGAGGACGTGCTGCTCGCGTGCGCGGGCATGCTCGAGACCGAGTCCCGCGTCGCGGCGGCCGTGCATGAGCAGTACCGGCACTTCACGGTCGACGAGTACCAGGACGTCTCGCCGCTGCAGAACCGGCTGCTGGAGCTGTGGCTCGGCGATCGTCGGGACATCTGCGTCGTCGGCGATGCGAGCCAGACCATCTACTCGTTCGCCGGAGCGCAGCAGCGCTACCTGCTGGAGTTCGAGAAGCGCCATCCGGATGCCACCGTCGTGCGCCTGGAGACCAACTACCGCTCCCAGGCGCCCATCCTCGCGGCGGCGAACGCCCTCATGCACGGGCGCCCCGGAGCGCTCGCCCTCGTGCCCGCACGAGAGGACGCGCGTGCGGAGACGCCCACCGTGACGGCCTACGACAGCGAGCGCGAGGAGGCCGACGGCATCGCCGCGGCCATCGCCGACCGCATCGCCTCCGGCGTCTCGCCGTCCGACATCGCCGTGCTCTACCGCGCGCACGTGCAGTCCGCCGTGCTGCAGCAGGCGCTCGCCGCCCGCGGCATCGCCACGAGCGTGCTCGGAGGAACGCGCTTCTTCGACATGCCCGAGGTGCGTCAGGCGGTGCTCGGTCTGCGAGGCGCGGCCGTCGCGCCCACGGACGCCGGGTTCCTGCCCACCGTGCGCGACGTGCTGCGCGGCCTGGGACTCACCGACGAGCCGCCGGCAGCCGGCGGTGCGCAGCGAGACGGGTGGGAGGCGCGCCGGGCGATCCTCCGTCTCGCCGAGGAGGCACCGAAGGGCACCACGCTGCGGGTGTTCGCCGATGAGCTGATGGCGCGGGCGAAGGACCAGCACGAGCCGACCCTGCACACCGTGACGCTGTCGACCCTGCACGCCGCGAAGGGCCTGGAGTGGCCGCACGTGCTGCTGGCGGGCTGGGCCGAGGGTGCTCTGCCGATCTCCTACGCATCGACGTTCGAGGCGGTCGACGAGGAGCGCCGCCTGGCCTACGTCGGTATCACGCGGGCCGCGCGTACCCTCGCGATCTCGTGGTCTCGCAGCGCGGGACGAGGGGAGCGGGCGCCGTCGCGGTTCCTCGCGGAGATCGGGACGGCGTCTCGAGGCACGGGCATCCTTCGTGATGGCGCAGCGGGCGCCAGGCGAGCCGCCCGTCGGGACTGACCCGCACCGTCAGCCCGGCCTGCTCCACCGGTGTGCGCAGCACGCGCGCTGCCAGCCTCGCCGCAACGGCGATGCGTGCGGCGGAGATCGACACCGAGCGGCCGACCAGCTGCGCGTGCAGCATCGGCCAGGCCGGGTCGCGCCGGGACTCGTGCTCATCACGGCAGGACAGGCACGGCGTGCGACCGGGGACGACGAGCGGACCGATCACGGCGGCCTCCCGCTCGAACGCGACCGGCAGATGCGCTCGGTCCTCGCGCAGGTAGGGCGCGAGCTGCAGCGCCGCCGCGGCGCCCTCGATCAGGACGAGGGCGACGGCATCGGAGGCGTCGGGATCCGTCACGGCGATGCCCTCGTCCTCGATCGCCTGCCGCATCCGCTCCAGTGCGCGGTCGTCCGACAGGTTGACGCCCTCGATGCTCACCGGCGGTGCGGGTGCCGGGTCGCTCACCAGCACAGGGCGGAGCCGGGAGAGCAGCTCGCGCGCGGCGACGCGGGGCGCCCCGACTCCGTGCGCCACGACATCGAAGGACGCCGGTCGGATGCCCGCCTGGAGCCGCAGCAGCAGCGGTTCCACCCACGGCTCCTCGACGTCGATCGCGACCACGCCCTCCAGCCCGAACTGCACGGTGCGCTCGTCCCGCCACAGCACCGGGTAGCGCGCATCGAGTCGGGTGGTCGCGGGAGTCGGTCGCGGGCTCATACCCCCGATTGTGGGCACTCCGCGGCATCCGCGGGCCGTGTCCGGACCATCTGTGGACGGATCCACGGGATCAGACGCCTGTGGAGGGAGAGTGGCTCGGGTACGGAGGGGCGGAGACTCAGACCGGGCGGTCGCCCTCCGGGCGGTCGTCGGATGCCGGGTCGGAGCCGTCCGCTCCCGTGTCGCCGTCCGAGGTCTCGCGGCCGTTGCCGGGGGCATCGCCGTCGGCGCCGGGATCCTCACCGTTCTCGCCGGGCGCCCGACCGAAATCGTCGCCGTCCAGCAGTCGCGCAAGCGCCTCGTCGAACTCGTCGGCCGCGGGCGCCTCGCCACGCTGCAGCGCCTGCAGCCGCTCGATCAGCGCCGTCGGATCGTCGATGTCCTCCGAGGACGGCATGAGGTCGGGGTAGTCCCACAGGGAGTCGCGGGCGGCGACGCCCACGGCATCCGTCACGGCCTTCCACATCGCGGACGCCTCGCGCAGTCGCCGTGGACGCAGCTTGAGGCCGACCAGTGCACCCAGGGCATCCTCGGCGGGGCCGCCGACCGCGCGACGACGGCGAGCCGCCTCGGCGAGACGGGCGCCGTCGGGGAGCCGTGCGATGGCCTGGCCGGTGACGACGTCGACCCAGCCGTCGATCGTGGCGATGAGGTTCTCCAGGCGCGTGAGCGCCTCGCGCTGAGCATCCGTCTGAGCCGGCAGCAGGGCGCCGCCCTCGATCGCCGCGCGCAGCTCCTCCGGGTTCGAGGGGTCCAGTCGCGAGGCGAGGTCCTCCAGGGCATCGATGTCGACCGTCACACCGCGTGCGAAGTCGGTGATCTGCGAGAGCACGTGCAGGTGCAGCCACTTGGCGTGCCGGTACAGCCGGGCGTAGGCCAGCTCGCGCGCCGCGAGGTAGAGGGCGATCTGGTCCTCGGGGATCTCCAGCCCCTCGCCGAACGCGGCGATGTTCTGCGGGATGACCGCCGCTGTTCCGGCGGGCAGCACCGGGATGCCCACGTCTCCGCCGGAGACGACCTCGAGCGACAGCCGGCCCAGCACCTGCCCGAACTGGGTGGCGAACAGCGAGCCGCCCAGGCCCCGCATCAGCTGCCCCGCACCCTGCACCATGCCCTGCATCTCCTCGGGCACCTGCGTCTGCAGGGCGTCCATGAGGGCGTCGGCGATCGACGTCGACACCGGCGTGGCGATCTCCTTCCACACCGGCAGGGTCTTCTGCACCCAGTCGCCGCGGGTCATCGCCTGCGGGGTCGTGGACAGCTCCGAGATCGTGGTGGCCTCGCTGAGCCACAGGTTCGCCAGGCCGAAGGCATCCGCCAGCGACGACTGCGAGCCTGCGGTGATGCCGAGGCCGTCCTGGTTGGCGATGTGCAGCGCGGCCCGCTCGGCGTTCTGCCACGGGTCGCCGGCGAACATGCCCTGCATCTGCGACATGAAGCCCTGCATCTGAGCGGGATCGATCGGCATGCCCTGCATGTTCGAGAGCGCCTCGCGGAGCTCCTCCGGGTCGATCTGCCTGCCGGACATCATGCGGCGCAGCATCTCCTCGAAGTCGGACGGATCGCGGTCGTCGTCTGTCATGCGAATGGCCCTCTCAGCATGCCCGTAGCGTGTGCGCTCTACGCTAGTCACACGATCCTGTGCTCCAGCCCTGGCAGCGGGGATATCTGTACGCCGCTCGCGAACGCCCGGAGGTCACGTGTCATCACGCCGCAGCAATGGCACGATCGTCGGCGTCGTCGCACTGAGCATCTCGCTGGTCGCGCTGGTCGGACTGACCTTCATCCCGACCCAGTACGTGATCCAGCGGCCCGGCCCGGTGTTCGACACGCTCGGCACGGCCAAGGGCACCGACGGCGCCTCGGTCCCGCTCATCGAGGTGAAGGACGCCAAGACGTACCCGACCGGCGGCACGCTCGACCTCACCACGGTGCAGGTCATCGGCAACAGGCAGCGGACGCCCACCTGGTTCGAGCTGGCGCTGGCCTGGTTCGACCCCTCGCGTGCTGTCGTGCCGATCGACGCCGTCTTCCCGGAGGGCGTGACCAGCGAGCAGCGCGATCAGCAGAACGCCGCGCTGATGGTCGACTCCCAGCACGAGGCGACCGCGGCGGCCCTCACCGAGCTGGGCTACGACGTCGGCGCGCAGGTCGAGGTCGTCAGCGTGCTCAAGGACTCGCCCGCGGAGGGCCTGCTGAAGGACGGCGACCGGATCCTCGCGATCGACGGGGTCGACGTGAACTCGGCCACCCTGCTGCGCGACACGATCCAGAAGGCGAAGGGCTCCGAGGTCACGCTCAGCGTGAAGCGGGGGAGCGAGACCGACACCGTCGCGATCACCCCGGAGAAGACGAAGGATGCCAGTGGTGCCACCACCTGGCTGATCGGGATCACTCTCACGACCGACTACACCTTCCCCGTCGACGTCAAGCTGCAGCTCGACAACGTGGGCGGCCCGAGCGCCGGCATGATGTTCGCGCTCGGGATCATCGACACGCTCACGCCGGGCGAGCTCAACGGCGGAGTGAACGTGGCCGGCACCGGCACGATCGACGCCGCGGGGGATGTCGGGCCGATCGGCGGCATCCGTCAGAAGCTGTTCGGCGCGCGCGATGCCGGCGCGACGGTCTTCCTCGCCCCGGAGAGCAACTGCGACGAGGTCGTCGGCCACATCCCGGACGGGCTGAAGGTGTTCAAGACGGCCACGCTGCAGGACTCCCTCGACATCCTCGAGGTCATCGCCGACCACGGTGACACCTCGAAGCTGCCGGTGTGCACCGCATCATCGAAGTGACCTCTTCGCGCTGAGCGGAACCCGGGGTGCCGTCATAGGTGCCCTGCATAGGATGGGAGGGTGACCACCTCCTCATCCCACCCGCCGGCCACACGCAGCGCCTCGCGCCGGATCCTCGCCGTCTCGGTGGCGATCATCGTCGCCCTGATCGCCGCGTTCTTCATCTTCGCGTCGCTGTACACCGAGTACCTCTGGTTCGACCAGCTGAAGTTCACGAACGTCCTGACCACGCAGTGGATCGCCACGGTCTCGATGTTCGCGCTCGGCTTCCTCGGCATGGCGCTGCCGATCTTCCTGTGCATCCAGCTCGCGTACCGGCTCCGCCCGGTCTACGTGCGGCTGAGTTCGCAGCTGGACCGCTACCAGGAGGTCATCGAGCCGCTGCGCCGGCTGGCGATGTGGGGGATGCCGGTGTTCTTCGGCATCTTCGCGGGCTTCGCCGCCGCGGGCAACTGGAAGACCGTGTGGCTGTGGGCCAACGGCGTGAGCACCAAGACGCTCGATCCCGAGTTCCACCTGGACACGGGCTTCTACCTCTTCGCGATGCCGTTCTACTCGATGCTGCTGGCGTTCGTCTCGGCCGTGCTGCTGCTGTGCCTGGTGATCACCGCGCTGGTGTCCTATCTGTACGGCTCGGTGCGCATCGGTCAGCGTGAGCTGCGCATCTCCAAGCCCGCGCGCATCCAGCTCGCGGTGCTCGCCGGCCTCTACCTGGCCGTGCAGGCCGTGAGCCTGTGGCTGGACCGCTACCTCACGCTGGTGCAGCCGGAGGGTCGCATCACCGGTGCGGGATACACCGGAGTGAACGCCACGATCCCGGGACTGGCGATCCTGTCGATCATCGCCGCGGTCGTCGCCGTGCTGTTCCTGATCACCGCCGTGATCGGCCGCTGGCGCTTCCCGCTGGCCGCCACCGCGCTGCTGATCGTCGCCTCGCTGGTGGTGGGCATGGGCTACCCGTGGGTGGTCACCACCTTCCAGGTGAAGCCGAACGAGAACAGCTATCAGGCGCAGTACTACGAGCGGAACATCAACGCCACCAAGGAGGCGTTCGGCGTCGCGGACATGGAGGTCACTCCGTTCAAGGCGACCACCGACACCACGGCCGGTCAGCTGCGCGCGGATGCCGACACCACGGCATCCATCCGCATCATGGACCCGGCCGTCATCGGTCCGACCGTCCGCCAGCTCGAGCAGTACCGCTCGTACTACCAGTTCGCCACGGACATGGACGTCGACCGCTACACGATCGACGGAAAGAAGCAGGACACCGTCGTCTCGGTCCGCGACCTCGACATGAACAAGCTCGGCGGCGGTGACAGCTGGAACAACCGCGCCGCGGTGTACACGCACGGCTACGGCCTGGTCGCCATGGCGGGCAACGAGCGCACCTCGGACGGCGACCCGGTCTTCCTGGAGCAGGGCATCCCCACCTCGGGCTTCCTGACCGACAGCGAGCACTTCGAGCCGCGCGTGTACTTCGGCGAGACCTCGCCGGAGTACTCCATCGTGGGCGCCCCGGAGGGCACCAAGCCCGTCGAGATCGACTACCCGCGTGGTCAGGACAGCGAGAGCAGCGACACCAAGACCACGTTCACCGGCAACGGCGGACCGCGGATCGGCAACACGTTCACCAAACTGCTGTACGCGCTGAAGTTCCAGTCCGAGCAGATCCTGTTCTCGAACCTGGTCAACTCCGACTCGCAGATCCTGTACGACCGCGACCCGCTCACGCGCGTGAAGAAGGTCGCCCCGTACCTGACGCTGGACCGCGACCCGTACCCGAGCGTCGTGGACGGCCACATCGTGTGGATCGTCGACGGCTTCACCACCAGCGCGTCGTACCCGTACTCCAAGACGGTCAGCATGCAGGACGCCATCGCGGATTCGCAGACGCCGGCCTCCGCGGTCGCGTTCGACAACATCAACTACATCCGCAACTCGGTCAAGGCCACCGTGGACGCCTACGACGGCTCGGTCAAGCTGTACGCCTGGGACGACCAGGACCCGGTCCTGAAGGCCTGGGAGAAGATCTACCCGACCACGGTCAAGCCGATCAGCGACATGTCGGCCGACCTGATCAGCCACGTGCGATACCCCACCGACCTGTTCAAGGTGCAGCGCGACATCCTCGGCGTCTACCACATCGACGACGCGGGCTCCTTCGCCCAGGAGGACAACCGCTGGCAGACGCCGGAGGACCCGCGCGAGAAGGGCCAGCTGCAGCCCCCGTATTACCTGTCGATGAAGATGCCGGGTCAGGACGAGCCGCGGTTCTCGATGTTCTCGACGTTCATCCCCGCCGACGGCGCCGGCGACAGCCGGCAGGTGCTGATGGGCTACCTCGCGGTCGACTCGGACGCCGGCGACAAGGCCGGCGTGAAGGCGAAGGACTACGGCAAGCTGCGGATGCTGGAGATCGACACCTCCACCACCGTGCCGGGCCCCGGTCAGGTGCAGAACACATTCGACTCGAACGCCAGCGTGGCCGAGAAGCTCAACGTGCTCACGATCGGAAAGTCGGAGGTGAAGTACGGCAACCTGCTGACTCTGCCGGTCGGCGGCGGTCTGCTGTACGTGCAGCCGGTGTTCGTGCAGTCGTCCGAGGGCACCAAGCTGCCCACGCTGCGCAAGATCCTCGTCGCCTTCGGTGACCGGGTCGCCTTCGAGGACACCCTGACCGAGGCGCTGGATGCACTGTTCGGCGGCGACGCCGGCGCGCCGGGCGGCGACGAGGGCGTGACCCCGAATCCCGGGGACGGCGGCACCACGCCGCCGGATCAGGGCGGCACCACGCCTCCCACCTCGTCGGACGCCATGAAGCAGGCGCTGGCGGATGCCGGAGCGGCGCTCGCCGCTCGGAACGCGGCGCTGCGCGACGGCGACCTCTCCGAGTTCGCCGTCCAGGACGAGAAGCTCACCGCGGCGGTCCAGAAGATCCTCGAGCTGGAGGGTCAGACCGCGGGGGAGTAGCCCTCGCTCGCAGTTCCGCACAACGTCGCAGGATCCCTCGGGATCTCTGCGACGTTGTGCATTTGTGCGAGTCTGTGCCGATTCGGATGCCGGGAGCCGAACTGCCACTGGCAGTCCAGCTCGCACGCGCGGACAATGAGAGCATCAGGCTGCGGGAGGTGGTCGCGATGCGAGCGGAAGTGGGATCGCGCATCAGGATCCATGGCGCACGAGTCGGGAACTCGGAGCGGCACGGCGAGGTGCTGGAGACGCGCGGGGAGGACGGCGGACCGCCCTATCTGGTGCGGTTCGACGACGGCGGGGAGTCGCTGATCTTCCCCGGTCCGGACTGCGAGCTGGAGCATCAGGGGGATGCCGCCGACGCCTGAACGCACGGTCGACGAGCGCGCGACACGCCCGCCCGTCGCGCGGGAGGCCGCTCGATTCGCCTCCTGTTCACCTGCGTGTTAGGCTTTAAGACGTGCCGCGGGGTGGAGCAGTTCGGTAGCTCGCCGGGCTCATAACCCGGAGGTCGCAGGTTCAAATCCTGTCCCCGCAACAAAGAGAAGAAGGCTCGGTCCACAAGGACCGGGCCTTCTTCGCGTCTGCGGCACCCGATCGCGCAGGGACCGCCGCGATCGTCTGTGATCCCAGACGCAGATTCCCGCATCTGGTCGGGGAGCGACCCGCCGATGGGATTTCATCGTAGGGATCCGCACGGTCCGGGCCTCGTGATGAAGCCCGGATCACGCGATCGGCCGGTCCGTTCGAAGGAGAATCGTGCACACCACCGAGACCTCGCAGACGCTGCGTCGTGGCCTGACCGCCCGCCACATCCAGTTCATGGCTCTGGGATCCGCGATCGGCACCGGCCTGTTCTACGGCTCGTCGGCCGCGATCCAGACCGCGGGCCCGGCGGTGCTGCTCGCCTACATGATCGGCGGCGCGGTCATCTTCCTGGTGATGCGCGCCCTCGGCGAGATGGCCGTGCGCCATCCCGTGGCCGGATCCTTCGGGCAGTACGCCTCGCGGTATGTCGGCCCCTTCGCCGGCTTCCTGACGGGCTGGACCTACACCTTCGAGATGTTCGTCGTCGCCCTCGCCGACGTGACCGCCTTCGGCGTGTACATGGGGTTCTGGTTCCCGCAGGTCGAGCGCTGGGTGTGGATCCTCGCGGTGGTGTTCATCATCGCGGCGGTGAACCTCGTCAGCGTGAAGGTTTTCGGCGAGCTGGAGTTCTGGTTCGCTCTGATCAAGATCGTCGCGATCGTCGCGATGATCGCCGGCGGCATCGCGATCATCCTCTTCGGCTTCGCGAACGCGGGCGGACATGAGGCCGGGTTCCACAACCTGGTGGGCGAGGGAGGCTTCGCGCCGAACGGGCTCTGGGGCGTGCTCGCGTCGCTGACGATCGTGATGTTCGCGTTCGGCGGCACCGAGGTCATCGGCATCACCGCGGGCGAGGCGGAGAACCCGAAGAAGGTGCTGCCGCGCGCCATCAACTCGGTTCCGGTCCGCATCCTGCTGTTCTACGTGCTGGCGCTGGGCGTGATCATGATGATCCAGCCGTGGGACACGATCGACGGCGAGGCGAGTCCGTTCGTGTCGATCTTCAGCAGCCTGGGTCTCGCCGGCGCGGCGAACATCCTGAACCTCGTCGTCATCACGGCGGCCCTGTCGGCCATCAACGCCGACATCTTCGCCGCCGGACGCATGCTGCACGGGCTGGCGGAGCAGGGCCAGGCTCCCCGCGCGTTCGCGCGCACCACAAAGGCGGGCGTGCCGTTCATGACCGTGCTCACCATGGTCGCGGCCCTCCTGGTCGGGGTGCTGCTGAACGTCTGGTTCCACGACCAGATCTTCTTCCTCATCGCGGCGCTGGCGACCTTCGCGACCGTCGTCGTCTGGCTGATGATCCTCGTCTCGCACGCCCGGATGAAGGCAGAGATCACCCGCGAGAAGAAGCTGCCCTCCGAGTTCCCGGCACCGCTCTGGCCGGTCGGGAACTACGTGGCGATGGCCGTCATCGCGCTCGTCATCGTGCTGATCGGCATCATCCCCGACAGTCGCCCGGCGCTCGTGGTCGGAGCGATCTGGATCGCCCTGCTCGCCGCGGCATACTTCGGATTCGTCCGCGGCACCGGCCGTGTCCGCAAGGAGCTCGTGGACGAGACGGCGGCGATCCCCGTCATCCGCGTCGAGCAGGAGGAATCCGGGTCTGAGCACGAGGACGACGCCGTCGACGAGGAGGGCGAGCCCGAGCGCACACGCTGATGATGCGCGAGGATGGGCAGATGACCGCATCCGCCCCGCTCGTCGCCGTCTGCCAGTTCGCGCCCACCGCATCGCGGGAGTCCAATCGCGCGCGCATCGCGGGGCTCGTCGCGGATGCCGCGGCGCGCGGCGCCCGGGTGATCGTGCTCCCGGAGTACAGCAGCTTCTTCGTCGACCCGATGGACGACTCGCTCGCTGCGAACGCGGAGCCGGTCGACGGGGAGTTCGTGCAGGCCCTGCAGGCGCTCGCGGGTGAGCACGGCGCCGTCATCGTCGCGGGCATGGTCGAGACAGCGGATGCCGGCCGTGTGCACAACACGCTGGTCGCGGTGTCGGACGCCGGGATGCAGGCGGTCTACCGCAAGCAGCACCTCTACGATGCGTTCGGGCAGACCGAGTCCGACTGGATCGAGCCCGGAGAGCTCGGACAGGCGTCGGTGTTCGACGTCGACGGCATCCGGTTCGGGATGATGACCTGCTACGACCTGCGCTTCCCGGAGATCGCGCGCACCCTCGTCGATGCCGGGGCGGATGCCCTGATCGTGCCCGCCGAGTGGGTGCGCGGCCCGCTCAAGGAGCACCACTGGAGCACGCTGCTCACCGCGCGCGCCATCGAGAGCACGGCGTACGTGATCGCCGCCGACCATCCCGCACCGATCGGCGTAGGCCTGTCGCAGGTGATCGACCCGCAGGGGGTCGCGGTCGCCGGCGTCAGCGCGGGGGAGGGCATCGCCCTGGCATCGGTCGACCCGCAGCTGATCGCGCGCACCCGTGAGGCCAATCCCGTCCTGCGGCTGCGACGCTATGCTGTGGTCCCGCGGAAGACGTCGTGAGAGGCGGGGTCCCCTTCGAGTCGGTCGTCGTCGCACCCGGGTACGAGAACGCGCGCGACGTCTTCACCGGCCTGCTGCACGCCGGTCAGGAGATCGGCGCTTCCGTGGCGGTGCGGCGGGACGGCGCGCCCGTGCTGGAGATGCACGGCGGATGGCAGGACGGGGCGCGCACCCGACCCTGGACGGCAGGCACTCTGGCGATGACGTACTCCGTCGGCAAACCGCTGGCGGCGGTCGCCGCGCTCCGTGCCGTGGCCGAGGGTCGGGTCGGACTGGACGACCCGGTCAGCGCGTGGTGGCCGGAGTACGCCCGGCAAGGCAAGCGGCGCACCACTCTCCGGCACATGCTCAGCCACACGGCCGGCGTCCCGGCCTTCTCCGATGCGAGCATCGACCCCCTGGATCGGGGCGCGCTGGTCGCTGATCTGGTCGGGCAGCGTCCGCTCTGGGAACCCGGCACCGTTCCGGCCGAGCACGCTCTCACGTACGGGCACCTCATCGACGGCGCCCTGACGGCGCTCGGCGCGGCTGACATCCGCTCCTCCGCCGCCGAGCTGGGCTCACGCCTCGGCGCCGACCTCCGCTTCGGCGTCGACGAGTCCGACCTGCCGCGCGTCGCCGATCTCGAGATCATCGACGCGACGTGGGCGGGCACCCAGGATCACGAGCTCGCCCACCGCGCTCGCACGATCCCTGCCGGCATGCTCGATCCGGCCGTGACGAACAGCGACAGTGTGCGCACGGCATCCTTCCCGGCGATCGGTCTGTTCACGAACGCCACCAGCCTCGCACGGTTCTACGACGATCTCGCCCGCGAGGACGGCCCCCTCAGCAGGATGCTGGGATCCGGACTGCTCCGCGAGTTCACGACCGCGCAGGCGATCGGCACCGACCGCTTCCTGGACGCGCATGCCGAGTGGGGCCTCGGGCTGCGCGTCGACGACGGGGAGTGGGGGATGGGCGGAATCGGCGGCAGCTGCGCCTGGCACCATCCCGGGCGAGGCTACTCGTTCGCCTACGTCACGCGGGGTCTGGGAACGTTCGACCGTGTGGACGCGCTCGCAGATGCGGTCGAGGCCGCCATCGCCGCGGGCGCCTGACCTCGTCGACCGGATGCCGGATGCCGGATGCCGCAGCCTCAGCCGAGCGCCGCGAGCCGGCGGGCGGCCTCCTCGAGCACCTCGACCCTCTTGCAGGCGGCGAAGCGCACCAGCCCCGAATAGTCGCCGTGGTGCTCGGGAGCCACGAACGCGGTGATCGGGATCGCCACCACGCCGGCGCGCTCCGGAAGCGCGCGGCAGAAGGCCATGGCATCCGCCCCGCCCAGCGCCGTCGCGTCGGCGACGGTGAAGTACCCGCCCTGCGGTGGATGCACGTCGAACCCTGCCGTGCGCAGCGCATCGCCCAGGATGCCGTGCTTGTGCAGCAGCGTCGCCCGGGCGTCGTCGAAGTAGGAGTCCGGCAGTCGCAGACCCACGGCGATCGCGGGCTGGAAGGCCGAGCCGTTCACATAGGTCAGGAACTGCTTCACGGTGAGCACCGCGGTGATCAGCTCGGCGGGACCGTGCACCCAGCCGATCTTCCAGCCGGTCGCCGAGAACGTCTTGCCGCCCGACGAGATGGTCAGCGTCCGCTCGGCGGCGCCGGGCAGCGTCGCGATCGGCACGTGCGGCGCCGAGAACGACAGATGCTCGTAGACCTCGTCGGTCACGATGACCGCGTCGTGCCGATTCGCCAGTCGCACGACCTCCGCCTGCACCTCGGGGCCGAACACCGCGCCGGTCGGGTTGTGCGGGTCGTTCACGAGGATGATGCGGGTGCGGTCGTTCACGACGGCGGCGAGCTGATCCAGATCCGGCTGGAAGTCGGGGAGCCGCAGCGGAACCGTGCGCAGGCGCGCTCCGGCCAGTGCCACGACCGCAGCGTAGGAGTCGTAGTACGGCTCGAAGACGACCACCTCGTCCTCGGGCGAGTCGATCAGCGCGAGCAGGGTCGCCGTGAGAGCCTCGGTGGCGCCGGCGGTCACCAGCACCTCGGTGTCGGGATCGGTCTCCAGGCCGTAGAAGCGGCGCTGGTGCTCGCTGATCGCGAGCCGCAGGTCCGGGATGCCGCGCCCCGGCGGGTACTGGTTCGCGCCGTGCGCGATGGCATCCTTCGCCGCCTCCAGGACCGCCGACGGACCGTCCTCGTCCGGAAAGCCCTGGCCGAGGTTGATCGCGTCGAATCGGACCGCCGCCGCAGACATCTCTGCGAAGATGGTGGGCGCGACTTCGCCCTGTGGGGAGAGCAGACCTGCTCCTGCTGCGGTGCGCCGCCAGGCGCCGGGAATGACATCCATGCAGAACAGGCTAAGACCATAGGAGAAATCCAACTTCGCCATATGAAAACCACAGGGACGCTTGTCAGTCTGATGGTGCGCCTGGAAGGAGCAGATCATGAACGACAACAACACCAACGGTGAGGTCCCGGGCCCCGGGATGCCGAACGCCGGCTCGACGCCGGTGAACCCTCCGTTCTCCGCACCGGGTGCGCCCGCCGCGGCCGACCAGCCTCAGCCCGGTCAGCCCGCCACCGGCGCGTACGGCGCCCCGCAGTCCCCGGGCTGGCAGGCACCGTACGGTGCGCAGCAGCCGACCGCGCCGCAGGCCCACTACAGCGGCCCCGCGCACCTCGCACCGCACCCGACGGGCTCCGCGTTCGGCGGCGCCGCGCAGAGCGCGCCGTCGCACCCGACGGAGCCGACCCTGCCGCTCGACCCGACGCTGCTCGCCGCGCCGGCCGAGGCCTCCGGTGCTGCGTCGCCGGGCAAGGGCGGCGCGACGCTCAAGGTCGCCGGCCTCCTGCTCGCCGCGGCCCTGGTGGGCGGCGTGGCGGGCTTCGGCGGCAGCGCCCTCGGCGGTTCCCTGAACGGCACGCCGGTCTCGCAGACCGCGACCGGCCCGCAGACCGTCACGGTGAACAACCCCGGTTCCGTGAACCAGACCACCGCGATCGCGGCCGACGTGCTTCCCTCGGTCGTGACGATCAACGTCGCCGGCTCCCAGGAGTCGGGCAGCGGATCCGGGGTCATCCTGTCCAAGGACGGCTACGTCATGACCAACACGCACGTCGTCACCCTCGGCGGCGCCGTCGCGGACCCCACGATCACGGTGACCACCTCCGACGGCCACATCTACTCGGCCACGGTCGTCGGCACCGACCCGATCTACGACCTCGCGGTCATCAAGCTGAAGGATGCGACCGGCCTCAAGCCCATCGAGTTCGGCAACTCCGCCAAGCTCAACGTGGGCGACGCGGCCGTCGCGGTCGGCGCCCCGCTCGGGCTGTCGAACTCTGTCACCGACGGCATCGTCAGCGCCCTGAACCGCAGCATCCAGGTCGCGTCCTCGGCAGTGCCGAAGAACTCCGACTCGCAGCAGAACGGTGACGGCGGCAGCGGCAACGGCAACCCGTTCCAGTTCGATCTGCCCGGCCAGAGCCAGAGCCAGCAGCCGCAGCAGTCGATCTCGATCGCGGTCATCCAGACCGACGCGGCGATCAACCCCGGAAACTCCGGTGGCGCCCTCGTCGACAGCCAGGGCCGCCTGATCGGCGTCAACGTCGCCATCGCGACCGCGGGCCAGTCCTCGTCGTCGTCCAGTGAGCCCGGCTCCATCGGCGTCGGTTTCGCCATCCCGGCGAACATCGCCAAGCGGGTCTCGACCGAGATCATCGAGAACGGCTCCGCCACGCACGGCCTGCTCGGTGCTCAGGTGCAGGATGCCGCGTCGCTGAAGGACGCGACCATCGCCGGCGCCGTGATCGCCAAGCCCACCGCGGGCGGGGCGGCCGAGAAGGCCGGGCTGCAGTCCGGCGACATCATCACGGAGTTCGACGGACTGCCCATCGGCAGCGCCACCGACCTCACCGCCCAGGTGCGCGCCGAGGCCGCCGGATCCACCGTGCAGATCACGTACGTCCGCGACGGCAAGACCTACACCACCGAGGCCACACTGGGCACGCTCAAGCTCTGAGCACCCTCAGTCCACGGTCAGTTCAGGACGCCACCCCGCGATAGGCTCGCGGGGTGGCGTCCTTCTCGTTCGGAACCGGCAACGCGGCCAAACTGCTCCGCCTGCCGTTGTATGCCGCGGGACGCATAGGAACCCTGATCGTCCCGCGCGGACGCACCTGGGTGTTCGGGTGCGGGGCAGGAATCGGCGACGGCGCCCTCGCGCTGCTGCGCGAGGCTCAGACCCAGGGGCACAGCACGCTCTGGCTGGTGCGCTCACCGCGAGAGCAGGCGGATGCCAGGGCCCTGGGCATCCGCACGCGTCGCCGCGACGGCATCCGCGGATGGTGGGCGACCGCCCGCGCCGAGGTGATCGTGGTCACCCACGGCCTAGGGGATGTCAACCGGTACGGCAGCACGGACGGCTTCGTCGTGCAGCTCTGGCACGGAATCCCGCTGAAGCGCATCGGCCTGGACTCGCCGGTCACCGCACAGGTGCCTGCGCGCCTCCCCGGCGCGGCCCTGCTGCGCCGGCTGCTGACCGTCGCCTACCGTGGAGCGGCGCAGCGGATCCGCGTGCTCCCGGCGGCCTCGCACCGATCCCGCGGTCGCCTCGAATCCGCGTTCGGTCTCGGGGACGATCGGGTGGTCGTCACGGGGGAGCCGCGCGTGGACGTGCTCTCCGCGGGAACGCCGGAGGGCCGCCGTGCCGCGGCGACCGCCTTGCTCACCCGCACCGGTCCGCTGCTTCCGCAGCAGCGCGTGCTGCTGTACGCGCCCACCTGGCGCGACGGCGCAGCCGACCCTGCCGTGCCGGACGCCGCGCAGTGGGTGCGGATCGTGCGGACGCTGGAGCAGCACGACGCCATCCTGTTCATCCGCTCGCATCCGCTGGGCGAGGGATCGTATTCGCCGCCGTGGTCGAGCGGCAGGGTCCGGATGCTGAACTCGGAGCTGCTCCCCGACGTCACCCCGGCGCTGCCACGGGTGGACCTGCTGGTGACGGACTACTCCTCGATGGCCTATGACGTGGGGCTGCTGGCCCTCCCTGTGGTGTACCTGGCGCCGGATGTCGAGGACTATGCGCGCGAGCGCGGCTTCTACGGCCGCTACGAGGATGTCGCAGGCGACGACTACGCTCGCGACTGGGACGGCGCGATCGAGCAGCTCGACGCCGTGCTGAGCGACGACGACGTGCGTGCGGATCGTGTGGAGCGGTCGGCGGCGCTCAGCGAGGACATGCACGCCTACCGCGACGGGCGCAACGCCCACCGCGTCTACAGGTCCATCCGCGCGCGAGGGATCCCCGCGCCGAAGGGAGCACGATGACCACCGCTCGCATCGATGAGCAGACCCAGACGCTGATCGTCGCGGGGACCGGACCGCGCCCGGCGTCCGCGTCACTGACCGGGTCGCGGGCGCAGGTCACGGCGAAGGTGACCGGCGGGGGCAGGACCTGGAAGGCGACGTTCCCGCTGCGCGCCTCGCGCTGGGGCGGCGCGGAGCTGCCCCTTCCTGCGGGCGAGTACCGGCTGTCCGTCGAGGGGGAGGACCTCTCCGAGGTCGACATCGAGCCCACGCTGCTGTCGATCCTGCGCGTGGAGGCGCGGGGCCCCGTCGTGACGATCGCTGCGCCGCTGGACCCGGTGTACGAGACCGCCGAGGGGCAGCGCACCCTCGAGGAGCGGTACGTGTCGCAGATCGGCGCCGGCGAGAACGCGGTGTTCTTCGAGAGCTTCTATGGGCAGACCTCCGGCTGCAACCCGCGGGCCATCGATCGGGTGCTCGCCGAGCGCGCACCGTCGGTGACGCGGTACTGGGCCGTCACCGACCTGTCGGTGGAGGTGCCCGAGGGCGCCGTCGCCGTCGTCGAGGGCAGCCCGGAGTGGTGGCGGGCCCGGGCTGATGCACGGATGCTGATCGTCAACGACTGGCTGCGGCGGCGCTTCGTGCGCAAGCCCGGCCAGCGGGTGCTGCAGACCTGGCATGGCACGCCGCTCAAGCGGCTCGCTCTGCACCGGCCGGGCTTCGACCCCCGGCGGATGGCGGCCGTGGTGAAGGAGTCCCGCCGCTGGGACGCCCTGCTGGCGCAGAACGTCTACGCCGCGCGCGTGCTGAAGAAGGCCTACGCGTTCTTCGGCAAGCCGATCTGGACGGACGGCTACCCGCGCAACGACCTGCTCGTCACCGGGGATCCCGCTCCCGTGCGCGAGGCGCTCGGCATCGGACCGGACGAGCGCGTGCTGCTGTACGCGCCCACCTGGCGCGACGACCGCTCCGAGATGGTGGACTTCATCGATCCGGAGAAGCTGGCGGCCAAGACCGACTCGGTGGTGCTCGTGCGCGGGCACTCCCGCACGCTCAAGCCCGGTCGCGACAGGGCGGGTTCCCGTGTCATCGACGTGACCGGCTACCCCGAGACCTCGCGACTGCTGCTCATCGCGGATGCCCTGATCACCGACTACTCCTCGGTGATGTTCGACTTCAGCGTGACCGGGCGGCCGATGTACTTCCTGGTGCCCGACCTGGAGCACTACCGGGGCGAGCTGCGCGGCTTCTACTTCGACCTCGCCGAGCGCGCCCCCGGGCCGCTCGTGCGCTCGCAGGACGAGCTGGTCCGCGCGCTGGCGGACGCCGAGGGTCCCGACGCCTATCGCGAGCACTACGCGGCATGGACCTCGCAGTTCAACCGTCTCGACGACGGGGAAGCCGCGGATCGGGTGGTCTCCCGCATCCTCGACCAGGGCTGGCTGACCGCCTGACCCCGCGACCGGCTGAGGGAGGTCCTCAGGGGAGCGGGGTGTTCTGCGACCCGAGGCGCGAGGCGTCCACCGTGTCGCCGGCTCCGCGGAGCACGCCGGCGAGGAACCCGAGACCCCAGGCGAAGTGCATCGTGGGCAGCACGGCGAGGGTCCACAGCCGCTCGTGCAGCCCGCGCGGCCCTCGCGCGATGCCGAGACCGCCCAGGCCGACGGCGAGCACCAGCAGGACGTACGCGACCAGGGGCAGGTAGATCGCGCTCGCGATGAGCGAAGCGAGCCCGTGCAGCGCACCGGTCAGCTGCAGGATGCCGACGATCACCGCCAGTGCGGTGAGGACCACCAGCGCCGGCGGCGCGAAGAAGCGCAGGCTGTTGCTGCGCCCGTAGCGGCGCACCAGCTCACCGCGCCAGGCGCCCGTCGCGCGGAACTGGCGGGCCAGACGCCACCAGCTCTCCCGCGGCCAGTACGTGACCGACAGCGCCGGATCGAACCAGACCAGGTGACCCGCCTGGCGGATCCGCAGGTTCAGCTCCCAGTCCTCGCCGCGGCGGATGCTCTCGTCGAAGAGGCCGACCTCGTCCAGCACCTCGCGCCGCATCACGCCGAGGTACGCGGACTCCGCCTCGCCCTCGGGTGCGCCGCCGTGGTACGCGCCGCCGCCGAGTCCGACGGGGGAGTTGTACAACCGCGCGACCGCGCTCTGGAACGGGGTCCGGCCGTCGGCGCGCATGACACCGCCGACGTTCGCGGCGCCGGTGCGCCGCAGTGTCTCCAGCGCCCGCTGCGCGTAGCCGGGGGAGAGCTCGGAGTGCGCGTCCACGCGGATGATCGTGGAGTACCGGCTCGCGCGGATCGCGGCGTTCAGGCCGACCGGGATGTGCGCGTGCGGGTTCTGCACCAGGCGGATGCGGGCGTCGCCGTCGGCGAGGCGCTGCGCGAGCGCGGTCGTCCCGTCGCTGGACGGCCCCAGCGCCAGGACAAGCTCGGTCGGCCCGCCCACGTCCTGCGCGAGCACGGACTGCACCGCGTGCTCCAGGTAGTCGATCTCGTTCAGCACGGGCATGACGAAGGAGACGCCGTCGGGGTCGGTCCTGTCGTTGTGCTGCACCCGTCGATCATGTCATGCGGCGCGGTTCCGCGACTCGGAGGATTCGGAGGTTGCCGTGTCACCGGCTCGGAGGGGAGGCATCCCACCCCGTATTCTGGACGGATGGGTGTGGTCTCTGACGGGAAGAAGGCGTACCGGCTGCTGCGGAAGGCGCTCACCTCGCGCTCGGCCGTGCAGCGGGTCCGCCGCACGCTCGCCGCTCAGGAGCCGCATGAGCCGGGTCGCTACCGGGTTGCGGTGTACTTCGCCGACGGCGCTGTGAACATGTACCAGATGCGGCAGTGGTATCGCCCACTGCAGGGGCTCGCAGAGCGCTGGCCGGTGGTCGTGCTCTCCCGCAGCGCGACGGGCGCGGAGAAGCTGATCGACGAGAGCGGGCTTCCGGTGGCGTTCGTGCCCACGGTGCGCAACCTCGAGAAGTTCCTCGCCAAGCAGGACATCCGCATCGTGTTGTACGTGAATCAGAACACCCGCAACTTCCAGATGTTCCGGTACGGACGCCGCTGGCACGTGTTCATCAACCACGGCGAGTCCGACAAGATGTACATGACCACGAATCAGTACAAGGCGTACGACTACGCGCTGATCGCAGGCCAGGCCGCGCGAGACCGGCTCAGCCGCACGCTGTGGGACTTCGATCTCGACCGTCGCACCATCGAGATCGGCCGTCCGCAGGCCGATCACTACTCGGGGACGCTGCCCTACACGCCGGATGAGCGCACCGTGGTGCTGTACGCGCCCACCTGGGAGGGCGATCGCCCGTCCGCGCACTACGGCTCGATCGCCACGCATGGTGAGGCGCTCATGCGCGGCCTCCTCGCCAGCCCCCGGCACCGCGTCATCTACCGTCCGCATCCGCGCAGCGGCGTGGTGAACGAGGAGTACGGAGCGGCGCATCAGCGCATCCTCGACGCGATCGCCGCGGCCAACGCCGCCGATCCGTCCGCCCATCACGTGTACGACGACGGTCCGGACCTCGGCTGGCAGCTCGCGGCCGCCGATGTCGCCGTGGTCGACATCTCGGCCATGGTCTACGACCGGCTCGCGGCGGGCAAGCCCCTCATGATCACGCGGCCCGCCGATGAGCGCGCCTCGATCGACACGACGGGATACCTGTCGGCATGCGAATGGCTCACGGTCTCCGGCGCGGAGAACATCCTCGCCGAGGTCGAGCGGGTGAGCGCGGACGCGGAAGCCGTCGCCCGCCTGCGCACCTGGGTGCAGCACTACTTCGGCGACACCACACCGGGTGCGGCCACCGCGAAGTTCCACGGTGCCATCGAGCAGCTGATGCAGAAGTGGGACGAGTGGCACGCGCGTGACGCCGTGGAGTCCGGCCCGGATGACGACGACGTGAGCGACGACGACGAGGACGACGAGGACTGAATGGACCTGACCAGGACCTCCAGTGCCGCCTCGCGACTGCTCGTGCTGCCCGAATGCGGTTCGACCAACGCCGAACTGCGCGGCCGGGCTGCGGACGCCGGCGACTGGCCGCACCTCTCGGTGCTGCTGACCGACACGCAGACCTCGGGGCGCGGGCGCCTCGACCGCACCTGGACCACTCCGCCGGGAGCCGCGCTCGCCGTCTCGGTGCTGCTGCGCGACCTGCCGGTCGACGTCGATCTGTGGGGCTGGATCCCGCTGGCGGCCGGCGTGGCGATGACGGATGCCGTCGCCGCGCAGCTGTCCGGTCACGAGGTCGGTCTGAAGTGGCCGAACGACGTGCTCGTCGACGGACGCAAGATCTGCGGCATCCTCGCCGAGGTCACCGGGGGCGCGATCGTCCTCGGTACGGGGATCAACACCGCCATGACCGCCGAGCAGCTGCCGGTCCCCACCGCGACCTCCTTCGCGGCACTCGGCGTCGAGGCCGACGTCGACCGGCTCCTCTCCGACTACCTGACCGGCTTGGCGGCCGCAGTCGACGCGCTCGCACAGCACGCGGATGCCGCGGCCTCCGGGCTTCACGACGCCGCGTCCTCGCGCTGCCTCACGCTCGGCCAGGACGTGGACGTGTCCCTGCCCGACGGGAGCGTGCTGACGGGCCGGGCCGTGCGCCTCGCATCCGACGGCCGACTGGTCGTCGACGACGGGCGGACAGAGCACGAGGTGGCCTCGGGCGATGTCGTGCACGTGCGCCCGGCCTGATCAGGACACACCTGGCCCCCTGAGCTCGACGGCGATCCGTACGGGCACAATGGAGGGGTGACCCAGCCCGTGACGCTCGGCGGACGGCCGATGATGCCGCCACCGGGCGCGCCCGTGGAGGAGCTGCTGGTGGCGCGGTTCCGCAGCCATGCGCGGCGTCTGTTCTGGTCCGCCCTGGTCCTGATCGGCGTGTGCGGCGCGACGGCCTTCCTCTACGGGAACCTCGAGCCGCCGTTCGAGGACTGGATGCTGCTGGCCGCGGCGGCTGCCGCCGTGGTGCTGCTCGTCATCGTCCCCTTCCTCGTCTGGTTGTCGCGCACCTACACGATCACCACCCGCCGCGTCATCGTGCGCGAGGGGATGGGGTCGCGCGGCAGGCGGGAGCTCTCGCACACGCGGGGCTACTCGATCGCCGTACGGCGCGGCATCCTGCAGCGGATGTGGGGGGCGGGGACCATCACGCTGAGCAACGGCGTGGACGCTCCGCTGCGCCTGGTCAACGTGCCGAGCGTGAACCTCGTGCACGAGGCGCTGGCCGACCAGATCGAGGTCAACCAGATCCTCGCGCATCGCGACGCGCAGTCCGGCACCGCGGGCGACTGAGCCCGGGCGTGGTCCGAACGGCATCCGCACGCTTGCCGCATGCGGAAGAATGGTCGTTGACGAAAGGACGGCGGATGACTGTGCACGTGGGTGTGATCGGCGGAGGCCAGCTGGCGAGGATGATGATCGCCCCGGCGGTGGAGCTCGGCATCGATCTGCGCGTCCTGGCCGAGGACCACGGCATGTCGGCGCAGCTCGCCGCGACCGCGGTCGGCGACTACCGCGACCTGGACACCGTTCGCGCGTTCGTGCGCGACGTCGACGTCGTCACCTTCGACCACGAGCACGTCCCTCAGGACGTGCTGCGCGCCCTCGTCGCCGACGGCGTGGAGGTGCACCCCGGCCCCGACGCCCTGCAGTTCGCGCAGGACAAGCTGGTCATGCGCGCGCGCCTCGCCGAGCTCGGCGTGCCGCAGCCGGACTGGGCGGCGGTGTCGGATGCCGAGCAGCTGCAGCGCTTCATCGACGACCACGGCGGGGGCGCCGTCGTGAAGACGCCCAGAGGCGGCTACGACGGCAAGGGCGTGCGCGTCGTGCGCGCAGGCGACGAGGCATCAGACTGGTTCGCAGGGCTCACCGAGGGCGAGTCGCTGCTGGCCGAGGAGCTCGTCTCGTTCACGCGCGAGCTCGCTCAGCAGATCGCTCGTCGTCCCGGTGGCGAGATGGTCGCCTACCCGGTCGTGGAGACCGTGCAGCGCGACGGCGTGTGCGCAGAGGTCATCGCACCGGCACCGGGCACCAGCGCCCGCCTGGTGCAGGTCGCCGAGCAGATCGGCCGCACCATCGCCGAGGGCGTGGGCGTCACGGGAATGCTGGCCGTCGAGCTGTTCGAGACGGATGACGAGCGGATCCTCGTGAACGAGCTCGCCATGCGCCCGCACAACAGCGGTCACTGGAGCCAGGACGGTGCGGTCACCGGTCAGTTCGAGCAGCACCTGCGCGCCGTCGCGGATCTGCCGCTAGGGCGCACGGAGCCCCGCGCCGCGTGGACCGTGATGGTGAACATCCTCGGCGGGCCGAAGGACGGCACCCTGGAGGACAGGTTCTCGCAGGCGATGACCGAGCATCCCGAGGCGAAGATCCACACCTACGGCAAGGCTCCGCGGCCCGGCCGCAAGGTCGGTCACGTCAACGTGGCGGGCTCCGACCTGGACGATGTCGTGTACATCGCACGCGCCGCTGCCGCGCAGTTCCTCTGAGCCGGCTCTCACGGCGCGACTGCGTGCCGTTGCGACGTTCTCACAGGGGCGCCCCGTAGCCTGTCATGGTGACTGAGCCGCTGCATTCCTCGAGTTCGCCCCTGGTCGGCGTCGTGATGGGTTCCGACTCCGATTGGCGCGTGATGAGCGACGCATCGCAGGCGCTCACCGACTTCGGCATCCCGCACGAGGTCGAGGTCGTCTCGGCACACCGCACGCCCGACAAGCTGATGAGCTATGCGCGCGAGGCGCGCGGCCGGGGCATCCGCGTGATCATCGCCGGCGCCGGGGGCGCAGCCCACCTGCCGGGCATGCTCGCCTCCATGACGGCGCTGCCCGTGGTCGGCGTGCCGGTGCCGCTCGCCTATCTCGACGGCATGGACTCCCTGCTGTCGATCGTGCAGATGCCGGCGGGCATCCCGGTGGCGACGGTGTCCATCGGCGGGGCGCGGAACGCGGGCATCCTCGCCGCTCGCATCCTGGGCACCTCCGACACCGAGCTGGCGGATCGGGTCGAGGCGTACGCGCGCGACCTCGAGGGCCAGGTGGAGCAGAAGAACCGGCGGCTGAAGGACTCGCTGTGACCCTGGCGGCTCCGCGCGCCCCTGAGGCGGGCGCACGGCCGCTCATCGAGTCACGTCCGATCCGCAACCCGGATCAGCAGGACTCCCACAGCATGGGGCGCCGCGCCTGGTGGCTCGTGGTGCTGAACGTGCTGATCCCCGGCTCCGCGCAGGTGCTCGCGGGCAACCGACGGCTCGGCAGGTTCGGGCTCGGAGCGACGCTCCTGGGCTGGTTCCTGGTGATCGTCGCGGTCGGTTTCGCCCTGTTCGCGCGGCAGACTCTGGTGTGGCTGGCGACCGGACCCCTGTCGTGGTTCGTGCTCACGCTGGCGCAGGTGCTCTGCCTGGCCTACGCACTGCTGTGGGTCGTGCTCACGGTCGACACGCTGCGGCTGCTCAGGCTCGTGAAGCTGCCCACGATCACCCGCTGGGCTGCGCCCATCGCATCCCTCGTCGTGCTCGCGCTGGTCGGCTCCGGAGCCGTCTACGCCTCGAACATCGCCGCGGACAGCCGGGGCGCGCTGAATGCGCTGTTCGGCAACAGCGGACCCAGCCTGCCGCCCAGCGACGGCTACTACAACGTGCTCCTGCTGGGTGCCGACAGCGGCGATGGCCGCGACTCCATGCGCTTCGACAGCATCTCGGTGGTGTCCGTCAACGCCACCACCGGCGCGATGACGATCACGGGCATCCCGCGTGAGCTGCCCGACCCGCCGTTCCCGGCGGACAGCCCCATGCACAAGCTGTATCCGGACGGATTCAGGTCCCACAGCTCCAGCACGTGTGGCTGGAACGCCTGGATGAACCAGATCCGCAACGCCGCCGAGGTGTGCCGCAAGGACCGCGGCAAGGCGCTGTACCCCGACGCCGAGGCCCACGGCTCCGCGCCGGGCATCGAGGCGACCAAGGATGCCGCCGAGGCCGTGCTCGGGATCGAGATCCCGTATTACGTGTTCGTCGACATGAACGGCTTCGCCGATCTCGTGGACGCGCTGGGCGGCGTCGACATCAACGTGACCGAGCGTCTGCCGAAGGGCGGCCCGCCGCCCGGGTCCGGCGCGCACGACGTGGACAAGTGGGCGATCGGCTGGATCGAGCCGGGTCAGCAGCACATGAACGGCGACACCGCGCAGTGGTACGCCCGCTCGCGGTACACCACGAGCGACTACGACCGCATGAAGCGGCAGCGTCAGCTGCAGGAGGCGATCCTCGCGCAGTTCACACCGGAGAACGTGCTCACGCACTTCTCCGAGGTGATGAAGGCCGGCACGGCGCTCGCGTCCACAGACCTGCCGCAGGACAAGCTGCCGGAGTTCTTCGATCTGATGATGAAGGCCAAGAAGCAGCCCGTCACGCAGATCGAGCTGACGCCCGAGAACGGCATCGAGGAGAAGACCCCCGACTACGACCTGATCCGCGAGAAGGTGAAGGACGCGCTGCACCCGCCGACGAAGGCGCCGAGCGAGGGCTGATCGGGGAGGGGGCGGCCGGTCGCCCGGTATATCGGAGCGGCTCGCTTAGGCTGACCTTATGAGTGTGCAGCTGCGGGTGGTGCTGGATCAGGCGTCGCAGATCGTGGACGCGGATCAGGCGCGCGCGGCGCTGTCCCTGACGGCCGGGCTGGTCGCCACCGCACCCCGAGGCTGCGTCGTGTCGGCGCTCGTGCCGAGAGGTGCCGAGGTCCCCGTGCGCGGCGTGCAGGACGTGCGCGGTCTGCCCCTGGGGCGGCAGGAGCTCGCCGCGACGTGGCAGCTGGGCATCGTGCCGGGCGTCGGAGGCGGGCTGATCCATGCCCCGAGCCTGATGGCGCCGCTGGTGCGCCATGATCGGGCGAACGACAACGACCAGGTCACCGTGACCCTGTGGGACCTGGATGCGTGGGAGGCGCCCGAGAGGCTGAGCAAGGCGCAGCTGGTCTGGCAGAAGGCGATGCTCAAGCGTGCGGCCAAGCACGCTGATGCGGTCGTGGTGCCGTCGCACTCGATGGCGGAGCGCCTGGGGGAGCTCGGGCGCTTCGGGGACCGGGTCCGCGTGATCGCCGGCGCGGCGCCGGAGGGCTTCGCGGTTCCTGCGGACGCCTCGCGACGTCGCGAGGACCTGCAGATCCCCGAGCGGTACATCGCGCTCGTGGGCGACGCGGACTCGCTGCTGCAGGGCTTCCGCGCCGCCGCTCAGGCCGGTGCGGATGCCGTGGTGCTGGAAGCGCCCGAGGGGTCCGAGCCGGTGCTGGCCGATGTCGCAGCGGCCGCGGGCCTCCCCGAGCGGCGGGCACACATCCGCGGTGCGCTGGGCGACGAGGATCGGGCCGCGGTGCTGGGGGGAGCTGCGGCGCTCGTCGCGACGTCAGCTGCCTCGGCGTGGCCCTGGCGGGCGGTAGAGGCGATGGCGCTGTCGGTGCCGCTGGTCGCGGTCGATTCCGGCGTGCATCGCGACGTGCTCGCCGACGGCGCGGCGATCGTCTCGACGGACGAGATCCCGGATGCCGTCATCGACGCGCTGGGCGCGGGGGAGCGGCGCCTGCGCGTGCTCGCCGCGGACCGCTCGAGAGCCTTCTCGTGGGCGAGCTCCGCGGAGCGCCTCTGGGCGCTGCACGCGGAGCTCTGAGAGTCTCCTCCCAAGTCGGCGACACGCCGGCGAGGATGCGCCGATATTCCGCCCCACTGGCATCATCCGTCAACTTCAGTCACACTATTCACATGCATGCCAGCGGTTTTCCCGGTCCGCGCTCGTTCCGAAGTGCCCGATGGGTGGCGACTCTCGTCGCCGTCTTCGCCCTTGTGCTCGGGATGGCGGTGCCGGCGAACGCCGCATCCGGTCCCGTCAGCGCCCTCGCAGGGCACCCCGTGAAGACCTCGCTCGCCGGCTTCTCCGCCGGCAACATCATCAGCGACGCGGTGTTCACGAACAGATCCACGATGACTGAGGCTCAGATCCAGGCGTTCTTCAACTCCAAGGTGAAGACGTGCCGCGGAGGTATCGACGAGGACGGGCGGCCGATCGTCTGCCTCAAGGACTTCAAGCAGACCACCGTCAACCGTCCCGCCGACGTGTACTGCAAGGGGTATACGGGCGCCGCCAACGAGCCGGCCGCGCGCATCATCTACCGGGTCTCGCAGTCGTGCGGGATCAATCCGCAGGTGCTCATCGTCATGCTCCAGAAGGAGCAGAGCCTGGTCACGCACACTTGGCCGAGCGCGTGGCGGTACGACAAGGCGCTCGGGCAGGCGTGCCCTGACACCGCGCCGTGCGACCCGAAGTTCGTCGGCTTCTTCCACCAGGTGTACGGGGCCGCGCGCCAGATGCAGCTGTACATGGAAGGCCGCTACTTCACCTGGTACGCGCCGGGCAAGACATGGAACATCCTCTACAACCCCAACAGGGCCTGCGGGAGCTCGCCGGTCTACGTTGCGAACAAGGCGACGTCAGCGCTCTACTACTACACGCCGTATCAGCCGAACGCGGCGGCGATCAAGGCGGGTTACGGCACGGGTGATTCCTGCTCCAGTTACGGGAACAGGAATTTCTACAACTACTTCACGGACTGGTTCGGCTCGACGCAGGCGCAGCTTCCCAAGACCTTCACGATGGGAACCGTCGCTGTCGAGGGTAAGGCGATCGTCGGGCAGACGCTGCGTGCATCGGTCACGGTGTCTCCGCAGCCGGCTTCCCTCGGATTCCAGTGGTATCGGAACGGAACCGTGGTGTCGGGTGCGACCGCGTCGGCATACTCGCTGACAAACGCGGACAGGGGCGCCGCGATCAAGGTCAGCGTGACTGCCAAGAGCTCCGGCTATGTGGACGGGACAGCGACTTCGGCGTCGGCGAACATTGCCACAGTGAGCGTGGAGAGGATCTCCGGGGCGAATCGCGTCGAGACGGCGATCGCCGTCTCACGAGCCGCGTGGCCGTCAGGTACCGGCACGATCATGCTGGCCACCGGCGATGACTTTCCTGACGCGCTCAGTGCGGCTGCCGCTGCGGGTAGAGCGGCGGGCTCACTACTGCTCACCCCCTCGCGTGCACTCCCTGCTGAGGTGATCGCCGAGATCAAGCGCCTGGGACCGAGTCGTATCGTGCTGGTCGGTGGAGAAGGGGTCCTTTCGTCCAACGTCGCCGCACAGGCCGCCGCCGCCGCGCCCGGTGCGAAGGTCGAGCGGCTTTCTGGGGCCGACCGCTATGCCACGTCCCGAGCTGTTGCGGAGGCGAGCGGAGCATCCACTCAGCTGCTGATCGCGACAGGAAACGACTTCCCGGATGCGATCAGCGCGGCGGCCGCGGGCAACAGCATCGGCGCTCCGGTGCTGCTCGTCGACGGCGTGCGGTCGCAGGCTGATGCTGCGACGATCGCCACCATCAAGAAGATCGGTGCCAAGACGGCGACCATCGTCGGCGGGGAAGGCGTCATCTCGCGCGGAATCAGCGCTCAACTCGCGTCGATCGGTCTGTCCACGTCACGGCTGTCCGGTGCTGATCGATTCTCGACCAACAGTGCAGTCGCCCAGAAGTTCTTCCCGACGACAGCGCTGAAGGTGCTTCTGGCCTCCGGCCAGGACTTCCCAGATGCGCTGTCCGCCTCAGTACTGGCTGGACGGTGGAAAGTGCCCCTGCTGCTCACCACGAGATCGTGCGTGGTCGTGAACGCGGCCGACTTCATGCAGAAGGCGGGAGCCGAGTCGGTCGCAGTCATCGGTGGAGTCGGCGTCCTCGATGATCGGGTCGTGGCGCTGCAACGCTGTTGATCGCTTCATGTCCCTGGATGTGGCGCCCTTAGAGGGATCGAAACCGCTGCACCGGTACTTCCGGGCTCAGGCAATTGCCCGAGGCATCGCGGTAACATGATCAGCGACCTTTCGGCTGGAGCCCTCCTTGACAACCAATGATCAATTCGCTCTTGTGCCGCGCACTGAATTCGATATCCCCGGCCGGAGCCATGGGCTGATCGACGTGGTGCGCTGGCGCTATCTGCTGCGCCTGCTCGTGCGTACCGGAGTGACGACCCGGTACCGCAACTCCGTGTTGGGGTGGGCATGGTCGTATGTCCGTCCGGCCGCGCAATTCCTGGTCTTCTGGATCGTCCTCGGGATCTTCATGAATCTCGATCGGGTTCCCAACTACGCGGTGTATCTGTTCTCGGGCATCGTCGTCATCAACCTGTTCTCCGAAGGCTTCAAGAACGCCACGACCTCGATCGTCGGCAACGCGCCTCTGGTGCGCAAGGTGTTCCTACCTCGTCAACTGTTCGCGGTCTCGGCCGTGCTCGTGTCGTTCGTGCACTTCCTGCCGCAGGTGGCCTTGCTGCTGTTCGTTTGCCTGCTGATGGGCTGGGCCGCGCACATCTCCGTGTTGAGCATCCTCGCGGTGCTGGCAGGCATGGCGATCGTGATGGTGTTCTCGCTCGGTCTGGGGCTGTTCTTCGGCGCAGTGAACGTGCGGTTCCGCGATGCGGAGAACATCGTCGAGCTCATGCTGCTGCTGGCGACCTGGGCATCTCCGGTGCTGTACGCCTGGACGATGGTCGAGACCGCAATCGTGGAGAAGCTCGGCTGGCCGCACTGGATCGTCGAGCTCTACCTGCTGAATCCGATCACACAGGGAGTCGAGCTGTTCCATTACGCCTTCTGGCGTCCAGCCAGTCAGGAGATCGTGAACTCGGCCGGCTATGCCGGCGACGCTCTCACCGCCATCCCGCCGGATCTTGCGATCAACACTCTCTGGACCGCGCTGATCGCCATCGGCACCCTGCTGATCGGCCAGTTCGTCTTCCGCCGCCTTGAGGGAAAGTTCGCCCAGGACCTATGAGCGCCAAAGCAATCCGGCCGAGCATCATCATCAACGGTGTGCGGAAGACATTCACGCTCAATCACGCGTTCTCGTTGAAGGACACCGTCGTCTCGTGGGTGCGTCGCCGCAAACTCACCTCGACGTTCGAAGCCCTCAAGGGCGTCGACCTCGTGATCGGCGAGGGGGAGTCCGTCGCGATCCTCGGGATGAACGGCTCGGGAAAATCCACGCTCCTCAAGCTCATCTCGGGCGTCATGGAGCCTGACGCGGGCGAGGTGCTCACCCGTGGCCGCGTCGCCGGATTGATCGAGGTGGGCGCAGGGTTCCACCCCGAGCTCTCCGGTCGCGAGAACGTGTTTCTCAACGCCGCGATCCTGGGAATGAAGAAGCATGAGATCGAAGCGCTCTACGACGAGATCGTCGCGTTCAGCGAGATCGAGGAGTTCATCGATCAAGAGGTCAAGCACTACTCGTCCGGGATGTTCCTTCGCCTGGCCTTCGCCGTTGCGATCCACGTCCACCTGGACGTGCTCCTGATGGACGAGATTCTCTCTGTCGCCGACGTGCCGTTCCGTGAGAAGTGCCGCCGGAAGTTCGAGGAGCTGATCGCGCAGGGCAAGACCCTGATCGTCGTGAGCCACGATATGGAAATGGTTCGCGAGCTCTGCACCAGGGGAGTGGTGATCAGCAAGGGCGAGGTCATCTATGACGGGGAGCTCGAAGGCGCGATCGCGCTGGTGGACGCGTGAGCGCGGACTGGCTGGCACAGACGCCCGCATTCCTCGCAACCTTGGCGCTGCTGATTCTGCCCGGGATGCCGATGGCGCTGTTGCTGCGTCTTCGAGGGGTGCTGGTGTTCGGGGCGGCGATCGTCGGCTCGCTTGCCAGCATCGGCGCCGGCTCTGTGGTCGCTCCTCTGCTCGGCATGCGCTGGTCGCTGCTTCCGGTCCTGATCGTGGCGCTGACGATCACGGTGATCGCTGCGGTGCTCTGGGCGATGAAGCGCGAGAAGGCGCTCCAGCTTCGCGGCGCCGACGATCGATGGGCATGGGCTGGCGTCGGCGCCGCAGCGCTCGGCTGGGCGCTCATCGTCATCCTGGGCGTGAGCAGCGCCTCGCATCCGTCGCAGCTGTTCGACGGCATATTCCACCTGGACGCCGTCGAGTTCATCCTCCAGCACGGTGACGCGTCGCCGTTCCACATGACCATGGTGGTGCCCGGCGATGCGTCCGCGCTGTACCCCACCCTGTGGCACGCGCTCGTCGCGCTCGTCGTGCCCTTCTCGGGGGCGGTGGTCCCTGCGACCAATGTGGTCACCGTCGTCATGGTGGCCGTCGTATGGCCCGTCGCAATCGCAGTGCTGACAAGCGTGCTCTTCCCATCAATGCGCCGAGCCGTTGTCTGGGCGCCTCTCGCCGCGTTCGGGTTCAGCGTGTTTCCCCTCGGGTTCCTGAACTGGGGTGTGCTCTACCCGAACCTGATCGGGATGCTGCAGGTCCCCTTGATGCTCGGCTTCGCGCTCCTGGCGGCGCGTCCCCGTGTTCCGTGGCCGCAGCGCATCGGGCTCGTGCTGCTCGCGGTGGCCTCGGCGGGGGCGACGGCCATGGGGCACCCGTCGGCGATGCTGGGGGCGCTCGTGCTCCTGGTGCCATGGGCTGCCTGGCAGGGCTGGCGAGTCGCACGAGGTCACGGCGCACGTGGTCGTGTGCTCTTCACGTCAGCCGCGGTATTCGTGCTGGTCGCGCTCATCGGCGTGTGGCGATCGCTGAACGTCAGCACGGGCGAATGGCTGCCGAACATGACCATGGCACAGGGAATTGGCGAGGTGGCCTTCCTGAGCCCGGTCGGGCGTACGGCGGGTCTACTGATCGGCCCGCTTGCTGCGATCGGGATCTGGCGAACTGCGCGTTCGAAGCGATGGTGGATTCTCTGGAGTCACGCCGTGGCCGCCGGGTTCTACCTCGCCGCCGTATGGCTTCCGATCTTGTCCATCCGCACTGCGATCGTCGGCATCTGGTACGACGATGCGACGCGCGTCGCATCGTTGCTCGGCGTGCTGGGCCTCCCGCTCGCCGGACTCGGCGCTGCGGTGGTGCTCGAATGGCTCCGGAACCTGCGCGCGACTGGTCGTCGTCGTCGGGCCGCAGCCGTTCTGACCACGGCGGTCCTGCTGGGCGCCACCCACCTGGTCGCCGTGTGGAACGACATCTCGTTCATGCGCAACACCAGCTTCCGATTCGACTCCGCATCACAGGGACTCACGCCCGATGAGGCAGCGCTGTTCGAGAAGGCGGACCGAATTCTTGAATCGGACAGCAGAGTCATCGGTGACCCCTTGACCGGAGCATCGTTGCTGTATGCCTATACAGGTCATGATGTCGTCTTCCCGCACGTGTCAGGTCGCTATGGCCCGGATGCGATGCTCCTGGCCCGATCGATGAACACCGGCTCAGCCGAGGTGTGCGAAGCGGTTCGGCGCCTCGGCGTCACCTATGCCGTCGACTTCGGCGACAAGGAGCTGTTCGAGAACTACTACACGACGTTCGATGGGCTGCACGACCTCAAGGATTCCAAGATCCTGACCGAGGTCGCGAGAGTAGGGGATGCTGCGCTGTTCGAGGTGACCGGCTGCAGCTAGATCCCACAGAGGTCAGGACCTGATCTCGGTCTCATCGTCTGTTGCGTGAGCCTCAGCATCCATCAGCGCGATCCTCCGCGACAGAAGCGTGAGACGACGCTCCAGCTGGGCGTTGCGGCGGAACTGCGTGTACACGAACGCCAGGAACATCACCACGAGGGCGTACAGCAGAAGGTCGGTGCCACGCCCGACGCCGATCAGGGTCGCCACCCACGTGAGCCACTGGGGGAACAGGATCGACAGTACGGCCGCGATCACGAACAGCATCATCAGCAGGCGGCGGATTGCCAGGTGGCTGTCCGCACCGGTGCGTCGCATCACCACGCCACCGAGGACGACCACGGCGACGATCAGCAGGAACTGGATCCACATGGTCACCTCACCACCAGGTCGACGAGGATGTTGATGGAGTTGAGCACGCTCTGCCCCTTGCCCTTCGAGTAGTCCGTGTACAGGAGCTCGACCGGATGCTCACGCCATGGCAGGCCTGTGCTGCCGAGTGCTATCACGATCTCCGTGGCGTGCGCCATCCGGTCCTGCTTGAGATCGACCTGAGACAGCGCGTCCCGCCGGATCACGCGTAGCCCGTTGTGGGCGTCCGTCAGGTGCATCCCGGTGGTCATGTTCGTCACCCAGACGGCTGTCTTCAGCACGATTCGCTTGATCAACCCCGGGTTCGTGCGCTTGTCGAGGAAGCGCGAGCCGAAGACGATGGCGATGTCATCGCGACGTGCGACCTCGAGCATCTGGAGTGCGTCTTCGATTCGATGCTGCCCGTCTGCATCGAAAGTCACGACATACTCGCATCTCGGTTGGCCAAGGGCGAACTCGAAGCCGGTCTGCAGCGCGGCACCTTGGCCGAGATTGATCGGGTGCTGGACCAGCAGCGCGCCCGCCGCGCGGGCCGCTGCGGCGGAGTCGTCGGATGAGCCGTCGTCCACGCACACTACATGCGAGAAGTGCTGAAGCAGATCGCGGATGACGCCGCCGATGACAGTGCCCTCGTTGTAGAGCGGGATCACCACCCAGGCACTCTCGTCGATCATCGCGGGCGCGTGCACACCGGCGCCGTCGGGGGACGTGGATGATGGGGTCACCCCCACATTCTCGCAGGCCTCGTATTGATCAGCGACTCGAGTGCCTTCCGTGTCTGAGATGGAGGCCGATACGGGCACGGTAAGCTGTGAGGGCGATCCGGCAGCATCCGAGTCGGCGCAGAAAGCTGAACGTGGCAACATCTGCTTCCCCGCGCATCGTCGATTCCGCCGACGTCTCGCCCGATGCCTCCATCGGCGACGGCTCCTCGATCTGGCACCTCGCGCAGGTGCGCGAGGGAGTTCAGATGGGTGAGAACTGCATCGTCGGGCGTGGCGCATATATCGGTACAGGTGTCGAGATGGGCGATAACTGCAAGGTGCAGAACTACGCGCTGGTGTATGAGCCCGCCAAGCTCGCCGACGGCGTGTTCATCGGCCCTGCCGTCGTGCTGACCAACGACACCTACCCGCGTGCGATCAACGCCGACGGGACGATCAAGAGCGCTCATGACTGGGAGCCGGTCGGCGTCACGATCGAGAGGGGCGCGGCGATCGGCGCACGTGCAACCTGTGTGGCCCCCGTGACGATCGGCGCCTGGGCCACCGTCGCCGCCGGCGCCGTCGTCGTCAAGGACGTGCCCGCCTATGCGCTCGTCGCGGGGGTCCCCGCCCGCCGCATCGGCTGGGTAGGGGAGTCCGGCGTGCCGCTGGTGGCGGGAGACGACGAGACGACCTGGATCTGCCCGACCACGGGCGATCGCTACATCGAAACCAATGGAACCCTGACCAAGGAGGCCGCGTGAGCGAGTTCATTCCCCCGGCGAAGCCGATCATCGGCGATGAGGAGCGCGAGGCCGTCGATCGCGTGCTCCGCAGCGGTATGGTCGCTCAGGGTCCCGAGGTGGCCGCGTTCGAGCAGGAGTTCGCTGAGCACTTCGTTCCCGGGCGCCCTGCTGTGGCTGTGAACTCGGGCACGGCGGGCCTGCATCTGGGCCTGCTGGCCGCCGGCGTGGGAGCGGGCGACGAGGTCATCGTGCCGTCGTTCACCTTCGCCGCGACGGGCAACTCGGTCGCGCTCACGGGTGGGACACCGGTGTTCGTCGACATCGAGCCGGAGACATTCACGCTGGATCCTGAGGCGGTCGCTGCGGCGATCACCCCCAAGACCAAGGGCATCCTGCCGGTCCATCTGTACGGTCACCCGGCTCACATGCGCGAACTGGAGAAACTCGCCGCCGACCGCGGTGTCGCGCTATATGAGGACGCCGCGCAGGCGCACGGCGCCTCGCTGGATGGACGCCCGGTGGGCTCCTTCGGCGAGTTCGCGATGTTCAGCCTGTACCCGACCAAGAACATGACCAGCGGCGAGGGTGGCATGGTCACCACCGCGACCGCCGAGATCGCGCGTCGGGTGAAGCTGCTGCGCAACCAGGGCATGGAGCGCCAGTACGAGAACGAGGTCATCGGATTCAACGCCCGCATGACCGACATCCACGCAGCGATCGGCCGCGTGCAGCTGACCAAGGTGGACGCCTGGACGAAGACCCGTCAGCAGAACGCGGCGTTCCTGGACGCGAACCTGCGCGGCGTCGTGGCGCCGCCGGTCGCCGAGGGCGCCGTGCACGTGTACCACCAGTACACGATCCGGGTACCCGAGGACCGCGACGGGTTCGTGAAGGCCCTCAAGGAGGAGCACCAGGTCGGCGCGGGCGTGTACTACCCGATCCCGAACCACCGGCTGCCCTCGCTCGCGCCGTACGCCCCCGGCCTGGACCTGCCGGAGACCGAGCGCGCCGCCCGCGAGGTCGTCTCGCTCCCCGTGCACCCCTCGCTGTCGCAGGGGGACCTCGATCGCATCGTCGCCGCGGTGAACGCCGTCGCCGGGGCGGGCGCCTGATGGCCGACGTGCTGCGCGCCGGCCTGCTCGGGGTCGGGATGATGGGACGTCACCACGCGCGTGTCCTGCGCGAGCTGGATGGCGTCGACCTGGTCGGAATCGCCGACCCGGGCGGAGACCCGCACGGGGTCGCCGGGAACCTGGAGGTGCTCCCGGACATCGATGCGCTCATCGCGGTCGGCATCGACATCGCGGTCGTCGCGGTTCCGACGCGGTTCCATGAGGACGCCGCGCTGAAGCTCGCGGCCGCCGGCGTGCACACGCTCGTCGAGAAGCCCATCGCGCACAGCCTGGAGGCCGGCCAGCGCATGGTCGACGCCTTCAAGGCCGGCGGCCTGGTGGGCGCCGTGGGGCACATCGAGCGCTTCAACCCCGCGCTTCAGGAGATGCGCCGTCGCATCGAGGCGGGCGAGCTGGGCGCCGTGTACCAGGTCGCCACGCGTCGCCAGGGGCCGTTCCCGTCGCGCATCGCCGACGTCGGCGTCGCGAAGGATCTCGCCTCGCACGACGTCGACCTCACCGCGTGGGTGGTGCAGTCCGACTACGACCACGTCTTCGCGCAGACCGCGTTCAAGTCCGGTCGTGAGCACGAGGACATGATCGTGATCACGGGCCGCACCAAGTCGGGCGTGATCGTGAGCAACACCGTCAACTGGCTCTCCCCGATGAAGGAGCGCGTCACGGTCGTCACCGGAGAGAAGGGCGCATTCGTCGCCGACACCTCCACCGGCGACCTGACCTTCTACGCCAACGGCACCATCCCGCTGGAGTGGGAGTCGGTGTCGACGTTCCGCGGCGTGTCCGAGGGCGACGTCACTCGCTACGCGTTCGCCAAGCGCGAGCCCCTCAAGGTAGAGCACGAGGCCTTCCGCGATGCGGTGCTGGGCCAGAGCACGGACGTCGTGACCATGGAGCAGGGCCAGCAGACCCTCGCGGTCGTCGAGGCCGCGCTGGAGTCGGCCCGCACCGCCGCCGCGCATCGTCTCTGATCCGTTCAGCATCACTCATCAGAAGGCAGACCACACGATGGTGAAGATCCTCAGCGTCGTCGGCGCGCGCCCGCAGTTCGTCAAGCTCGCGCCAGTCGCGCACGCGATGGTCGGCAGGGCCGAGCACATCGTGGTGCACACCGGGCAGCACTACGACGAGCTCATGAGCGACGTGTTCTTCCGCGACCTCGGCATCCCGGCTCCGGACGTGAACCTCGCCATCGGGTCGGGGAACCACGGCGCGCAGACCGGTGCGATGCTGGAGGGCATCGAGCAGGTGCTCCTCGAGCGCCGGCCCGACTGGGTGCTCGTGTACGGCGACACCAACTCGACCCTCGCGGCCGCCGTGGCGGCCATCAAGCTGCACATCCCGGTCGCGCATCTCGAGGCCGGGCTGCGATCGTTCAACCGCCGGATGCCGGAGGAGCACAACCGCGTGCTCACCGATCACGCCTCCGATCTGCTGCTGGCGCCCACCGCGGTCGCGGCGGCCCACCTGAGCAACGAGGGCCTGGCCGAGAAGACCGTCGTCGTTGGCGACGTGATGACCGACGTGCTCACCGGCGTCCGCGATCGCGTCGCAGGCGACCCGCTCCCCGACCTCGTCTCAGAGGGCGACTACTACGTGGCCACGATCCACCGTCCCGACAACACGGACGACGCCGACCACCTCCGCGGCATCGTCGACGGTCTCGCTGCACTGGACAAGCCCGTGCTGCTGCTCGCGCACCCCCGCCTCGTGCACACCGCGGAGAGGTTGGGCGTGGCGCTGGAGGGCGGTTCCCTCCAGACGCGCGCACCCCTGGCCTACCCGCAGCTGGTCCGGGCCGTCATGGGCGCGGCTGGCGTGATCACCGACTCCGGCGGCCTGCAGAAGGAGGCGTTCCTGCTCCGCACGCCAGCGACCACGGTGCGTCCTGAGACCGAATGGGTGGAGACCGTCGACCTCGGCTGGAACGTGCTCGTCGCGCCGGAGCGCGACGCGATCGTGGAGGCCGTACATCGTCCTGTTCCGCACGCCACGGAGGAGACCCCGTACGGCGACGGCAGCGCCGCCGTACGGGTCGTGGATGAGCTCCTCGCCCGGTCCTGACGGTCGCTGTCGGCGCTGAAGGCCGTCGGTGGCTCAGTCGAGAAGCCGGGAGACCAGGTTCAGGAGGATCTCAGTCTGCCGCTCTGAGGAGAGGTCGCGCGCGGACCTCTCCGAGGCCGCTTTGTACTCGGCGACGGCCTCCGGCGTCAGCGCATCGATCGCCGCGTGCAGGGAGTCGGCCGTGAAGTCTTCGGCGACGACACCCACGCCCGCCTCCCGCACGATCCGCGCCATCTCGGGGGAGGGCCCGATCACCACGCCGAGCCGGGCCTGCACGTAGTCGAAGAGCTTGTTCGGCAACGCGTGCAGGTGGTTGAAATTGATCGGCGGGAGCACGTGCAGCCCCAGATCATGGTCGGCCAGCGTCGCGATGAGCTCGTCGTACGGCACCGGCTCGTGCACGCGGATGCGGGCGTCGGCGGAGGCCCGCTCCCGGAGGCCGCGGCCGTAATCGGAGTCCGCTCCGACCAGGTACAGGTCGAGCGTGACGTCGGCTTCGGACGCCTTCACGGCGTCGATGAGGATCTCGACGTGCCGGTGCGGCGCCGCGACCCCGCTGTGCACCAGGCGCAGCGGGGCGTGCACAGGCGCGGCCTGGCGCTCCTGGTACGGCGAGGCGTTGATGATCAGCGTCGGGTCGAGGTCGTGCTCTCGGCGGTACTCCTCGACGATGCCTGAGCTCACGGTCGTGGTTGCCGCGGCACGGTGCACCGGACCGCTCAGGATCCACCGGAAGTACGGCGCGATCAGCAGACGCCAGGCGAGGGAGTGCTCGTTCTGCCGGGGGAAGTACTCGTGCAGGTCGACGAGCACTCCGCAGCGGGACCTCAGAGTCTCCGCGACCGTCGCGGTCTGCACGTCGTGGGCGATCACGAGGTCCCAGTCGCGGTCGCCGAGCGCGGCGCGGATCGCATGATCCTGCGCGCTGAGACGCGTGATCAGCGGATAAAGGTGCAGCGCGAGCGCCATCAGGTACAGTATCCGGCCCAGGGCGCCCCACCGCTGCTCGCGGTCCGGCAGGCGCACGTGCTCGATCTCCGGGAACGGCGAGTCCCCGCGGGACGCGGTCACGATGTCGTGATCGCCGCGCAGGGCGCGCACCTGCTTGAGGGCCCGCGGAGATCGCGCCAGCGGAGCCGGGCTGAGGATCGCGATCCGGGGGCGTGCGTGCGCAGCAGCCGCGGCCGTCATGCCGAGGCGTCCGCGCGGGAGAAGATGCGGTCGACCATGCGGCGCCACACCTTCACCTGGACCTCGCTCGAGAGCTCGCGCGCCTGACGGTGAGCGCTGGCCTTCCAGGCATCCACCTTGGCGGCGTCGATCCTGTCCAGCAGAGCGGCCAGCGATTCGCCAGTGAACTCCTCGGTCACCGCGCCGAGGTCGTGTTCGCGCGTGATCCTGGCCATCTCCGGCGACGGTCCGGTGATGATGGCCAGTCGGGCCTGAATATAGTCGAAGAACTTGTTCGGGAGGCACCACAGCAGGTTGAACGTCGACGGGGCGATCATCGCCAGGCCGATGTCGTACTGGCTCAGGGTCGTGACGAGCTGGTCGTACGGGACCGGATCGCGGAAGCGGATGCGGGGGTCGCCCTCCGCCATCTTCCGCAGGGACGCGAAGTACGCGTCCTCCGCGCCGACCAGGTACAGGTCCAGCGTGACCGGGGTGCGGGTGAGCTTGACGGCCTCGATCATGATCTCGAGCTTGCGCGTCGCGGCGACGGCGCCACTGTGCACCATGCGGATCGGCTCAGGCGTCTTCGAGGGCTCGATGTCGCGATACGGGGTGGCGTTGACCACCAGATCGCATTCGATCCCGAACTCGCGCCGGTACTCGTCGACGATGCCCTGGCCGACCGTGCTGACCGCGGCGGCCCTGCGCACGTGGCGCTTGAGGATCCATCGGAAGTAGCCGCCCTCGACGAGGCGCCATCGCAGCGAGTTCTCGCCCTGCCGGGTCGCGTACTCGTGCAGGTCGACGAGCACTCCGAAGCGCGAGCGCAGCTTGCGCGCGACGGGGACGGTGGACACGTCGTGGGCGATGATCAGGTCCCACTCGTGCGGGGTCAGCCGTGCCAGGGCGGAGGCGTTCCGCGGGAGCACCTTGGACAGCAGCCGGTACTGGCGAAGCAGGATGATCAGGGAGTACATGCCCCGGATCGCGAGCAGGCCGTGGGAGGTGGGGAGCGACTCAAGCTCGATGTGCGGGACGCCCTCCACCGGGGCCGGGCCGAACCCGGCGGTGGTCACATCGTGGTCGTCGCGCAGCAGCTCGATCTGCTTCAGCGCACGGGGCTCCCGATTGATCGGGGTGAAGGTGAAGACCAGGATCTTCTTCCGCGCGGATCCCTGCATGTCGGCTCCTGTTCGTCGGTTGTCAGCTCGGGCGGAGCGATCGGATGTCGGCGGCGGGGGGATAGGTGATCAGCACGGCGCGGTGCTTTCCCGTCATCACGAACATGGTCCCCGCGGCGACAGCGGATGCTCCGGCGGCCAGTGCCGGCGCGAAGTCAGCCAGGGATCCTGCGCCGCCCAGGGCGACGATCGGGATGGTCACGGCATCTGCCACGCTCTGGATCAGCTTCAGATCGTACCCTGAGCGGCTGCTCTCACGGTCGATGGACGAGATCATCACCTCGCCGGCGCCGTACTGCTGCGCCTGCGCCGCGGCCGCAGCCGGGGTGAGCCCCGTCTTGCGGGAGGCGCGAGCCGTGTAGGTGTCCCAGCCGCCGGTGAGTCGCCGCTTGGCGTCGACGCTCACCACCGTGCTCGATGAGCCCAGCGCCTCGGACACCTCGGTGATCACCTCGGGACGCGCGAAGGCGGCGGTGTTGAGCACCACCTTCTCGATGCCGATCCCCGTGATGCGCCGGGCCTCATCCGCTGACGCGACACCGCCCCCGTAGCCGACCGGCATGAACGCCTCGCTGGCGATCTCCTCGATCAGCGTGTAATTGACTCCGGTGCCCTTGGCCGAGGCATCGATGTCGCAGATCAGCAGCTCGTCCACCTGTTTCTCGTTGAAGATACGCACCGCGTTGATCGGGTCGCCGATGTATGTGTCGCCGCTGAACTTCACGGGCTTGACGAGGTATCCATCGCTGACGAGCAGTACGGGGATCACGCGCGGGAAGAGAGTCATAGTGCGGCGAAGTTCCTCATGATCGTCATGCCGAAGGTGTGGCTCTTCTCGGGGTGGAACTGCGCGCCCATCACGTTCCCCGTCCTGACCATCGAGGAGAACGGGATGCCGTAGTCGGTGATCGCGAGAGTGTCCTCGGCCCGCTCGGGAACCACGTGGTAGCTGTGCACGAAGTAGAACCGGCTCTCCTCGGGCAGCTCCGCCACCAGCGGGTCTTCGCGGGTCGGGTTCGCCAGGTTCCATCCCATGTGCGGCACGCGGATGCCGAGCTTCTCGTCGAAGCGCACACTGCGTCCGGGGATGAGTCCGAGCCCGCTCTTCACGCCCTCGTCGCTCCCGTCCAGGAGCAGCTGCATGCCCAGGCAGATGCCCAGCAGCGGACGTCCGGTGCCCGCGAAGTCGCGGAGCGCGTCGATCAGCCCCGCTTCGGCCAGACGCGTCACGCCCGTGTCGAAGGCGCCCACCCCGGGCAGGAGTACCTTGTCGACCTCGGCGATCTCGTCCGCGGTGCGGACCGAGACGGACTGCGCGCCGACGCGCTTGAGCATGTTCCGGACGGAGCCGAGGTTGCCGAGTCCGTAATCGACGATGCCGACCGTCACGCGGCCTTCTTCACACCGAGGCTCTTCATGATCCTGGCTGGCACCCGCAGCACGCTGAGCAGCAGGTTCCACGACTTCTCCGAGTTCGGGTACGCCGTGTAGTCCACCGGGGGAGCGTCGAAGATGCGTTCCAGCTCCGCTGTCGAGACCCCGAGCTTCTTGGCGATGAACTCGTGATCCTGCGCCCGCAGATCCTCCGGGTAGTTCTCGGTCTCCATCAGAGTGAGAGCCTCGTCCCGGCCGAGCTGGTGGGAGACGATCAGCGAGGAGTAGTGCGCGAGGCGCTTGTCGAACCCGAACTTGTGCGGCAGGTAGTAGCCCTGGAAGTAGCGGGTGAACACCGACTCGTAGTGCTTGCCGCCGTAGTCGCGCCAGCCGACCCGCTCTGTGATGGCGGCTTTGGCGTCCTTGTAGACGTAGGGCATCAGGTTCAGCGGACGCTCGGTCCTGATCCCGCGGACATACGGGTACCAGATGTGCCGCTTGAAGCGGCCGATGATCGGGTAGGTCTTCAGCTTCACCGAGCCGAAGCGCTTCTGGATCGCCTTGAGGTGCTTGGCGTCGTCGGACGAGTAGCCCCAGGCTGAGGGCAAGATCGATTCGCTGGCGTAGTTCGATCCCGAGAGGATGTACTTGATGCCGTACTTCTTGGCCTGGTCGAACGCGACCCAGCCGAAGGCGTGATCGGTGGGGATGTCGCAGTTCGCGACCGACGCCTTGAAGAACGAGAGCTGGAGGTCCTTCATCTCGCGCCAGTCGACGACGTGGGTGTAGAGGTCGACCCCGGTGGTGTTGATCAGGTTCTGGATGTTCCCGACGGCGAGCTCGGAGTTCCAGCCGCTGTCGAAGTGCACGGCGAGCGGGCGCAGCCCGAGCTCGACCGCGCGCATCAGCAGGTAGGTGCTGTCGACACCGCCCGAGACGCCGATGATGCAGTCGTACGGCTTGCCGCGACCGGACTCCTTGATCCTCGCGACGAGCGCCTGCAGCTCGGGCTCGGCCTCCCCGGAGAGCGCCCGGTCGACGACCTTGCCCATGTACTGGTCGTAGTCGAGCGCGTAGTTGCTCACGCCCTCGGCGTCGAACGTGATGTTCGGATCGGTCGTGTCCATGATGGTGCGAGTGCACCGCTGATAGGGGCGTGTTCCACCCGTCATCCGGGGATCCTCCAAGGGTCGACTCGTCGCCGCGTCAGTCGGACGATGCCGACAAAATCACAACTCTTCACGATACCATCGGGGGTTGTGTCAGAGAGTCAGCAAGCACACAGCGAATCCCGGCCGCAGATCCTCAGCATCTCCTTCTCGCCCCTCGATCGGGATGCCCGTGTGCTCCGTCAGATCGCGGTGCTGAGCGAGTTCGGCGATGTGACCACGGTGGGGTTCGGGCCCGCGCCCGCGGGCGCGGCACGACACATCGAGGTGCCCGCGGGACTGCCGTCCCTGCCGCAGACGCCGGCCGGCGTGCTGAAGCTGGCGACCCGGCGCCACGCGGCGGCCGAGTTCGCGGCGCCGGCGCTCGCCGCCGCGCGGGATCTGCTGAAGGGAAAGCGGTTCGACCTCGTCGTCGCCAACGATGCACGAGCCCTTCCGGTGGCTTTCGAGGCCGCGCACGGCGCCCCCGTCTGGGCGGACCTGCATGAGTGGGCGCCCGAGGAGCAGTCCCACATCCTCAGCTGGCGGCTGCTGGTCGCGCCGTTCATGACTTACCTGTGCGGCATCTACCTGCCGCGCTGCGCCGCGGTCAGCACGGTGAGCCCGCTCATCGCCGAACTGTACGAGAAGGAGTTCGGAGCCGCGGCGGACGTCGTCCGCAATGCCCGAGATTTCGTAGAGCTCTCGCCGAGCCCGCTGCAGCCGGGGCGAATCCGCCTGGTGCACAGCGGCGTCGCGGTTCCGGAGCGCTGCATCGAGACGCTGATCGACGCGATGCACGACCTGGACGACAGGTTCAGTCTCGACTTCTTCCTGGTGTTCGGTGACGATGACGCGTACCGCCGGCAGCTCGTGGCTCGGGCGGCCGGCAGCGATCGGATCACCTTCCACGATCCGGTCGCGCCGCACGAACTCCCCGCCGCGCTGAACGGCTTCGACCTCGGCGTGTACCTGCTCCGTCCGACGACGACGAACCACCGGTTCATGCTGCCGAACAAGTTCTTCGACTTCGTACAGTCCCGCCTGGGTGTGGTCTTCGGCAGGGCGGTCGAGATCGATGCGCTCATCGACTCCCACGGGCTGGGGCTGACGGTTGACGGTTTCGAGCCGGCCGATCTGGTGGCCGCTCTGAGTGCACTCACCGAGGACGACGTGCGCGCCTTCAAGCAGCACGCGGACGCCGCCGCCCACGAGCTGAGCTCGGACGTCGACGCCGAGGTTCAGCGCGGCATCATCCGCCGGACGCTGAACCGGGGCTGAGCGCCCCGTCGATCAGGCGAGGCCGGCCAGAGCGGCCTGATGTGCGAAGTCGGGCACGGCGGCGACCAGCTCGTCGAACGTGCCGCGTCCGGCGACCTCTCCGTCGCGCATGAAGAAGATCTGGTCCGCGTGACGGATCGTCGACAGCCGGTGGGCGACCACGATCAGCGTCCGCTGACCCGCCAGGCTCGTGATCGACTCCGAGACGGCCGCCTCGGTCTTGGTGTCCAACGCGCTGGTTGCCTCGTCCATGACGAGTACCAGCGGGTCCACGTACAAGGCCCGGGCGATACCCAGCCTCTGACGCTGCCCGCCGGAGAGCGAGATGCCTCGCTCTCCGACCTGTGAATCGATGCCCCCATCGCGTCTGGACACGATGTCCCAGACGTGAGCCTGGCGCAGCGCCGTCTCCACGCGCGCGGCATCCACGTCATCATCCCAGGTCAGGGCGACGTTCCTGCCGATCGTCGCGTCGAACAGGGCGACATCTTGGGGGACGTAGCCGACCCGCTCCCGCCAGGAGCGGGCCATCGAGGTGAGCGGGGCATCGTCCACGCTGATCACGCCCTGAGTGGGTTCGAGCAGGCTCAGGATCAGATCGACCATCGTCGACTTCCCGGATCCGGACGCTCCCACGAAGGCGACGAACGACCCGAACGGGATGTCGATCGACACGTCACGCACGGCGAGTGCTGCTTCCGGCGAATAGCGGTAGGACACGTTGTCGAGCCGCAGGGTCTTCGGCGCCTCGGGTACCGCGCCATCGCCGCCGCCGGGAGCGGTGGCGATCTGCTGCTCGGCCTCGGCGAGTTCGTCGAGCACCTTGCGCGGGTACGGGGCGGTCGACTGCATCATGGACATGATCGATTGGAACCGCGTGATGGAGGGTGCCATGCGGAAACCGGCCAGGCCGAACATCGCGACTGCAGTGATGGCGGCCTCCTGTCCGCCGATGAGGAAACCTGCACCGCCGACCACGATGAAGCCGCCGATGATGCCTGACTCCAATACGTAACGGGGCACCTGGCCGAGGAAGTAGGTGTTCGCTCGAGCGCGCGAGCTCTCCGTCCGGCTCTTCGTGACGACGTCCGCGACAGCGTCCTCCTTGTTGCGAAGGCTGATCTCCTTCAGCGTTGACATGATTTCCAGGATCAGTCGCGAGGTGCGGATGGAGGCGGCGAGGTTGACCTCGCCGGCGACGCGCGCGTGCTTCGCGATCCACAGGTAGAGGACCGCGCCCAGCAGGAGGATGTACACGAGCGTGATCGCGGCGATGGCGGGCTGAACGAGTGCCAGCGTGGCGACGACCACGAAAAGGCTCACCGCCTCGCCGAGCAGGGTCGCGCCGGGGAGCAGGAACGAGTTGATCATCGCGTCCACGCCGCCGTCTGTGAAGCGCAGCATGTCAGAGGAGTTCTTCTTCAGGCGCAGCGTCCACGGAGCGTGGATGTAGGCGCGGAAGAGCCGGTCACCCACGACCACCTGGTATCGCGCGATGCGGCGCGTGCCCCACCACATGACCAGTGTGGAGAGGAGGCCCTTGGTGATCATCATCGCGCAGATCAGCAGAATCGCGATGATGACGCCCATTCCGTCCAGCTCACCGATCAACGGAAGCCGCACGGGCGTGCCCGCCGCGAGAGGGCCGATGACCAGCGCGAGCAGGCCCAGCGCGGCGGCGTCGAAGATGGCCAGCGACGCCAGCAACCACGAGTACGTGGCGATGAAGCGGCGAGCCTCGGGAGGCAGCACACTGGTGACCTCGCGATACAAGGCGATGACAGAATTCATTCGTCTCCCACTCGGGCTCAGCATGGAGCCCTGAGCCGGCCCCGGAAGTCTATCCGGCTCAGGCTGGGTGAACCTGGCGTGCTAGCGTTACGGGCGCATGCCATGCGCCCGAGCGCGTCCGTGCGCCAATGCCTATGCGTATCGTCATCGTCAGCCGCATCTTCACGCCCGAACCGGCGGCAGCCTCGTTCCTGCTCCGCGCGACCGCGGAGGCGTTCCGTGATGCCGGCCATGAGGTCGAAGTGCTCACCAGCACGCCGCCGCCTGCGGCATCCGGAGCCGACCCGCGCGGGATCCGCGTGCGCCGCGCGCGGGTGAAGCGCGACCGGCAGGGATACGTCCGCGGATACTTGTCGTACCTGTCGTTCGACATCCCGGTGTTGTTCCGCCTGCTCTTCTCGCGGCGAGCGGACCTCTACCTCGTGGAGCCGCCCCCCACGACGGGCGCGGTCGTGCGCGCCGTGTCCCTCCTGCGCCGCACGCCGTACGTATACGACGCAGCCGATCTCTGGGCCGACGCGGCCGGTGTCGTCACCTCGTCTCCGCTGGTGCTCGGAGCCCTGCGCGCGGTGGAGCGCTTCGCGATGCGGGGGACCGCGCACGCGTTCGCCATCTCGGAGGGGCTGATCGACCGGATGCGCCAGATCGGGATCGATGTGCCCGCCACGGCCGTGGGATTCGGCACCGACACCGCGTCGTTCCGGTACGCCCCCCAGGACCCGCCGACCGCGCCGCTGTTCGTCTATCCCGGCTCGTACTCGGAGTGGCACGGCGCCGACGTGTTCCTGGAGGCGTTCGCCGGGGTGCGCGAGGCGCACCCGGACGCCCGGCTGCTGTTCATCGGGAACGGCTCCGAGCAGCCGCGGATGCGCGCCCGCATCGCCGAACTCGGACTGACCGGGGTCGAGTTCCGCGATCCCGTCCCGCCGGAGCAGCTCGCGGAGGTGCTGAGTTCGGCGACGGCGTCGCTGGCCAGTCTCAAGCCCGGCGCCGGCTACGACTACGCCTTCACGACCAAGGTGTACGGATCGCTCGTCTCGGGTTGCCCGGTGATCTTCGCCGGCGCGGGGCCGACGGGTCCGTTCCTGCGGACCGAGTCGCAGCACCACCCGGTGGGGACGGCGGTGGAGTGGGATGCCGCGGCCGCGCGGACGGCGATGCTGGCGGCCGCCGAAGAGCCGCTCGCTACCTCGCGACGCGTCGAGCTGGCGGCATGGGCCGCTGGCCGGTATTCGCTCTCCGCGGTCGCCGAGCGCATCGTGGAGCGATCCGAGGAGATCGTCCGCGGCTGACGGCACCGACCCCGCGTTCAGGAGGATCCCCTACGATTGTGGTGTGAAGATTGCTGTCGTCGCCCTCGGAAAGATCGGGCTTCCCCTCGCCGTCCAGTTCGCCTCTTCCGGCCATGATGTGATCGGAGTCGATGTCAACCAGAGGGCTGTCGACACGATCAACGCGGCGGTGGAGCCCTTCCCCGGGGAGGCGCACCTGCAGGAGAAGCTCGAGGAGCTGATCCCCACCGGTCGCCTGCGCGCGACCACCGACTACTCCGAGGCGATCCCCGGCGCGGATGCCGTGGTCCTCGTCGCTCCCGTGTTCGTGAACGACGAGACCTGGGAGCCGGACTTCAAGTACATGGACGCCGCGACGAAGTCGCTGGCCGAGCACCTGACCCCCGGCACGCTCGTCTCGTATGAGACCACCCTGCCCGTCGGTACGACCCGCACTCGCTGGAAGCCGATGCTGGAGGAGGGCTCCGGTCTGATCGAGGGCGTCGACTTCCACGTCGTCTACTCGCCCGAGCGGGTGCTCACCGGTCGCGTCTTCGCCGACCTGCGCAAGTACCCCAAGCTGATCGGCGCTCTGTCGGATGAGGGCACCCGTCGCGCCCGTGAGTTCTACGAGGCCGTGCTGCAGTTCGATGAGCGTCCCGACCTCGCGCAGCCGAACGGTGTCTGGGACCTGGGCTCCACCGAGGCATCCGAGATGGCCAAGCTCGCCGAGACCACCTACCGTGACGTGAACATCGGCCTGGCCAACCAGTTCGGCGTCTTCGCCGCGAGCCACGGCATCGACGTGTACAAGGTGATCGAGGCCTGCAACTCTCAGCCCTACAGCCACATTCACCGTCCTGGCATCGCGGTCGGCGGGCACTGCATCCCGGTGTATCCGCGTCTGTACCTGTCGACGGATCCGGATGCCGACATCGTCCGCGTGGCGCGTCAGTTCAACGCCTCCATGCCTGAACGACTGGTTGCCCAGGCCGCTGGCGTGCTGGGCGACCTGACCGGACGCCGGGCCGTCGTTCTTGGTGCCGCCTACCGTGGTGGCGTGAAGGAGACCGCCTTCTCCGGCGTCTTCCCGACCGTCGCGGCGCTGAAGCAGCGCGGCGCGGAGGTGTTCGTGCACGACCCGCTGTACACCGACGACGAGCTGCGCGGCCTCGGCTTCGAGCCCTTCGCGCTCGGCGCCGAGGCGGAGCTCGCCGTCCTGCAGACTGACCATGCCGACTACAAGACCGTGTCTCCCGAGCAGATCCCCGGGATCAAGCTGCTCGTCGACGGTCGCAACGCCACCGACGCCGCGCTGTGGGCGGGCACGCCCCGGATCGTGGTCGGCGCCGCAGCCTGAAGTCGTGATGACGGGCGTGCTGCGTGAGCTCGCGACCTCGATCTTCGTCGCGCTCCCGTACCAGGTGGCTGATCGCATCCACCCGTGGCGGCGACGGATGCACAGGGAGACCCCTGTCACGTGTGCGACCCCCGGGGAGCGCACCCTGCTCATCGGCCCGGTGAACTCGGCGGGGCAGGGCTATGCCTGGGCGCGGGCGGCGGAGCGTCTGCCCGGGGTGTCCGCCGTGGACCTGATGTATCGCGGACGCGCTGATCGATTCATGTTCCCCGCGGACCACTCCGTGCCCGCGGAGGTCGCCTCCGGCATCCGCCGGTGGCAGGATGCCGAGCGCGCGGCGATACTGCGCTCCTTCACGCATGTGATCGTGGAGTCCGGGGCGCGGCTGTTCGGCACCCACGCCCCGGTCGCGGACCATCTGCGGGCGATGACGGATGCCGGAGTGGAGGTCGCGCTTCTCTTCCACGGCAGTGACATCCGCCTGCCGAGCCGAAACGCGCAGGAGGAGAAGGACTCGCCGTTCGCCGACGACGACGCGGAGACCCGACAGCTCGAGGAGATCGCGCGGAATAACCGCGCGCTCATCGACGCCACGGGTCTGCCGGTGTTCGTATCGACGCCCGACCTGCTGGCGTACGTCCCCGAGGCCTCATGGCTGCCCGTGGTCGTGGATCCGGATCGCTGGGACGCGGCAGCGCCGTCGACCGCGCTGACCCGAGCCCGACCGGTGGTCGTGCACGCGCCCAGCCGGGCCGGGCTCAAGGGGAGCGCGCTGATCGACCCCGTCGTGCGCCGCCTGCACGACGAAGGCGTCATCGAGTACCGCGAGGTGCAGGGGATACCCTCCGGCGACATGCCGGCGGTGTACGGGGCGAGCGACATCGTCCTGGACCAGTTCTCCCTGGGCATCTACGGCGTCGCCGCGTGCGAGGCGATGGCCTCCGGGCGTCTGGTGATCAGCCACGTCTCGGATCTGGTCCGCGGCGAGGTGCGCGAGCGCACCGGAGTGGAGCTGCCGATCCTCGAGTCGACCGCGGATGGACTCGAGGATCTGCTGCGGGACGTCGTCGCGCGGCCGGATCGGTACGCCGCCGTTGCGGCGCGCGGTCCCGCCTTCGTGCGGGATGTGCACGACGGGCGGCGCTCAGCAGCGGCCCTGGCGCCATTCCTCGGCGTCGCGGATCCGTCAGCGGGAGCCGCCGGGATCTGACCGTACAGGGAATTCTCAGGATAGGATCACACATCGGCTGATCCGCACCGTAGGGGACTCGCGGGGTGTCGCTGTCTGAGATGAGGATCCATGACTGCACGTGTGCGCCGAATGACGCTGACCGCAGTGATCGCGGCAGCGTCCATCGCGCTCGTCCTACCGCCCTCGGCCGCCATGGCGACCGATCCGGACCGTCCGACGATTCCGCGGGCCCCCGCGGATCAGGCCGAACCGCAGCAGGCCCCGGAGGGCCCGCACCTGAACCGCATGCCGGGCGCACCCGACGCACTTGAGCGTCCGGCGCCGCGATCGCAGATCAGCGCGAGCGAGGCGATCGCTCCCGGTGTCCCGTCGATCACGGTGGACTGGGTGCACACCTCCGATGCGCGCTTCCGATGGGCCGGCGCAGACGGCGGCTCGCCGATCACCGGCTACACCGTGCAGCTCCTGCAGAACGGCGCCATGCTCGACGAGGTCACGGACTGGACCGACGCAGCGGTGTGGATCACCGACCTCGATCCGGGCGGCTCCTACGAGATCCGCGTGGCGGCGCAGAACGCGGTCGGCCTCGGCGAGTTCGGGTCGGCGACCTTCACCACGCCGCTGACCACGGTCGACCGCCGATTCGGTGCCAACCGCTTCGAGACGGCCGTCGCCGTGGCCGCAGACGCGTTCCCCGAAGCGCCGGTGCCGGCCGCATTCCTCGCGAACGGGCTCGACTTCCCGGACGCGCTCGCCGCTGCCGCCGCTGCGGGCGCGCTTGGCGGGCCGGTGCTCCTGACCGAGCCGAAGAAGCTCCCCGGACCCGTGCTCACGGAACTGAGCGCGCTGTCGCCGGAGTACCTCATCGTCGCGGGCGGTCCGGCATCCGTAAGCGATGCCGTCGGCAGCTCGGCGGCGTCCACCTCGACTGTCGATGCGTTCCGTCTCTTCGGTGCGAACAGATTCGGCACGGCCGCGGATGTCGCATCACTCTGGGGGGACGGATCGGACGTCGTCTACCTGGCGAACGGTCTGGACTTCCCGGACGCCCTTGCCGGCGCCGCTGCCGCCGGCGTCGTCGGGGCTCCGGTGCTGCTGACCGAGACCAACAGGCTTCCTGGCGAGACCGCGACGGCACTCAGGGCCCTCGCGCCCACGCAGATTATCGTGCTGGGCGGCACCGGTGCCGTGAGCAATGCCGTCGTCGCTGCGGCCGTGGCATCCACCGGCATCGAGACGAGCACGCAGCGCCTGTCCGGGTCGAATCGCTACGACACCGCCGTCGCGATCTCCAAGGCCACCTTCGGTGACCCCGGAGTGCCGGTCGCCTACGTCGCGAGCGGTGCCAGCTTCGCCGATGCGCTCGCGGGCGCAGCGGCGGCCGGGCACCTGAATGGCCCGGTGCTGCTGACGGAGTCGAAGACGGTCCCGTCCTCGGTGCTGAACGAGATCGCGCGGCTGCGCCCGCAGCGGATCGTTGTGCTGGGTGGACCGACGATCGTCACCGACTCTGTGATGAAGACGGTGCGGGCCGCGGCCGACTCCTGAGCGACCACTGAAGCGGCCTGCGGCATCCTCGGGCGTCGCAGGCCGTCGTGGGTCGACCGGCCGTGCCGTCGTCCGCCGACGCTCGCGGTCGGGCCGACTCCGGGATAGTGGCTCGGGCCGCCTCGCGCTCGCCGCGGTCGATCGCAGCGGGCCTCGGTCACGCGCGTGTCCGGCTCACATCGGTATGCCACCTCGGTGGCGCTGTCGCGGGCCGCATTCCCCGTGTCGAGGAGACCGGTCGCCCGGGCGTCGTCACAGGCTCCCAGCCTGCCGCCGATAACATGGATGCCATGGATCTCCTCGTCGTCGGGTCGGGTTTCTTCGGCCTCACCATCGCTGAGCGCGCCGCAAAGGCCGGCCGCAAGGTGACCGTCATCGACCGCCGCTCGCACATCGGCGGCAACGCCTACAGCGAGGCGGAGCCGGAGACCGGCATCGAGGTGCACCGCTACGGCGCTCACCTGTTCCACACGTCCAACGCGACGGTGTGGGAGTATGTCAACCGGTTCACGACCTTCACGAACTACGTGCACCGGGTGTACACGAACCACAACAGCGTCGTCTACCCGATGCCGGTGAACCTCGGCACCATCAACCAGTTCTTCCAGGCGTCGTACTCACCAGACGAGGCGCGCGCCCTGGTGAAGGAGCAGGCGGGGGAGTTCGACGTCAAGACGGCCGACAACTTCGAGGAGAAGGGCATCGCCCTCGTCGGCCGCCCGCTCTTCGAGGCGTTCTTCCGCGACTACACGGCCAAGCAGTGGCAGACCGACCCGCACAAGCTCTCCGGTGACATCATCAGCCGCCTTCCCGTGCGCTACACCTACGACAACCGCTACTTCAACGACACCTGGGAGGGTCTGCCCACCGACGGCTACACCGCCTGGCTGGAGCGGATGGCTGACCACCCCAACATCGAGGTGAAGCTCGGCGTCGACTACTTCGACGAGTCGCAGCCGCTCAACAAGCGCGCCACGGTGGGACAGTTGCCGGTGGTCTACACGGGCCCGGTCGACCGCTACTTCGACTACGCGGAGGGCGCGCTCAGCTGGCGGACGCTGGACTTCGAGCAGGAGGTGCTGAACGTCGCCGACTTCCAGGGCACCAGTGTGATGAACTACCCGGATCTCGACGTGCCGTTCACGCGCATCCACGAGTTCAAGCACTTCCACCCGGAGCGCAAGGACGTCTTCAGCTCCGACAAGACGGTCATCATGCGCGAGTTCTCCCGGTTCGCGAACCGGGAGGACGAGCCGTACTACCCCGTGAACACACCCGCCGACCGCGACGGCCTCCTCGCGTACCGCGAGCTCGCGAAGGGCGAGCAGGACGTGCACTTCGGCGGGCGCCTGGGCACGTACCAGTACCTCGACATGCACATGGCGATCGGGTCCGCGCTTTCGATGTGGCGCAACGACCTCTCCGGCCAGGACGACTGACATCGGGATGAGCAGGACCACGGTCGGTGCCCCGGGCACACCTCAGCGATACGCGCACTCGCTGTGGCTGCTCTCCGCGCGCGATCTGAAGGTCCGCTACTCCACGAGCGCGCTCGGGTATCTGTGGTCGGTGCTCGACCCGCTGGTGATGAGCGCGATCTACTGGTTCGTCTTCACCCGTGTCTTCCACCGCGACGTCGGCGAGGACCCGTACATCGTCTTCCTCATCAGCGGACTGCTGCCGTGGGTGTGGTTCAACTCCTCGGTGTCGGACTTTACCAAGGCGTTCAAGCGCGACTCCCGCCTGGTGCGCTCGACGGCGATCCCGCGCTCCATCTGGGTGAATCGCATCGTGCTGAGCAAGGGTATCGAGTTCCTCTTCTCGATGCCGGTGCTGGCGATCTTCGTCGTCGCGAACATGCTCTTCGAGAAGAACCCCGAACAGGTCGCGCACATCGGGTGGGGCATCCTCTGGCTCCCTGTCGCGATCCTGCTGCAGACGATCCTGCTTGTCGGGCTCGGTCTCATCGTCGCGCCGCTGTGCGCCCTGTACGCCGATCTCGAGCGGACGACGGGGCTGATCCTGAGAGCGCTGTTCTATGCGACGCCGATCATCTACAACGTGTCGAACCTGCCCGGTGCCTTCGAGACCATCGGCGCGTTCAACCCGCTGGCGGGGATCTTCACGCTCTACCGGATGGCCTTCTTCCCGGACCAGTGGCACACCCAGACCGTGATCATCAGCGCAGTGATGAGCCTGCTGATCCTCGCCCTCGGCGTGTGGGTGTTCCGTGCGCTCGAGCGTCCCGTGCTGAAGGAGCTGTGATGTCGGCCGCGATCGAGGTGCAGGATCTGGGCGTGCATTTCCGCCGCAACCGCCGTGGACGCCGAAGCTTCAAGGACCTGTTCGCCGGGGCATCCCGCCGTTCGAGGCCGGGGGAGTTCTGGGCGCTGCGGAACGTGAGCTTCTCGGTGCAGCCGGGGGAGTCGATCGGCGTGGTCGGACGCAACGGCCAGGGCAAGTCCACGCTCCTCCGACTGGTCGCAGGCGTCCTGCTGCCTGATGAGGGCGGGGTCGAGGTGCACGGCGGAGTCGCGCCCCTCATCGAGCTCACCGGCGGATTCGTGGGCGACCTCACGGTGCGCGAGAACGTGAGGATGACGGCGGGCCTGCACGGCATGTCGCGCGCGGAGATCGCGAGCCGGTACGACGAGATCATCGGGTTCGCCGAGCTCGAGGGCTTCGAGGACACCCCGTACAAGCACCTCTCCAACGGCATGAAGGTGCGCCTGGCGTTCTCGGTGGTGTCTCAGCTCGATGAGCCGATCCTGCTGGTGGACGAGGTGCTCGCGGTCGGCGACAAGGCCTTCCGCGACAAGTGCTACACCCGCATCGATGAGCTGCTCGCCGACGGCCGCACCCTGTTCTTCGTCAGCCACAACGAGCGGGACCTACGGCGCTTCTGCACGCGCGGCCTGTATCTGGACAAGGGCGTTCTGGCGATGGACGCCCCGATCGCCGACGTGCTCGACCGCTACAACGCCGACTACAACACGCACTGAGGGTCGATCAGCGTCCAGCTGCGATATCGGTCAGCGCTTTGAGCGCCGACTTCGTGGCGGACAGCTCGCGATCGGCCGCAGTCCCGCCCTCGTACGCCTTGCGAAGCGCCTGTAGCGAGGTGGCGTAGGTGTCGAGCCCGGTGCTCCAGCGCGAGGCGATCGAATCCGGTGCGACGACCTCAGCGAGTCTCCCGGCGTCCTCCTGTAGGAAACCCACGTTCTGCGCCGCTTCCTGGGGGTCGGACTCTCCGACGATCTGCAAGCCGCGCTGCGCGTTGTTGAGCACGGGCGAGACCTTGCCTTGGAAGACGGACAGAGCCGGGTCCGGAACCGGAGGTGCAGTCGTCGCCGGCGGCTGCGTCGGGGTCGGCGAAGCGGACGGACTCATTGACGGCGTCGGGCTCGCGGATGCCGAAGGTGACGCGCTCGTCGTGGCCGTCGGGACCGGTGCAGGGGTCGCAGGGCGCAGAAACAGCCAGAGCAGCACTGCGACGATGGCGACCGCGACGACCGCGAGGCCCACGATCAGCCAGACGCGGCCGCGCTTCGGCTTCTCCGGGGGGAAGGCCCACACGTACTCGGGCTGCGGCTCGCTCATCATGCCTCCAGCGGCGGCATCGGCTGCCAGGTGCGGTCGCGGCCGATCCGGCCGCCGTCGCGCAGGCCACGGAACAGGTTGCTCGTGCCGCGCACCGTGCGCTCCACGAAGAAGAGCCGGATGAGCTCCTTGAAGAACGTGGCCGTGGTGCCCAGACCGAACAGCACGGGGTTGTAGGCGCCCTTCGTGCGGTAGTAGTGCTTGATGAAGGCGCGGTTGCGCATGATGTAGTAGCGGTACGCGTTGCTGGACGCGTTCATGTGACGGATGCCCATGTCCCACTGCTTGATCTCGCGGGTGCGACGCAGTACGAACTCGTCCACGATCACTGCGGTGGTCAGGCGCGAGGCCAGCCAGCCGTACATCTGGTCGTCCCAGTAGATGAAGAAGCGCGGGTCGGGGAGGCCGATCTGCTGCACGATCGAGCGGTGGATGAACATCCCCTCGAAGCATCCGCTGTTCATCTCCTTGAACCCGGACGCCTCGAACTTCGACGGGGCGAACGGGATCGGGATACCCATCCGATCGGCGATGCGGTACTGCCAGTAGAACTCGCTGCCGTCGTAGTCGTAGCGGCGGCCCTGGATGCTCTTGAAGCGACCGGACCAGTGCCCCATCCGGGCGAGGCCGTCGGGGAGCACCTCGACGTCGTCGTCCATCATCCAGATCCACTCGGCACCGAGCTCGTAGGCGGTGCGCATTCCTTCGCTGAATCCGCCGGAGCCCCCGGTGTTCGTCTCCAGACGACGGTAGACGATCTCGGTGCCGAGGTCGTCGCGGAACGACTCGACCAGAGCGGTGGTGTCATCGGTGGACGCGTTGTCGATGATGACGACGCGACCCGGCTTCGGATCCATCGTGCGGATGCTGGTGAGCAGCCCCTTGAGCAGATGCGACCGGTTGAAGGTGACGATGACGATCGCCGCGGAGGCGGGATCGAATGCGGCGGTCATGCCTGCGCCTCGAACATCTTCTCCCAGGAGGCGTCTGATACGAGCTCGGGGAGCGCGTCCCGGTATTCCGCTTGGAGTTTCGCCCAGTTCCGCTTCAATCGCCGGTGCAGCAGAATCGACTCTCTCAACATGCGACGGTATTGGGCGCGGTCCCTGGTGTAGATGTTCTTTCCGGAACCGTCGGCGGAGCTCACCAAAGCGCTGTCGAAATACGGCACTCGCCACCATTGTGCGTCGCCCTTGCCGAATTCGACCTCGGGCTGAGCGACATTCGCAGGATCTGGAGTGCGGAGCCAGTGAGCGACGAGCGTCCGCAAAGTGAACCAACGCAACGCGAGTCCTGTGGGGCTGTCGAACTCGTGCTGCTTGGTCTGCTTGTATACCTGCCTGCCGCGACGCGAGTGCAGCACCGTGCGGGGATCGCGGTGCACGACCGTCTCGGGGAATTCCGCCGCCAGTGTCCTTGCCGCCGGCATGGCGGTCGCGAGGTTCTCGCGCATGTGGCCGGGGCCGGACAGCACGTCGCGCAGCGCCCTTGTGCGAAGAGCCACCGGGTAGTACTGCATCATCATCAGGTGCTTGAGATCCACGCGCAGACTGTGCTTCAGCAGCCGGCCGCCGCGCGGCGCGCTCGAGTGCAGCAGGCCCGCGACGATGCGGTTGCGTGCATGGAAGTACGCCTGCCAGTCGATCGTGTCATCCTTGTTCACCCACGACACGTGCCACAGCGCCACGCCTGGCAGCGAGACGGTCGGGAATCCGGCCTTGCCCGCGCGCAGGCAGAACTCGGCATCATCCCACTTGATGAACGCCGGCAGCGAGAGCCCCACTTCGCGGATCGCGTCGAGTGGAATCAGGCACATCCACCAGCCGTTGTAGTCCGCATCCATCCTCATGTGCAGGAGGGGTGACTGGCGCAGGTTGGCGACGCCGAAATCGTGCGGCATCTTCTCCTGATAGAGGTTGCGCCACATGAACGGATGCTCGTCGACGACCTCTGCCCATCCGTGCAGTTTGGGACGGTCGAGCAGATCGAACATGTGCCCGCCGACGAGGACGGGCGTGGTCGCGTAGCGGGCGAAGACGATCGATCGGCGGAGTGACTCCGGCTCCAGGCGCACATCGTCGTCCAGTAGCTGCACGAAATCGCTCTCGGGACGCTGCAGCGTCTCGTGCATCGAACGTGCGAAGCCGCCGGAACCGCCGAGATTGCCCTGCCGGATGACCTGCAGCGTCTCACCGAGCTTTGCGGCGACCTCGTCGAAGCCGTCCTGGTCCGCGACCAGCTGCGTGCCCTGATCTATTAGGAAGACGCGGTCGACGAACTCCATCGCGTCTGGGGACGCCGCGAGTGCGCGCAGCGTGTCGACGCAGTAGTCGGGCTTGTTGTAGGTCGTGATGCCGAGAGATGCCTTACCGAGACGGGCAGGCTCCTGCTCCGTAGTCCACTCGGCGCCCTCGAGGATCGCGTGCTTATCGTCTGCGACGACGTCGAACCAGATCCAGCCTCCGTCACTGTATTCCGTGAGCTCAAGGTCGAACGACGTCGAGGTCTCGCCCGAGACCTCCCGCGTCGCGATGCGCTGCCGGATGCCGCTGCCGTTCGAGCGGTACACGAGGATCGTCGCCGGGCCGCTGGTGTGAACGGTGAGGCGCACCTGACGCACGCTCGTCCAGTGCTGCCAGTACGACGCCGGAAACGCGTTGAAGTAGGTGCCCAGAGAAACGCGACGGCCCGACACGATGCGGGCGCGATGGCGGCCAAGGATGTTGCCGAGGTGCGCCCTGTTCGAGACGCGCACCGGCTCCTCGTCGATGACCGACCAGGTCTCGGGGTCCGCGTAGAGAGGGAGCAGATCGGGGTCCCGGTCGAGGGGGAAGACGACGTTCTGCAGCACATGGGTCACGAGGTGACAGCCTACCGGGCGTCGCCGAGGGAACGCTGGAGGAGCGGGTGGCCCGGGAGCACGGGATAGCATGGCCCCGATGAAGGCATTGATCACCGGCGGCGCCGGATACATCGGGTCCACTGTTGCGAGCGCCTGCACCGACGCGGGTATTGACGTCGTGCTGCTTGACGATCTCTCCACCGGTCGTTCGGTCTTCGGCGAGGGTCGCGAGCTCTACGAGGGCGATATCGCGGACGTCGCACTGCTCGATCGAATCGTGGACGAGCATCCGGACATCGACCTCGTCATCCACTGCGCGGCTCGCATCGTCGTGCCCGAATCGGTGGCCGACCCGCTGGGATATTACGACGTGAACGTCGGGCGCACGATCACGCTGATTCGGCACCTGGCCGATCGGGGGATCACGCGGGTGCTGTTCAGCTCGTCTGCGGCGGTATACCGCGGGGACTCCGGTGGCGGCGTCGATGAGACCGGCGAGATCGCACCGGGCAGCCCCTATGCGAACACCAAGTGGCTGGTCGAGCAGATCCTGCGCGACGCGGCGGCCGCGGGGGAGATCCGTGCGATCGCCCTGCGCTATTTCAACCCGATCGGCGCGGACCCGCAGCTGCGTACCGGCCTGCAGAACCCAGCCCCCTCGCATGCGCTGGGCAAGATCATGACCGCGCACGACGCGGGCATCCCGTTCACGATCACCGGCACCGATTGGGACACGCGCGACGGCTCGGGCCTGCGCGACTACGTCCATGTCTGGGATCTCGCACGTGCGCACGTCGCTGCCGTCCAGCGCTTCGACGACATCGCGACGACAGACGCGCCTTATGTCGCGATGAACGTCGGCACGGGAGAGGGCGTGACGGTTCGAGAGCTCGTCGACGCCTTCGACCGCGTCACGGGAGAGCATCTCGAGGTCGTTGAGGGCCCACGCCGACCGGGTGATCAGGCAGGCGCCTTCGCGCTCGTCGGCCGCGCGGAGCAGGCTCTCGGATGGAAGGCCGAGCGGACCATCGACGAGGGTGTCCGTGACGCGCTGGCCTGGGCGGAGAAGCTCAAGAAGCTCGGCTGAGCCGAGACCCCGGGCGGTGGCTCGGCTAGCGCTGCGGCCCCAGCGTCGGTATCACCCCGGTGTGCGCGTCGTCGATGTTCTGACGCCATGACCTGGTCTGTCCTGCTCGCAGAGCGCACAGCACCAGGAGCAGCCAGCCGGCCCCGACGAGCGTGAAGCTCTCGAACATCGACTCCACGGCGAGCGTCACCAGCAGCAGCGGCGTCCAGGCGTACACGACCGAACGCCGCACGCTGGCCACCAGCCAGGAACGCACGGTCGCGACGCCTCCGAGCACCAGGAACAGGGCGAGTCCCAGCACCCCCAGCTGCAGCAGCACGTCGAAGTACGAGTTCAGCGCCGACTGGTGATGGTTCGACAACTGGAAATTGATGTACTGGAACGGGTACTCGCCCCCGGTCCAGGGACCGAACCAGCCGTAACCGGTGACGGGCTTCTCACCGACCCAGTCGAGGATGGCGTTCCACAGGTCCGCCCGGGTCGAGAAGTCCGAGCCCGCATCCAGCAGCTGGATGATCTGATGCCGTCGCGCGAATGCCAGCACGAGCCCGGCCACCACCACCGCACCCAGCAGCCACTGCACGAGCGCGCGGCGGGCGGGCGGGGCGTGCCGCACGATGGTGAGCGCGACGGTCGTCACCCCGACGGCGGCCGCGAGCACGACCACGGTCGGCGAGGCGGACAGCAGTGCGAGGAAGCCGCCCAGCGCGACGGACAGCACACCGACCACGCGGCTCACCGACTGGGTGCGCCATTCGATCACGAACGTGATCAGCGCCACCACGGCCATGAAGCCGAGCAGGTTGCGGGTGCCGAAGATGCCCTGGATGGGTCCGCCCAGCGCGAGGTTTCCCTCGATCCCGAAAAGGGGGAGGGGCATGTCCAGCAGGATGCCGGCGAGGATCTCGAGCCCCAGCGAGATGCACAGCAGCCAGCGCAGCGTGTCGCCGATGGCGCGCACGGTCTGCAGGGTGTCGCGCACGTGTCCGATCGTGATCGCGATGGTCGCCATGCCCAGCAGCGCCAGCCATCCGAGCACCGTGTGCGGCTTGTTCCCCGACCACAGCACGCTGACGATCGCGAGCGTCAGGAAACCGAGCAGCGAAGTGGGGGCGAAACGCAGCAGCGAGAGCTCCTCGCGGCGGGCGATGAGCATCCCGGCGCCGACCAGGGCGAGCAGGGCGAAGATCGTCACCATCGTGGTCGTCGACGTCAGCCGCTCGATCATGAACGATGCGAAGGCCGCAGCGAGCGCAGTGAGTGTGTAGGCGCGAGCGAACTCCGCCGATGCCAGCAGCGCCGCGATGGGCCGTAGCACGGTCATGGCACCTGCCGGGCCTGGGGCCCGTGCGAGATCACGGGCGTGCGCTCGCCGACTCCGATGCCGATCAGCGGCACCGACTTCATCTTGAACGACAGCAGGATCAGCAGCATCCAGCCCCACAGCATGATCGGCGCGGACTCCGCGATCCCCTCGAAGAGCAGCGCGGTGGTCAGCAGCAGGGGCAGCAGGGACAGCGCCGAGTACGGTCGCTGCGCGTCGAGGTCCCACCGCGGACGGTCCACCGCGAAGAACCACGAGCGCCAGAGCAGCGCGAGCCAGGCGACGAGCATCACCACGACGCCGACGATTCCGAGCTGCAGGAAGACGTCCAGCCACATGTCGTGCGCGTGGAACACGGTGATCCCGTGGTTCAGGATCCAGCGGTCGAAGGCCGGATCCCAGGGCACCCACGGCGATGAGAACCCGTTGCCGAACACCGGTCGCGTGATCGCCCGCTCCCACACGGCCTGCCAGATCTCCACCCGGCCGGTCAGGTCGGAGCCCTTGCCGAAGAGCCCCAGCACGCGGTCGCGCAGCAGAACGGCGGCGGCGACCCCGATGACCGCGATCGCGGTGAACGCGAGGTACACGCCGCGGCGTGCCGCGGGAGTCTTCGCGGCACGGGCGATGAGCGCGGCGGCGGCGACGGCGAGGATGACCACGATGCCGAGGTAGACGGTCGTGGACGCGCCCTTCACCAGCAGTACGACGGCGAGCACGGCCCACCCGATCAGGAGGCCGCGTCGGCGCACCCGCGCCGCGTAGAGCACGGCGAAGACCAGCAGCGCGAACAGGCACATCATCGCCAGCTCATGCGCGTTGCCGACGATCCCCTGGATGCGTCCGCCGTTGAAGAGGTTCCCGCGCACCCAGTAGCTGACCGGGTTGATCTTGCCCGGCGGCAGCTCGGCGAAGTTCGGGAGGATCGGATGCCGCACCACCAGCGACACCCACAGCTCGATCACCACGGACAGGCCGAGGATGAGCTTCAGCGTGGTCGAGAGCGCCCGCACGATCTCCTGCCAGGTGAGCATCGTCGCCACCATCAGCGCAGTGGCGGTGATCGCGGCCATCAGTGACCAGGTCAGCACTGTCGCGCCAGGCCATCGCGACCACAGCACCGAGATCAGCGCCAGCGCACCGTAGCCCAGCGCGGCCCACGGCAGCCGGCGCCAGGGGAAGCGGGTCGGGCGCTGTCTCGCGATCGCGGGCACCCAGATGCCCAGCGCTCCGAGCGTGAGCACGACGAGCACCGCCGCGGAGCCCGCCGTCCCCAGCAGGTTGTACACGGCCGTGTGCGCGAACACGCTGAACAGGCACAGCACGGCGTACGCGCGCACCATCAGGTGGCCCGTCGTCTCACGGGCGGGCGCGGCGGGTGGCGCAGCCACGGGATGCTTGGTGTACACGGCCATCGCGTTCAGGCTACCGCCCGACGGCCCACGCGGCCTGTGACTCCGCGGCCCGCCGCGGAGAGACCACCGGTGAGCCCTGCGGCCGCGCCCTCCGGTCGCGCGCTCCGGTCACGCCCTACGCTGGGAGGCATGCTGCTGACGATCACGAACGAGCCGCGCGACTACGCCTGGGGATCGACGACTCTGCTGGCCGGCCTCGAAGGACGCAGCCCGTCGGTCGGGCCCGAGGCCGAGGTCTGGTTCGGCGATCACCCCGGCGACCCGGCCGAGGTCCAGGGCGCGGGCACGCTCGACGCGGTGACCGGCGGATCGCTGCCCTATCTGCTCAAGCTGCTCGCGGCCGCCGATCCGCTGTCGATCCAGGTGCATCCCACCCGTGCGCAGGCACGGGAGGGGTTCGCCCGGGAGGCGGGCCTGGACCCCGCGGATCCCGCCCGCAACTACCGTGACGACAATCACAAGCCGGAACTCATCGTGGCCCTCAGCGACCGCTTCGAGGCTCTCGGAGGGCTGAGGCCGGTCGCCGACACCCTGCGGATGCTGGCGTCGTTCCCGGACACGTCCGGCGTCGTCGCACTGCGGGAGCATCTCGGCGCGGGAGCGGATGCGGAGGCGCTGCGCGCCACGATCGGCTGGCTGCTCTCCGGAGACGCGCAGGCTGCCGTCGAGGACATCATCGACGGGCTGGGCTCAGCGGATGCGGAGGGCTCAGCGGATGCGGAGGGCTTCGCGGAGGCGCTGCGTGCCGTGCGAGGCATCGCCACCCGCTACCCGGGGGACCCGGGAGTCGTCGTGGCGCTGCTCATGAACCACATCGTGCTGCGCCCCGGCGAGGCGATCTTCCTGCGGGCCGGACTGCTGCACGCCTACATCTCGGGTCTCGGGGTCGAGATCATGGCGGCGAGCGACAACGTGCTGCGCGGAGGACTGACGCCCAAGCACATCGACGTGGACGAGCTGCTCTCGATCGTCGACACCGAGCCCGGTGTCGTGCCCGTGCAGCCGGCCGGGGGAGAGGTCACCGAGTACGACATCCCCGTCGCCGACTTCGCGCTGCGTCGCATCGAGCTCTCCGGAGAGCGGACCGTCGAGGTGACGGGGCCCGCGATGGCACTGGTCACCGCAGGCGAGGTCTCCGTGGCGGGCTCCGACGCGGCGACGGTCCCGGTGCGAGTCGGTGCCGCCGTGTTCGCGAGTGCGGACGAGACCGCGCTCGCCCTGCACGGCGCGGGCGAGGTCTTCATCGCCGAGCCGGGGCGCTCCTGACCGGTCCCCGCGGTTCGTGAGACGCCCGGTCGGTGTGCTCCGCGGTCGGCGCGACACGCCGAGGAGGCGTCAATGAACCTTCAAGGCGGCCTTGAGGGTTTACCATCCGCGACTTGACCGGAGCGAATGACACGGGTGTAATTATCTGAAGCACGGCCCGTGGGGGGCATGAGCAGGGTTGGAGGATCGAGATGACGGGATACCGCTCAGACGTTCCTGAGAATTGGTTCGTCGATCCGGTGAACCTCGGCGTACCCGGTGTACGCCGAGTCGAGGCGGAGGACGACGGCGCACTCGCCTGGCAGGTCGATGCGCTGTGCGCGCAGACCGACCCCGAGGCGTTCTTCCCCGAGAAGGGCGGTTCGACGCGCGATGCGAAGCGGATCTGCTCCTCGTGCGATGTGCGCGGCGAGTGCCTCGAGTACGCCTTGAACAACGACGAGCGGTTCGGCATCTGGGGCGGGCTCAGCGAGCGCGAGCGCCGCAAGCTCAAGCGCCGCGCCAGCTGAGCGCGTCGCACCGCAGAGCGCTCGCCCCTCGAGGGCGGATCGGCTGACTTCTTCGTGAACGCGCCGCGGCGGTGACCGACCGCGCGGGTAAGCCTGCTTAGGCTGACAGGGCCATGCCAGCACGTGCCCATGCCATCATCGTCGCGCGCGCGGGGAGATCCGCGAGCGCCCAGCTCAGCCGAACCCTCGACGCACTCAGTGCGCAGTCCCTGCCCCCGGCTGCAGTGACGGTCGTCGTGCTCGGCGACGCCGCGCCCGTCCGTGCGCTCCCCGGCATCGGGCACATCGTCGAGGGCATCATCGAGGCGCGGGCCAGCACCACCTTCTCCGAGGCGGTGGCGCTCGCTGGTCCTCGTGTTGCCGCGGGAAGCGCCGTGTGGATCCTCGCCGAGGACACCGTCCCCGAGTCGGATGCACTGCAGCTGCTGGCAGGGGCGCTGGAGCGCTCGCCGTCAGCGGCGGTCGCCGCGCCCAAGCTCGTGGAGCAGGACGACGACCGCGAGATCGTGTCGATGGGCGTGAGTATGACCCGCTGGGGCCGCACCATCGAACTCGCCTCGGGTGAGCTCGACCAGGGCCAGCATGACGACGTGGAGGATGCGCTCGGCGCCGATGTGCGCGGCATGCTGATCCGCGGCGAGGCGCCGACGGTGCTGCGCCCGGACACCGCCCTCGCCGACGCGGATGAGGGCCTCGACCTCGGAGTCCGGGCCCGACTGGGCGGCGCGCGCCTGGTGCTCGTGCCGAAGGCCCGCCTGGGCGTTCCGGCCGCGGGCTCCAGCGGTCGCCCTCGCACCCAGATGGCGCGCGCATGGGCGACGCGCCGGTCGCAGTTGCATCGACGTCTCGCCTATGCGCCGGCGATCGCGGTTCCGCTGCACTGGATCTCGCTGCTGCCCCTCGCGCTGTGGCGATCGATCACCCATCTCATCGCGAAGCGGCCGGGCGAGGTCGTGCCGGAGTGGGGCGCAGCGCTGACCGCCATGGTGCGGCTCGGCGCACTCGCGCGATCCCGCGCCGCCATCCGCTCCTTCCGGCGGGCCTCATGGGCCGAGATCGCGCCCCTGCGCGTGAGCCGGGCGCAGCTGAAGCAGCGACTGGACGACGGGCACGGCACCGAGCGCGGTGCGGTCAGCGAACTCAACTTCTTCAGCGGCGGCGGAGCGTGGGCCGTGCTGGCCGCTCTCGTGGTGAGCATCGCGGCCTTTGTCTCGATGCTGGCATGGCCGACGATCGGCGGCGGCGCCCTGCTCCCGCTCCGGCGCACCGTATCCGCGCTCTGGGGGGATGCCGCGTGGGGCCTGCGGGATGTGGGCCTGGGGTTCGTCGGTCCCGCCGATCCGTTCGCCGGGGTGCTGGCCGTGCTCGGGACCCTGTCGCCCGGGGCGCCCTCGTTCGCGCTCGTGGTCCTGTGGCTCGCCGCGCTGCCACTGGCTGTGCTCGGCGGATGGTTCGCCGCCACCCGCGTCACCGACCGTGCCGGCCTGCGCATCCTCGGAGGCGTGCTGTGGGCGCTCGCGCCGACCTTCCTCACCGCACTGGTGCAGGGGCGTCCCGCCGCCGTGCTGCTGCATCTCCTGCTGCCGTGGGTGTTCCACGCCGCGGTCGTCGCGCACCGCTCCTGGGGCGCCGCCGGCGCGGCCTCCGTTCTCACCGCGGCGGCGCTGGCCTGCGCACCGTCGCTGGCACCCGCCTTCGTGCTGCTGTGGGTCGTGACGCTGGTGCTGATGATCTCGACCCGTCGTCTGCGAGGCGCCGCCCGCGTGTTCTGGCTGCTGATCCCGTCCGCCGCGATGTTCGCGCCGCTCGTGGTGCGCCGGCTGCGCGACGGCGAGCCGTGGGCGCTGCTGGCCGACCCCGGCGCAGTGCTCGCCGTCGAGGGCGCCGCCCGGCGCCTGGACGTCGCGAGTGGCTTCCCGTCCGTCGACCGCGCAGGCTGGGACTGGTTCCTCGGCGGCGCGTTCGCGCCGTGGGTGCCGCTGCTGCTCGCCCCCGTCGCGCTGCTCGCCCTGCTGTCGGCGCTGTCGCCGCGCTGGCGTGCCGGCTACGTGCTGCTGGCCACCACACTGGCGGGCCTGGGGACGGCGCTGTTCGTGGTGAGCGTGGTGGTGTCTTCCGTCGACGGTGTCGGCGCGGCGGTCTGGCCGGGCAGCGGCCTGAGCCTGGCCTGGCTGGGCGTCGTGGGCGCTGCGCTGGTCACGCTGGACACCGTCGTCGCGCTGACCGCGCTGCGGACCGCGGCCGCCCTTCTCGCGGGCATCGCGGTCGCCGCGTGCGCGACTCCCTCTCTGCTGGCGGTCCAACTCGATCAGGCGCTGGTCCACAACGGGCCGGCGAGTACCCTTCCGGCGCTGGTCGCCGCGCAGTCCGACCGGACCGTCGACAGCGGCACGCTGGTGCTCACGCCCCTGAATGACGGCAGTCTCTCCGCTCAGGTCGTCTGGGGCGCGAGCTCGACGCTCGGCGCGCAGAGCACCCTGATGAACACGGCGACGAAGCCGCTCGGCGACGACGTCGCGACCGCGTCGGTCGATCTGATGTCCGGGCGCGACTTCGACGCCGCGTCCGCGCTGGCGAAGGACGGGATCAGCTTCGTGCTGCTCACGCAGGTGCCGCGGGAGCAGGACCGCGCCCGCTCGATGCGCGACGCGGCCACGACCTCCATCGATCAGCGTTCCGGGTTCGTCAAGGCCGGGCAGACCGCGCGCGGGATGCTGTGGCGCGTGGACGGCACGATCTCCCCGCGACCCCAGCTGACGGCGACCCAGGGCACGATCGCGGCGCTGGTCGGAGTCGTGCAGCTGATCGTGCTGCTGGCGGCGCTGCTGCTGGCGATCCCCACCCGGGCCTCCCGACGTGCCGCGCGCTCCCGCTCCCGCATCGTCGGGCGCGAGCCCTCGGAGCCGATCGTGCTGCCTCGTCGCCGCATCGCCGACCATCACGACGACCAGGCCGCGCCGCGTACGGCCGAGTTCGACGACACCGCGGAGGAATCAGCCGGGACGGCGTCCGTCGGCGAACACCAGGACGAAGCGGAGGCCACCCGATGAAGCAGCGCACCATTCGTCTCGCCGCGACCGGGACGCGCGTGGCGATCGGGGCCGTCGTGGCCGCAGCCTGCGCACTGGGCGTGGCCGCGGCCGCCGCGGCGCCGCTCCCCGAGATACGCGCCACTCCCGCCACGACGACCGTCCGACCCGTGCCGAGCGACGCCCTACTGGTGTGCAACGGGTCCTTCCGGGTGCTCGGGCGGGACGCCACGCAGGCGGGACTCATGGTCTCGGCCGCCACCATGAGCCTGCGGACGGACGGTGACACCGACGACACGAAGGCCGAACCGCTCGAGGCGCCGGATGCCGTCGGAGCCGCGGGGACCCAGGCCATCGTCGGCGCGGTGAAGGACCGGAAGGTGCCGCTGTTCTCCGCAACCGAGTCCGTGCAGCTCTCCGATGAGGACGCCAGCGGCTTCGCCGCGGCGCCCTGCCGCGAGCCGTCGCTGAGCAGCTGGCTCGTCGGCGGGGACGTCTCGACCGGGGCATCCGACATCATCCTGCTCACCAACCCCGGTGCCGTCACCGCCACCGTCGACCTGGACGTGTACGGCGACAGGCGCTCGGCATCGACCGTGGTCGTGCCGGCGGGAACGCAGCTCGGCGTGCCTCTGGCATCCGTTGCGGCGGGGTCGCGGACCCCGGTCGTCCACGTCTCCTCGTCGGGCGCGGCGGTGCGAGCGAGCCTGCAGTCGACGCTGGTGCGCACGCTCGACGCCGTCGGCATCGACCTTCAGGACGGCATCAGCGGGGCGCAGACCGAGCAGATCCTCCTGGGGGTGCGGTCCGCGCCGGCCACCGAGGGCGACGACACGTCCGGCATCGTAGTGCGGATGCTGGCGCCGGATCAGGATGCCAAGGCCACGCTGCGCGTGCGCGCCGCCGGTTCCGCCTCGGTCATCGACGAGTATCCGGTGGATCTCCTCGCCGGTTCACCGTCAGAGGTCACCCTGACCGGGCTGAAGGAGGGCTCCTACGACATCGAGCTCTCGTCGAACGAGCCGATCGTCGCCGGGGCGCGGCAGGCGGTGCGGGCGGGGGATCAGCAGGACCTCGCATGGTCGCTGCCCTCGCCGGAGCTGTCCTCCGGCGCTACGACGATGTTCTCCGTCCCGGGCGGGGCGCCGGCGACCCTCTATCTGCACAACGCGGAATCGGAGCCCGTCACGGTCGCCCTCGGCGGCGCGGACGAGCGGACGGTCCAGTTGAAGCCCGGTGGCTCGGCCGCCGTGACCGTCGATGCGGGCGGCTACACCCTCGAGCCCAGCGGTCGTGTGAACGCAGCAATCGGCATGCTCGGCGCGAACGGCTCTGCGGCGATCGCGAGCTGGCCGCTCTGGGCGGGGGCCGCCACGCAGCAGCCGATCGTCGTGCGTCCCTGACAAGCCCAGCCGCCGTCCATTCATGGGTCGCTGAGCTTGTCGAAGCGTCGTGGCGTTCTCGTGGTGGGTGCTTCGACAGGCTCAGCAACCCAGGAGGAGGGGGCGGGGCGGAGGTCAGCGCCGGTGGCTCAGTAGTCCCGGCCCTCGGGACCGAGCTCCCAGGGCTCGCGACCGACGTACTCGGCGGCGGCGTGAAACACCGCGCTCTCGATCGCGACGCGCCGATGCATGGCGTCGTCGTGACCCTTCGGCAGCAGCCGCTCGATGGGCACGCGGTACAGCGACACACGCTGCGCGGCATGGTCGACCCGCCACCGGGGGATGCCGTCCTCGCGATCATGCAGCGGCATCGCCGAGATCTCGAAGCGCACGTCCCGCAGCTCCTCCCAGGCTCCGCGAAGATATTCCACCGCGCTGCCGACCGTGACGTCGAACCGGTCCAGCCTGCCGTCCAGCGGCGGAAGCGGCGGCCGCACGACCTCGCTGCGGCCCAGCCTGCCGTGCCGGCCGTGGCGGGCGCCGCGGCGGCCGGGAGCGCGGGAGGAACGACGGCGGGGCATGTCTGAAAGTCTAGGTCGTCTTCGAAGTCCCGGGCGGCTCGGTGCGGATGCCGCGCGGCACCCGCGCATCCGGCATCCGCGGTCCTACGCTGAGGGAGATGGACGACTCACTCCGCACCGACGAACGGCTCTGCTCCAAGGTGGCCTGCGCGCGCGAGGCGGTCGCCACGCTCACCTTCGACTACGGCGATCAGATGGCGGCACTCGGCCCGCTCGGTCCGGGCGGGGACCCGCACGCGCACGACCTGTGCGCACTGCACGCGGAGCGGCTCTCGGTTCCCGCCGGCTGGCTCGTCGTGCGGCACGAGGCGATGCGCGGCTGACGCATCCGCCGAGGCCGGCGGCGCGTGTCGAGCGCACTCAGGGGCGACGCGACGACAGATGGGGGTGAACCCTGATCCGTTTCCGGCGGGCCTTCCCCTAGCCTGATGCCGAGGGGGCGCCAGGGCGGCTGCCCAGGAAAGGCAACCGTGGTCGTCTGGCGCCGTGTGATCCTCCCGCTCGTGTTCGTCCTGGTTCTGGGTGCAGCAGCCGCGGCGCTCGTCAAGCTCGCGTTCTTCCCCGATGTCACGCAGGCCGCTCCCGCGGATCCCTCCGCCGGCGTCGCCGATCCCGTCACGGCCGTGGAGCGCGGGTCGGTGGTCAGCGCGCTGAAGCTGGACGCCACCATCGCGCGCGACGAGCCCTACGTCGTCCGCAGCGAGACGGACGGCACGGTCACGGCGGTGCACGTCGCCGACGGGGCGGCCGTCGCAAAGGGGCAGCTGCTCATGACGATCAAGCAGGCGCATCCTGCCAAGACCGTCGAGCTTCGCGCCCCGGAGGCGGGGGACGTCTCCGAGCTGGCCCTCGTGAAGGGGCAGATGGCCAGCGTCGGGGGAGAGGTGCTGAAGCTCACCCCGGCCCGCCACCACGTGCTGGCCACCGTCAAGCCGGCCGAACTGTACCGGCTCGTGAACGCGCCCACCGAGGCGACCGTCAGCATCAACGGCGGTCCGGCGCCGTTCACCTGCACCGGAGTGGGCGTGCAGATCGCCGAGGACGGGACGGCGAGCATCCGCTGCGCGGTGCCGGGCGACCAGAAGGTGTTCGCCGGACTCCCGGCGTCCGTCGAGCTCGCGCTCGGCAAGGTCGACGACGCGCTCGTGATCCCCGTCACCGCCGTCAAGGGCGGTGCGGGCAGCGGGACCGTCTGGGTGGATGCCGGCGACGGGTCCAAGCCCGAGGAGCGCAAGGTCACGCTCGGCGTGAACGACGGCGAGAAGGTGGAGGTCACGGACGGGCTCGCCGAAGGCGACAGCATCCGCCAATTCGTACCCGGCTTCGCCGCGCCCTCCGAGGAGGAGTGCTACGACGACGGTCAGGGCGGCCAGTACTGCGAGTCGGGGACGAGCTGGTGACGCTCGTCGCGTTGCAGGACGTCACCAAGAGCGTGCTCCTGCCGGACGACAGCACGCTGGAGATCCTGCGCGGAGTCACGCTCGAGGTCGGCGCCGGCGACCATGTCTCCATCGTCGGGCGCTCCGGATCCGGGAAGTCGACGCTGCTGAACATCCTCGGCATGCTGGACACGCCCACGACCGGCACGGTCTCCTTCGCCGGACGCGAGGTGCGGCGCACGAGGCAGGGGCACCTGGACCGGCTGCGCGGAGACCACGTCGGGTTCGTGTTCCAGCAGTTCAACCTGCTGCCCGGTCGCACCGCGCTGGACAACGTGATGATGCCGCTGGGTCACGCGAAGGGCCGGCTGTTCTGGCAGCGGCGCCGCATCGCCGCCGACATGCTGGAGCGCGTCGGTCTCGGGCATCGCGTGGAGCAGAACGCCGACCGTCTCTCCGGCGGCGAGCAGCAGCGCGTCGCCATCGCGCGGGCCCTGGTGCGCAGGCCGGTGCTGATCCTCGCCGACGAGCCCACGGGCGCCCTGGACATCGACACCGGCGCCAGCGTGATGGCGCTGCTGGACGAGGTCGCCACCGAGACGGACGCCGCACTGGTCACGATCACGCACGATCTGCACGTCGCAGCCCGAGCCCGACGGCATTATCGACTCGACGGCGGGGTGCTCGCCACCGCCGACCTGCGTCGCGCCTTCGAGGCGTCCACTCTGCACGACGATGCGCCCGCAGGGCTCGCTCTCGCCGCGAGCGTGCCGGCCGGTGACGCACCGGCGGATGCCGTCGCGGCGGATGCTGTGGAGCGGGCATCATGAACTGGCTGATCGGATCGCTCGCCGATGCCTGGGCGGAGATCCGCGTGCACAAACTGCGCGTCCTGCTCAGTCTGATCGGCATCGCCGTGTCGGTCGCGGCGCTGACCGCCGTCGTGGCGGTCTCGGAGCTCGCCATGCAGTCGCAGACCGAGGAGATGGACCGCTACGGGGGCCGCGAGGCCACCATCGCCGTCACCGCGATGGGGGAGAACGGCCCGGTCGACACCGCCGCCTTCGACGAGCGCTTCACCACGGTGTCCGAGCGCTACGGGTTCAGTGACGTGGCCCGCATCGCCGAGGGCCTGATGATCCCGGTCCAGGCACCGGACGGGCTGCACGAAACCTCGGCGCGGCTGCTGGATCCCGCATACTCCAGGATCCACCGCGAGAAGCTGCTCACGGGCCGCGAGTTCCGCGCCGACGACGGCGAGGCGCTCGCGCCGCCCGTGATCGTGTCGGAGGCGCTCTGGGAGGTGCTCGGGCGCGTGCCGATGGCGCAGCATCCGACGCTCACCCTGGCCGGTCCCGCCGGCGGCACCTACCAGATCGTCGGCGTGCGACCCCGGCAGGGGGCGTGGGACGAGGAGAAGCGCGTCGACGTGCTCTTCGACTCCTACGCGTCACGCGTGGACAGGCTGCCCGAGGACGCGCAGGTGCGCTACGACATCTGGGTCGGCAGGAAGGACGTCGCCGCCGTCGGCCCCGCCCTCGCGATGGATCTGCGCGCCGGCCTCCCGGAAGGGCAGCAGGTGATCGTCAACCGCACCGACTGGGGTGCGAACCCGGGCTACCTGGAGGGGCAGCGCATGGTCGAGCTGCTGATCGGCGGCGTCGCGGCCCTGATCCTCGGTCTCGGTGCGCTGAGCCTGATCAACGTGCAGCTGGTCGCGATGCGGCAGCGGGTGCGCGAGATCGGCGTGCGGCGGGCCTTCGGGGCCACCGCGGGACGGATCTTCACCACGGTGCTGCTGGAGAGCCTGGTCGCCACGACCGTCGCCGGGGTGATCGGGATCGCGATCGTGGTCACGGCACTGCGGATGCCGATGCTGACCGAGTGGATGTTCCCGGCGCTCGTGGATGTTCCGCCGTTCCCCATGCGCGCGGCGATCACCGGCCTCGTCGCCGCGGTGATCGTCGGCGCCGTCGCCGGGTTCGTCCCGGCGCTGGTCGCACTGCGGGTGAAGGTGATCGACGCGATCCGGTTCTGAGGCGTCTCCGCGCGCCCAGCTCGGATGCAGAGCGGATGCTGCGAGTCAGACCCGCACGCGCCGCCCGGTGAGCCGCTCGGCGCGCTCGTCGGCGATGATCAGCGCGCGCTGCTCGCGCTGGCGGCGCAGCACGGTCACCCCGCGCAGCAGCTCCTCCGGCGAGACCGGCGGAACAGGGGAGACGAAGGCGGCGACCTCGGCCGCGAGCTCCTCGGCCACCCGGATGCGGGCGGCGGGGAGCAGCTGATCGGCGTTCGCCAGGAACTGGGAGACGCGCCGGGCCAGGCGATCGGGGAGTCGCGCGACGTCCGCGATCGGCGCCCACGTCGACAGCGACGGCGGCAGATAGGGCACGTGCGACGGCAGTCGCGGGGTGCGCACCCGCTGCGAGTAGGTGCCGGCGACCAGGTCGCCCAGCCGCTGCGAGCGCGCGGTCACCGCTCCCGCGATCACCGCGCCGCCGCCCAGAGTCATGTAGATCTCCAGCACGCCCACGAGCGCGCGGATGAAGGTGTGGCGGAAGCTGATCGCGCCGCCGTCGACGCGCACGATCCGCCCGCCCACAGCGAGCTTGCCCACGCTGCGACCCCGCATCGCCATCTCGACGGTGATCGGCAGCACGAGGAAGCTGATCACCGCGGCCCAGATGCTGAGGATCGGCAGCGTGTGCAGATCCAGCAGGTTCAGGCTGAGCAGCCAGAACTGCAGGATCTCGAACGCCGCGAACACCGCGAACCCGATGACCATGTCGATCAGGGCGCCGGCGGCCCGCAGCACGAAGCCGATCGGCTGCACGTCGATGGCGACGGCCTCGCCGGAGAGGATCTCCTGCTCATCGGTGATCGGAAGCGACATGAGTAGAGTCAATCACGTGGATGCCGATGCTCTCACCGACATGCGCCGCTCCGAGTGGGAGCGGCTGGACGCCCTCAGCCGCAAGCGCCGGCTGACCGGGACCGAGGTCGACGAGCTCATCACGCGCTACCGTGCGGCATCCGCGGATCTCGCCGAGCTGAAGACCTCCGTCGGCGACTCGCCGCAGGGCGCCTACCTGTCCACGATCCTCGCCGCCGCACGTCTGCGCTTCACCGGCGCGTCCGACAACATCCTCGCGCAGACCTCCCGGTTCTTCCGGTTGCAGCTGCCGGCGGCGCTGTACCGGCTGCGCTGGACGACGGCGGTCGTCGCGGTGGTCTTCGTGCTGATCGTGCTGATCAGCGGCGCCTGGATCTCCTCGGACCCTGCCCGCATCGCGTCACTGGGGAGCCCGGAGGTGCTCAAGCAGTACGCCGAGCACGACTTCGTGGATTACTACGAGCCGATGGCGTCGTTCGCCGGGCAGGTGTGGTCGAACAACGCCTGGATCGCCCTGCAGTGCGTGCTCTTCGGTGTGACCGGGGTGTGGCCGGTGTGGGTGATCGTGCAGAACGCGATGGGCCTGGGCGTGGCGGCGGCGGTGATGGCCTCGCACGACCGCCTGGACGTCATGATGCTGCACATCCTGCCGCACGGCATGCTCGAGCTGACCGCGATCTTCATCGCCGCGGCCGCGGGGCTGCACATCTTCTGGTCGTGGGCGGTGCCGGGCCGGCGTACGCGGGGGGAGTCGCTGGCGGCCGGCGGGCGCTCCCTGGCCACCGTCGCGATGGGTCTGGTCTTCGTGCTGCTGCTGTCCGGGCTCGTCGAGGGGTTCGTCACCGGATCGGCTCTGCCCTGGCCGGTCAAGATCGGAATCGGCGCCGTCGCTCTCGGCATCGTGCTGTTCTACATGCTGGTGACAGGCCGTCGCGCCGCGCGTGATGGCGAGACCGGCGACCTGATCGAGTACGAGTCCGGCACGCCCACGCTGTTCGCGGGCTGACGCGTCGCGGCCCGGGAAAGCGAGGAGCGGCCCCGGAAGCGAGGAGGGGACGGCCTGAGCCGTCCCCTCCTGCATGCGGTGAGGCCGAACGCCTCCGCGTGTCGTCAGGCCCTGGTGGTGCCGTCGAACAGCGCCTTGTAGGCGTAGCCCACGATCAGTGCGCCCACGATCGGGAACACCAGGAACACCCACAGCTGCGCGAGGGACTCGCCGCCCCCGTAGATCGCCGCGGCGATCGAACGGGCCGGGTTGACCGACGTGTTGTCCACCGGGATCGAGATCAGGTGGATCAGCGTGAGGGTGAGGCCGATCGCGATGCCGGCGTTCGCCGTGCCACGCGTCGCGTGGGTGGAGCCGAGGATGACCATCACGAAGATTCCGGTGAGGATGACCTCGATGATGATCGCCGACATCATGCCGAAGCCGCCGGGGGAGTGCGAGTCCCAGCCGTTGCTGGCGAACCCGGCGTCCTGAGCGGTCTGCAGCCACTTGTCGGGACCGAAGAGGCCGATCAGGACCAGCGCGGTCGAGGCGATCACGCCGCCGACGACCTGAGCGATGATGTATGGCGCGACGTCGCGCCACGGGATGCGTCCCGCAGCAGCCGCGCCGACGGTGACGGCGGGGTTGAAATGACCGCCGGAGATCGGCCCGAAGGCGTACACCCCGACGAGCACGGTGAGGCCGAATGCGAGCGCGACCGCGACGTAGACCGCCGAGTTCGCGCCGGGATCGGTGAAGTGGTTCGACGCGAACAGCGCGGTGCCGACGCCGCCGAACACGAGCAGGAACGTGCCGAATCCCTCGGCGGCGAGTTTCGCGCCGAGGGAGGGTTTCTCTGTGGTGCTGACTGACTCAGACATCTTCCATGTCCTTCCGGTCGTGTGCACGGCGAGATCGCCGTGCGAGGACATGATGTCGCCGGTGCTGTGCATCCGCTGTGAGGCGCGCCGCGCCGTGGCATCCGCTCTTTTCTTGATCCACTCAAAAGAAGGTAGAATGAAGGCATGCGCGAGGAGCTGATGACGGATGCCGCGGAGGCGGCGATCCGCGCTGCGGGCCTGCGCGTGACCGACTCGCGCCGGGCCGTGTACGACGCACTGCTCGCGCATCCGCACGCCACCGCCGACGCCGTGCACGACACCGTCCGGGACGTGGTCGCCTCGACCAGCCTGCAGTCCGTCTACAACGCGCTGGGCGACTTCGCCGCGGCAGGACTCGTGCGCCGGATCGAACCCGCGGGGCATCCGATGATGTTCGAGCTCCGCGTCGACGACAATCACCACCACCTGATCTGCACCTCCTGCGGTGCGGTCACCGACGTCGACTGCGCGACCGGCCACGCGCCCTGCCTGATCCCCGACGACGCGCACGGCTACCGCATCGCCGTCGCCGAGGTCACGTACTGGGGCCTGTGCGCCTCGTGCGCGGCGCTGCAGACTTCCATTCCTGAAGAACCAACCCCCACCGGAAGGACATCATGACCGACGTTCGCGACGACATGCCCGGCATCGGAGAAAACGCTGCCGACATCGACCAGACGAAGACCGTCACCGAGGAGCCCGTCGAGCCGGCGGACGCCGGTGCGTGCCCGGTCATCCACGCTCAGCCGCACCCCACGATGGGTTCGGCCAACCGCGTGTGGTGGCCCGAGCAGCTCAACATCAAGGTGCTCGCCAAGAACGGCGAGCAGCGCAACCCGCTCGGCGCCGACTTCGACTACAAGGCGGCCTTCGAGGCGCTCGACCTCGACCAGGTCAAGAAGGACATCGTCGAGGTGCTCACCACCTCGCAGGACTGGTGGCCCGCTGACTTCGGCCACTACGGGCCGCTGATGGTCCGCATGGCCTGGCACAGCGCGGGCACGTACCGCGTGACCGACGGCCGCGGTGGCGGCGGTACCGGGCAGCAGCGCTTCGCACCGCTGAACAGCTGGCCGGACAACGTCGGCCTCGACAAGGCGCGCCGCCTGCTCTGGCCGATCAAGAAGAAGTACGGCCAGGCGCTCTCCTGGGGCGACCTCATGATCCTCGCCGGCAACGCCGCGCTCGAGGACATGGGCTTCACGACCTTCGGCTTCGCGGGTGGTCGCATCGACGCCTGGGAGCCGGACGACGACGTGTACTGGGGTCCGGAGACCACCTGGCTGGGTGACGAGCGCTACTCCGGCGACCGCGACCTCGAGAAGCCGCTGGCAGCCGTGCAGATGGGGCTCATCTACGTGAACCCCGAGGGCCCGAACGGGAACCCCGACCCGCTGGCGTCCGCCCGCGACATCCGGGAGACCTTCGCCCGCATGGCGATGGACGACGAGGAGACCGTCGCGTTGATCGCCGGTGGCCACACCTTCGGCAAGACCCACGGTGCGGCATCCGACTCCAACCTCGAGGACAACCCCGAGGCGGCGGGCCTGGAGATGCAGGGCCTGGGCTGGAAGAACAACAACGGCACCGGCAAGGGCGACGACCAGATCACCTCCGGACTCGAGGTCACCTGGACCTACCACCCCACGCGCTGGGACAACGAGTTCTTCCACATCCTGTACGCCTACGAGTGGGAGCTGTTCAAGAGCCCGGCCGGCGCCAACCAGTGGCGTCCGATCAACGGCGGTGGCGCGGACATGGTGCCGCTGGCGCATTCCGGCGGCCGTCGTGAGCCGCGCATGCTCACCAGCGACCTCGCGCTGCGCTTCGACCCGGAGTACGGCAAGATCTCGCAGCGCTTCAAGGACGACCCCGAGGCGTTCGCCGACGCCTTCGCGCGCGCCTGGTTCAAGCTGACCCACCGCGACATGGGGCCGCGCAGCCGCTACGTCGGCGCAGAGGTGCCCGCGGAGGAGCTCATCTGGCAGGACAACGTGCCTGCCGTGGACCACGCGCTGATCGGCGCGGAGGATGCCGCTGCCCTCAAGCAGCGCGTGCTCGCCTCGGGCCTGGGCGTCTCCGACCTCGTCGCGTTCACCTGGGCGGCGGCCGCGTCGTTCCGTGGCAGCGACAAGCGCGGCGGCATCAACGGCGGTCGGATCCGCCTGGCGCCTCAGAAGGACTGGGAGGCGAACAACCCGGCGCGGGTGGCCAGCATCACTGCCGTCCTGGAGGGCATCCAGGCCGAGTTCAACGATGCGCGCACCGACGACGTGCGCGTCTCGTTCGCCGACCTCGTCGTGCTCGCGGGCAACGCGGCGGTCGAGAAGGCCGCGGCCGACGCCGGCGTGCAGGTCGAGGTGGTCTTCCACCCCGGTCGCACCGACGCCACGCAGGAGCAGACCGACGTCGCGTCGTTCGCCTTCCTCGAGCCGAAGGCCGACGGGTTCCGCAACTACGTGTCCCGCGACACCGCGGCCATCCCCGCCGAGCACCTGCTGCTCGACAAGGCGAACCTGCTCACGCTGACCGCGCCCGAGATGACCGTGCTCGTCGGCGGCCTGCGCGCTCTCGGCGCGAACTGGGACGGTTCCGAGTACGGCGTGTTCACCGAGCGCCCCGGTGTGCTCAGCAACGACGTGTTCGTGAACCTGCTCGACCTCGGCACCACCTGGAAGCCGCTGGACCCGGGCTCCCACGCGTTCGAGGGCCGCAAGGACGGCTCCGACGAGCTCGTGGGCCGGGGCACGCGCGTCGACCTGCTGTTCGGCTCGAACTCCGAGCTGCGCGCGCTCGCCGAGGTGTACGCCTCGGATGACGCCACCGAGAAGTTCGTGCGCGACTTCGCCGCCGCGTGGGGCAAGGTCACGGAGCTGGACCGCTTCGACCTCGTCTGAGCGTCTCTCACGCAACGGCCCTCGCCCCATTCGGGGCGGGGGCCGTTCCCGTCTTCTACGTCCGGAGTGCCTGGACGGGCGACGCGTCGCGGATGCCGGCTACAGGCGGCCCGCGGCCTTGAGCTCGAGGTAGCGGTCGGCGATGCGCGGGGGGAGCGCCTCCGGGTCGGCGGCGATGGCTTCGCCGCCCGCACGGCGCACGGCGTCGGCCACCACCTGCGCGTCGCGCATGGTCTGCTCGGCTGCCGCCGCGAGGTAGACGTCGATGCGCGAGTCGCGACGCCTCGCGACCTGCATGATCGAGTCATCGGTGGCGGAGCCGACCAGCAGCGTGGTGGCGCGCGAGGCATCGGGGAAGGCACCGAGGAACCCGCGGGCGGACTCCGCGGCATCCTGCGCGGTCAGCACGACGATCAGCGACGGGCGGGTCGTCATGGTGCGGACGGACGCGAATGCGCCCGCCCAGTCCGTGTCGACCAGCCGCGCGTGCACCGGGGCCATGGCGTCCGTGAGTGCGGGCAGGAGCCCCGCGCCGTCGACGCCCGTGACGCGGGCTCGCGCGGCGCGGTCGTACATCAGCAGGTGCACGTGGTCGCCCGCCCGCGAGGCCAGAGCGGCCAGCAGCAGGGCGGCCTCGAGCGAGGCGTCGAGGCGGGTGCTGTCGCCGACGCGCGCCGCAGCGGTGCGGCCGGTGTCGATCAGGATCACGACATGCCTGTCGCGCTCCGGACGCCAGGTGCGCAGCATGGTTGTGCCGGCCCGCGCGGTCGCCCGCCAGTCGATCGACCTGATGTCGTCGCCGCGCACGTACTCGCGCAGCGAGTCGAACTCGGTGCCCTGGCCGCGCACCTGGATCGAGGTGTTCCCGTCCAGCTCCCGCAGCCGTGCGAGACGCGAGGGGAGGTGCTTGCGCGAGGTGAAGGCGGGCAGCACGCGCAGTGCGCCGCGCACGTCGTGCCCGGCCTGCCGGCCCGCCAGACCCAGCGGCCCGCGCGAGCGGATCGTCGCGAAGTCGCTCACGAGTTCGCCGCGCCGACGGGGGAGCAGCGGGATCTGCAGGCGACGCCGTTCACCCGGCGGGATGCTGATCCGCTCGCGCTCCAGCGGCGCGCCGGCCGTGGGCTGCCAGGCGTCCCGCAGCCAGCCGCGCAGCGTCCGCGTGCCGGTGTTCTGCACGGCGATGCTCACCACGACGGGTTCGCCGAGGCGCGCCCGCGACGGCACCTGACGCGTGATCACGACCGCCCGCGGACTCGCCGCGAGCGCGACGTCCAGCGCGACCAGAAGCGCGCACAGCAGCAGCCACGCGCCGAACACCGCCCACGCCGGATAGCCGAGCGCGCTCAGCAGCACGATCGGCACGATCCCCAGCGCGACCAGCGGCGCCAGCAGTGCGGTCACGAACATGTCAGATCGGTACCCGCGTCTGCTGCACGACGGACTGCAGCACGGCATCCGCCGACACGCCCTCCATCTGCGCATCCGGACGCAACTGCAGGCGGTGGCGCCAGACCGGCATCAGCATGGTCTGCACGTGATCGGGGGTGACCGCCGTGGAGGCGTTCAGCCATGCCCACGCCTTCGCGGCGGCGAGCAGCGCGGTCGATGCACGCGGGCTCGCACCCAGCTCGACCGAGGGCGACAGCCGCGTCGCGCGCGCCAGATCCACCACGTAGCCGAGCACATCATCCGTCACCCGCACGCGAGCCGCGGCATCCTGCGCCGCGCGGATCTCGTCGCCGCTCACGGCCGGCTGCACGCCGGTGAGCAGACGCGGCGAGAAGCCGTCGGCGTGCAGGCGCAGCACCGAGACCTCGGCGTCGCGCTCGGGCATGCCGACGACGAGCTTCATCAGGAACCGGTCCAGCTGCGCCTCGGGCAGCGTGTAGGTGCCCTCGTGCTCGACCGGGTTCTGCGTGGCCGCGACGAGGAACGGGTCCGGCAGCGTGCGGCTGATGCCGTCGGCCGACACCTGACGCTCCTCCATGGCCTCCAGGAGCGCGGCCTGGGTCTTGGGCGGCGTGCGGTTGATCTCGTCGGCCAGCAGGATGTTCGTGAACACCGGCCCCTCGCGGAACTCGAACTCGCCGGTGCGCGCGTCGTACACCAGCGAGCCCGTCACGTCGCCCGGCATGAGATCCGGAGTGAACTGCACGCGCTTGGTGTCCAGGCCCACCGCGCGGGCGAAGCTGCGCACCACGAGCGTCTTGGCGACACCGGGCACACCTTCCAGCAGCACATGGCCGCGGGCGAGCAGCGCGACCAGCAGACCCGTGACGGTGCCTGCCTGGCCGATCACGGCCTTGTCGACCTCGGCGCGCACCCGGTGCATGGCCTGGCGCAGGGCGTCGTCGTCCGCCGGGATCGCACCGGCGCGGACATCGGGGGCCGGGGTGTGGGGGATCTGCTCGTCGCTCACGGGCGGTTCCTTTCGATGTGGACGGTGTTCTCGACCGCCGCCTCGAGCTCTGCGAGACGGCGGGCGAGGTCGATGAGCTCGTGGTCGTTCTGCGGCGCCGGGCCGCCGAGCAGGTCGTACAGCGAGGTGCGCGGTACACCGAGGCGATCGGATGCGGCATCCGCGACCTCCTCGATCGAGGCGCGCGGCCCCAGCGCCAGCCGCGCCGACAGGCGGATGACCGTGCCGGTGCGGATCGAGTCGCCGGCATGCGCGGCATCCGCGGCCTTCGCCGTGAGTCGCGCACGACCCTGCATGGTCTCGGACGCGCGCACGGTCACCGGCAGGGACTCCGCCACGAGCGGTCCGAAGCGGCGACCCCGCCACCAGATGGCGGCGAGACCTGCGACGAGCAGCATCAGGATGGCGGGCGTGACCCACTCGGGGGTGAGGCTGCCGAGGCTCTTCTGGCCGGAGGAGATGTCGCTGTCGGAGAGCGACGGCTGATACCAGACGACCCGTTCGGTCTGCGCGAGCAGGGCGAGCCCGAGCGCGGCGTTGCCGTCCTCGGCCAGCGCGTCGTTCGAGAACAGCCGCGCGCCCTCGACCAGCGTGACCGTGCGGCCCCCTTCGGCGCTGCGCAGGACGGCGGCCGCGCCGGACTCGGTGCGGAAGCAGCCGTCGGCACCCGCGGAGGGGGTGAACATCCGCTCGGCCCGGATGTCGCCCACATGCGCGAACTCCGGCAGGTCGCACTGCGCGTCGATCGAGCCTGCCTCCAGAGGCGCGTCCTCTCCGAGGTCGAGCAGGCGCAGCATCCGGGCGCTGCTGGTGAGCAGCACGACGCGGTCCGCGCGTTCCAGCAGGGTGTTCACGGCCTTGTCGGTGAGGGTGTACGGATCGGTCAGCACGAGCGTGGTGTCCGGGCGCAGAGCGGATGCCGCGGCGGCGCGGCTCTCGGTGACCTCGACGTCCACGCCGCGATCGCGCACCAGCTCGGCCAGGGCCTTCGCCCCGCTCGGGCTGGGGCTCTGCGGGTTCAGGGTGCCGCCGAGGTCGGGACTCGTGACGATGAATCGCATGGACAGGAGCGCGATGCCCACGAGCAGCACGATCACCAGCAGCCAGCCGACGATGCGGCCGGTGCGCCCGGGAGCTGGACGTGCCGCGGTGCTGGTGGGCGCTTCTTCGGCAGTCGGGGTCTCGGCGGGGGCGGTCGGGGCGAGCGTCATGCCGGCACCGCCTCGGGGGAGGCAAGCACGGGTGCGGCGGAGCGCAGGTCGTCATCGGTCGAGGCCAGCGCACGGTACGCCGCCTCGTCGGCAGGACTGCGCAGATAGCGGACCGCATCGAAGACGGTGGCCGCGTCGTGCAGGCGGTCGGCGAAGCCGGGGAACGGGATGCGCGCCTCGCGCGCGATGCCCTGGGCGGTGGCACCCGGCGCGGGGTCGATCAGGTCGCGCTCCAGCAGGCCGCGAGCCAGCGCGCGGTAGCGCAGCACGATCGCGGCGTCCCAGTCCTGTTCGCGAGCCAGGCGCTCGGCGTCGGCGCGCAGCTGGGCGGCCGTGCGGTCGTCTCGCTCGCCGAGCAGGTCGCGGCGGCGCGCCACGGCACGCGAGGCGCGGGGTCGCCCCCACACCAGCAGCGCCACGACCAGGGCCGCGATCACGACGACGATGATCAGCGTCAGGGCGAACGGCGCGACGCCGCCTGCGCCGTTCTGCGTGAACAGATTCACGAACCACTGCACGATGCCGGCGACGAACTCGTCGAACCAGGTCGGCTTGGCGGCCTGGTACTCCTGCTTCGACAGCTCCTCCGCGGCCTGACGTCGCGCATCCTCCCCGTCGGGGACGAAGATGTCGGCGAGGGGGAGCAGGATCATGCGTCTCCGCCCGGGGGAGCCCACGGGCTGGCGGAGGAGGGCGGGATCACCTGCGGAGGCTGCGGGGCGGGCGGGTCGGACGCCGGGGCCTGCTGCCCGGATGCCGGGGGAGCCGGCGGAGCCGCGTACGGGGATGCGGGTGCGGTGGACGGAACCTGTGCGGAGCCGGGTGCCGTGTAGGGGGTGCCCGCGCCACCGGGATACGCGGCGGTCGCCGGGTATCCCGGCTGGGCGCCGTACGGGGCCTGCGGATACGCAGGCTGAGCGCCGTACGCCGGCTGACCGTATGCCGGCTGAGCGCCGTACGCGGGCGGTGCCGGATAGCCCTGTGCGAGGTACGCCTGTGCGGGGTACGGGTACTGACCGGGGGACGGGTACTGGCCCGGATAGGCGGCGTAGGCCGGCTTCTGCACGGGCGGGGGATTCTTCGACACCGCGCGCTCGGGGTCCACGGCGAACGGGTCGCCGAGCTGGTCGTCCGGAGTGCCCTGCGCGCTCAGCTCGACGTACCGGATCAGGGCCTGGTCCAGTCCCTCGTACCGCATCCGGCTGTCGATGTAGATCAGCGTGCCGCCGGTCCCCGTGACGACCAGTGCGATCGCCTGGACCGCGAGTACGAGAACCTGCGGAATGACGTTCGCGAGTACGACGGCGATCATCGCGGTCGTCTCGTCGCCGCCGCCGGTCGGGCTCAGGATGCCGCCGATGATGCCAGAGAACAGGGATGCCGGCATCGCCACGACCTGCACCGCGATGCCCATGATCGCGCCGATCACGAACATCACGCCGAAGGCGAACCAGAACCGGCCGCGGATGAGCCGCCAGGAGCGCACCACGGCGCTCCGGATCGTCGCACGCTCGAGCACGAGCACGGCGGGGACCACCAGGAGCTTGGTGGTCAGCCACACGTACAGCGGGATGCTGCCGAGCCCCAGCAGCAGTCCCAGGATCACGGCCAGTGCGATCGCGCCGCCGTTGTCGGGGCCGAGGGCCGCGAGGATGCCGCCCACCACGCCGAAGAGAAGGGCGACCCAGAGGAGCGCCGCCAGGCCCTGCAGCAGCGAGTAGGAGAACAGCCTCCAGAACGCGGGCTTCACCCGCGACCAGAGCAGACGCAGCGAGGCCTTGCGGGACACCGTCGCGAACGAGACGTCGGCGGCCACCAGCCCCTGCACCACCGAGGTGAAGGCGACGGATGCCAGACCCATCACGATCGCGGCCAGGCCGCCGAGCGCGGTGGATCCGATGAGGATCGGCCAGTAGTCGGGGGAGGAGGGCGGCACGGACTGGATGCGCACAGCGATGAACCAGACCATGAGGATCAGCACGCCCACGGTGGCCAGCGTCACGATGAACTCGACCACGATCGCGAACCCGAACAGCACCTTCGGGTTGTGCCGCAGGGCCGCGAAGGCCCGGCCGAGCACCATGCCGAAGGTCATCGGATGCAACGGGATGGCGCCCTTCTTGGGCGCGGGCGTCCAGGTCTGACCGCTCATCGGCACTCCCCTCCATGTGCATGTCCATCGTGGCACAGGGCGCGTGGATTGCGTGGGCACGCGATCCACTCCGGTACGGGACCCGGTTTCTCAAGTAGGCTGATCCGAGTCGCGCGCGGCAGGGGAATCGACGCGCTGCTTCGCAGAGAAAGATGAGGCTGGGCAGAAGATGACCTCACGGATCCTCGTGGTGGACGATGACACGGCGCTCGCCGAGATGATCGGGATCGTGCTGCGCACCGAGGGATTCGACGTGCTGTTCTGCGCCGACGGGGCGCAGGCCGTGGACGAGTGGCGCACTTCGCGTCCCGACCTCGTGCTGCTGGACCTCATGCTCCCCGGCATGGACGGCATCGAGATCTGCACCCGCATCCGCGCCGAGTCCGGCGTGCCGATCATCATGCTCACCGCGCGCACCGACACCGCCGATGTCGTCCGAGGGCTCGAGGTGGGCGCGGACGACTACATGGTCAAGCCCTTCAACCCGAAGGAGCTCGTCGCCCGCATCCGGACCCGCCTCCGTCCCGCTCCGCAGGCGAGCGCCGAGGTGCTGCGCGTGGGCGACCTCACCGTCGACGTCGACGCCCACGAGGTGCGCCGCGGATCCACGCCGATCGCGCTGACCCCGCTGGAGTTCCAGCTGCTGGTCGCGCTGGCCTCCAAGCCGCAGCAGGTCTTCTCCCGCGAGATGCTGCTCGAGCAGGTCTGGGGCTACCACTACAAGGCCGACACGCGCCTGGTGAACGTGCACGTGCAGCGGCTGCGTGCCAAGGTCGAGCTCGACCCGGACAACCCGCGCATCGTCATGACCGTGCGCGGCGTCGGGTACCGCGCCGGGAGCGTCAGCTAGGAGTTCTCGTGATCGCGACGACCGCGACGCGGGTGCAGGCCGTGGACTGGCGGTCCCCGCGCAGCTGGCCCGAGGCGGTGATCGCCGAATGGCGACACTCCATGCGGTTCCGCGCCACTGTCATCACCCTGGTGGCCACGGCGCTGACGATCCTCGTCACCTGCGTCATCATGGGCCTGGTCATCCGCAACGACCTGTTCGAGGCACGCAAGGACGAGGCGCTCCACAACTCGCGCGCCGCCGTGGCGCAGGCGCAGCGAGTGCTGGAGTCCGGTGTGGCGGGCGACGACCGCGCCACCCTGTCCAGCCTGTGGCGTCAGGCGCAGAACGAGCTCGGCCGCGCGGCGTCGTCGAAGCTCATCGTGGGCGTGGTGTCCGAGGCATTCGGCGAGGGTTACATCCCACCGGGCTTCAACAGCCAGCAGTTCAGCCCCGCGCAGCTCAGCGGCGAGCTGATCACCCGTGTGAAGGACGTCCCGGCCCGGCAGGCATGGCAGTCCATCGCGCTCGCGCACAGCGATGCTCCGGACTCGGCGGGGATCGTCGTGGGCCAGATCCTCGAGATCCGGGGGGTCGCGCGCTACGAGGTCTACATCGCCTACGACCTCGCCGACACCGACGAGACCCTGCAGTTCGTGCAGCGCACCCTGTGGCTCGCAGGACTCGCGCTGGTCACGCTGATCGCCGGCATCCTCTGGCTGGTGCTGAGATCCGTGTCGGTGCCGATCATCGAGGCCGCGGAGACCAGCGCGAGACTCGCGTCGGGAGACCTCGGCGTGCGCCTGCGCGTGCACGGCGCCGACGAGCTGGCCAGCCTCGGGCACTCCTTCAACGCCATGGCCGACAGCATCGAGGCGCAGATCAAGGAGCTCGCCGAGCTCTCGCTCGTGCAGCAGCGGTTCGTGTCCGACGTCTCGCACGAGCTGCGCACGCCGCTCACCACCATCCGACTGGCCGCTGAGATGATCAACGATCAGAAGGACCAGTTCGATCCGACCACCGCCCGGACTGCCGAGTTGCTGCACACCCAGGTGCAGCGCTTCGAGACGCTGCTCTCGGACCTGCTGGAGATCAGCCGCTACGACGCCGGATCCGTGCAGCTCGAGGTCGAGGCGACCAGCCTGGCGCAGCTGGCCGAGGAGCTGGTCGAGCAGATGAGGCCGCTGGCGGAGACGCACGGAATCGAGCTGCGGATGGTGGCCCCCGGCGGATACTCGCCCGTCGACATGGACCCGCGCCGGGTGCGCCGGGTGCTCCGCAACCTCATCGGCAACGCGATCGAGCACGGGGAGGGGCAGCCGGTGGTGGTCACGGTCGACAGCAACCAGCACGCCGTCGCCGTGGGCGTGCGCGACTTCGGGATGGGCATGCGCCCCGAGGACGCCGAGCACGTGTTCGACCGCTTCTGGCGCGCCGACCCCTCGCGCAAGCGCACCATCGGCGGGACGGGTCTCGGGCTGTCGATCGCGCTGGGCGACGCCAGACTGCACGGCGGCACTCTGCAGGTGTGGTCCGAGCTCGGCGTGGGTAGCAACTTCGTGCTCACGATCCCCCGTGCCAGCGGCGAGGCCACCGGCCAGGGTCCGATCCCGCTCGAGCCACCGGAGACCCTCGCCGACCTCGGCAGCGTCACGCAGCCGATCGTCGTGCGCCGTCCCGACCCGGAAGGGGGCGATCGCTCATGAGGCGCATCCGCGGCATCCGTCTTCTCGCCGTCGCCGTCCTCGGCCTGCTGCTCGCGGGCTGCACGGGTCTGCCCACGTCGGGACCGCCGAACCCCGGCCTCGCGATCGGTGGCGAGGAGGACACGCTGATCTACACGCCGATCGCGTCCGGCCCGAAGCCGGGCGACAGCCCGGAGGGCATCGTGAAGGGCTTCCTGGAGGCGTCGATGACCCCGGCGGACAACTGGGGGATCGCGCAGGAATTCCTCACCGACGACTTCCGGCCGACATGGAAACCGGGCACTCTCGTGACGATCGACGAGTCCGTGCTGCAGCGGAAGTTCCAGTCCTCGCTCGACTCCGATGACAAGTCGGCCAAGAACGCGGAGGTGCACGCCCAGTTCGATCAGGTGGCGAACGTCGATGCCTCGGGCGCGTACAACGCCGAGTCCGGGCTGGGCAAGGCCACCTATCAGCTCAAACGGGTCAAGGGCGAGTGGCGGATCGCCAAGGCAGCCGACGGGATCGTGCTGGACGCCGAGACGTTCGGGCAGGTCTACCAGAAGTACGCGCTGAAGTACTTCGACACGAGCTGGTCGCACCTCGTCCCCGACGTGCGCTGGTTCCCGCGGCGCACGGCGATGGCGACGTCCGTCGCACGGGCGCTGATCTCCGGCAAGCCCAGCGACTGGCTGGCGCCCGCCGTGCGCAACGCATTCACCGAGGACATCACGCTCGCGGGCGACGCCGTGACCGTCGACTCCTCGCAGGTGGCGACGGTGGCGCTCTCGCGCAGCGCACTGTCGGCATCGGCGTCCGATCTCGCGCGCATGCGCACGCAACTGGAGGGGAGCCTGTCGGGCGCCGGCGTCGCCGAAGTGCGCTTCACCGTCGACGGCGCACCGCTGGAGGCCGGCACCGTCCCCCTGGACGAGAACGTCCAGGAGGCCGGTGTGCTCGTGCAGAACGCCGAGACGTTCGGTCGCGCCGTGTCGGGTGACACGATCGAGCCCGTCGGCGGACTGACTGCTCAGATCGCCAAGATCACCGCACCGATCCGCGCCGTGGACGTGTCGCTGGATGCGGCGCTCGCGTCCGTGCAGCTGCAGGACGGCAGCGTGTGGGCCCTGGCGGACGGCAACTCCACGAAGCTCGACGCGCGCGCCGACCTGATCGAGCCGTCCCTGGACCCGTTCGGGTTCACGTGGACGGTCCCGCGTGGCGCGCCGGGGGAGCTGCTGGCATGGGGCGTTCAGGGCCCGGCCCAGCATCTGATCGCGGATGCCTGGCCCGGCTACGACTCCATCAGTCAGTTGCGCGTCGCCGCCGACGGCGCGCGCGTCGCCGCGGTGGTGACTCAGGCGGGGCAGCGGCGGCTGGTCGTCGCGGCCGTGCTGCGCGGCAAGTCGTCCGAGCCCACCGCGCTGGGACAGCCGCACGCTGTGAGCACCCTCGCGGGTCCGACGCTCGGCCTGGGGTGGGTCGGCTCGGACACCCTGGCGGTGCTCTCCAGCACGCCGGATCCGGCGTTGACGATGTACCCGGTGGGCGGTCCTTCCGTCACGACCGCGCCGCCGGACGCCGCGGCGGCGCTCGCCGGCGCCAAGGCGACGACAGGGCTGCGCGTACTCGGCTCGGACGGTTCGGTGTACGCGCAGCGCGGGTCGTCGTGGCAGGTGTCCGTCGAGGGCATCCGCGTGCTGGGGACCCGCGCCGGGTACTGAACTGCGGCTCCTCCTGCACATCACCGGGTTCGGCGGAGTTGTGCACGGATGCCGTGAACCGGCGCGCGTGCGCGACGCGGGCGGCGCCATGATCGTCGGATGGGGAACGGACGCGCGCGACGGATCGCCGAGGAGATGCTGGCGCTGCTGCTGGCGGCCGCGTGCCCGGGCTGCGATCGGACGGGGGAGCTGCTGTGCGACGAGTGCCGGCGGATGCTGATCGCCGACCCGCTCGACCTCAGCACGCCCGGCGGTCTCCTCGTGCACGCGGCGCTGAGGTACGAGGGCGTGCCGGCGCGCTGCATCCGCCGCGTCAAGGAGGAGGGGGCGACCGCGCTGGCCCGCCCGCTGGGGAGTGCGCTGTCGGTCTCGCTGACGGCGCACGTGCCGCCGGGTGCGCTTCTCGTTCCCGTGCCGACCAGCCGCGCCGCGTTTCGGCGCCGCGGCTACCGCGTGCCGGAGCTGCTCATCCGGCGCGCCGGCGCCCGAGCAGAGCGGATGCTGCGCCCGGCCCGCCGCACACGGGACCAGCGCGACCTCAACCGGGAGGAGCGGGCCCTCAACGTCGCGGGCAGCATGCGGGTCGCAGGGAATGCCGGAGCGGGTTGCGAGGTCGTGATCGTCGACGACGTGGTCACGACGGGTGCAACGCTGGACGAGGCCGCGCGAGCGCTACGCGCAGCCGGATTCCGGCCCCTGTGCGCGGTCGCGCTGGCCGCCACGCCCGGCCGTCACGACACACGGAAAATCCAGGTGAACGGATAGTGACATGTCCGGGCGCGGGGACTAGCGTAGGGGTTCACAAGGCGACCACGGTCCGCCCTTGGCCGGGAGGACCGGGACAAGGAGGCAGTGATGGAAACGAGCATCGTCGGCGTCGGAGTGAGCATCTCCGACCGGTTCCGCACGGTTGTCGAGGAGAAGACGGCGCGTATTCAGACGCTCGCGCCGCGAGCTCTCCGGCTCGAGATCAAGGTCACCCATCGGGCCTATCGCAACGGTCGCGTCCCTGATGAGACCGTGGAGCTCACGCTCCTCGGGAAGGGACCGGTCGTCCGGGCGGAGGCTGTCGACGCGGACAAGTTCACCGCGCTGGACATGGCGCTGGACAAGCTCGCGGAGCAGCTCCGGCGTGCCAAGGAGAAGAGGATCGACGGCCGCAACCAGGCCCGGGGCGCACATTTCGAGAAGGGCAGCGGATCGCTCGCCGGCATCGACGTGCAGCCCGCGTCCGTCGACGTGCTCACCGCCGTCGCGACCGGCGCCGTCCCGATCGTGGAGGACCAGGAAGAGGAGTACTCGCCGGTCGTCATCCGCACGAAGAACTTCGACGCGGAGTGGATGACCGTGGAGGAGGCCGTCGACCGCATGGAGCTGGTCGGGCACGACTTCTTCCTGTTCGTCGACGCCCGCACCGACCACCCGAGCGTGGTCTACCGTCGTAAGGGCTGGGACTACGGTGTGATCTCGCTGACCACCGCCGCTCCGCCTGCAGAGGCGCTGGCATCCTGACCGACTGACCTGAAGAGGCGCCCTTCCCGATCGGGAAGGGCGCCTCTTCAGGTCAGGTGGCGGATCAGTCGAAGATGCCGTCCAGGATGCTGCCGATAACCAGGCCGCCGAGCACGCCGCTGACGATGTCGCCGCCGCCACCTCCGCGGCGTCCGCCTCCACCCCAGCCGTCGCCGCCCCACGGCTGCTGCTGCGGGCGGGAGGAGTCGATGTCGCGCTGGGCCAGCTGCAGCGCCTCGGATGCCAGAAGCGCGACCCGACGTGCGGACGACAGCGCCTGTTCGCGGGTGTCCTCCGCGGCGATCATGCCCGGCACGTCCACGCGCAGCCGCTCTGCCTCGGCGAGGCGGGTGCGTGCGTCGGCTCCGATCCAGCCGCGGTGGCCGGCGATCAGACCGCGGGCGACGCCCAGCTGGCGGTCGGCGTCGTCGAGAGCGTGCTGCACCTGGTCGACGGAGGGGAGCGGATGCTCCATTCGGTACTGCGCCTTGGCGATCGCATCGTCCAGTGCGCTGTTCGCCGCCCGCAGCTGCGTGAGCTCGGCGAACGGGTCGTTCGGGGTGCCGGTCGGAGCCAGTGCGCCCAGCGCCGCTTCGAGGGCGGCCGCGGCTGCGACGACCTCGGGGGTCTGCGGTGCGTTGCGCGCCGCGACGATGTCGCCGCGCGAGTCGGCGACCACGTTCGCGAGCGTCGACTCGGCACGCAGAGCCTGGATCTCGAAGTCCTCGACCGCGTCGAGCATCGCGCCGGCGCGGCGCACCGCCTCCGTGGCGGTCTCGAGGGCGAGATTGGCCTCCTCGTTCTGCTTGGCGGCCCGGCGTCGCTCGGAGACATCGGCTCCGTGGGTGGCGAACGCGATGAGCTGCTCGGCCTCGTCGCCCGAGGACGCGATGCGTCGCATGGCCGTCTCGGAGTAGCGCGACGACAGCCGTGCGATCGTGTCTCGGGCCTGCGGGATGCGGGCGGCGAGCGCATCGGCATCCCTGCGGACCTGCGCCGTCACCTCGGGCGCGCGACGTACCTTCGCGACGGTCTCGGCCAGCGTGCCGGTCTTCTCATCGAGCAGAGCCTCCGCCCACTCGCACAGCTGCGCGATCCGCGCGTTGCGGGTGCGCAGTTCCTCGACCGTGTCCGGGATCTCGTCGTGGTTCAGCTGATGCAGCTGGAACGCCTCGCGCAGGTGCAGGCGCACGGCATCCAGGGCCGCCTTCAGATCCGCGGTCAGGGAGTCGCCGAGCTCCGCCTGCGCGAACGCGAGCTCGTCGGACGTGGTGCGGATGCGCTCGTCCGCGGCCACCAGCGCCTGCTCCGCGCGGCGCGCGAGATCCGCGTCCTGCGCTGCGAGCGCTTCCTCTTCACGTCTACGTCTGCCCCAGAATCCGGCCATGAACCGATCCTACGAGCCTCGTGTGATGCGAGCGCTGTGCATCCGATGCGCCTTCGGCGAACACCGGCCCGCCGAAGCACTGTCGAGAGTCGCTAGGCGGCGTGCGCCGCGCGCGGTGGCCGCCCTCGCCGAGGGGTCTGCGCGCTGAGCGCCAGCTCGCGGGTGTGGGGCGCGCCGGCCAGCAGCTGCGACGCCACATGGTCGATCCACCGCACCTCTGCCTCAGCGCGGAAGATCAGTGCATCGGCGACGAGAGCCGCGGCCAGGTCCTCACCGCCGTTCGCGCTCGGCGGCCGCGTCGCACGCAGTCCTTCGAGAGCCTCGAGCGACGTCTCGCGCTGACGGCGCATCACGGCCGCGACGTCCACGCCGGGGAGGGTCGCCGCCAGCGCGAGCTTGATCGGCAGCTCGTCGCGCGTGCCGGCCTGCTGCGGAACGGGGGAGTCCAGCCAGTCCCGCACCTCGTCGCGACCGGCATCCGTGATCGAGTAGTAGACGTGCCCCTGGTCGTCGACATCGCCCTTCCGCACCAGGCCGTCGCGCTCCAGCCGTTCGAGGGTGTTGTAGATCTGACCGACGTTGAGCGGCCAGGTCGACCCGGTGCGGCGGTCGAACTCGGCGCGCAGCTGGTATCCGTAGCACGGACCCTGATCGAGGATGGCGAGCAGGCTCTGGCGGACGGACATGCGGTCTCCGATCATCTCCCGGGTATTGCATTGCCGAGTATATGCATGCCCGGAAACGCCGCACCGAAGCCATGATCCGCGTGTCCTGTTCGCGCTCAGCGTGGCCGGCCGCCCCCGCAGCGCACAGCGGATGCATGTCACGGGCCGGTAACATGACACGGTATGCCCGGCGACGACCCTTGCCGGCACCCGAGATCCAAGGGAGACATCCGTGGCGAATCCTCTCGAGAAGATGCTGCGCGCCGGCGAAGGACGCATCCTTCGCAGGCTCAAGCAGACCGTCAAGGCCGTGAACGCGCTGGAGGACGACTTCGAGAAGCTCACCGATGAGGAGCTGCGCGGCGAGACCGCCGAGCTGCGGGCACGCTACGAGAAGGGCGAGACCCTCGACCAGCTCCTGCCGGAGGCGTTCGCCGCCGTCCGCGAGGCCGCGCGCCGCACCCTGGGCATGCGCGCCTACGACGTGCAGATCATGGGCGGCGCCGCCCTGCACAACGGCAACATCGCCGAGATGAAGACCGGTGAGGGCAAGACGCTCGTCGCGGCCTTCCCGTCCTACCTCAACGCCATCGCAGGCAAGGGCGTGCACGTCATCACGGTCAACGACTTCCTGGCGTCGTACCAGTCCGAGCTGATGGGGCGCGTGCACCGCGCCCTCGGCATGACAACCGGCACGATCATCTCCGGTCAGACTCCCGACGTGCGCCGCCAGCAGTACGCGGCGGACATCACCTACGGCACGAACAACGAGTTCGGCTTCGACTACCTGCGCGACAACATGGCATGGCGCAAGGAAGACCTCGTCCAGCGCGAGCACTTCTTCGCCATCGTCGACGAGGTCGACTCCATCCTCATCGATGAGGCCCGTACGCCGCTGATCATCTCCGGCCCCTCTTCCGGCGAGGCGAACCGCTGGTTCACCGAGTTCGCGAAGATCGCGCGCACGCTCGAACCGGGTGTGGACTACGAGGTCGACGAGAAGAAGCGCACGGTCGGCGTGCTCGAGCCCGGCATCGAGAAGGTCGAGGACTACCTCGGCATCGACAACCTCTACGAGTCGGCGAACACCCCTCTGATCTCCTTCCTGAACAACTCGATCAAGGCGATCTCGCTGTTCAAGCGCGACACCGACTACGTCGTCATGAACGACGAGGTGATGATCGTCGACGAGCACACCGGCCGCATCCTGGTCGGACGCCGTTACAACGAGGGCATCCACCAGGCGATCGAGGCCAAGGAGAATGTGCCGGTCAAGGCCGAGAACCAGACCCTCGCGACCGTCACGCTGCAGAACTACTTCCGCCTGTACGACAAGCTCGCCGGCATGACCGGTACCGCCGAGACCGAGGCGGCCGAGTTCATGTCCACGTACAAGCTCGGCGTGGTCCCGATCCCGACGAACAAGCCGATGATCCGCAAGGACCAGCCGGACCTCGTCTACAAGAACGAGCAGGCCAAGTTCGCGCAGGTCGTCGAGGACATCGCCGAGCGCCACGCAGCGGGGCAGCCGGTGCTGGTCGGAACCGTCAGCGTCGAGAAGAGCGAGTACCTCTCCCGCCTGCTGGCGAAGAGGGGCGTCAAGCACGAGGTGCTCAACGCCAAGAATCACGCTCGCGAGGCCGAGATCGTCGCCCTCGCCGGAAAGCTCGGCGCCGTCACGGTCGCGACGAACATGGCCGGCCGAGGCACCGACATCATGCTCGGCGGCAACGCGGAGTTCCTCGCCGTCCAGGAGCTCAAGTCCAAGGGACTGGACCCCGAGGAGACGCCGGAGGAGTACGAGGCCGCGTGGGACGAGACCTACGAGGCCATGAAGAAGAAGGTCGCCGAGGACTCGGTCAAGGTGACGGAGGCCGGTGGCCTGTACGTGCTCGGCACCGAGCGTCACGAATCGCGCCGCATCGACAACCAGCTGCGCGGTCGCTCGGGCCGACAGGGCGACCCCGGCGAGAGCCGCTTCTACCTGAGCCTGACCGACGACCTCATGCGCCTGTTCCAGTCGGGGGCGGCCGAGGCGATCCTCGCGCGCACCAACTTCCCGGACGACGTCCCGATCGAGTCGGGTCTGGTCAGCCGCGCCATCCGCAGCGCGCAGTCGCAGGTCGAGGCCCGCAACGCCGAGATGCGCAAGAACGTGCTCAAGTACGATGACGTCCTGAACCGCCAGCGTGAGGCGATCTACGCCGACCGCCGGCAGATCCTGCACGGCGACGACATCGCCGACCGGGTCAAGCACTTCATCGAGGACGCCATCGGCGGCGTGGTCGACGATCACACCGGTGAGGGCCACAACGAGAGCTGGGACTTCGACGCGCTCTGGACCGAGCTGAAGACGCTGTACCCGATGAACGTCACGATCGACGAGGTCGTCGCCGAGGCCGGCGGACGCAAGGGCGGCATCTCCGCCGAGGGGCTCAAGCGCGAGCTGCTCTCGGATGCCCTGATCGCGTACCAGAAGCGCGAGGAGGCCCTCGGCGAGGCGGCCACCCGCGAGCTCGAGCGCCGGGTGGTGCTGCAGGTGCTCGACCGCCGCTGGCGCGACCACCTGTACGAGATGGACTACCTGAAGGACGGCATCGGCCTGCGCGCGATGGCGCAGCGCGACCCGCTGATCGAGTACCAGCGCGAGGGGTACTCGATGTTCCAGTCCATGATGGGCCAGATCAAGGAGGAGTCGGTCGGCTACCTCTACAACCTCGAGGTCGAGGTGCGCCGCGCCGGCGCCGACCAGACCGAGGTCGAGGCGAAGGGTCTGGTCGACCAGCAGCCCGAGCAGAAGCTGGAGTACTCGGCGCCCAACGACGCGGGCGACGTCGAGATCCGCAACGAGCGCGGCCAGGTGCAGCAGGCCGCCACCGAGCGCGCCGCCACCGCCCAGCGCGGTGCGTTCGGCCAGCAGGTGGATGCCGAGGAGCAGCCGGCTCCGGCGAACCGCGAGCAGCGCCGCGCGCAGAGCAAGAAGAAGAAGTAGGCGCCCCAGGCGCTGCAAGGAGGCCGGTCCCCGCGGGGACCGGCCTCCTTCGCGTCAGCCCGGCCGGCGGGTCCGTCAGTCGACGTGCACGACCACCGGGGTGCGCCGGGTCGATGCGCGTCCCCGGATCCATCGGACGACCCCCACGGTCAGGGGCGCGATCAGAGTAAGGAAGCCGGACACCGGCATGATCGCCAGACCGAACAGGGTCAGCGCGGCCAGCGCGATCAGCACGGACAGGGGGACGAACCCGCGTGCGCGCTCGAGCTCCACGGCGGTGACGCCGCACATCAGGAGCGCCACGCCGAATGCGGCGGACCAGAACAGAGCGGTGCTCGGCGCCAGTCCGGAGGCGATCCAGATCGAGGTGATCATGGCGCTATGACCGAGGCTGACGACGAGCAGCAGGATGCCCACCCAGGGGCGCATTTTTGAATCCATATTCAATAATCTGACATCAGAAGGCGGACAGCACAAGAGCATGCGGCGATCGGCACTGCCCAGGCGTCAGCGCATAGACTTTCGGGATGGCCCGGCCCCGGCGATTCACTGATGATCAGGTGCTCGACGCCGCCAGGGACCTCCTCGCAGATCCCGCGATCATCAGGCCGTCGATCGCGGACATCAGCCGGGCGTCCGGGGTGCACGCGGGTTCGGTGTATCTGCGATTCTCTTCGCGCGACGAGCTGCTGGCACGCCTGTGGCTGCGGGCGATCGAGCGCTTCCACACGACGCTGTTCGAGGCCATGGAGGCGGACGATCCGCTCCTGGAGGCCGCTCTGCACCAGTCGAGGTACTGCCGAGCGCACCCCACCGAGGCGCGGGCGATGAAGATGTTCGGGCAGGGGCAGCTTGCCGGGGTGGGGTCCGAGGAGCTGCAGAAGCAGATTCTGCATGTCAACGACGAGATGGGAGCGCGCTTCCGCGATGTGATCCGCGAGCGCTATGGCGCGGATGACCCTGCCCTGACCGTACAGGCGTACACAGTGGTGCGCGCGATCCCCTACGGGCTGATCCGCGGGTTCATCGCGCAGGCATCCCCGATCCCGTCGTGGATCGACGATGTCGTGCGCGCAGCCGTGGCGGCGGCCCTCGACGCTCTGCCCCTGCGGGCCGAAGACGGCGGCATCTCCACCTGAAGTCGAAGAAGACCGGCCCCACGGGGTACCGGCCTTCGTTGAAGGTGAGGGGGTGGACACGGCCATCCAGCCCTGCCCTGCCCTGCACTGAGCTCGGGTGTGCAGAGGGCCCGGGAGCGGTGCACTCCCGGACCCTCTGGGCGGCTCAGCGCTGGGGAGCCTGGATCAGCGACGGCGCGACGGCGTTGCTGAGCGTGATCTCGTCGTTCGCGGTGAAGGTCACCGACTCGTTCGTGATCCGGTCCTGGAGCCACTTCGCCAGGAACAGCACCGCCACCATCAGGTACGCGACGAGGAACATCACGTGCGTGTCGGACAGCGCGAACTTCTCGGGCAGGCCCGGGACATGCGCGTGGATGACGCCGAAGAACGACAGGACGCCCGCCAGTGCACCGATGATCGCGCCCTGCAGGGGCTTGTTGCGGATCGCGAAGATCGCGATCATGCCCCACAGCAGCGACGACAGCGGTGCGCCGTTGCCGAGCGTGGAGATGCCGGCGAAGTACGTGCCGGCGTGGTTCAGAGCATCCGCTCCCACTTCGGCCGTGCTCGTGCCCGCCGCCTTCAGCGTGTTGTTGATGAGGCTGTTCGCCCAGTTCGCGATCCACGGGAACAGCGCGATGAAGATCACCGGCAGCTCCACCTTCGGCGTCTCACGCACCGACTGCGCGGCGGTGACGACTCCGATGTAGATCAGGATCGGCGCGATCGCCGCCATCGGGACCACCGACAGCAGCAGGGCGCTCATACCGAACAGTCCCACCGCGAACATCGTGATGCCGTTCAGCATCGTGTAGCCGATCCCGGCGCCCATCTCCTTGTACGCGGTGTGCCCGATGTACACGGTGACGGGGTACGGGTTGCCCATCAGGGCGCCGACCATCGTGGCGCCGCCGTTGACGAGCATCACGGGACGGGCGCTGTAGTGGTCGCCGGCGGCTTCGGCCGCCTCGATGTTCTCCAGGTCGAACACGTAGTTCGCCAGCGCCAGCGGCACCGCCGAGGCGAGGAACGGTCCGGCGTGGGCGACGCCGTCGATGAAGTTCGTGATCGACACCTGCGGCGGGTGCCACCCCGCGTGCACCAGCGCGGCCTGGACCGCCTCCGGCGTCTGCAGGCCGAACGCCCAGGCGGCGGCCGTGCCCACGATCAGCAGCAGCAGACCGGTCGGAACCCTGCCCAGGAACGGCGAGCGGCCGAACCAGTTCATCAGCACGAGCGTCAGCACCACGAACGCGACGACGGGGAACTGGAAGGACTGCAGCATCGGGTTCATCGCCAGCAGCAGCAGGCCCAGCCCCGCGAGGCAGGCCAGCAGCACCGAGCGGGGGACGGCCCGGCGCAGCAGGTCGCCGAAGAACGAGCCCACGAACAGGATCAGACCCTCCAGGAAGCCCCAGACGAGGCCGATGCCCACGGCGAGCTCGGCATCCTGCGTGGTCGAGTAGACCGGCAGGATCACCAGGAACGTGACCGTGAAGATCGAGGGCGCACTGGGACCGGAGGGAAGGGCCACGACGTCGTCGCGACCCTCCTTGGCGGCGAGGCGCTTGGCGAACCACACGTACATCGAGGAGGTGAGCAGGATCGCCAGGCCGAACGCCGGCGCGATGCGTCCGACCACCATGTCCACCGGGAGCCCCGCCATGGTGAGCAGGGCGGTGAAGGTGATGATGTTGGTCAGGTTGTTGGTGAACAGCGCGAAGAACGCCGCGATGTCGCCCTTCTTCCACCACTTCAGCTGGCCGGCGGTGGACACGGATGCCGGCGCGGGGGCGCTCACAGCGCGACCGTCTCGGCGAGGGCGCGGAGCGCCTTCTGGAAGGCCTCGACCGGCGGATGGGTGATGCCCGCGCCGATCATGCCGATGCCCGGCTCCTTGTGGGCGATGGCGGTGTTGATGATCGGGAGGATGCCGGTCTCCATCACCTTGCGCACGTCGATGCCGCTGGGGACCCCCATGAAGTCGAGCGCGGGGATCGTGATGTTCGGGTTGTTGCCCGTCGTGATCGCGTTCATCGTGCGCGAGTAGCCCATGGCCTCGTCGACCGTGCCGCCGACGAGGGCGACGATCGCGGGAGCAGCGGCCATCGCGAAACCGCCGATGCCGAAGGTCTCGGTGATGGCGGAGTCGCCCATGTCCAGACCGGAGTCCTCACGGGTGTAGCCGGCGAACATCGGGCCGATGACCTCCTGCGCGGGGCCGGTGAACCACTGTCCGCCGGTGCCGGACACGCGGATGCCGAAGTCGACGCCGTTGCGGGCCATGGTGGTGACGATCGTGGAGTTCTCGATGCCGTTCGCCGCGTCCATCGACGCCTTCGCCGCGACCATCCAGGTGGGACCGGAGAAGTAGTCCGAGGAGGCGACGAAGTCGAAGACCTCGCGCTTCTCCTTCGTGGTGAAGTCGGTCTCGAGGATGTACGGGGCCAGCGCCTGGATCAGCAGGGTGGTGCCGGCCACGTTGCGGTTGTGCGCCTCGTCGCCCATGTGCAGCGCCTGCGAGAGCATCAGACGCAGGTCCAGGCCATCCTCGTTCAGCGCCATGGCCCCGGCGAGCACGGGACCGAACACGTCGCGCATCCAGTTCAGACGGTCGATGACCGACTGGTCGTTGGCCCCGAAGCGCAGGATCTTCGACAGCTGCTCGGACAGGTTGGTGAAGGCGGTGTTGCCGTGGGTGCGGTTGGTGACCTTGTGCACCCACATGCTCGCGCTGGTGACACCGGCCATCGAGCCGACCGACTGGTGCTCGTGGCAGGGCGAGAAAGTGATCTCGCCCGACGCCGCGAGCTCGAATGCCTCGTCGACGTCCTTGGCCAGGCCCTCGAAGACGAGCGCGCCGGTGACGGCGCCCTTCATCGGGCCCGACATCCGGGTGAACTCGATCGGCGGGCCGGCGTGCAGGATGGTCTTGGCGGTCATCCCGGGCACGGTGTCGATCGCCTGTCCGAAGCCCTCCAGGAAGGGCTGCGAGGAGAGGATGCGCTCGAGGGCGACCTCGTTGGCGGCGTCGATCTTCTCGGCGACCGCGGGGTCCTCGAGACGGCTCAGTGCGGCGATGACCTCCGGGTCGCCGCCGCCCGGCGGGGTCCAGTCCATCAGGACCGGCTCGACGCCCTGCGTCTTCAGGTCATCGGCGAACATGTCGAGGCCGAGGTTGACCGGCTTCAGCTCGGAGGAGAAAAGGTCGTTGACGCTCATCAGTTGTCACCCTTCGCGACGAATTCACGGGCCAGCAGGCCGAGGTTGGTGGAGGAGGAGGCGATGGTCACGCCGGCGGCCTCGAGCTTGGCGACCTGCTCGGCCAGCGCCGGGGTGTCGAGGTCCGTGCCGAGGACGTAGCCGAGGATCTCGAGGTGCTGACCGCGGGCGGCGGCCTTCGCCTTGGCCTCGGTGATGGCCGGGATGGTGACGCCGACCGGGTCCTCGTGCGAGCCGAAACCGAGCACGAAGTCCATGGCGATGACGCCGACCTCGGGGTCGTCCGCTTCCTGGACGATGCGCTGCAGACGCAGCGACGGGTCGATCATGGGGTGCGGTCGACCGTTGGTGAAGTCGTCGTCGCCCATGTCGAGGAAGGTGTGCTCCTTCGAGGCATCCATCGCACCGATCTTGTACGCCGGGTTCTTCTGGATGTTGGAGTACACGTTCTCGTAGCTGTCGAGGGCCGCGAACATCGACTCGTCGCAGAGCGTGCCACCGCAGAACAGGCCACGGATGTACTTCTGCTCGGGGGCGAGCTTGGCGCGCACCTCTTCGATCAGCGGGATGTTCAGGGGGTGCTTGTCCAGCGTCGACTCGTCGATGCCGGATGCCACGACGGCGGCGATCGCGAGGGGCTTGGTGCCCTCCGTGACGATCGTGACGTTGTCGTATCCGGACTCGGTGCGGTCCGAACCCAGGAAGGTGACGAAGACGGGCTTCGACGCGGAGCCGGCCTCGGCCAGGACCTTCGCCGCCACGTCCTCTGCCGGCGGCTTGGAGATGATGACGATGACCTTGGTCTCGGGGTCGGCGTCCAGCGCCCGGATGCCGTCGATCATCGAGATGCCGCCGATGTCGGTGCTGAGGTCGCGACCGCCGGTGCCGATCAGCTGCGAGATGCCGCCGCCGAAGTCGTGCACGCGGACGGACACCTCCTGGCTGCCGGTGCCCGAGGCGCCGACGACGCCGATGCTGCCGCGGCGCACCGCGTTGGCGAAGGCCAGGCCGGTGCCGTTGATGATCGCGGTGCCGCAGTCCGGCCCCATCACGATCAGGCCCTTCTCGTGGGCGAGGTTCTTCAGCGACAGCTCGTCCTCGACGGACACGTTGTCGGAGAAGATCATGACGCTCTTGCCGGCGTTCAGCGCCTTGCGCGCCTCACGGGCGGCGAACGCACCGTTGACCGAGATGAGTACCAGGTTGGTGTCCTGGTTCTCCTCGAAGGCGCCGTCCAGCGTGCGGTAGCGCACCTCGTGGGCCTCCCCGGCCTTCTTGTCCTTGCGGGTGAGGATGTCGTTGACCGCTGCGATGGCGGCTTCGATGGTGTCGTCGCTCGCGTCGATCACGATCATCAGATCGCTCGGCTTGGCCTCGTCGACGGCGGTGTCGTTGACGCCGACGTTGGCGAGCACCTCCTTGTTCATGGGGGTCGCCATACCCAGCAGAGCCTGGGTGACGCCCTCGACGGCGTTCGCCTTGGTGCTCATCGACATGAGCGAGACGGAGTCGAGGTAGGTGTTCTTCCTGATTTCGATGTGCCTGGTCATCGGTGTCCTTTCGAGGGAGTCTTAGGCCTGCGCCTGGTCGAGGATGGCGGCGATCTCGGTGAAGCCGCGCTCGCGCGCGAGATCCGCCGGCGAGACGCCCCACTCGTTGGTCATGCCGGGCTTGGCACGGTGCGCGAGCAGCAGCTGGACGATCTCCTGGCGGACGGGGCCGCCGTCGCCGAGGATGATGGTCTCGATCAGGGCGGTCCAGCCGAGGTTGTTCGTGAGGTTCACGTTGATGCGGGTGTTCTCCAGCAGGTAGCGGACGACGTCGATGTGGCCCTTCTCGGCCGCCGGCGTGAGACCGTTGCCGCCCATGCGCGTCAGGCGCGTGAGGTCGGCGCCCGCCTCGACCATGATCCTCACGAGCTCGACGTCGCCGGTGATGCAGCCGAGCAGGAACGGGTTGGAGCAGGTCTGGTCCTGGGCGTCGATGTCGACACCCTCCGCGATGAGCGCGCGCACCACGTCGAAGTGCCTCCCGCGGGCGGCATGCAGGATCGCGGTGGCGTCCTCCCAGTCGACGGCGTTCCTGTCCGCGCCGTCGGCGAGGGCGGCGCGCACGCCGTCCAGATCGCCTGCTGCGGCGGCATCCAGATAGCGCTGGTCCGCGCTGTTGTCTGTCATCGGGTGATCTCCTTCTTGGGGGTGAACTGCTCCAGGGCCAGGTATGCGAGGCATCCCACGACCAGGCCGACCACGGCATCCGAGAGGGCCGGGGCGAAGAAATGCGAGATCAGGGCGAAGCCGGCGCCGATCGCCCAGGCGATCAGAGCGCTGACGCGGAACCGCTTCTCGGGACGGCCGGCGTTGCGGCGGGCGAGGATGATCTGGTCGGCGATCAGCACGGCGCCCAGCGGGGGGACGAGCACGCCGAGCAGCGCGAGCCAGTTGGCGAAGAACTGCCACGCCCCGAGCACGGCGACGATCACGCCGATGACGCCGAGGATCAGCGTCAGCAGGCGCATCTTCGACCGGGTCAGGTGCGACCAGCCGAGGGCGCCGTTGTACAGGCAGTGCGTGCAGACGGACCCGAGGTTGATCACCACGAACAGCAGCAGGAACACGTTCAGCAGCGGGTTTCCGGTGCCGGTGAGGATCGGTGCGAAGTTGCCGCCGTTCACCGCGGGCAGGGCGATGGCCCCTGCGGCGACGAGCACGCCGCCGCTGAGCTGTGCGACGAGGCTGGCGATCGGGAAGGCGGTCACGGTGGCCAGCACGGCCTCCTTGCCGTTGCGCGCCCAGCGGGTGAAGTCGGCCGTCATCGTGCCCGAGTCCGCGAACGTCGCCATGATCGCGGTGACCGCCACGCCGAAGGTCATCGCGTCGTTCACCTTCTCTCCGCCGTAGCTCAGCACGGCGGAGAAGTCCGCGGTCTGCGACGCGATGACCACCGCGACGATGACCGCGAAGATGAACAGCGGCGCGGCGATGGTGCCGAGCACCGACAGTGCGCGGATGCCGAGGTAGGTGACGGCGATGAACACGACGCCGGCGACGGCGGCCACGAGCATCTCGTTCCAGCCGAACGCCTCGCTGAGGGTCGCGCCGGTCGCACCCGTGTTGAACGCGAACCAGCCCACGACGACCGTGGAGAGGAAGCCGGAGGCGATCGCGTAGCCCGCGGTGCCGAAGGTCTCGATCGCCTGCAGCGAGAAGCTCTTCCCGGTGCGGCCGGCGCGCCAGCTGAGCAGGCTGACGTAGACGAACATGATCGCGTTGGCGACGAGGATCGCGCCGACGCCCTGCCAGAAGCCGAGCATGGCGACCACCAGGCCGCCGGGAACGGCGTTGGTCAGGATCATCGGGAACCCGAACCAGACGGCCGAGACCGTGAACAGTGATTTGCGGTGGCTCTCCGGGACCGGCTCGCGCTCGAACTCGTCGGATGCCGAGGCATCCGATGCGGTCGCCGCGGCGGTGCCTGCAGCTGATTCAGTCAAGAGAGATCCTCGATTCCGTCGGAGGGGTGGCGGCTGCGCTCCGGGAGGCGCGGAGCGACCTCTCGACGTCGAGCGCGAGCCGGATGCCGGTGAGGATGTCCGCACCGGACGTGTGGCCGATCTCGAGGATCGCGGAGGCGATAGAGCGCATGCGATCGAGATCACCGGAGACGAGGGAGCCGGCAAGATCGTGCAGGCTCTGGCGCGCACGGCCTTCGGCTGCGTGCGACAGGGTGACGTGGCTGAGCAGGCCTGTCGAGGTCCGACCGTCGCGGATGGCGGCGACGAGGGACGGCATCCGGCGGCTCAGCAGTGCGCCCGGCTGGGCGGCGACGAAGACGAGGCCGGTGAGGATGTCGTCTCCGGAAGGGGTGAGTCCCTCGCCCAGCCCGATCAGCGAGCTCGCGGCGGCGTGCACGGACCGCGCGTCGCCGTCGAGGAGCTCGCGGCGCAGCCGCGCCGTCCGGGCCACCAGGAGCTCTCGTGCCGCAAGTCCGAACGGCGTGACGGGTTCGGATGCCCGGAATCCGTCGAGCACCGCCGAGGCCGAGGTGAGCTCGTCGACGCCGAGCCGCTCCAGATCGGATGCCGAGGCGCTCCACGCGCGTGCACCGGTGAGGGACACCACGACGTCGTGGCTGTCGCCCGCGAGCTCGATGCGGTCCGCGGAGACGGCGACGGGGGAGTCCTGCGTCACACCCAGCCGTACCCAGTCCTCGACGGGGACGCGGACCGTGGCGGGCGCATCATCGACGTCGAGGCTCGCGAGCGCGACCAGGGCGTCATCGATGAGGACGTTGACGACCCGGCGATGCACCGAGTGCACGTGAGCCGGGGTGCGGGCGGAAAGCGCAGTGGCGCGCGTGCCATCGGCGAACGCGCGCTCTGCTGCGCATGAGAGCGTCTCCTCAAGCGCAGCATCCCAGCTGGCCGCCGTCAGGGCGACCGGGATTGCGACGGGGGTCATCGTCTTCTCTCCATGACGGTCGTCATCGTGGATGTGCGATGCGACCCGTCTTCACTTTGTGTCTCCTCAGGTATACCATTCAAGCGGATGGAATACCATTCCTAAATTTGGAATACCAAAAGTCTTCTACTGAAGGAGTAAGCATGCGCGTCGTAGTGGCCCTCGGGGGCAACGCCCTCGCCCGTCGTGGTGAGCCGATGACCGCCGAGTTCCTGCGCTCGAACGTGAAGTCGACGTGCGAATCGCTGGCGAACCTGGCTCGTGACAACGAGGTCGTCATCACCCACGGCAACGGTCCGCAGGTGGGTCTGCTCGCGCTGCAGAACCTTGCCTACCAGGACGTCGCCGCGTACCCGCTGGACATCCTCGGCGCCGAGACACAGGGCATGATCGGCTATGTCGTGCAGCAGGAGCTCTCGAACGCGTTGAACGGCGAGCGCGAGGTCGCCGGCATCATCACGACCACGGTCGTCGATGAGAACGACCCGGCCTTCTCGCGCCCCACCAAGCTCATCGGCCCGACCTACTCCGCGCACGACGCCGCCGAGGCCGCGGCGGAGTACCGCTGGACCATCGCCAAGGACGGCAGCGCCTTCCGCCGCGTCGTGCCCTCCCCGAGCCCGATCTCGATCGTGCAGGCCCCGCTGATCCGTCGCCTGCTCGAGGCCGGCAGTCTCGCCGTGTGCGTCGGCGGTGGCGGCGTGCCGGTGCGCGAGGACTCGAAGGGACGCCACATCGGCGTCCAGGCGGTGGTCGACAAGGACCTCGCCTCGGCCGCCCTGGCGGCCGACATCGGCGCCGACACCCTCATCCTGCTCACCGACGGCGACTACGTGAGCGAGAACTGGGGCACCCCGGAGCAGCGCGACATCCACACCGCTTCCGTCGACGCGGTCGCGGCGATGAAGTTCGCCGAGGGCTCCATGCAGCCCAAGATCGACGCCGCGATCCGCGTCGGCCGCGCCGGTGGGCGCACGCTGATCGGTCCGCTGGACCGACTCGACGACCTCCTGGCCCGCAGGATCGGAACCGAGATCGTTCCGACCCTCGACGAGGGCATCCGCTGGGTCGAGAAGGCACCCGCAGGAAAGAAGGCCTGACCGGCTTCTCGCCACCGGCGTGCGAGGATGAATGCGTGAGCAGAGCAGAAGAGCGCGAGCTCGAGTCGACGAGGGTCACCGCGTGGTTGCGCGACGCGATCATCATCGGCGAGCGTGCTCCGGGCAGCAAGCTGATTGAGCGCGACCTCGCGGCCGAGATCGGTGTCAGCCGCGTGCCCGTCCGCGACGCACTCAAGGTCCTCGAGGCCGAGGGGCTGGTCGAACTGCGACCGCGCACCTGGGCGATCGTCCGTGAATTCACCGCCGCAGACCTGGCGGACCTCGACGAGGTCCGCCAGGTGCTCGAGCCGATGGCGTTCCGTCTTGCGGCGGAGCGCCATCGCCGAGACGGCCTGGAGAGGCTGCGCGCCGCCCTGGAGGACGAGCAGGAGAGCGCCCGCAGCGCCGACCAGCTCATCTCCCGACGTGCGGCGGCCGACTTCCACGAGATCGTCGTGGACCTGGCCGACAACCGCCTGCTCACCGACCTGATGGGCGGCATCCGCAGCCGGCTGCGCTGGGCGCTCGCGCAGCACGATGACCTGCATCACATCGCCGAGGAGCACGTCGCGCTCTACGAGGCGATCCGGGACCGCGACGGCGCCCGCGCCGCGGATCTCGCCTTCCGGCACGTCGAGAGCAGCCGGCTCGAGCGCATCGCGCACACCGAGGCACTGCGCACCTCCTCGATGCCCGTCATCGCCGACTGAACGACGACCGCTCCGTCGCCCTCCGGGACGACCCCGGTGGCCTGGCACGGTGGCGGGCCGGCCCCTGCGCTGTCGGTATCCTTGGCAGATGACCCGCCGAACCCTGGACCAGTCGTCCAAGCTCAAGAACGTCCTCTACGAGATCCGTGGCAAGGCACTGGTCGAGGCGGCGCGTCTGGAGGCGGAGGGGCATCAGATCCTCAAGCTGAACACGGGCAACCCGGCGGTCTTCGGCTTCGAGGCGCCGCACCAGATCGTGCGCGACATGCTCGCCGCGCTCCCGACGGCGCACGGCTACAGCGAGAGCAAGGGCATCATCTCCGCCCGCCGTGCGGTGGTCAGCCGCTACGAGGAGATCCCCGACTTCCCCCGCTTCGACCCGGACGACGTGTTCCTGGGCAACGGCGTCTCCGAGCTCATCACCATGGTCATGCAGGCGCTGCTCGATCAGGGCGACGAGGTCCTGATCCCCGCGCCGGACTACCCGCTGTGGACCGCCATGACCTCGCTGGCCGGCGGCACTCCGGTGCACTACGTGTGCGACGAGGAGAACGGGTGGCAGCCCGACCTCGAGGACATCCGCTCGAAGGTGACGCCGCAGACCAAGGCGATCGTCATCATCAACCCGAACAACCCCACCGGCGCGGTGTACTCACGCGAGGTGCTCGAGGGCATCGTGCAGATCGCGCGTGAGAACCAGCTGCTGCTGCTCTCGGACGAGATCTACGACCGGATCCTCTTCGACGACGCCGTGCACACGCCGACGGCGACGCTCGCCCCCGACCTGCTCTGCCTGACCTTCAACGGACTGTCGAAGACCTATCGCGTCGCCGGCTACCGCTCGGGCTGGCTCGTGATCACCGGCCCGAAGTCCCACGCTCGGGGTTTCCTGGAGGGCATCACCCTGCTGGCGTCGACGCGACTGTGCCCGAACGTACCCGCGCAGCATGCCGTGCAGGCGGCGCTGGGCGGCGTGCAGTCGATCGACGCGCTGATCGTCCCGTCCGGCCGCCTGCACGAGCAGCGCGACATCGCCTGGAAGGGACTGGAGTCGATCCCGGGCGTGAGCTGCGTCAAGCCGGAGGGGGCCCTCTACGCCTTCCCGCGACTCGACCCCGAGGTGCATGAGATCCGCGACGACGAGAGGCTCGTCTACGACCTGCTCGTCTCCGAGAAGATCCTGCTGGTGCAGGGGACCGGCTTCAACTGGCCGAACCCGGACCACCTGCGCGTCGTCACCCTGCCCGAGGCGAGGGTGCTCAGCGAGGCCGTCGAGCGACTCGGGAACTTCCTCGCGAGCTACCGGCAGTAGCCATCTCGGCGCGTGCGCCCAGCGATGAGGCGATGCGACGCACGGCCATGACCAGCGGCGAACGCGGCGACACGTCGGCGATCGCGCGCGCGTGCAGGGCCGCGGCATCCGCCGCGCGCTGATCCTCGGGGACGAACGCGACGTCGTCGATCCCCGCGAAGCGGTCCAGCGTGCGCCGGATCTGCCCGCGTGCGTCGATGCCCAGCGGGCCGGGACGCACGCGGTTCGCGACCACCGTCACCGGTGTGCCGCCCAGGACATGCCTCAGCTCGGCGTGGGCGCGGATGAACCGGCTCACACTGAGTGGGTCGGCGGAGAGCACCGCCACCACGGCATCCGCTTCCAGCAGGGCGGCGGCGGTCGCGGCGTGCCGGGCGGGCGCTCCCGGGTCGAGACCGTCGTCGTCCGCATCGAGCTCCGCCGCGACGTCGACGACGGTCTCGTCGGTCCAGCTGCGGCAGGCCGCCAGCGTCGCTCGCACTCGACCCGCGCCGAGTTCCGGCCAGCGGCTGGGCCTGTTCAGCCCGCTGAGCACCTCGAGCGTGCCGCCGGAGGTCTCGACCGGGCTCGACAGCCGGGAGAGCTCGGCGACGTCCAGAGTCCCCAGCTCGGCTCGGCGGCATGCGGCGGCGAGGCCGGGAGCGTCCTCGCCCAGGCCGAGCACGAGCGCGAGGGACGGCGCCACGCTGTCGGCATCCACGAGGGCCGTGCGCCGGCCCGCCCGGGACAGCTCCACCGCGAGCTGGACGGCGATCGTCGAGCGGCCGGGAGCACCGTGCGGACCCCAGACCGCGATCACACGTGACGGCCGGCCGGCCGGGGCGCCGGGCGAGCTCGCTGCCAGCGCCCGCAGCACCTGCGCCGCCGATGTGCCGTAGGGGAGCGGTGCCGGCAGGCCGAACCGCGTCGCCAGTCGGGTGTCGGCGTCGCCGACGGGCATAACGCGCACGCCTGCGCGATCGCACGCGCCGATCAGCTCGGCGGTCAGCGTCGACCGCGTGGGCGCGATCAGCAGGGCATCCGCTCCGTCCAGGGCGGCGGCCGTCAGCTCGGACGCGTCAAGACGACGCACGTCGACGCCCTCGAGCTCCAGATCGGAGGCCAGCATCGAGGCCTCAGCATCCGGCGCGCACAGCAGGATGCTGGTCACGAGCCCGCTCCCGCGGGGATGATCGAGATGACGGAGCCGCCCGTGATCGCCGCCAGCACCTCTGCGACGTCCGCGCGGTCGATCACCACCTCCACGTCGGTGCGGTTCTCGCTGAGCATGCCCTCGGCCTCGGCCACCCTGCCGATGACGGCATCACCGACGAGCACACGCGGGGCGTCGCGAGTACGGCCGTCATCCTTCAGCGGCGCCTGCCAGAGCTCCACCGCACTGCCCGCTTCCACGCCGGCGGGAATGGCCGTGCTGCTTACCACGATGGTCGTCGTGCGAGACGCCTCCCGGTCGCCGATGCTCGCCGAGGGCACCAGTTCGCCCTTCGGGACAGTGCGCGTCGCGACCGCACCCGACTTCAGTTCCTGCGGAGCGAGATACGCGTCGACGACCCCGCCCAGACCCACATCGACGACCTGGAAGTCCGCGGCGCTGACGCTCTCTCCGGGCAGGACGGTGCGCGTGGCCTGCAGCACCGGCGTCGTCTGACGCGAGGAGGACACCAGCATCCACACCCCGGCGATGGAGACCGCGACCAGCACGAGGCCGATCAGGAACCGGAGATCGCCGAAGAACGGGCGGTGCGCACGCGAGGACATCATGCACACATCGTCACAGATTCGATGAAGGTGCCCGAAAAGTTATCCACAGGGCCGATTCTCAGGGGCGTGAGCCGCCCGGGCAGGGGAGAATGAACGCATGCCCGAAGCATCCGACATGGCTCCGCGCTTCCTCGCGCCCGCGCAGGTCGCCGAGCTGCTGAGCATCGAGGTCGATGAGGTCATCGATCTCGTGCAGCAGGGGCGTCTGCGGGGCTCGCAGCTGGGTTCACCCCCGCGCTGGCGGGTCGAGGAGGCCAGCCTGGCCGACTACCTCGAGGAGCAGTCCGAGGATGCCAGACGCCAGGCGCTGTGGCGCCAGGCCAACGAGGCGAGCTTCCCCGAGCTCTGGGGCACCACTCCGTACCGTCGCAGTTGACCGCATCGTGCCGCGCCACGCGTGAGACGCCGAGATCTGGCGCGTCAGCTCTCAGGATGCCGCCGTCTCGCCGCTCTCCACTCTGATCCAGACCAGCGAGTCGAAGGGGATCATCCGGAAGCCGCGCACCGATCGCGCGCGGCGGACCTCGCCGGCGTCATGCATGGCGAGGTCGAGCTGATCGGCGCCGGCGCGGTCGATCGTGCCGTGCTGCGGATCTGCGCCGCGCCGGGCCACCGTCACCGGGGTGCGTCGCCGTGCGAGGTCGCGCAGCACGAAGCCGAGCGTCATCCGCTCTCGCACCGTGGGCGCGGATGATGCGGCATCCGTGCCGAGCGAGGACAGCAGGGCGCCGTGATCGACGCCGATCGCCGAGATCGCCGCGACGGGCAGGATGCGCAGCCGTGGGTCGGAGGTGAGCACGACGCCGATCCAGTCGGCGCCGATGGTGTGCACCGTGCACTCCCAGCGCTCGCCGTCGGCCGGTTCCAGCACCATCCGGGTGCGCTCGTCGGCCACCGCGCGGAGCCGGTCGCGCAGCGTCAGCTTCGAGATCCGCAGGCGCTCCGTCTCGGCATCCAGCGCGGCGCGCTCCGCCTCCCACTCAGCGGCGAGCTGACCCTCCAGGTCGGCGAAGAGGTGATCCCATTCCACCCGAACGAGCGTAGGCGACCCGCAACGGGCGCGCGCGAGTTATCCACAGATCGGTGCCCGCGCCTTCCGTGAGGCCGTCCCGCGTGCTGTACTGCAAGGAGTTCGAGCCGATATCTCAGCAAGCACGACTGCCACGACCCGGGGGGATCGCGGAACCATGACGACGACGTTGACCGAGTACTTCGCACCGCAGCCGACTCCGAGCGCCGCGCTTCCCGATCCTGTCCCGCTGCTGCGGAGCCTGACGAACGGGGCGCTGGAAGTGCTCGCCGGCATCCGCAAGGTCGACCAGCTGGCGCGCTGGCTCAGCGAGGACGCGTTCCGCGCGCTGGCCACGCGGGCGAACCTCTCGGCGCGTGCGCGCAGCGCGCGCGGCATCGCCCCGGCGCGGCCGAACTTCCAGATCCTCTCGATCCGCGTCACCGAGCCGGTGGACGGCATCGTCGAGGCGGTCGTCATCGTCGCAGGTCCCGGCCGGACGCGCGCGGTCGCGGTGCGTCTGGAGGGCCTGGACGGCAGATGGCGGGCGAGCTCGTTCGCGGTGCTGTGACGCGTGCGCGGCGGACGCGTTCGGCGCCGAACGCCCCCAGTAGGCTGAGGGAGTGTCAACGCTCAGTGATCTCGTACACGCCCAGGGCCGCCTGAACGACGCGGATGTCGAATGGCTGCATCGCCTCGCGGGCGACGGGCAGCTTCTGGCCGACCTCGCCTCGGCGGACATCGTGATGTGGATCGAGACCGCCGACGGCTCCTTCGTGGCCGTCGCGCACTCCCGGCCCAGCGGAGCAGCGACGCTCTTCTATCGCGACATCGTGGGGGAGAAGGTGCGTCCGCAGTGGCGGACGCAGGTGCAGTCGGCATTCGAGTCCGGCGAGATCGTGGACTCCTCGTCACCGGACTGGTTCGAGGAGACTCCCACGCGCGTGCGCGCGGTGCCCATCAAGCGCAAGCACGACGGCGGCGCCATCGTGGGCGTGATCACCCGGCACACCAACCTGGGCGAGGCGCGGATGCCGTCCCGCCAGCAGATCAGCTTCGACGAGTGCGCGAACGATCTGTTCCGCATGATCGCCTCCGGCGAGTTCCCGGATCTCGCGGCGCCGACCGCGCCCCGGCGCGGTGCACCCCGTGCATCCGACGGCCTGATCCGGCTCGACGTCGACGGCATCACCACCTTCGCGAGCCCCAACGCGCTGTCGGCGTTCAACCGGATGGGATTCGACGACGAGCTCGAGGGCGAGTCGCTGGCCGAGGTGACCACGCGGATCGTGCCGCCCTCCCGCCAGGTGGACGAGTCGCTCCCCGTGGTCGTGACCGGCCGCGCCCCCTGGCGCACCGACATGGAGGCCCGCGGCGTGACGGTGTCGCTGCGCGCGATCCCGCTGAAGGACCACGGCACCCGGATCGGCGCGATCGTGCTGTGCCGCGACGTGTCGGAGCTGCGCCACCAGGAGCAGGAGCTCATCACCAAGGACGCGACGATCCGCGAGATCCATCACCGCGTGAAGAACAACCTGCAGACGGTCGCCTCGCTGCTGCGCATCCAGGCGCGCAGGACGCGCTCCGACGACGCCAGGGATGCGCTCACCCAGGCCATGCGCCGCGTCGAGTCCATCGCGGTCGTGCACGACACCCTCGCCAGCGGCCTGTCCCAGACCGTCGACTTCGACGAGGTCTTCGACCGCGTGCTCAAGCTCGTCGCCGAGGTCGCGGCTGCTCCGAACACCCGGGCGCGCACGCAGCTGGAAGGGCGCTTCGGCGTGCTGCCCAGCGAGTACGCCACGCCGCTCGCGCTCGCGCTGACCGAAGTCGTCACCAACGCGGTCGAGCACGGCCTCGCGGGGCAGGAGGGCATCGTCCGCATCGAGGCGACCCGCACGTCGGAGCTGCTGACCGTGACGGTGACCGACACCGGGCACGGCCTTCCCGAGGGGCGGGTCGGCCAGGGACTCGGCACGCAGATCGTGCGCACCCTGATCCAGGGGGAGCTCAGCGGCACGATCGAGTGGAAGGGCACCGAGGGCGAGGGCACGCAGGTGACCATCGCGATCCCCATGCGGTGGATCGCCGCCTGACGGCATGAGAGAAGCGCCGGTCCCGATGGGGACCGGCGCTTCTTCGTCGCGTGGGGGAGCTCAGCCGGCGCGGCGCGCGCGTGCGGCGCGCCGCTTCAGCGCGCGGCGCTCGTCCTCGGAAAGGCCGCCCCACACGCCCGAGTCCTGGCCGGACTCCAGGGCGTACTGCAGGCAGATCTCGGTGACGGTGCAGGTGGCGCAGACGGCCTTGGCCTTCTCGATCTGGTCGACCGCGGGGCCGGTGTTGCCGACCGGGAAGAACAGTTCGGGGTCGACGGTAAGGCAGGCCGCTTTGTCGCGCCAATCCATGGATGGCTCCTCAGAGATAGATTTTCGGTGTGGTGGCCGCAGACGCGGCACTCGAGTTCGGGAAGCGGATCGGGAGTCAGCTACCCTGGTCATGCGGGTGTTGCACCCGCCCCACTCCGATGTGGGAGCACATGGCTTTGTCTATTCTGTTACATGGAATGTGCGAAATCAAGGGTTTTTGTGACATTCATCCCTGAGGAGTTCCCGTGCGCCGATCCGGCCCCGCCGCCATCGCAGCCGTCATCCTGGGACTCGAGGGCGTCGCACTCGCGGTGGTCGGCATCATCGAGCTGTTCGCCCTCGGTGCGGGCGATGCGTCGTCGGCAGCGAGCGGCATCGCACTGATCGGATTGACCCTGATCGGCGCCGCCGCGCTGATCGCCTTCGCCTTCGGCGTGCTGCGCCGTGCGTCCTGGGCGCGCTCGGGTGGCATCGTCTTCCAGGTGCTCGCCATCGCGCTGTCGCTTGCGGCGCTCACCATCCGGCCCACACCCTGGACGTTCGTGCTCGTCCTCGGGATCGTGGGCGTCGTGGGGCTGGTCACGCTGATCGCGACCGTGCGCCGGGAGGGCGCCGACGATCCCCGACTGCAGGGGCGCCCGTCCGACGACGAGTGAGGACGCCTGCGGTCAGGCGTCCACGCCGAGCGCCTTGCGCAACCGGGCCACGTGGCCGGTGGCCTTTACGTTGTACTGAGCGAGCTCGATGACGCCCTGCTCGTCGATGACGAAGGTCGAGCGGATGACGCCCTCGACGACCTTGCCGTAGTTCATCTTCTCGCCCCACACGCCGTAGGCGGTGTGCACGGCGTGGTCAGGATCGCTGAGCAGCTCGAAGGTGAGGCCATCGCGCTCCTGGAACTTCTTCAGCTTGGCGGGCTCGTCCCGCGAGACGCCGACGACCGTGTAACCGGCACCCTGCAGCGAGGAGATGCTGTCGCGGAAATCGCAGGCCTGCGTGGTGCATCCGGGCGTCATCGCCGCGGGGTAGAAGTACAGGATGACCTTCTTCCCGCGCAGATCGGAGAGCGAGACGCTGGTCCCGTCCTTATCGAGCAGGGTGAAGTCGGGGGCAGGGGTACCGGGTTCCAGGCGCGTCGTGGTCACGCCACCAGCCTATCCGCCGAACGTCTCCAGCAGACGCTGCAGCGACTCCAGGCGAGAGCGTCCCGCCTCGCCCAGCGTGCCGTCCGCCGCGGCCAGGTTCAGCGCGCAGTCCTCGGCGTCGGGCAGGTGCGTGCACCCGCGCGGGCAGTCCTCGGCGATCTCGGCGAGCTCGGTGTAGGCCGCGAGGATGTTGGCGCGGTCCACATGCCCGAGCCCGAACGAGCGCACCCCGGGGGTGTCGATCACCCAGCCGCGCCCCGCATCCGCGACGTAGCGCAGCGAGACCGTCGACGAGGACGTGTGCCGTCCGCGGCCGGTGACCTCGTTGACGTGCCCGGTGGCGCGTCCGGCTCCCGGGACCAGCGCGTTCACCAGTGTCGACTTGCCCACGCCGGAGTGCCCGACGAACACCGTGGAGTGGCCGATGAGGGCCGCGCCGATCTCGTCCACGGGCATCTGCCCGCGGGCGCTGGTGAACACGGTGAGGTCGAGGCCGTCGAAGTGCGACAGGAAGTCCGACGGATCGGCGAGGTCGGTCTTGGTCACGACCAGGAGCGGGCGGATGCCGGCATCCAGGGCCGCCACGAGATAGCGGTCGACCAGACGTGCGCGCGGCTCCGGGTCGGCCGCGGCGACCACGATCAGCATCTGGTCGGCGTTGGCGACGATGACCCGCTCGACCTGATCGGTGTCGTCGGCGCTGCGGCGCAGCAGCGAGGTGCGATCGACGATGCCCACGATGCGGGACAGCGTGCCCTCATCGCCGGAGGTGTCGCCGACGACCCTGACCCGATCGCCCGTGACGATCGGCGTGCGGCGCAGCTCGCGCGCGCGGGCCGAGGTCACGGTGCGCTCATCGGGACGGTCCTCGCCGATCAGCACGCTGTATCTGCCGCGGTCGACGCCGAGGATGCGCCCGATCTCGGCATCCTCATGCGCAGGGCGGCGCTTGGTGCGGGGCCGGTTGGCCTTCGGGTTCGGACGCGACCGGATGCTGCTCTCGTCGAACTCCTCGAAGTCGGAGTCCTCGTCGTCGTCGCCCAGCCAGCTCACGCGGTGGCGCCCGTCAGCATCCGCTCCCAGAGCATCGTGAACTCGGGAAGGGTCTTCGCGGTGGTGCCGATGTCGTCGATCTCGACGCCGGGAACCCGCAGGCCGATCAGCGCGCCCGTGGTCGCCATCCGGTGGTCGTGATGGGCGGGCCACACGGCGCCGGTCAGAGGCACGGGGGTGATGCGCAGGCCGTCGGGCAGCTCCTCGGCCTGGCCGCCGAGGGCGCGCAGGTTGCCGACGAGGGCCGCGATGCGGTCGGTCTCGTGCTGGCGGATGTGCGCCACCCCGCGGATCGTCGTGGGACCGTCGGCGAACGCCGCGAGTCCGGCGATCGTCGGTGTCAGCTCGCTGGCCGCGGACAGGTCGATGTCCAGACCGCGGATCCCGTCGCCCGCCTTGACAGTGAGCGCACCCGCATGCCTGCTGGTGTGCGCGCCCATGGCGTGCAGGATCTCCGGCAGCAGCGCGCCCGGCTGCGTGGAGTGCAGCGGCCATCCCGCCACCGTGACCTCGCCACCGGTGACCATCGCCGCGGCCAGGAACGGGGCCGCGTTGGACAGGTCCGGCTCGATCGCGACATCCTTCGCGCGGGGGACCCCGGCCTCGACGAGCCACTCGCCGACGGCGGGGCGCTCGATGCGGATGCCGCGACGGCTGAGCGACTCGATGGTCATGTCGATGTGGGGGAGGCTGGGGAGGTGCTCGCCGGTGTGGACGAGGTGCAGCCCGACATCGAACCGCGGCGCCGCGAGGAGCAGGCCAGAGACGAACTGGCTCGAGCCGGAGGCGTCGATCTCGACCCGGCCGCCGCGGATGCGGCCGTGCCCGCGCACCGTGAAGGGCAGCGACCAGGTGCCCTCGTCATCGATGTCGACGCCCAGATCGCGCAGGCCCGTGATGAGTGCGCCCATGGGGCGGTGCAGCGCGGTCTCGTGCGCGGTGAGGTGCACGTCCTGCGCGGCGAGGCCGGCCAGCGGCGCGATGAAGCGCATCACGGTGCCGGCCTGGCCGCAGTCGATGGTCACTCCGCCCTTCAGGGGGGCGGGGGTGACGAGCAGGTCGGGGCCGAACTCGCCGTCGGAGGCGACCTCCTCGACGCCGACGCCGAGCAGCCGGAGCGCGTCGATCATGCGACGCGAGTCGTCCGAGTGCAGCGGCCGCAGCAGGTGGCCCGGTCCGTCGGCGATGGCGGCGATCATCAGCTCGCGGTTCGTCAGCGACTTCGAACCGGGGATCGTCACGGAGGCGTGCACGGGGCGTCCGCTCTCCGGCGCGCGGTACGCACCGCGGGCGGGGGCGGGGGAATACCGGTCAGTGCTCATCGGTTCTAAGCCTAGTGAAGCCTGCGACACACGGAGAGAAGAGGTGACGGATGTCCGCGACGCTGACGACGGATGCTGTCGACTCCTCCGCTCAGGAGCTCCTCGCCCGCCTAGACTGGCCGGTGATGGACGAGACGACAACCGCGGACCCTCGACGGGATTTCGAGGAGCAGGCGATCCCCTTCATGGATCAGCTCTACGCGGCGGCGATGCGCATGACGCGCAATCCCGCCGACGCGGCTGACCTCGTGCAGGAGACCTTCGTGAAGGCGTACGGGGCGTGGTCCTCGTTCACGCAGGGCACGAACCTGAAGGCGTGGCTGTACCGCATCCTGACGAACACCTACATCAACATCTACCGCAAGCGCCAGCGCGAGCCGTTCCAGGGCACGATCGACGACCTCGAGGACTGGCAGCTGGGCGGGGCGGAGTCGACCACGGCATCCCACAGCCGCTCGGCCGAGGCCGAGGCGATCGACCGGATGCCGGCGTCAGCCGTCAAGGACGCGCTGCAGCAGGTGCCCGAGGACTTCCGCCTCGCGGTGTACCTCGCAGACGTCGAGGGATTCTCCTACCAGGAGATCGCCGACATCATGAAGACCCCCATCGGCACCGTGATGAGCCGCCTGCACCGTGGCAGGCGCATGCTCCGCGAGCTGCTGGCAGACTATGCCGCCGAGCGAGGAATTGCGGCGGCTCAACCGAGGAGCACGAAATGACCGACTGCGGCTGCGAGAAGGCGCGAGCTGACCTGGAGGAGTACCTCCGCAACGAGATCTGCACGACGGAGCATTCCGAGATCCGCGAGCACCTGGAGAACTGCGAGTTCTGCCGGAGCGAGGCGCTGGTCGCGACGACGCTCACCGAGGTCGTGGCGCGCGCCTGCAAGGAGAGCGCTCCTGAGGAGCTGCGCGAGCAGGTCTTCGCGCGTCTGCGCGCCGCCCAGGCCGCCGCGCACTGACCCGCTCCGCCGCGCCGCACTGACCCGTTCCGCTGCGCTGCACCGACCCGTTCCGCTGCCCGCTGAGTAGTCTGGGCGGGTGAACTCCGTCGACGCCCGCACCGTCCCTGCCGATCCCGAGTCCGCGCGGAGGCTGCGAGAGCAGGGCTTCGACTACCGCGTCGTCGACATCGCCGACTACGGCTCCGCCGTCGCGTTCGCGCAGGCCGCCGAACGCGGATTCCTCGGGGGTGCGCCCTCTGATGCGGAGATCGAGCGCATGCGCGAGACGTGGGCGGAGCGCCGCAACGTCGGAGTGTACGAGGTGGATGCGGTGGCCTCGGCGCTGCCGGTCGGCACCGTGAACTCCTGGGTCGCGTCGATGTCCCTTCCCGGCGGTGACGCACGGAGCGCCATCCCGATGTGGGCGATCAGCATGGTCACGGTGGCCGCGACGCATCGTCGGCGCGGCATCGCCCGGGGACTGCTGGAGGGCGAGCTGCGCGCCGCGGCATCCGCGGGAGTCCCGATGGCCGGGCTGACCGTGACGGAGGCGACCATCTACGGCCGCTACGGCTTCGGTCCGGCCGTGCCGGTCTCGCGCATCGCGGTGGACGCGCGCACCTCGGGGTGGCGCGCGCCGCAGGCGCCGGGAAGGCTCGAGTACGTCGGTCTCGATGAGCTCGCGAGGGAGCTCGGGGAGCTCCACGAGCGCGCCCGCTTCGCGCGAGCCGGCCAGATCGCCGGCTGGCGCGGACGCTGGCTGGGTCAGGCGGGACTGGGCGCGGGCTCCAAGAAGGATGCCAGCGCGCGCGGCGTGCACTACCGGGACGTCGACGGCGTCGTGCGCGGCGCGATCGCCTACACGCTGAAGGAGCTCCCGGGATCGTTCCGGAACAGCATGACGATCCGCCAGCTCGTCGCCGAGACCGACGAAGCGCTGAGCGCTCTGTGGGGCTTCGCGGTGAATCACGACCTCGTCGATCGGATCGAGGCCGATCTGCGTCCGGTCGACGACCCGGTGGTGCGCCTGGTCGCGAATCCGCACGCGGTGGACGTCGCGGTGCGGGATCACGGCTGGCTGCGCATCCTGGACGCGCCTGCGGCACTGCGTGCGCGCCGCTATGCGGCATCCGTCGAGACGGTGATCCGCGTCGAGGACGGGTACGGCTTCGCGGAGGGGACGTGGCGGCTGAGCGTCGACGCGGCAGGTGCTGCCGAGGTCGAGGCGACGGATGCCGCGCCCGACGTCGTGCTCGACGTCGCGACGCTGTCCAGTGCGTATGCCGGGGGAGTGCCGCTCACCCAGCTCGCAGCCGCCGGCCGGGTGCAGGGCGACGCGGCGGCCGTCGCGGCTCTCGGACGCGCCCTGCACGCCGACCCGGCACCCACCCTCAGCATCTGGTACTGAGCCCGCAGGCACGGGGCCCCCTGCGCACTTCTCTGCAGAAATCAATTGGAAAGGTCTTTACCGGAAAGAACCTTTACTATAACCTCGCTTCTGGCGGAGTCCTCTCCGCACCGCTCGACAAGCCAACGAAGCACTTGAGACGAGGTCCCCATGCACGACATCCGGTGGAGGAAGACGATTCCTCTTGTCGCAGGCACTGCCGCGCTCGCCCTGGCATTGGGAGGATGCGCGCCTTCAGGCGCCCAGTCGACCGGCGAACGGCCGCTGCGTGTGTGGTCGGGGTCGATGACGCCGATCGCGAACAACTTCAACCCCTTCGCCGTCGACACGGCGGCGCACCTGACCTTCGGCGCGATCTACGAGCCGCTGTTCTTCTTCAACCAGCTCTCCGCCGAGGCGCCGGTGGGACTCATCGGCGACTCCTTCGAGTTCAACGCGGACGGCACGGTCCTCACGATCAGGATCAAGCCGGATCAGAAGTGGAGTGATGACGCGGACCTCACCGCCGAGGACGTCGCGTTCAGCCTCGGCTACGGCTCCAACCGCGATCCGGACACCGTCTCGGTCGAGGCCACGGACGCTACGACCGTGGTCGTGACCTACTCGACGCCGAAGTTCACCGCAGCCTCGATGATCCTCGGGGCGACCTTCATCGTGCCCGAGCACATCTGGTCGAAGATCACCGACTACATGTCGGAGACCAACCCGAAGCCGGTCGGATCCGGCCCGTACGTCCTCAAGACCTTCACCGATGCCGCCTACACGCTCGAGGCCAACCCGCTGTTCCGCGAGGGCGCGCCCGACATCAAGAAGGTGCAGGACGTCGGGATCGACTCCAACCAGTCCGCCGAGGACCTGCTGAAGACCGGCGAGCTCGACTGGGTCGGGCAGTTCGTGGCCAACCCGGACGGCGTCACGGGCAGCGGCAGGGTCGCCACCATGAACCAGCAGCAGGACCCGACCGTGATCATGACCTGCGCCGACGCGGCGCTGGGCTGCACGGGCGCGCAGACCGATCCCGCCGTCCGCCAGGCGCTCAATGCGGCGATGGACCGTGCATCGATCAGCAAGAAGGCGTTCGCGGGCCTGGCAGGGGAGTCCAGCCCGAGCTTCGCCCTGCTGCCGCGGGACGAGAAGTGGCTGAGCGACCCGTCGCTCGCCACCAGCCCGCAGCACGCCGATGCCGCCGAGGCGGGCCGGATCCTGGAGGCCGCCGGGTACACGAAGGACTCCGACGGCTTCTACGGCAAGGACGGCACCGCCATCGAGCTCGACCTGTTCTCGCCGGACGGCTGGACCGACTACAACGACGCGGCGAAGCTCATCGCCGCGCAGGCGGCGAAGGCCGGGATCAGGGTCAACGCGCGAACCGTCTCCGAGGCCGAGTACTGGACGCCGGTCTCCAACGGCGACTTCCAGCTCGCGCTGTACGGCCTGACGCAGTCGTTGGTCGCGGATCCCTTCTCGAACTACGACCAGTACTTCGCCACGGGTGCCACGGCGAAGGTGGGCGAGATGCCGGCCAAGGGACAAAACTACGCGCGCTACAGCAACGCCGATGTCGACGCGGCCGTCGCCGTGGCCGGGGCGACTCAGGACGAAGGCGTCAAGAAGGAGGCGTACGCGAGGATCCAGGCGCGGATCGCGCAGGATCTGCCGTACATCCCGGTGGTGCTCAACGCCTCGCAGGCGTTCTACAACACCGCCGAGTTCGCCGGCTGGCCCACCGCCGACGACCTGTACGCGAACCCGCTGCCGTACCTGTCCACGGCCTCCGCCGTCATCCTGACCCACCTGCATCCGGTCGAGAAGTAGGGGCCTCCGCACATGGTTCGGGTCTCGAGGAGGAGCGCATGAGGTTCTGGACGCGTCGAGTCGTCTTCTACGTGATCACGCTCTGGGCCGCGGTCTCGCTCAACTTCCTCCTGCCGAGGATGATGCCGGGCGACCCTGCCGCGATCATGATCGGCAAGCTGCGCCGGGCCAGCGGCGGGCGCCCGCTCTCGGAGGCCACGATCACATCGATCCACGCGCTGCTGGGCACAGGGAAGGACACGAGCCTGTGGGATCAGTACCTCGTCTACTGGGGGCGGATGCTGCAGGGGGACCTCGGTGTCTCCTCGACGCGGTATCCCGCGTCGGTGGGTGACCTCATCGCCGACGCTCTGCCGTGGACCGTGACCCTGGTGGGGACGGCGACCGTGATCTCCTTCGTCATCGGGATCGTCGCGGGAGCCTGGGCGGGATGGCGACGGGGGACCTGGGTCGATCAGTTGGTCCCCGTGACGACGTTCCTGCAGTCCATTCCGTACTTCTGGCTCGCCCTGGTGCTGGTCGCCGTCTTCTCGGTGCAGCTCGGCCTGCTGCCGATCTTCGGCGGCTACGGCGTGTTCGAGTATCCGGCGGGTCCGGAATGGAGCCTCGGCTTCATCGGCAGCGTCGTCGTGCACGCGCTGCTGCCGGCGACGACCATCGTGATCTCCTCAGTGGGCGGATGGCTCCTGGGCATGCGCAACATGATGGTGCAGGAGATGGCCGAGGACTACGTCCTCACCGCGGAGGCGAAGGGGCTGCGGCCGTCTCGGATCCGCCGTGCCTACGCCGCGCGGAACGCGGCAATCCCGAGCCTGGCGGGATTCGGCATCGCGCTCGGGTTCGTCGTGGCGGGGTCCATCGTCACCGAGCAGGTGTTCAGCTACCCCGGCATCGGCAAGCTGATGATCCAGGCCGTGCAGGGGCTGGACTACGCGCTCATGCAGGGCGTGTTCCTGGTGATCACCCTCACGGTGCTCGCCGCCAATGTGCTCGTCGACCTGCTGTACGGGTTCATCGATCCAAGGGTGCGGAGAAATGGCTGAACTGATCGAGGCGCCCGCAGGCGCCGGCGCGGACACGGGCGCAGTCACGCCCACGAGCGCGCGCACTCAAGCGGGTGCGCACGACGCACCCGCGGACACGCACACCGTCGCGGTCGCGCGGATGGGCCGCTCCGGGCGCGTTCTGCCGAGGATCACCGGCAAGCTGCTGAGCGGTCTGATCATCATCGGCGCGATCGCGCTGTTCGGTCTGCTGGGTCCACTGGTCGTGGGGGACCCGCACGATGCATCCCACGAACCGCTGCTCCCGCCGTCTCCCGCGCACCTGCTGGGCACGACCAAGCTCGGTCACGACGTGCTGGCGCAGATCGCGACGGGGACCCAGGGGTCGCTCTTCGTCGGAGTGGTCGCCGGACTGGTGGCGCTGCTGCTCGCACTGGTGTTCGGCGTCCTGGCCGGATACTTCGGTGGCGCACTGGACGAGGTGCTGATGCTGATCACGAACATCATGCTCGTCATCCCGGGGCTGCCTCTGGTGATGATCATCGCGACCTACGTGCAGCACACCGAAGGGCTCGGAGCGCTGGCCCGCAGCTCGCTGCTGGTGGCCCTGGTGCTCGGCATCACCGGATGGGCGGGATCGGCCGTGGTGCTGCGCGGGACCGCGAGGTCCCTGCGCACGCGGGACTACGTCGCGGCATCCGTGGTCGCGGGCGAGCGTCCTCTGCGCATCATCTTCGTGGAGATCCTGCCCAACCTCGTGCCGCTGCTGGCGGCTCAGCTGATCTTCGGCGTGATCTTCGCCGTGCTCGGCGAGGCAGGTCTGTCCTATCTGGGCCTCGGTCCGACCGGGTCGATCACGCTGGGCACCGTGCTGAACGATGCGCAGACCGGACAGGCGGTCGGCAGCGGCGCCTGGTGGTGGTTCGTGCCGCCGGGCGCGATCATCGCCCTGATCGGCACGGGCCTCTCGCTGATCAACTTCGCGATCGACGAGATCGTGAACCCGAAGCTGCGGCTCGCACCGGCGGCCGTGCGCAGGCAGCGCCGCGCCCAGCGCGCCGAAGCAGCCACCAGGGGAGAGAAGGTGGCGGCATGACCGACCTCATCATCGCGCCCGCCGCGGAGCCGGAGTCCGCACCTGCGGATGTCGAACCCGTGCTCACGGCGCGCGCCGTGACGATCGAATACGAGGTGGATCCGCCCGTGCAGGCGGTCCGAGAGGTCTCGCTGACGTTGAACCGCGGTGAGATCCTGGGTCTCGCCGGAGAGTCCGGATGCGGCAAGACGACGCTCGCATACGGGCTCAACCGGCTGCTGAAGGCGCCGGCGCTGATGACCTCGGGTGAGATCGTCTTCCACGATCGATCCGGTGCGGACATCGACGTCGCCGCCCTCGGTGGCGGAGCGCTCCGGGCGTTCCGCTGGGACAAGATCTCGATGGTCTTCCAGGGTGCGATGAACTCGCTCAACCCGGTGATCACGGTCCGCGCGCAGATCTTCGACATCTTCGACACGCATCGGCCCGGCATGTCGCGGCGGGACAAGCAGACGCGGGCCGAGGAGCTGCTGACACTCGTCGGCGTCGATCCCGCTCGGCTCGCCAGCTTCCCGCATGAGCTGTCCGGCGGCATGCGCCAGCGCATGATGATCGCGATGGCGCTCGCCCTGGACCCGCAGGTGATGATCATGGACGAGCCGACCACCGCGCTGGACGTCGTGGTGCAGCGGGGGATCATCCGCGAGATCATGCGGCTGCGCGAGAAGCTCGGCTTCGCCGTGATCTTCATCACCCACGACCTTCCGATGCTGATCGAGATCAGCGACCGGATCGCGGTGATGCTGGACGGACGGATCGTCGAGCAGGGTCCTGCCGAGCAGATCTACCGCGCACCCGAGCACGAGTACACCCGGCGGCTTCTGTCGAGCTTCCCGAGCCTGAGGGGGCAGCGGGGCGGATTCGTCCGCGCCGGATCGGGTCTCGTCGGCACGGAAGCGGCCGGAAGAACCGGAGAGGGATCGTGATGAGGACGACGGATTCCAGGACCCAGCCGCCGACGCTGGAGGCCAGACACCTGGTGAAGGACTTCCACCTGCGTTCGGGAATGCGGACGAACGTGCTGCACGCGGTGAAGGACGTCTCGTTCACCATCGAAGCGGGGAGGACCGTCGCGCTGGTCGGCGAGTCCGGCAGCGGGAAGTCGACGATCGCGCGGATGCTGATGAAGCTGGAGAGCCCCACCAGCGGGGAGATCCTGCTCGACGGGCGGCCGACCGGTCGCGGCGGGCGGGCCAGGGCCGCGTACCGCTCCGAGGTGCAGATGGTGTTCCAGGACCCGTTCGCGTCGCTGAACCCGTTCCACACGATCATGCATCACCTGGAGCGCCCGCTGCGGATCCATCATCCGGGGCTGTCCGGGGCGAGCGTGCGCGAGCGCGCGCTCGAGCTGCTGGAGCGGGTGCGGCTGTCTCCCGCGGAGTCGTTCGTCGATCGCAGGCCGCACGAGCTCTCCGGGGGCCAGCGGCAGCGGGTCGCGATCGCCCGCGCGCTCGCTCCGGGTGCACGGTTCATCGTGGCGGACGAGCCGGTGTCGATGCTCGACGTGTCGATCAGGCTCGGCGTGCTGAACCTCCTGGCCGACCTGCAACGAGAGGACCACCTGGGCGTGCTGTACATCACCCACGACCTCGCCACGGCTCGTCATTTCAGCGACGAGATCATGGTGCTCTACAAGGGCGACGTCGTGGAGCGGGGCCCGGCCGACGAGGTCATCCTCGACCCGAAGCACGAGTACACCAGGACGCTCCTCGCCGCCGCGCCCGAACCCGAGAACCTCGGCCGGCTGCGCGACGAGGTCCGCGCGGAACTCGCCGCAGGCTGACGGCCGAATCGATTCCCTTCCCCCGCAGGCGACCGTTCGTCGTGCGGCGCCCCCGCACGACGACGAACCCCGAGAGGAGCACTCATGTCGCAGATCGACCCGGGCACGTCCGCGTGGCTGCGCACGCGGAACGACCGCGAGGCGCTCCACCTGTTCCTCGAGCACGGAGCACTCACTCGCACCCGGCTCGGCGAGCTCTCCGGGATGTCGAAGCCCACCGCGACGCAGATGATCTCGCGGCTGGAGAGCGCGGGGCTGATCGGGCCGGTCGGCGAGGTCGCAGGCAGCCGTGGCCCCAGCGCCGTGAGCTGGGGCGTGCGGAGCGATCGCGTCGCAGGCGTGGCGGTGAGCATGCTCGAGGACTGCATCCAGGCGGTGGTCGTCGACGCGCTGGACCTCCGGCATCCGATCGTGGAACTCGAGATGCGCGGCGAGCAGCGCTCGCCGGAGCGCGACATCGACCGAGCGATCGACGCGGCGTGTGCGGCGTCCGGCATCGAGCGGAGCACCGTGGAGGTGGTGACCGCAGGCGTCCAGGCCGCGGTGAGCAGCGAGTCCGACGCCCTGTCCCTGACCGACTCCCTGCCCGGATGGCCGTCCGTCGGGGCTCGTGCCCGCATCGAGTCCGAACTCGGCGTAGCCGTCGTTCTGGAGAACGACGTCAATCTCGCCACCATGGCGGAGCGGGCCTTCGGCGTCGCGCAGCAGGCGGACAGCTTCGCCCTGCTGTGGCTGGGCGTCGGGCTGGGCGTGGGCGTCGATCTGGGCGGCCGGATCCATCGCGGAGCCCACGGCGGGGCCGGTGAGATCGGCTACCTCGTCGTGGCCGGACGCTCCCAGCACAGCGGCGCGGTGACCACGCAGCTGCTCGGATCGGACAGCATCCTCGCGCTCGTGGACGCGCCCGCGGGCGCTCGGTACCCGGGCGGCATCGCAGCCCTCGCGAGTCAGGAGTCGGCGCTGCGGACGGTCGCGGCGCGCATCGCCGTGACCATCGAACCCGTGCTCGCCGTGCTCGACCCCGAGCTCATCGTGCTCGGCGGGCCGACGTCCCTCGCCGGCGGCGAGCGGCTCGCGGCGATGGTCGCCCACGAGCTGCGCAGCGGCGAACGTCCCGACACTGACGTGCGCCTGAGCGTCACCGGAGACAGCTCGGTGCTCGCGGGCGCGCGCCGGCTGCTCGTCGAGCAGATCCGCACCCGTCTCGAAGACCGAATCCCCACCTGGTGAGCCACGGCGCAACCGGTACGAACACAAGGAGAGCACATGAAACTGGCCATCGTCGGCGGCGGATCGACCTACACGCCCGAACTCATCGACGGCTTCATCCGCCTGCAGGCCGAACTGCCGATCGAGGAACTCGTCCTGGTCGACACCGACCCGTCGCGGCTCGAGCTCGTCGGCGGTGTCGCGAAGCGGATGCTGGCGCGCGGTGGCCACCCGACCCGGTTCCGCACCACGGATGACCTCGTCACGGGGGTGGCGGATGCGGACGCCGTGCTGATCCAGCTCCGCATCGGCGGGCAGGACGCCCGTGATCAGGACGAGACCTGGCCGCATGACGCAGGCTGCATCGGGCAGGAGACCACCGGGCCGGGCGGCCTCGCGAAGGCGCTGCGCACGGTGCCCGTCGTGCTCCGGATCGCCGAGGCCGTGCGCGCGCACGCCAAGCCGGATGCCTGGATCATCGACTTCACCAACCCGGTGGGCATCGTCACCCGGGCTCTGCTGCAGGCAGGGCATCGCGCCGTGGGCCTGTGCAATGTCGCCATCGGCTTCCAGCGCCGCTTCGCGGCCGAGGCCGGTGTCTCGCCCGATCGCGTGGCACTCGCGCATGTCGGGCTGAACCACCTGACCTGGGAGCGCGGGGTCTTCATCGACGGCGTCGATACCCTGCCGCAGGCTCTGCAGAGCGATCTGCAGGAGCTGGCCGACGACGTGCAGCTGGCACCCGCGCTCCTCGCACAGCTGGGGGTGATCCCCTCGTACTACCTGCGCTACTACTACGCGCATGATGAGGTGCTGCATGAGCAGCTGCACAAGTCCACCCGGGCGCACGAGGTGCGCGCGATCGAGCAGGAGCTGCTGGCGCTGTATGCGGACACCAGCGTCGACACCAAGCCCGAGATCCTGGAGAAGCGCGGCGGCGCGTACTACTCCGAAGCCGCGATCGAGCTGCTGCTGGCGATCCGCGGCGGGTCCGAGCCACCGCGCGTGGTCAACCTCCGCAACGACGGGGTGCTGCCCTTCCTGCCCGACGACCACGTGATCGAGGTGCCGGCGCGGCACGTGGACGGACGCTTCGTCGCCGAGCCGGTCGCTCCGCTGCCCGACGACATCCGAGGACTCATCAGCGCGGTCGCGGGCTACGAGCGGCTCGCGCTGGATGCGGCCGTCAACGGCGGCCGCGACCGCGTTCTCCGCGCCATGCGCTCGCACCCGCTGGTGATGCAGCACGACCGCGCGGAGAAGCTCACCGACCTGCTCATGGCGGCGAACTCGCGCTTCCTGGAATGGGCATGACCGTGGCGGCGGATCTGGTGATCGCGGTCGACGGCGGGGGCTCGAAGACCGACGTCGTGCTGCTCGACCTGAGCGGCAGGATGCTGGGCTGGCAGCGCGGCTCGGGATCGAGCCCGCAGGTGGAGGGACTGAGGAACTCGGTGCACGTCATCGACGGTCTCATCGACCGGGTGCTGGACGGGCGGGACCCGAGGCGGCTCGCGCAGGTGGGGGTGTACCTGTCCGGTCTTGACCTGGACGAGGAGATCGGGGCCTTCCGCGCGGCCATCGCCCACCTGCCCTGGGCGGCGGGCCCCACGGTCGCGGAGAACGACCTGCACGCCCTGCTGCGCGCGGGCACCGATTCCCGCAACGCCGTGGCCGTGATCTGCGGCACCGGGATGAACGCGATCGGCGTGCGCGAGGACGGGACCGACGTGCGCTTCCTCGCCCTCGGACCGCTGTCGGGGGACTGGGGCGGCGGGACAGAGCTCGGCGCCGCGGCGCTCTGGCACGCCGCCCGGGCGGAGGACGGACGCGGGCCGTGGACGGAGCTGCTCCCGCTGCTGCTGGACGCCGTCGATGCCCCGAGCGTCGGCGCGATGATCGAGGACGTGCATCTGGGGCGCCGCGAGGGCGACCGCCTCGGCTACCTGGCGCCCCTGGTCTTCCGCGCCGCGGCAGACGGAGACGTCGTCGCGCAGCGGGTCGTGCGCCGGCAGGCGGATGAGGTGGTCGCCTACGCCCACGCCTGCATCCGGCGGCTCGGGCTGCTCGAGGTCGACGTTCCCATCGTGTTCGGCGGTGGCGTCGCACGAGCACGGGACCCCCTGCTGCTGTCCGGGATCGAGGAGGGGATCTCGCTGCGGATCCCTCGCGCGTTCCTGACGATCGTCGACTCACCGCCCGTCCTGGGGGCGGCGCTGCTCGCGCTCGAGCGGGTGGGCGTCGACGCCGGCGCACTCGCCGGGGTGCGCGCGGAGCTGGAATCGGATGAGAGATTCGCCCGGCCCGTGCTGCTCTGAGCATCCGTTCGACGCCTTCCGGTCGCGTTCCGACGCAATCCGGCCATTCCTCGCGCGCGACGGTCGCGCGGTGGTTCCGGTGTCCCCGGGCCTGGCTATCGTGAGCGGGTGAGCATCCGCGAATCCACCCTCCGTGCACCCTCGTCCGGAGCGCCCGCCGGGCGGCTCGGCCTCGGGCCGGGGATCGCGCTGTACCTGGCATCCGTACTGGGCACGGGTCTGCTCGTGCTTCCCGGGCTCGCCGCGCGCGCCGCGGGGCCCGCGAGCATCCTGTCGGTGGCCATCGTGACTCTGCTCGCCATCCCGCTGGCCGGGACGTTCGCGGCCCTGGCGGCCCGGCATCCGGACCCGGGCGGAGTCGCCTCCTATGTGCGGCGGACGCTGGGCCCGACCGCGGCTCGCGCGGCCGGCTACTGGTTCATGTTCGGCGTGGCTGCGGGAGGCGCCGTCGTGGCGATGCTCGGCGCCCGCTACATCGCGACGATCGTCGGCATCGACGCCGGGATGGTGCCGCTTCTGGCCCTCGCGTTCCTGGCGCTGCCGTTCATCACCAACCTGTTCGGCGTGCGGGTGGCCGGCTGGCTGCAGCTCGTGCTCACCGCCCTGCTGATGGCCGTGGTCGTCACGGTCATCGCGGTCGCGGCTCCCGCCGTGCAGCCGGCCCGTTTCGAACCGTTCCTCCCGCACGGCTGGGGCGGCGTGGGCACCGCGGTCGTGATGTTCGTGTGGGCATTCGCCGGATGGGAGGTGGGCACGCACATCTCCGGCGAGTTCCGCGACCCGCGGCGGACCATCCCGATCGCGACGGCGGTCACGCTGGCGCTGTCCGGCGCAAGCTACCTGGTGCTGCAGGTCGTCACGGTCGGAGCGCTCGGGTCGCGCGCGGGGGAGGGGAACGTTGTGCTGCTGGATCTCGCCAGCCTGGGCGGGCTGTCGGCGGCGCCCGCACTCGTCGGCGCCGCGGCCGGGATCGTGGCGCTCGGAGTGATGAACGTCTACCTCGCCGCATTCGCGAAGCTCGGCGCGTCACTGGCCTCGGCCGGAGACCTTCCCGCCCCGCTGTCGAAGGGGGTCGGGAACGGCGAGGTGCCGCGTCGCGCGCTGCTGCTGACGGGCGCGATCATCCTGGTCTACTTCACGATCGTGCTGGTGACCGGCGGGGATCTGCAGCCGTTCATCCTGATCCACACCGCGAGCATGGTCGCCATCTACGCGCTCGGGATGGTCGCCGCCGTGCGCCTGCTCCCGCGCCGGACCCTCGGGCATCGACTGGCCGTGGTCGCGGCGGTGCTCACCGTGGCGATGCTGCCGCTCGCCGGCGCCGCGCTGATCGTGCCGGTGCTGCTCGCCGGTGCTGCCGTGCTGGTCGGCGTGGTCCGAGGGCGCCTGCGCAGGACCTCGCGCTCCTAGGCTGACGCGCGACCCGCGGGGCGTTCATGACCCGTTGAGACGAAGGATGCCGCCCCTCGCGAGGAGGGACGGCATCCTGTCGACTGCGACGCGGCTCAGTCCAGCGTCAGAGCCTGCTTCAGCAGCGCGGCCTGCTCGGCAGCGTGGACCTTCGACGATCCGGTCGACGGCGAGGCCGCGGCAGGACGGGACACCACGCGGAACTGCCGCGGGCCGGGCACCTCGGCGAACGCCAGCGCCAGGAACGGCCAGGCGCCCTGGTTCTCGGGCTCGTCCTGCGCCCACACCAGCTCGGCGTTGGGGTACGAGTCCGTGATGGCCTTCAGTGCATCGATCGGCGTCGGGTAGAACTGCTCGAGGCGCACCAGGGCGATCTCGGGGTTCGGGTTCTTCTCCAGCTCGCTGGCCAGGTCCCAGTGGATCTTGCCGGCGTGCACGACGACGCGCTTCACCGCGGCGCGGTCCAGAGCGCGGTCGTCGTCGATGACCGGCTCGAAGCGTCCCTGGGTGAAGTCCTCGACCTGGCTGGTGGCACCGCGCAGGCGCAGCATGGCCTTCGGGGTGAAGACGATCAGCGGCCTGCGCGGACGCGTGTACGCCTGACGACGCAGCAGGTGGAAGTACGACGCGGGCGTGGAGGGCCGTGCCACGGTCATGTTGTCCTGGGCGCACAGCTGCAGGAAGCGCTCCATGCGAGCGGAGGAGTGGTCCGGTCCCTGGCCCTCGTAGCCGTGCGGCAGCAGCAGGACCACACCGGACTGCTGGCCCCACTTCTGCTCGGCAGCCGAGATGTACTCGTCGATGACCGACTGGGCGCCGTTCACGAAGTCGCCGAACTGCGCCTCCCACAGCACCAGCGCCTCGGTGTTCTCGACCGAGTAGCCGTACTCGAAGCCCAGTGCGGCGTACTCGCTGAGCAGCGAGTCGTACACGAAGAACCGTCCCTGAGAGGCCGACAGGTTCGTCAGCGGCAGCCACTCCTGGCCGTTCTCACGGTCGTGCAGCACGGCGTGGCGCTGCACGAACGTGCCGCGGCGGGAGTCCTGACCGGCCAGACGCACGGGGGTGCCCTCGACGAGCAGCGAGCCGAACGCGAGCAGCTCGCCGAAGCCCCAGTCGATGCCGCCCGTGCGGCTCATCTCGACGCGCTTGTCGAGCTGCTGCTGCAGCTTGGGGTGCACGGTGAAGCCGTCGGGCTTGTTCGCGTGCGCGTCGCCGATGAGGTGGATGACCTCGAGCGGCACGCCGGTGACCTCGGGCTCGCCGACCTGGGGGTCGACCTGCGTCAGCTCGGGGGCGATCGGGGTGGCGCCGGTCTCGGCGGCGTGCGTCTCGGCGAACGCGATCTCCAGGCGGTTCTGGAAGTCGGCCTTGGCCTTGTCGTACTCCTCCTCGGTGATGTCACCGCGTCCCACCAGGGCCTCGGTGTACAGCTTGCGCACCGAGCGCTTCGCCTGGATGAGGTCGGTCATCAGCGGCTGGGTCATCGACGGGTCGTCGCCCTCGTTGTGACCGCGGCGGCGGTAGCAGACCAGGTCGATCACGACGTCGCGGTGGAAGCGCTCGCGGTACTCGAACGCCAGCTGGGCCACGTGGATGACCGACTCGGGGTCGTCGCCGTTCACGTGGAAGATCGGGGCCTGGATCGTCTTGGCGACATCGGTCGCATACACCGAGGTGCGCGAGTCGGTCGGCAGCGTCGTGAAGCCCACCTGGTTGTTCACCACGATGTGCACGGTGCCGCCGGTGCGGTAGCCGCGCAGCTGCGACATCTGCAGGGTCTCGACCACAACGCCCTGACCGGCGAACGCCGCGTCGCCGTGCACGAGGATCGGCAGCCAGGTGAAGGTGCCGATCGGCTTGCGGTCCTGCTTGGCGCGGGCGATGCCCTCCAGGACGCCGTCGACCGTCTCCAGGTGGGAGGGGTTGGCGGCGAGGTACACGGGCAGTTCGGCGCCGTCCTCGGCGACGAAGGTGCCCTCGGTGCCGAGGTGGTACTTCACATCGCCGGAGCCGCGCTGGTTCCCGGGGGTGAGGGTTCCCTCGAACTCCTGGAACACCTGTCCGTACGTCTTGCCCGCGATATTGGTGAGCACGTTCAGACGGCCACGGTGAGCCATGCCGATCGCTGCGCCGTCCAGGCCCGCGTTCGCCGCGCCCTGAAGGATCTCGTCGAGCAGCGGGATCAGCGACTCGCCGCCCTCGAGCGAGAAGCGCTTCTGCCCGACGAACTTCGTCTGCAGGAAGGTCTCGAACGCCTCGGCCTCGTTGAGCTTGCTCAGCACGCGCAGCTGCTCGTCGTGGCCGGGCTTGACGTACTTGACCTCGACCTTCTCCTGGAACCAGCGCCGCTGCTCGGGATCCTGGATGTGCATGTACTCGATGCCGAGGGTGCGGCAGTACGAGTCGCGGAGCACGCCGAGGATCTCGCGCAGCTTCATGACGCGCTTGCCGCCGAAGCCTCCGGTGACGAACTCGCGATCGAGATCCCAGAAGGTCAGGCCGTGGCTCTCGATCTCCAGGTCGGGGTGCGAGCGCTGCACGTACTCGAGCGGGTCGATGTCGGCCATCAGGTGGCCTCGCACTCGGTACGCGTTGATGAGCTCGATGACACGGGACTGCTTGTCGACGCGCTCGGCGAGGTCGACGGCGATGTCCGCGTTCCAGCGGATCGGCTGGTAGGGGATGCGCAGCGCGGCGAAGATGTCGTCGTAGAAGCCGCGCTCGCCGATCAGCAGCTCGTGCACCTTCTTCAGGAACTCGCCCGAGCCGGCGCCCTGGATGACGCGGTGGTCGTAGGTGCTGGTGAGGGTGATGACCTTGCCGATGCCCAGCTCGGTGAGCACCTTCTCGCTGGAGCCCTGGAACTCGGCCGGGTAGTTCAGCGCGCCGGCGCCGATGATGGCGCCCTGGCCCTTCATCAGACGCGGCACGGAGTGCACGGTGCCGATGCCGCCGGGGTTCGTGAGCGAGACCGTGGTGCCGGCGAAGTCCGCCGCCGTCAGCTTGTTGTTGCGGGCGCGCGCGATGAGGTCCTCGTAGGCGAGCAGGTACTCGCCGAAGGTCATCGTGTCGGCGCGCTTGATGCTGGGGACCAGCAGGGCGCGCGTGCCGTCGGGCTTGGGGACGTCCACCGCGATGCCGAGGTTGACGTGAGCGGGCGCGACCACCGACGGCTTGCCGTCGATCTCGGCGTAGAACACGTTCTGGCTGGGGAACTCCTTGAGCGTCTTGATCAGCGCCCAGCCGATCAGATGCGTGAAGGAGACCTTGCCGCCGCGGGTGCGGGACATGTGGTTGTTGATGACGATGCGGTTGTCGATCATCAGCTTGGCCGGGATGGTGCGGACGCTGGTCGCAGTCGGGACCGTCAGCGACTGGTCCATGTTCGCGGCGAGGGTCTTCGGCATGCCGCGCAGCGGCGTGACCTTGTCCTCCTCAGCGGACTCCGTCTCCTCCTTGGCCTGCGGCTTGGGCGCCTGTGCGGGGATCGGCGCCTGCTTCGCGGGCTTCGTCGTGGTGCGGGCCACTGGCTGTGCACCGATCACGGGGATCGGCGCCGTCACCGGTGCGACACTCGGCGTGTCCGACGTGCGCGCGGTCTGCGCCGCAGCGGCATCCGGAGTGTAGTTCTCCAGGATCGGCCACCACTCCTTGTCGACGGAGTTGCGATCCTGCTTGAACTGCTCGTACAGCTCGTCCACGAGCCACGAATTGGCTCCGAACCCCCCGTCGCCCCCGACGCCGGTCACCTGGTTCGACACGCTCTACCGCCCTACTTTCATCGCTGAAGCTGTGCATGCGGCTCGGCGGCGAGAGCGCGTCGGGTCGCACGTCTGTAACAGTCTCCCAGCCTAATGCCAATCGCCATCGGGATGCTCCCCGGTCAGGCGGTTCGCTCCGGGCGTGGAGGGGTAGCGTGACGATATGAAGTTCTCCGGTGAGCTGCCCGCAGTGGATCTGACCTATTCGGACGTCTTCCTGGTGCCACGGCGATCCGCCGTCTCCAGCCGGCTCCAGGTGGATCTGGCGCCGCACGACGGCACGCCCGCCACGATTCCGCTGGTGTCGTCGAACATGAACTCGGTGACCGGGCCGCGGCTCGCCGCCGCGCTCGCCCGGCGCGGCGGGATCGGCGTGCTGCCCCAGGACCTGCCGCTGCAGGAGCTGGATGCGGCGATCCGCTGGGTCAAGCGCCAGCCGGTGCGCTGGGACACGCCTCTCGTGCTCTCCCCGCGGGCGACGGTCGCCGACGCGCTGCGGCTGCTGCCTTCGCTGCCCGGTCACGGCATCGTCGTCGCCGATCACCGCGGGGACGGGCCTCTCGAGCGCGCCGACGTGCAGGGCATCCTGCCCGCGCCGCGGCTCGCGACCGCGCTGCCGGACGCCGCCCTCGGCGACCTCGTGCACGCCGGGCCGATCGCACTGGCCGCCGAGGACATCGGCGAGGGACGCGCCGCGTACGACGCCATCGACGCGGCGGATGCCGAGATCGTCCTGGTGCTCGATCACGGGCACGTGGTCGGCACCCTGACCCCGCGCACCGCTCTGCGCTCGAGCCTGTACGGCCCTGCGGTGGATTCCTCAGGGCGACTTGCGGTCGCGGCCGCGGTCGGCATCAACGGGGACGTCGCGGGCAAGGCCCGCGCCCTGGCATCCGCCGGAGTCGACGTGCTGGTGATCGACACCGCCCACGGGCATCAGGAGGGGATGCTGCGCGCGCTGCAGACCGTCGCGGGTCTGGATCTCGGCATCCCGCTGGTCGCCGGCAACATCGTCACCGCCGACGGCGTGCACGACCTCGTGCGGGCAGGGGCGTCGATCCTCAAGGTCGGCGTGGGGCCCGGCGCGATGTGCACGACGCGCATGATGACCGCCGTCGGGCGCCCGCAGTTCTCCGCCGTGCTCGAGACCGCGCAGGCGGCGCGCGAGCTCGGCGCGCACGTGTGGGCCGACGGGGGAGTGCGCTATCCGCGTGACGTCGCGCTCGCGCTCGCCGCGGGCGCAGCATCCGTCATGATCGGATCGTGGTTCGCCGGCACGATCGAGGCGCCGGGCGAGCTGATGCACGACGCCGAGGGTCGCGCGTACAAGGAGTCCTGGGGGATGGCGTCCACGAAGGCGGTGCAGGCCAGGTTCGAGCGGCTGGACCCCTACGAGCTCGCTCGCAAGGAGCTGTTCGCGGAGGGCATCTCCTCGTCGATGATCTATCTGGACCCGCTCCGGCCCGGCGTGGAGGACCTGCTGGACATGATCACCTCGGGCGTGCGCTCCTCGTTCACCTATGCGGGAGCAGCCACCGTCGCCGAGTTCCATGACCGCGCCCTGGTCGGCCTGCAGTCCGCCTCCGGCTACGAGGAGGGCAAGGCGCTGCCGGTGAGCTGGTAGCGTCGCGCGGCTCACAGCAGGATTCTGTAAGATCGTCCGCACCATGGACGACCCTCCTTCTTGCAGTCCCTCGCCCCACCGCCCGATCCTCGCCCTGAGTGAGGACTTCAGCTGATGGAATTCGTGCTGCTGGGCGTGGGGCTCCTCCTCATCGTCGGGACCGGCCTGTTCGTGGCCAGCGAGTTCGCCCTGGTCAACCTCGACCGCGCAGAGCTCGAAGCGCGCCAGGCGCGCGGCGAGTCCCGGCTGATGCTCACCATCCGTGCTCTCAAGATCACCTCGACGCATCTCTCCTCGGCGCAGCTGGGCATCACGCTCACCACGCTGCTGACCGGATACACCATGGAGCCGGCGATCTCGAAGCTCCTCGAGCCGCTGCTCGAGGCATGGGGCGTTCCGGATGCCGCGGCCGTACCGGTCTCGGTCACCGTGGCGATGCTCGTCGCCACATTCCTGTCGATGATCATCGGCGAGCTGGTGCCGAAGAACTTCGCGCTCGCCCTCCCGCTGCAGACGGCCAAGCTGGTCATCCCGTTCCAGACGGCGTTCACCGTGGTGTTCAAGCCCGCGGTGCTGATGCTCAACGGCAGCGCGAACGCCGTGCTGCGCGCCATGGGCATCGAGCCGAAGGAGGAGCTCTCCGGCGCACGCAGCGCCGAGGAGCTCTCCTCGCTGGTGCGCCGGTCGGCCAGCCAGGGCGTGCTCGAGGAGGACACGGCGACGCTGCTGGACCGCAGCCTCAACTTCGCCCGCCTCACCGCCGATGACATCATGACCCCGCGCCCGAGCATGCACGCGATCTCGGTCGGCGACTGCGCGGACGACGTCATCCGCCTGGCCCGCAGCACCGGTCACAGCCGCTTCCCCGTGTACGACGACGACCTCGACGACATCACGGGCGTCGTGCATGTCAAGGCCGCCGTCTCCGTGCCCCGCGAGAGGCGTCTGGAGGTGCCCGTCGGAGCACTCAGCACGGAGCCGCTGCGGGTGCCGGAGACCGTGCACCTCGACGCCCTGGTCGCCGAGCTGCGCTCGAAGGGGTACCAGATGGCGATCGTCGTCGACGAGTACGGCGGCACCGCCGGCATCGTCACCCTGGAGGACCTCATCGAGGAGATCGTCGGCGAGGTGTTCGACGAGCACGACCGCTCCCGCGCGGGCATCGTCCGCCGGGTCGACTCGATCACCTTCCCCGGCGAGCTGCGCCCGGACGAACTCCTCGCACGCACCGGCATCGAAGTGCCCGAGGGCGAGGTCTACGACACCATCGGCGGCTACATGATGAGCCTGCTCGAGCGCGTGCCCGCCCTCGGCGACGAGGTGCGCATCGGATCGGGCACTCTCACGGTGGTGCGCATGGACGGCAGGCGGGTGGATCGCATCCGCTACATCGCCGACCCCGCCGCCGAGACCGACGACGAGACGGAGGCCCGCCGATGAGCGACTGGGCAGGCCTGGTGTGGCTGATCGTGCTGCTGGTCGCCAACGCGTTCTTCGTCGGCGGCGAGTTCGCCGTCATCTCCGCGCGCCGCTCGCAGATCGAGCCGCTCGCAGAGCAGGGCTCGCGCGCGGCGAAGACCGCGCTGTACGCGATGGAGCACGCCACGCTGATGCTGGCGACCTCGCAGCTGGGCATCACGATCTGCTCGCTGCTGATCCTGAACGTGTCCGAGCCGGCGATCCATCACCTGCTGGAGATCCCGATGCACGCGCTGGGCTGGGATCCCGGGCTGATCTCGGTGCTCGCCTTCGTGATCACCCTGGCCCTGGTGTCGTTCCTGCACGTCGTGTTCGGCGAGATGGTGCCGAAGAACCTGGCGTTCTCGGTGCCCGACCGCGCCGTGCTGATCCTGGCACCGCCGCTGGTGTGGGTCTCCCGCGTGTTCCGGCACGTGATCGCCCTGCTGAACGGCTCGGCGAACCTGGTCCTGCGGCTGTTCGGCGTGGAGCCGAAGAACGAGGCGGCCTCGACGTTCACGATCGAGGAGGTCGCGACGATCGTCGACCGCTCGCGTCGCGAGGGCGTCCTGACGGACACCTCCGGCGCAGTCGCCGCTGCGGTCGAGTTCACCGACAAGAAGGCGCGGGATGTCGCCGTGCCGCTGGCCGAGCTGATCACCCTGCCCGACACCGCGACGCCCGGCGATGTGGAGAAGGCAGTGGCCCGCTACGGGTTCTCGCGCTACGTGATCGTCGACGACGAGGACGTGGCGATCGGCTACGTGCATCTCAAGGACGTCCTGCGGGCCTCCGAGGAGTCCGACTCGCACATCGACGAGCCGCTGCCCGCCAAGCGGATCCACCACATGGTGCCCGTGCAGGAGGACACCGACCTGGAGGACGCGCTCGCCGCGATGCGCCGGGGCGGACGTCACCTCGCGAAGGTGCGGGATTCCTCGGGGGAGACGACCGCGGTGCTCTTCCTGGAGGACATCCTCGAGGAGCTCGTCGGCGAGGTGCAGGATGCCACGCGCCGTGGCCACGGCCGCTGAGCGCCGCGCCATCGCCGAGTGCGACGCGGCTGCTGAGCGCTGCCTCCCGCGGAGGTGACGCTCAGCGCCAGCGCGCGCGCAGGTACTGCGGCGGCCAGGTGACCTCGGCGCCCAGCTCATGCGCCGCGCGCAGCGCGAAGTGCGGGTCGCGCAGCCACTCGCGGCCGGCGAACACCGCATCCGCTGCGCCGGAGGCGAGCACCTCCTCGGCCTGGGCCGCGGAGGTGATCAGCCCCACCGCGCCGGTGGGCACCCGCCCGCCGGCGCGGACGATCTCCGCGAACGGCACCTGGTAGCCCGGACGCAGCTGCACCTTCGGGTGCGCGATCGTGCCGCCGCTGGAGACGTCGACGAGGTCGGCTCCGTGCTCGATCGCCCACCTGCCGACCTCCGCCGCCTCCTCGGGGACGAAGCCGCCCTCGGCGTAGTCGGTCGCCGAGAGCCGTACGAGCACCGGCAGATCGGGACCCGCGATCTCCCGGACCGTGTCCACGATCCGCAGCAGCAGCCGGGCGCGGTTCTGCAGCGAACCCCCGTACTCGTCGGAGCGGACGTTCGACAGCGGCGACAGGAACTGGTGCAGAAGATAGCCGTGCGCGCCGTGCACCTCGAGCGCGTCGAATCCGGCATCCACTGCCCGACGCGTCGCGGCGGCGAACCCGGCCACGATGCGATCGATGCCGGCGGAGTCGAGCGCCTCGGCGGGCGCGAAACCCTCGAAGGGAACCGCGGACGGCGCGACGGTCTGCCAGCCGCCCTGATCCGCGGGGACGGATCCCTGCTCATCGGCCCACGGCCACCAGGTGGACGCCTTGCGACCCGCGTGCGCCAGTTGGATGCCGATCATGCCGCCGCGCGCGTGCACGTCGGAGACGATCTCCGCCCAGATGTCGCGCTGCTGGTCGGTCCACAGCCCGGTGTCACGCGGGGAGATGCGGCCCTCCGGGGTCACGGCGGTCGCCTCGGCGACGATGAGTCCTGCGCCGCCTGATGCGAACTGCGCCAGATGCGTGCGGTGCCAGGACTGCGGCACGCCCTCCACAGCGCTGTACATGCACATGGGCGACACCCACAGGCGGTTGCGGAAGGTGCGGGAGCGGAGGGTGAGCGGCGAGAACAGCAGGGTCACCCTACGACGCTACCCGTTGAGGACACGGGCGAGGGCCGTCCCGGATCCGGGACGGTCCTCGGCCTCCGCGCGATAGCGTGGTCTCATGACGCGCGAATGGACGCAGGCCGACACCGCCGGCTTCCTCCGCGTTCCCGCGGCCGATGACGACAAGTACTCCCGCGGCGTCGTCGCGCTGCGCACCGGATCCGCCGCCTACCCCGGTGCGGCGGTGCTCGGTGTGGAGGCGGCCTGGCGCGCGGGTTCGGGGTACGTCCGGTATGCGGGCGAGGCCTCGGATGCCGTGCTGGCGCGCCGCCCGGAGACCGTGGTGGGCTCAGATCTCGGGCGCACCAGGGTCGATGCCTGGGTGATCGGTTCGGGCACGGATGCCGCCCATCGCAGCCCGGAGGAGCAGGAGGCGCTGCGCCGCATCCTCGCCGGATCCGCACCCGTCGTGGTGGACGCGGGCGCCCTGGATCTCGCGCGCGGCGCGACCGCACCGTGCATCCTGACCCCGCACGCCGGCGAGCTCGCCCGGCTGCGCGAGCAGCTCGGGCTCGCCTCGGGGGAGCAGTCCGCGTCCGGCGGTCAGCGGATCGCCGAGGTCGTGGAGACCGCGCAGACGCTGGGATCCGTCGTGCTGTGCAAGGGATCCCGCACGATCATCGCGGCACCGGACGCGGAGCCCATCCTGGTGTCGAACGGGCCGGGATGGCTCGCCACGGCCGGCACGGGCGACGTGCTGGGAGGCGTGCTCGGCGCCCTGCTCGCAGCGAACGCCGGAAAGCCCCTCGCCGAGATCGCGGCGGCGGCCAGCTGGCTGCACGGGCGCGCGGCGGCGGTCGCGTCGGGATCCGGCGACGGTGCCGTCGGGCACCCGATCGTCGCCATCGACGTCGCGGACGCGCTTCCCCTCGCGATCGGGGAGCTGATCGCATGAACGCAGCGTGGAGCGTGCGCGCCGGCGGCCGAGAGCCGGCATGCGGATGACAGGGAAGTCCGGCCGCGCCGCACCGCTGTGGGGTGTGTTCCTCGCCGTGCATGCGGTCGTAGCCTGGCTCGGCTGGGTTCTGCCCGCGCAGCCCATGGGCGACGTGGTGCTGGTCTATCAGCCCTGGTCGTCCGCCGCGCTCGGCGGTGGCCCGGTCGTCGGGATCACCGAGAGCTGGGTCTACCCGCAGCTGGCGCTGGCGCCGATGCTGCTGGCGCAGCTGCTGGCAGTGCCGTTCACCGTCGCCCTGGGACAGCAGGCCGGTTACCTGATCGGGTGGGCGCTGCTGGTCACGCTCTGCGACCTGCTCGGGTTCGCGGCGCTCGTCGGCCGTGGCGGCACCCGGCGCCGCCGGGTCGCCGCGTGGTTCTGGATCAGCGCCCTGATGCTGCTCGGGCCGATCGCCATGTACCGGATCGACGCGATCACCGTGCCCGTCGTGGTCGCGGGCGGGCTGTGGCTCGCGCACCGACCGCGGGTGGGAGCCGCTCTGCTCACGATCGGCGCGTGGGTGAAGATCTGGCCCGGCGCGGTGGTCGTTGCCGCGATCGCCGCCGGCCGGCGGTCCTGGCAGGTGCTGCTGAGCGCAGCATCCGTCACGATCGTGATCATCGGCGTGCTGCTGATGCTGGGCGCAGGCGGGAATCTGCTGGGCTTCCTCGGCATGCAGACCGGCCGCGGCCTGCAGATCGAGGCCGTGGGGGCCACGCCGTTCCTGTGGATGGTCGTGGTCGGCGCCGCGCGCATCGAGTACAGCTATGAGATCCTCACCTTCCAGATCACGGCGCCCGGGGCCGACCTCGTCTCCACACTGCTGACGCCGTTGATGGTGCTCGTCGTCGCCGGGATCCTCGTCGTCGGCGCTCTTCGCGCGCGTGGCGGGGCGGCGTGGCAGCGACTCCTGCCGCCGCTGACGCTGGCGCTGGTGACGGGGCTGAGGGTGACCAACAAGGTCGGCTCTCCGCAGTTCCACACCTGGCTGATCCCGCCGGTCATCCTCTGGATCGTCTTCGACCGCGTCCGAGCGCGCACCGCGGCGCTGCTCGTCCTGGTGCTGTGCGCGCTGACGTTCGCGATCTACCCGCTCACCTACGACCAGCTGCTGCGCGCCGAAGCCTTGCCCGTGCTGCTGCTCACCGCGCGCAACCTGCTGCTGGTCGTCCTGCTCGTCCATGCGGTGCGCGCGGTCGTGCGCGTACCGCGCGGATCTATGACCACCACCTGAAACCACCCCTGAAATCGGAGGACGCCCATGCTCGTCGCCTTCTCAGTCGCCCCGTCCGGCAACGGCCGCTCCGGCGATTCCGTCCACGACGCGGTCGCCGCCGCGGTGCGCGTCGTTCGCGAGTCCGGTCTCGCCCATCGCACCACGAGCATGTTCACCGAGATCGAGGGCCCGGACTGGGACACGGTGATGGATGTCGTCAAGCGCGCCACAGAGGCGGTGATGCCGTTCGGCTCCCGCGTCTCACTGGTGCTGAAGGCCGACATCCGTCCCGGCTACAGCGGGGAGCTGGACGCCAAGATCGAGCGGCTCGAAGCGGCGATCGACGCCGCCGACCAGGACTGAGATGAGCGCCGACGGGGAGATCCGCGTCGCGGGCACCGCCGTCGTGCTCCGCGACGGACCGGAGGGCGTGGAGACGCTGATGCTGCGGCGCCCGTCGAAGGGGTCGTTCGCAGGAGCCTGGGTGTTCCCCGGTGGACGTGTCGACCCCGGCGACTGGGGGGATGCGGAGGATGAGGCTGATGCCGCCCGCGCCGCGGCCGTGCGGGAGACGCGGGAGGAGACCGCGATCCGTATCGCGGATGTCACCCTGCTCTCGCGCTGGACGCCGCCGCCCGAGCAGCCCGTGAAGTTCCGCACGTGGTTCTTCCTCGCTCGCGACCTCGGCGACGAGGTGCGGGTGAACCCCGGCGAGATCGAGGAGGCGATGTGGCTGAGCCCGGAGCAGATGTTCGCGCAGCACGAGGCGAGCAGCCTGACGCTCTTCCCGCCGACCTGGGTGACCCTGAACGGACTGCTCGGGCACCGGACGGTCGATGACGCGCTCGCCGCCGTCGGCGAACCGGCGCTCTACGCGACGAACCTGCGCGACGGCGTCGACGGCCGCTTCGCGCTCTGGGCGGGGGATGCCGAGCACGCGGAGGAGCCCGGGGGACCGGATGCCAGGCATCGGCTCCTGATGGGCACGCTGCCCTGGCGCTACGAGCGCCGCTGATGCGGCATCCGCTGGTCATCCCGTCATCGTGGCGCTCGCCCGCCGCTAGCATGGACAGGTGACTCCCTCGAACCTCTCGAGGGGTGCGGCGATGAGGGCGCTCCTCTCTCTCGCCATCGGCAGCTTCGGCATCGGCATGACCGAATTCGTCATGATGGGCCTGCTTCCCGACATCGCCCAGGACCTGCTGCCCGACCTCTGGGCGCGCAGCCAGGAGCAGGCGATCGGCCAGAGCGGCGTGCTCGTGTCGATGTACGCGCTGGGCGTCGTGATCGGCGCGCCGACCATCGCCGGTGCGGTCGCGCGGTATCCGCGTCACCGGGTGATGCTCGGCCTCGCCGTCGCCCTCACCCTGTTCAACGCCCTCGTCGTTGTGCTGCCCGGCTTCGGGCTGGTCGGCATGGCGCGTCTGCTGGCCGGCCTGCCGCACGGCGCCTACTTCGGCATCGGCGCGCTCGTCGCGGCCGACGTTCTGGGGCCGGGGCGTCGCGCTCAGGGTGTGGCCTTCATCCTCACCGGACTCACGATCGCGAACGTCGTCGGCGTGCCCGTCGGCACCTATCTCGGTCAGCAGTGGGGCTGGCGGACCGCGTTCCTCGTGGTCACCCTGGTCTTCGCGCTCGGCGCCGTGTGCATCGCGCTGTTCGTCCCCGCCCACGAGGGCGATCCCGGCCGCACGATGCGCTCCGAGCTGGGCGTGTTCCGCTCCTCGCAGGTGTGGCTGACGCTGGGCATCGGCGCGATCGGATTCGGCGGCTTCTTCGCGGTGTACAGCTACATCGCCCCGCTCGTCACCGAGGTCGCCGGAGCGCCGCAGTGGGCCGTCCCCGTGACGCTGGTGCTGGTGGGTGTGGGCATGACGATCGGCAACCTCGCAGGCGGCTACTTCGCCGACCGCGACCTGCGCGCGACGCTGCACTTCGGCCTGGCCGGCCTCGCCGCGGCGCTCGTCCTGCTCGCGATGCTGGCCTGGTCGTTCGCCGCGCTGGTGGTCCTGGCGCTGATCGTCGGCGCGCTCTCGGCGATGATCAGCCCGGCCATCCAGACCCGGCTGATGGACGTCGCCGGAGACAACCAGTCGATCGCCGCTGCGCTGAACCACTCCGCGCTGAACATCGGCAACAGTCTGGGCGCGTTCCTCGGCGGCATCGCGATATCGCTCGGGCTGGGCTTCACCGCTCCGGAGTGGGTGGGCGCAGGGCTGGCGCTGCTGGGACTCGGCATCACCGTCATCGCGTACCGTGCCGAGCGGCGGTCGCAACAGGCATCGGTCATGGTCTGAGCCGCGGGTCGCCGGCGGTCGCTGCGGGACGACTCAGGCGTCGAGCAGCCGCTGCAGATGCATCCCGACCTCGTCGGTCTCGATGAGGAAGCCGTCGTGGCCGAAGTCGCTGGCCAGCACGATCGCCTCGTCGTCGATGAGGTTCGGGATGCTGCGCGCGATGCGCTGCTGTCCGTCGACGGGGAACAGCCGGTCGGTGTCGATGCCGATCACCAGGCTCTTCGCGGTGACGGTGTGCAGCGCCTCCTCGACACCGCCGCGGTCGCGACCGATGTCGTGGGAGTTCATCGCCTCGACCACGGTGATGTAGCTGTTCGCGTCGAAGCGGCGGGTGAACTTGTTGCCGTGGAAGTCCAGGTAGGACTCCACCGCGAAGCGACCGCCGTGGCCGAGCGGGGAGACCCCGGACTGCCAGGAGCGCTGGAACCGCTGATTCAGCTCGATGGGGCTGCGGTAGTTCAGCAGCGCCATGCGGCGGGCCAGCGCCAGACCGCGGTGGGGGCCCTCGCCGAGCGCCGCGTCGTAGTACTCGCCGCCGGCGAAGCGCGGGTCCATGCGCACGGTCTCCAGCTGCACGAAGTTCAGGGCCAGCTGATCCGCCGTGGTCACCGGGGGAGAGGAGAGCACGGCCAGGCGCTCGACGCGCTGAGGCTCCATGACGGCCCACTCCAGGGCGTGCATGCCGCCCATGGAGCCGCCGATCACGGCGGCCCAGGTCTCGATGCCGAGCTCGTCGGCCAGGCGGATCTGCGCCGCCACCTGGTCGCGGATCGTGAGGTAGGGGAAGCGAGACGCCCACTCCCGGCCGTCCGGGGCGATGCTCGCGGGGCCGGTCGATCCCTGGCATCCGCCCAGCATGTTCGGGGCGATCACGAACCAGCGATCGGTGTCGATCGCCGCACCCGGGCCGACCACGGAATCCCACCAGCCGGCCGTCGGATGCCCTGCGCCGGCTTCGCCGCGGACGTGGCTGTCACCGGTCAGCGCGTGCAGGATGAGTACCGCGTTGTCGCGTGCCGCGTTGAGCTCGCCCCACGACTCCCAGGCCAGGCGCATCACGGGCAGGTGCTGGCCGCTCTCGGTGCGCAGGTCGCCCAGGAAGGTGAAGCGGCGGTCGCCCGCGGGGTCGCCGTCGCGCCAGGCGCCGGTGGCGGGGGGACGGGCGCGCAGCAGTCGCTGGTCGGCCTCGGTCACGGGTGCCGAGGGCACCGTGTCCTCTGAGGTCGTCTGCCAGTCCATGTGTCCCATTCTCCCGGGTGCCCGCCCGCGGGAGCGGCAGGTTACAGCGCACGCCGCGCGCGGCTCGGGTGTAGTCTCTCGAACATTCAGGCCATCCCGACGAAGGGGGCGCGATGGCGCGTCGGACAGCTCTGCTCATTTCTGTACTTGTGGCTCTCTCATCGCTGTTCGCGGCCGGGCCGGCCACCGCGGCGACGGCCACGATGACGGGCCGGATCGAACTCATCTCGGTGCGATACCAACAGGGGCCGGTCATCGAGATCTACGGCTGGGCGAAGCTCTCCGGCGCAGAGGTCGGCAACAACAACGCCGTGCGCGTGACTCTCACCGGACCGGACGGTGCCGCGGTCTCGACCGCGTTCGATCAGCCGCTGCTGGCCACCCACCAGTTCGACAACGGCGTGGATGATCACCCCGGTCGGGACCAGTTCGGCAACATCGTGCACCATGGGTTCTGGACGATCGCGTCCCCGACCGCACCCGGCGTGTACAGGGCGTGCGCGTCCGCGGCGCCGGGCGTCCCCGGCACGACGTGGACGAGCCTCGGATGCAGCAGCGTCACCGTGCCGCCCCGGGCGGTGGACGGTGCGGTCACGGGCATCGGCCCGCACCCCGGGAAGTCGGGTCTGTACATCGACGGATGGCTCAGCGACAGCTGGGACCGCCACGGCTGGGGGCGATTCGAGGTGACCTACACGCCGGCGAGCGGCGTGCCCGCTGATCAGCGGCCGCCGCGAGGACTGGTGGGCGGCCCCTACACCGCGCCGCCCCCGTCGGAGCTGGCGTCGCAGCATCCGGGAGCCATCGGCCTGCACAGCGTGGTCCAGGTGATCGATCCCGCGCCGCCGGGGACCTACACCGTCTGCGCGACGTTCGGCGATGAGAACGCGGGACTGGTCACCGATCCGTCGTGCAGGACGATCACGATCGACTCCGCGTACGCGACCAGTCGCGCCACAGGCCCGGGCACCTCGAACCTGGTGGTCGGCAGGGCCGTCTCCATGACGCCGGGCACCTGGGTTCCGGCCGATGCCTCGGTTGTGGACCGGCTGATCTGGCAGCGCGGCGCCTCGGACGGCGCGGGCTGGAATGTGCTCAGTGATGTCGATCTCGACGCCGCGACCATAGCCAGCACGACGCCCGGCGGGTCGATGGTCCTCCCCGTGGAGGCCGCCGGTCACCGGGTGTGCCTGGTCGAGACCGCCAGCACCGCCGGCGGAGTTCCCGTGAGCGACTACTCCTGTTACGACGCGGTGATCGGCGAGGCGAGCACCACCAGGTTGAGTGGCGCCGACCGCTACGCGACCGCAGCGGCGATCTCGCGGGCCGCGTTCCCGGGCACGGGTCCGCGCACGGTGTACATCGCCTCGAGTGCCTCCTTCGCCGATGCGCTCTCCGTGGGGCCGGTCGTCGCCAAGAACCACGCCTCGTTGCTGCTGACCGCGCCGTCGTCATTGCCGTCGGTGACGCGCACCGAACTGTCCCGGCTGCATCCCGCGCGGATCGTGGTCGTCGGCGGGGCGGGAGCGGTGTCGGAGCAGGTCCTCACGCAGCTGCGCTCCCTCGCCCCCTCGGTCTCCCGTATCTGGGGCGCCGATCGCTACGCCACGTCACGCGCCGTGATCGCATCGGCGTTCCCCACCGGGACGGCAGGCGAGGCGCTCGTCGCGACGGGCCGCGATTTCCCCGACGCTGTCGCGGCGGTTCCGGCCGCGATCGCCCGGTCGGCTCCCATCCTGCTCGTCGACGGCGCGGCCGGCCGCGCCGACGCGGCAACCGTCGCCGAGCTGCGGCGGCTCGGGGTGCAGACCTTGACGGTGCTCGGCGGCACAGGCGCGGTCACGACCGGCGTTTCCTCAAGCCTGAGCCCCAGCGCGAAGGTGGTGCGAGCAGCGGGCGCGGATCGGTACGAGACGGCCCTGGCGGTGGCGCGCCTGGCGGCGCCTGGTCCGTCAGCCGATGCCTACATCGCGGCGGGCGCTGACTACCCTGATGCGCTCGCGGCCGCGACGCTGCAGGGCGTGAGGCCTGGAGCGATCTACCTGGCACCCGCGACGTGCACTCCTGCGGCGGTGGTCGGCGACCTCGTGCGCACCGGCGTCGAGCGTGTCAGCCTCCTCGGCGGATACGGCGTGCTCGGTTTCAGCGCCGTGACGGCCTGCCCAGCGCGCAACTGAGCCCGGATGCATGGATGCCCCGGACCGCGCGGTCCGGGGCATCCATGTCTCTGAGGAGGAGAGCGCGATCAGGCGCGAGCGGCCTCGGCGACGCGACGCGCGGCGACCAGCGCCGTCTCCAGGTCCGCCTTGAGGTCGTCGATGTTCTCGAGGCCGACCGACAGGCGCACCAGGCCCGGCGTGACGCCGGCGGTGAGCTGCTGCTCGGGCGAGAGCTGGGAGTGGGTGGTGGAGGCCGGGTGGATGACCAGGGAGCGCACGTCACCGATGTTGGCGAGGTGGCTGAACAGCGTGAGGCTGTTCACGAACTCGCGACCGGCCTCCACGCCGCCCTTGAGCTCGAAGGACAGCACCGCGCCGACGCCCTTCGGGGCGTACTCGTTGGCCTTGGCGTACCAGGGCGAGGACGGCAGGCCCGAGTAGTTCACGGAGGCGACGTCGTCGTGGTTCTCGAGCCACTCGGCGATCTCCTGGGCGTTCTGCACGTGACGCTCGACGCGCAGCGAGAGGGTCTCGATGCCCTGGATCAGGTTCCAGGCGCTCTGCGGGGCGATCGCGGAGCCGAGGTCGCGCAGCAGCTGCACGCGGGCCTTGATGATGTACGCGAGACCGTCGCCGACGGCGGTGGTGTAGCTCGCGCCGTGGTAGGAGGGGTCCGGCTCGGTGAGGCCGGGGAACTTCTCGACGTTCTTCGACCACTCGAAGGAGCCGCCGTCGATGATCGCGCCGCCGATGGTGGTGCCGTGGCCGCCGAGGAACTTGGTGACCGAGTGGACGACGATGTCGGCGCCGTGCTCGAACGGGCGGATGAGGAACGGGGTGGCGATCGTGTTGTCGACGATCAGCGGCACGCCGCCCTCGTGGGCGATGTCGGCGACGGCGCGGATGTCGAGCACGTTGATCTTCGGGTTGCCGATGGTCTCGGCGAAGAACAGCTTCGTGTTCGGGCGGAGCGCCGCGCGCCACTCGGCCGGGTCGTCCTGGTTCTCGACGAAGGTGACCTCGATGCCGAGCTTGGCGAGCGTGTACTTGAAGAGGTTGTAGGTGCCGCCGTAGATCGAGCTGGACGACACGATGTGGTCGCCGGCCTGAGCGATGTTCAGCACGGCGAACGTGGACGCCGCCTGGCCGCTGGAGAGCACGAGGGCACCGGTGCCGCCCTCGAGCGCGGCGAGGCGCTGCTCGAGCACGTCCTGGGTGGGGTTCTGGATGCGGGTGTAGATGTTCCCGAACTCGGCCAGGGCGAACAGGTTCGCGGCGTGGTCGGCGTTGTCGAACACATAGGAGGTCGTCTGGTAGATCGGCGTGGCGCGCGCCTTCGTGACCGGGTCGGGTGCCGCGCCGGCGTGGATCTGCTTGGTCTCGAAGCGCCAGTTCTCGGGTGTGGACATGAGGTTCTCCCAGAGTGAGTGTGGTCGTGCGGCCGGATGCCTGGAAGCGAGGTTACGGAGCGAGCACGACGCCGGACAACCGCCGGGAAATGTTACGTAACACAGCGAAGCGCCCCGAAAGCCGTACGGTGGATGCATGCTGAACAGACGTGCCGTGGTAACAGGGGCGAGTACCGGTATCGGAGAGGCCGCAGTGCGTGCGCTGCGCGCGCAGGGCTGGGACGTGGTCGGCGTCGCCAGACGGGCGGAACGGCTGGAGGCGCTCGCCGCGGAGACGGGATCGTCGGCGATCGCCTGCGACCTGACCGATCCGGATGCCGTGGCCGCGCTCATCGAGGAGCTCGAGCGCACCGGCCCCGTGCACGCGCTCGTGCAGGTCGCCGGCGGCGCCCGGGGCACCGACAGCGTCGAGAACGGCTCGATCGACGACTGGCAGTGGATGTACGACGCGAACGTGCTCTCGACGCAGCGGCTCGTCGCCGGCGTCCTGCCGCTGCTGCGCCGCGCCGCGGAGGACTCCGGCCACGCCGACACGGTCTTCGTGACGTCGACGGCCGCGCAGACCGCCTATCCGGGCGGCGCCGGGTACAACGCGGCGAAGGCTGCGGAGTCGATGCTCGTCAAGGTGCTGCGTCAGGAGCTGAACGGCGAGCCCATCCGCGTTGTCGAGGTCGCTCCCGGCATGGTGCACACCGAGGAGTTCACCCTCAATCGTCTCGGGGGCGACCGGGTCGCCGCGGATGCCGTTTACTCGGGCGTCGAGGAGCCGCTTCTGGCCGAGGACGTCGCCGACGTGATCGCCTTCGCGTTGAACGCGCCGCGTCGCGTGAACCTGGATCTCGTGACCATGCGTCCTGTGGCGCAGTCCGCGCAGCACCTGCTGGCGCGCGGGCCGCTGCACGTGCGCACCGACGTCGACTGATGCCGCAGACGCTCGCCCAGCTGGCCGAGGCCGGGCAGATCGATCCGGAGTGGGCACAGGCGCTCGCGCCCGTGCAGCCGCTGATCACGGAGCTGGGGGACCGGCTGCGCGCCGAGAACGCCGCCGGTCGCGGGTACCTGCCCGCGGGGGCCCAGGTGCTGCGTGCCTTCCAGCGGCCGCTGGCGGACGTGCGCGTGCTGATCACGGGTCAGGACCCGTACCCGACGCCGGGGCATCCGATCGGCCTGTCGTTCGCGGTCGACCGCGAGGTGCGGCCGCTGCCGCGCAGCCTCGGGAACATCTACAAGGAGCGCCAGGACGATCTCGGCATCCCCCCGGCTCCGCACGGCGACCTGACCGCCTGGAGCGACCAGGGCGTGCTGCTGCTGAACAGGGTGCTGACCGTGCGGCCCGGCACCCCGGCCTCGCACCGCGGCTGGGGCTGGGAGAAGGTCACCGAGCTCGCGATCCGCACGCTGGTCGCGCGCCGGAAGCCGCTGGTCGCGATCCTCTGGGGAGCGGATGCCCGGGGCCTCAAGCCCCTGCTGGAGGACACTCCCATCATCGAGTCCGCCCACCCCTCGCCGCTGTCGGCGAGCAGGGGGTTCTTCGGGTCGAAGCCGTTCTCCCGGGCTAATACGATGCTGGAGTCGATGGGCGCGCAGCCCGTCGACTGGCGTGTGGAGGGAGAGGCATGAGCGCGCTGCGCATCCGGCAGGTGGCGGACGCCGATCTGCCGGCGATCCGCGACATCTACAACCACTACGTGCGCACCTCGACGGTCACGTACGACGAGGTCGAGTCCACGGAGCAGACCTGGGCGGACAAGGCCGCGAAGATCGCGGACGCGGGCATCCCGTTCCTGGTGGCCGAGACCGAGGACGGCGAGCTCCTCGGTTACGCGCTCGGCCAGCAGTGGTCCCCGAAGTCGGCGTACAGGTTCACGATCGAGAACTCGATCTATCTCGCCCCGACGGCCGGTGGGCGGGGGATCGGGTGGGCGCTGCTCGCCGAGTTCCTGGACGCCTGCCGCACGGCGGGTCTGCGCCAGGTCATCGCCGTGATCGCCGACCGCGGGGCCGAGGCTTCCATCGCCCTGCACCGCAAGGCGGGCTTCACCGATGCGGGGCGGCTCACCGAGGTCGGTCTGAAGTTCGGCGAGCCGCAAGGAGTGTTCCTGCTGCAGAAGACCCTGTGATCGCGGGGCTCCGTGACCGCCGATCCGTTGCATGACGTCCGCGCCGCGCTCATCGCCCTGAAGCCGGTCGACGCCGGCATCCGTTCGTGCGTCACGCTGCGGAGCGACTCGGCGTTCCTGAGCCTCCTCAGCACCAGCGACCCCACACGGTGGGCGGTCGTGCACTCGACGGGAGCGACCTGGTTCTCCCTCGTCGTCGACGGCCATTTCACCAGGGACATCATCGATGTCGACCTGAGTGCGGATGAGGTGCGCGAGCACCTCGCCGGCCTGGTGAGGATCGCGGTCCCGCACCTGGACGGCAAGAGCCGGCTGACGCGCCGGAGCGGGCGGCGTCGTCTCGCCGTCGCCGTCGACGACGAGGAGGTTCTGCTGTTCGCCCCGCTCAGCCGTCTGCTCGCGCGGCTCTCACCGCTGCGACGGTGGCGTGTTCGCCGGAGGGCGCAGCTCGCGGCTGCCGGCCTGCTGGCCGACCACCGCCTGCCGGCGATGACGTCGAACTGGATGATCGTGCATCCCGAGATGTGGGAGCTGCTCGTCGATCTCGACGCACTGCAAGCAGGACTCGCCGGCTCGCGGACGTGGCGGCGCACGCGCGAGGGGCGAAGGCTGCGACGAGAGCTGTCCGGCGAGTGTCTCCTGCTGGCGGATGCCCTTGCGGACCTCGACCTCGTCGATGTCGCGGTCGGTCTCTCCGACCTCGGCGCCCAGATCGCCGCGTTCGGATCCGGACGCCGGATCGCGGTCAGGGGTGCGGGATGACCGGGATCGCCGCGAGCAGCCGCCTCGTGTAGTCCTCGGCGGGGTGCTGCAGCACGGCATCCGTCGGTCCGTGCTCCACGATCCGTCCGTCCTTCATCACCATGACCGTGTCGGCGAGGTTCTGCACAACGCCGATGTCGTGCGAGACCATGATGACCGTCAGGCCCTCGTCGCGCTGCAGCTGCGCGATCAGCTCGAGCACCTGTGCGCGGACCGTCACGTCCAGCGCCGAAAGAGGCTCGTCGCCGACGAGGACGCGGGGGCGATGCGCGATCGCGCGCGCCAGGGCGATGCGCTGGCGCTGCCCTCCGGAGAATTCGTGGGGGTGCCGATCGGCCATGTCGGCCTCCAGACCCACCTGCTCGAGCACCTCCCGCACCCGCGCACGGTGATCGCCGGGGATGTCGAGCGCCCAGAGCGGCTCGGCGATGATCCGGCCCGCCGTCATCCGCGGATCCAGTGACGCGTACGGGTCCTGGAAGACCAGCCCGGTCTGTCGGCGCAGCCAGTGCAGCGAGCGGGCGGATGCCGTGGCATCCACGTCCCTGCCGTCGACCGCCACCCGGCCGGTCGTCGGACGGTCGAGCCCCAGCAGCAGTCGCACAAGGGTGGACTTGCCGGAGCCGGACTCGCCGATGATGCCGACCGACTCGCCCGCATCGATCGTCAGATCGGTGGGATGCAGGGCCGTGCTCGTGCGGCGCGACTCGAGGAGGGTGCGCTTGGGAAGGGCGAACGTGCGGCCGAGGCCCTCCGCCTCGATGAGACTCATGCGACGCCTCCCTTCGGTGCGTGACCCTCGTCATGCCCGGCGTCGGGACGCCACAGCGTCGCGGTCGCGTCGCGCAGCAGCGCCTGGGTGATCGGGGACGACGGCGCGCTCAGCAGCGTCGAGACGGGTCCCTGCTCGGCGATGCGGCCGTGCTCGAGCACCACCGCGTGCGTCGCCACCTGTGACAGCACGGCGAGATCGTGCGTGATGAACACCAGCGACATGCCGTGCTCCTGCACCAGCGACAGCAGCAGCCTCAGCACCTCGGCCTGGATCGTGACGTCGAGGGCGGTGGTGGGCTCGTCGGTGATCAGCAGCTTCGGCCGGCAGGCGAGTGCCATCGCGATCGCGACGCGCTGGCGCTGGCCGCCGGAGAGCTGATGGGGGTAGCGGTCCACGATGGCGTCCGGTTCCGGGAGCCGGACGCGAGCGGCTTCGGCCACGGCCCGCTCGCGGGCCTCGCGGCGTCCGATGCGCTCGTGGATGCGCACCGATTCCGCGATCTGCCGGCCGACCGTGCGGATCGGGTTCAGCGCGGTGCGCGGCTCCTGGAACACCATGCCGATCTCATCACCGCGCAGCTTCGCGAGTTCGCGGTCGGGCATCCCGATCAGCTCGGTGCCGTTCCAGCGGATGCTGCCGCTCGCCGTCGCCGCGTCCGGGAGCAGACCCAGCAGTGCGAGCGCGGTCAGGGACTTGCCGGATCCCGATTCGCCGATCAGGCCGAAGCGCTGGCCGTCGGCGACCGAGAACGAGACGCCGTCGATCACACGACGGCCGTCGATCTCGATGACCAGGTCGTTCACCTCGAGGCTCATGCGACCACCGCCGGGACATGCACCTCTGCGCTGCGGCGGCTCAGCGTCGGGTCGGTGGCCTCGCGCAGGGCGTCGCCGAGCAGGTTCAGCCCGAGCACCGTGATCGTGATGGCAAGGCCCGGCCAGACCACGGTGAGCGGATGCACGCCGATGTACCGCTGCAGATCCGCCAGCAGCGTTCCCCAGGACGCCTCGGTGAGGGTCGCTCCGAAGCCCAGGTACGACAGGCCGGCCTCTGCGAGCACGGCGACCGCCATAGACCAGGACAGTTGCACGATGAACACGGGCGCCACGTTCGGCAGCAGGTGCCGCACGAGGTTCTGTGCTGTGGTGAGCCCGCTCGCGCGGCCGGCCACGACGAAGTCGCTCTGCTGCACCCGGCGCAGCTCGGGCCGGGTGACGCGGGCGATGCTCACACCGAACCCGATGCCCACCGAGAACACGACGACCCACAGCGAGCCGCCCCAGACGGCGGAGATCATCATGGCGATCATCAGCACGGGGAACGCGATGAGGATGTCGACGAGCACCGCGACGGTCTCGCGCACCCAGCGCACGGTGAGGGCGCCCAGGGCGGCGAGGGCGACACCGACGAGGGTTGCGACGATGCCCGACCCCACGGCGACGAACAGTGTCGTGCGCGCACCGGCCATGACGAGGCTGAGGATGTCCCGCCCGGTGCCGTCGGTGCCCAGCAGATGCGGCCAGCCGGGGGCTGCCCACCGGCCGCGGATGTCGGAGAGCATCGGATCGAACGGGGTCCAGAACACCGAGACCAGCGCCGTCACGGCGATCAGCAGCACGACGATCACGCCGAACAGCCCCGTGCGCGACGAGAGCAGGGAACGCAGCCAGCGGGGCATCATCCGGCCTCCTCGCGCTGTCGCGGGTCGATGGCGTGATGGACGAGGTCGACCAGGAAGCCGATCACCAGCACGAAGCCGGTCAGCACCAGCAGCTCGCTCTGCACCTTGACGAGATCGCGCGTGCCGACGTCGGCGACCAGCATCCGCCCGATGCCGGGAAGCGTGAACAGCTGCTCCACGACGACCGAGCCGACGATGATGCCCGCGACCTGCACGCCCAGCACGGTCACGATGGAGAGCCCCACGGCAGGGATCCCGTGCCGGATCAGCGCCTGGCGGCGGGTGAGTCCCTTGGCGGCTGCTGTGCGCACGAAGTCCTGGCCGGAGGCCTGCAGCGTCGCGCTGCGCACGAAGCGCATCAGCATGGCGCCCTCGACGATCCCGATGGTCATGGCCGGCAGCAGCAGCGATTCGAACGCCTTGGCCGGGGTCGACCAGCCGGTGCGAGGGAACCCCTGGGCGGGCAGCCAGCCCAGCCAGTGCGCGAAGACGACGACCAGCATCATGCCGGCCCAGATGACCGGGATCGCCGCGACCGCCTGCGCGGTGACGCTCAACGCGGTGCCGCCGCCGCGACCCCGCAGCATCGCGGAGAGCACGCCGAAGGGCGCTGCGATCAGCATCGCGATGGTCATCGACATCAGGGCCAGCGGCCAGGTGACCCGCGCCTTCTCGGCGAGCTCGGCGCCCACCGAGGCCCCGCTGAGCTGAGAGGTGCCCAGGTCGCCGTGCAGGATGCCGCCGATCCAGTCGGTGTACTGCGCGAGCAGCGGCTTGTCGAGTCCGAGTGACTGGCGGATCGCCTCGACCTGTTCGGGGCTCGCCTGCGTGCCGGCGATCAGCTGCGCGACGTCGCCGGGGAAGACCCGCAGGGTGAAGAAGATGATCACGCTCGACACGAGGAGCCCTGCGATGAGCAGGACTCCTCGTGTGAGCGCGTAGCGGAGCATGTCAGCCGGCGGTCTTGGTGACGCCCGCGAGGTCGATGCGCGAGTTGATCGAGTCCTTCGGGAAGCCCTTGACGCCCGCGGTCAGGGCGGTCAGGGTCGCGCCGTTGTACAGCCAGTCCGCAGCGTCGTCCTCGGAGACGATCCGCGCGGCCTCCGCGAGCAGATCGGCCGACTTCGCCGGGTCGAGCTCGGCCTGCGACTGCGCATAGAGGTCCTGCACCTGCTTGTTGTCGTAGCCGAAGTAGTACTCGGGGTTCGCCCAGTTGCTGAAGTCGCGCGGCTCGACGTGCAGCACGAAGCTCAGCTCGTAGTCGTGGTTCTTGTAGACGTCCTCGAGCCAGGTGGCGAACTCGACGCGGTCGACTTCGAGCGAGACGCCGATCTTGGCGTAGTCGGAGACGAGCACCTGAGCGACGGTCGTGCCGTAGAACGACGGGATCGTCAGGGAGAGGTCGAGCTTCTCGACGCCGGCCTCCTTGAGGAGCGCCTTGGCCTTGTCGGGGTCGTAGGGGACCAGCTTGGACAGGTTCTCGTAGCCAGGATCGAGCTCCGGGATCGGACCGTACAGCGGCTGGCCCGCGCCGACCGCCTCGACGAGAGCCTCGTGGTCGACCGCCAGGCGCAGTGCCTCGCGCACGCGCTTGTCGTTCAGCGGAGCCTTCGCGTTGTTGAAGGCGAGCGTGGCCTTGTCGGTGGTGCGCCCTGTCGTGATCGTGAAGTCGCCGCTGTCCTTCAGCTGCGAGACCAGGTTCGGGTCGACGGCGGTGAGCACGTCGACGCTGCCGTCCAGAGCCGCGTTCACGCCGGCGGTGAAGTCCGGGATGTACTGGAACGTGACCTCGGCGAGCCCGGCCTTCTTGCCCCAGTAGTCCTCGTTGCGCGAGAACGTGATCGAGCTGCCCTTGGCCCAGCGCTGCAGCGTGAAGGGACCCGTGCCGTTCTCGGCGGTCTTCAGATCGGTGGTGTCTCCGGTCTTGAAGACGAGGCCGGCAGGTCCCGTGAGGTTGAAGAGGAAGTTCTGATCCGGCTTGGCCAGCGTGATCTGCACCGTCGTCGGGTCGGGTGCGGTGATCGCGGTGACGCCGGCGAACTCGGCGTTGCCCTGCACCGTGGCATCCGACTTCACGGTCTCGTACGACGAGACGACGTCGGCCGAGGTGAGGGCGGTGCCGTCGTGGAAGGCGATGCCCTCATTGAGCGTGAAGGTGTAGGTGAGGCCGTCGGGCGAGATCTCGTGGGACTTCGCCAGGCGGTCCTCGACCTTGTTGTCCTGCGTGCGCGTGACGAGGCCTTCGTAGATGTTGTCGACCAGGATCTGCTCGAGTGCTGCGCCGCTGGTGTGGCGGATGTCGAGGTTGGTGGGCTCGAGCACCAGCCCGACCGTGAGACCCGCCTTGGGGTCGGCCTTTCCGGTCGAGGTGGTCTGCGGCTCGGTCGATCCGCCGCAGGCGGTGAGGATCAGAGCGCCGATGGCGAGGATGCCGATGGCCGCGAGACGGGCCGATCGTCGGGTGCTGCGGAAGGGAGACACGGTGTTTCCTCTCGGAGGGGTGCTGTGAGACGCCGGGGCTGGTCAGCGGGAGGGTCGGGTCAGGGCGTCGGATGCGAGGGATGCGAGGAAGGCCGGGTCGGTCTCCTGCACGTTGTGGCCGGCGTCGACGGTGATCGCGGTGGCCTTCGGGAGACGCCGTTCGAATGCGGCCGCGTCGGTGTCGGCGAGGAAGCCGCGTGCACCGCGGACGAGGGTGACGGGCGCGGTGACCGCCTCGAGATCCGCCCATGGGTCGGCCTCGGCGGCTTTCGCGTTGGCGGCGTTCAGCGCGTCGAAGGCCTGCCCGATGATGTGCGCGAAGTGATGCTTCCACTCCACGCGACCGTCCGCGCGCACGCGCGTGTTGAAGAAGACACCGCGCTCGGTGTCCTCGCGGGAACCGCCGAAGCCGAACGCCTGCGCCCGGTCGACGGCATCCTCGCGGCTCGCGAACTCGGTCACCTGGTAGAAGTCGCGGAGAACGGCCGGGGCGGCGTCGGTGTCCATCCCGGGGACGATGTCGACGAGGATGAGCTCGCGGACGAGCCGCGGATTCCGCGCGGCCACGACGGACGCCGTGAGCCCGCCGAGCGAGTGCCCGATCAGCACCTGCGGGTCACGCGTCCATTCGGCCATCGCGATCGCGACGTCGGCGGCGAGGGAGACGGGGGAGTAGTCCAGGTCCTCGCGCCAGGAGGAGTCGCCGTGACCGGCGAGATCGATCGCGAGGGCGGGTCGGTCCAGCAGCAGCTGGACGGTGTCCCAGGTGTGCGCGTTCAGGCCGGCGCCGTGCAGGAGGGTCACCTCCGGGTCTCCGCCGCCGAAGCGCAGGGCGCTGAGGGTGCGACCGTCGGGCAGCGTCAGCGAGATGCGCTCGGCAGCGGGTACGGTGGTGCCGAGGATCGCCGCCTGCGTGGGCAGGTACCGGAACTCGCTGGTGTCTTGTGCCACGGCCATATTCTCCTATCCGGATGCGGCTCACAGGAAATGCCAGATCATTACGACAAGTAATCTTCGGTAATCAATGGACATAAAGAAGTCATCTGACCACTTGGGCTTGTCTTTCTGTCTTCGCCGGTGTCGGGCCAGGTTGTGCTCCCTCGCCTAGGCTGGAACGGTGACGGTCCTTCGCATTCCCGGCGTGAACAACCTGCGTGATGTCGGCGGCATTCCCGTCGGGTCGGCGCGCGTGCGCGCGGGTGCGCTGCTGCGGTCGGGTCATCTCGCGCGGGTCACGCCGGACGGGCAGGCGTTGCTGCGCGACCGCATCCGGCGCGTGGTCGACCTGCGGGACGACACCGAGGTGCGCTCGGAGCCCTCTGCGCTCCGTGACGTCCCGACGACGCGCGTCCCCCTGTTCCTCGGCTCGGTCGGATCGTTCTTCGAGCAGGACATGGATCTGGCCGGGATGTACGGCCATCTGGTCGACGACTGCTCGTCGCGACTGGTGGATGCCGTGCGCATCCTCTCCGAGGGGGAGCCCGCGCTCGTGCACTGCACGGTCGGCAAGGACCGCACCGGGGTCATCGTCGCGCTGGCGCTGAGCGCGGTCGGGGCGGACCGCGATGCCGTGGTCGCTGACTACGCACTGACGGCGTCGCAGCTGCCCGCTGAGCGCAATCGCGCTATCGCGGAGTACTTCCGCGCCCACATGCCCGACGCGCGCAACGCGATCCAGCTCGCCACCGAGTCGCCCGCGCCGGTCATGGCCGCGCTGCTCGGCGATCTCGATCGCCGCTACGGCTCGGTCGCCGCCTACCTCCTCGAGGCGGGTCTCACGCAGGCCGAGCTGGATGCCCTCGCGGACGCGCTGATCGAGTGAGCGTCTGCTCGGGCAGGCTCAGCGGCCCAAGGCTGGGAGTCGCATAGGTTAGGCAACCCTTCCTCGGTGCTACGATGAAGACATCATGAGCACTGCCGAGACGACCGCGAGCGCACGCGCCGCACGTCGGGCGTCCCGTCGCCCGCAGGTGCAGCACCTGATCACCGCCGACGAGAACTCGCTCGCCGAGCTGGAGGTCCTGCTCGCGACGCTGCCGCTGTGCGCCGTGGGCCGTGTGTTCATCGAGGTCGCCGACCAGGACGACGTCAGCATCGTCTCGGCGCCGCCGCGCATGACCGTCACCTGGCTGCCTCGCACCCGTCGGGGCGTCCGCCGGGCGGCCGGAGAGACTCTCACGCGTGCCGCGACCGCATGGGCGGACGAGATGCTGTGCGACGACTCCGAGGGTGCGATGCGCACCGAGGCCACGCTGCTGGGCGGTTACCTCAGCACGGCGGACATCGTCGAGCACCTCACCGGAGGGTGCGGCGTCGAGCCGACGGCCATCCACGCTCCCGCACGCTACGGACTGCCGGTCTTCTGACGCTCAGCGTCCGGACCGCGGCACATAGCCGCCGTCTTCCAGACCTGCCTCGATCTCGAAGCGGTTGCGCAGGGGATTCCGGCCGGCGAACAGGTACAGCACCGGCATGAGGAAGCCGTAGCGCAGCCACTGCTGCTTGTGCACGCTCTCGTGACGCAGCACGGCATCCGAGGGTTCGACATCACCGGTCAGATAGCAGCCGCCCACGCACACCCCGCCGCGACCGTAGGCCCAGTCAGGCAGGCCGCGGAACACCCAGAGGCCGGCACGGCGCTCGACCGGTCCGGTGCTCCAGAGCGAGCCCCAGACCCAGCCGACGGAGGTGCCCCACCAGTAGCCGATCCGGCTGATGGGGGAGCGCAGCAGAAACGAGGGGATGCGCAGGTCGGAGCGTCGCCCGCGCTCGAGTGCACGCTCGGCGTCGGCGCGCCAGTCGGCGCTCATGGTGCGGCCTGCCTCATGCCGTGCGCCGCGTCACGCCACGGAACCGATCAGGCGCAGGATCGCACCCATGTCCTGCACGGCATCCGCGGGGCTGCGGGGCGCGAACCCGGCGATCGTCGCGCCGGCGAGCGGGAGATCCTGACGGACGCGCTTGACGGCGGCGGCGAGGGCGGCCGTGCTGACGCCGAACGGCTCCGCGTCCGAGACACCCTCGAACTCCGCGGGATCGATGACATCGACGTCGATGTGCACCCAGACCCGGGATGCCCCGGTCGCGCGCAGCGCCTCGGCCACGGCATCCGGATCCTGTGCGTCCTCCGGCGAGAGCGTGCGCAGCGCGTCCAGTCGCGACTTCTCGCCGTCATCGACGCTGCGAGCGCCGAGGAGGACGACCCGCTCGGCGGGGATGCCCGGGTTCAGCGCGAGCTGCGGCTCCCCGTCGCCGAGCACGGCTCCGAGGGACATGCCGGAGAACGCGCCGGACGGGGAGGTGGAGGGATCGTTCAGATCGGGATGCGCGTCGCACCAGAGCACGGCGAGATCCGAGGTGTCGATCGCGGAGAGCGCGAACACGCTCACGCTGCAGTCGCCGCCGACGAGCACGATCTGATCGTCGGCATCCGTCATGTGCTCCGCGATCAGCTCCCGCACGCGCAGCAGTGAGCTGAGCCGGCGCACGCCGGTGCCCAGCGATTCGCCGGCCTCGAGCGGCACATCCAGGACGGTGGTGTCCTTGCGGGGCAGGTCGCCGGCGATCGCGGTGGCGCCGTCGATGAGGAGCATGGCCCGCGAGGCGGGCGAGCCCTGCCACTGCGGGACGATGAGGAAACGGGTCATGGTCTCTCCCGGGAGGAGAAGGAGCGGGCGGATGCCGGGATGCGGCGTCCGCCCGCTCGGTCAATCTGTGTGTCCGATCACTCGGCTTCGATGGCGGCCTGCGGCTTGCCCGACTTGAGCTCGGCGAGGCGCGCCTCGACCTCCGTGAGCTCACCGAGGTCCTCGAGGCTCTCGAACTGCGCGTCCAGCGACGAGGCGGCGATCTCGGCCTTGCCCTGGGCGAGAGCCTCCTGGCGGCGGATCTTGTCCTCGAAGCGGCCCAGCTCGCTGGTCGGGTCGAGCACGTTGATCGAGCCGATGGCGTCCTGCACCTTGGTCTGCGCCTCGGCGACCTTGGCGCGGGCGAGCAGCTCGCTGCGCTTGGTCTTGAGCTCGCCGAGCTTGTTCTTCATGCCGTTCAAGCCGTCCTTCAGCTTGTCGACGATCTCGGTCTGCGATGCGATCTGCGGCTCGGCCGCCTTCGCCTCGCGCTCGGAGCTGATCTGGCGCTGCAGCGCGATCTTCGCGAGGTTGTCGAACTTGTCGGCGTCGGCGGTGTGGCCGGTGCCGCGGAGCTCGTCGGCCTTGCGGGAGGCGGCGAGGGCCTTGTTGCCCCAGTCCGTCGCAGCCTGCACGTCCTCCTCGTGGTCGCGCTCGAGAAGACGCAGGTTGCCGATGGTCTCCGCGATCGCGGACTCGGCGTCGGCGATGTTGTTCGTGTAGTCGCGGACGAGCTGGTCGATCATCTTCTGCGGGTCCTCGGCCTGGTCGAGGAGAGCGTTGATGTTGGCACGGACGAGCGTGGAGATGCGTCCGAAGATGGATTCCTTGGCCATTGTGTGGGTTCCCTTTTCTTCTCGGATGGTTGTCTTGCCGTGTACGTGTCTGGTCAGGTTAGAGGTCGATCTGATGAGTCGCGATCAGGTGCGCGATGTGGCTAGAAGTGGCCTCCGCTGCTGCCGGAGAACCCTCCGCCTCCTCCGCCGAAGCCTCCCACGGAGAAGCCGCCGCCGCCTCCGCCGCCGAAGAATCCGCCGCTGCTCCCGCTGGTGCCGCCTCCTCCGCCCCCGCCGAAGAGGCCGCCGCCACCACCCCAGCCGCCACCACCATGGCTGCCTGCCGACCCGATGAGGATCCCGCCGATGAAGGCGCCGAGATTGTCGTTCCCGCCTCCGCCGCCGCTCCACCCGCCGTAGTCGTTCTGGGCGAGGCGCAGGGCCTCGGCGGCGAGGGTGTCGGCGCGCTGCGCGAGCGCGAGGGCCTGCACCGGATCCGTCCCGGCGAGGCTCTGCGCCTGGTCGAGGCTTCCCTGGGCCTCGGAGAGCCGTGTGCGCGCGGTCGACGCGATCGAGCCACGGCGATTGAGGATGAAGCTCTCCGCCGAGGAGATCTGCATCTGCGCGCGCTGCATCGCATCGCCCAGCATGGCGGCGGCGCGCTGGATCCTGGCCTGTTCATCGCGCACGTGCGCGATGACGCCGTCGATCGCGATGTTCGCCGCCTCAAGGACGCGCAGCGCCTCGACGGGATTGCGACCCGATGCGCCGAGCTGGCTCTGCGCCTGGCGGATGCCCTGCTCCGTGGCCGCGACGGCCTGGGCGACAGCGCCCTGTGCGTCGGGCAGCGCGCGGGCCGTCTGCAGGTCGCTGCCCAGCTCCGCGACGAGAGCCGCGGCACGATCATCGGCATCCTTCAGCGACTTCTGCAGCTCCTCGACGGCATCCTCCAGCTGCGTCGCCTGCTGCACGGCGCCCTCCGCGGCGCGCACCGAGACGGCCGCGTCACCGGTCTTCCCCGCGGCGATGAACCCGTCGGCCGCCTCGACCTGCGTGTCCGTGAACGCGAGGCGGGATCGGGCCTGCGCGGGGTTGTCGGCGACCGGTGATATCGCTGCGGACGCATAGGCGGCTGTGAGCGCGGCGAGGATCTGATCGGCGCGGTCGACCTCGGCACCGGCGGCGGCTCGGAGCTTGCGCACGTTGTCCAGCGCAGCAGGGGCGTTCTGCTCCAGCTTGCGCAGTTCGTCGAAGTCGGCCTTGCGCTCCTCGAGCACCTTCGTCGACTCCGAGCACAGTTCGAGGATGCGCTGCGACCACTCCAGCTTCTGCTCGTCGGTGTCGGGGACCTCGTCGTCGAGCTTCTGCTGCAGGGAGAAGGCCTCGTTCAGATTGGTGCGAGAGGTCTGCAGCGCCGTGACGAAGTCGCCGATGACGTCGTCGCCGAACTGGGCGCGCGCGTACTCCATCTCCTGCTCACTGGAGCGCACGAGATCGTCGGTGCGCACGAGCGCGATGTTCGCCTGCTGCCCGATCTCCACCAGCTGCGCGCGGCGCTTCGCCTGTTCGGCAGCTCGCTTGCGGGCCCGTCGGATCAGCAGCACGACGACGACGATGATCACGGCGATCAGCAAGATGATGCCGAATACCGTCCATCCCATCGCCGTGCGCGCCGGTCCGTCGACGAGCATCTCCTGCACCTGGGCAGCCGCCGCGTCGATCGATCCGGCCCAGTCGTTGCCACGCAGCGCAGGGAGCATTGCGTCGGTGATCTGTGTGCGGTCGGAGACCGAGATCGGGCCGCCCTGCTGGGGCCCGGCTATGGCGAGCATCCGCCCCTCGGTCGAGACGCCGACCAGATACTGATGGTCGTTGAAGCCGTTGCCCGAGGCGGTGCGGGCGACCCAGTCCTTCTCGTCGGTGGCGCCGGTGAACTCGGGGACGAAGACGACGAAGAGGTCGAGTCCCGTGTCCGCGCGAAGCTTTGACAGCCGGGCATCGGCCGCCGACACCTGCTGCGAAGAGAGCACGCCGCTGATGTCGGTGACGTTGCCGGATCCGGTGAGTGGCCCTGGGTCCGTGGCGGAGGCCGCGCTCAGCGAGAACCCGCCCAGGACCGTACCGAGCAGGACCGCGACCCAGACCAGCCACCGTTGACGCATACTGTTCCCTCCGACCGGCAGCCGTGCCCCCATGCGACGAGTCTATGCACAGCGGCCGACACGCGACAGCATCCGCTGGGCGCTGCCCGTTCGCTGTCCGCGGAGGCGCATACGCTGGAAGGCATGGACGACAGGTACGGCAGCGATGTGCTCGCGGCGGGATGGCGGGAGCGCGGCTTCGCGAAGGCGAGCGACGTGCCCGCCGTGAAGGATCTCGTCGTCGAGTTGGCAGCGGACGGATACTGCGGCGCGATCACGCGCGTCGAAGCCGGGATGGTCGAGCTGGAGGATTGGAAGGGGCGCCGACGCAGCTTCCCGATGGGCGGCGGCTTCCTCGTGGAGGGCAGGCCCGTGCGCCTCGTGGTGCCGAAGGCCGCGCCGCAGGGCACCCGGCGCACGGCATCCGGCTCTTTCGCTGTCGCCGACGACCGCGCGAAGGTCGCCCTTCCCAGCCGCATCCTGGTCGAGGGCAGGCATGACGCCGAGCTGGTGGAGAAGGTGTGGGGCGCCGACCTGCGGGTCGAGGGCGTCGTGGTCGAGTACCTGCAGGGCATCGACCTGCTCGAGGAGCTGCTGACCGAGGCGCCGCCGAACGCGACCCGCCGCTACGGCGTGCTGGTCGACCACCTCGTGCCCGGGTCGAAGGAGACCCGGATGGTCGAGCAGATCATGCGCGGCCCGCACGGGAAGCATCTCAAGATCGTCGGCCACCCGTACATCGACGTCTGGCAGTGCGTCACGCCGGCCGCGATGGGCATCCGCGCCTGGCCGCAGATCCCGCGCGGCACCGACTGGAAGACGGGGATCTGCCGCGCGTTCGGCTGGCCCGCGGAGGACCAGGCCGACATCGCTCGGGCGTGGCAGCGCATCCTGTCCCGCGTGACCACCTTCCGCGACCTCGAGCCCTCTCTGCTGGGGCGGGTGGAGGAGCTGATCGACTTCGTCACCGCGCCGGCATCATGAGCGGCCGGTCGCGCGGCATCCCGACGGGGCGGGAGGGCTCGCCCCGGTACCCTGGAGGGATGCCAGAACCCCGCACCTTCCGCGAAGAACCGGTCTCGTTCGTGCGCCGCAGCGGCCGCATGTCCGAGGGTCAGGAGCGCGCGTTCGAGGAGCTCGCTCCGTCCTATCTGATCGACGTCCCGCGCGACGTGGCGTTCACCTCGGTGCATCCGGATGCCCGGCTCGACGTGGCCTCCGTCTACGGCCGCACCGCCCCGCTGATCGTCGAGATCGGATCCGGTCAGGGGCATGCGATCGTGTCCGCGGCGTCGTCGCGCCCTGACGACGACTTCCTCGCCGTCGAGGTCTTCCGCGCCGGCCTGGCCCGGACGATGCTCGACGCGGATCGCGAGGGCGCCCGCAACCTGCGTCTCGTGGAGGCGAACGCGCCGGAGGTGCTGTCGACGTTCCTGCCGGAGGGCGCGGCATCCGAGGTGTGGATCTTCTTCTCCGACCCGTGGCACAAGTCACGTCACAACAAGCGCCGCATGATCCGCCCCGGATTCCCGCCCATCGCCGCACGCGCTCTCGCCGATGGCGGGCTGCTGCGGCTGGCGACCGACTGGGAGGACTATGCGCTGCAGATGCGCGAGGTCCTCGACGAGGCGCCCGAGTTCGAGCGCGCGTTCGACGGCGAATGGGCCGAACGATTCGACGGCCGAGTGATGACCGCCTTCGAGCGCAAGGGCATCGCCAAGGGCCGCGACATCCGGGATCTGACCTACCGCAGGGTCCAGCGGGTGTGACTGCCGCCGCCTGGCGGCGGCTCGGGCCCGCCGCGCTGGTGTGCCTCGCCGCGCCGGCCTTCTTCGTGCTCGGCTGGACCTGGGTCGGATGGGTGCTGCTCGCGATCGGCGTCGGAACCGCCGCCCTGGTGGAGCGCCGGCGGCCCGAGAGCGGCGGAGCGGTGTTCGCGGGTCATCGGCCGACGTGGCGCATCGGCGAGAGACGCGCGCCGTCGCTCGCGCGGGATCTTGTGCTGATAGCGGCCGGGATGCTGATCGTGCACGCCATCTCGCTGGAGGCTCAGCTCGACGACGCGGCGATGCTGCGGTTCACCCTGGCGCTCGGGGGAGCGGTGCTCGTGCCGTACCTCGTCTCGCGGTTCGTGTTCCGGGATCGGGCGATCTCGTTCCCGTGGCGCACTCGCAGGCGCTGGGCGCGCTGGCAGTGGGTGTGGCTGGTGGCCGTGCTGGTGCTCGGCTGGCTGATCCTGCCGTACTACTTCATCTCCAGCGGCGTGTACCGCAACTGGCCCGTCGTCGACTCGCCCGAATTGATCGGACGGCTCTTCGTCGGCGTGGGAGCGGTGGGCATCTGGGACGAGCTGTTCTTCATCTGCACGGTGTTCGCGCTGCTGCGGAGGCACTTCCCCGACCTGGTCGCGAACCTGCTGCAGGCGATCGTGTTCGTGTCGTTCCTGTGGGAGCTCGGTTACCGGGCGTGGGGGCCGGTCCTGACCGTCCCGTTCGCCCTGCTGCAGGGCTGGATCTTCCTGCGGACGCATTCGCTCGCCTACGTCGTCACCGTGCATCTGCTGTTCGACGCGGTCGTGTTCGCGGTCCTCGTGCACGCGCACAATCCGGGGCTGCTCCCGGTCTTCCTGATCTGAGGCCGTCTCGGGGAACGACAGCTCCTGACGCACGACGGCCGTCGCGGTCTTCGCAGGTGGGAGACTGGAGGGGTGCACAACACCGCCTCCACCGTGGACACGCTCGCCGAAGCGGAGGTGCTCCGCCTCCGCGAGGACTTCCCGATCCTGCAGACCGAGGTGAACGGGCATCCGCTCGTCTACCTCGACTCCGGCGCGACCGCGCAACGGCCGCTCGCGGTGCTCGACGCCGAGCGCGACTACCTCCTGAACCTCAACGCGGCCGTGCACCGGGGCGCGCACACGCTCGCCGCCGAGGCGACGGATGCCTTCGAGGACGCGCGTGAGACCCTGGCGCGCTTCGTGGGCGCCGACGCGGACGAGATCGTCTGGACCTCGAACGCCACCGAGGCCGTGAACCTCGTCGCGTACTCGCTGTCGAACGCCTCGGCGGGTCGTGGCGGAGCGGAGGCGGACAGGCTTCGCCTCGCCGAGGGCGACGAGATCGTGACCACCGAGATGGAGCACCACGCCAACCTCATCCCATGGCAGGAGCTGGCGGCGCGCACCGGCGCGACGCTGCGCGTCATCCCGCTGGACGATGACGGTGCGCTGCGCATGGAGGAGGCCGCCCGGCTGATCGGGCCGCGCACCCGGATCGTCGCCGTCACCCACGTCTCGAACGTCCTCGGTGTGGTCAACCCGATCGAGGAGGTCATCGCGCTCGCTCGCGAGGCCGGGGCGATGGTGCTTCTGGATGCCTGCCAGTCCGCGCCCCACCTGCCTCTTGACCTGCATGCTCTCGACGTGGACTTCGCGGTGCTGTCCGGGCACAAGATGCTCGGCCCGACCGGGATCGGCGCCCTGTACGGGCGGCGGGAGCTGCTCGAGGCCATGCCGCCGTTCCTCACCGGCGGTTCGATGATCACGACCGTCACGACCACGGAGGCCGCGTATCTGCCTCCGCCGCAGCGCTTCGAGGCCGGAACGCAGCGCGTCTCGCAGGCGATCGCGCTGGCCGCCGCCGTCCGCTACCTGGAGCGCGTCGGGATGCCGCGGATCGCCGCACACGAAGCCGAGCTGGGCTCTCGGCTCGTCGACGGGCTCGGCGCGCTCGATGGCGTGCGGGTGCTGGGATCGGGCATCGCACGGCCCCGCGTCGGGCTCGCGAGCTTCGACGTGGCCGGCATCCACGCCCACGACGTCGGTCAGATCCTGGACGACGAGGGCATCGCGGTGCGCGTGGGCCATCACTGCGCTCAGCCTCTGCACCGGCGCCTGGGCATCACGGCATCCACCCGAGCCAGCACCTACCTGTACACGACCCGCGACGAGGTCGACGCGGTGATCGCAGGGGTCGCCCGCGCGATCGACTTCTTCCGGAGGCGCTGATGTCCTCTTCCGACCTCAACGGGCTCTACCAGGAGCTCATCCTCGATCACTCCCGTGCGCCGCACGGCTACGGGCTGCGCGAACCGATCGCCGCCCAGTCGCACCAGCTCAATCCCACCTGCGGCGACGAGATCACCCTGCAGATGCACCGCGCGCCGGACGGCACGATCGAGGCCGTCGCCTGGGAGGGCCACGGCTGCGCGATCTCGCAGGCCTCGGCGTCGCTGTTCGCCGAGCTTGTCGAGGGGATGCCCGAGGACGAGGTGATCAGACGGATCGACGCGTTCCGCGAGGCGATGCGATCGCGGGGCCGGATCGAGCCGGATCCCGAGCTGCTCGGGGACGCGACCGCCCTGGGGGGAGTGTCGAAGTACGTCGCTCGGGTGAAGTGCGCGATGCTCGCCTGGGTCGCCGCGGAGGATGCTCTGCGCAAGGGGTGAGGCGGAACGGGACGGGCCCCGCTGAATGATAGGCTCGATGAGTTCGCCTCCGTAGCTCAGCGGATAGAGCGCCGGTTTCCGGTACCGTAGGTCGCAGGTTCGATTCCTGTCGGGGGCACGAACGCTGAAGGCCGCCCCCGCTTGCGGGGGCGGCCTTCAGCGTTCTACCCGCCCCCGACAGAGGGGCCCCGCCGGCCAGGAGGCTCGCCGCGCCCCCTCCGTGCGCAACGCGACCCGACCTCGCCCACCCGCGGCGCGGTGAGTGGCCGGTGGGGACGCGGGGGCACGACGGCCGAAGGCCGTCTCCCGTCTCGATCCTCGATGCGACCACCTGACGCGCCGTCCGAGGCACAATAGCCCTACGCTGCCATCGGAGGAAGAGCCCGTCATGCCTCATCGCTTCAAGGTCGGGGATCACGTCACCTGGAACTCCGAGGCCGGTCACGTCAGCGGCCGCATCGTCAAGGTGCACACGGCCGATTTCGACTACAAGGGGCACACGCACCGTGCCAGCGAGGCCGATCCGCAGTACGAGATCAAGAGCGACAGGACCGACCACATCGCGGCGCACAAGGGCGGTGCCCTGAAGCTCGCCGATGACTGAGCGGACGATCCTCACCGTCGGGCACTCCACGCATCCGCTCGACGAGTTCCTCGGACTGCTGAGCGATGCGGACATCGGAGGGATCGTCGACGTACGGCGGCTGCCGGGCTCCCGGCGCTTCCCCTGGTTCGACCAGGACGCCCTGTCCGAGAGCCTCGCCGATGCCGGCATCCGGTACACCCGCATCCCGGAGCTGACCGGTCGCCGTCCCGTGCAGCACGACGTCCCCGACGAGGTGGACGCGCTCTGGCGCAACCGCAGCTTCCACAACTACGCCGACCACGCGCTCGGCCCGGACTTCGCCCGTGGGCTCGACGAGCTCGTGCGCCTTGGCGGTGAGAGCCGGACCGCGGTGATGTGCTCGGAGGCCGTGTGGTGGCGCTGTCATCGCCGCATCATCGCGGACCACCTGCTGGCCCGCGGCATCCGTGTCGAGCACATCATGCCCGACGGGCGCATCTCGCCGGCCGAGCTCACCCCGGGTGCGGTGATCCGGGGGACTCAGGTCGTCTATCCGGCCGCGGACCCTACTTCGCCGGCTTCTGATGGGCGCCGTCCGCCGCCGTGACCGGCGCCGTGCTGAAGCGCTCCAGCGCGTCGTGCACCTTCTCGGCGAGGTACTCGTGGCCCGCGTTCGTCGGATGCCTGCGACCCGCACCCACATCGATCAGACGCAGGTAGTTCTCGGGCGTGATCCAGTTCTCCTGCACGGGCGAGATGTACCACCAGGCGCGCTGGGCCGCCAGACGTGAGAGGTCGTGGTCGATGCGCGCCGTCGATGCGCCGACGGGCAGCTCGTGCGGCGCGGGACCCAGCACGACTATCGGGACGTCGGGGAACTTGCCGGTCAGTGCATCCCACGCGGCGTTGACGGCGGCGGGGAACGCCGCGGCGTTCTCGCGGCGATCGTTGATCGAGCCCTCGATGACGATCAGGTCGGGGGCGATGCTCGGATCCAGCGCCCTGATGCGGGTCAGGTAGTCGGGCCCGTCGAGTCCGGGCTTCTGGTATCCGCTGCCGCGGACGCCGTCGACCACGGTGGTTCCGTCGATGAGTCCGGCGAGCAGATACGCGTACCCGTTCGTCGGGGGAGTGGCAGCCGAGCCGTACGTCCAGGAGTCTCCGAACACGAGCACCTTCGGATGCTCGGGAAGCGCCAGCGGGGCGGGCTGGACACCGCTCTCGGCGGCCGCGATCGGCGGCGTCTCCGCGGGCGGCATCCACGGCCGGGAGATCCCGAGGAACACCGTGAGCGCGGCAGCGAGCGCGCCCACGACCACGAGGGCCGTGCGGCGCCGTCGGGTCGGCGGACGCGTGGTCATTGGAGAAGAGTAAGTCATGTTCGGTCAGAACAGAATTCGGATGCCGCGGTGGGACGCCGAAGGCCCGGGAACCTGAGGAACCCGGGCCTTCGGAGCTGACGGATGCTACTTCGAGGTGCCCTGCGAGACGGATCCCTGCAGCTGGCGCTGGAAGAGGATGTAGACGATCAGCACCGGGATGATGGTGATCATCACGGCGGCGAACATCTGCCCGAAGTCGAGGGCGTAGCCGGCCGACGACGCGTAGGCGGCCATACCCTGCGAGAGCACGTAGTTGTCCTTGTCCGCGTTCAGCGAGATCGGCAGCAGGAACTGGTTCCACAGACCCAGGAAGTTCATGATCGCGACAGCGGCCATGCCGGGCTTGGCCATCGGGAGCATCACCTGGAAGAACGTGCGCCACTCACTGGCCCCGTCCACGTAGGCGGCCTCCTGGATCTCGTACGGCAGCGACTTGAAGAACGAGAACAGGAAGAACACCGTGAACGGCAGCGCGAACGCCACATAGGTGACGATGAGGCCTGCCAGCGTGTTCAGCAGCTGCATGTTCTGCAGGATCATGAACAGCGGGACGATGGCGAGGAAGACCGGGAAGGTCAGTCCAGCCAGCATCAGGTAGTAGATGACCTTGCTGCCGGGAAGCGAGAACCGTGCCAGCACGTACGCGCACATGGCGCCGAGCACCATCACGAGCACGAGCGAGACGCCCACGACGATCACGGTGTTCAGGAACATCCCGCCGAAGTTGTTGTCGACCCAGGCGCTGACGTAGTTGTCGAAGTTCCAGTTCGCGGGCAGGCCGAAGGGGGACTTGAAGATCTCCTTCGTGGTCTTGAACGAGCCGATCAGCGTCCAGAGCATCGGCAGGATGACGATCAGCGACCAGATCACCATCACCACGTGGGAGATGCCGCCGACGACCTTGTCGCCGGCGGTCGACTTCGTGGTGCGCACGTCCTTGGCGGAGGCCGAGTGGCGATCGATCGTGATTGCGGCGCGCGTGTCGGTGCTCATGCGCGTCCTCCTTCATCCTTGCCGCCGATCAGGCGGAACACGCCGATGATCAGGGCGGCGAACAGCAGCGTGAGCACGGCGAGCACCACGCCCATGGCGGTGGCGAGGCCGAATTGGCCCTTCTCGAACGCGGTGCGGAACAGGTACTGGCTCATGACCAGCGTGCTGTTGCCAGGACCACCGGTCGAGTTCAGGCCCGCCATGTAGACGAACGCGTCCAGGGCCATGATCCCGAGGTAGATGTACGCGGTCTGCACGTTGTCGCGCATCTGCGGGAGCAGGATCGAGGTCACGGTGCGGAAGCGGCCGGCGCCGTCGATGCGGGCGGCCTCGAGCGTCTCGGCGGGAATGCCCTTGATCGCGGCGATGAACAGGATCATGTAGAAGCCGACCATGCTCCAGACGATCACGAAGATCGTGGCTCCCATGGCGGTGTTCGCATCGCCGAGCCAGGCGAACTGGCCGGTGTCGATGCCGATCGCGCCCAGCGCGCCGTTGAGCAGGCCGGTCGGCGCGTAGATCATGCTCCACAGGATCGCGATGACGATCGCGGGGATGACGTAGGGGAAGAACGAGATGACGCGGTAGAAGCTCGAACCCCGGAGCCCCCGCACCTGACCGTGGCTCGGGCCGCCGACGGTGATCATGCTGGCGAAGACGAGGGCGATGACGATGGTGATGAGCGGCACGATGAGCGCCAGCACCACGTTGTTGAGCATCGCCTGCTTGAAGGTGCTGTCGTTGAACAGCCGGACGTAGTTGTCGAGGCCGACGAAGTCCATGTTCGGCGAGAAGCCGGTCCAGTTCGTCATGGCGTAGTACAGCGCCTGCACGAACGGCGAGATGACGAAGATCAGGAAGATCGCCAGCGGCAGCAGCAGGAAGACCGCGATGAACGAGATGAAATCGAAGGTCAGCCTGCGCCCGCCCAGGCGGGGCGACATGCGTCGCCCCGCCTGGGTTGCAGTGACCGCGGCCGTCTGAAGGCCGGGTCCGCCGCTGGGTGTCGAATTGCTCACTTGATCTCGATCTTCTTGACCGAGCTGTCCTCGCGGACCTTGTCGGTCAGGGCCTGCAGCTGAGAGGTGATCTCGGCCACCGTCATGCCGCCACCCAGGAACGAGTTCCAGATCGGCAGCTGGTCGGAGTTCATGCCGTACAGGTTGAACGACTTGATGGTGAAGACGTTGTCGCCTGCGGCGGCCAGCAGCTCCGACTGGGAGACGAGCGCCGTCGAGCCGAAGCCGTCGGCGGGGACGGTGTCCTTGACGATGGTCGGCGCGAGCTTCGCCTTGGCGAACGCGGTGGCCGACTCCTTCGAGAGCATCGTGCGCAGCAGCTCCTTGCCGCCGGCCGGGTTCTTCGCCTTCTTGGGGACGATGAACGGCTCGCCGGCTTCGGCGCGCATGGTGCCCTTGGGGGTCGTCTGGTTGGCGTCGAGGGGCAGCTCCGCGATGCCCTTCATCTTGAAGCCGTCCTTCGTCGTCTTCTTCATCTCGTTCTCGATCCACGAGCCCGAGGGGTACAGCAGCGCCTCCTGGTCCAGGCTCCACTGAGACTGGGCCTGCGTGAACTGCGTGCCACCGCCACCGGGCTTGACGTAGCCCGACTTGATGAGGTCGTAGAGGATCTCGAGGATGCCCTGGATGGCCGGGTGCGACCACGCCTTGGCGTCGAGGTTCTCCAGCGGCAGGCGCACGTCGTCGCCGGCCTGGATGACAGCGGAGTCCACCACCATGGTCTGGTAGTAGGTCGCCGCCTCCTTGCCCCAGAGGAAGAGGTACTTGCCCTTCGCCTTGGCGGCCTCGCCGAGGGCCTTCAGGTCCTGCCACGAGGTGGGGACGGTCCAGCCGTTCTCCTCGAACAGGCTGGATGAGTACCAGATGCCGTAGACGGTCATGACGTAGTTCAGCGCCACGAACTTGCCGTCGAAGGTGCCGGGTGCCTTGACACCGCCGAACAGCGTGTCGCTGATCTTGGTGCCCTCGAGGTTGTTCGAGTCGAGCACGTCGTCGAGCGTCTCGAGCTGGTCGAGGATGGTGTTCCATCCGATCGAGTTGGCGCCCGAGTTGTCGATGAGGTCCGGCGGGTTGCCACCGACGAATCGGGGCTGCAGCTCCTGGGCGATCTTGGTCGAGGAGTTCACCTTGACGGACACGCCGCCGAGCTTCTTGTTCCCCTCCATGATCTTCGCCGAGGTCTCGACGTAGTCGATGCCATAGCCGCCGTTGAAGATGACCGCGTCGACCTTCGAGTTGGCGGCGACGCCGAACGGGTTGTCAGCGGTGACCTTGCCGGTTCCCGCGCCGCCGCCACCGCCGCCGCCGGGTGCTGCGCACGAAGCGAGGGTTGCGCCGAACGGCAGCAGGAGAGCAGCCGTGGCCGCGCCGCGCAGCAGGTTGCGACGGCTGATGGATGCTTCTTTGAGTTCCATCTTCATACCTTCCGTAGTGATGTGATCGGTGTACAGGGTTCGGGCCCTTCGACGAGCTCAGGGTCCCAGGGTGAGCTCTGAGGTCAAGCTCCCCGCCGCAGGCGGCCCGCGTAGCGGTCCTCGAGGACGGAGTTGTGCTCATCGCCGCCGGGGATGTTGGCGGAGATGTACATCGGTGGGGTCTCACCGCGCTCGGCGATCGTGCGCGCGACGCCGAGCGTCAGCAGCTGCGCGATGAAGGCCGCGGTGATGGAGGAGATCGCGCCGGCGCCGATGCCGTCCGTGATCTCGAGCGTGGAGTCGCCGTACGGGGCGAGGTTGTCGATGACGACATCGGCGATCTCGCTGAGTCGCTTCCCGCTGGGATGCTTGGGCTCGACGCGCGCGGTGTGCTGCAGGCTCGTCACGGCGATGACCTTGTGGCCGTGCTCCTGCGCCCACAGCGCGGTGCCCACGATCGATCCGTTCACGCCCGAATTGGAGGCGATCAGGAACACGTCGCCCGCACCGACCGGGACGGTGGCCATGAGCTCGTCCACGACCCACGGCTCGCGCTCCAGGGAGCCGGTGAGCACGTCGACGTCGCGGTCGCCGTGCATCACGATGTCGCGCAGCGCGAATCGGTTGGTGGGGATCAGCCCGCCGGCGCGTCCCGCGATCTCCATCGCGAACGCCTCGGAGTGGCCGGTGCCGAACGCGTGGATCACTCCGCCGTCGTCCAGCGCCTTCACCATGAGGGCGATGGCGGCATCGAGCGCGCCCGCCTCGGCATCCGCGGCGAGACGCTCGAGCCGGGAGGTCGCCTGCTGGAGCAGATCGGTCGGGGTGGCGGTCATCGGTTCTCCTCCGTGACGGGGGCGGGCTTGGGGACGCGCACCGGGCGACGGTGGGCGGAGACCGCCATCGCGCTGGCGGCGAGATGCGTGGACGCCTCGCCGAACATCTGCTGGGCCACCAGCAGGTACAGCAGATCCAGCACCAGCAGCTGCGAGTGCTTGACCGAGAGGTCATCCGGGCGCAGGTAGTGCGATGGCTCGGCGGTGGCGAGGGAGATGTCGGCGATGCCTGCGAGCCATGAGTCCGCGTCATGGGTGATCGCGACGGTGAAGGCACCGGCCGCGCCCGCCTGGGAGAGCATCTGCACGGTCTCGTCGGTGCGGCCCGTGCTCGACACGCCGATCGCGACCGAGGACGCGTTCTGCATCACGGCACTGGTGAGGCCGTCGTGCACGTCCGACCAGGCGTGGGCGTTGACGCCGATGCGGTACAGCCGGCCCTGGAACTCCCGGGCGATGACACCGCTGCCGCCCACGCCGTAGATGTCGACGTGGCGCGAGGCGGCGATGGCGTTCGCGACCTGCATGACGGCGTCGAGGTCCAGGCGTGCAGCCGTGCTCTCCAGGCTGGCGACGTGCAGGGCGACGAGCGTCTGGAGCACCTTGCCCGGCTCGTCGGTGGCGCCGAACTCCTCGCCGATGTCGGCCTGCCAGCTCTCGTCGGCGTCTCCGCGCCCGATCTCGCTCGCCACACCGACGCGGAACTGCGTGTAGCCGTCGAACCCGATCGCCCGGCAGAAGCGGGTGACGGTCGCGGGGGAGGTGCCGGCACGGTCGGCGAGCTCGGTGATGGTCAGCTCGACCGGGGCCGCGGGGTGACCGGTGACCACGTCGGCGATCTTGCTCATCGCCGTCGGCATGGTGTGACGACCGGCCGCGATGCGGCGCGCGATCGTCATTCCGTTGCCGAAGTCCTTGGTCCGTGGCACCATTGCCTCCTGAATCCCGCCCGGAGTATTTCTCGTTGAGATGAAAACTATTCTCACGCGACGAAAACGTCAAATAGGACAACATCACAAATGAGTCACGAACCGCTGCTGCTGGGAATCGACGCAGGTGGGACCTCGACCAGAGCGGTGCTGACCGACCTGCACGGCGAGTGCCTCGGTTATGGCGTCGGCGGGCGCGGGAACCCCATCTCCGCAGGGCCGGAGCGCGCCGCGGACGGTGTGCTGGCTGCTGTGGGCGCAGCCCTCTCGCCGTCCGGCCGCACCCTCGCCGACATCGCGGTGATCGTGCCGGCGATGGCCGGGATGCGGGCCGCCGGCGGTGCGGACTGGCTGCTGGACCGACTCACCCCGCAGGGGTTCACCGGGCGGCTGGTGTTCGAGTCCGACCTGCTGGCGACCTACTTCAGCGGGGCGGCCGCCGAATTCGGGTACGCGCTGGTCTCCGGCACCGGAGCCTGCGTGATCCGCGTGCAGGACGGACGGATCGACGGGACGGGCGACGGGCTGGGGTGGCTCCTCGGCGACAGGGGGAGCGGGTTCTGGATCGGGCACGCGATCGCACGGGCGGCCGTGCAGGACCTCGACGGCACGGGACCGCGCACGGGGCTCACCGACCTCGTGCTGGCGCACCACGACCTCGCCCGCACGGAGGTGCGGCACGACGGGCGCTGGCAGGAGCTCGAGGACCTGGTCGGAGCGCTGTACTCACGGCCCCCGATCGAGCTCGCCGGGCTCGCGCCCTTCGCCTTCGAGGTCGACGACGCGGTGGCGCGCGGCATCCTCGAGGAAGCGGGGGAGCACCTGGCGGGCACGCTCTCCGCGGTGCTGCGGGGGCCCGGGCCGCTGGTGATCGGCGGCAGCGTCCTCTCCCGCAGCGGACCGGTGCGCGATGCCTTCCTCGCTCGGCTCGGCGTCGCGGCCGCCGACCTGGACATGCGCGCGGTCAGCGATGGCGCGGTCGGCGCGGCGATGCTCGCCATCCGCGCCGCGGGCGGCGTCCCCGACGACCGGATCCTGGCCCGTCTGACGGAGACCGTCGCCGCCTTCCGCTGAGTTCCGGGCCGGTAGACTTGTGGGTCTATGAATCCTGAAGCCCTCGCCGCAGCCATCCTCGCCGTCCTGACGCCGATCGCGACGTCGCTGCGACCCGACGAGGAGCTGGGGCTCACGGCATCCGACGTCGTGCTGGACCGTCCGCGCAATCGCGACCACGGCGACTGGGCCAGCAACATCGCCATGCGGCTGGCCAAGAAGCTCGGATCGAACCCGCGGGAGCTCGCGCAGCGCATCGCCGATGACCTGGCGTCCGTCGACGGGATCTCGAGCGTCGAGGTCGCCGGTCCCGGATTCATCAACATCCGCCTGGAGGCCGGCGCCGCGGGAGCCCTCGCGAAGACGATCGTCGACGCGGGCGCCGCCTACGGAACCAACGACTCCCAGGCCGGAGTCTCGGTGAACGTCGAGTTCGTCTCGGCGAACCCCACCGGTCCGCTGCACATCGCGCACACCCGGTGGGCCGCGCTGGGCGACTCGATCGTGCGCCTGCTGCTGGCCAGCGGCGCGCATGCCGTGCGCGAGTACTACATCAATGACGCCGGCGCCCAGATGGAGCGCTTCGCGCACTCGGTGCTGGCTGCGGCCAAGGGCGAGCCGACCCCCGAGGGCGGCTACCCGGGGGAGTACATCACCGAGCTCGCCCAGCGGGTGCTCGCCGCGCACCCGGGGCTGCTGGAGCTCCCCGAGGACGAGCAGCTCGTCGTCGCCCGCGACCAGGCCTACGAGTACCAGCTCGCCGAGATCAAGAACTCGCTCGAGCGCTTCAACGTGCCCTTCGACGTGTGGTTCTCCGAGCGCACGCTGCACGCCGCCGGCGAGGACGGCGGGCCCAGCCTGGTCGACCAGGCCGTCGACCGCCTGCGCGCGCAGGGACACGTCTTCGACGACGAGGGTGCGGTGTGGGTGCGCACCACCGACTTCACGGACGACAAGGATCGCGTCATCCGCCGCTCCAACGGCGAGTACACCTACTTCGCCGCCGACGCCGCCTACTACCTGAACAAGGGCGACCGCGGGTTCCAGAACAAGATCTACCTGCTCGGTGCCGACCACCACGGCTACGTGAACCGCCTCAAGGCCGTCGCCGGAGCGGCGGGCGAGGATCCCGAGAAGAACATCCAGGTGCTGATCGGGCAGATGGTCTCGATCAACGGGGCGCGCCTGTCCAAGCGCGCCGGGAACATCATCGAGATGGACGACCTGCTGAACTGGCTGGGCGCGGACGCGCTGCGCTACTCGCTGGAGCGCTCGCCCGCCGATTCGCCCCTGGACCTGGACCCGGAGCTGCTGCAGAAGCGCACCAACGACAACCCGGTCTTCTACGTGCAGTACGCGCATGCGCGCACGCACAACGTCGCCCGCAACGCCGCCGACTCCGGCGTCGACCGCTCGGAGTTCGCCCCGGAGCTTCTGGTGCACGAGACCGAGGGTGCGCTGCTGGGTGCGCTGCAGGAGTTCCCGCGCATCGTCGCGTTCGCGGCCGAGGTGCGCGAGCCGCACCGCATCGCGCGCTATCTCGAGGAGCTCGCCGGCCTGTACCACCGCTGGTACGACAACTGCCGGGTGATCCCCAAGGGCGACGACCCGATCGAGACCGTGCACCGCACGCGTCTCTGGCTGAACGACGCCGCGGGCCAGGTGCTGCGCAACGGTCTGGAGCTGCTGGGCGTCTCCGCGCCCGAGCGGATGTGACATGACGGCAGCGGCACCAGAAGCGGAGGTCCGCCGCCGGCATGCGCGCTGGCCCTGGGTGCTGCTGATCGTCGTCGCGGTGATCGCCGCTCTGCTCGTCGCCGCCGAAGTGGTGGCGCGCGCCGTTCTGCCGGGGATCGTCCGCTCGCTGGTCGTCGAGGAGCTGAAGCTGCCGGCCGACCAGCAGCTCGACGTGGAGGCGTCCGGCGTGCTGCTTCCGCAGCTGATCTCCGGAACGCTGGACGAGCTTCAGCTGTCATCGAAGCAGGTCACGATCGGCGGGATCACCGGCTCCGCGCATGTGACCGCCACGGGTGTGCCGATCCGCGGCGGCGCCCTGGGCTCGGCGAAGGGCACCATCGCCATCGATCAGGGCCAGTTCACGACGCTGCTGAAGAACTCGCAGCTGCCGATCACCGGGGTCGTGCTGGCGGCACCGGATGCCACCGTGCAGGGCGAGCTCAGCCTGCTCGGACGTGAGATCCCGGTGGGCCTGACGGTCACCCCTGGCGCTCAGGACGGCGACCTGCTGCTCACGCCCGTGTCCGCGACGCTCGGCGGCGCTGAGATCGACCTGAAGAGGCTCTCCGGGGTGCTGGGCGGCCTCGGCGCGCAGCTCGCCGCACCCCAGCGCATCTGCATCGCGGAGCACCTGCCGGCCGGCATCACGCTCACCGGCCTGCGCATCGAGGGAACCAGCGCGGTCGCCGACATCAGCGCCGACGGCCGCATCGCCACGGACCCTGCCCTGCTCGAGAACGGCACCTGCCCGCGCTGACAGGCGTCAGGGTGCTGCGCGCTCCGCGCCCGCACGGGCCGCGCGCAGCGCCTCGGTCGCGGTGCGCACGTCCTCCTCGGCGAGCCGCACGGCGGCGTCGGCGAGCGTCGTGGCTCCGAACCTGGCTGCCACGCGGTCGTGCTCCTCGTGCACCGACACCACGATGAACGCGCTCGCCAGCAGGATCACCTGCGTCGACAGGTTCAGCCACAGCAGCAGCGCCAGCAGCGACGCGAACGACGCGAGCAGCGGGTTGGCCTTGGCGCCGCCGACGAACAGCCCCGACAGCTCCTGCAGCACCAGCAGCGCCATTCCGCCGAGCACGGCGCCGGACCAGAGCGATCGTGCTGAGGCAGGCACTCCCGACAGCATCCGGAAGGTCGCGGCGATGAGCACCGCATTGAGCGCGAGCACGATGACGAGCGAGACGAGCCGCACCGTCCAGAGCACGGCGGCGGACTTCGCGGGAAGACCGAGGATGCCGGCGAGCCAGTCGACCACGAACTCGCCCGCCAGCGTCAGGGCGGCGGCGCCGGCGAACGTCACAGCGATGATCAGCGCGAGCAGGACGTTGCGCGCGATCACCAGGTACCAGGCGACGTCGTCGCGCGCCGTGCCGGCCATCGACCTGATCGAGATGCGCAGCGAGCTGATCGCGCCGAGCGCCGCGCCGATGAGCCCGGCCAGTGAGACGATCCCTGTGACCGACAGTCCGGCAGGAGCGCGGATCTCATCGAGATCGACGATGCCCTGACCGCCGGAGGTGCGGATCAGGCCCGGCACCGCGGTGTCGACCGCGTGCACGACCGCGTCCCACGCGGCGTCGTCCCGTGAGAGCCACAGCGCGGCGGCCGAGAACGCCAGCAGCACGGCGGCGAACACGCTGAACAGGGCGCGGTAGGTCACCGCATCAGCGAGCACCGGGCCCCGGTGCCCCGAATAGCGCAGGGCGGCCCGGACCAGACGCAAGCGCAGCGCTCGGGCGATGACCGCGGCGGACGCCCTGGCGAAGGCGCCGGGACGCGGGGAATCGGTTCGTCGGCTCATCCGGCCACCATAGTCATGCCGGGGAACACAGGCGGAGGGGGTTGCGGAGATGACCTAGAATCGGGGCAGCCTCGTCGTGCGCTCCCCGCCCGAGGTCCCGCCCACGATTGGTGCTCTGTGCATTCAGCTGTCTCATCGCCCGCTCCCGAATGGCTGGTCGTCCCCGAGGACGCCAACGACCTCGTGCCCGCGATCTGGCCGGCGTCCGCCCACCGCGACGCGGATGGCGAGCTGATCGTCGGGGGAGTGCCGGCCGGGCTGCTGGCCCGCACGTACGGCACGCCGCTGCAGGTCCTCGACGAGGGCGAGGTGCGGCGTCGCGCGGCAGCCATCCGATCCGCCTTCGACGCCGCGGCCGAGGCGCACGGCACCACCGCGCGGGTGTACTACGCAGGCAAGGCCCTGCTGAACACCTCCGTCGTGCGGTGGGTGACGGAGGAGGGCCTGAACGTCGACGTCTGCACCGGTGGTGAGCTCGAGGTGGCGCTGGCAGGCGGAGCGGATGCCGGACGACTGGGCTTCCACGGCAACAACAAGTCCGTGCCCGAGCTGGAGCGGGCGGTCGAGGTCGGCATCGGCACCGTCGTCATCGACAGCGAGATCGAGATCGAGCGGCTCGCCGCCATCGTCTCCCGCACCGGGACCACGCAGCGCGTCATGCTGCGCGTCAACAGCGGCGTCCACGCGGAGACGCACGACTTCCTGGCGACGGCGCACGAGGATCAGAAGTTCGGGACCCCGCTGTCCCTCGCCCCCGGGCTCGTGTCCCGCATCCGCGAGATCGAGGGCCTCGAGTTCGTCGGCCTGCACTGCCACATCGGGTCTCAGATCTTCGGCGTCGCCGGCTTCCGCGAGTCGGCCGCACGCGTTCTCGACCTGCACCAGGAGCTGCTGGCGGGCGGCGACGTCCCGCAGCTGAACCTCGGCGGCGGCTTCGGCATCGCCTACACCCGGGTCGACACGCCTGAGCCCATCGAGGATCTCGCGCAGGGCATCGTGGACGCGGTGGCAGAAGGATGCGCGGCACGCGGCATCCGCATCCCCGCCCTGTCGTTCGAGCCCGGCCGGGCCATCGTCGGCAACGCCGGCATCACGCTCTACGAGGTCGGCACGATCAAGGACGTCGCCCTCGAGCAGGGGGAGCGGCGCTACGTGAGCGTGGACGGCGGCATGAGCGACAACGCCCGCCCCGCGCTGTACGGTGCGCAGTACTCGGCGCGTCTGGCGTCGCGCGCCGGCGAGGACGCCCCGGTGCTCGTGCGGGTGGTCGGCAAGCACTGCGAGTCCGGAGACATCGTCGTCGACCACGAGTACCTTCCCGGCGACGTCGCCCCCGGTGACCTGCTGGCCGTGCCCTCGACAGGCGCCTACTGCGCGCCGCTGTCGAGCAACTACAACCACATCGCCCGCCCGCCGATCGTCGCCGTGCGCGACGGGGAGTCCCGGGTGATCGTGCGCGGTGAGAGCCTGGACGACCTGCTCGCCCGCGACGCCGGCATCGAGCGGTGAAGCCCCTGCAGACGTCGGGCGCGCATTCCGCGCCCGGCACCCGACGACCCCGATGTGCTGAGGAGCGCTGATGACTGATTACCGACGACTTCGTGTGGCACTGCTGGGTGCCGGAGCCGTGGGCTCGCAGGTGGCGTCCCTGCTGCTCAAGCACGGCGACGAGCTCGCCGACCGCGCGGGCGCGCGGCTGGAGCTGGCGGGCATCGCGGTGCGCAACCCCGACGCGCCGCGCGACGTCGAGCTGCCTCGCGAGCTGTACACGACCGACCCGGAGGCGCTGATCACGAGCGCCGACATCGTGATCGAGCTGATGGGCGGCATCGAGCCGGCGCGTTCGCACATCCTCCTGGGCCTGGGCTCGGGCGCCGACGTGGTCACCGCCAACAAGGCCCTGCTGGCCACTCACGGCCCCGAGGTCTTCGAGGCCGCCGACCGGGTCGGCGCCTCGGTCTACTACGAGGCGGCCGCCGCGGGCGCGATCCCGATCATCCGGCCGCTGCGCGACTCGCTCGCCGGCGACCGCGTGGTGCGGATCATGGGCATCGTCAACGGCACCACGAACTACATCCTCGATCGCATGGACAGCGAGGGCGCCGACTTCGCCGACGTGCTCGCCGACGCGCAGCGGCTGGGCTACGCCGAGGCCGACCCGACGGCTGACGTCGAGGGCTACGACGCCGCGCAGAAGGCGGCGATCCTGGCATCCCTGGCCTTCCACACCGCCGTCCCGCTCGACGCCGTGCACCGCGAGGGCATCACGACCATCACCGCCGACATGATCGAGGAGGCCCGCGAGGCCGGCTTCGTGATCAAGCTGCTCGCCGTCTGCGAGCGCCTGACCACGGAGGACGGCGAGTCGATCTCGGTGCGCGTGTATCCGGCACTCGTGCCGCGCTCGCATCCGCTCGCCTCCGTGCACGGCGCGAACAACGCGGTCTTCGTCGAGGCCGAGGCGGCCGGCTCCCTGATGTTCTACGGCGCGGGAGCGGGTGGGATGCAGACCGCATCCGCCGTGCTCGGTGACGTCGTCTCCGCCGCCCGGCGCCACATGGCCGGCGGCACCGGGGTCGGCGAGTCGACCAGGGCGAACCTGCCGATCGTCTCGATCGGCCACGTCGTGACCCGCTACCAGATCACACTCGAGGTCGCCGACCAGCCGGGCGTGCTGGCGTCGATCGCAGGCCTCCTCAGCGAGGGCGGCGTCTCGGTGGCGACGCTCGTGCAGACCGCGATCCCCGCGGTCGAGGGGGAGCAGCGCAGCACCGCGCGCCTGATCATCGGAACGCACCGCGCGGCGGACAGCGCGCTGAGCGCGGCTGTCGAGCGGCTCACGGCCAGCGACGTCGTCGAGCACGTCGTCTCAGTGCTTCGCGTCGAAGGGGAGTGAGCATGACCGTCACCCTCGTGCCGGCGGACATGGAGCCCGTCGTCTCCGAGGCGCACGCCGTCGAGGGCGCGCTGCGCACGGTCATCGTGACGGTGCCGGCCACCAGCGCGAACCTCGGCCCCGGTTTCGACACCCTGGGCCTCGCGCTCAGCATCTACGACACGCTCACGGCGTCGTCCTTCGACGACGACCGCCTGGAGATCGAAGTCGAGGGATCGGGCGCCGCCGAGATCCCCACGGACGCGAGCAACCTCGTGGTCCGCACCATCGCGCACGTCTACGCCGATGCCGGGCGACGGATGCCTGGTCTGCGCATCCACGCCCTCAACGGCGTCCCGCACGGGCGCGGCCTGGGGTCATCGGGTGCGGCGGTCACCGCCGGCATCCTGATCGCCAAGGGTCTGCTGGCAGGAGACGTCGACCTCGACGACGAGGCGCTGCTGCGCCTGGCCACCGAGCTGGAGGGGCACCCCGACAACGTCGCTCCGGCGCTCTTCGGGGGCCTGACGATCGCCTGGATGGGCGAGCGCGGACCGCAGCACAAGAAGCTGCTGGTGCATCGCGGCGTCGCTCCGCTGGTGTTCGTGCCCGGGTTCACCATGTCGACCTCGCTCGCGCGCTCGCTGCAGCCGCCGCACGTGCCGCGCGAGGACGCCGTGTTCAACGTCTCGCGCTCCGCGCTGCTGGTGGCGGCGCTGACGCAGAGCCCCGAGCTGATGCTGGACGCCACCGCCGACCGGCTGCACCAGGACTACCGCGGCGCCGCGATGCCGGAGACCCTGCGACTCGTGCAGGCGCTGCGAGCCGAGGGCTTCGCCGCCGTCGTGTCCGGCGCAGGGCCGAGCGTGCTGGTGCTCGCGGACGGACCAGGCACGCGCCAGCGCGCGGTCGAGGTGGCGGACGCCGTCACGGACACTCCGTGGGACGCGCACATGCTCGCCGTCGACGTGCGTGGTGGTACAGTTAGGGATCGAGCGGAGGGCTCCACGTAACTTCGTGAATCTCGCCCCATCGCACTTCTGCGAAATCCGCACGCGATCCCCAGCACCATCCAGGTTCTGGCCGGCAGACGCTCTTCTGCGTCGGCGCGTGTGAAACGCGCAGCTTCTGCTGCGCACATCTGGATTGCTCATTTCCCACGACATATGAGGGAGTACTCGTGGAGACCTTCTCCGAGACCCAGAACGACCAGCCGACCGCTGAGGCGCCGGCTTCCGAGGCTGCTCCGGTGCGCAAGCGCGCTCCGCGTCGCGCCACCACAGCATCCGCCGCTGCTGCCGCCGAGGCGCCGGCTGCGGTGACCGAGGCGCCGGCTGCGCCGGCCTCCGAGGCGGCGCCCGCCGCGGAGGAGAAGCCGAAGGCCGCGCGCCGCACCCGCGCGAAGAAGGCGGACGCCGAGACGCTCGACATCCCCGTCGCCGAGGCGCCCGCCGCCGACGAGGCACCGGCCAAGCCCGTCCGCAAGCGCGCATCGCGCGCCGCCGGCAAGACGGCGACGGAGGATGCCGCGGCTCCCGCCGAGACCACCGCCGAGCAGTCCGCCCCGGCAGAGGCCGCGGACGCCGCCGCATCCGACGACTCGGCCGCACCGGCCAAGCGCCCCGCACGCGGGCGTCGCGGCTCGAAGGCCGCCGACGCGGCCGAGGGCGCCGCATCCGAGGCATCGGGTGACAAGCCTGCCGAGTCCGCACCCGCCGAGGTCGCGCAGGGAGAGCAGAGCTCGACTGCCGACGGAGAGCAGGCCGACGGCGAGGGCTCCGGCCGGAGCCGGAGCCGCAGCCGGAGCCGCAGCCGTGGTCGCGGCGGCAAGGGCGAGAACGGTCAGAACGGCCAGAACGGCGGCCAGCAGGGCGGCCAGAACAGCCGTGGTGGCCAGCAGGACGACGCCCAGGGCGACGACGAGCAGGGCTCTGGCCGCACCCGCCAGCGCAACAAGCGCCGTGGTGGTGCCAACCAGAACGCCGACGAGTTCGAGACCGAGATCGGCGAGGACGACGTGCTGATCCCCGTCGCGGGCATCCTCGACGTGCTCGACAACTACGCGTTCGTGCGCACCACCGGCTACCTCGCCGGCGCCAGCGACGTCTACGTCTCGCTCGGACAGGTCAAGAAGTACAACCTGCGCAAGGGCGACGCGATCGTCGGCGCCATCAAGCAGCCGCGCGAGGGCGAGCAGCAGGGCCGCCAGAAGTACAACGCCCTGGTCAAGGTCGACTCGATCAACGGCCTCTCGCCCGAGGATGCGGGCAACCGCGTCGAGTTCGGCAAGCTGACCCCGCTGTACCCGCAGGAGCGCCTGCGCCTGGAGACGGCGCCCGAGAAGCTGACCCAGCGCATCATCGACCTGGTCGCCCCGATCGGCAAGGGCCAGCGCGGCCTGATCGTCGCGCCGCCCAAGGCCGGCAAGACCATCGTGCTGCAGCAGATCGCGAACGCGATCGCGCAGAACAACCCCGAGGTGCACCTCATGGTCGTGCTCGTCGACGAGCGGCCCGAAGAGGTCACCGACATGCAGCGCACGGTGAAGGGCGAGGTCATCGCCTCCACCTTCGACCGCCCCGCCGAGGACCACACCACGGTCGCCGAGCTCGCCATCGAGCGCGCGAAGCGACTGGTGGAGCTGGGCCGCGACGTGGTCGTGCTGCTCGACTCGATCACCCGACTGGGCCGTGCGTACAACATTTCGGCGCCCGCCTCCGGCCGCGTGCTGACCGGTGGAGTCGACGCTTCGGCGCTGTACCCGCCGAAGCGCTTCTTCGGCGCCGCGCGCAACATCGAGAACGGCGGCTCGCTGACCATCCTCGCGACCGCGCTCGTGGAGACCGGCTCCAAGATGGACGAGGTCATCTTCGAGGAGTTCAAGGGCACCGGCAACAGCGAGCTGCGCCTGTCGCGCGCGCTGGCCGACAAGCGGATCTTCCCGGCCGTGGACGTCAACGCGTCCAGCACCCGCCGCGAGGAGATGCTGCTCTCGGCCGACGAGGTCAAGATCACCTGGAAGCTGCGCCGTGCCCTCGCGGGCCTGGACCCGCAGCAGGCCCTGGAGGTCGTGCTCGGCAAGCTGAAGGAGACGAGCTCGAACGTCGAGTTCCTGTTCCAGATGCAGAAGTCGATCCCGGCGCCCACCTCGACCGGTTCCTCGCACGCGCACGAGAACAACATCCGCTGAGCTGCAGTCGGGACTGATCTGTGTTCGAGTCCGTCCAGGCTCTGATCGACGAGCATCGCCGGGTGCAGGAGGAGCTCTCCGACCCGGCGGTGCACGCCGATGCCGCGCGGGCGAAGCGCGTCAACCGTCGCTACGCCGAGCTGTCGAAGATCGTCGCCGCGCACGAGGCGTGGGTCGCTGCAGGCGAGGACCTGGAGGCCGCCCGTGAGCTCGCCCGCGAGGACGAGGCGTTCGCCGACGAGGTTCCCGAGCTGGAGGCCGGGCTGCACGCCGCGCAGGAGAAGCTGCGCCGGCTGCTGATCCCGCGCGACCCGGACGACGCCCGTGACGTGATCATGGAGATCAAGGCGGGGGAGGGCGGCGCCGAGTCGGCGCTGTTCGCCGCGGACCTGCTGCGGATGTACATCCAGTACGCAGCGCACCGCGGGTGGAAGACCGAGCTGCTCGAGCGCAACGAGTCCGATCTCGGCGGATACAAGGACGTGCAGGTGGCGATCAAGGGATCCTCCAGCGATCCCTCGCAGGGTGTCTGGGCGCACCTGAAGTACGAGGGCGGCGTGCACCGCGTGCAGCGCGTGCCGGCCACCGAGTCGCAGGGACGCATCCACACCTCGACCACCGGTGTGCTGGTCTTCCCCGAGGTCGACGAGCCGGAGGAGATCCAGATCGATCCGAACGATCTGAAGATCGACGTGTACCGATCGTCCGGTCCCGGCGGGCAGTCGGTGAACACCACCGACTCGGCCGTGCGCATCACGCATGTGCCGACCGGCATCGTGGTGTCGATGCAGAACGAGAAGTCGCAGCTGCAGAACCGCGAAGCCGGCATGCGCGTGCTGCGCGCCCGGCTGCTGGCGCGTCAGCAGGAGGAGCTGGCAGCCGCCGCATCCGACGCCCGTCGCTCGCAGATCCGCGGTATGGATCGCTCGGAGCGCATCCGCACCTACAACTTCCCGGAGAACCGGATCGCGGACCATCGCACGGGGTACAAGGCGTACAACCTCGACCAGGTCATGGACGGCGCGCTCGAGCCGATCATCGAGTCCTGCATCGAGGCCGACGAGGCCGAGCGCCTCGCCGCCGTCGGCTCCGACGCGTCCTGACCCGCCGTCGGCGCGCGGCCGCTCAGATCGAGTAGTCGGCCGCTCAGATCGAGTAGTCGGGGACGGACAGCAGGACGCGGACGCTCTCGTCCGCGTCGCGCGGGCGCGCCTTCGCGGGGATGCCCACCAGCACGCTGTCCGGCGGGGCGTCACGGGTCACGACCGCGTTCGCCCCGATGACCGAGCGCGCGCCGATGCGCACCGGACCGAGGATCTTCGCCCCGGCGCCGACCGCGACGCCGTCCTCCAGCGTCGGATGCCGCTTGCCGTGATCCCGTGTGCGGCCGCCGAGCGTCACGCCGTGGTACAGCATCACGTCGTCGCCGACCTCCGCGGTCTCGCCGATCACGACGCCCATGCCGTGGTCGATGAAGAAGCGCCGGCCGATGCGCGCGCCGGGGTGGATCTCGATGCCGGTCAGCCAGCGCGACACCTGCGAGCCCATCCGCGCCGGGAATCGGATGCCGCGCCGCCACAGCGCATGCCAGACCCGGTGCGCCCAGATGGCGTGCAGCCCCGGGTACAGCAGTGCCACCTCGAGTCCGGAGCGCGCCGCCGGGTCGCGCCTGCGTGCGGCTGCGACGTCCTCGCGCAGCCGCCCGATCATGCCCATCTCAGTCCTTCGGCTGGTCGCGCAGGTCCTCGAACAGCGCGGTCGAGATGTAGCGCTCACCGGTGTCGGGGACGACCGCGACGATGGTCTTGCCCGCGTTCTCGGGGCGACGGGCGATGTTCAGGGCCGCCCACACCGCGGCGCCGGCGGACATGCCCACGAGCAGTCCCTCCTTGGCGGCGAGGTCGCGCGCGGTGCGCAGCGAGTCCTCGAACTCCACGGGGTAGACCTCGTCGATCACGTCGCGGTCGAGCACCGGCGGGACGAAGTTCGGGCCGATGCCCTGGATCTTGTGCGGGCCGGGGTGGCCCTCGCTGAGCACGGGGGAGTCCTTCGGCTCGACCGCGATCACCTGCACCTCGGGCTTGACCGCCTTCAGCGCCTGGCCGACGCCGGTGACGGTGCCACCGGTCCCGACACCTGCGACCAGGATGTCGATGTTCCCGTCGGTGTCGCGCAGGATCTCCTGGGCGGTGGTCTCGCGGTGGATCCGGGGGTTGGCCTCGTTCTCGAACTGGCGGGCCCACACGGCACCCGGGTTCTCGGCGAGGATCTCCTTCAGCGCGTCGATGGATCCCGTCATGCCCTTGGTCGGGTCGGTGAGCACGATCTCGGCGCCGAACGCGCGCAGCAGCACGCGACGCTCCTTGGACATCGACGCCGGCATGGTGAGGATCACCTTGTAGCCGCGCGCGGCCCCCACCATCGCGAGCGCGATGCCGGTGTTCCCGCTGGTGGCCTCGAGGATCGTGCCGCCGGGCTTGAGCTGGCCCGACGCCTCGGCCGCGTCGACCATGGCGATGCCGATGCGGTCCTTGACGCTGGATGCCGGGTTGTAGAACTCCAGCTTCGCGACCACGGTCGCGTCCAGGCCCTCGGTGACGCGATTCAGGCGCACCAGCGGGGTGTTGCCGAATGCGGAGGTGATGTCGGAGTGGATGCCGGTCATGGCGGGCCTTTCGTCGAAGGGTGTCGAAGTGATCAGCGTGCTCAGCCTACGACCCGGATCCCCGACCCTCGCCGAATGTGTCCGAGCGCGTTCGACGCCTACGCTGGAGGGATGCCCGACTCCCTCTCCGCGCGTCTGCGCGCCGTCGCCCAGCAGCTCGCCGATGCCGGGGTTCCGGACCCGCTGGTGGATGCGGAGCTGCTGATCGGCCATGTCCTGGGCCTCGGACGCGGCGAGCTGCAGGCTGCCGTCGTCCGCGGTGACGGGCTGGAGGACGCGGATGCCGCTCGGCTGGACGCACTCGTCTCGCGGCGCGCAGCCAGGGAGCCCCTGCAGCATCTCACCGGTGTCGCCGCCTTCCGGCACCTGGAGCTCGCCGTGGGCCCCGGCGTCTTCGTGCCCAGGCCGGAGACCGAGACGGTCGTGCAGATCGCGATCGACGCACTGATGGAGAGCGCCTCGCCCTCGCCGATCGCGATCGATCTGGGCACGGGCAGCGGCGCTATCGCTCTCGCGATGGCGACCGAGGTGCCGCACGCGCGGGTGTTCGCCGTCGAGCGCTCGCTCGAGGCGCACGCCTGGGCTGCGAGGAACACCGCGGATGCCGAGAACCTGACCCTCGTGCTCGACGATCTCGCCACCGCGTTCGATGAGCTGCGCGGCACGGCGTCGGTCGTGATCTCCAACCCGCCCTACGTGCCGGACGACGCGATCCCGCGCGACCCGGAGGTGCGCCTGCACGATCCAGCGCAGGCGCTCTACGGCGGCGCGGACGGGCTCGACGTGGTGCGGGTGATCAGCCGGCGGGCGCAGGAGCTGCTGCATCCGGGCGGTCTGCTCGTACTGGAGCACGGCGAGCTGCAGGGCGCGTCGATCCGGGCGCTGCTGGAGGCCGACGGATGGCGGGCGGCGGCGACGCACGAGGACCTGACCCGGCGCGATCGCGCCACCACTGCGCTGAGTCGCTGAGCCTCCCCTGAACCCGGGTCCGCCCTCCACGGCGGACCGACAGGCCACCACCGTAGAATGAGCACGCCATGTCAACTGTCTTCGATTGCCGCGACGACGCCCAGATCCTCGCCGGCATGCGCCACGCCCGTCAGGCGATCGCCCGCGGCGAGCTCGTCGTCCTCCCCACCGACACCGTCTACGGCATCGCCGCCGACGCGTTCTCACCTGCCGCCGTCCAGCGTCTCCTCGACGCGAAGGGCCGGGGTCGTGAGATGCCGCCGCCCGTGCTCGTCGCGGGGCCCGAGATGATGGCGGCTCTGGTGGAGTCCGTGCCTGATGCCGTGCAGAAGCTCATCGACGCGTTCTGGCCCGGCGGACTGACCATCGTGCTGCCCGCGCAGCCGTCGCTGACCTGGGACCTGGGGGAGACCAAGGGCACGGTCGCGGTGCGGATGCCCGACCGCCGCGTGGCCCTCGAGCTGCTCGCCGAGACCGGCCCGCTCGCGGTGTCCAGCGCGAACCTCACCGGCCACGATGCCGCGGTCATCGCCTCCGACGCCCAGGAGATGCTGGGCGACTCCGTCGCGGTGTACCTCGAGGAGGGCTACAGCGAGAACGGCATCCCCTCGACCATCGTGGACGCGACCTCGCTGGTGGGCACCGCGGAGGGGGAGACCCCTGTCGTCCGGATCCTGCGCCAGGGAGCGGTCTCCCGCGAGCAGCTCGAGGAGGTCCTCGGTGATCTGCTCGAGCCCGCCGAGAAGCCCGACGAGACGGTCCCGGGTCACGTTCCTGACGCCGCTCCTGCCGCGGACGCCGCTCCTGCCGCGGACGCCGCACCGGCAGGGGACGCGGGAAGTCCGGTAGACGAAGAGTGAAGCAGTATCTGTTCACGATCATCCTCACGGCGTCGATCACCTTCGCGCTGACGTGGGCGGTGTGGCGCTTGAGCATGAAGTTCAAGCTCTACCCGGGCATCCGTGAACGGGACGTGCACAAGACGCCGAAGCCCCGCCTGGGCGGCGTCGCCATGTTCATCGGCATCGCCGCGGCGATCCTGATCTCCACCGCGAACCCGTTCTTCGAGCGGATGTGGTCGCCGCCGCAGACGCTCTGGGCGATCCTCGCCGCGGCCGCGCTGATCGCCGTGGTCGGCGTGATCGACGACCTCTGGGATCTGGACTGGATGATCAAGCTGGCCGCGCAGTTCCTCGCCGCCGGCATCATCACGGCCTGGGGCGGTCTGCAGATCCTGTCGCTGCCCGTCGGGACCATGGTCCTCGTCTCGCCGTGGCTCAGCATCGCGATCACGATGGTGGCGATCGTCGTGGTCATGAACGCCGTGAACTTCATCGACGGACTCGACGGGCTCGTCGCCGGCGTCTGCCTGATCGCGAACGGCATCTTCTTCGTCTACTCCTACATCCTCACCCGCGACTCCGGCGCGACCAGCTACTTCAACGTGGCCACCTTCCTCGCCGCCGTCCTGATCGGCGCCTGCCTGGGGTTCCTGCCGTTCAACTGGAGCCCCGCCAAGATCTTCATGGGCGACTCCGGCGCGCTCGTGCTCGGCCTGCTGATGGCCACCTCGGCGATCGCCGTGACCGCCCAGGGCGACGTGAACGCGTTCGACCCCGCGAAGTTCGGCCGTTCGCAGCTGCTGGGCGCCTTCATCCCGATCGTCCTGCCGCTGGTCATCGTGATGCTGCCGCTGCTGGACTTCGGTCTGGCCGTGTTCCGGCGGATGCGCGCGGGCAAGTCGCCGTTCGCCCCGGACCGCAAGCACCTGCATCATCGGATGCTGGACCTCGGCCACCGCGACCGCGACGCCGTGCTCGTCTTCTACGCCTGGACCGCCGTGATCTCGCTCGCGGTGCTGCTGATGTACATCGGGACGCGCCAGGACTGGCCCGGCGGCTACGTCGGCGGGATCGTGTTCGGCGTGCTCGGGGCGGCCGCCTGCCTGGTGGTCACCCGGATACCCTCTCGCCGCAGCCCGCGCACGGACGAACCGTCCGAGGGCGCACCCCAGACCCTTGACGCCATGAAGCCCACGAAGCCCCTGGAGCCCCGATGACCCCGAGCCCCGTGTCCAGCACGCCCATCCTTCGCCGCACGCTGATCCTGTCCGCCGTCGCGGCCGGGGTGCTGGCTCTCATCGCCGCGGGCATTGGCTTCGCAGTCGCCGGCACCGACGGGCTGTGGAGCGGGCTGATCGGCGTGCTCCTCTCGTTCATCTTCCTCGGGATCACAGCGGGCAGCATCCTGTTCGCGAACCGCTGGTTCGGGGACCCGCTGTACGTGCAGTTCTTCTTCGCGATCGTGCTCGGCGGCTGGCTGGTCAAGCTCGGTCTGTTCGTGGTGCTCATGCTGGTGCTGCGTGAGCAGCCGTGGATCGACCCGCTCGTCTTCTTCCTCGCTCTCGTCGCGGGCATCGCGATGACTCTCGTCGTGGATGTCATCGTCCTCACGAAGATGCGGCTCCCGAACGTCAGCGACATCGACCTCCCGACGACGAACCCCGAAGACGACGGTGACGACGCCCAGGGGGCGCCCGGTGCGCCAAAGCAGACCGGCGACATCTGATAGTGTTGAACCGTGCCCGCCGCTCGTTTCGCGAGCGCTTGCGCTGTGATGCACACCGTCCCTCGTCGCCCCGGTTCCGACCGGTGACCCGAAGCTGGAGCCCGCGCTGTTGAATCCCGTTGCGACAATGATCCTTCGTCCATTCGCCGGTGATGGTGAGTTCCATGGTCCCTCGATGGGCGACTTCTTCCCGCCGATCCTGTTCGAGGTCTTCGGTGTTCCGGTTCACCGGATCCACCTGATCCAGTTCCTCTCGGTGATCGCCGTCGTGCTGTTCATGTGGCTCGGCACGCGCCGGATGAAGGTCGTCCCCGGCCGCTTCCAGAGCCTCGTCGAGATGGGGATCGGCTTCGTCCGCAACGGAATCGCGCACGATCTGCTCGGCCGCAAGGACGGCGAGCGGTTCGCGCCGCTGCTGGTCACGATCTTCTTCATGATCCTGTTCATGAACATCACGGGCATCATCCCGTTCCTGAACATGCCGGGAACCGCGATCATCGCCGTCCCACTCACGCTCGCCGTGATCAGCTACGTGACGTTCATCTACGCGGGCATGAAGAAGAGCCCCCTCGGGTTCTGGAAGAACTCGCTCTTCCCCTCGGGTGTGCCGTGGCCGGTGTACATCATCGTCACGCCGCTGGAGTTCATCTCCACCTTCATCATCCGTCCGGTCACGCTCACGCTCCGACTGATGATGAACCTGGTCGTCGGGCACATGATCCTCGTGCTCTGCTTCTCGGCCACCGCATTCTTCATGTTCACCGCAGGCGGCGGCTGGGCCGCGCTCGGCGTCGGAACCCTCGCCTTCGGCGGCGCGTTCACGATCTTCGAGATCCTCGTCGTCGTCCTGCAGTCCTACGTCTTCACCGTCCTCACCGCGATCTACATCCAGCTCGCGGTCGCAGAAGAGCACTGAACGGGTCAGCATCTGCTGACCAAAATCGAAAGGAAAACCCCGTGGACGCAACTACGGTTCTCGCAGCAGTCAACGGCAACCTCGCGGCAGTCGGCTACGGCCTCGCCGCCATCGGCCCGGCCATCGGCGTGGGCATCGTCGTCGGCAAGACGATCGAGGGTGTCGCCCGCCAGCCCGAGCTCGCAGGTCGCCTGCAGGTCCTGATGTGGATCGGTATCGCCTTCACCGAGGCGCTTGCATTCGTCGGCATCGCCGTCGGATTCATCCCCTTCCCGTAAACCGCAGCGACTTCTGAAGGAGACAGGATGCTGAACGCTCTTGTCACGAACCTGGCAGCAGGGGAAGAGGCGCAGAACCCGCTTCTCCCTGCCTGGTACGACATCGTCTGGTCGGCGCTGTGGTTCCTCATCATCCTCATCGTGGTCTGGAAGGTCGCCCTTCCGAAGCTCACGGCGATGCTCGATGAGCGCTCCGCAGCGATCGAAGGCAACATCGCCAAGGCTGATGAGGCTCAGAAGCAGGCCGAGGCCGCGCTCGACGAGTACACCCGTCAGCTCGCCGAGGCGCGCACCGAGGCCGGACAGATCCGCGACGCCGCCCGCGAGGACGGCAAGAAGATCGTCGCCGAGGCGAAGGATGCCGCGTCCGCTGAGGCGAACCGCATCACCACCGCCGCGCACACGCAGATCGAGGCCGAGCGCCAGGCCGCGTTCGTGTCCCTCCGCAACGAGGTCGGCACGCTCGCGATCGACCTCGCCGGCGGCGTGGTGGGGGAGACCCTCACCGACGACGCTCGTGCGACGGCCGTCGTGGACCGCTTCCTCGCCGACCTCGAGAAGGCGAAGTAATGGGCAGCGCGACCACTCAGGCACTCGCGGCATCCACGCAGGCGCTTGCCGCGGCGTCGGGCCTGACCCTCGACAGTGCGGCCGAGCTGTTCGCAGCCGCCCGCGCGCTCGGGGATTCGGCTCAGCTGAGCGGCGCGCTGGCCGATCCCACGGCGCCTGCCCAGGCACGCTCCGCGCTGGTCTCCAGCGTGTTCGCCGGGGCATCCGCTCCGGTGCGCGCGCTGCTGGACACCGTCGCCGGTGAGCGCTGGTCCAGTGCATCCGATCTCATCGACGGTGTCGAGGAGCTCGCGATCCGCGCTGCGGCCATCGCCTCCGCGAAGGACGACGTCGCCGGCGAGCTCTTCGGGTTCTCGCGCGTCGTCGCCGCGAACCCGGAGTTCGAGCTCGCGCTCGGCAGCCGCCTCGGCGACTCCGCGGCCAAGGCCGCGCTCGTCGAGAACGTACTGGGTTCCTCGGCCTCCGCTGCGACCGTGCTGATCGCCGCTTCGCTGGTGCGCCTGCCGCGCGAGCGCCGCGTCCGTCAGCTTCTGAGCCGGGCCATCGACATCGTCTCCGCGCAGGCCGGCCGCTCGGTCGCGACCGTCTACACGGCCGCACCGCTCGCCGCTGCGCAGGAGACGCGTCTCCGTGACGCTCTGGCACGCCGCTACGGCGGGGAGATCTCCGTGAACCAGGTGATCGACCCCACCGTCGTCGGCGGCCTGCGCGTGCAGATCGCCGATGACGTCATCGACGGCAGCATCTCCGCCCGACTCGCCGAGCTCCGTCAGAAGCTCGCGAGCTGACACAGACTGACGCGGGGAACCGCGCACACCAGACACACAAAGGGAAGACAATGGCAGAACTATCGATCAGCCCCGACGTCATCCGTGACGCGCTGAAGAACTTCGCAGCCGCCTACGAGCCCACTGGCGCCGTCGCGACCGAGGTCGGCACCGTCATCGACGCAGCCGACGGCATCGCGCACGTCGAGGGGCTGCCCGGCGTCATGGCCAACGAGCTCGTCACCTTCGGTGACGGCACCAAGGGCCTGGCGCTGAACCTCGACGAGCACGAGATCGGCGTGGTCGTCCTCGGCGACTTCACCGGCATCGAGGCCGGCCAGGAAGTGACCCGCACCGGCGAGGTCCTCTCGGTCCCCGTCGGCGACGGCTACCTGGGTCGCGTCGTCGACCCGCTCGGCAACCCGATCGACGGCCTCGGCGCCATCGCGACGGACGGCGTCCGCGAGCTCGAGCTGCAGGCGCCCGGCGTCATGCAGCGCAAGTCGGTGCACGAGCCGATGCAGACCGGCGTCAAGGCGATCGACGCCATGATCCCCGTCGGCCGCGGCCAGCGCCAGCTGATCATCGGCGACCGTCAGACCGGCAAGACGGCACTGGCGATCGACACGATCATCAACCAGAAGGCCAACTGGGAGTCCGGCGACGTCAACAAGCAGGTTCGCTGCATCTACGTCGCGATCGGCCAGAAGGGCTCGACCATCGCCTCGGTGAAGGGCGCGCTCGAGGACGCCGGTGCGCTGGAGTACACCACCATCGTGGCCGCTCCCGCCTCCGACCCCGCGGGCTTCAAGTACCTCGCCCCGTACACCGGCTCGGCCATCGGCCAGCACTGGATGTACGACGGCAAGCACGTGCTGATCGTCTTCGACGACCTGTCCAAGCAGGCCGAGGCCTACCGCGCCGTGTCGCTGCTGCTGCGCCGCCCGCCGGGGCGCGAGGCCTACCCGGGCGATGTGTTCTACCTGCACTCCCGTCTGCTGGAGCGCTGCGCGAAGCTGTCCGACGAGCTCGGCGCCGGCTCGATGACCGGTCTGCCGATCATCGAGACCAAGGCGAACGACGTCTCGGCGTACATCCCGACCAACGTGATCTCGATCACCGACGGTCAGATCTTCCTGCAGTCCGACCTGTTCAACGCCAACCAGCGTCCTGCTGTCGACGTGGGCATCTCGGTCTCGCGAGTCGGTGGTGACGCTCAGGTCAAGTCGATCAAGAAGGTCTCCGGAACGCTGAAGCTCGAGCTCGCGCAGTACCGCTCGCTCGAGGCGTTCGCGATGTTCGCATCCGACCTCGACGCCGCCTCGCGTCGTCAGCTGGCCCGCGGTGCCCGCCTGACCGAGCTGCTCAAGCAGCCGCAGTACTCGCCGTACCCGGTGGAGGAGCAGGTCGTCTCGATCTGGGCCGGCACCAACGGCAAGCTCGACACCATCGAGGTCGAGGACGTGCTGCGCTTCGAGCGCGACCTGCTCGACTACCTGCGTCGCAACACGAGCATCCTCGACACCCTGCGCGAGACGAACGTCCTCGACGACGCGACCGTCGCCGAGCTCGACAAGCAGACCGACGCCTTCCTTCTGGAGTTCCAGGGCGGCAAGGGTCACGCCATCGGCGCCCCGGGCCACGAGGAGCACGCCGCCGCCGAGGCGGACGACGTCAACCAGGAGAAGATCGTCAAGGGTCGTCGCGCGTAATCGCGTGAGGTACTGATTCATGGGCGCTCAACTCAGGGTCTACAAGCAGAAGATCTCTTCTGCTCAGACGACCAAGAAGATCACGAAGGCGATGGAACTCATCGCGGCTTCGCGCATCCAGAAGGCGATGGCACGCGTCAAGGCGTCCAGCCCCTTCGCGCGTGCCGTGACGAGGGCCGTGTCCGCCGTCGCGACGCACTCGAACGTCGACCACCCGCTCACCCGCGAGCCCGAGAAGATCAGCCGCTCCGCGGTCGTCATCTTCTCGTCGGACCGCGGCCTCGCCGGAGCCTTCAACTCGCAGATCCTCCGTGAGGGTCTCGAGGTTGCAGAGCTCCTGCGCGAGCAGGGCAAGGAGCCGGTGTTCTACCTGGTGGGCCGTAAGGCCGTCGGCTACTTCCAGTTCCGGGGCATCGCCTCGGCGGCGGAGTGGACCGGCGACACGGACACGCCGTCCTTCCACACCGCGGAGAAGATCTCGCACACCCTGCTGGATGCCTTCAACCGCGGGGGAGATGCCGGCGGCGTGGACGAGATCACCCTCGTGTACAACCGCTTCGTCAGCATGATGACGCAGTCGCCGGAGTCCGTGCGCCTGCTGCCGCTGGAGATCGCGGAGGCGGACGACTCGGAGGCGGGCAGCACCGTCTACCCGCTCTACGAGTTCGAGCCGGATGCCGAGACCGTGCTGGATGCGATCCTGCCGGTGTACATCCAGAGCCGTGTGTTCAACGCACTGCTGCAGTCGTCCGCCGCGAAGCAGGCGGCGACGCAGAAGGCGATGAAGTCGGCCAGCGACAACGCCGACAAGCTGATCACCGACTACACCCGCCTGCGCAACAACGCGCGTCAGGCCGAGATCACCCAGCAGATCGCCGAGATCGTCGGTGGCGCCGACGCACTGGCATCCAGCTGACAGACACTCAGGAAAGAGACGAAGAAATGACCCCCACCGCTACGGCTGACAAGCCCGCGACCGCGGTCGTCGGGCGCGTCGCACGCGTCAACGGTCCGGTTGTCGACATCGAGTTCCCGCACGACTCGATCCCCGACATCTACAACGCGCTGAAGACGACCATCGTCATGGGCGAAGAGTCCAACGAGATCACCCTCGAGGTCGCACAGCACCTGGGTGACGACCTGGTGCGCGCGATCGCCCTGAAGCCGACGGACGGCATCGTCCGCGGCCAGGAGGTCCGCGACACCGGCGCCGCCATCTCGGTGCCCGTTGGCGACGTCACCAAGGGCAAGGTCTTCAACGTGATCGGCGAGGTCCTCAACGCCGAGCCCGGCGAGCAGATCGAGATCACCGAGCGCTGGCCGATCCACCGCAAGGCGCCGAACTTCGACCAGCTCGAGTCGAAGACCACGATGTTCGAGACCGGCATCAAGTCGATCGACCTCCTCACCCCGTACGTGCAGGGTGGAAAGATCGGCCTGTTCGGCGGCGCCGGCGTCGGCAAGACGGTCCTCATCCAGGAGATGATCCAGCGCGTCGCGCAGGACCACGGTGGTGTGTCGGTGTTCGCCGGTGTCGGTGAGCGCACCCGTGAGGGCAACGACCTGATCCACGAGATGGAGGAGGCGGGCGTCTTCGACAAGACCGCCCTCGTCTTCGGCCAGATGGACGAGCCGCCGGGGACGCGTCTGCGCGTCGCCCTGTCGGCCCTGACCATGGCGGAGTACTTCCGCGATGTGCAGAAGCAGGACGTGCTGCTCTTCATCGACAACATCTTCCGCTTCACGCAGGCCGGTTCCGAGGTCTCCACGCTGCTGGGCCGCATGCCCTCCGCCGTGGGATACCAGCCGAACCTGGCTGACGAGATGGGCCTCCTGCAGGAGCGCATCACCTCGACGCGCGGTCACTCGATCACCTCGCTGCAGGCGATCTACGTGCCGGCTGACGACTACACCGACCCGGCTCCGGCGACCACGTTCGCGCACCTCGATGCGACGACCGAGCTCAGCCGTGAGATCGCGTCGAAGGGTCTGTACCCGGCCATCGACCCGCTGACCTCGACGTCGCGCATCATGGACCCCCGCTACCTGGGCGAGGACCACTACCGCGTGGCCACCACGGTCAAGCAGATCCTGCAGAAGAACAAGGAGCTCCAGGAGATCATCGCGATCCTCGGTGTCGACGAGCTCTCGGAAGAGGACAAGATCGTCGTCGCCCGTGCGCGCCGCATCCAGCAGTTCCTCTCGCAGAACACCTACATGGCCAAGAAGTTCACCGGCGTCGAGGGTTCGACCGTGCCGCTGAAGGAGACCATCGAGTCGTTCGATGCGATCTGCCGCGGTGACTTCGACCACGTCGCCGAGCAGGCGTTCTTCAACGTCGGTGGCATCTCCGACGTGGAAGAGGCGTGGGCGAAGATCCAGAAGGAGAACGGCTGACCATGGCTCTGCACGTCAGCCTCGTCTCCGCGGACGCGGAGGTCTGGACGGGAGAAGCGTCGCTCGTCGTCGCCAAGACCGTCGAGGGCGAGATCGGCTTCATGTCCGGTCACGAGCCGGTCCTGGCCATCCTCGCCGAGGGGCAGGTCCGGATCACCCGGCCCGACGGCACGAAGGTGCTCGCCAACGCGCAGGACGGCTTCCTCTCCATGGAGGGCGACGCCCTGACGATCGTGGCCGGGAACGCCGCACTGGTCGCCTGACAACCATTCCCGAGACGTCCGCCTCGACCGCGCTCCGGCGCAGGACGGGGCGGACGTCTCCGTATGCAGGGAGCTCATGAAGATCCTCCTCCCGCCCTCGGAGACCAAGCGCGCCGGGGGGCGGCCGCGGCCGCTCGACGTCGCCGGGCTCGCGCTGCCCGCCCTTGCGCCGCAGCGCGAGGCGGTCGTGGACGCCCTCGTGGCGCTGTCGGCGGATGCCGACGCCGTGCGGCGCGTGCTCAAGCTCAGCGACCGTCAGCTGGCGGATGTGGACCACAACCGGATGCTGCGCACGGCCGCCACGATGGCGGCGGTCGACCGGTACACCGGCGTGCTCTACGACGCACTGGACGCCGGATCGCTCGACCAGCCGGCCCGACGGTGGCTGGGACGGAACGTGCTCATCCACTCGGCGCCCTTCGGACCGGTCGGAGCGTTGGACCCGATCCCGGTGTACCGGCTTTCGGCCGGGACGTCGCTGCCTGGCATCCCGCCGCTGCGACGGCATTGGAGCGCGGCGACCAGCGCCGCACTGGGCGACGCCGACTTCGTTCTCGACCTGCGCAGTGAGGCGTACGTCGCGCTCGGGCCCGTTCCGTCAGGCGTCCCCGCCGCCTACGTGCGCGTGGTCACCGAGCAGGGCCGGGCGCTGAACCACTTCAACAAGAAGTCCAAGGGCGAACTGGTGCGCACCCTCGCGCACACGCGCCCGAGGGTGAAGTCGGCCGGATCCCTCCTCTCGTGGGCCGGCGAGCAGGGCATCCTGCTCAGGAGGACAGCGGATGCCGGAGTGCTGGAGCTCGTCGTCGCAGAGTGACGATTGCTCGCGGTACCGGGCGTTGGCTAGTGTGGTCACGGCGTCCGCGTGGACGCGAATGCCTATCGGAGGGAAACATGGACGACTACAGCGGTTACGGCTATGGCGCGGGGGTGAGCGCCCTGATCGGCCTGATCTGGCTGATCGTGCTGCTTGCCGGGCCCATCTTCTACGTCATCACGGCCTGGTTCCTGATGAACATCTTCGAGAAGGCCGGTGTGCAGGGCAAGTGGCGCGCCTGGGTCCCGTTCTACAACGGGATGATCTTCTTCAAGCTCGGTGATGTCAGCCCCTGGCTGCTCTTCGGCGTGTTCCTGACCTGGATCCCGTTCCTCGGCTGGCTGGTCGGCCTGGCCGTCGCCGTGATGGGCATCCTGGCCGCGTACCGCATCGGCCAGAAGCTGCAGAAGGACGGCGCGTGGATCGTGCTGTACATCCTGCTCGAGCCGGTCTGGCTGGGTATCCTCGCCTTCGACTCCTCGCGCTGGAACCCGAACATCCCGCCGTCCGCCTGGGCGACGAACAGCTTCCTCGCCGACCGCACGGTGTGGGACGGCATCCCCGTTCAGCCGTCGGCCGCCGCTGCTCCGGGCTTCGCGGCCCCCGGCTACGGCGCGCCGCAGGGATACCAGCCGCCGGCACCGCAGGGCTACGCCCCGCCGCAGCCCGGCTACGGTGCTCCGCAGCAGCCCGGCTACCCGGCACAGCCCGGTTACGGCGCCCCCGCGCAGCCGGGATACGGTGTTCCGCAGCCCGGTGCTCCGTTCCCGCCGCCTGCTGCACCGGGTGCTCCGGTTCCGCCGCCCGCGGCGCCCCCGGCAGCCCCCGTGCCGCCTGCTGCACCGCCTGCGACTCCGCCGGCGCCTCCTGCTCCGCCCGCACCGCCGGCCGCTGAGCCGCCGGCAGATCCGACGCAGCCCCCGGCGTGATCTGATTCGCCTCGAACGCCCCCGACTCCGGTCGGGGGCGTTCCTGCGTGCGGCCTCGGCATGTCCGCGCGTTCGATACGGTGGAGGCATGGGAACCTCGCAGCGTCGCGTCGGCGCATCCGGCCTCGTCGTCTCCGCAACCGGCCTCGGCTGCAACAACTTCGGGCGCGCGGGCACCGTGACGCAGACGCTGGAGGGCACCAGGGCCGTGATCGACGCGGCCCTCTCGAACGGCGTTTTCTTCTTCGACACGGCCGACATGTACGGCGCAGAGCCGGGCAGCAGCGAGGCGCTGATGGGCGAGGCCCTCGAGGGGCGTCGCGATCGCGTCGTGCTGGCCACGAAGTTCGGGCACGCCCGCGACATGGGCTACGACTTCCCGGGTGGCCGAGGCTCCCGCCGGTACGTGCGCTTCGCCGTCGAGCAGTCCCTGCGGCGCCTGCGCACGGACTGGATCGACCTGTACCAGCTTCATCTGCCTGACCCGCAGACGCCGATCGCCGAGACGATCGACGCCCTGGACGAGCTCGTCGATGAGGGGAAGATCCGCTACTACGGTCATTCGAACTTCGACGGATGGCAGATCGCCGAGGCGGAGTTCACGGCGCGGGCGCGCTCCACGGGCCGGTTCATCTCCGCGCAGAACCACTACTCGCTGCTCGCACGGGCGTCCGAGCGGGAGGTGCTGCCCGCGGCGAATCGCTACGATCTGGGATTCTTCCCGTACTTCCCGCTGAAGAACGGTCTGCTCACCGGCAAGTTCACCCGCGAAGGCGGTCCGGCGGGAAGCCGCATCATGGAGACCCGTCCGCACATCTGGGCCGATGCCCCGTGGGATGCGCTCGAGGCGTACCAGGCGTTCTGCGACGCGCGGGGGATCACCATGCTGCAGGCGACGTTCGGGTGGCTGCTCGCCCAGCCGGGGGTGGCCAGTGTGATCGCCGGAGCCACCACGCCGGCCCAGGTCGAGGCGAATGCCGCAGCCTCCGATGCCTGGGCGCCGTCCGTCGCCGAGCTGGAGGAGATCGACCGGCTGTTCCCGCTGGTCGAGGACCCCGCGTCGGCGATGTGAGCGGCGACCACTAGCATGTATCTGTATCCCGCGGATGCCCCTGCATCCGCCCACTCGACGGAGACCGCCCGTGCCTGAGACCACAACGCAGACGCATCGCGTCAGCGACGAGCTGCAGCTCGCCTGGGCCGGGGTGACCGATCGCGGTCGTCGCCGTGAGAACAACCAGGACTCGTTCCTGGCGAGGTTCCCGCTCTTCGTGGTGGCGGACGGCATGGGCGGGCATGCGGGTGGCGAGATCGCCAGCCAGAGCACGGTCGCCCGCCTCGACGAGATGGTCGGTGACGGCGAGGTGTCGGATGCCGCCATCCAGACCGCACTGCACCACGCGGTCGACGACATCCACCTGCACCCGGAGACGACGGACGAGGGCACCGGGACCACGCTCACCGGTGCATTTCTGGACCACGCCGAGGACGGCACCCCGCAGTGGACCGTGCTGAACATCGGCGACTCGCGCGTCTACCTCAAGCGCGATGACCGGCTCGTGCAGGTCACGACCGACCACTCCGTGGTGCAGGAGCTCATCGCCTCGGGCAAGATCAGCCCGGAGGAGGCCGACGGCCACCCGTACAGCAACGTGATCACGCGCGCCGTCGGCGCCAGTGAGCTCGTGCCGCCGGACTACGTGACGGTCGACCTGCGCGACGAGGACCGGCTCGTCATCTGCTCCGACGGGCTCACCAAAGAGCTCACGGACTACGGCATCCTGCATTTCCTGCGCGAGCACGAGGACCCGGCCGAGGCGGCGGAAGCCATGCTCGACGCGGCTCTGGAGAACGGCGGGCGCGACAACGTCACGCTGATCGTCGTGCGCGTGCTGATGCCGGACTCTCCCTCCACAGACGCCGATCCGGAGGAATGACCGGTCCGGCCTGTGGACAGGCCGGTTCCCGTGCTGATCGTGCGGTGCAATGGTGCGCATGGACGCCACCACGATCGTGCTTCCCGCTGTTCCCGCCGAGCCGAGACGCCCGTCGCTGCCTCTGATGGCCGCGGTCGTGCCCGTCGTCGCGGGTGTCGTCCTCTGGCTGGTCACGGGGTCCCTGTTCGCGCTGTGCTTCGCCGCGCTCGGCCCGCTGATGCTGGTCGCGTCGTTCCTCGACGGGCTGCGCACCAGGGGCAGGGATCGCCGACGCGCGCAGCAGGAGGCGGATGCCGGCTGGCAGCGCGCCGAGGCGGAGCTGGAGCGCCTGCACGTACAGGAGCACGCCGCCGCCTGGCGCCGCGAACCGGGCGTCGCGGAGTGCGTGGCCGAGCCGCCGCTGCGAGGGCATGAGCCGCCTGATCGAGCCACTCCGGTGGTGCTGGGCCGTGGAACCCGGACCAGCCGCGTCCAGGTGAGGGGCGGGGAGGACGAGCTCTCGCGGGCCTTCCGCGTTCGCGCGCAGACGCTGCATGACGCGCCCGCGTCGGTCCCACTCGGCGGCGGGATCTGCGTCCGCGCCGCAGAACCCGTGGCCCGGGCCGTCGCCCGCGCGCTCGTGATCCAGCTGTGCCTGCGGTTCGGCCCGGGCCAGCTGGGTGTGATCGGCGACCTCGCACCGGCCTGGGCACTGGATGCGCTCCCGCACCTGGGCCGCCGTCGCGCGGCGTTCCGGCTCGGGCTCGATGCCGGGGTGGAGGGTGCGGATGCCGTCGTGTGCATCCGCCGGCCGGGGGAGGAGGCCCCAGAGGGCGTGACCACCGTGCTCGACTGCACCGTGCCGGACGAGACGCGTGTGCGCACACCCGACGGTGAGGAGTCCGTCGCGGTCGAGGCCCTGTCCGCGCAGCAGGCGCGGGCGATCGCCGCAGAGCTCGCCGGGCGGACGGATGCCGAGGAGACCTTCCCCGATCGCATCGGTCTGGACGAACTCGCACCGGTGGGCCCTGCCGGCCTCACCGCCGCACTCGGGAGGGGCGAGCGAGGAGATGTGGTCGTGGACCTCGTCGAGGACGGCCCGCATGCCATCGTCACCGGTATGACGGGGACCGGGAAGAGCGAGCTGCTGATCACCTGGATCACGGGCCTCGCTGCAGCGCACCCGCCGGAGCAGCTCGCCTTCGTGCTCGTCGACTTCAAGGGCGGCACGGCGTTCGATCCGCTGCGCCGCCTGCCCCACGTGGTCGCGGTCGTCACCGATCTGGACGCCGAGGGAGCGCAGCGCGGCGTGGGGAGCCTGAGCGCCGAGCTGCGGCGGCGAGAGGCCGCGCTGTCGCGGGCCGGCGTGCGCGACGTCACTGACTGTCCCGAGCTGGCGCGGCTCGTGATCGTCGTGGACGAGTTCGCCGCGCTTCTTCAGGAGCACCCCGACCTGGGCCAGATCTTCACCGACGTCGCGGCGCGCGGTCGCGCCCTCGGCATGCATCTCATCCTCGGCACGCAGCGCGCGAGTGGGGTCATCCGCGACGCGTTGGCCGCGAACTGCCCGCTGCGCGTCAGCCTGCGGGTCGCCGAGGCGGCCGACAGCCGTTTCGTGATCGGCTCGGATGCGGCATCCGATCTGCCCGGCGGAGCGGACTCGCGCGGCCTGGCCTTCGTGCGGCGTCCCCGAGACACGGCGGCACTGCCGGCCCGCATCGCCCTCACTGCCGAGGCCGCTCTCGCCGGCGTCGACCGCCGGTGGGCGGGACACGAATCGCAGAGAAGCCCATGGCTGCCTCCGCTGCCGGCTCGGATCCCGCTGCCGAGCGGCGTGCGCGACGACGGCGGCGCGGTGCTCGGCCGGGCGGACGAGCCCGAGCGGCAGAGGCAGCCGTGGGTGGCGCTGGGGCCGTCGGACGGGCTTGCGCTGATCGGCGGGCCCGGCTCGGGCAAGAGCTCTGCCATCGAGATGCTGGCCGCACAGCTCCCGGATGCGATCGTGATCCCCGCGGATCCCGAGGCCGCCTGGGACGTCGTCGCGGAACTCAGCGCGGGAACCGATCGACCCGTGCTCTGCGACGACCTGGACGTGCTGATCGGTCAGTATCCGCCCGATTACGCGCAGCTCTTCCTGAGCCGCTGGGAGCTGATCGTGCGCGCCCCCACGACGATCGTGGTCACGCTGTCCCGGGTGTCAGGGCCGGTCGGCCGGCTGATCGACGCCCTCCCGCGGCGCGGCCTGCTCAGACTGACGAGCAGGGTCGAGCACATCGCGGCCGGGGGAGAGCCGGCGGCGTTCGAACGCGACCGTCCGGTCGGGCGCGCGTGGCTGGACGGGCGGGAGGTGCAGCTGTGCGTGCCCGGCTCCTCCGATCGCGCCATGTCCTCGGCTCGCGTCTCTCCGGCAACCGATGCGGTGTGGGCGCCGTCCGAGCACCGGGTGGGGATCATCACTCAGGCGGTCAGAGCCACCTGCGCTGTGCTGCGCACCGCGCATCCCGGCCATCGCATCGTGCCTCTCGCTGAGGCGCTCGGCGCTCACCTGGACGCGCCCGTGATCATCGTCGGTGATCCCGAGGACTGGCGAGCCCAGTGGACGCTCCTGCAGGGCATCCGATCCTCCGGAGAACTCGTCGTCGCCGCGGAGTGCGCCACCGAGCTCCGGCAGCTCACGGGCGTGCGGGAACTGCCGCCGTATGCGCGAGCCCACGCCGATCGGGCCTGGAGCGTGCAGGGCGGACGGATGCCGCGACGCGTCGTGCTCGGGTGAGCGCGCTCACCCGCGTGAGGGGAGCACCCCTCGGCCCGCGGCGGAGCTCAGAGCTCAGAGGCCGGGGGCGACCCGGACGGCTCCGACGGGCTGCCCGCCGCCGAGCACCGACAGCGGCAGTGCCGCAGTCAGCGTCGCCACATCGGCATCCGTCAGGGCCCCCGCGCGGGCGAGCAGTGTCGCGGCGACGATCGTCGCGGCGCGGCCGTTGCCGTCGAGCATCTTGAGCGCCACGGTCGCGCCGTTCGGGGCGACCATGACCATGACGCCCTCGGCACCGCCCTTCGCGAAAACGCCGAGCGTCTCGATCGCGATCGTGTCCGGCTCACCGGGACCGGCGATCGTCCACGGGTTCTCGCGCACGGCGCGCACCAGGGCTCCGGCCACGCGATGCAGCGCGAACGGGGAGCGCTCCGACGCGGAGCCGATCCGGTGGATGCCGCGGGCGAGCCCGGTCAGCGTGATCGCATGCACCGGCGCACCGCAGCCGTCGACCGACGTGTGCGCGATCTTCTCACCGGTGAGCCGTTCGACGACTTCGCGGATGTGCACCTGCAGCGGATGCGCGGGATCCAGGTACCCCGCGGTGGGCCACCCGGTTGCCACGCAGGCGCGGAGCATGAGCGCGTGCTTGCCGGAGCAGTTCATCCGGATGCGGGACTCCGCGGCGTGATCGCTGATCATCTCCCGCCGGGTGGCGGCATCCGAGGGCCAGGCGGGAGGGCAGCCCAGATCGTCCTCGGTCAGACCACCGGCGGCGAGGATCTCGCGCACGACCTCGGCGTGTCGATCGGTCCCGGAATGACTGGCCGTACCTACCGCGAGCTGCTCGCCCTCCAGCGCGGCGCCGGCGGTGAGGCTGGCGACCGCCTGCAGCGGCTTGAGGCTCGAGCGGGGGAGGATCAGGGCATCCGCGTTGCCGTGCTGGGCGACGATGTCGCCTTCCGGTGACAGCACGACCGCGGCGCCCGCGTGGCGGGACTCCACGAAGCCGCTGCGCTCCACGACGGCGAGTTCGACAGCATCACGGACGGTAAGGGTCTCCAGCACCAGACCAGCCTAATGCGCCGCATCGCCCCTTCCTGCAGACGGCCTGGCCTCCTCTGTCGTGCGACCGTCCCGCCGCTCCCGGAAGGTGAAAGACTGGCGGCATGGCACAGCATCCGCTCGGCGAGCACCGCTACGCACTCACCGCCACCTGGACCGGCGACCGCGGGAGCGGCACGAGCGGCTACCGGGACTACGCGCGCGACGTGACGATCTCGATCGACGGCAAACCGGACCTGCTCGCCTCCGCCGACCGTCCGTTCCGCGGCGATCCCGGCCGCTGGAATCCCGAGGACATGCTGATCGCGGCGCTCGCCGAGTGCCATCTGCTGTCGTACCTGCACGCCTGCGTCACGGCGGGGGTCGTCGTCACCTCGTATCGCGATGAGGCGACCGGGGTCATGCGCGAGGACGGCCGCGGCGGGGGAGCATTCGCCGAGGTGGTGCTGCATCCGCAGGTGACGGTCGCGGACGCGTCCATGATCGAGGCCGCCGAGCAGGCTCACCACCAGGCGCACGACTGGTGCTTCATCGCGAACTCGGTGAACTTCCCGGTCCGCCATGAGGCGACGGTGACCGTCGACCCTCTTGCCGGCCCCTGAGACCGTCGAAGGGTCAGCGCCGCTCGTGCGGCAGCGCCTGCTTGATCTTCTCGATCGGGCTCTGCGCCGGCGGCTCGTTGTACACGCCCGCGAGCTCCTGCTCGCTCAGCGCGTGGATGGCGGCCATGATCTCGTCGGTCGCGAGTCGGCGCGCCTTCCCGCTGGTGGCGGGACCGTGCTTGGACACGTCGATGGGCTGGCCGAAGCGCACGGTGATGCGCTCCTTGACCGACGGCATCTTCGCGCCCACGGGCATCACATGATCCGTGCCGATCAGCCCGACCGGCACGACGGGTGCACCGGTCTGCAGAGCGAGGAAGGCGACTCCGGTGCGGCCCTTGTACAGCCGGCCGTCGGTGGACCGCGTCCCCTCAGGGTAGAGCGCCACCGCGAGACCCTGATCGAGCAGCTGACGCTGCTGATCCAGGGCGTCGAGCGCGGCCTGGCCGGCACCGCGGCGCACCGGGATGGCGCCGACGGAAGTGAAGAACTCCCTCGAGAGCGCTCCCTTCACACCGGTGCCCTCGAAGTAGCTCGACTTCGCGAGGAAGTGCACGGGGCGGGGGGCGGCGACGGGGATCGCCATCGAGTCGATGAACGACAGGTGGTTGCTGGCCAGGATCACCGCACCGCGCTTCGGCACGTTCTCGCGCCCTTCGATGTGGGGACGGTACACGATCCGGGCGAGGGGAGTGGCCACCATGCGACCCACCGCGTACTTGAATCCGGCATGTCGGGGGGTGTGCGATTCCGGTTCGTGCTCGGACCCGACCGACTGCTCAGAACTCATCCGTGAAGTTTATCGAGCGCCGCATTCCGGTCACGGAATGTCCTCGACGCGTGTTCGTTCAGCCGCGGCAAAGCCGGATGCGCGAAGATGGACACTTCACATCAGCGATTCCGAGGTCTCATCTTGCGCCTGCGTCCCCTGGCCCTCCTGTCCACCATCGCCGTCTCGGCGCTGCTTCTGGCCGGCTGCGCCGGCAGCGCGTCGCCGAGTCCGACCTCGACGTCCGACGCCACGAGCGGCGACGTCTGCGCGCAGACCGCTGAGCCGGGTGCGATCTCCGACGGCGTCAAGGTCGACGGCCAGTTCGGCACGCCGTCGAAGGCCACCTTCACGCTCAAGCAGGACATCAAGAAACTGCAGCGCACGGTGATCACCAAGGGCGACGGGGCGACCGTGAAGAAGGGCGAGTTCGTCTCCTACGCCCTCAGCGCGTTCAACACGACCACCGGCGAGCACATCGGCGACGCAGGTTACCCGGGCACCGAGCAGATGCTGCCGCAGAACGTGCTCGCGAACCCCACCCTCGCCCAGGTGATCGGCTGCGCCACGGTCGGCTCGCGCCTGGCCGTCGCGTTCCCGACCGGCTCCAACGGCGCCGAGTCCCAGATCTACATCGTCGATGTGCTCGGCACCGTCCCGACGGCGGCGTGGGGCGAAGAGCAGGCGCCCGTCGACGGTATGCCCGAGGTCAAGCTGGCCAAGAACGGCGAGCCCAGCATCTCGATCCCGAAGACCGACGCGCCCACCGAGCTGAAGGTGTCGGTGCTCAAGCAGGGCGACGGCGAGGCGGTCGCCGACGGCGACACCACTCTGCTGCAGTACTACGGCGTCAACTGGGCCGACGGCAAGAGCTTCGACTCCTCGTGGAAGAACGGCGAACCCATCTCCATCCCCGGCAACACCTACGTGCCCGGTTTCGTGCAGGCGCTGGCCGGTCAGAAGGTCGGCTCGCAGGTGCTGGTCGTCATCCCGCCGGCGCTCGGCTACGGCGACAAGGAGCAGGGGTCGATCCCCGCGAACTCGACACTCGTGTTCGTGATCGACATCCTGGCCACGCAGCACGCGCCCGCCGCCAAGTAGGCATTCCCGCCACCGTGAGTGCGCCGGCCCCGCTCCTGCAGGGCCGGCGCACTCTCGCATAGGCTGGCGGCATGCGTCGCATCATCGTCCTCGGCTCCACCGGCTCCATCGGCACGCAGGCCCTGGATGTGATCCGCGCCAATCCCCGCCGTTTCGAACTGGTCGGGATCTCGGCGGGGTCGAACGCGGAGATGATGGCCCGTCAGGCCGCGGAGTTCCGCCTCGAGCACACGGCGCTCGGCGCGGCAGAGTCGGAGCAGCTCGTCCGCGACGTGGAGGCGGATGTCGTGCTCAACGCCATCACAGGCTCCATCGGGCTCGGGCCGACACTGGCCGCGCTGAAGGCCGGGCGGACCCTCGCCCTGGCCAACAAGGAATCACTCATCGTCGGCGGCGCGCTCGTGCGCGCCGCCGCGGAGCGGGACCAGATCGTCCCGGTCGACTCGGAGCACTCGGCGATCGCGCAGGCGCTGCGATCGGGCACCGCCGCGGAGGTGCGGCGGCTGATCGTCACAGCATCCGGCGGGCCCTTCCGAGGCCGCACCAGGGCCGAGCTCGGCGACGTGACGCCCGCGGAGGCCCTGGCGCACCCGACCTGGGACATGGGGCGGATGGTCACGACCAACTCCGCCACCCTCGTCAACAAGGGCCTGGAGGTCATCGAGGCGCACCTGCTCTTCGACGTGCAGTATGACGACATCGAGGTGGTCGTGCACCCGCAGTCGATCGTGCACTCGATGGTCGAGTTCGTCGACGGCTCCACGATCGCTCAGGCGTCGCCCCCGGACATGCGTCTGCCGATCTCGCTGGGGCTGGACTGGCCGAACCGCGTCGGCGGGGTGGGCAAGCCGCTGGACTGGCGGCAGGCGACCAGCTGGACGTTCGAACCCCTCGACGGCGAGGCGTTCCCGTCGGTCGGCCTGGCGAAGTCCGTCGGCCGCGCGGGCGGCACGTTCCCCGCGGTCTACAACGCCGCCAACGAGCAGGCCGTGGACGCCTTCCACGAGGGCCGGTTGCCGTTCCTCGGCATCGTCGACACGATCGAGCGCGTCATCGAGGCGCACGACGCGCCGGACGACCTCACGCTCGAGACGCTGGCCGAGGCCGAGACGTGGGCGCGCGCCAAGGCGGATGCGCTGATCGCCTCCGCCTGAGGCGCGAACCCCCGTCGCGAGGGCTGTCCCCGGTCAGACCCGGTCGTCGTAGGGGACGGGCCAGTGCGAGTCGGGGGCGGGCCAGCCGGCGGCGATGAGCGCGCGCCGGGCGAGTTCGCGTGCCGAGTACGGGGTGCGGACGCCGCGGATGTCGCGGTAGTCCTGGTGGCCGGGACCGGCCCACAGGATCGCGTCGCCTTCGCCGACCATGCCGACGGCCGCCACGATCGCCTTCTCCGGCGGGGAGAACTCGTGGATCTCGGCATCCGGTCGCGCCTTGCGTGCTCCGGCGACGAGGGTCGCGCGGATGGAGTCCGGGTCCTCGAAGCGCGGGTGATGGTCGGTGACGACCAGGATGTCGCTGCCCTCGACGGCCGTGCGGGCCATGTCGTAGCGCTTGGTGGCGTCGCGGTCGCCGTCGGCGCCGAACAGCATCAGCACCTTGCCCGGCGTGACCCGGCGGACCGCGGCGAGGGTCTTCTCGAAGGCGTCCGGGGAGTGGCCGAAGTCGACGTACACGGCGGGGCCGGTCTCGCCGGAGATGAACTGGGTGCGACCGGGGAGGTACGCCAGGATCTGGCCGTCGCGCTCGAACGCCGCGGTGATGCGGTCCCACTCGTATCCGGCCTCGAGCAGCATGACGATCGCGAGTCCGGCGTTGGCGGCCATGTGCTGGCCGATCACCGGCACCATGGTCGTCAGCGTGCGTCCGTCGCGTCCGGTGAGCGTGAACACCGTGCCCGCCTGCCGTTCGTCGTCGATGGTCACGACCCAGTCGGCCGCTGCGGCGGCATCCGGGTCGGCGGCGATCGACGGTGTCCCGACGGTGACGACAGGGATGCTCGCTGCTTCGACGACGCGGGGGCTGTACGCCGAGTCCAGGCTGATCACGCCGCGGCGGGCGCGCTCGGGCGTGAACAGCGGCAGCTTCGCCTGGAAGTACTCCTCCATGTCGGCGTAGTCGTCGAGGTGGTCGTGCGAGAGGTTCGTGAAGCCGGCGACGTCGAACACGATCCCGTCGACGCGGTGGCGGGAGAGGGCCTGCGCACTCACCTCCACGGCGACGGCCTCGACGTTCCGCTCCCGCATCAGCGCCAGGAGGGCGTGCATCTCGGATGCCTCGGGGGTGGTGAGCCGGGAGACGATGACCTCACCGGCGATGTGCCGCTCCGCGGTGGAGGAGAGGCCCGAGACGACGCCCAGCTGGTCGAAGATGCCCTGCAGCAGGTGCGAGACGCTGGTCTTGCCGTTGGTGCCCGTGGTGCCGAACAGCAGCGGCAGCGGGTCCGATGCTCCGGTGCCGTACACCCACGCGCTCAGCTCGCCCAGCACGCCGCGGGGATCGTCGACTATCACGATCGGCAGACCCGCTGATGCCGCGATGTCGGCGCCCGCGGCGTCCGTGATGACCGCGACTGCGCCCTGATCGGCGGCGGTCTGCGCGAACTCGGCACCGTGGCGGTTCACGCCCTGGATGGCGACGAAGGCCTCCCCGGCGCGGAGGTCGGCGGTGGCGAGGGTGATGCCGCTGAGCTGAACGCCCGCGAGATCACCGCGGACCTCCGTTGCGAAGCGGTCTGCGAGCTCGGCCAGCGCGCGACGGGGTGGGTCGGCGGGGCGGAGCACGGGCGGCAGTGAGGGCTGAGTGGTCATAGCGTCTCCATGATCTCACGCACAGCGGAGGGATCCTGCGGATTGGAGGCGCCCGGCGTGCGCCGGACGCCTCCGACAGGGTGCGCTATGCGCGCCGACGGGAGCCGCGGATCGACACCAGGAGCGCCACAACGGCGAGGACCAGTCCGCCGCCGCCCAGGAGCATCGGCAGGATCGCCGCCGGCTGCTCGGAGCTCGACGACGATGCCTCCGGAGCGGCCGTGTGCTGACCGTGCGCGCCCTGCTGACCGTGCGCGCCCTGCTGACCGTGGTCGCCTGAGGCGTCGGCCGCGGTGAGCGCGACGACGGGAGCCGGCGAGTCCAGATCGTGGGCGTTCTCGCCGTCCTTCGCCACCTGGGTCCACTCGTTCGTCCCGGAGACGCAGCGCTGCTCGACGGGGAACACCAGTTCGTCGGCGGCGTTCTTGTCCGTGATCACGGCCAGCTCCACCGAACCGCGCAGATCGACCGGCACGGGCTGCGCGGCGGTGAACGTCACGGCGGTGATCGCCCCGCCCGCATCCTTCTCGACGTCTGCCGCCCAATCGCCGTCGAACGCCGGCCAGGCGCTGCCGATGCCCTTCGGCATCGTGACGCGCAGCGACGTGGTCGGGGACTCGCCGCAGCCGTGGCTGAACGAGAAGGTCAGCGGCGTGACCTGGCCGGCCGGGATCCGGTCCGGTGAGACGCCCACGTGCGCGGAGGCCGCGGTGGGTGCTGCGACGAGGAACAGGGCGAGGGCGGCCGCGGCGATGCCGCCGCGACGGAGGGTATGAGACATGGATTCGTCCTTCATGGATGAGACGCCGCGCACGCGCGCAGCGAGAAGATGCTCCGCGCGGAAGCGCGCGGACGGATGCCGTCGCGAGGCGCGATCGGCGGGACGCGGTCCGGGTGGCCGGACGGCGATGACGGGCTGGACGCCCCGGAGGATCAGCTGAGCGCTGACGCAGGAGGGCCGCGCCGCCAGGCGCAGTCGGCCAGCAGCCGATCGAGGAGGGGAGCCTGGGTGCGCGTGACGGTCGCCGGCGCCGCCACCGGATGCGCCGGAGCGGTCTGCGGGAGGCGCAGCAGGGTGCGCACCCAGCGTGCGATCGTGCGGACCAGCAGTTCGCCGCGCCAGAGCAGCAGCGTGGTGACGAGGGCTGCCAGCAGGTGGGCGAGCAGCATGCCGGGGGACGATGAGAGCAGGTCGGGATGCGTTCCAGGGGCGAGCTCGAGAACGATCGGGCCGTGCTGGTGCCCGCCCACGAGGCCCGTCGGGGCGATGCCGCCGGTCAGCTCGAACAGCGCATGGAAGACGAACTGCGTCGAGAGCACGGCTCCGATGAGCCCCGACAGCCGGATCCGCGTGCCCACCAGGAGAGCGGCCAGCGGCGAGAGGAGCACCGCCACGGTGAGGATCAGCAGCGGGTGCGGTGCGGTGCCGCCGCCGACGGTGTGCGACACCGCGGCGAGGATCGTCGCGACGGAAGAGGCCACTGCGCCGCGGAAGAGGCGCAGCTGGCGGATCGTCACGTCTTCAGCCTAGCCGGATGCATAGCGACGGCACAGCGGATTCCTCGGTGCGGGGCACTAGCGTGGTCGGGTGGAGATCCTGCTGTATCTGGGCGGCATCCTGTTCATGCTCGTCGGTCTCGGCGTGTCGATCGGGCTGCACGAGGTGGGCCATCTGGTGCCCGCGAAGCTGTTCGGCGTGCGCGTGGGCCAGTACATGATCGGCTTCGGGCCGCGGCTGTGGTCCAAGCGGATCGGTGAGACCGAATACGGTTTCAAAGCGCTCCCCGTCGGCGGATTCATCTCGATGTCCGGCATGTACCCGCCCTCGACGAAGACCGGACCGGCGAAGGGCGTGTTCGCCGCCCTGGTTCAGGACGCCCGCACGGCCAACGACGAGACGATCGCCGAGGGCGAGGAGGAGCGCGTCTTCTACCGCCTGCCGGTGTGGAAGCGCGTGATCGTCATGCTCGGCGGGCCCGTCATGAACCTGGTCCTGGCGGTGCTGCTCTTCACGCTCATGGCATCCGGCATCGGCATCCAGCAGGCCAGCACGACGGTCGCCGCGGTCAGCGAGTGCATGATCCCCGCGACGGCGGCGAAGCAGCAGACCTGTGCCGCGGACGACCCCGCCGCGCCCGCCGCGGAGGCCGGGTTCGAGCCCGGTGACCGTCTGGTCAGCATGGACGGCGAACCCGTCGCCACCTTCGCGGCCGCGTCGCAGATCATCCAGGATTCTCCCGGACGCACCCTCGACGTGGTGGTCGAGCGGAATGGCGAGGACGTCACACTGCAGCTGACCCCGGTCGCAGCTCAGCGTCAGCAGACGGATGCCCAGGGCCGGCCCGTCACCGACAAGGGCGGCAAGCCCGTCACCCACAGCGTGGGCTACGCGGGCATCACGGCGCAGCTGGAGTACGCGCACCAGCCGATCTGGACCGGCGCCCAGATGACCTGGCAGCAGGTCGGCGGAGTGACGAACCTGATCATCCAGCTGCCGCAGAAGCTCTGGAACGTCGGCGAGTCGCTGATCACCGGATCGCAGCGCGACCCGAACGGCCCTCTCAGCGTCGTCGGCGTCGGGCGCATCGCCGGTGAGGTGGCGGCGACGAACGCTCCGGTGCTCGACCGCCTCGCGGTGCTGCTGAACCTGCTCGCGGCGCTGAACGTCGCGCTCTTCGTGTTCAACCTCATCCCGCTGCTGCCGCTGGACGGCGGGCACATCGTGGTCGCGCTGTGGGAGGGGATCAAGCGCCTGTGGGCGAAGGTCACCGGACGCCCCGAACCCGCGCCCGTGGATGCGACGCGCCTGGTGCCCGTCACGGTCGTGGTCGCCGTGCTGCTGATCGCGATGGGGGCGCTGCTGATCATCGCCGACATCATCAGGCCGATGAACCTGCTCGGGGGCTGACCGATAGGGTCTCCGTGAGGGGGACTCATGACGGAGGCGGGCGACTTCTTCCTGCTCAGGCAGCAGGGGGCGGCTGAGGGGCAGCGCCAGGAATCGGGAATCCACGTGTTCACCTGGCGCGTGTGGCCGTGGATGTCCTGGCTGCTGCCGGTGCTCTTCGTCGGCCACGGCTTCTTCGGCGGAGGCGGTTGGGAGACGCTGTTCCTGCTCCTGATCTCACCGATCCTCGTGCCTGCGGCGGGCCTTCTGGGCTCGCTGCCACGGTTCGTGTTGCGGCGTGCCGGCTCCACCGCGGTTCCGGCGCCGATCACCTGGGTGCTGTTCGTGCACTGGTGGAGCTGGATCGTCGCGTCCATGTCGATGCGGGGTGCCACCGACGCCGCCCCGACGCCGTCGATGATGCAGGGGCTGGCCGGCGGGCAGCTGAGCAGCGGCTACTCCGACACGCTGTTCATCGGTGGGCTGGTCGTGGTCCTCGTCTCGTGGGTCGCGATCGTGGTGCTCGCGCTCGCGCGCGGCCGGCTGCGGCAGTCCCGTCGCTGGACGGTCATCGCCTGGGTCGCGGCCTTCGCGGCACCGTTGCTGATCGCGGGACTCGTGGTCGGTGGGTGCGCGCTGTCGCAGCAGCAGGCGGATGCCGCGGGTGAGACGCATGCGCACGCGACCGCTCTCCCGCTCGAGGAGCAGACCGCGCGGCTCGAGCAGCGGTATGAGGCGTCGCAGCGGATGCTCGCAGAGGTGCGCGCGCTGATCGCGAAGGACGGCTGGCGGGTGGACGCGAAGGAGATCGACGACCTCCACGGGTGCACCGACACGCTCTGGGACTGCTACCGGTTCCAATTGGGCTTTCGCGCCGAGCCGACGGGGGACTTCGATCTCGAGGAGTCGATGCCCGCGCTGCGCGACCTCGGCTGGCGGGTGTCGCGTGATGCGGGTGCCGTCGGCATCGTCAGGCTGCGCGGAGAGGGACCGCACGGCGAGGTGCTGTCGATCTCTCAGCACACCGATGACGGTGCGGTGGAGGTAAGCCTCTACACCGGATTCTGGTGGGATGAGGCCCATGACGGCGCAGCATCCGCGATCAGCATCGATGGGCTGGTCGACGACGACCGCTTCGCCGCCGACGAATGGCCGTCGCTGGCGGACTGATCGAGGCGTCTGAGCCTGGCGTCTCAGACGAAGGCGTGCGCCGTCAGCCGCTCCAGCGTCGCGATCCCGTCGCGGGACAGGATCGACTCCAGATGCCCCTGGATCGAGGCGAAGCGCTCGCCGCGCAGCGCGTAGACGTCACCGCTCTCCGCATCCGCGGCGACCTCCGCGTCACGGACCCGGGTGGTGCCGGGGGAGACACGAGCGGTGAAGGTGTTGTAGAAGCCCACCGACGCATCCTGCCCGAACACCGGCACGGTCTTCTGCACTCCCTGGTACGGAGAGTCCAGCGGCACCAGGTCGATGCCCAGGCTGTCAGCCAGGATCTGGTGGCTCAGGCACACGGCCAGCAGGGGAGAGCCGGTCGCACGGCGCCGGGCGACGACCTGCTGCATGCGGGCGATGCGCGGCGACGACGGGTCGCGCGGGTCGCCGGGGCCGGGGCCGGACACCACCAGGTCGGCGGCGTCGACCGCCTCGTCGGTCACCTCGGACCACGGCGCGATGGTCACGTCCAGGCCGAGATGGCGCAGCTGGTGCGCGAGCATCGTCGTGAAACGGTCCTCGGCATCCACCACCAGAGCGCTGCGACCGCCGAATCGGCCCGTGGCGGCTGCGTCCTGCGGCTGCATCCAGAAGTCGGCCAGGCGCGTGTTGCGGGATGCCAGGAGCGCCGCGATCTCGGGATCGTCCGCCAGCCGAGCGGGCGCCGGCGCGTCGTCGTCACGCGTCTCCGCGACATGATCGCGCTCGATGGCGCCGATCGCTCCCAGCACGCCGGCAGCCTTGCCGTGCGTCTCGCCCACCTCGCCCAGCGGGTCGGAGTGGCGCACGAGGGTCGCGCCGACGGGGACGCGGAGGTGTCCTCGGTCGAGGTAGGCGGTGCGGATCAGGATCGGCGCGTCCAGGTCGTGGCCGCCGTCGGCGTTCGGGGTGAACAGCGCGGCGACGCCGGAGTAGTAGCCCCGTGGTGCGCGCTCGTGCCGGCGAATGACCGCGCAGGCGTTCTGCATGGGGGAGCCGGTCACCGTCGGGGCGAACATCGTCTCGCGAAGGATGTCGCGCGGGTCCAGGCGGCTGCGTCCGCGCAGCATGTACTCGGTGTGAGTGAGCCGCGACATCTCCTTCAGATGCGGGCCGGTGATGCGGCCGCCGTCGGAGCAGACCTGGCTCATCATCTTGAGTTCCTCGTCGACGACCATGAAGAGCTCCTCGGTCTCCTTGGTCGAGGAGAGGAACTCGGTCAGCGACTCGCGGGTCGCGCCGCCTGCGGGGTGCCGGAACGTCCCCGAGATCGGGTTCATGGTCACGATGCCGTCGCGCGCGACGACGTGCGCCTCAGGGCTCGCACCCACCGCGATCTGTCCTGGGGTGATGACGGCGAAGGTCCAGTACGCGCCCCGCTCGTGCTCGAGCAGCGCGCGGAACCAGGTGAGCGCGGCGATGCGGTCGTCGCACTCGTATCCGGCGCGATAGTCCCTGCGGATGACGAAGTTCGCGCCCTCGCCTCGGCCGATCTCCTCGGCGATGACCTGCTCGACGATGCCCGCGTACTCCTCGTCGGAGATGTCGAAGCCGCCGCCGCGCAGGTCGATCGGCGCGTCGGGCAGCGCGGCGCGCAGCTCCTCGGCATCCAGCCCCTCGCGCTCGGCGACCAGCAGGCACCGCAGGGGGGTGCCGTCGTCCTGCGCCTCGAACCCGCGCTCGCGCACCTGCCGGTAGGGCACCATCGCGAAGACCTCGCGGGGACCGTCCGCGCCCTCCAGGGGGATGTCGGAGAGCGTCTCCACGTCGACGATCTCGCCGGTGAGCAGCTCGACGACGCCGTCACGGGCGATCAGCACGAAGGAGGTCTCGGGGTCGGCGGCGAGAGCACGGATGCGGCGGTTCAGGTCGGTCATCGGGGTCTCCAGGTTCTGGGAATCCGGTGCGGAGAACGAAAAAAGACCGCCCCGGAAGGCGGTCGTGTTCTCGTGGTTCGCGAAACACCGCCTAGAAGGCGGGCCACCAGGTGCGGGTCGCGGACATACCGCGAAAGTATCACATCAGACACGGCCGCCGGTGCGGCGTGACGTCACCAGATGCTGCCGCCGGGGATCGAGTCGTCGGGGTCGAAGGCATGGTCGACGACCAGGCGCACCGCCTGGGCCAGGTCCTGCTCGGACATGCTGGGCGCATCGGCGGGAGCCGTCGCGGTCGACCACGGCACGTGCACGAATCCTGTCGGCACATCGGGGCGGGATGCTCCGAGCGCCGTGTAGAGCACGTGATTGCACACGTACGAGCCCGCCGACAGCGATGCGCGCGCTGGGATGCCCTCCTCCTCGAGCACGCTGACGATGCGCTTCACCGGCAGTGTGGCGAAGCGCGCGGCGGGTCCGCCCGGCTCGCTGGGCACGTCGATCGGCTGAGCACCGTCGTTGTCGGGGATGCGCGCGTCCATGAGGTTCACGCCGATGCGCTCCACCGCCACCCGATCGCTGCCGCCCGCCAGGCCCGTGGCGATCACCGCATCCGGATCGTGCTCGGCGATCAGGGCGTGCAGGTGGGCTGCCGCGCCCGCGAACGAGACCGGCAGGGTGGCCGCGATCAGGCGGTGGGGTCCGTCGTAACCGGCGGCGACGGCCGCGACGGCGTCTCCCGAGGGATTGCGCTCCGCACCGTCGAAGGGCGCGAAGCCGGTCAGCAGGATCGTCGACATGGGCTCAGCCTACGAGCATCCAGCCCGCATGCACTCAGCGACGGTAGCCTTGAGGAGTGCCAGCAGTGAACCTTGGGATGCCGCGCATCCCCGAAGTCCTCGCGCCCCGCCGCAAGTCCCGTCAGATCCGGGTCGGCAAGGTGCTCGTCGGCGGCGACGCCCCCGTGAGCGTGCAGTCGATGACCACCACGAAGACCACCGACATCAACGGCACTCTTCAGCAGATCGCCGAGCTCACGGCCTCCGGCTGCGAGATCGTGCGTGTCGCGGTGCCCTCCCAGGACGACGCGGATGTGCTGCACATCATCGCGGCGAAGAGTCAGATCCCGGTGATCGCCGACATCCACTTCCAGCCCAAGTACGTGTTCCAGGCGATCGACGCCGGATGCGCGGGCGTGCGGGTCAACCCCGGCAACATCCGCAAGTTCGACGACCAGGTCGGCGCGATCGCGAAGGCCGCTCAGGCCGCGGGCGTGTCGCTGCGCATCGGCGTCAACGCCGGGTCGCTGGATCGCCGGCTGCTGGAGAAGTACGGCAAGGCCACACCGGAGGCGCTCGTGGAGAGCGCCGTCTGGGAGGCGTCGCTGTTCGAGGAGCACGACTTCCACGACTTCAAGATCTCCGTGAAGCACAACGACCCCGTCGTGATGGTCAAGGCGTACCGCCAGCTCGCGGAGCGAGGCGACTGGCCGCTGCACCTCGGCGTGACCGAGGCGGGTCCGGCGTTCCAGGGCACGATCAAGAGCGCCACGGCGTTCGGCATCCTGCTCGGCGAAGGGATCGGCGACACCATCCGCGTCTCGCTGTCCGCACCGCCCGCCGAGGAGGTCAAGGTCGGCCACCAGATCCTGCAGTCGCTGAACCTGCGCGAGCGCAAGCTCGAGATCGTCTCCTGCCCGTCCTGCGGCCGTGCGCAGGTGGACGTGTACACACTCGCCGAGAACGTCACCGAGGGTCTGAAGGACATGACCGTGCCGCTGCGCGTCGCCGTCATGGGCTGCGTCGTGAACGGACCGGGTGAGGCCCGTGAGGCCGACCTCGGTGTCGCCTCCGGCAACGGCAAGGGCCAGATCTTCGTCAAGGGCGAGGTCATCAAGACCGTCCCCGAGTCGGAGATCGTCGCGACCCTGATTGAGGAGGCGAACCGCATCGCCGCCGAAATGGGTCCGGATGCCGCGGTCGGCACCGCCCAGGTCATCACCGCCTGACGGATCCCAGGGGTCAGGGGCTGGTATCGGAGGCAGGCGCGAGTTACGCTCGGCGTCCGGATGCCGGGTTCGACCCGGCTCGAACTGAGGAGACGCCGATGCCCGCTGCAGAGCTGCCCGCGCCCGCCCAGGCCATGGTCGATGCGATCAACGCCGCCGACACCGAGGCGTTCGTCGCGGCCTTCGCGCCCGACGGCTTCGTCGACGACTGGGGAACCGTGAAGTCCGGACCGGAGGGGATCCGCTCCTGGGCGGAGAGCGATGCGATCGGCGCGGGCGCCCGGATGACGGTGCTCTCGGCCGAGACGGCCGGCGACACGACCAGCATCCGCTTCGGCTGGCGCAGCAACGTCTTCAACGGTGAGTCGACGGGCGTGTTCGTCGTGCGCGGCGACAGGCTCGCGAGCTTCACGATCCCGCCGAACCACTGAGGCCTCCGCGGGTTCCGTGGGTCCCCGTGGCGTCGTGCGTCGGGGCTGAGGTCGCGTAGCGTGGGAGCATGCAGTCCACGCGCGTGACGTTTCCCGACGGCTCTCTGACCGGTGAGGGCGATGTGCTGATCGTCGATCGCGAGCGGGCGGTGGTCGTGGTCGACGCGACGCCGTTCCACCCGGTCGATCACACCTGGCCCGATCAGCCGGGCGACAGCGGGACGATCACCGTCTCCGACGTGGTGCTCGACGTCTCCGAGGCGGTGATGGCGGCAGTCAGCGATGAGGGCGAGCTGGCGGTCGGCACCGACATCCCGGTCAAGCGAGGCGCCGACGGATGGACGTGGCTCGTCGGTCATCGCGTGGACGGAGAGATCCCGGCATCCGTCGTCGCAGGGGCATCCGCGCGTCTGGAAGTGGATGCCGCACGCCGGGCCGGGCTGAGCCGCGGTCACACCGCGTGCCATCTCGCTTCGCTGGCGCTGGATGCCGCGCTCACCGACCTCTGGCGCAAGGAGATCGGCGTCGACCCGCTCGGGCATCCCGACTTCGAGGGGCGGGCGAACCAGACCAGCTTCATCCACCCGGACGGCAGCGTCGACGAGTACCGGCTCGGCAAAAGTCTGCGCAAGGCCGGGTTCGACTCCGAGGGCTTCGCGGCCTCGCTCGCCCAGCGCGAGCACCGGATCAACGAGCTGCTGGCCGGCTGGATCGCGTCGGGTGGCGAGAGCCGTATCGATGTGGAGGGCCCGGGCATCTCGGACCGGCGCACCTGGCGCTGCGTGCTCCCCGAGGGCGAGGTCGGCTTCCTCTGCGGCGGCACGCATGTGCACTCGCTGGCGGAGTTCGCGTCCATGAGCGTCGCCCTCGATCTCAGCGACCCGCAGCTGCTGGTGATGACGACGACGGCGGTCCCGGCCTGAGCCGCTGAGGCCTCAGGCGAGCCCGTTCTCGTCGATCCAGGTGTGCCACGGCGTGACCTCGTCGATGTACGCGATCGCGTCGAAGGCCTCGCGTATCGGCAAGGGCTGCAGCACGTCGCCGTTGCGCAGACCCACGGTGCGATCCAGGGCGGACGCGGCCTCCGGCGGAGCCGTGCGGAGGTCGATGAGAAGGTCGCCGATGCCTGCGGCGGAGAACGCAGCATCCGCGCTCGCCGGGTCGGGTGCTCCGAGCGGCTGGACGAACGGATGCGAGTGGCCCGGGACGTCGTCGGGACGAGGTCGGTGCAACCACGCGTCGCCGTGGCCGAAGGCGGTGCCAATGGCCACGTAGTCGGTGCCCAGATGATCCGCGAGATGGCCACCGAGCGTCGTCATCGGCTCGGGGACGAACGGGGGAGCGCTGAACGGCGTGCGCTGCACGTGACCGTTCGCCGCGGCGACCAGCACGCGCGGTTCGCGTTCGAGGACCCACTCGACGGAGTCCGCCATCCAGACGTCCCGTATGTTGGCGGCGGGCCAGGTGCGTGACGGCGCCGACACCATCGCGTGAAGGAACGCGTCTCCCGCCTGGGCGCTCTCGGCGGCGCGGATGCCGAACCGCACCCGCTCCTCGGCCGCGTTCGCTCCGCCGAGGCTCGCGATCATGTCCGGCCGGCGGGCGCGCATCCTCGCGACCAGGTCGGTCAGCGCGACGGTGATCTCGTGCTGGACGGCGGCATCCAGGGCGAGGTAGGACTGGATGGCCGGCGCGGCCTGAGCCAGGCCGGTGCGGTCCGCCGGGAGGTAGGAGAACAGGGGGAGCAGCGTCGAGCGGAGGTGCGCTGCGTAGTGCGGGTCCGCGTCGTCCAGGAGGGCGATCGCGGCCTGGGCGGCGGGGAGGACCGACGCCGAGGAGTCCGGGATGTCCATGCCGGCGAAGCGCACGGGGACGGTCCCGCGCACATGCTGCTCGCGCATCCAGGTGACCTGGTCGAGCATCTCCTGGCAGGCGCCGAAGCGGTAGCCGATGCCGTCGGCCAGCACGTCGCGGAGTCGCCCCTCGCCCGTGCGGATCCAGCGGTCTACGAGTGCGCCCTCGGGCATCCCGCTCTCCATGACCAGCGCGGTGAAGCCCGCACGACGCGCGAGGAAGCGGAAGACGCGGTGGCGCACCTGCAGGAACTCGTGCATGCGGTGCATGGACTCGCCGATCGCGACGACACGTGCATCGCCGATGATGTCGAGGAGCGGCTCGAGGTCGTCGTCGTCCTGCTCATCGGGGTCGACGGTGCGCAGGCGATGCGCCGAGGAGCGCAGCCAGTGTTCGAACGAGCTCATCCCGTCACCCCGGTGGTGTGGAATCGCACGACCTCGACAGTGTCGGCATCGGTGATTGCCGGGTAGTGCTCGCGCAGGCCGGCTCTGAGCTCATCGGCGCGCTCGCAGCCCTCCGATCGGGCGTCGTCGTCGCTGATCTCGTCGAATCGTTTGGAGACGACCGAGTCGATCCACCCGGGAAGCCGGCGGTACTCGTCGTCGAACTCGAAGAGCAACCACGCGGGTCCTGGCGCGCAGGGGTCGTTCAGGCGGGTCGTGGCGGTCTTGACCCCGTCCCGCACGGCCTCGAAGTAACGGGCGCTGAAGCGGACGAACCGCTCCGGCTGGGCATCCGGATGCCGGTAGGAATGGGGCAGGAGGCTGCGGACGTTCACCAGGCGCAGCTCGTCGCCGTCCCGGACGATCACGTCGCAGTCCGGATGCTGATCGAGCAGCACCTGGCGACACCGCCCGCACGGAGCGACGACGTCGCGATCCCCGTCACCGACGGCCACGATCGTGACCAGAGGGCCGGATGCTGCGGCTGCGGCGACACCGAGGACGACGAGCTCCGCGCACGGCCCGCCGGTGAAGTGGTAGTCGTTCACCGCGGTGTGGATGCGCCCCGTCGTGTCCATGGCGGCTGCGGCGACCGTGTGGTTCGGGTCGCCGTGCAGAGCGCGGACCTGCTTGCGCGCGGCGTCGAGCACGCGCATCTCGGGTGGGTAGAGCATGGTTCAGTCTCGCACTCGGTCCGCTGCGTCATGGCAGCGGCGTACGCTCGTCGCAGAGTCGATGAGGAGTGCACACATGAAGACGAGGAATCTCGGACTGGGACTGGAGGTCTCGGCCATCGGACTGGGCTGCATGGGCATGTCCCAGAGCTACGGCCCGAACCCCGGATCGCGCGACGACATGATCGCGGTGCTGCGAGGCGCGGTGGATGCGGGGGTGACCCTGTTCGACACGGCCGAGGTGTACGGGCCGTACGTCAACGAGGAGCTGGTGGGCGAGGCGCTCGAGCCGGTCCGTGACCAGGTGACGATCGCGACGAAGTTCGGTTTCGACATCGGCCGGGAGGGCGGGCTGAACAGCCGGCCGGAGCACATCCGGGAGGTCGCGGATGCCTCGCTGCGGCGGCTGCGCACGGATGTGATCGACCTGTTCTATCAGCATCGCGTCGACCCCGACGTGCCGGTCGAGGACGTCGCGGGAACGATCGCCGAACTGGTCGCTGCGGGCAAGGTGCGCCACTTCGGCCTGTCTGAGGCCTCCGCCGCGACGATCCGCCGCGCCCATGCCGTGTTCCCCGTGACGGCGGTGCAGAGCGAGTACTCGCTGTGGACGCGAGACCCGGAGGCGGAGGTGCTGCCGGCACTCGAGGAGCTGGGCATCGGCTTCGTGCCGTTCAGCCCGCTCGGCCGCGGATTCCTCACCGGCGCGATCGATGCGAACACGACATTCGCCGACGACGACATGCGGCGCGGTCTGCCTCGCTTCACGGAGGAGAACCGCGACGCGAACGCCGCACTCGTGGCCCATGTCGCCGAGCTCGCGGCGGCTAAGCATGCCACGACGGGGCAGGTCGCGCTGGCATGGCTGCTCGCGCAGAGGCCGTGGATCGTGCCGATCCCCGGCACCCGCAGGATCTCGCGCATCCAGGAGAACCTCGCCGCGGCCGACCTGGAGCTGACGCCGGGGGAGCTCGATGACCTCGACGCGCTCGCCGCGAGGATCGGAGTGCACGGGGAGCGCTACCCCGAGTCGATGCAGCGCACGGTCAACGGCTGAGAGGTCAGCGGGCCAGGGCGCGGCAGAACTCCGGAGATGTGCAGATCTGCGGGGTTGTGAGGCGGTCACCAGACGGCGCGCAGCACGCGCTCGGCATCCTCACGGGTCAAGCCGTCGCGCTGCGCGGCGGATGCGAGTGCTCGGGCCGCACCGGCGACCGACTGCGAAACGGTGCTCGCGCTCCGGCTGACCCTGGTGCCGGCGCCCACGCGAGAGGTGACGAGGCCTTCATCCTCCAGCTGGCGATACGCCTTGGCGACCGTGCCGGCCGCGATGCCCAGATCGGATGCCAGTTGTCGCACCGACGGGAGTCGTTCACCGGCGGCGAGTGCCCCGGTCGTGATGAGCCCGCGCAGCTGCCCGTGCACCTGTTCGGCGGGAGTGCCGCCTGAGGGGGAGATCGAGATGATCATGAGCGCGATGCGGTCGCGACGCGCCGAGCGGGGATCGCCATCAGGGCCGTGAGCAGATGCAGCGTCAGCCCCACGACGAACGCCGCCAGGCTCATCCAGAACAGCCACGGCTGCAGCGCCGCGAACGGCGTTCCCATGGCGACGGTGCCCAGTTCCGTCGTCGTGGCCGCGCCCCGCAGCCCGGCCGTGCCTGCGATGGACTGGAGGATCACGAAGAGGTGGAGGAGGATCGCGCCGCCCCCGATCCGGAGCACGTTTGCCGCTCGCAGGCGTCGGACTGCGGCATCCGCCTCGATGTCGTCATCCCAGGCGCGTGACGTGATGACGAACAGGGCGGCGAAGATCATCGCGAGCAGCAGGGCGAGCATGATCAGGGACGGTACCGAGTAGTGCCAGCCGTAGATGCGCGTGGCGATTCGAGTCGTCCCCAGCGACGTGCGGTAGAGCGTGTAATGCCCGTACTCATCCCGACTCGAGGCCGCACCGGCCGCGATGGTCGGCACGAGCACGAGGACGACGAGCGCGAGAAGTAGCCAGGTCCACCGAACGGGCACGAACCGTCTCATGTGACGACGGTTCAGCGCCGCGACGCCTCCGGTGTGCACGCGGCGCGGGGGAACCATGAGCAACGGCATCGCGACGATGCCGAGGGCCAGCGGTACCGCGGCCAGGATCGCCAGGTCCAGGCTCAGCGGGATCAGCGGGATCCACGAGCTGAGCATGGGCAGAATCGCTCCGGCCGCGGGGAGGAGCCCGGCAATCACCGTCAGGATTGCGACGAGGCGACCCAGCGGAGTCGTGTTTCGCAGGAGCAGGAACCTGATCGCGGTGGCGATCACCAGCGGTCCGACGCTCATAGCCAGCACCATCAACAGGACGATGTCCATGATCACCACCTCAATGAGTCAATTGATTGACACAAAATGTAGCGATGGATTGATACAAGTTCAAGAGCGTCGGGTCGGGGCGCGGCACAGTTTCCGAGATGTGCAGAATCTCGGATGCTGCGCACGGAAAGCCTCCGAGATCGTGCACATCTCCGAGGTCATGAACCGTCGTACGCAGCCAGAGCCTCTGACAGCATCCGATGGCCCTGCTGCTCGAACGCCTCGTCGCGCACCTTGAAAGCCCAGCACGCGGTGCCGACGGCCTGGCGCAGGGCTTCCAGCCGCCACAGTTCGGGATCTCGGGGATCAGAGCCGTACCCGTCGAGGAACGCCGCCTCCAGATCCGGGCGCTCGCGCCACTGCTGGGCGGCCATGCGCGCGAAGTCGGTGGCCGCGGGCCGGAAATCGAACCGACCGAAGTCGATCGCCCGCACGACGCCGTCGTCGATGAGCCAGTTGCGCGGATGCCAGTCGCCGTGCGTCGGCACCAGCATCACCGCGGGGGCGGGAGCGGAGGCCAGCACGTGACGCGCCCGTGCGGCGATCGACGGGTCGATCCGATGCGGCTGATCGAGCCAGTACAGCTGCCTCGCCGTCGCACGTGCCTCGTACTCGGCATCCGTCCGCGACTCCTGCTCGTGCAGGCGCCTGAGCAGAACTCCGGCCTGCACGTAGGTGGCCGCCTGCCACTCCGCGTCCGTGCCCAGCACCAGCTCACCCGGAAGGTGGTCCAACAGGATCACGCGCACCTCGGCGGAGGCATCCCGCAGCCGTGCGGCGTGACCGGTCAAGATCAGCGGCGCGGTGTATCCCGCGTGGGCGGAGATCTCCCGAGGCAGATGCGTGTCCGACGGCCCGGCGGCCTTCACCACGACGTCGTCGCCGCCCGCCCGCACATGCAGCACCGTGGTCTCGACGAGACCCCACGACATGTCGCGCACGAGCTGGGCATCCGGCATCCGCTCCGTCACCCACGCCTGCTGGGCGGGGTCGAGACCCGGCAGCGAGCTCACGCGGCGAACTGGACTTCGCCCTTGGCGATGTCCACGCTGGTCAGCTTCAATGTCACGGTGTCGCCCGGAGCCGTCCCCGCCCGCACGGGCGCGGATGCCGTCACGGCCGGCTCTGCGATCTGCACGGCCGCGCGCGACTCGCCGCGCAGCTCGATCACGGTGGCGTCGATGCTGCTCCCGACCAGCGGATGCAGCAGTGCGGCCTCCACACGGTTGATGGTCTCGGCGTCGAGCGTCGATGCCCGCTGCGCGGACTGCTGAATGAGATCGGGCAGCTGGGGGAGCGACTCGCGCGCCCAGTCCGGGGCGGGACGGCCCTGCGACACCGCCTCGCAGATCGCCAGCGACCAGCGGTCGACCAGCCGGCGCAGGGGAGCGGTGGCATGCGCGTACGGCGCCCCGATCGCGGCCTGCTCGATGTCGCCCGTCGGCACGGAGCCGTCGAACGTGATGTAGCCGGCTCCGCGGAACAGCGATGCGGCTGCTTCGAGGACCGGCAGCGTCATCGGGTCGCTCTTGTCCAGCCCGCGCAGGTAGTCGCCGTATCGGCCTTCACCCCACGGCCGCCCGAGGGCCTCGGTCTGCCGGCGGAACCGTGCGAACGCCTCCTCATCCGGCTGCGGCATGGTGCGCAGCACGCCGATCTTCGCGCCGATCATCAGCTCCGCGGCGGCCATCCCGGTCATCAGGGAGAGCTGAGCGTTCCAGTCCTCGATGGGCAGCGGACTCCGACGCTCGATGCTGTACGTGCCGTCCGGCTTCTGCACGACCTCCTCATCGGGGAGGTTCAGGCTCGCACCACCGCGCTGCTGCTCCTGCTGCTGACGCAGCCCGCCGATCTCGCCCAGCAGGGACAGCGGGCCGTCCTGGCCCGCGTCCAGCTGCTTCTGCGCCGCCACGTAGTCGAGCTGCGCACGCGAGCGCACCAGCGCGCGCTCGAGGCGGAACTCCGTCACAGCTCCCGCGGAGTCCAGGGTGAACGTCCAGACCAGCGCGGGCCTATCCTGATCGGCGAGCAGCGAGGCCCTTCCCTCCGAGAGCACCTCCGGGTGGAGGGGGATCTTCCCATCGGCCAGATAGAGGGTCTGTCCACGCTGACGCGCCTCGGAGTCCAGCGCACCACCGGCCTTCACGAAACCGGGGACGTCGGCGATCGCGTAACGCACCTGGAACCCCGAACCGGCGCGAGACAGGTGCATGGCCTGATCGAGGTCTTTCGAGCCGGCCGGGTCGAGGGTGACGAACGGCACGTCGCGCAGATCGAGATCCGGCGCATCAGGTGTCGCCGACTCCGCCTCCGCCAGCGCCTCGGGCGAGAACTCGACGGGCGACTCGATGCTCGCGCGCAGGGCGGCGAGGGCTGCGGCCAGCTCGCTCTGCTCGGCGGACGGGGCGACATGTGATCGACGCTGAGGCATGTCGTCAGCCTATGCCGCGGACACTTCGGGAGACGGGGAGCACCGACCGCGCGTCATGTCGGCCTGACCGCGCGCCGGTGTCCGCGAGCGGGACTAGCGTGGAGCCATGAGCACCGCTGACAAGGCCCGCACCCTCACCGACCTCTACTCCGCCCCCGAGATCCTCCGCGTCGTCAACATCTGGGACGTCGTCTCGGCGAAGGCGATCGCCGCGCTTCCCGAGACGCGCGCTCTGGCCACGGCGGGGCACTCCATCGCCGCGAGCTTCGGCTATTCGGACGGGCAGATCCCCCGGGAGCTCATGCTCGACATGGTCGGCCGCATCGCAGCATCCGTCGATCTGCCGGTCTCGGCCGACCTGGACGACGGCTACGGCGACGCGGAGGAGACCACCCGCCTCGCGATCGGCGTTGGCATCGTCGGCGCGAACGTCGAGGACCGCCTGAAGCCCTTCGCGGAGTCCGTTGCGCAGGTCGAGGCGATCGTCAAGGCCGGTGAGGCCGAGGGCGTCTCCTTCGCTCTCAACGCCCGCACCGACGCCATCGTGCGCGGCGGTGACAAGCCGCTCTCGGACAAGCTGGCGGATGCCGTGGAGCGCGGCCGCGCCTATCTCGACGCCGGTGCGACCGCCGTCTTCGTGCCCGGCATCCTCGACGCTGACGCCACCCGATTCCTCGTCGACGGGATCGGCGCGGGCAGGGTCAGCGTGATCGGCCTCCCCGGTGCTCTCACCGCGGCCGAGTACGAGGCTCTCGGCGTCGCCCGCATCTCGTACGGACCACTGCCGCAGCGCGTCGCGCTGACCGCGCTGCAGGACACGGCAGCCGACCTCTACGCGAACGGTGCGATCCCGGCGGGCACCCGCGCGCTGAACTGACGGCGCTCCGAACCGAGGCGCGGCGGATGGGCGTCCACGCGGTCGATACAATCGACCCGTGGTCACACGTCTATCGAACTTCTTCCTCCGCACGCTCCGCGAAGACCCTGCAGATGCAGAGGTCACCAGCCACAAGCTGCTCGTTCGCGCCGGCTACATTCGCCGCGCGGCGCCAGGAGTGTTCACGTGGCTGCCGCTCGGGCTGAAGGTCAAGTCGCGCATCGAGCAGATCGTCCGCGAGGAGATGGGCAACGCAGGGGCGCAGGAGGTCCACTTCCCCGCGCTGCTGCCGCGCGACCCCTACGAGCAGTCGGGACGCTGGGAGTCCTACGGCGACGGCATCTTCCGTCTGCAGGACCGCAAGGGTGCCGACTACCTGCTCGCGCCGACGCACGAGGAGATGTTCACGCTGCTGGTCAAGGACCTGTACTCCTCGTACAAGGACCTGCCGCTGACGATCTACCAGATCCAGGACAAGTACCGCGACGAGGCGCGTCCGCGCGCGGGCCTGCTGCGCGGTCGCGAGTTCACCATGAAGGATGCCTACTCCTTCGACGCCTCCGACGAGGGACTGGACGCCAGCTACCAGAAGCAGCGCGACGCCTATGAGCGGATCTTCCAGCGCCTCGGGCTCGAGTATGTGATCGTGAACGCCGACAACGGCCTGATGGGCGGCGCCCGCAGCGAGGAGTTCCTGCACCCGACGCCGGTCGGCGAGGACACCTTCGTGCGCTCCGCCGGCGGTTACGCGGCCAACGTCGAGGCGTTCAGCACCGCTGTCCCCGAGCCGGTCGACTTCTCCGCCGTGCCCGCTGCGACGATCTTCGATTCGCCCGCGACGCCGACGATCGAGACGCTCGTGGCGCATGCCAACAAGACGCTGGACGGCGAGTACACCGCGGCGGACACCCTCAAGAACGTGGTGCTCGCGCTCACCCACCTCGACGGCACCCGCGAGCTCGTGGTCGTCGGCATCCCCGGTGACCGCGAGGTCGACGAGAAGCGCGCCGAGGTCGCGTTCGCGCCCGCTGAGGTCGAGACCGCGACACCCGAGGACTTCGAGAAGAACCCGCTGCTGGTGCGCGGATACATCGGGCCCTGGTCCCCGACCGGTGCGGTGCTCGGGGAGGAATCCGCCACCGGCATCCGCTACCTGGTCGACCCCCGCGTGAGCGAGGGCACCTCGTGGATCACCGGTGCGAACATCGACGAGAAGCATGCGCACTCGGTGGTCGCGGGTCGCGACTTCTTCGCCGACGGCATCGTCGAGATCGCGAACGTCCGCGAGGGCGACCCCGCCCCCGACGGCTCCGGTCCGGTCGAGCTCGCCCGCGGCATGGAGATCGGACACGTCTTCCAGCTCGGTCGCTTCTTCGCCGAGACGCTGGGGCTGAAGGTGCTCGATCAGAACGGCAAGCTCGTGACGGTCACGATGGGCTCCTACGGCATCGGCGTCACCCGCATCCTCGCGATCATCGCCGAGCTGAACAACGACGACAAGGGCCTGATCTGGCCGGCATCCGTCGCCCCGTTCGACGTGCAGGTCGTCGCCGCAGGGCGCGACCAGGTCGCGTTCGACGTGGCGGAGGACATCGCGAACCAGCTCGAAGCCGCTCGCCTGGACGTGCTCTACGACGACCGGGTGAAGGTGTCGCCCGGTGTGAAGTTCGGCGACGCCGAGCTGGTCGGCGTGCCGAAGATCGTGATCGTGGGACGCGGTGCGGCAGACGGTCAGGTCGAACTGTGGGACCGCGCGACCGGCGAGCGTGAGTCCATCTCGGCGGCGGATGCCGTCGCGCGACTCTCCCGCTGAGCTGACAGCATCCGTGCGGGCACGGATGCCCGACGCGTCCGTGAGGAGGATCATCGTGCCATGGCGCGATGGTCCTCCCCACGCGTGGCCGACCTGCTCGAGGACTCCGCCCGGGCCGCGCCTGTGACAGGCTGAGGGCATGACGGATGCCACGCTGAACGACGACCTGCGACACGAACTGACGACGCTTCTCGACCGTGCAGGCATCTACGCCGACCGCGGGCTGATCGCGCGGATGATGCAGACCGCGCTGAAGCTCGGCGTCGAGCACACGGACCGGCTCGACCTGAAGATCGCGTCAGCCGCGCTGAGCGAGATGCACGATGCCTTCCGGCTCTTCCAGCCCTTCCACCAGGTGCCCAAGGTCACGGTGTTCGGGTCGGCGCGCACCGCGCAGGACGACCCGCTCTACATCCAGGCGCGGGATGTGGCCGCCGCACTCGCGAGCGACGGGTGGATGGTCGTCACGGGCGCCGGCCCGGGCATCATGCAGGCCGCCGCCGAGGGAGCCGGCGCGAAGATGTCGCTGGGGGTCTCCATCCGGCTGCCGTTCGAGGAGCGGATGAACACGATCATCGCCCAGGATGCGCAGGTCGTCTCGATGAAGTACTTCTTCACGCGCAAGCTCATGCTCATGAAGGAGTCCCGCGGGTTCATCTGCCTGCCCGGCGGATTCGGCACGATGGACGAGATGTTCGAACTGCTGACCCTGCAGCAGACCGGCAAGGCGGAGCCCATGCCGATCGTGCTTCTCGACGCCCAGGGCGGATCGTTCTGGACCGGCCTGAAGACCTTCGTCGACGAGCACCTCGCCCCGGCAGGGGTGATCTCACGCGACGACCTCGACCGCGTGCTCATCACCGACTCGGTCAGCGAGGCGGTGGCGAACATCACCGGCTTCTGGCGCAACTACGACTCGCTGCGCTGGGTGGGGGACAGGCTGGTCCTGCGCCTGGTGCACGAACCGACGGATGCCGACATCGACAGCCTCAACGAGCGCTTCGGCGGCATGTGCGCGGAAGGCCGCATCGAGCGCACCGCTCCGCTCGACGTGGAGGTCGCCGACGGGGATGCCGTCGAGCTGCCGCGCATCGTGCTGAACCTCGCCCAGCGCTCGGTGGGTTCGCTGTTCGCGCTGATTCGCGCGACCAACGAGCTCCCCTCGGCTCGCTGACGCAGGCGGCCGAACGCTCGCCGCCGGCAGGACCGACGGCGAGCAGAACCGGTTGTCGGCTCAGGGCTCCGGGGTCTCGGTCATGTTGCCCCGGCAGGCGTCGCCGGGGTTGAAGCCGCCCATCGAGGCCTTGACCTCGGCGTTGCGCATGAACGTGCCGAAGTTCTGCACGCCGTGGTAGCCGTGCTTCTGGCTGCCGCGCATGGCGAGCGCGTCATCGTCGAACCCCGCAGGGTTGTTCTCCACCTGGTCCCAGGTGTCCTGTCCGGAGAACGCGCATTCGGAGGAGGCGTGATTCGCGCCCTGCGCCTCCTTGCCATTGCCCGTCACCTCTCCCGCATACGCCGTGCCCGCCCCGACCAGCACGAACACCAGTGCGACGGTGGCCCCCAGTGCCATTCGCTTCATGATTCCGCCTTCCATCGACGGGGCGCACCGATGCGACCCCTGTTCCGACAGAAGGCTAGGTGCGCATCACGGCTCGCGCATCAGTGCTGATACGGAGAATCATGACCGGGGAGCGCGATCCGCGGTCCTCTCCGCCGCCTGCATCGCGAACTCTGCGAGGTCGACGCTGCGCCCGAGGATCCGCTCCGCCGCACGATGCCCCGACCGGTACGCGGCCCCGACCGTCGCCGGCTCCGCGCCCCAGGTGGCCTCGCCCGCGAAGTGCAGACCGCCTTCGAACGGCCCCGCCAGTGCGTCGTGATCGTGGTGCGACGCGCCGATCGGCAGATGCGAGTAGGAGCCGGCCGAGAAGGGGTCGTCGCCCCACCGGGTCACCCACGAGGCGATCGGCTCACCCACGACGTCCCCGTACAGGGCGCGGAGCGCTCGGACGGAGTCCGCGACGACCTCGGCATCCGGACGGGTCTGCAGATGCCTGCCCAGCGGGCCGGCCGCGAAGGTGAGAAGAGTCGGGATGCCGCTGATCGACGACACGTCGTACCAGGAGTGCCAGCGCTCGCCCGCCTCGCCGAGCGCGCGGATGACGTACGTGTCCGCGCGCCAGAAACGCTCGGGGAACTGCACGAAGATCTTGTTGAACACACCCATGCCGAGGCGCTCGATGGCTCCCGCCGCAGCCGCCGGCAGCGGCGGTTCGAAGGAGATCGCACCGGACTTCAGCACCCCGAGCGGAACCGTCACGACCACGTCCGCCGCGGTGAACTCGCTGTCGACCGTGCGCACGGTCCAGCCGTCGCCCCTGCGGGTGACCGCGTTGACCACATGCGCCGTGCGCAGGTCCAGCCCCGACGAGATGCGGTGCGGCAGCTCGTCATAGCCCCGCGGGAAGATCACCTCATCGCCGTCGATGCCGTCCTCGTCGAGACCGTGCGCGTCGAGGTCGCCGATCCAGGCACCGCACTGCTCCTCGACGCGATGGCGGAAGAACTCACGGATCTCGTCGATCCGCTCGGCGTCCAGCCCTGAGGCGTCCAGCGCGCGTTCGGTCGCGACCAGGTAGCTGTCCCCGGCGGCGGAGGCGTCGATCTGCTCCACGAGCGCGGCGTCCACCGCCTCCACATCGGAGATCCATCGTTCGGATGCCGCTGCATCCATCGGCCGTCCGGAGCCGTCGAAGTGCTCCATCGGCCGTCCGCCCGCCTGGAAGCTCCCCACGGTGAACTCCCGCGTCGGGATGCCGAGCGCCTGCACCAGCTCCCAGAGCGGCGAGTGCTCGATGCCGTGGATCCAGGAGGCGCCGAGGTCGACGGGGAATCCGGCGGCGCGGTCCGTGTGTATCCGCCCTCCGACGCGGTCCCGCGCCTCCAGCACCACGACGCGCCTGCCGGCGTCGGCCAGCATCCTGGCGCACGTGACACCCGCCATCCCCGCACCGACGACGACCGTGTCGAATCGCTCCATGCCCTCAGTATGGGGTGTCACGACCCAGCAAGTGGGCATGGCCGGTGCTCGCCGTCGTGACCATGCCGAGCGCCGAAGGGGACTCCCGGGGGTGATCGCGGGAGTGCCATCATGAGCACATGACGCATTCGGCGGAGGTCAGCTGGCAGCTCGACGGCATCGACATGTCCGGCACATTCACCACGCCGGACGCCGGTGGACCGCATCCCGCAGTCGTGATGGTCGCGGGCAGCGGACCCACGGATCGCGACTGGACGTCGCCACTGCTGCCGGGCGACAACGGCTCGGCGGTGCTGCTGGCCGAGTACCTCGCCGCGGCGGGCATCGCCTCGCTGCGGTACGACAAGCGCGCCTCCGGGCCGCATGTCACGGAGAACATCCCGAAGATCGCCGGCCGGCTGAGCATGCAGTCCCACCTCGACGAGCTCGTCGCGGCGGTCCGCGTCCTCGCCGCCCAGCACAACATCGATTCCGCACGCATCGTCGGCCTCGGCAACAGCGAGGGGTGTCTGCACGTGCTGCACTACGCGAGCAGCGCTCAGGACCTGCCCTTCGCCGGACTCGTGCTCACGGCTCCTCCCGGCCGCAGCATCGGAGCGGTCCTGCTGACCCAGTTGCGCGCGCAGATCGGATCCCTTCCCGACGGCGAGGAGCTGTTCCCGCTCGTCGAGCAGGCCGTTGCGCGTTACAGCGCCGGAGAGCCGATGGACGCCGACCCGCGCCTGCCGGCGGAGGTGCGCGGGGTGCTGGCGAGCTTCGAGATCCCGGTGAACCTCCCGTTCGCGCGCGAACTGTGGAACGAGGATGCGACGGCGGCCCTCGCGTCGGTCACCGTCCCCACTCTGGTGCTGATCGGACGCAGGGACGTTCAGGTGGATGCCGAGGTCGACGGCGGTCCGCTCCAGTCGGCGGCATCCGGGATGCCGAATGTGACCTTCACGTTCCCCGAGCACGCCAACCATGTGCTCAAGGAGGATCTGCGCTCGCCGGAGGAGCGGGCAGCCGCTCCCGGGAGCGGGTACAACGAGCCGGGCACGCGCCTGGATCCCGAGGCGCTGGGCGCCATCCTCTCCTGGCTGCGCGACGTGGTGGGCTGACGCGCAACGCCGAGTTCAAACCCCGTTCATCCGTCCGTCATCAGCGCCCGGCATCGTGTCATCCACCGCATCCGACGAGGAGGACCGATGACTCTGGCCGAACCCACGCGACGCAATCTGCCCATGCTCGATCACGTGCGAGGCAAGCGCTCAGCGGTCACCTGCCAGCTCAAGTGCGCGAACGCGTGCCTGGGCCCCGAGTGCAACACGTCCGCGAACGAGGACTTCCGTTCGATCGCGACGGCCGTCTTCTCGCGTCGGGCGCTCTTCGGACTCGGTGCTGCGGCCGCGGTGGCGGTGGCTGTGGGCGTGGGACGAGGCACGGGCGCACCGACCTCCGCGCCCTCCGCGGCAGGCGTCGGGGGACCGGGCGCTTCCTTCGCGCGGCCCGGTCGCGCAGGCCTGTCATTCGGCGCGATCGCTCCGGTCCCGGCCGAGGTGGACGCCTTCACCGTGCCGGACGGCTACACCTGGAAGCCGATCATCCGCTGGGGTGACCCGCTCTTCTCGAGCACTCCGGCGTTCGACATCGAGGCGCAGACGCCTGAGGCGCAGGCCGGGCAGTTCGGCTACAACAGCGACTACCTCGACATCGTCGCGGATCCCAGCGGCAAGACCGGCGTGCTCGTGAACAACCACGAGTACGTCAACCCGAACCTCATGTTCCGCGACACCGACGATGCCGCCGAGCTGCGTCGTCGCGGTGACATCTACAAGGCCGCTCAGGGCATGTCCGTCGTCGAGATCCGTCGTCGCCGCGTGGGGGACCCGTGGGAGTACGTCGTCGACGGCCGCCGGAGCCGCCGCATCACCGTCGAGACGGTGTTCGAGCTCACCGGCCCCGCGGCCGGGTCCGACCTCCTCAAGACGGTCGCGGACCCGGAGGGCCGGTGGGTGCACGGCACTCTGGGCAACTGCTCCGGAGGCACCACTCCCTGGGGCACCGTCCTCTCCGGCGAGGAGAACTTCAACGGCTACTTCGCGTGGGCTGCCGACACGGCCGAGCAGAAGCGGTACAGCGGTTCGAGCACGACGAGCACGTCCACCGGCTGGGAGGCCTACGACCCGCGCTTCGACGCGCACCAGGCGGGTTACGTGAACGAGCCGAACCGGTTCGGCTACATCGTCGAGATCGACCCGCAGGACCCCACCTCCACGCCGCGGAAGCACACCGCCATGGGGCGCTTCAAGCACGAGGGCGCCAACGTGCGTGTCGCCGAGGACGGCCGTGTCGTGGCGTACATGGGCGACGACGAGCGCAACGACTACCTCTACAAGTTCGTCTCGAAGAACCGCATCTCGGGTTCGCGCAAGAAGAACCTGAAGCTGCTGAGCGAGGGCGACCTGTTCGTCGCCAAGTTCCGCGGCGACTCGCCCGCCGGGGAGATCACCGGAACCGGCGCGCTGCCGACCGACGGAGCGTTCGACGGCACCGGAGAGTGGCTTCCGCTCACCAGGAACGGCGAGAGCGTCGTGCCGGGCTTCACCACCGAGCAGGTGCTCGTCTACACCCGCCTCGCCGCCGACGCGATCGGCGCGACGAAGATGGATCGCCCCGAGGACGTCGAGCCGAGCCCGGTCACCGGCAAGGTGTACGTCGCGCTCACCAACAACTCCCGGCGTAGCGAGGTCGACGAGACCAACCCGGTTCGCGGCAACCGCTACGGACACGTGGTGGAGATCACCGAGACGGCCGGACAGCCGGGAACCCGATTCGGGTGGAGCATCCTGATGCTGTGCGGCGATCCGAACACCTTCGAGAACGCCTACTTCGCCGGCTTCCCGAAAGAGCTGGTCTCTCTGATCTCCTGCCCCGACAACGTCGCGTTCGACTCCCAGGGCGATCTGTGGATCTCCACGGACGGCGCGCCGGGCACGATCGGCTACGGCGACGGGCTGTTCAAGGTGCCTCTGACCGGCTCCGAGCGCGGCCACGTGCAGCAGTTCCTCTCCGTGCCGCGGGACGCCGAGACCTGCGGTCCGGTGATCCACGACCGCGAGGGTCTCGTGTTCGTCGCGGTGCAGCATCCGGGGGAGGACGGCACCTTCGACCAGCCGCGCTCCCTGTTCCCGGACTACGGCTCGACCGCGCAGGGTGACGTCGCGACGGCGCCGCGGCCTGCCGTCGTGCAGGTGCACCGGGCCTGAGCGGATACCGGTGCCGCGACCTCCGGGCGCGCGGCACCGGCACGGACATCAGGCGCGCCGTATCCGGCTAGCCTTCCATGGTGGACATCTGGGACCTGCTGGCGGGCCTGCTGGACGGTCCCGAATCGGGTCGTGGCTGGCACTGTTCATGGTCGTGGAGCTCGCGCTGCTGGGGTGCGTCGTGCTGCTCTTCTGGCTCGGCATCGACGCGCTCATCTGAGTGACTCGAGGTTCGGGTATTCTTTTCTGATGCCCGCGGAGCGTCTGTCCGCGGAGAGAGCTGAATAGAGGAGACCGCTGATGGACATCGAACTCGGACTGCTGCGCGGAATCGAGAAGGAGAAGGCGATCCCCTTCGACGAGCTCGTCTCGATCATCGAGCAGGCCATCCTCACCGCATACGGCAAGCACGTCTCCGCTGACGGCGCCGTGCCCGAGGGCGTGCGCGTCGAACTGAACCGCACCACCGGCCACGTCGCCGTGCTGCAGCCCGTCACCGACGAGGAGGGCGCGGTCATCGGCGAGGAGGAGGCGACTCCCGAGGACTTCGGCCGCATCGCCGCCTACGCCGCCAAGCAGGTCATCGGCCAGCGCCTGCGCGACATCGCCGATGACGCCGTTCTCGGCGAGTTCCGCGGCAAGGAGGGCGACATCGTCGCCGGCATCATCCAGCAGGGCCCCAACCCGCGGATGATCCACGTCGACCTCGGCTCCGTCGAGGCGATCCTCCCGCCGGAGGAGCAGGTGCCCGGCGAGGAGTACGCCCACGGCACCCGCCTGCGCGTGTACGTGACCAGCGTCGCCAAGGGGAACAAGGGTCCGCAGATCACGGTGTCGCGCACGCACCCCGGCCTGGTCCGCAAGCTGTTCGCCCTCGAGGTTCCCGAGATCGCGGCCGGTCTGGTAGAGATCGTCTCGCTCGCCCGCGAGGCAGGACACCGCACCAAGATCGCCGTCAAGGCCAACGACCCCTCGGTCAACGCCAAGGGCTCCTGCATCGGCGAGATGGGCCGCCGCGTGCGGGCCGTCACCGAAGAGCTGTCCGGTGAGAAGATCGACATCGTCGATCACCACCCGGATCTCGCGACCTTCGTCGCCAATGCGCTCTCGCCCGCCAAGGTCACCTCGGCGTTCGTGCTCGATGCCGGCACCAAGGCCGTGCGCGCACTCGTCCCGGACTACCAGCTCTCGCTCGCGATCGGCAAGGAGGGGCAGAACGCCCGCCTGGCCGCCAAGCTGACCGGTGCCAAGATCGACATCCAGCCCGACAGCGTGATGGCGGAGGAGTGATCGCAGGAGAGCGACGCACTCTGCGCACACGCCGGGCGCCGGGCTTCGATCCGCGTCGCGAGGTGTAAGATGGAACCTGTACGAACGTGTGTCGGCTGCCGCGGTCGTGCCTCTCGAACCGCCCTGATCAGGGTGGCCCTGCACAATGACGAGCTCGTCTTCGACGAGCGAGCCGTGCTGCCGGGGAGGGGCGCGTGGCTGCATCCGTCACCCGAGTGCCTGGATGCCGCGCTGCGGCGCCGGGCCTTCGCACGAGCACTTCGCATCTCTCCGTCCATCGGTTTCCCCGAAGCGGCGGATGCGCAGACCACCGAACGGTACTTCCACCGAAACAAAGGCTGAACGGCTATGGAAACAAAGTGAACGGCTCGAAATGAGACCCGTCCGCGACTAGTGGTCTGCCCTGCCAGGGCGGACCGACCCTGACAGGAGAATTGTGGCTGGTAAACCACGCGTGCACGAGATCGCCGCTGAACTCGGCGTCGACAGCAAGTTCGCTCTCGCGAAGCTCAAGGAGCTCGGCGAGTTCGTGAAGAGTCCCTCTTCCACCATCGAGCCCCCCGTGGCTCGCAAGCTTCGCGCTGCCATCGAGGCGGACCCGTCGGCCAAGGCCGCCGACAAGCCCGAGGCGAAGCCGGCGACGGCGAAGGCACCGGCATCCGGTGCACCCAAGCCCGGTGCTCCGGTTCCCGGACCCAAGCCCGGTCCCAAGCCGGCCGCCAAGGCCGAGGCGCCCGCTCCCGAGGTCGCACCCGCGGCTCCGAAGGCGGAGGCGCCCGCGCCTGCTGCGGATGCCCCCAAGCCGGGCGGCAGCGCGCCCAAGCCGGGCGGCAATGCGCCGAAGCCGGGCGGCAGCGCACCCAAGCCGGGCGCGCCCCGCCCCGGCAACAACCCGTTCTCGTCCGCGCAGGGCATGGGCTCGCGCCCGGCAGGTCCGCGTCCGGGCAACAACCCGTTCGCCTCCGCGCAGGGCATGGGCCAGCGCCCGACGCCGGGAAACATCCCGCGTCCGCAGGCGCCGCGTCCCGGCTCCCCGCGCATCGGCGCTCCGCGTCCCGGTCGTCCCGGTGGCGGCGCGCGCGGCGGTCAGGCCGGTCGTCCCGGTGCTCCGTTCCAGCAGCGCACGGGCGGTCCCGGTCGTCCCGGCGGTGCCGGCGGCGCTGGCTTCCAGCGTCCGGGCGGCGCACCCGCGGGCGGCGGCTTCGCCGGTCGTCCCGGTGGCGGCGGCGGTCGTGGTCGTGGACCCGGCGGCGGCACGGCAGGTGCCTTCGGCAAGGGCGGCGGCAAGAGCAAGCAGCGCAAGTCGCGTCGGGCGAAGCGGCAGGAATTCGAGATGCGGTCGGCGCCGGTCGTCGGCGGCGTCAACGTCTCGAAGGGCAACGGCGAGATCATCCGTCTGCGCCGCGGTGCCTCCATCGCCGACTTCGCTGACAAGCTCGAGGCTCTGAACGGTTACACCGTCCAGCCGGGAACGCTCGTCACGATCCTCTTCAACCTGGGTGAGATGGCCACGGCCACCGAGTCCCTGGACGAGGCGACCTTCGAGGTCCTGGGTGCCGAGCTCGGCTACAAGATCCAGATGGTCTCGCCGGAGGACGAGGACAAGGAGCTCCTGGAGGGCTTCGGTCTCGACCTCGAGGCCGAGCTGGAGGCGGAGAGCGAGGATGACCTCGAGATCCGCCCGCCGGTGGTCACCGTCATGGGTCACGTCGACCACGGTAAGACCCGACTGCTCGACGCGATCCGCAAGAGCAACGTCATCGAGGGCGAGGCCGGCGGCATCACCCAGCACATCGGTGCGTACCAGATCTGGACCGAGCACGACGGCATCGAGCGCGCTGTCACCTTCATCGACACCCCGGGTCACGAGGCGTTCACCGCCATGCGTGCCCGTGGTGCCCAGGTGACCGACATCGCGATCCTCGTGGTCGCCGCCGACGACGGCATCATGCCGCAGACGGTGGAGGCGCTGAACCACGCCCAGGCGGCCGACGTGCCGATCGTGGTCGCGGTCAACAAGGTCGACAAGCCCGAGGCCAACCCGGCCAAGGTGCGCCAGCAGCTCACCGAGTACGGTCTGGTCGCCGAGGAGTACGGCGGGGATGTCATGTTCGTGGATGTGTCGGCCCGCCAGGGCACCGGCATCCAGGACCTGATCGACGCCGTGCTGCTGACCGCCGACGCGGGTCTGGACCTCACGGCCAACCCGAACAAGGCGGCCCGTGGTGTCGCGATCGAGGCCAAGCTCGACAAGGGCCGCGGTTCGGTCGCCACCGTGCTGATCCAGTCCGGAACGCTGCGCGTCGGAGACGCCATCGTCGCCGGCACCGCGTACGGTCGCGTCCGCGCCATGCTCGACGAGAACGGCGAGCAGGTCACCGAGGCCGCGCCGTCTCGCCCCGTGCAGGTGCAGGGTCTGAACTCCGTGCCCCGCGCTGGTGACGTGTTCATCGTCACCGACGAGGACCGCATGGCTCGTCAGATCGCGGAGAAGCGCGAGGCCGTCGAGCGCAACGCCCAGCTGGCCAAGGCCCGCAAGCGCATCTCGCTCGAGGACTTCACCCGTGCTCTCGAAGAGGGCAAGGTCGAGACGCTCAACCTCATCATCAAGGGCGACGTGTCCGGTGCCGTCGAGGCGCTGGAGGAGTCGCTGCTCAAGATCGAGGTCGACGACTCGGTGCAGCTGCGCATCATCCACCGCGGCGTCGGCGCCATCACGGAGTCGGATGTGAACCTGGCGACGATCGACAACGCGATCATCGTGGGCTTCAACGTCCGTCCGGACGCCAAGGCGCGCGAGGCCTCGAACCGCGAGGGCGTGGACATCCGCTTCTACTCGGTGATCTACTCGGCCATCGAGGAGATCGAGAACTCCCTCAAGGGCATGCTCAAGCCGGAGTTCGAAGAGGTCCAGTCGGGTGTCGCCGAGATCCGCGAGGTGTTCCGCTCCTCGAAGTTCGGCAACATCGCCGGTGTGATCGTCCGCTCCGGAACGATCACGCGCAACGCCAAGGCGCGCGTGATCCGCGACGGCGTCGTCATCGCCGATGGCCTGGCCATCGAGTCGCTGCGTCGCTTCAAGGATGACGTCACCGAGGTCCGCACCGACTTCGAGGCCGGTATCGGCCTGGGCAAGTACAACGACATCCAGATCGGCGACGAGATCGAGACCACCGAAATGGTCGAGAAGCCTCGCGGCTGAGTCCTGGAAAGCTGCTCCGGCGGCTGCCTTCCCTTCACTCGCAGAGTGGGGCCCCTACCCCAATGCTCGTGAAGGGAAGGCAGCCGCCTTCGCGGTTCCGCACGGAAGCCGCTCGGAAGGTATAGGAATAGGAACATGGCTGGAGAACGACAGGCACGGCTCGCGGATCGCATCCGCGTCATCCTCGCCGAGCGCCTCGAGAAGGGGCTGCGCGACCCGCGGCTGGGGTTCGTGACCATCACCGATGTGCGTGTCTCGGGAGACCTGCAGCACGCATCCGTGTTCTACACGGTGCTCGGCAGCGACGAGGAGCGCGTCGCCAGTGGCGCCGCGCTGAACTCGGCGACAGGGATGCTCCGCAAGGAGGTCGGCCGTCAGCTGAACGTACGTCTCGTGCCGACGCTGGAGTTCATCCCGGATGCCCTGCCGGAGTCGGCCGGGCACATCGCCGACCTGCTGCGTCAGGCCCGCGAGCGGGACGAAGAGGTGGCGAAGCTCGCCGCGGGCGCCACGCACGCCGGCGACGCCGATCCGTACGTGCACGACGACGAGGACTGAGACGAGGCCTGACGGGCGCTGAATGCCCGTCGGGCACTTGCCGGCTCTGAGCAGCCTCTACCGGCGACCGCCTCACACGGGCAGACGCAACAGCCCGTCCACGGCCTCGACCAGCCCGTCGCCGATCAGGGAGTCGATCGCCCGGTCGCGCTGGACAGCATCCGGCCAGTCGGCGAGCACGGCATCCGCCGGCATCCGATGACCCTCGGCATGGCGCAGCGCGTGCAGTACGCCCCCGCGCGCCTGCCGGTCCGAACCCTCGTACTTCGCCTGGCGGCGCCGTCTGTCGCCGGTGTCGGGCCGACCCGCCTGCAGCCAGGCGCAGGAGGCCGCGATCGGGCAGACGTCGCAGCGGGGCGCGCGAGCGGTGCAGATCACCGCGCCGAGCTCCATCATCGCGGCGTTGAAGGTCGCTGATTCCGCGACGTCCTCCGGCAGCAGCTGCGCCATGCGCTCCAGGTCCCTCTTCGCGGGAGCGTCGGGCTGAGCGCGCCCGTCGACGGCGCGCGCGATCACGCGGCGCGTGTTGGTGTCGACGACCGGATGCCGGTCGCCGTAGGAGAACACCGCGACCGCCCTGGCCGTGTAGTCGCCGATGCCCGACAGCGCCAGCAGAGCACTCACGTCACGGGGCACCGTACCGCCGTGCCGCTCCACGACCTCGATCGCCGCACGATGCAGCCACAGCGCCCGGCGCGGATAGCCGAGGTTCGCCCACTGGTGCACGACCTCGGCGGGCGTCGCCGCGGCCATCGCCGCAGGCGTCGGCCACCGCTCCAGCCAGGCCTGAAGATGCGGGATGACGCGGGTCACCGGGGTCTGCTGCAGCATGAACTCGCTGACCAGCGTGCCCCAGGCGCCGTAGCGCTCGGCGAACTCGGTCCGCCGCCAGGGAAGATCCCGCGCCTCCTGCCGATACCAGGCCGCGAGGGCGTGCGGGAGGACGGCGGCGCGTGGCATCCCGCCAGCCTAGACGAGCTCTCTGCCTCGGCGGGCTGATCACGCGACCTGCGACGGCGTCCTCTGATCCGTCTCGATAGGCTTGACGGGTGGCATCGCACGGCATCCTCCTCGTCGACAAACCCGCAGGCCTGACCAGCCACGACGTTGTCGCGCGCGTCCGGCGCGCGTTCGGCACCCGCAAGGTCGGGCACGCCGGCACGCTGGACCCGATGGCGACCGGTCTGCTGGTGATCGGTATCGAGGGCGCCACGCGGCTGCTGACGTACATCGTCGGCGCCGACAAGACCTACACGGCGACCATCCGCCTCGGTGCCCGCACGACCACGGACGACGCGGAGGGCGACATCGTCGACACCGCGGATGCCGAGGACTGGGCATCCGTCGACGACGAGGCGGTCTCCGCCGGCATCCGGAACCTCACCGGCACGATCTCGCAGGTCCCCAGTTCGGTCTCCGCCATCAAGGTGGCGGGCAAGCGCGCCTACGACCTGGTGCGGGCGGGGGAGAGCGTCGAACTCGCAGCCAGGCAGGTGACGGTCTCCCGTTTCGACGTGCTGTCCCAGCGTCGAGCGGAGGGGTTCCTCGACCTGGACGTGATCGTCGACTGCTCCTCGGGCACGTACATCCGCGCGATCGCGCGGGACCTCGGCGACGCGCTCGGCGTCGGCGGACACCTGACGGCCTTGCGTCGGACCCGAGTCGGCGGGTTCGAGGTGACGGATGCCGTCGGCATCGACGCGCTCGAGGGCGCCGCGACCATCACACCCGCAGCGGCGGCGACCCGTGTCATGCCCGTGCTGGAGGTCACTGCGGAGGAGGCGCGAGACCTCCGCCACGGCAAGCGACTCGTCGGGCAGCGCGACCGGCTCGATGCTGCCGAGGTGGCGGCGATCGACCCGGCCGGCGTCCTCGTCGGCATCATCGAGGCCCGCGGGCACGACATCAAGAGCGCCATGAACATGCCGGAGGTGCAGGCGTGATCCTGTGGTTCACGATCGTGCAGATCGCGGTCGCCTGCGCATCCGGGCTCTTCTGCCTGATCGCCGGGCTCGTCGGACGTCGTCCCAGCGACTACACCGTGGGCAGCCTGCTGCTGGTCGAGGTGCTGCTGATCGTGCAGGTCGTGGTCGCGATCATCGCGCCGCTGGCAGGCAATCCGCCCACCGGGGACCTGCTCGAGTACTGGGTGTACCTGATCGCCGCCGTCCTGCTTCCTGTCGGCGGCACCGCCTGGGCGCTGCTGGACCGCACCCGCTGGAGCACGGTCGTGCTCGGCGTGGTCGGCCTGTCGCTGGCGATCATGCTGTGGCGGATGCAGAGCATCTGGACCCTGCAGATCGGATGACCGCCCGCTGCGACCCGCCGCGGCTCGCGCTGCCCGCGGCGGCATAGGATGGTGGATGCGATGTCCCACACCGATGCTCCGTCCCAGCCCGCTGACCCGATGAGCGATCACGGGCGCACCCGGATGACGGGTATCGGGCGGGTTCTCGTGATCGTCTACGCCGTCATGGCGCTGGGCGCGACCGGGCGCAGCTTCGTGCAGATCGTGCGGCGCTTCGACGAGGCCCCGCTGGCGTACTCGCTCTCCGCCCTCGCCGCGGTCGTGTACATCCTGGCCACGCTCGCCCTGGTCCTCGCGCATCGGCGGGGCTGGTACGCGGTCGCCTGGATCGCCATCCTGTTCGAGCTGACCGGCGTGGTCACCGTGGGCCTGCTGAGCCTGCTCGTGCCGACGCTCTTCGGCCACGACAGCGTGTGGTCGTACTTCGGTATGGGCTACGTCTTCATCCCTCTCGTGCTGCCGCTGTTCGGTCTGTGGTGGCTGCGCACGCACCAACCGCAGGAAATCTCCGCATGATCGTCTTCCGTGACCCGTCCGAGGTGCCCGCCGACTTCGGCCCCAGTGTCGTCGCCATCGGCAAGTTCGACGGCGTGCACGTCGGCCACCGCGCGATCATCGAGCGGATGCGGGTGGATGCGGCCGCCGTGGGCGCCAAGACGGTCGCGGTGACCTTCGACCGCAACCCGCTCGAGATCCTGCGCCCCGAGCTGTGCCCGGAGAACGTCGTGGCCACCGACCGCAAGGTCCAGCTGCTGGCCGAGCTCGACCTCGACGCCACTCTCGTGCTCACCTTCGACAGGGCCCTGGCGTCACTCGCCGCGGAAGACTTCGTGCGCAGCATCCTGGTGGACGCGCTGCATGTGGTGACCGTGCTCGTCGGACGCGACTTCCGTTTCGGCCGCGGGGGCGCGGGCACGCCCGAGCTGCTGCGCGAGCTCGGCCCGACGTACGGCTTCACCGTCGACGTCATCGACGACGTGCATCCCGACGGCGAGCAGCGTCGGGTCTCGTCGACGTGGATCCGCGAACTGCTGGCGGCGGGTGACGTCGTCGAGGCGGCGAAGGCGCTCGGGCGCCCCGTCGCCGTCACCGGTGAGGTCGTGCACGGCCTCAAGCGCGGGCGCGAGCTCGGTTTCCCGACCGCGAACCTCTCCGAGCTCATCGACGCGCTCGCACCCGCCGACGGTGTGTACGCCGGCTGGCTGGACGACCATGACACCGGCATCCGGCATCCCGCCGCGATCTCGGTGGGCACGAACCCGACCTTCGACGACGTCGAGCGACGTCAGGTCGAGGCGCATGTGCTCGACGCGTCGGGCCTGGACCTGTACGGCCACCGGGTCACCGTGGAGTTCACCGACCACCTGCGCGGCATGGTCGCGTTCGAGGGCATGGATGCTCTGATCGCGCAGATCGCGGCGGATGTCGCCGAGGCGCGGACGCGACTCGGCCTGGGCTGAACCCCGCATTCGGCATCCCGATGCCGTAAACTGACGCCTGGCACTCGAAGCCGCCGCTGCGCGCGCAGTCCGAGAGCCGCACTCCGCACGGTCCTGGCTGGCGCCACACGCGGAACACAGTAGGAACCGAAGGCCACTTCGGCGCTTCGGCATTCACGCTCAGGAGGAGCATGCCGACCACGGCGACCGCCGCATCGCGGCGCAAGAAGACCTCTCGTCGAGACGAAGAGGCACCCCTGATCCCGATACTCGCGCGCAAGGTCCGCGAGATCGAGGCCAAGGCCCAGCGATCCAAGCTCGGCCCCACGAACCGCGTCAAGTTCCAGGTGATCGCGTTCCTCGTGCGCGAGGAGCGCGCCAGGGTGAAGTCGGATGCCGAGCTCGGCGACTCCGCGCGCGCCGAGCTGCTCAAGCGCCTCGACGGCGTGGCGACCATCCTCGCCAAGACCGCGGCACGCGACACCTCCCTGATCCAGCTGCTGGAGGCAGACCAGGCGACCTCGCCGGTTGCCAAGCGGATGCGTCGCGACTGGCTGCTCGAGTCGGGTGCCGAGCTCGCACCCGAGGAGCTCATCATCACCGACATCGCGCCGGTGCGCACCACGCAGGTCGTGCCCGCCGCCCTCGCCGAGAAGCAGGTCACCCCGCCGTCGGTCGAGTCGCGTCAGCTCGCGAACCCGTTCCTCGCCCCTGACCTCACGCCGCGCCCGGCCTCCGTGCCTCGGCGCCGCCTGGACGGCTGGGAGCTCATGGGCCCGCTGTACAAGGCGTTCGAGTCCGGTGCGGGCGGAAGCGCGGCCTCCATGGAGCTGCCGCCGCTGCCCGAGTACGACCACATCTCGCCCAAGGGTCGCGAGGTCATGGTGCACCAGTCGCGGTTCGTGGAGTCCGTGCGCGCCGGGCATCGCAGCTTCCTGCTGGCCGATGAGCCGGGTCTGGGCAAGACCGCCCAGTCGGTGCTCGCGGCATCCGTCGCCGACGCGTATCCGCTGCTCGTCGTCGTCCCCAACGTGGTGAAGATGAACTGGGCGCGCGAAGTGGAGCTGTGGACGCCGCAGCGCCGTGCCACGGTCATCCAGGGCGACGGCGACGACATCGACGCCTTCGCCGACGTGTTCATCGTGAACTACGAGATCCTCGACCGGCACCTGTCCTGGCTCGGCGCGATCGGCCTGAAGGGCATGGTCGTCGACGAGGCGCACTTCATCAAGAACCTGTCCTCGCAGCGCTCTCAGAACGTGCTGGCGCTGGCCTCCCGCATCCGCGAGCGCGAGCAGCATCCACTGATGATGGCGCTGACCGGAACCCCGCTGATCAACGACGTCGAGGACTTCGACGCGATCTGGCGGTTCCTGGGCTGGACCAACGGCGAGAAGCCGGAGGCGCCCCTGATGGAGAAGCTCGATGCCACCGGACTCACGCCGGCTGACAAGTCCTTCTACGCCGAGGCGCGCGAGGCCGTCATCTCGATGGGCATCGTGCGCCGAAAGAAGAAGGACGTCGCCGCCGACCTCCCGGACAAGCTCATCGCCGATCTTCCCGTCCAGCTGGACGACGAGTACGGCCGCAGCATCCGCGCCGCCGAGCGCGAGCTGGGGGAGCGGATGGCCGCCAAGTACCGGCGCATCGTCGAGGCCCGCACTGCTGCCCACGGTCCGTCGGGCTCGCACGAGATCGACGACGACATCGTCCGGCTGGTCGCGCACAACGAGCTCGAGGAGTCGAAGGCCGCCGGCACCGGCGGCGACAACGTCTTCACGATGGTGCGCCGGATCGGCCAGGCCAAGGCGATGCTCGCGGCCGACTACGCCGCCCAGCTGCAGCGCTCGGTGGAGAAGGTCGTCTTCTTCGCCAAGCACATCGACGTCATGGACCAGGCCGAGGCGCATTTCGCGGCGTCCGGTATCAAGGCGGTGTCGATCCGCGGCGACCAGTCCACCCCGGCACGTCAGCAGGCCATCGACGCCTTCAACAACGACCCCTCGGTGGGCATCGCGGTCTGCTCGCTGACCGCCGCGGGCGTCGGCGTCAACCTGCAGGTGGCCTCGAACGTCGTCCTGGCCGAGCTCAGCTGGACCGCGGCCGAGCAGACCCAGGCCATCGACCGGGTGCACCGCATCGGACAGGACGAGCCGGTGACCGCGTGGCGGATCATCGCCGCGCACACGATCGACACGAAGATCGCCGAGCTCATCGACCAGAAGCAGGGGCTCGCCGCGCGCGCCCTGGACGGCGAGGCGGTGGAGGAGGCTCCGGGCGAATCCGTGCAGCTCGCGGCCCTCATGCACCTGCTGCGGGAGGCGCTCGGCGCCGCCTGATCGTCACATTCCCGAAGAGGGCGTTAAGAACACACGTTCTTGGCGCCCTCTTTCGTCGATATCGGCAGCTTTCGTCAAGAACTCATCGGATGCCTGGGATCCGACGTCAAGATTCTTGGTTTTCGCGCCTTCAGGAATGGCATCCGCGGTGCATCACCACTAGGGTCGAGAACAGGCAACGTCGCCGATTCCCCTCTCCTCCCGAAGCACGAAGGCAGCAGCATGAAGATCGGCATCCTCACCAGCGGCGGCGACTGCCCCGGACTCAACGCCGTCATCCGCGGCATCGTGCTCAAGGGCACCACCACCTACAACCTGGAGTTCGTCGGGATCCGTGACGGCTGGCGCGGCGTCGTCGACGGCGACTTCTTCCCCCTCACACGTCACGAGGTGAAGGGTCTGTCCAAGGTCGGCGGCACGATCCTCGGCACCAGCCGCACCAACCCCTACGAGGGTGTGCGCGGGGGAGCGGAGAACATCGCGAAGACCCTGGCCGCGCACGGCATCGACGGCATCGTCGCGATCGGCGGCGAGGGAACGCTGGCCGCCGCGGACCGGCTCTCCAAGGACGGCATCAACGTGCTCGGCGTGCCGAAGACGATCGACAACGACCTGCGGGCGACGGACTACTCGTTCGGCTTCGACACCGCCGTGAACATCGCCACCGACGCCATGGACAGGCTTCGCACCACCGGCGACTCCCACCAGCGCTGCATGGTCGCCGAGGTCATGGGCCGTCACGTCGGCTGGATCGCGCTGCACGCCGGAATGGCGGCGGGTGCTCACGTCATCTGCATCCCCGAGGTGCCGATGTCGATCGACGAGATCTGCGCGCTCGTCACCCGTGCCTTCGACCGCGGTCGCGCGCCACTGGTCGTCGTCTCCGAGGGCTTCAAGCTGAGCGGCATGGACGAGGCTTACAGCGACAAGGGCCTGGACGCGTTCAACCGCCCGCGGCTCGGCGGCATCAGCGAGATCCTGGCACCCGAGATCGAGCGGATCACCGGCATCGAGACCCGCTCGACGGTGCTGGGCCACATCCAGCGCGGCGGTTCCCCCTCGGGCTTCGACCGCGTGCTCGCGACTCGCCTCGGCCTGAACGCCGCCGACGCCCTCGTGGACGAGTGCTGGGGTCAGATGGTCGCGATGCGCGGCACCGACATCGTGCGGGTGCCCTTCGAGGAGGCGCTCGGCGAGCTGAACACCGTGCCGCTCAGCCGCTACGAGGAGGCCTCCGCGCTCTTCGGCTGATGTTCTTCGACACCGGTGCGTGTCGAGCGGAGCCACGGCGTGTCTCACATACGGCGGGTGCACGGCGCCCGCACCAGCCGCTTGTGGGACATGCGGCTGGCTGTGTCGCCGCAACGGCGGGCCGGATGTCACGCCACCCGCATCTTGTGAGACTCGACGTCATCCGCGTCCCGGACGCCACCCCGCGGCGAACAGCGCGACTGCGACCTTGTCCACGGCGAGCTGTGGATTCGGGCGCAGGTGGTGGCTGAGGATGCGGACGTGCTGCCAGCCCCGCTCGCGGATGGCGTCCCAGCGGTCGGCATCCTGAGGTCGTCCAGTTCCCACAGCGCGGCAGCTTGCCGACCCGTTCTGCGACAGGGCAGCTCTCCGGCCTCAGAACCGGCCGGTGGCAGACTCCCACACTCGCCAGTGCGGGGTCATACCTCTGGCGTGTCCCAGCAGTGGCGGCTTCGGACTCAACGCACCGACGACTACTGGAACACGCCATCCGCACGCGCGGAACAACCGCGACGACGGGAGCGCCGAGCTCAGTCCGCCAGGCCCAGCACGTCCAGCATCCAGGCGAGCTCGAACGCGCGCTCGCGCCAGGCGTTGTACCGGCCGCTCACGCCGCCGTGGCCCGCCGACATCTCGCACTTCATGATCACGTCGGCGGCACCCGCGTGGCGCAGCGCCTGCACCCATTTCGCCGGCTCGACGTACAGCACGCGGGTGTCGTTGAGCGAGGTCATCGCGAGGATGCGCGGATAGGCCGAGGCATCCGCCGCGATGTTCTCGTACGGCGTGTACGACTTCATGTACGTGTACACCTCGGCGTCGTGCAGCGGGTCGCCCCACTCATCCCACTCGATCACCGTGAGCGGCAGCGACGGGTCGAGGATGGTGGTCAGCGCGTCGACGAACGGCACGGCGGCGAGGATGCCGGCGAACAGCTCGGGGGCGAGGTTCGTGACCGCGCCCATCAGCAGCCCGCCCGCGCTGCCGCCCTCGGCGACCATCCGCTCCGGGCTGGTCACCCCGGTCTCGACCAGGTGGCGGCCGGCGGCGACGAAATCGGTGAAGGTGTTGCGCTTGGTCAGCTCCTTGCCGTCCTCGTACCAGTGCCGGCCCATCTCGCCGCCGCCGCGAACGTGCGCGACGGCGAAGATCACGCCGCGGTCCATCATCGACAGGCGCATCGTCGAGAAGCCGGGGTCGATGGAGTGCTCGTACGACCCGTAGCCGTACAGGTGCACGGGACGCGCCTCGGCGCCGGGCTCGCCGAACGACCGCTTCCACACCAGCGAGATCGGCACCTGTGCGCCGTCGGATGCGGTGGCCCACACACGCTGCTGACCGTAGTCGGACGAGTCGTAGCCGCCGAGCACCGGCATCTGCTTGCGCACGTGCTTCTCGCCGGTCGCGAGCTCCAGCTCCAGCACGGTGGACGGCGTCACGAACGAGGTGTAACCCATCCGCAGGAACGGGGCGTCCCACTCGGGGTTCCCGGAGAAGTACGTCTCGTAGAGCGGCTCGTCGAACTCCACGGCGTCGAGCGCGTCGGTGCGGTAGTCCAGCAGCGCGGCCCGCGGCATGCCCTCGGTGCGGTACTCGACGGTCGCGAAGTCGCGGAAGCAGTCCACGTCGAGCAGTCGCCGGCCGGGGGTGTGCGGCAGCACCACGCGCCGCTCGCCCTGCGGGTCGGACGCCGCGACCGAGACGAGCTCGAAGTCGAGGGCGCCGTCGTTGTGAAGGATGAAGAGGCGGTCCTCGCAGTCGATGACGGCGTGATCCACGGAGTACTCCACGCCTTCCACGCGGGGCCAGACGGGATGCGGTGCGGCGGTCAGATCGCTCAGGTCGAGCAGCAGCTCCTCGCTGGTGATCTTGGAGCCCAGTCCGATGACGAGGTACTTCTTGCTGCGCGTGATGCCCGCGCCCAGCCAGTAGCGCTCGTCGGGCTCGTGGAACAGCTTCACATCCGCGTCCGCCGGCGTTCCGATCCGGTGCAGCCACAGGGTGTCCGGCCGCCATGCCTCATCGCGGGTCGTGTAGACGACGGACAGCCCGTCCGGGGTGAAGAACGCCTGGCCGGTGTTGGGGATCTCGTCCGCAAGTCGCTCGCCCGTCACGAGGTCGCGGACGTGGGCGGTGTACAGCTCGTCGCCCTCGAAGTCGACCGACCAGAGCATCCGCGTGCCGTCGTCGGAGAGGTCGAAGGCGCCCATCGAGAAGAACTCGTGCCCCTCGGCCTCGACGTTGCCGTCCAGCAGCACCTCCTCGCCGGGAACGGCGACGCCCGGCTCGAGCACCGGGGGAGTCCAGTCGTCCGGGCCGGAGATCGCGGTTCGGCACTGGATGCCGTACTGGGCGCCCTCCTCGGTGCGGCCGTAGTACCACCAGTCGCCCCGGCGAGTCGGCACGGAGAGGTCCGTCTCGAGGGTGCGCGACTTCACCTCCTGGAAGATCTCGTCGCGAAGTCCGCTCAGGTGGGCGGTGCGGGCGTCGGTGTACGCGTTCTCCGCCTCAAGGTGCGCCACGACCTCGGCGTCCTCCTTGGCGCGCAGCCATTCGTAGGGGTCCTCGAAGGTGTCGCCGTGGTGGGTGCGGGCGGCGGGACGGCGGTCTGCGACGGGCGGTTGGATGCTGAGTTCGCTCACGGGTCCACGCTATCGGAGCAGCCTTGCCCCGGGCGCGCCGGCCACGGCGCACGAGGGGGTGCGAAGTTGACCGACGCGAGGGAGGATGGGAGGATTCTCGCGGGCCCGTATACGGAACATGAACCCACGGTGAACTCTTCGTTCGTCACGCCGGCGCACCGGCATCCCCTCCTGACAGTCCCAACGAAAGAGAACGGTGGAAACCGCAGCCCTCGTCGTCGTGCTGGTCATCGCACTGGCACTCTTCTTCGATTTCACCAATGGCTTCCACGACACGGCGAACGCGATGGCGACGCCGATCGCGACCGGAGCCCTCAAGCCCAAGACGGCCGTTCTGCTGGCCGCAGTGCTGAACCTCGTCGGCGCGTTCCTCTCGACAGAGGTGTCCAAGACGGTCTCCGGCGGCATCATCAACGAGTCCGCGGTCGGGCACACGCTGCTGCCGGAGCTGATCTTCGCCGGCCTGATCGGCGCCATCACCTGGAACATGCTCACCTGGCTCCTGGGGCTCCCGTCCAGCTCCTCGCACGCCCTCTTCGGCGGCCTGATCGGCGCCACCATCGTCGGCTTCAGCGCCAGTGGCATCAACTTCGGCGTCGTGCTCTCCAAGGTCATCCTGCCGGCGCTCATCGCACCGCTGACCGCGGGCATCATCGCGTACGTGGCGACCAAGGTCGCCTACGGCCTGACGCGCCGCTACGACGGCAAGCCCGACGGCCGCTCCGGCTTCCGGTGGGGGCAGATCTTCACCTCGTCGATGGTCGCGCTCTCGCACGGCACCAACGACGCCCAGAAGACCATGGGCGTGATCACGCTCGCCCTGATCACCGTCGGATGGCAGAGCGGCGACCCGGGCAGCCCCGAGTACCACAACCCGGAGTTCTGGGTGATCGTCGCGTGCGCCGGCACCATCGCGCTGGGCACGTACCTCGGCGGATGGCGCATCATCCGCACGCTGGGCAAGGGGCTCACCGAGGTCAAGCCCGCGCAGGGCTTCGCAGCCGAGAGCTCGACCGCCGCCACGATCCTCGCCTCCAGTGCCTTCGGCTTCGCGCTGTCCACCACGCAGGTCGCGTCCGGCTCGGTGATCGGCTCGGGCCTGGGACGCCGTGGTTCCACGGTGCGCTGGCGCACCGCCGGTCGCATCGCGGTCGGATGGCTGCTCACGCTGCCCGCAGCCGGCATCGTCGGCGCTCTGGCAGCCGTCATGGTGCGCTGGCTGGGTGGCTGGGGTGTCGCGATCGACGCGGTGCTCGCCGTCGTGATCATCGTCGGGCTGTTCCTGCGCTCGCGGCGCAACGCCGTCACCCATGCCAACGCGATGAGCGACGTGGCGGAGTCCGGCCACGCCGTCGAGCTTCCCGAGGTGCCCGGCCCCACGCGCCGCACCAGCCGCATCGAGCTGATGCGCGCGCTCGAGCGGGCGGAGCGCAAAGCCGATGACGCCGAGCGGGCCGCCAAGCGGGCGAAGAAGCTCAAGAAGTCCGGGGGCACGCCCAGCGAGATCAAGGCCGCACGCAAGGCCGCCGAGCGCGCCGCCCAGAAGTACGCGGAGGCTGAGAAGGCCGCCGCGGAGTGGGAGGAGCTCAGCGCCAGTCGCCGCGCCCGCGCGAAGCTCGCCGAGTGGGATCTGGGCGTCGAGGATCAGGAGGAAGCCCGATGAGTGTCGAGATCGACTGGCTGGCCTTCCTCAGCGTGTTCGCCGCCGCACTGATCGGTGCGGTCGCCATCGTCGCGTTCTACGCGCTGGGCCTGCGGATGCTCGTCCGCGCCGGGCGGGTGCCCGTGGTGACGCCCGCGGAGTTCACCGACGCCATCACGGTGCTCTCCGAGAAGGAGATCAAGCGGGCGGCCAAGCAGGCGCAGAAGGCCGCGCGGAAGAGTCCGCTCACCGAGGGCCAGAAGACCCTCGCGTTCGTCGCGGCGCTCGGATGCTTCGCGCTGTGCGCCGCCGCGGTCATCGGCGGCATCCTGCTCATCGTCCTGGGCGGCGGGCACTGAGGCATCGCGTCCGGATGGCGCGGACGTCGGCGGGCGACCCTATGCTGGGCGCATGATCGACACACCGGTGTTCGGACGCCATCAGCCGCCGTCGCACACGATCATCCACCTGAGCGACCCGCATTTCGTCGCCGGGGGAGCCCGGCACTCGGGCGGCGCCGACAGCGACGGCAACCTCGCGCACACGCTCGCGACGATCCGGCGGGTCGACCGGCATCCGTCGGCGATCGTCGTCACGGGCGACCTGACCGACTTCGGCGAGCCGGACGCGTACCGGCGCATCCGCGCGGCGATCGAACCCGTCGCCGCCGAACTCGGATGCCCGATCGTGTGGGTCGCGGGAAACCATGACGAGAGACCCGCGATGCGCGCGGAGCTGCTCGACGAGCCTGCGAGCGAGGAGCCCGTCACCGGCGTCTGGGACCTCGACGGACTGCGCCTGATCGCGCTGGACAGCAGCGTCCCCGGGTGGCACCACGGCGACATCGACGCCGCCCAGCGGGACTGGCTCGCCGGCGTGCTGGCGGAGCCGGCCCCGCACGGCACGCTGCTGGCCCTGCACCACCCGCCGCTGCCCGCCCACGTGCCCCTGTTCGACATCCTCGAGCTGCAGCATCAGGACGAGCTCGCCGAGGTCATCCGCGGCACAGACGTGCGGGGCATCCTCGCAGGCCACCTCCACTACTCATGCTCGGGCATGTTCGCGGGGGTCCCGGTGAGCGTCGCGTCCTCGACCTGCTACACGATGAACCTGGGGCGGCCCGCCGTCGAGGTGAACGGGATGGATGCCGCGCAGGCGTTCCAGCTCGTGCACGTGCGACCCGACGTCATCACCCACACCGTCGTCCCGGTCGCGGAGGCACCCACCGGCGACTACTTCAGCGAGGAGTGGGTCCGCCGGATGGCCGCGCTGTCGCCGGAGGGCCGGCTCGAGGCCTTCTCGCGCAAGCCGCCTTCCGCCCGGGCATAGGATTGATGCATCCCCCGCATCCCATTCGCCACCACCCACAAGGAAGTGACATGGCTGCTGACGCGCCTGCCCTGACCCGTACTGAGACCGACTCGATCGGAAGCCTGGAGATCCCCGCCGACGCCTACTACGGCGTGCACACACTGCGGGCCGAGCAGAACTTCCCGATCACCAAGCGCCCGATCTCGGTCTACCCCGATCTGATCCGCGGGCTGGCGATGGTCAAGCAGGCTTCGGCTCGTGCCAACAAGGAGATCGGCGTGCTCGACGCCGAGCGCGCCGACCTGATCGACGCGGCCTCGCAGCGCATCATCGACGGGGAGTTCCACGATCAGTTCGTCGTCGGCGTCATCCAGGGCGGTGCCGGCACCTCGACCAACATGAACGCGAACGAGGTCATCACCAACGTCGCGCTCGAGATGGCCGGCCGTGAGAAGGGCGACTACGCCTACCTCTCGCCGATCGACCACACCAACCGCAGCCAGTCCACCAACGACGTCTACCCGACCGCCGTGAAGATCGGCCTGTCGCTGAACCTGCGCTCGCTGCTCGACGAGCTCGACCTGCTGCGCAAGTCGTTCCTCAGCAAGGCATCCGAGTTCCACGACGTGCTCAAGGTCGGCCGCACCCAGCTGCAGGATGCCGTGCCCATGACGCTCGGCCAGGAGTTCCACGGCTTCGCGACGACCCTCGGCGAGGACCACAGCCGCCTCACCGAGAACGCCTCGCTGATGTTCGAGATCAACATGGGTGCCACCGCGATCGGCACCGGCATCACCACGCACGCGGCCTACGCGCCCACCGTGCTCACGCACCTGCGCGAGATCAGCGGCCTGGACCTGCAGACCGCCGGAGACCTCGTCGAGGCCACCAGCGACACCGGCTCGTTCATGTCGTTCTCCTCGTCGCTCAAGCGCAACGCGATCAAGCTCTCGAAGATCTGCAACGACCTGCGTCTGCTCTCCTCCGGCCCTCAGGCCGGCCTCGGTGAGATCAACCTGCCCGCCATGCAGGCCGGCTCCAGCATCATGCCCGGCAAGGTCAACCCGGTGATCCCGGAGGCCGTCAACCAGGTGGCGTTCGCCGTCGCCGGCGCCGACGTCACCGTGACCATGGCGGCCGAGGGCGGGCAGCTCCAGCTGAACGCCTTCGAGCCGGTGATCGCGCACTCGATCTTCCAATCCATCACCTGGATGCGTCAGGCGATGTGGACGCTCCGCGTCAACTGCGTCGACGGCATCACCGCGAACCGTGAGCGCCTGGGCGCGATGGTGGGCGCATCCGTCGGTGTCGTCACCGCGCTGACCCCGTTCATCGGCTACGCAGCATCCGCCGCCCTCGCGAAGACCGCGCTGCTGACCAACCGCAACATCGCGGACCTCGTCGTCGAGGCCGGTCTGATGACGCGCGAAGAGGTCATGAAGCAGATCTCGCCGGCCCGCCTCTCGGGTCTCGAGACCGTCACCTCGGCCATCCCGGTGATCGCCGCGGAGGACCTGCCGGAGAGCTGAGCTCCGAAATGAAGAAGAGGCGGATGCTGAACAGCATCCGCCTCTTCTTCGTCCGTGCCCGGTCAGTCCAGGATGCGGCAGTGCGTGGTGAGCTCGCCGATCCCCTCGATGCCGACCGTGACAGTGGAGCGGTCGCGCAGGAAGATCTGCGGGTCGCGGGAGTAGCCGGCGCCGCCGGGGCTGCCGGTGGAGATCAGCGTCCCGGGGAGCAGCGTGACCGAAGAGGACAGGTGCGCGACCAGCGTCGCGACGGTGCGCACCATCTGCCCCGTGGACGCGTCCTGCACGGTGTGTCCGTCGACGACGGTCCAGATGTGCAGATCCTGCGGATCGGGGATCTCGTCGGCGGTCACGACGACGGGGCCTGTGGGGGTGAAGCCGTCGAAGGACTTGCAGCGGCACCACTGGGCCTCGGCGAACTGGATGTCGCGCGCGGTGATGTCGTTGACCACCGTGTAGCCCCAGACCGTGCTCAGCGCGTCCTCCTCGGACACGTCCTTGGCGGGCTGTCCGATGATGACGCCCAGCTCGGCCTCGTAGTCGACCGATTCGCTGAGCGTGCGCGGCCACGAGGTCGTCTGGCCGTGTCCCGCCAGCGAGTTCGGCCACAGGGTGAAGACGGTGGGGGCGGTGTCGGTCTTGAGGCCCAGTTCGCTGGAGTGCGCGGAGTAGTTCAGACCGACCGCGAGGATCGCGGGTGGATCGACGACCGCGGATCCGAAGGAGAACCCGTTCAGCGGATGCCGCGGCGCGGCGCCCGCCGCCACCGCGGTGCGCAGCGCGTCGAGCATCTCGTCACCGCCCACGATGAGTTCCTGCAGGGTCTTCGGGCCGGGGGAGAGGAGGTCGCTGACCAGGATCGCCTCGTCGCCGTCGATGACGGCGAGCTGGAGGGATTCCGAGTCGCGAGCGCTCAGATGGGCAAAACGCATGCCTCTACGCTACCGGCCAGGATGCCCCCGCCGGCTGAGGCTCCCTCTAGGCTTTGCTCATGAGCTTTGGAGGACAGCCCCCGGCCTACCAGCCGCCGCCCCCGTCGGAGCAGCCGGCGCCCGAAGGGCAGCAGCCCGCGTATGGCCAGCCGCCGACACCCGTGTACGGCCAGCCGCCCGCACCCGTGTACGGCCAGGGGCAGCCCGCGTACGGTCAGCCTCCCGCTCAGCCCTACCCGTCTGCTCCCGCGTACGGTCAGCCGCCGGCTCCTGGGTACGGGCAGCAGGCGCATCAGCTGGCGCCGCAGGCGCCGGTCGCGGACGCCTACGGAGCGACGGCATCCGTCGCGCCCACGGTCGGCTACGGCCAGCCGCAGCACCCGGCCCTGCAGCCGGCGGCCGCAGCGGCGTACGCGCCGCCGGCTCCGCTCTCGCCCGCTCCGGTGGCCGGTGTCCCGGCGCTGCCGATGCCGGTGCGCAAGGGTCGCTCGGTCTCGGTGTGGGTGTTCGGTGTTCTGGGCTTCGTGATGCTCGCGCTGATCGCCTACTTCGCGATGTTCCTCGGCACGGGCGCCTCGGTCGTCGGTCTGATCCTCGCGTTCGTCCCGCTCGGCATCGTGCTGTTCGGGGTGCGGCTCATCGACCGCTGGGAACCGGAGCCGAAGAGCCTGGTGATCTTCGCGCTGGCCTGGGGAGCGATCGCGGCCATCGGAATCGCGCTGCTGTTCGACCTGCTCCTGACTCTCGCAGCCGGTCGTCCGGACGACTTCTTCTCGGCGGTGATCCAGGCACCGCTGATCGAGGAGATCGGCAAGGGGCTCGGCGTCTTCCTGATCTATGTCATCGGACGCCGTGCGTTCGACGGTCCGGTCGACGGGGTCGTCTACGGCGCGCTGGTGGGTGCGGGCTTCGCCTTCACCGAGAACATCCAGTACTTCGGCGTCAGCCTGGTCAACGGCGGCGCCGGTGAGCTGACCATCACGTTCATCCTCCGCGGACTGCTCTCGCCGTTCGCCCACGCCATGTTCACGGCGCTCACGGGCTTCGCCATCGGGCTCGCCGCACGCCGCGGGGCCACCGTCGCCGGTGCACTCGGCGCCGGGGCGCTGGGGCTGCTCGGCGCGATGGCGCTGCACGCCTTCTGGAACGGCTCGTCGATGCTGGGCGACTTCTTCACGCTCTACCTCACGGCGCAGATCCCGCTGTTCCTCGGATTCATCTTCGCGATCGTCGCTCTCCGGCGGGCGGAAGCCCGGCTCACGCAGCGACGACTCGAGGACTACGCCGCCGCGGGCTGGTTCACGAAGGAGGAGGTCGTCATGCTGGCGACCCCTGCCGGACGCAAGGCCGGGATGCAGTGGGCTCGCGGGCTGCGCGGAGATCGCCGCAAACTGATGCGGTCGTTCATCAAGGACGCGACCGAGCTGGCGGCTGTCCGTCAGCGGGCGATCAACGGGCACGACGCCTATGCCGCTGCGGACGAGCAGTCGCTTCTGGCGCGCACCAGGGCGACCCGCGCGCACCTGCTGGCGTACTGAGCGAGTGCCGCCGCGGACAGCATTCCGCCCCTGAACAGCACTCAGCGCCCGGTGCTGCGGCGATGCCTGCTAGTCTCCCGGGCGCTGAGTTGGCCTACTGACAGGGTGCACCGGCTGTCCACGGAAGTCAAGAGGTCGGTGCGTCTTCGCGTTCCCCGAGGATGTTCTGCGCGAGCAGTGCGCGCACCTGTTCGGGGGAGAGGTCCGTGCGGCGGAGGGCAGCGAGCTTGCCGAGTGCGGACTCGGGGGTCATGTCTCCGCCCGCGACGGCGCCTGCATCGGCGAGCAGCGACCCGACCGCGTAGCGCCCGAGGTCGACGCCACCGTCGGCGCACTGCGTGATGGCCAGCACGATGCTGCCGCCGTCGACGCCCGCGCGCACGACCTCGGTCAGTCCGCCAGCCGTCATCGGTGCAGTGCCCGAGCCGTAGCATTCCAGCACGACGCCTGCGGGGCATTCGGTCAGCGCCGCAGCCAGCTGACCGCCGGTCAGGCCCGGCGACACCTTCACGAGTCCGATCCGGGGCGCGTCGCGTCCCGCCGCGTGGGTCAGTGCGGCAGTCAGCTCGGGCGGCGCACCGGAGCCCCCGGGGGCGAGTGGTCGAGAGGCCGCGAAGGCGTCCAGGCTGCGGCTCGAGCGCTTCGTCGCGCGCACCGCGGGAAGCAGACGCCCTCCGAACGCGATCCAGGTGCCCGCCGGCGTCCCCTCGGATGCGGCGGCGAAGGCCTGCGCGAAGTTGTCCGGCGCATCGCTTCCAGGCATGCCCAGCGGTACCTGTGCGCCTGTGAACACCACAGGGACGTCGGCATCCGCCAGCGCGAAGGCCGCGAAGGCCGCGCTGTACGCCATGGTGTCCGTGCCGTGGATCACGACGATCCCGACCGGATGCTGCGCATCCACGATCTCGCGGATGCCGTCGGCGAGTTCGGCCATGCTGCTCGGCTGGAGTTCCGCGCTGTCGATGGCCCGGGCCGTCGTCTCGTACGTCCACGTCGGAGCGGACTCGCCTGTGTTCATGCGCCCGACCAGGCTCTCGATCTGCTCCCTCAGGTGCGGATCCGGCGCCAGGCCACGAGGGGTCGTCACCATCCCGAACGTGCCGCCGGTGTAGAGCACAGCGACCGGGCGTGCTCCGTCGAGTCGGGTCATGGAGCGCTCCTCGGGGCCTTGCTGATGACCTCGCAATCCTATTCCGAGGGGCGTCGGGTGCGTGCGCTGCTGTTCGCTCTCGGCGCGCGCGGCGACGTTGACCGGGGTGCGTGGCTCGGGTTTGATGGAACCATGACAGATCGCACCAAGCCCGAGTTCGACGCACCGACCGGACCCGCACCCACCGAGCTCGTCATCCGCGACATCATCGTCGGCGACGGCGATGAGGCGAAGCCCGGCGACACCGTCACCGTGCACTACGCCGGCGTCGAGCACGACTCCGGCGAGGAGTTCGACTCCTCGTGGGGACGCGGCGAGACCATCCAGTTCCCGCTGCGCGGCCTGATCCAGGGCTGGCAGGAGGGCATCCCGGGCATGAAGGTCGGCGGTCGTCGTGAGCTGACCATCCCGCCGCACCTCGCGTACGGTCCCGCCGGCGCAGGCCACTTCCTCTCCGGCAAGACGCTCATCTTCATCATCGACCTGGTCGCCGTCGGCTGACCCTGCGAGTCCCGTCAGCCCTCAGCATCGACCTGGTCGCCGTCGGCTGACCCTGCGAGTTCCGTCGGCCCTCGGCATCGACCTGGTCGCCGTCGGCTGACCTTGCGAGTTCCGTCGGCCCTCGGCATCGACCTGGTCGCCGTCGGCTGAACCTCGACATCCTCGAAGCCCCCGTCCGCATCCTGCGGGCGGGGGCTTTCTGTAAAGATCCTGAAAACCGGGAATGCATTCAAGTGAATGCAAGTTATCCTCATTACGGCCCACGGGCACCCCACCACTTCAAGGAGAAGCAGACATGTCGATCGAGATCCCCGGCTACCGTCCCGGCACCTACGTCCTCGACCCCGCGCACAGCGAGGTGACCTTCAGCGTCCGTCACATGATGATCTCGAAGGTGCGCGGCACCTTCGGGGTGAAGGAGGCGACGCTGGTCGCCCCCGAGAACCCGCTCGAGGCCAAGGTTGAGGCGAAGGTCGATGTGACCTCGATCGACACCAAGGACGAGAACCGCGACGCCCACCTGCGCTCCGCGGACTTCTTCGATGTCGAGAACCACCCGTCGATGGAGTTCGTGTCCACCGGCACCCGCATCGAGGACGGCGACTTCCTCGTCGACGGCGACCTGACGATCCGCGGCATCACCAAGCCGGTCACCTTCGAGTTCGAGTTCGGCGGCTTCGGCACCGACCCTTACGGCAACTACAAGGCTGGTGCGTCCGCGAAGACCGTCATCAACCGCGAGGACTTCGGCCTCACCTGGAACGCTGCGCTGGAGACCGGCGGCGTCCTGGTCGGCAAGGAGATCACCATCGGTCTCGACCTGCAGGGTGCCCTGCAGGCCTGATCCGCTTCCCTTCACGAGCCCCGGGGCCCGGCGCAGTCAGCGTCAGGCTTCGGGGCTCAGTGCGTCGTAGGCGCGGAAGCGGGTGCTGAGCCGTGCGAGCGTCGCGACGATGCCGATCACCAGGAAGCCGCCCAGCAGGGGAGGGAACCACAGGCTGGTCGCGGTGGCGAGGGCCCCGGCGTACAGCGCGCCGACGCGGGGGCCGCCGGCGACCACGATGATGAAGACGCCCTGCAGCCGCCCGCGCATGGTGTCGGGGACAGCCGCCTGCATCATCGTGTTCCGGTAGATCGAGCTGACGTTGTCCGCGGCGCCGGAGAGCGCCAGCGCGATGCAGGCGGCGACGATGAGAGCGACGTGGGGTACCTGCTCCGACGCCGGCGGCAGGAGCGTCCCCATCAGCAGCACCGCTCCGAACAGCGCGATGGCGACGCCGTAGGCCTGCACCGCGCGGGAGATGCCCAGCCCGTGCCAGCGGTAGTGCACGATCCGCCCGGAGAACAGGCTGCAGGCGAACGTGCCGACCGCGACCGCCGCCGTGAGGATGCCCGTGGTGAAGGCGCCACCGCCGAGGATCACCGTTCCGAGTGCGGGGAACAGGGCGAGCGGCTGACCGAAGGTCATCGCCGTGATGTCCATCAGGTACTGCATGCGGATGTTCCCCGCGCGCCGCAGGAAGCGCCACCCGTCGACCAGGGAGGCGAGCCCCGGGCGCACGATCGTCCCCTCCGGGAGGAGCGCCGGCAGTGTCCACAGGCCGAGGAACATCGACAGCATCAGGATGACGTCGATCGTGTACGTCCATCCGAATCCGGTGAGCGCCACCAGCAGGCCGGCGACCGCCGGGCCGACCATCACGGTGAGTCCGAAGGCGACGCCGTTGAGGGCGGATGCTGCGGCGAGGTGATCCAGGGGGATCAGCCGCGGCACGATCGCGGTGCGCGTGGCCATCCCGACGGAGTTCGCCGCGGCGATCGTCATGCTCAGCCCGTACAGCCACCAGATCGTCTCGGTGTGCGTCCAGGTCAGCGTCGCCAGCAGCGCGGTCGCGATGAAGGCGACCGTCGCGGAGATGAGCGCGACGCGGCGCCGGTCGAAGGCATCCGCCAGCATCCCTCCGTAGAGGCCTGCGAGGATCATGGGCACGAGACCCGCGACGGCGATCATCGATACGGCGAAAGTGCTTCCGGTCAGCTCGAAGACGTGCAGCATCACGGTCACGACGGTGAGCTGCCCGCCGATGCCCGCGAGAGTCGAGCCGATCCACATGCGCGTGAACGCCGGGCTGATCTTCAAGGGGGAGAGGTCGATGAGAAGACCGCGGGAGAACTGCACCTCTCGAGGCTATCGGCTGTGCGCGACCGGGGCGCCGAAGCTGGTAGGCTATGGAGGTTGCCGTTCGATCGGCCGCGGATGAAGAGAGCCCACACATCAGGTGTCGGGCGCCGCGCAACAAGCAGAGAGGGGATCGAATCTATGGCACTGGAAGCAGACGTCAAGAAGGCGATCATCGAAGAGTACGCGACGCACCCCGGTGACACCGGATCCCCCGAGGTGCAGGTCGCGATGCTGACGCAGCGCATCAAGGATCTCACCGAGCACCTCAAGGAGCACAAGCACGACCACCACTCGCGTCGTGGCCTGTTCCTGCTCGTCGGTCAGCGCCGTCGCCTGCTGGGTTACCTGCAGGACATCGACATCAACCGTTACCGCTCGCTCATCGAGCGCCTCGGTCTGCGTCGATAAGCACCGCTGCCGCGTATATCGCGCAGAACATTCTTGGAGAGCCGCCCCACGGTGTGGGGCGGCTCTCGCTGTGTCCGGGTTGACGGTCCCGCTCGGTTTCCAGTAGGAAAGTAGTTAAGTTTCCTGGTGGAAAGTGGGGGGAATGTCATGGAGCAGAGACCGGAACCGGGTCTGGAGCCCTACGAGCCGCCGACCGCAGCCGTCGCGCAGGCGTATCTCGACGAATCGGCGCGTGTGGCTCAGCGGCGCGAGCAGCACATCGACCGCCGTGCCGCCGCGCGGCTCCTGCTCGTCGAGGGGATCTCGTTCGCGATCTACCTCATCGTGCTCATGCTCGTGTTCCCACCCGCCGAAGGCGCCAACATCATCGTCATCGTCGCGCCGTTCATCGTCTGGACTCAGCTCGTGACGACGCTCCGGGAGGAGTACGGCTACCAGCGCCGGGGTCGCGAGCAGCGGATGCGGACGGTGGTGATGCTCATCCTGCTCGCTGTCGTCATCGGATCACTCGGCACGCTCATGCTGGGCGTCGACATCCCCGTCGCTCTGAGGTTCGCGCCCGGGGTCCTGTGCTTCCTGTTGTACGGCCTCCTCGGCTGGGGTGAGTGGCGACATGCGACCGCCGAGCGGATCGTCCGGAAGCGGGCGCCCTTCGACCGCGGGGCGCGATTGACCACGGCCTGCATCGGGATCGCGGTCGGGGCGATCGTCGCCTGCGTGGCGACACCCTCCGCGCTGATCGCCAACATCGTCAACCTCCTGGCGATGCTCGCCCTGGTGGTGTGGCTGTCGGCCTCGATGCTGACGCGGGGATCCCAGGTCGCGCTGGCATGGGGGCCGTTCCTGTGGAGCTGTTTCGCCCTCTCCGGCGCAGTGATCGTCGCGCTGCTGCTGCTGGCGCAGTTCACCTCCGTGCCACTGACCATCGGGGGCTACGTCGCCGGTGGTGCGATCGCGCTGGCGTTCGTCCTCGGAGCCTGGTGGGGGCCCGATCGTGGGTGAGAGTCCCGAGCATCCGCGGCTGCGGCTCGACGACAGCTTCGCCAGTCCCATCCGCTTCTCGTTGATGGCAGCGCTCGGCGAGGAACTCGAGCTCGACTTCGCCACCTTGGCCGGCATCCTGCAGGTCTCCGACTCCGCGCTCAGCAAGGCGATCTCCTCGCTCGAGCAGGTGCACTACGTGAAGGTCCGCAAGGGGCAGGTCGGTCCTCGCGGGCGCACCTGGGTCACCAGCACCGCAGCCGGCCGCCGGGCGTTCCAGGCGCACCTCGAGGCGCTGCGCGCGATCGTCGACTACGGCACGGGTGGGTGACTCAGGCCCCCACGAGGTCGGCGTGGTGGATGGCGGCGACGTCCGGGTGCGCCCGCAGTCGTGACTTGAGCGCGTTCTCGCCGTAGAGGCTGTGGATCGGATTGGCCGGGTCGTCGGTGACGCCGCGGGCCTGGGCGGCCAGCTCCGCGGGGAGATCGATCAGCGGGAGCTGCGAGTCCAGCGCGGGGTTGAAGAAGAACGGGATCGACAGGCGGTCGGCGGGGGCAGCGGGGGAGATGACCCGGTGGTTCGTCGCCTTCAGATACCCGCCGGTGGCGTACTCCAGCAACTCGCCGATGTTGACCACGAACGCGCCCTCGACAGGTGGGGCGTCGACCCACTCGCCGTCGCGCTCGACCTGCAGGCCGCCGCGGCCGGGCTCGACCCAGAGAAGGGTCAGCACACCGCTGTCCTTGTGGGCGCCGACGCCCTGCTGCGGAAGGGGCTCATGCGTGCCCGGGTAGCGCACGATCTTGATCAGCGTCGAGGGTTCCCCGAAATGGTCGTCGAAGTAGGACTCCTCGGCACCCAGCGCCAGCGCCCACGCGCGCAGCAGCCGGCGTGAGATCGCGGAGAGCGCCGCATGCCATTCTGCGACCACCTCGCGCAGCTCGGGCTGAGCGGCCGGCCACAGGTTCGGGCCGATCAGCCGGGAGTAGGGTGGCCCACCGGCCACGGCATCCCGCTCGGGTCCGATGTCGATCTGCTCGCGCCAGTCCACCGCGCCCTGCGTGCGCTCGCCGCCGATCCGGGTGTATCCGCGGAAGTGCGGGCTCTTCACGTTCTCGATCGCGAGCTTGTCCTCCTCGGGAAGCTCGAAGAAGTCCCGGGCCGCCCGGTGCAGACGCTGCTCGAGCCCGACGGGGAGGCCCGTGCCGGTCAGATAGAAGAAGCCGACGTCGTGGGTCGCCGCACGAAGATCGGCTCGGAACGCGGCGGCCTCCTCCTCTCCGGCATCGAGGCGGGAGAGGTCCAGGACGGGAAGGTTCAAGTCGGACATGCGTCGACGGTAATGCGGATGGCTGTGCGGAAGCGCGAATGTTGCGCTGTTTTACCCGGCCCCGCGACAGGCGCCCGGCGGGCGTAATGCTAGGCTCGGTTAGGTAAGGCACCCCTTACCGATCACCGACACACGGAGAACACCCCGCTCGTGCTCGCAGTCATGCTTCCCGCCCTCCTGATCGGCCTTCGCGAAGGTCTGGAGGCGGCTCTCGTCGTCGGCATCCTCGTGGCCTACATCCGGCGCCTCGGGCGCGCCGACGTCCTGGGCCCGATGTGGATCGGAATCGGACTGGCGATCGCCCTGGCGCTGGGCATCGGCGCCGTGCTCACTTTCGGCGCCTATGCCCTGACGTCCGAGGCCGAGGAGATCATCGGCGGCACGCTGTCGCTGGTCGCCGTGGCGATGGTCACCTGGATGATCTTCTGGATGCAGAAAGCCGGACGCACCATGAAGTCGAACCTGCAGGGGGGCGTCGACCGCGCGCTGGCGGACGGCGGCCTGTGGGCGCTGGTCGCCGTCGGCTTCGTGTCCGTCGCGCGGGAGGGCATCGAGACCACCCTGCTGCTGTGGTCCATGGTGCAGTCATCCGGCGATGCGCCGCTGGCGCTCCCCGGGGCACTGCTCGGACTCGCCGTCGCCGTCGTCATCGGCTGGCTGATCACCCGCGGCGCCGTGCGTCTGGACCTGCGACGCTTCTTCGCCTGGACGGGCGGCTTCCTCGTGATCGTCGCCGCGGGCGTGCTCGCCTACGCCGTGATGGATCTTCAGGAGGCCGGCGTGGTGCCGGGCCCGTTCTCCGCGCTCGCCCCTGTCGATCCTGGCACGGGCGTCGTGCTCACCGGCCTGGCCGGATTCCCGTTCGGATGGGCGTTCGATGCCAGTGGCGTCATCGTGCCCGGCGGTGTCTGGGCGGTTCTCCTGCAGGCCATCGTGGGGTTCATGCCGCACATGACCTGGCTGCAGGTGATCGTGTGGGCGCTGTACATCGTCGTCGTCGGCACCCTGTTCATCCGCGGCATCCGCACCGGGCGTCCGCGCGCCCACGCCGCCGCCCCCGCTCAGACCTCCTCCCTCACCTCGACATCCCCTGGAGCAGCATGACCCTCACCGCCCGCACTCTCGGCGCCGCTGCGGCGCTGGCGGCAGCAGCCATCGCCCTCACCGGATGCGTCGCCAAGGCGACCGCCGACCCGGCTGCATCCTTCACCGTGAAGTCCACGGCCGACGCCTGCACGGTCTCCGCCGACACGGCGAAGAGCGGCACGCTCACCTTCGACATCTCCAACAGCGGAGACCAGGTCACCGAGTTCTACCTCCTGGCATCCGACGGCCTGCGCATCGTCGGCGAGGTGGAGAACATCGCTCCGTCGGCGTCCCGCACCATGACCGTCGTGGCCCAGCCGGGCGACTACTTCACCGTGTGCAAGCCCGGCATGGTGGGCGACGGCGTCGGGAAGTCCGCGTTCACCGTGAGCGGCGACAAGGTCGCCATCGACGGGCCGGATGCCGAGCAGAAGCAGAAGGCCGTCGACCTCTACGCCGCGTTCGTGAAGGATCAGGTCGGACAGCTGGTCCCGGCGGTGCAGGAGCTCGTGAACGCCTACCAGGCCGGTGACGACGCGAAGGCGCGCGAGCTGTTCCCGAGCACCCGCGCGTACTACGAGCGCATCGAGCCCGTCGCCGAGGCGCTCGGAGATCTCGATCCCCGTATCGACTTCCGCGAGGTGGATGCCGTCGCCGACGGCCTGGACTGGACCGGCTTCCACCGCCTCGAGAAGGACCTGTGGCAGCCCGCTCAGGACGCGCTGAACTCCGACGGCGAGACGTCGGCGTGGAAGGACTGGGCGCCGTCCACGCCTGAGCAGCGGGGCGAGTTCGGTGATCTGCTGACCGCCGACGTGCAGGAGCTGTACGACTACGTCCACTCGAAGGACTTCACCACCGCGCTGAACGACCAGGGCATCGCCGGGATCTCCAATGGTGCGGTCGCGCTGCTGGACGAGGTCGCCACGGGGAAGATCTCGGGCGAGGAGGACTGGTGGTCGCACACCGACCTCTACGACTTCGCCGCCAACGTCGAGGGTTCGAAGATGGCGTTCTCGCTCGTCAGCGACCTCGTCGCCTCGAAGGGTGCGGACGGCAAGGCGCTCGTGGAGGAGATCTCCACCGGGTACGCGGACCTGGAGAAGGCGCTGGCCGCGCAGGGATCGCTGGAAGCCGGGTTCGTCCCGTTCACGCAGCTGAACGACGCCGACAAGCGCGAGCTGATCGATCTGATCAACGCCCTCGCCGAGCCGCTGTCGAAGCTGACCAGCACGGCTCTCGCCTGATCCGCCGATGACCGAGGACGTCGAAGCGGGGCCGAAGCGGCCCGGACTGAGCAGGCGGGGCCTGCTGGGTCTCGCGGCCGGCGGGGGAGCCGCCGCCCTGGCTCTGGCCGGTGGCGGAGGCTATGCGCTCGCCGCCGCTCAGCGGCGGGAGGAGTCAGCATCCGGAGTGCATGCGTTCTTCGGTACCCACCAGGCCGGCATCACGACCCCGGTGCAGGAGCATCTGCATTTCGCGGCGTTCGACATGATGCCGCGCAGTGACCGCGCCGACCTCATCGAACTGCTGCAGGACTGGTCGTACGCGGCCTCCCGGATGACGCAGGGGCTCGAGGTCAGCGCGACGGGTGCCGTGGGCGGACCGTCGGAGGCGCCTCCGGACGACACCGGGGAGGCGCTGGGGCTTCCGGCGAGCTCCCTGACCGTCACCTTCGGCTTCGGTCCGACGCTCTTCGAGAACGAGGACGGGGATCGCTACGGCATCCGCGACCGTCGGCCCGCGAAGCTGCAGCGGCTCCCGGCATTCCTCGGCGAGGATCTCGATCCGACGCTCTCCGACGGTGACCTGTGTGTGCAGGTCTGCGCCGACGATCCGCAGGTCGCGGTGCACGCGATCCGCAACCTCAGCCGCATCGCGTTCGGGCGCGCCAAGCTGCGCTGGTCGCAGCTCGGCTTCGGCAAGACCTCGCGCACGACGGCGGAGCAGCAGACCCCGCGGAACCTGTTCGGGTTCAAGGACGGCACCGCCAACATCCTCGCCGACGACGCCAAGGCGCTCGACGATCACGTGTGGGTCGCGGAGGGCGACGATCCGGCCTGGCTCGCCGGCGGCTCATACCTCGTCGCGCGCAAGATCTCGATGCTCATCGAGACCTGGGATCGGGTGCGCCTCGGCGAGCAGGAGCGCATCTTCGGACGGGACAAGGGCGAGGGCGCGCCCCTGAGCGGCGGCACCGAGGGGACCGCGCCCGAGCTGCCCGGGCTCGACGCGCACAGCCATGTGCGGCTCGCGCATCCCGACAGCAACGGCGGCACCCGCATCCTGCGCCGCGGCTTCAACTACGTCGGCGGCAACAACAGCCTCGGGCGTCTTGACGCGGGGCTCTTCTTCCTCGCCTACCAGCGCGATCCGGCGCAGTTCATCGGGCTGCAGCGGAAACTGTCCACGGATCTGCTGAATGAGTACATCCGGCACGTCGGCTCCGGCATCTGGGCCGTTCCCGCCGGCGCGCGCTCCGGTTCCTATGTGGGCGAGGCGCTGTTCCGCGACGCGTGACGCCTATCCACGACGCGAGCCGGTGGGATCGCTGCGGTGGTCCGATCCGGATGACAGCGCGGCATCCGTGAACATCCACTTCGGGCGCGGCTCGATCAGCGGACGGAGCACCCTCCGCACCGGCTTCGAGGCCAGCAGGAACGCGATGGCGACAGCGAGCACGGTGATCAGCGGGAGCCAGATCCAGGTGGGGTCGAGCCCGCGCAGCAGACCCGATTCGCGGAACGGGTAGAGCACGAACGAGTGCAGCAGGTAGACGTACATCGTGTACTGCCCGAAGGTGGTCCACCACTGCGCGCGACGGGGGAGCAGCACGAAGAAGCATGCGCTCAGCAGGATCGCCAGCGCCATCAGGCCCAGGCGGATGCCTCCCGCCCACCACTGATCGGCGGAGAGCCCGGAGTACGAGTCGTCGTAGAAGAACCAGAAGCGCAGGTCGACGTCGTCCCAGAACGCCAGCCAGCGCCAGCACACGAAAGCCCACGCGGCGAGCACGGCGACCGCGCAGATCCGCAGCCACCACGGACGGTAGTCGATCAGGCTGAACCGGCGCACGACGTCGCGTTCGCGCAGCCACCAGCCGAGCGTGAAGAAGAACATCAGACCCAGCGTGCGGGAGAGCGAGAAGGTGCTGTCGACATTGCTGAGGTAGCCGACGCCCACGGAGATCGCCAGCGCCCAGGCCAGCGGCCAGCGCAGCAGAGCGAGATAGGGCAGGACCAGGCGGAAGATGCCGAGTGCGAGCAGGAACCACAGGGTCCATGACGGCTGTGTGAGGTTCGGATCCGCGCGTCCCTCGACCAGCCACTTGGTGAGGGTCCACAGTCCCTCGAAGATCACGTAGGGCACCAGGATGTCGGTGATCACGCGAGCCATCTGACGCTTCGTGGGGCTCGCCGACTTGGAGAAGTAACCGGAGATGATCGCGAACGCCGGCATGTGGAACGCGTAGATCCACAGGTAGAACGCGTAGGAGATGTCGGAGTCGTAGATCAGGCGCTGCGTACCGTGCCCGATCACCACCAGCACGACGCACGCGAAGCGGGCGTTGTCCCAGAACGGAACGCGGCGCCGCCCGCGGATCGTCCCCGTCGGCGTCGTCGTGGGCGGATGCTGATCGGCACTGCTCATCCTTCGAGGCTACCCGGGCGGACTTCTCCGGCGCCTGCGGGAATATCCTTGCGCCTGCGCTGTTCCACCAAGTACATTCATTTGAATAGAAACGGATGCCACCGCATCCCGAGTGGAGAATCAACACCATGGACGCTCAGAACAGCACCCAGACAGCCGGTATGCAGTTCGGCATCATGTCGGTCAGCGACATCACGCAGGACCCGACCACGGGCATCACGCCCAGCGAGCGCGAGCGTATCCAGGCGGCGGTGACGATCGCCACGCACGCGGAAGAGGTCGGTCTCGACGTCTTCGCCATCGGCGAGCACCACAACCCGCCCTTCTTCTCCTCCAGCCCCACCACGCTTCTGGCGTACATCGCCGCGCAGACCGAGCGGCTGATCGTCTCGACCTCGACGACGCTGATCACCACGAACGACCCGGTGCGCATCGCCGAGGAGTACGCGATGCTGCAGCACCTCTCCGGCGGCCGCATGGACCTGATGATGGGCCGCGGGAACACCGGGCCGGTGTACCCGTGGTTCGGTCAGGACATCCGTCAGGGCCTGCCGCTCGCGATCGAGAACTACGCCCTGCTGAACGAGCTGTGGACCAAGGACGTCGTGGACTGGGAGGGCAAGTTCCGCACTCCGCTGCAGGGCTTCACCGCCACGCCTCGCCCCCTCGACGGCGTCAAGCCGTTCGTCTGGCACGGCTCCATCCGCACGCCGGAGATCGCCGAGCAGGCCGCCTACTACGGCGACGGCTTCTTCGCGAACAACATCTTCTGGCCGAAGGAGCACTACCAGCGCCTGATCGAGCTGTACCGCCAGCGCTGGAGCCACTACGGTCACGGCGCACCCGAGACCGCGATCGTGGGCCTCGGCGGCCAGGCGTTCATCGCCAAGAACTCGCAGGACGCCGTCAACCGGTTCCGTCCGTACTTCGACAACGCCCCGGTCTACGGCCACGGCCCGTCGATGGAGGACTTCACCGAGATGACGCCGCTGACCGTCGGCTCGCCGCAGCAGGTCATCGACCGCTACGCCGCCATGCGCGACACCTTCGGCGACTACCAGCGCCAGCTGTTCCTCATGGATCACGCGGGCCTGCCGCTGAAGACGGTGCTCGAGCAGATCGACCTGCTCGGCGAGGAGGTCGTGCCCGTGCTGCGCAAGGAGCTGGCGAAGGACCGTCCCGCGACGGTGCCGGATGCTCCGACCCACGCGGCCCGTGTGAAGGCAGTCTACGGCGACGGTCCGGCTCGTGAGGCGCGTCCCGCCGCGAACCGCGGCGACAACCTGACCGCGGGCTCCCCGTACCAGGACGCCCCGGCTCCCGCCGGCGCGGCGTTCGGCCTCTCCCGGAAGGAGGCGTGAGATGAGCGAGCGCCGCATCGCCGTCGTCTCGTCCGGCCTGTCCAACCCGTCCTCGACGCGGATGCTGGCAGATCGACTGGCCGCCGAGACCGCGAGGGCTCTGCGCGAGCGCGACATCGACGTGCAGGTGGACGTGATCGAGCTCCGCGACCTCGCGCACGACATCACGAACAACCTGCTCACCGGCTTCGCGCCGGCACCCCTGGAGGAGGCGATCAACCGGGTCGTGTCGGCGGATGCCGTCATCGCCGTCACGCCGATCTTCTCGACCAGCTACGCGGGCCTGTTCAAGTCGTTCATCGACGTGCTCGACCCCGACGCCCTCACCGGCAAGCCCGTTCTGATCGGCGCGAACGCGGGCACGGCGCGCCACTCGCTCGCCATCGACTATGCGATCCGCCCGCTGTTCACCTACCTGCACGCCGAGCCCGTCTCGACCGGTGTGTTCGCGGCTTCCAGCGACTGGGGTGCGAAAGCCGACGACGTGGCACCGCTCAGTGCCCGTGTGGAGCGCGGCGCGCGCGAGCTCGCCGAGGCGATCGCGCGCAAGGAGCCGGTGACCGACGCCGACCCCTTCGATCCCGACACCTACCTGGGCAAGGGCAAGTCCTTCGGTCACCTGCTCGGAGGCCTCGCCGGGGAGTGAGGCACTGATCGGTCAGCGTGGCGGCCGGAGACTCCAGCGGTACTGGGTCTCCGGCCGTCCGCGCGTGCCGTAGCGCGCCTCCCGCACAGCCACCCCGTCGTCGGCGAGGTGCTCGAGATACCGGCGGGCGGCGACCCGGGACATGCCCAGCGCGTTCGCGGCACCGGTCGCTGACAGCGGACCGGATGCGCGCAGCACGGCGGACACCCGCGCCAGCGTCTCGGCCGCCAGACCCTTGGGAAGGGGGACGGCGGGGCGCACGCGGCCCAGCAGCGCATCGATCTCGGTCTGCGTGGCCTCGCCCTCGGTGGCCAGCGCACGCTGCTTGTACTCCCGATAGGCGCTGAGGCGTTCGCTGAAGACCGCGAACGGGAACGGCTTCACGAGGTACTGGAACACGCCCAGCGCCGCCATCTGCCGCACCGTCTCGGCATCCCGCACACCCGTGATCGCGATGACGTCGATCGCGGCCGCCCGCGTGCGGATGGTGCGCAGCACGTCGACGCCCGAGCCGTCGGGCATGGTGATGTCCAGCAGAGCGAGGTCGAACGCCTGAGCTCCCGGGCGCTCCAGTACCGCCGTCATCGCCGCCCGCGCGCTCGTGCACTCGCCTGCGAGCTCGAACCCGCTCATACGTGCGAGGTAGCTGCGGTGCAGCTCCATGGTGAGCGCATCATCGTCGACCAGCAGCGTCCGGATCATCGGCGGCTCCGGGGCCTGGGGAGCTCGACCAGGAACGTGCTCGGATCGTCCAGGATGCGGACCTCTCCGCCCGCCTCGGCGACGACGGAGCGCACGAGCGCCAGCCCGACGCCGCGGCCTTCCGCCCCGGCCGGCTTGGTGGAGAAGCCCGGCGAGAAGACCTGCTCGCGCAACTCGACCGGCACACCGGTGCCGCTGTCCGACACCGCGATCGCGAGGCCGCCGTCCGCCATCGGGCGCATCCCGACCTCGACCCAGCGGTCGTCGGAGGCGGCCGCCGCGTCGAAGGCGTTGTCGATGAGGTTGCCGATCACGGACACGCTGTCGATGGGCGACAGCCCCGAGGACGGGGCATCCTGCGCGATGTGCAGCCGAAGGTCGACGCCGCGCTCCCTCGCCTGGGACACCTTGCCCAGCAGCAGCGCGCCCACCGCCGGGTCGCCGTGGCGCTGCGCCGTCACCTGGTCCACGAGCGTCTGGCTCTGCCGGGACGTCTCGGTGAGGATCTCGATCGCCTCGTCGGTGCGGCCCAGCTCGAGCAGCGCGACTGCGGTGTGCATGCGGTTCCCGTGCTCGTGGGTCTGCGCTCGCAGCGCTTCCCCGAGTGTGCGGAACGACTCGTACGAGGACACCGCATCGCGGACCTCTCCGGCAGGCAGGTCGCCCGCGATGCGACGGGTGAAGCGACGGGCCGCCATCGATCCGACGGCGCCCAGCAGGACGAGCACGGCGGTGATCGCGACCGTGAGGGGGAGGCGGCGCACCAGCGTCTCCGAGATGGACTCGGTCGTGACGCCCGCGGCCACCCAGCCGACAAGCCGGCCCGCGGTGTCCGTCACGGGCACGATCGTGCGCACCGAGGGCCCCAGCGTGCCGGTGAAGACCTCTGTCAGCTCCCGGCTCTCGGCGGGGATGGTGCCGCGGTAGTGCTTGCCGATCTCGTCGGGGTCGGGATGCGTGACGCGCGTGCCGTCCGGCGTCATGACGGTGATGAAGTCCAGGCCCGCTCGGGAGGTGACCGCCAGTGCGTAGGGCTCGAGGGCTGCGGATGCCGCTTCGCGGTCGCCCTCCAGCGACTCGGCGACGAGGGGCGACACGGCGAGTGTCCTTGCGGTCGCGGCAGTGACGCGCTCCGCCTCGTCGTGCGCGGCGGTCTGCGTCTCGAAGACCAGGAAGGCCGCCACCAGAGCCGCGAGGATCAGCGATGCCGCGATCAGGACCACGAAGACGCGGGACGCGGCGCTGCGTGAGTGGGAGGCCACGGTCTTCATCCACGCCTCCCGTCGTCCGCTGCGCTGCTCGCGACCAATACGACCACAAATGGCACCCCGATGAGAAGTCCGTGACGGTGGAGGAACCGACGGCGAGGACGCCGTCCGGCATGACACGACGACGTTCATGATCGAGGAGGAAACATGGCGATGACAAGCGGATTCGGGTTCCCGAGGCTCCCGCGGCGGCGCGGCAGGAAGTCGTGGGACAAGCACACCTGGCTCTACGTGTCAGTGCTGATCGCGGTGGTGCTCGGCGCGCTCGTCGGGCTGATCTGGCCCGAGGTGGGGCAGAGCTTCGAGGCGCTGGGCAAGGGCTTCGTCGCCCTCATCAAGATGATGATCGCGCCGATCATCTTCTGCACGATCGTGGTGGGGGTCGGCTCCATCGCGAAGGCGGCGACGGTCGGTCGGATCGGCGGGCTCGCGCTGGTCTACTTCATGGTGATGTCGACCTTCGCGCTCGCCATCGGACTCGTGGTCGGGAACATCATCCACCCGGGTTCGGGGCTCGACATGGCCGGCTCCAGCTACGAGGCCGCGTCCACCGAGGCGTCCACCGCGCAGGACTTCGTGCTCGGGATCATCCCCACGACGTTCTTCTCCGCCTTCACCGGCGAGAGCGTGCTGCAGGTGCTGTTCATCGCACTGCTCGCCGGATTCGCCCTGCAGGGCCTCGGTGATCGCGGTGCCCCGATCATGGAGGCGGTGAAGAACCTGCAGCTGCTGGTCTTCCGCATCCTCGGCATGATCCTCTGGCTGGCTCCGGTCGGCGCGTTCGGCGCGATCGCGGCGGTCGTCGGGAAGACCGGTCTGGCGGCGATCTGGAGCCTCGGCATCCTCATGGTCGCGTTCTACATCACCTGCATCGTCTTCATCGTGGTCGTGCTGGGCACCGTGCTGTGGCTGGGCTCCCGGGTGAGCATCTTCAGCCTGATGCGGTACCTGGGCCGTGAGTACCTGCTCATCGTCGGCACCTCATCGTCCGAGTCCGCCCTCCCGCGCCTGATCGCGAAGATGGAGCACGTCGGCGTCTCCAAGCCCGTCGTCGGCATCACCGTGCCCACCGGCTACTCGTTCAACCTGGACGGCACCGCGATCTACCTCACGATGGCCTCGCTGTTCATCGCCACCGGAATGGGGCAGCCGATGTCGATCACGGAGCAGATCGGCCTGCTGGTGTTCATGATCCTCGCCAGCAAGGGTGCGGCGGGCGTCACGGGAGCGGGACTCGCGACGCTGGCTGGTGGTCTGCAGGCGTATCGTCCCGACCTGGTCGACGGCGTCGGCGTGATCGTGGGCATCGACCGCTTCATGTCCGAGGGGCGCGCGCTGACGAACTTCACCGGCAACGCCGTCGCCACGCTGCTGATCGGCACCTGGACGAAGCAGATCGACCGCGATCGCGTGCGCCTCGTGCTCAGCGGCGAGCTGCCGTTCGACGAGTCCTCGTTGGACGGCGTCGACAGCCACGGCGGCGCGAAGGCGCACATCGAGGGTGCACAGGCCGAGAGCGCACAGGTCGGCGCCGCCCAGCGCTGAGCGGCGCCGGATGCCTGGAGACCACCGGGCGGAACGACGCAGGCCCGCGATGCAGCAGCATCGCGGGCCTGCGTCGTACGTGGGTACGGGCTCAGCCGCTCTTCCGGCGGAACTCGCGCTTCATCTGCGGCGCGGGGGTCGCGTGCACGGCGGAATCGCCGTCGAGGTGCGCCTCGCCGCCCTGGTTCTTCGCGTTCTTCCGGTCGAGCGCTTCCTTGAACTTGCGCTTCATCTCCTCGGAGGAGACTGCCTTGTCTTCGCTCATGTCCGTCAGCCTAGCCGGTCGGCATCCGCGGGACGCGAGCGCGACCGCCGCGCCGTGATCAGGTCGATGGCAGCACCCAGGGCGACCGCGAGGACCACGGACACGACCACCGCCACCAGCGGGCCGCCCGGGAGGAGCGCCGCGACAACTGCGCCGACGGCGGCCTGGTAGGCGGCCCAGCCCGTCGCGGCGACGGCGGCGAGACCGAGATAACGAGGCGGGTGGACGCGGGACGCGCCGGCGACGAGATTCACCGCGAGCCGGGCGAAGGGCACGAAGCGCGCCGTGAACAGCACGGTCGCGGTCCCGCTCGACAACCGGCGTCGCGCCCAGTCGAGGGCGGCGCGCACGCGGGGCGTGCGCATCCAGCGCCAGCGCTCCACGCCCGCCGTGCGCCCGACCAGATAGCAGGCGACATCGCCGCACCAGGCGGCGGCCGCGGCCAGCCCGATCACGGCCGGCAGCGGCGGAGACCCCTGCGACATCGCGATCGCGCCGAGCGCGGTGACGGCGATCTCACCGGGGATGACGACCAGGAACGCGTCTCCGACGACGAGAGCGCACATCACCACGAGACCCCAGGGCCCGGTCAGCAGCTGCAGCAGAGGTTCCGGCATCACAGCGGAACTGTCGCTCATCCTGGTGAACGGAAGGAGGCCGGCAGGTGAGGAGATGACCGGCATCCGTGCATCGGGTGAACACTCGGCTCCCGACGCCGATTCCACCCGTTCCGTGCGTCTCGCCCGGGCATCCTGGCCTGGTGAGAGTCGCGATCGTCACCGAGTCCTTCCTCCCGCACATGAACGGCGTGACCGGATCCGTGCTGCAGATCCTGCGCCACCTCGAGCGCACCGGGCATCAGGCGCACGTGATCGCCCCGTCCGCTCCCGACACGCCGCTGCGCTCCGGTGGCGCGCGCGTCGACACCGTGGCATCCGTGCCGCTGCCCGGCTATCGGCATGTGCGGGTGGGAATGACATCGACGGGGCGCGTCGTCGATTCGCTGCGCCGGTTCCAGCCGGACGTCGTCCACCTGGCATCGCCGTTCGCCCTCGGCTGGCGCGGCGTCGTGGCGGCCCAACGGCTCGCCCTGCCCACGGTGGCCGCGTACCAGACCGACGTCGCGGCGTACACGTCGCGCTACGGGGTGGCGCTGACCACCTCCCTCGCCGAGAGTCATCTCGCACGGCTGCACCGCCGCGCCACTCTGACCCTGGCGCCCTCGAGCGAGTCTGAGGCGCAGCTCAGCGGGCTCGGAGTGGACAGGGTGCGCCGGTGGGGCAGGGGAGTGGATGCCGAGCGCTTCCACCCCGATGCCGGAGACGAGCAGTGGGAGCATCGCAGCCCCGGCCTGGTGACGGTGGGCTACGTGGGCCGTCTCGCGCCGGAGAAGCAGGTGGAGGACCTGCATGCGCTGCGCGGCATTCCGGGCATCCGCCTGGTGATCGTCGGCGACGGGCCGTCCCGTGCCCGCCTGGAGTCCCTGCTCCCGGATGCCCTGTTCCTCGGCCACCTCTCCGGCACCGAGCTCGCCCGGGCGATGGCATCCTTCGACATCTTCGTGCACCCCGGAGAGAGCGAGACCTTCGGGCAGACCCTGCAGGAGGCGCACGCCAGCGGCGTCCCGGTGATCGCCACCGGGCGCGGCGGTCCACTGGATCTGGTGCGCATGGGCATCGACGGCTGGCTGTACCGGCCCGGGGACCTGGACGATCTGCGGATGCGGGTGCGCGATCTCGCGGGAGACGAGCGCAAGCGCCGCGCGTTCGGCCGGGCCGGGCGCGAGGCCGTGGAGGGCCGCAGCTGGACGGCTGTCTGCGATCAGCTCGTGGAGAGATTCGAGGAGGCGCAGCGGCTGCACGCGCTGGATCGCACGCTGCGCGTTCCCCGGACGCGGCGACCGGAGCCCGCCGAACCGCAGCGGGGGAGGCGCTGGCAGCGCTTCGTCGCCCTCGGCGACTCGCTCACCGAGGGCCTCGGCGACCCGGGGGAGGACGGCATCGAGCGCGGGTGGGCCGATCGGCTGGCGCTGCTGCTCGCCGCTCGCGGCGGACTGCACTACGCGAACCTCGCCGTGCGCTCACGACGGGTCTCGGACGTCTGCGGCCCGCAACTGCGGCGCGCTCTCGAACTGCGGCCTGACCTCGCCTCGGTGTTCGTCGGGTCGAACGACCTGGTGCGGGTCCGCGCCGACGTCTCCGCGCTCGCCGCGCGCGTGGAGGAGACCGTCACGCAGCTGCGCGCCGCCGGAGCCGACGTCGTCCTGGTTACGCCGATGCTGCCGCGCCGCGCGGCCTCCGCCGTCTACGCCCGCCGCTTCGCCGCATACGCCAGCGCGCTCGCCGCGGTCGCGCAGCGCACCGGCGCGATCCTGATCGACGCGGACCTGCATCCGATGCTCGGAGGTCGCCCGAACTGGGCCGAGGACCTCGTGCACCTCTCCAGCCGAGGCCACCGCTTCCTCGCCTATCGGGTGGGCGAGGCGCTGGGCGTGCCGCATGCCGAGGCCCTGGGCATGCTGGACGAGTCCCTGCACGACCACGAGCACATCCCGCGCCGCACGTGGTGGCGACGGCACGCGCTGCCCTGGGTCTGGCGGCGGCTGCACGGACGCACGGCGGGAGACGGCCGCGTGGCCAAGCACGACGACTGGGTGTACATAGCGCGCAACGACGCCCGCGTGCGCGAACACGCCGGTTGAGATCGCACTGGTAGGCTTGTGGAGGATGCCTGTGGCATCCGTCAAACTGCATATCGACTTAGTACGGAGCGGTCGGCTGAGAAGCTGGTCCCCTGTGGTGGGTTCCTCGTCGCACACGGCGCCGGGTGATCTTCTACTGGTGGCCAGCGCAGGCGAGATTCGCGGGAATGCCCGCGCGCTTATATCTGCCCGCATCCGCTCCTTCGCGAGAACTCGCGCGTCATACGGACGCGCGAGCCTAAACAAAGAAGGAGAGACCTCTTGGAAGGTCCTGAAATCACTGCCACCGAGGCCGTTCTCGACAACGGTCGCTTCGGCACCCGCACCGTCCGGTTCGAGACCGGACGCCTCGCCCAGCAGGCGCAGGGCTCCGTCGCCGCGTACCTCGACGACGAGACCATGCTCCTGTCGGCCACCAGCGCAGGCAAGCACCCGCGCGAAGGCTTCGACTTCTTCCCGCTGACCGTCGACGTCGAGGAGCGCTCGTACGCCGCCGGAAAGATCCCCGGCTCGTTCTTCCGTCGCGAGGGCCGTCCCTCCACCGAGGCGATCCTGGTCTGCCGCCTGATCGACCGCCCGCTGCGCCCGTCGTTCGTCGACGGCCTGCGCAACGAGGTCCAGATCGTCATCACCGTGCTGTCGATCGCCCCGGGCGAGTTCTACGACGCGCTGGCCATCAACGCGGCATCCGCGTCGACCCAGATCTCCGGTCTTCCGTTCTCCGGTCCGATCGCGGGTGTGCGCCTGGCGTTCATCCCCGGTCACGGCGAGCACGCCGACCAGTGGGTCGCCTTCCCGAACGCCGCTCAGGTCGAGGAGGCCGTCTTCGACCTCGTCGTCGCCGGTCGCGTCGTCACCAAGGCGGACGGCTCCGAGGACGTCGCGATCATGATGGTCGAGGCCGAGGCCACCGAGAACAGCTGGAACCTGATCAAGGCCGGCGCCACCAAGCCCAGCGAGGACATCGTCGCGCAGGGTCTCGAGGCCGCCAAGCCGTTCATCGCCCAGCTGGTCAAGGCGCAGGCCGAGCTCGCCTCGCACGCCTCCAAGGAGCCGGGCGTCTACCCCGTCTTCCTGCCGTACTCGGAGGAAACCTTCGCGTTCGTCAACGAGCGCGCGCACGACGAGCTGGTGGGCGTCTACCAGATCGCCGACAAGATCGAGCGTCAGAACGCCGACGACGCGATCAAGGACCGCGTCAAGGGCGAGCTCGCCGCGGCCGTCGAGGCGGGCACTCTCCCCGAGTCGGCACTGGCCGAGTTCTCCGGCGCCTACAAGTCGGTCACCAAGAAGATCGTCCGCGGCCGCATCCTCACCGAGGGCGTGCGCATCGACGGTCGTGGCCTGGCCGACATCCGTCCGCTGGACGCCGAGGTGCAGGTCATCCCGCGCGTGCACGGCTCGGCCATCTTCCAGCGCGGTGAGACCCAGATCCTGGGCGTCACCACGCTGAACATGCTCAAGATGGAGCAGCAGATCGACTCGCTGTCGCCCACCACGAGCAAGCGCTACATGCACCACTACAACTTCCCGCCCTACTCCACCGGTGAGACCGGTCGCGTCGGGTCGCCGAAGCGTCGCGAGATCGGGCACGGCTTCCTGGCCGAGCGCGCCCTCGTCCCGGTGCTGCCCTCCCGCGAGGAGTTCCCGTACGCGATCCGTCAGGTCTCCGAGGCCCTCGGATCCAACGGCTCCACCTCGATGGGCTCCGTCTGCGCCTCGACCCTGTCGCTGCTGAACGCCGGTGTGCCGCTGCGCGCACCTGTGGCCGGCATCGCGATGGGCCTGGTCTCCGACCAGGTCGACGGTGAGACCCGCTACGCGGCCCTCACCGACATCCTGGGCGCCGAGGACGCGCTCGGCGACATGGACTTCAAGGTCGCCGGCACCAGCGAGTTCGTCACCGCGATCCAGCTGGACACCAAGCTCGACGGCATCCCGTCGTCGGTGCTGGCCGGCGCGCTGACTCAGGCCCGCGACGCGCGTCTGACCATCCTGAACGTGCTCAACGCCGCGATCGACGCTCCCGACGAGATGGCGCCCACCGCGCCGCGCGTCATCAGCGTGCAGATCCCGGTCGACAAGATCGGTGAGCTGATCGGCCCGAAGGGCAAGACGATCAACGCGATCCAGGACGAGACCGGCGCGCAGATCTCCATCGAGGAGGACGGCACCGTCTACATCGGCGCCGTCGACGGTCCGTCGGCCGAGGCCGCCCGCGCCCAGGTCAACGCGATCGCCAATCCCACCAACCCCGAGGTCGGCGAGCAGTTCCTCGGCACCGTCGTGAAGATCGCCAGCTTCGGCGCCTTCATCTCGCTGCTGCCCGGCAAGGACGGCCTGCTGCACGTCACCGAGGTGCGCAAGCTCGCCGGTGGCAAGCGCGTCGAGAACGTCGACGACGTCCTCTCGGTCGGCCAGAAGATCCTCGTCAAGATCACGAAGATCGACGACCGCGGCAAGCTGTCTCTCGAGCCCGTGCTCGATGACGCGCCCGCCGAGGGCGAGAAGGTCGAGGAGCCCGCTGAGGCGTGATCCCGTCGGATGCCGGTGAGCCGGCATCCCTGAGCAGGGCCCGGAGCAGTGCATGAGCACGGCGCCGGGCCCTGTGTCGTATCCGATGTGACCGGATCGTTACGAGAACTTCTCGTCACCGCTGTCGCAGTGTTCATCGCCGCGGAGATCCTCGCTTACCCTCGAAGTACGCACCCCGGGGCGGGTTGCGGATCTCGCGGGGGTGAGAGATGAGGATCTTCGGAGTCGGCACGGCCGATCAGCGGTCGCGCCCGGACGAGGCCCTCGACGAGCATCCCTCCGCCCCGATCCCCGTCGTCGGCCCCGGCGTCGGCGAGAACATCCGGGTGCCACTGGGGGAGACCGGCTTCTCGATCTTCCCGCTCATGCTGGGCGCCGCGGAGTTCGGATGGAACGTCGACCTGTCCACCAGCCACGCGCTGCTGAACCGCTACATCGAGTTCGGGGGCAACGCGATCCACACCGCCGACGGCTTCTCCGGCGGACGCAGCGAGCACATCATCGGCCAGTGGATGCGCTCGCGCGCGGACCGCGACGGGCTCGTGCTGAGCGTGCGGATCGGAGCGCACGCCGACAACCCCGGGCTGGGGTCGGTGAACCTCGTGCGCGCCGTCGAGGGGTCGCTCACGCGGCTCGGCGTCGAGCGGATCGACGTGCTGTATCTGGACGCGTCGCTGGACGAGACCACGAACCTCGAGGACACCCTGGCAACGACCGAATGGCTGCGGGACGCCGGCAAGATCGCGTCCGTCGGCGCATTCAGCTTCGCGCCCGAGCGCCTGGTCGAGGCGCGCATCCTGGCCTCCGCCGGGTATCCCCGTCTCGACGTGCTGGACGAACCGTACAACCTGGTGCGCCGCACCGCCTTCGAGGGCGATCTGCGACTGGTGGCCGCCGCCCAGGGGCTGGCGGTCACCCCTTCGCACGCACTGGAGCACGGGTTCCTGTCGGGACAGCACCGCAGCAAGTCCGCCATGAGCGGGGTGCGAGGGCAGCAGTTGCGCAGTCAGCTGAACCGCCGCGGCATCCGCGTGCTCCGGGCGCTGGACGTGATCGCCGCCGAGCTCTCCGTACCTGTCGCGGCGGTGTCGATCGCCTGGCTGCTGGCCCAGCGGACGGTGGTGGCACCGATCGTCAATGCGTTCGCGACCGCGCATGTCGACGAGCTCATGCAGGGCGCGGGCATCACGCTCTCGCGTGCGCAGATCGCCGAACTCACCCGGGCGGGCGCCTGATCCGGCTTCGCCGGTGCGGGTGTCCGTCGGGCGGCTAAGCTGGAGAAGCCGCGATGCGGCGGCACGAAGCGAGCAGGGTTGTGACGCACTACATATATCTGGTCAGACACGGTGAACATCAGGATGCCGAGCACGGCATCGATGACGGACCCCTCTCGCCGCGAGGACAACGACAGGCCGAGCTCATCGCCGACCGTCTCTCGGGCCTCCCGCTGGACGCCGTCTGGCACTCCCCGCTGCTGCGTGCCACGGAGACCGCGCGCGCGATCGCGGAGCGGCTGCCCTCGGTCGACCCCGTGCCTTCGGCACTGCTGTTCGACTGCGTTCCGACCGGCATGACGGAGGACACCCCTGCGGCCTACGAGTCCTTCTTCGGGTCGGTCAGCGAGGCCGAGATCGAGGCCGGCTCGGCGCAGATGTCGGACGCGGTGGGCGAGTTCCTCCGTCGCCGCAACGGCGAGGTGCACGAGGTGCTCATCACGCACAACTTCGTGATCTCGTGGTTCGTCCGCGAGGTGCTGGGTGCGCCGGACTGGCGCTGGATGACGCTGAATCAGGCGCACTGCGGGCTGAGCGTGATCGCTCAGAAGCAGGGCCGGCCGTGGACGCTGATCAGTCACAACGATCTCGGCCATCTGCCGATGGAGCTGCGCACGGGTCTTCCCGATGTCCCCTCGGTCTGACGGGCGCCTGTCACGGGTCGGAGACGCTCGCGCGGCGAATCTAGACTGGTGACATGACCACTCAGGTTGCCCTCGTCGGCGGATCAGGCAAGCTCGGCCGCATCATCCACGCGGTGATCGACGAGCTCGACGGCTTCGAGGTGCGCAATGTCCTCGGTTCCGCGAGCGATCTCAGCGAGCTCGACGGTGCCGACCTCGTCGTCGACGCGTCCACCCCGGCCGTGAGCATCGAGGTGGTCCGCGCGGCGATCGAGCGCGGGATCAGCATCCTCGTCGGCACCTCCGGCTGGTCTCAGGAGCGCATCTCCCTGGTGCGTCCGCTGCAGGCCTCCGCCGGGACGGGTGTGGTCTACATTCCCAACTTCTCGCTGGGCTCTGCGCTGGGCACGGCGCTGGCGGCCGCCGCCGCGCCGTTCTTCCCCTTCGCCGAGATCGTAGAAGCCCATCGCGACTCCAAGATCGACTCTCCCAGCGGCACCGCGGTGCGTACCGCGGAGCAGATGGCCGAAGCGCGTGAGGAGCAGGGACCGTTCGCCGCCCCGCACGTCGACCAGCGCGCCCGGGGGCAGCAGGTCGCGGGCATCCCGGTGCACTCCCTGCGTCGGCCGGGCGTGATCGCCAGGCAGGAGGCGATCCTGTCCGGCGCAGGGGAGTCCCTGACGATCGTGCACGACACGGTGGACTCCGCAGCCGCCTACGCACCCGGCATCCGGCTGGCGGTGCCGTTCGCGCGCGACAACCGCGACCTCGTGATCGGACTCGAGAACATCATCGACCTCGGCCTGCGCCCGAAGGCATGACCTTCCCCGTCGGCGTGCTCGGCCCGGTGCAGGTGGCCGGCCACGACGCGGGCGGCGCGGCGATGAGAGCGCTGCTCGCCGCGCTCGCGCTGACCGGCAGCGGCACGGTCCGCTCCGTCGTGGCTCTCGCCGACGACATCTGGGGCGAGGACCAGCCGCAGAATCCGAAGGCCGCCCTGCAGACGCTGGTCTCCAGGGCACGCGCGGCAGGCGGCTCGGCACTCGTACGCAGCGCTCCGGGCGGCTACGCCCTGGGCGCCGAAGATACGGACCTGCAGCGAGCGCGGGAGATCGTCCTGGAGGCGACGAGCCGGTCTGATCGGGATCCCGGGCGGATCGAGCTGCTCGAGTCCGCGGTCGCGCTGTGGCGCGGCGAGCCGGGCCTCGATCTCGGTGACGCACCCGTGGCCGGAGAGCTCTCCCGCACCGCGAGCGCGCTGCTCGACACGATCCGCTCCGGTCTCGCCGCCGCCTACTCCGACGACGGTCGAGACGCCGATGCCATCTCGCTGCTGGCTGCCCTGGCGGGCGAGCGCCCACTCGACGACAGCGTCCACGTGGCGCTGATGGAGTCGCTGGCGCGCGCCGGCCGCGCGCCCGAGGCTCTCTCGGTCTTCGCCGACCTGCGCGCTCGACTGCGGGACGAGCTCGGTGCGTCGCCGTCCCCCGCCGCAGTCGAGCTCAACGCGCGGCTGCTGCAGACCTCGGATCAGGTCGGGGCGCGGGTGCGCATCGGCGTCCAGGCCGCTCCGAACGAGCTCATCGGCCGTGATGACGTGCTGCGCGAGGCGAAAGCACTGCTCGCGCGGACGCGGCTTCTGACGATCCTCGGCGCCGGCGGCCTGGGCAAGACGCGGCTGGCGCAGGCGATCGCCCTCGACGCCGATGCGCCCGCGGTCGTCGTCGTCCCCCTCGCCGGCGTCCGGGAGGACACCGGGGTGCCGATCGCGGTCGCCGCCGTACTCGGGATCAGCGAGATCACGGCCGGCCGGCGGATGAACGAGACGGTGCCGAGACCCGACCTGATGGCGCGCGTGACGGCGATGCTGGGGGAGCGGCGCACGCTCCTGGTGCTGGACAACTGCGAGCAGGTCATCGACGGTGCCGCGCAGTGCGCAGCCGAGCTGCTGGCGGCCGTGCCGACGCTGCGGATCGTCACGACGAGCCGCACGCCGCTGGCGGTCGCCGCCGAGCAGGTGCTGCCGCTCGATCCGCTGACGATCGACGCCGATCCCGCGGCTCCTGCCGTCCGGCTCTTCATGGAGAGGGCGCACGCCGCCCGTCCCGGTGCGACCCTCGACCTCGAGATCGTCGCGCGGCTGTGCCGCCACCTCGACGGGCTGCCGCTGGCGCTCGAGCTCGCCGCCGCACGCGTGCGCACGATGACGCCCGAGCAGATCGAGTCGCGGCTCGAGAACCGATTCGCGCTGCTGACGACCGGCGACAGATCCGCGCCGGAGCGGCACCGCACCCTGCAGGCGGTGATCGAGTGGAGCTGGGACCTGCTGGCGCCCGAGGCGCAGCGCGCGCTCGCTCTGCTCTCGGTGTTGCCGGGCGGATTCTCCGCATCGATCGCCGAGGCGGTGCTCCGCGATGCGCAGGGAGATGACGTGCTCGACATGCTGGTCTCGCACTCCCTCCTCGGTGTGATCGAGAGCGCCGCGGGCGCGGAGGTGCGCTTCCGGATGCTCGAGACCGTGCGCGAGTTCGGTCAGCAGCGACTGCAGGACGCCGGAAGCGAGGGGACGGCCTGGGAGGCCGTGATCGACTGGGCGACCGCGTTCGCCCGTGAGCAGGGCGAGGGAGGGCGGCTGTTCCCCGCGGGCCTCACCGCTGCGCAGCATCTGGCCGTCGTCCGGGAGCACGACAACCTCGTCCACATCCTGCGGCATCTGCTGACGGAGCGCCGCGATGCCGACGCCGTGCTGCTCTTCGCCGTACTCGGCCAGTCCTGGTTCATCCGGGGCTCCTTCACGGAGTTCATCGGATATGCGCCGCGCATGATCGATGCGGCCGCCTCGTCCGATCCTGACCGGATCCTCGCGGACAGGATCGTCATCACGCTGGCGATGGGCGTGCTCGGATGCCTGATCAGCGGCGATCCCCGGGCGACCAGAGGCCTGGCACTGCTGCGGCTGCACAAGGCGCGTGCCGGAGAGCATCTCGCCCCCGCCTGGCAGCTGCTGACCGAGGCGCTCGACGCCGCGGCGCGCGGAGAGACCTCGAGCGCGGCGGGGATCCGTGCGGGGCAGACCGACCCGCGTGCGCAGCTCGCCGCGGACATCCTCGTGTCCCAGGCCGAGGAGAACGACGGTGAGGCGGAGTCCGCGATGAACGCGGCCCGCAGCGCCTGGGCGCGGGCCCGGAGGATCGGCGAGCGGTGGGCCGAGGGCATGGCCGCCGATCTCGCCGCCCAGCTGGCCGCGCAGACCGGGGACGCCGAGGAGGCGCTGGTCTGGCTGGACCGCGCCGCCGAGGTCTTCCGGGAGTACGACGCGCAGGATCAGCTGAGCCAGCAGGACTGGGTCCGCGGCGGCGCGCTGCTGCGCCTGGGGCGCACCGGCGAGGCTCGCCCCCTGTTCCAGCGACTCGTCGACGAGGGCGGTCTCAGCCAGGAGGGCCTGGAGCTCACCTCCATCGGCCGGTACGGGCTCGCCGAGGCGGATCTTCTGGACGGCGATGCCGCTGCGGCATCCGCGTCGTTCACGGCAGCGATGCGGGCCTTCGCCGAACCGGCCACGCGACGCTCGCCCTGGTACCTCATGGCGATGTCGGGCTATCTGTCGGCGGCGGTCCGGTCGCTGCGCCTGAGCGCCGAGGAGTGCGCCGTCTGGGAGCGGAGGCTGCGCACCCGGACGATCGCCGCCTGCAGGCAGCGCCGCGAAGGGGTGGACCGACCCGTTCTGGGCACCGCGCTGCTGGGCTGGTCGGCGTGGGCGCTCCGCAGCCCCGGCGACGTCGAGCGCGCGGTCGAGGCCGTCGCGCTGTCCGAGATCCTCGGCGGCAGGCAGAACATGCCGACGCTCGACCTCGCGGCGCATCTGGCGGATGCCGAGCGCGTGGCCGGTCCGGCGACCGTCGCACGAGTGCGTGCGGAGATCGCCGCGCTGCCCGCGGGGCGGCGGGTCGAGCGCGGCCTGGCGGTGCTCGCGGGGCGCTGATCGCGCCGCGCCGGACGGCACGCGGGACCGTGGACGCCGAGAGGGACGCTCGCCGGCGGCGGACGTCCCTCTGTTGTGGCGTCAGGCCTTGCGCATGTACGCCCGCACGGTGAGCGGTGCGAAGATCGCGACGATCACGGCTGCGCCGAGGATCGAGATCCAGGCATCCGCACCGAACGCACCGGTCGCCGTGAGATCGCGGACAGCCGTCACCAGGTGCGAGACCGGGTTGATGTTGACGAACCACTGCAGCCAGCCGGGCATGGTGTCGACCGGGACGAAAGCGTTCGAGAGGAAGGTCAGCGGGAACAGGATCAGCATCGAGATGCCCTGCACGCTCGACGCCGTGCGCGCGATCACCCCGAAGAATGCGAAGATCCAGCTGACCGCCCAGGAGCACAGGATCACGAGCAGTCCTGCCGCGATCACCGACGCGATGCCTCCGCCGGGACGGAAGCCCATCAGCGCACCCATGGTGAACGTGAGCACGGTGGCGATCGCATAACGGACCGTGTCGGCCAGCAGTGCGCCGGACAGTGGGGCGATGCGTGCGATCGGCAGGGATCGGAACCTGTCGAACACGCCCTTGTCCATGTCCTCACGGAGCTGCACGCCGGTGACGACCGAGGTGGTGATCACGGTCTGCACCAGGATGCCCGGGATGATCACCGGCAGGTAGGACTGCACGTCCCCTGAGATCGCGCCGCCGAAGATGTAGGTGAACATCAGGGTGAACAGGATCGGCTGCAGCGTGACGTCGATCAGCTGCTCCGGCGTTCGGCGGATCTTGATGAGCCCGCGCCCGGCCATCGTGATGGTGTTGCGCAGCGCGAGGCCGAGACCGGCGTGGTTCTTGAGCCGGCGTTCGGACGCCGGGGTGATGCGGGTGGCAGTGGGGGCGAGAGTGCTCATGCGCGCACCTCCTCCTTCTGTGAGGCGGCCGGGGCCGCGGTGTCGTCGGTGTCCGCCTCGGTGGAGTGACCGGTGATGGTGAGGAAGACCTCGTCGAGAGTGGGCTTCTGCACGCTCATCTCGTTGAGGCCGATGCCGGCCTCGCGGAGCACGATGAGCAGGTCCGCGACCCGATCGGCGTCGGTCATCGGAGCGGTGATGCGGGCGGCCTCGGGCGAGAGCACGCCCTGCACGCCGAGCACGCGCTCGATCGCGCGCAGCGCGTCCTCGGCGTCCGCGGGCTCCGTGAGTCTCAGCTGCAGCGAGGATGCTCCGACGGATGCCTTGAGGTCGTCCGGCGAGCCCTCGGCGACGACGCGACCGCGGTCGATCACGGCGATCCGGTCGGCCAGCTGATCTGCCTCGTCGAGGTACTGCGTGGTCAGCATCACGGTGGATCCGGTGCGGACCAGCTCGCGGATGGTGTCCCACATCTGTCCGCGGGTCCGCGGGTCCAGGCCGGTGGTCGGCTCGTCGAGGAAGATGAGCGGCGGCTGGGCGATGAGCGAGGCGGCGAGGTCGAGGCGTCGGCGCATGCCGCCGGAGAACTGCGCGAGCGGACGGCGCGCCGCCTCGGTGAGCCCGAACCGCTCGAGCAGATCCGCGGACTTGGCGCGGGCCTCGGAGCGGGTCAGCCCGAGCAGCCTCGCGAAGATCATCAGGTTCTCGTTCGCCGACAGCGTCTCGTCGACCGAGGCGAACTGGCCGGTCACGCCGATGAGCTGGCGGACGATGTGCGCCTCGCGGACGACGTCATGGCCGAAGATGCGGGCGTCTCCGCCGTCCGGACGCATCAGAGTCGCGAGCATGTTGATGGTGGTGGTCTTGCCGGCGCCGTTCGGGCCGAGGACTCCGTAGACGGTGCCGGTGGCCACGCGCAGGTCGACGCCGTCGACTGCGCGGTTCGCACCGAACACCTTCACGAGTCCGTCGGCCGCGATGGCCCATTCTGAGGTGGAGTTCGTCATGTGACGAGCATCCGCCCGGCCGCTGTCGTCGCACTGTCGGTTCGCTGTCGGCGACTGTCAGTCGCTGTCCGCGGGACGGTGTCGCCCCCGCGCGCTCCTAGGATTGAGACATGAGCTCTCGCATCGGCGTCGCAGTCATGGGCGCGGCGCTCTTCCTGTACGTCGTCGTCGCCGCCTGGTTCGCCGTGCTCATGTTCTCCGCCGCGACTCCGCTGTCGATCGCGTTCGGGGTGGGCCTGATCGTCATCGCGGTGATCGGCGGATGGGCGCTCGTGCGCGAGCTGATGTTCGGATTCTCCGCCGACCGGCTCGGGCGTCAGCTCGACGGGGAGGGTGGGATGCCCGAGGCACCGGAGGCCCTGAGCCCGAGCGGGCGCCTGCTCCGTGAGGACGTCGAGCCGATGATCGCGCAGTACACGACGGCGGCCGACGCGGACACCGACGACTGGCGCGCCCGGTACCGGCTCGGTGTCGTGCAGGAGGCGTCCGGACGCAGAAAGGACGCCAGGGCGAGCATCCGCGAGGCGATCCGCCTCGCTCGCGTCCGTCCCTGACGTCCCGCAGGACCGCCGAGGCGATCAGGCCAGGCTGGCCTCGAGGGTGATCTCGATGCCGGCGAGGGCCTGCGACACCGGGCAGCCGGTCTTGGCGCCCTCGGCGATCTCCTGGAACTTCTCGGGGGTCAGGCCGGGGACGGTGGCGTTCACGTTCAGGTGGCTGCCGGTGATGCCGGTGCCGGGCTTGAAGGTGACGGATGCCGAGGTGTTCACGCGCTCGGGCGGGGTGCCGTTCTCGGTCAGCGCGTGGGAGAGCGCCATGCTGAAGCAGGAGGCGTGAGCGGCGGCGATCATCTCCTCGGGCGTGGTGGTCGTGTCGGAGCCCTCGCTGCGGGCCTTCCAGTCGATCGGGAAGGTGCCGAGGTTCGAGCTCGAGAACGCGACGGTGCCGGATCCCTCGGTCAGGGAACCGGTCCAGGTGGCGGCGGCTTCGCTGGTGACGGGCATGTTTCCTCCAGGGGTCGCGATCATGCGGTGGACGCGGGTTCGCGTCGCTTCGCAAGCCTATCCAGGAGGCGGCTCCGGCGGTACCGGTCAGGCCGCGCGGGGACCGCGTCCGAACACGCCGGCGCGCTGCAGCAGCAGGTAGAGCTCGCAGCCGAGGCAGAAGCCGAAAGCGGCGTTCAGGAAGGCGGCGACGAACGCCATGGCCGTCGCGATCGGCAGCGCGAGCGGGACGCCCAGCACGTGCAGGAGCAGCCCGACGCCGACCACGAACAGGCCGACGCCCTGCGCGAAGCGCGGCGGTCGGGGATCCTCGAGGTCGGTCGGCGGGGCGAGACGCGGCCGCACCACGCGGCGGAACAGCACGCTCCACGGAGACGTCGTGGGGGAGACCACGCCCCACAGGAACAGCAGCGCGATCACGACCGTCAGCACGAACGCGGGGTCGAAGCGCGACCCGCCGATCCCGATCAGGCCCAGGAAGGTCGCCACCAGCAGAAGTGCGGAGGTGATCCAGGCGGCGAAGCGCGGCGCGCGCGGATCGATGCCGCGCGGTGCGGCGGGAGCGGTGTCGGTCATGAAGCCTCCTGGAGGACGGGCAGTTCGCTGAGTGCGGCCTCGACGTCCGCGCGGCGCGGCACGCCGTTGAAACGGGCGGCCAGAACGGCGTCCGCTCCGATGAGGAACGTCGTCGGTGTGCTGAGCACACGGTGCGCCCGAGCCAGATCGGGGCGGTGCGTCAGGTCCACGTCGACGTGGTCGACGGTCGGCAGAGCGGATGCGATGCCCTGCAGCATCCGTCGTACCTGCGGGCAGCGAGCGCACGTCTCGGTGCCGAACTGCACCAGCGTGACGCGCCCGGGCGTGACCCCCAGGTCGGTGAGGTCGACGACATCGGATCCACGGCGACGACGGCCGTCGCGGGCGCGCCAGACGACGCCGGCCACGGCGGCGATCACGACGAGCGCCCCCAGGACGAGCAGCGCGAGGATCGGGGACATGAGCCGAGGATAAGTCCGTCCGCTGGATGCGGGATCCGATGTGACGGATCATGACGGAACGCCTCCGACCCCGCCCCGGCGGGTATCGTGGCAGGCATGAGCGCCGCCGTCCCCACGCCCTATGAAGACCTGCTCCGCGACGTGCTCGAGCACGGCACCCACAAGGACGATCGCACCGGCACGGGGACGACCAGTGTGTTCGGCAGGCAGATCCGCTTCGACCTGTCCCAGGGCTTCCCGCTCATCACGACCAAGCGCGTGCACTTCAAGTCGATCGCGTACGAGCTGCTGTGGTTCCTGCGCGGCGATTCGAACGTGCGCTGGCTGCAGGAGCACGGCGTCTCGATCTGGGACGAATGGGCGGATGCGGACGGCGATCTCGGCCCGGTGTACGGCGTGCAGTGGCGTTCGTGGCCCACGCCCGATGGTGAGAGCATCGACCAGCTCTCCCAGGTGATCGAGCAGATCAGGGCGACGCCGGACTCGCGCCGCCTGATCGTCTCCGCCTGGAACCCGGCCGACATCCCCGACATGGCCCTGGCGCCCTGCCACGCCATGTTCCAGTTCTACGTCGCCGACGGCAAGCTCTCCTGCCAGCTCTACCAGCGCAGCGCCGACCTGTTCCTCGGCGTGCCCTTCAACATCGCCTCCTACGCCCTGCTGACCCTGATGGTGGCCCAGCAGACGGGCCTGGAGCCCGGTGACTTCGTGTGGACCGGCGGTGACTGCCACATCTACGACAACCATGTCGACCAGGTGCGCGAACAGCTCACGCGCGAGCCGTTCCCGTATCCGACACTGAACATCACGCGCACTCCGGAGTCGATCCTCGACTACCGCTACGAGGACTTCGAGGTGGTCGGCTACCAGCACCGCCCCGCGATCCGCGCGGCGGTGGCCGTATGAGCTGGGCCGGGCTGATCTGGGCCGAGGCGGAAGGCGGCGTCATCGGCGCCGCAGGCGGGATGCCCTGGCATGTGCCCGAGGACCTCGCGCACTTCAAGGAGATCACTCTCGGCGACCCGGTGATCATGGGCCGGCGCACCTGGGAGTCGCTCCCGGAGCGGTTCCGTCCCCTTCCGGGCCGGGAGAACATCGTCATCACCCGGCAGCAGGACTGGGCGGAGGAAGGCGTGCGGCGCGCGGCGGACATCGACGAGGCGGTCCGCGGGCTCGATCGCATGTGGTTCATCGGCGGCTCCGACATCTTCCGCCAGGTGATCGGTCAGGCCGATCGGCTGGAGGTCACCGAGCTGGACCTGCGGGTCGTGGGCGACGCATTCGCCCCCTCGCGGGATGGCTGGCGACTGGTCGACGAGGGGGAGTGGGAGACCTCCCGCACGGGCATCGGCTACCGCTTCCTGGGGTACGAGCGCTGATGCCCACCGCGCTGATCACGGGCGCCAGCGCCGGTCTGGGGGCCGAGTTCGCGCGTCAACTGGCCGCGAAGGGCGCGGATCTCGTTCTCGTGGCGCGCGGGACGGATGCCCTGAACACCCTGGCGGGTGAACTGCGCACGCAGCACGGCGTCGCGGTCGAGGTGCTCGCGGCTGATCTCGCTCAGGAATCCGACGTGACCCGTGTCGCCGAGCGGATCGCGGATGCCGGGCATCCGATCGACCTGCTCGTCAACAACGCCGGCTTCGGGCTGCCACTGCAGTTCGCCGACAACGACATCGAGGACGAGGTGCGCCATCTGCGCGTGCACGTCGAGGCGTCGATGCGTCTCATGCACGCCGGGATCCGCGCCATGCGGGGCCGCGGCGGACGCATCATCAACGTCGCCTCGGTCGCGGGGTTCATCTCGCGCTCCACCTACTCGGCCTGCAAGTCGTGGCTCATCGGGTTCAGCCGCTGGGCGAACGCCGAGTACTCGAGGGAGGGCGTGAGCGTGACCGCGGTCTGCCCCGGTTTCACGCACACCAGCTTCCACGCGCGGATGGGGCTCGCACCGGGGCACGAGGGGGTGCCGGGGCCGATGTGGCTGGACGCCGCTGATGTCGTGCGCGAGGGACTGCGGGACGCCGCGCGCGGCAGGTCCGTGTCGATCCCGTCGCTGCGATACAAGGTCATCGTCGCCCTGTCGCGTGTGCTGCCGAGCTCGTTGACCGCGGGCGTCGCCCGGCGGGGACGCGTCTGACCTTTCGGTGAGGTCCCGGCGGGGGAGCAGGCCGTCATGCGCACGGCATCGGGCGCATGCCACGGCATCCGACGCGATAACCTGAATCCATGACGCACATCGACAATCCGTTCGGGCAGGTCCTCGTCGCGCTGGTCACCCCGATGACCGCCGACGGCGAAGTGGACTGGCCCGCTGTCGAGAAGCACCTGGACCGCGTCATCAGCGACGGCGCCGACGGCATCGTCGTCACCGGAACCACCGGTGAGACCTCCACCCTGACGGACGCCGAGAAGATCAAGCTCGTCGAGGTCGGCAAGGATGTCTCCGCCGGTCGCGCGAAGATCATCACCGGCGGCGGCTCCAACGAGACCGCGCACGCGATCGAGCTCTACAAGGCCAGTGAGAAGGCCGGAGCCGACGGCATCATGATCGTCACGCCGTACTACAACAAGCCGACCCAGGCCGGCATCCTGACCCACTTCCGGCTGGTCGCGGACGCGACCGATCTGCCGGTCATCCTGTACGACATCCCGGGACGCACGGGTGTGCCGATCAAGTACGAGACGATCCTGCGCCTGGCCAAGCACCCGAACATCCTCGCCGTGAAGGACGCCAAGGGCGACTTCTCCGAGGTCAGCCGCGTGCTCAACCAGACGGACCTCATGTACTTCTCCGGTGACGACGCGAACGTGCTCCCGCACCTCGCGATCGGAGCGACCGGGATGATCGGCGTCACGGCGAACATCACGTCGGCGCCGTACCGCACGATCGTCGACGCCGTGAACCGCGGCGACCTGAAGACCGCGACCGCCGAGCACAAGCGCCTCGAGCCGCTGGTGCGCGCGGTCATGACCCACGTGCCGGGCACCGTCTCGGCCAAGTACATCCTGCACGGGCTGGGCCGCATCGGCAGCCCCCGAGTCCGCCTGCCACTGGTGGGACCGGAGGAGTGGGAGGCCGCGATCATCGAGGACGAGCTGGCGCTGGTCCACGACGTGCCCGGTGCCGACTTCTCCAACTTCCGTCCCGACCGCAACGCCGCCGCCGGCGGCGCACTGCCGAAGGTGCACGGCACCACGCGCTGACATCCCGGGCGCGTGGAGCGCCCGACCACGAACGGGCACTCGGTGTCCGACTGAGGAGACACCCATGTCCATCCCCATCGCCGCTCCCGAACCGCTCGCCCAGGGCACGCTCCGCGTGACGCCCCTCGGCGGTCTCGGCGAGGTCGGCCGCAACATGACCACCTTCGAATACGGCGGCAAGATCCTCATCGTCGACTGCGGTGTGCTGTTCCCCGAGGAGCACCAGCCCGGCGTCGACCTGATCCTCCCCGACTTCGAGCCCATCAAGCACCGCCTCGACGACATCGTTGGCGTCGTGCTCACGCACGGCCACGAGGACCACATCGGCGCGGTGCCCTACCTGCTGAGGCTCAAGCAGGACATCCCGCTGATCGGCTCCGGGCTGACGCTCGCGCTGGTGGAGGCGAAGCTCAAGGAGCACCGCATCAAGCCGTACACGCTGACGGTGACCGAGGGGCAGCAGGAGAGCGTCGGTCCGTTCGACCTCGAGTTCATCGCTGTGAACCACTCCATCCCGGATGCGCTCGCCGTCGCGATCCGCACGCCCGCGGGTCTGGCGCTCGCGACCGGCGACTTCAAGATGGACCAGCTGCCGCTGGACGGCCGCATCACCGACCTGCGCGCCTTCGCCCGCCTGGGCGAGGAGGGCGTCGACCTGTTCCTGGTCGACTCCACGAACGCGGACGTCCCCGGCTTCACGCCCACCGAGCGCTCCATCGGCCCGGTGCTCGACCAGGTGATCGGCAAGGCGCCGCGCCGCGTGATCGTGGCGAGCTTCTCGAGCCACGTGCACCGCGTGCAGCAGGTCATCGACGCCGCGCACGCGCACGGCCGCCGTGTCGCGTTCCTCGGCCGCAGCATGGTGCGCAACATGACCATCGCCGAGCAGCTCGGCTACCTGCACGTCCCCGAGAACGTGCTCATCGACTACAAGAAGGCCCGCGACCTTCCCGACGACCGCATCGTCTACATGTCGACCGGCTCGCAGGGCGAGCCGATGGCCGTGCTCAGCCGGATGGCCAACCTCGACCACGCCATCGAGCCGGGGCCCGGTGACACCGTCATCCTGGCCTCCAGCCTGATCCCCGGCAACGAGAACGCCGTGTACCGCGTGATCGACGGGCTCACCAAGCTCGGCGCGAACGTCGTGCACAAGGCCAATGCCCGGGTCCACGTCTCCGGCCACGCCGCCGCAGGCGAGCTGCTGTACTGCTACAACATCCTCAAGCCGAAGAACGTGCTGCCCGTGCACGGCGAGTACCGCCACCTGATGGCGAACGCCCGGCTCGCGCAGGACACCGGCATCGCCGAGGAGAACACCATCATCGGCTCCAACGGCACGGTCGTCGACCTGAAGGACGGCAAGGCGACCGTCGCAGGGCAGCACGACATCGGGTTCGTGTACGTCGACGGGTCCACTGTCGGCGAGATCACCGACGCGGATCTGAAGGACCGCCGCATCCTCGGCGAGGAGGGCTTCGTGTCGGTGATCGTGGTGGTGGACTCCGCCACCGGACGCATCATCTCCGGCCCCGAGATCCACGCCCGAGGCGTCGCCGAGGACGACAGCGTCTTCGACGACGTGGCCCCGAAGATCGTCGCGGCCCTCAAGGAGGCCGCCGGAAACGGCGTGCGCGACAACCACGCGCTCTCGCAGATCGTGCGTCGCACGATCGGCCGCTGGGTGAACCAGAAGCTGCGTCGGCGCCCGATGATCGTGCCGCTCGTCATCGAGGCCTGATCCCGCGGAAACCCGCGTCATTACGGCTGGATGTCGGCTCCTGGCCGTACCGTTGAGGCATGGCCAGGAGCACCACGAAGTCTGAGCGCGCGTCGGCGACGCCCGCGTCGCGTCCGAAGCGGCAGACGACCTCGCGCTCCGGTGCGAAGGCGGCGCCGGCACCGAAGAAGTACGTGGGCGAGGCGGACAAGCCGCCCGTCGGCGTGCGGATGTGGCTCGGCATCGCGCACGGCGTCGGTGCGCTGTTCCGCGCCTTCGGTCCGGAGTCCCTCGAGAAGGACGACCGGCGCGACGGCTTCCCGTTCCTGCTGGTGCTGCTGGCGTGCGCCGGAGCGGTCGTCGAGTGGTTCTTCATCGGCAACGAGATCGCGCAGTCCATCAGCGCCTACACCTGGGGGCTGCTCGTCGGGCGGGTGGCGTTCGTGCTGCCCGTGCTGCTGCTCTTCCTCGCCGGGTGGCTGTTCCGTCATCCGTCGTCCGTGCACGACAACGGCCGGATCGGGATCGGCTTCGGCTTCTTCGTGCTCGCCATGGCCGGCTTCTGCCATGTGGCCGCCGGCACGGCCAACAGCCTGGGGGAGATCGTCCGACCGCAGCCGAAGGACGGGATGCCGGCGCTCAGCGCAGCCGGCGGTCTGTTCGGCTGGATGCTGGGCGAGCCGCTCGCGCACCTCACCGCCGTCGTGGCGTACATCGTGCTCGGCATCCTCGCGGTGCTCAGCGTCCTGATCCTCACCAAGACCCCGCCGAACCGCATCGGCGAGCGGCTCGGCGACCTGTACTCCTGGATGTTCGGGGCGGAGCGCCCGCTGCGTGCCGCCGCCGTCGACGAGGCCCCGAAGGACGAGGACGACGGCGCCAAGGACGAGCTGCCCTGGTGGCGGCGCAACAAGACGGGCCGCGAGGAGGATCCCGACGACGGGGTCGACTCGAAGGCGATCACAGCCCTCTTCGACGAACCCGCAGGGGACGGCGCGTACGAGCAGGCCGTCGTCGTCGATCCGGCTCCGCAGGATGCCGCGACCGAGATCCTCAGCGACATCAGCGCGCTGACCGGGCTGCTCGACGAGCAGAACACCACCGCGCTGCTGGACGACACCGGATCCACCGGCGAGCTTCCCGGGCTGGACGGCTTCGGCACGGCCGGCCCCGGCGCGGGCGGTCCGCAGCCACCCGCGGCGCCGTACGTGCTTCCCAACCCGGGCATCCTCAAGGCCGGGCCGCCGCCGGTCACCCGATCGGATGCCACCGACCAGACGATCGCCCAGATCACCAGCGTGCTCGAGCAGTTCAAGGTCGACGCCAAGGTCACCGGCTTCTCGCGCGGCCCGACGGTCACGCAGTACGAGGTCGAGGTGGGCCTGGGCGTCAAGGTCGAGAAGATCCTGCAGCTGAGCAACAACTTCGCCTACGCGGTCGCCTCCAACGACGTGCGCATCCTCTCGCCGATCCCGGGCAAGAGCGCCATCGGCATCGAGATCCCGAACGTCGACAAGGAGACCGTGGCGCTCGGCGACGTGCTGCGCTCGGCCGCCGCGCAGAAGAGCACGCACCCGCTGACCATCGGCGTCGGCAAGGACGTCGGCGGCAAGTTCGTCGTCGCCAACCTCGCCAAGATGCCGCACCTCCTGGTGGCCGGATCGACCGGCTCGGGTAAGTCCAGCTTCGTGAACTCCATGATCACGAGCCTGCTGATGCGCGCTCGTCCCGCCGACGTGCGCATGGTGCTCATCGACCCGAAGCGCGTGGAGCTCACGTCCTATGCGGGCGTGCCGCACCTGATCACCCCCATCATCACGAACCCCAAGAAGGCCGCCGAGGCGCTGCAGTGGGTCGTGAAGGAGATGGACATGCGGTACGACGACCTCGCGTCGTTCGGATTCCGCCACATCGACGACTTCAACCGCGCGGTCCGTGCCGGCGAGGTCGAGGTCCCCGTCGGCAGTGAGCGCGTGCTCAAGCCGTACCCGTACCTGCTGGTCGTCGTCGACGAGCTCGCCGACCTGATGATGGTCGCCCCGCGCGACGTCGAGGACTCGATCGTGCGCATCACCCAGCTGGCGCGCGCCTCCGGAATCCACCTGGTGCTCGCCACGCAGCGACCCAGCGTCGACGTCGTCACCGGCCTGATCAAGGCCAACGTGCCCTCGCGTCTGGCCTTCGCCGTCACCAGCGTCACCGACAGCCGCGTCATCCTGGACGCCCCGGGTGCCGACAAGCTCATCGGACAGGGTGACGCCCTGTTCTCGCCGATGGGCTCCTCCAAGCCCTTCCGGCTGCAGGGCGCCTGGGTGGACGAGGCCGAGATCGCGACGGTCGTCAAGCACGTCACGCAGCAGGCCCGCCCGGAATACCGCGCGGACGTGCAGGAGGCGGCTGCCACGAAGAAGGAGGTCGACGAGGACATCGGCGACGACCTCGAACTGCTGCTGGCCGCAGCGGAGCTGATCGTGTCCTCGCAGTTCGGTTCGACCTCGATGCTGCAGCGAAAGCTGCGCGTCGGCTTCGCCAAGGCCGGTCGCCTGATGGACCTGCTGGAGTCCCGCGAGATAGTCGGCCCGTCCGAGGGCTCCAAGGCCCGCGACGTGCTCGTCACCAACGAGCAGCTGCCCGCGGTGCTGGCCAAGCTCCGCGGCGACACGCCTTCCGCACCCGCGGCCTCACCTGCAGCACCCGCGCCCGCGCCGGCCGAGCACGACATGTACGCGCAGGACCCGGTCGAGCAGCAGTTCCGGGACCTCCCCGTCGTCGAGAGCGAGGACGACGGCGACGAGGACGCCTGGGGCCTGACGGGCCGCGACTGATGGCGATCCCTCGGCAGCTGCCCAACGCGATCACGATCGCCCGCATCCCGCTGGCGGTCGTGTTCTTCGTGCTCCTGCTCCTGGCGGGCACCTTCGGAGCAGACAGCCTCACGATGCGCTGGGTCGCCGGCGCGCTGTTCGTGCTGGCCATCTCGACGGACTGGGTGGACGGCTACCTCGCCCGCCGGTACGACATCGTCAGCGACTTCGGCAAGCTGTGGGATCCGATCGCCGACAAGCTCCTCACCGGCGCGGGGTTCCTGGGCCTTGCGATCCTCGGCGAGGTGCAGTGGTGGATCGTGATCCTCATCCTGATCCGGGAGTGGGGCATCACCGTCCACCGCTTCATGATCGTGCACGAGCACGTCGTCGCCGCGGCCTGGATGGGCAAGATCAAGACCGTGGTCCAGGCGGTCGCGCTCAGCTGGGCGCTGCTGCCGCTGCACGTCTGGGTCGGGATGCCGGTCTGGACGATCACGACGCTCGTGCTCATGATCGCGGCGCTCGTGCTCACGGTCGCGAGCGGTGTCGACTACGTCGTCGCGCAGGTGCGCGGGCGCCGGGACCGGGCATGAGCGACGCCGAGCTCCTCGTCGCAGCCCTTCGCGAGCGCGGCTGGACGCTGGGCGTCGCGGAGTCGCTGACCGGGGGAGCGGTCGCCGCCGAGATCGTGTCGGTTCCCGGGGCATCCGCTGCGCTCTGGGGAGCGGTGGTCGCCTACGCGACACCCGTCAAGCACACGCTGCTGGGCGTGGACGCCGGTCTGCTCGCCGCGCACGGCCCGGTTCACCCCGATGTCGCCGTGCAGATGGCCGAGGGCGTGCGCCGCGCTGTGGCGGTCGACGGCAGGCCCGCGGACGTCGGCATCTCCACCACGGGCATCGCCGGCCCCGACTCACCCGACGGGCAGCCGGTCGGGACCGTGCACGTCGGGGTGGTCACGCCGGACGGAGCGCGTTCCGGATCCCACCTCTTCGAAGGATCGCGCGCGGAGATCCGCACGCAGGCGCGGGACGCCGCGATCGCGATGGCGCTGCGCGCACTGCGGGAATAGCGGATGCCGGAAGCGGGTTGTCCCTGATGTGCTCAGCAATCGACACACCGTCAGACCCGCATCATCCCTCACAACAGAACCACAGCGAGAAACAGTAGATTCAGCATCATCCAGTCGGGTTAGACTGGCCATCCACTCGGGGACCCCGAGGGGGATCGTGGAGAGGAGGTTCCGATGATCCTTGTCAGACAGGAGATCGGCGATGTGCTGCGGGACTTCCGCCTGCAGAAGGGGCGCACCCTCCGACAGGTGGCGAGCAAGGCATCGGTCGCGCTCGGTTACCTGAGCGAGGTCGAGCGCGGTCAGAAGGAGGCCTCCAGCGAGATCCTCGCCTCGGTCGCCGACGCACTCGACGTTCCCATCTCGACGATCATGCGCGAGGTCGGTGACCGCATCTCGGTCCTCGAGGGCCTGAGCAGCTTCCCGGACGTCGTACCGGACGACCTGGTCGCCTCGGTCGAGCCCGAGCTCTCGCTGCACTGATCGACCAGAGGCACGGATGCGACGCAGTGAATTCCTGCGCGCTGTCGACGACGAGTTCGGCGGGCGCGCGACGGCTCTCACGCACGACCTGATCCTCAGCGGGCTCGGCAGGACGGCGCTGGAGGCGCTGGACGCCGGCGTCCCGCCGCGGGACATCTGGCTCGCCCTGTGCGAGGAGGCCGACGTGCCTGCCGAGCGTCGTTACGGCGTGGGCCGGCTGGAGCCGCGACGGCGTTGAGTCACGCGGACTGAGCGCGAGCGGCGATCGAAACTCGAGAGCGACTGTGCGGCGTGTCGTCGAAGATGTGTTCGAGATGCGCGTATCGTTCTGCACAAGTGGTCCTGGTGTGATCTTCATCCACAGAAGGCGGCTCTCCCGACTCGATGTCGGAGGCCCCCTCTAGCGTGATGGATGTGGCACCAGCCATACGCCTTGTCGCAGAGTCGATCCATCCCGGAGAGGCCGCGACAGCCTACAGGCGGCAGCATTCGAGACACTGAGGAGCACGTCATGCCATCCACCGACGACCGCGAGAAGGCACTGGATTCCGCACTCGCTCACATCGAGCGTCAGTTCGGCAAGGGATCGATCATGCGACTGGGCAGCGACGAGCGCGCCCCCGTCGAGGTCATCTCCACCGGCTCGATCGCCCTGGACTCCGCGCTCGGCATCGGCGGCCTTCCGCGCGGCCGCATCATCGAGATCTACGGCCCCGAGTCCTCCGGTAAGACCACGCTCACGCTGCACGCCATCGCCAACGCCCAGCGCGCCGGCGGCATCGCCGCGTTCATCGACGCGGAGCACGCACTCGACCCCGAGTACGCCCGCAAGCTCGGCGTCGACATCGACCAGCTGCTGGTCTCCCAGCCCGACACGGGTGAGCAGGCCCTGGAGATCGCCGACATGCTGATCCGCTCCGGTGCGATCGACCTGGTCGTCATCGACTCCGTCGCCGCCCTCGTCCCCGAGGCCGAGATCAAGGGTGAGATGGGCGACTCGCACGTCGGCCTCCAGGCTCGACTGATGTCGCAGGCCCTCCGAAAGCTGACCGGTGGGCTGAACCAGACCAAGACCACGGCCATCTTCATCAACCAGCTGCGCGAGAAGATCGGCGTCTTCTTCGGCTCGCCCGAGACCACCGCCGGTGGTAAGGCGCTGAAGTTCTACGCGTCCGTGCGTCTGGACATCCGCCGCATCGAGACTCTCAAGGACGGTGCCGAGGCCGTCGGTAACCGCACCCGCGTCAAGGTCGTCAAGAACAAGATGGCTCCGCCGTTCAAGCAGGCCGAGTTCGACATCCTGTACGGCATCGGCATCTCCCGTGAGGGCAGCCTGATCGACTTCGGCGTCGAGCACGGCATCGTCAAGAAATCCGGCTCCTGGTACACCTACGACGGCGACCAGCTCGGCCAGGGCAAGGAGAACGCCCGCAACTTCCTGATCAAGAACGAGGACATCGCCGTCGCGATCGAGACGCAGATCAAGCAGAAGCTGGGCATCGGTGTGAAGGCCTCGACCGAGGCTCCGGCTGACGAGCTCGCCGAGCGTCGTCCGGCCTGATCATGGGGCACGCGAACGGGGGCGAGGAGCACCTCGCCCCCGTCATCCCTCTCTTCGGCGGCGCGCGATCGTCAAAGACGGGCGCGTCGCCGCGCCGAGAGTCCGACTCCGAGTCCGACGGTGTGCCCCGGCGCACCGGTGACGAGGGCCTCTGGCGCTCCGCGCTCATCGACGGCCCGCGACGCAGATTCGACGCGCCTGCTGAGCACTCGGATGCCGAGGCCGAGGCGGGCCCCGATGCCGAGGCGCCCGTCGACCCCGAGGAACTGCGCCGTCGTGCCGAGGAGGTGCTGGTGCGCCGTCTCCGCGGCAAGCAGCTTTCCGTGTCCGAGGCGCGCTCCGTGCTCCGCGAGAACGATGTCGACCGGGACACGATCGAGGACATCCTCGACGAGTTCCAGCACCGCGGCTATCTCGACGATCGCACCCTCGCACAACTGCTGGTGACCTCCGGCGTCGAGCGCAAGGGGCAGGGCAGGATCGCGCTGTCCCGCGCGCTGTCGCAGCGTGGAATCCCGCGGGACGTCGTCGAGGAGGCGCTCGAGGAGCTTCCCGATGACGACGCCGAGCGCGCCCTCGAGTTCGCGCGCAGCAAGGCATCAGGGATGTCACGATTGGAGCCGGACACGGCGCTGCGCCGCCTGCTCGGTCAGCTCGCCAGGCGCGGCTACGGCGGCTCGGTCGCGATGAACGCCGCGCGCACGGCGCTGCGCGAGGCAGGGAGCGGCCGCAGCGGAGTGCGGTTCGTCGACTCCGACTGACGGCTGCGCCGAGGGCGCTGGGGCCTGGCCGTCGGCGGCGACGCCGCACCCCGCGGCGGATCGTAGAATGGCTGGATCATGTCTCTTCTCTCCTCCGAACCGACGATCATCGCGCCCTCCGCGGCCGCGATCGACGCCGACGGTCGCCACCGCTCCTATGAGGTCCGCACCTTCGGCTGCCAGATGAACGTGCACGATTCCGAGCGCCTCTCGGGCTCGCTGGAGAGCGCGGGGTACGTGCCGGTCGCCGAGGGTGAGGACGCCGACATCGTCATCATCAACACCTGCGCCGTGCGGGACAACGCAGCGGGCAAGCTCTACGGCACGCTCGGGCACCTCAAGTCCCGCAAGGACAAGCACGAGGGCATGCAGATCGCCGTCGGCGGATGCCTGGCGCAGATGGACCAGCAGGCCGTGCTCGACAAGGCTCCCTGGGTCGATGTCGTCTTCGGCACGCACAACATGGGCTCGCTTCCCGGGCTGCTGGAGCGCGCCCGACACAACGGCGACGCGGAGCTGGAGATCCTCGAGTCGCTCGAGGTGTTCCCCTCGACGCTCCCGACCAAGCGCGACTCCGCGCACAGCGGGTGGGTGTCCATCTCGGTCGGCTGCAACAACACCTGCACCTTCTGCATCGTGCCGAGCCTGCGCGGCAAGGAGAAGGATCGCCGTCCGGGCGACATCCTCAGTGAGATCCGCCTCCTCGTCGAGGACGGAGCGATCGAGGTGACCCTGCTCGGCCAGAACGTGAACTCCTACGGCGTCGAGTTCGGCGACCGTCAGGCGTTCAGCAAGTTGCTCCGTGCCGCGGGCGAGATCGAGGGACTGGAGCGCATCCGCTTCACGAGCCCGCACCCGGCTGCCTTCACCGATGACGTCATTGCTGCCATGGCCGAGACCCCCAACGTCATGCCCCAGCTGCACATGCCGTTGCAGTCCGGCAGCGACCGGATCCTCAAGGCGATGCGGAGGTCGTACCGCAGCTCGAAGTACCTGGGCATCCTCGACCGCGTACGCGAGCGCATCCCGAACGCGGCGATCACCACCGACATCATCGTCGGCTTCCCCGGCGAGACCGAGGAGGACTTCCAGGAGACCATGCGCGTCGTCGAGCAGTCGCGCTTCTCCGGTGCCTTCACCTTCCAGTACTCCATCCGCGAGGGCACGCCCGCCGCGACCATGGCCGACCAGGTGCCCAAGGAGGTCGTGCAGGAGCGCTACGACCGGCTGATCGCCCTTCAGGAGCGCATCTCGCTGGAGGAGAACCAGAAGCAGGTCGGCCGCGAGGTCGAGGTGCTGGTCTCTGTCGGCGAGGGCAAGAAGGACGCCGAGACCCACCGCCTCACGGGGCGCGCCGAGGACAACCGTCTGGTGCACTTCGAGGTCACGCCCGGCTCGGATCTGCCCCGTCCGGGTGACGTGGTGACGGTCACGATCACCCACGGCGCACCGTTCCACCTGCTGGCCGACGATCCGACCGGCGCTCCGCTGCGCATCCGGCGCACCCGCGGCGGCGATGCGTGGGATCGTGCGCAGGCCGCCAGCTGCGGCGTACCTGCTCCCGCCGGGCAGGCGGCGGGAGTACCGCGCGCCGTCTCGCTCGGACTGCCGACCCTGCGCGTCGGGGTGTGACGGGCATCCTCTCGTCGCGCTCGCTCGCAGGTCTGCGCACGTCTGCAGACCTCGAGCCCGTCGACTGCGGAGTCACGCAGAGCTGCGGAGTCGTGCGGCGCCGTGAGCGGGGATCAGCATGACGGCGCGGGTCTGGGCGGTCGTGGGCGCCACGGGGACCGGGAAGAGCGAACTCGCCCTCCAGCTCGCCGAGGCGCTGCGCGCGCGCGGCAACCCAGCCGAGATCGTCAACGCGGATGCCATGCAGCTGTACCGCGGCATGGACATCGGCACGGCCAAGCTCTCGCCTCCCGAGCGCCGCGGGATCCCGCATCACCTGTTCGATGTCCGCGAGGTGACCGAGGATGCCGCGGTCGCCTGGTATCAGCCGCTCGCCCGCGCGTCGATCCACGCGATCCACGAGCGCGGTGGCGATGCGATCCTCGTCGGCGGCTCGGGACTGTACGTCTCGAGCGTCGTCTTCGACTTCCGCTTCCCGCCGAGGGACGCTGCGGTGCGTGCGCGACTAGAGGCTGAGCTCGACGAGAGCGGCGCGGGCGCGCTGTTCGCGCGACTGCAGCAGCAGGACCCCGCGACGGCGGAGCGGATCGACCCGAAGAACGGCCGTCGCATCGTGCGGGCACTCGAGGTGCTCGAGCAGGGCGGAGCAACCCACGGCGCCGCACTGCCCGAGAAACCGGAGCTGTGGCATCCGGAGACCCGGATCCTTGGCATGCACACGGAACGCGAGACCCTCGTCGAGCGACTCGACCGACGCGTCGAGCGGATGTGGGCCGACGGAATGCTCGACGAGGTCGCGGCGCTCCGCCAGGCCGGCCTGGAGCGGGGCGTCACCGCCTCCCGTGCCATCGGCTACGCGCAGGCTCTCGCCCAGCTGCGCGGCGACGTCACCGAGCAGCAGGCCATCGCGGAGACCCAGGCGCTCACGCGCCGATACGCCCGACGCCAGCTGTCTTGGTTCAAGCGCTATCCGGGGATCGAGTGGCTCGATGCAGGCACAGCGGCCCCGGCAGGGCTCATCGACGCCTGACGGGGACGCCTGACGGGGTTGTCAGTGTCGGTGGCCCTCGCCACGATGGGGTGATGACCACCCACTACTACACCGCCTCCAGCCTGGACGGATTCATCGCCACCGTCGACCACTCCCTGGACTGGCTCCTGCGACAGGACATCGACGAGGACGGCCCGATGGCGTACTCAGGGTTCCGCGAAAGGCTTGGCGCGATGGCGATGGGTGCGCACACCTACGAATGGATCATGCGGCACGACGAGGGCGGCTGGACCTACACGCTGCCGACCTGGGTGTTCACGCACCGCGCGCTCGACGTGCCGGACGGCGCCGACATCCGGCTCACGCAGGAGGACGTCCGCGTGGTGCACAGCGAGATGGTGGAGGCCGCCGGCGACAAGGACATCTGGATCGTCGGCGGGGGAGAGCTGGTCGGCCGGTTCGCCGATGCCGGGCTGATCGACGAGCTGTGGATCCAGTACGCGCCGGTCACACTCGGCGCAGGGGCTCCCGTGCTCCCGCGCGCCCTCGACCTCGAGCTGATCGATGTGGCGCGCAACCGGAACTTCCTGTGCGGTCGGTACCGTGTCACAGGTACCCTCGACGACGCGCAGGATGGAGCACAGGCATGACTGCAGAGATCAGGACCTTCGACCCGGCCGACACCGAGGATGTCGTGGCGCTGTGGGAGGAGGCGGGCCTCACGCGCCCGTGGAACGACCCGCGCGCCGACATCGAGCGGATGCGGGCGGTCTGGCCCGACCTGCTCATCGTCGCCGTCGACGACGACCGGGTCGTCGGCACCGTGATGGCGGGATACGACGGGCACCGCGGATGGATCTACTATCTGGCCAGCGCCGCCGATCGGCGCGGCGAGGGCATCGGGCGCATGCTGGTGGGCGAGGCCGAGCGCAGGCTGCTCGCGCTCGGCTGCCCGAAGGTGCAGCTCATGGTGCGTCCGGGGAACGAGATCGTCTTCGCGTTCTACGACCAGGTCGGCTACGAGCGGTTCGACATCGGCATGACGGGCAAGCGGCTGATCGTGGACACTCCGACCGGGGCGTCCGCCTGAGCGCCGGCCTGTCCGCCCCTCTCTAGACTGTTGGCATGGTCGCATTCACCAAGGGACACGGCACCGGCAACGACTTCGTCATCATCGAGGACGTCGACGGCACCCTCGAGCTGACGCCGAGCCAGGTGCAGGCGCTCTGCGACCGGAACTTCGGCATCGGTGCGGACGGCGTGCTCCGCGTGGTGCGGTCCTCAGCGATCTCCGACGGCGCGGCCGCCCTCGCCGAGGAGCCCGCAGCGGAGTGGTTCATGGACTACCGCAACGCAGACGGCTCGATCGCCGAGATGTGCGGCAACGGCATCCGCGTCTTCGCCCACTACCTGCTGCGCTCCGGCCTGGCCGAGCTCGAGGCGGGCTCGACGCTGCCGATCGGCACCCGTGCCGGTGTGCGCGACGTGATGCGCTCCGAGAACGGCTATCAGGTCGACCTGGGCCGCTGGCGGCTGGCCGGCGGTGAGCCCCTGGCGCGCGCGGCGGGACTGTCCGTCGCGCGGCCCGGTCTCGGCATCGATGTCGGCAATCCCCACGTGGTGGTCGCTTTGGCATCCGACGAGGAGCTCGAGGGACTTGACCTCAACCCGACGCCGGTGCTGGAGCCCGCCCCGCCGGCAGGCGCGAACGTCGAGTTCGTCGTGCCCGGGGAGCCCCTCGTGCGGGATGGAGTCGGTCAGGTGCGGATGCGGGTGCACGAGCGCGGCGTCGGTGAGACGCTCAGCTGCGGTACAGGTGTCGCGGCCACCGCGCTGGCGGTGCGGCACTGGGCGGGCGAGCGCGCGCCGCACCAGTGGCGGGTCGAGGTGCCCGGCGGCACGCTGGGCGTGCGGATGTTCCCCGCCGAGGACGGCGAGCACGTCGCACTCTCCGGCCCGGCGCAGCTGGTCTACCGCGGCGAGATCGACCTCGTCTGAGCGAGGGCGCCGGTCACTCCGCGACGTCGATCGGAGCCGTCGGCGGCGTGCCGTGCCGGCGCACCTTGAGCACCCGGTAGCCCTTCCCCGTGGCGGCGCGGTGCACGCTGTATCCCGGGGTGAACGTCGCCGTCATCCAGCGCTGCAGGGAATCCGAGCCGAGGTTGCGCTGCACGACCATCCACGCGTCACTGTGCTCGTCCAGCCGCGGGATCCAGTGCTCGAGCATCTCGTGCAGGATGCCCTTGCCGACGCGGATCGGCGGGTTCGAGCGGATCGTGCGGAACAGCACGTCATCGGGAACATCGTCGGGCGTCACGGCGTTGACATTGGTGAGGCCCAGGGACTCGGCGTTGCGCCGGGTCAGATCGAGCGCCCGCTCGTTGACGTCGACGGCCCACACGGTCGCGTGAGGGGCGGCCAGGGCCATGGTGAGCGTGATCGGCCCCCACCCGCAGCCGAGGTCGAGGAAGTCGCCCCCGGGCGGCAGGGGAGGCATGTTGGCGAACAGCACGGCCGTCCCCGCATCCAGGCGATCGGGGCTGAAGACGCCACCCGCAGTGGTGAGGTCGAGTTCCCGTCCCGCGAGGGTGACATGGATGGTGCGCAGGTTCTCTGCACTTGCCGGGGCCGCGCTGAAGTAGTGGTCGGACGGCATGGAGTGAGCGTACCGGATGGCGGGGGCTAAGGTTAAGGCGCTCTGAGTGGTTGTGGCCCTGTGAGCCCCAGCACCCATGCGCACGCAGGAGAAGAAAAGGATCGGATGACGAAGAGCAACGACGAGAGCACTCAGACGGATGCGCTGGATCGCGTGCTGTCGCACGCGGAGCCGCGAACCGAGGCGAGAGTGTTCGGCGCCGCTCAAGCACTGCAGAACGAGGCCACGGCCGCGCATGGCGCCGCCGACGGCGAGCAGTGGGACCTCGAGGATCGGCACGCGCTGCGTCGCGTGGCCGGCCTCTCCACCGAACTCGAAGACGTCACGGAGGTCGAGTACCGCCAGCTGCGCCTGGAGAACGTGGTGCTCGTCGGCGTGTACCCGCAGGGCGCGCAGGACGACGCGGAGAACTCGCTCCGCGAGCTCGCCGCCCTCGCGGAGACGGCCGGAGCCGCCGTGCTCGACGGGCTGCTGCAGCGCCGCCCGCATCCCGACCCCGCCACCTACCTCGGCCGAGGCAAGGCGCAGGAGCTGAAGGACATCGTGGCGGCCGTCGGCGCCGACACCGTCATCGCCGACACCGAGCTCGCCGCCAGCCAGCGCCGCGCGCTGGAGGATGTCGTGAAGGTCAAGGTCATCGACCGCACTACGGTCATCCTGGACATCTTCAGCCAGCACGCCAAGAGCCGTGAGGGCAAGGCGCAGGTCGAGCTCGCGCAGCTCGAGTACCTGCTGCCTCGTCTGCGCGGCTGGGGCGAGTCGATGAGCCGCCAGGCCGGTGGCCAGGTCGGTGCCGGGGGAGCGGGCATGGGCTCGCGGGGCCCCGGTGAGACCAAGATCGAGCTGGATCGCCGCCGCATCCGCACTCGCATGGCGCAGCTGCGCAAGCAGATCCGCGAGTTCGCGCCGGCACGTGACGCGAAGCGCGCCGAGCGCAAGCGCAACACGATCCCGTCGGTCGCGATCGCCGGGTACACGAACGCCGGCAAGTCGAGTCTGCTGAACGCGCTGACCAGCGCCGGCGTACTGGTCGAGAACGCGCTGTTCGCGACCCTGGACGCCACCGTGCGTCGCGCGGAGACCCACGACGGACGCATCTACACGATCACCGACACGGTCGGCTTCGTCCGCAACCTGCCGCATCAGCTCGTCGAGGCGTTCCGCTCCACGCTCGAAGAGGTCGGACAGGCCGATCTGATCGTGCACGTCGTTGACGGTTCGCATCCGGATCCGTCCGCCCAGCTGCAGACGGTGCGCGACGTGATGGGCGATGTCGGCGCGCGCAGCATCCCCGAGATCGTCGTCTTCAACAAGGCCGATCTGGTCGACGAGGACGAGCGTCTCGTGCTGCGCGGGCTGGCGCCCGGCGCGCACTTCGTCTCCTCGCGCACCGGCGAGGGCATCGACGAGCTGCGTGAGGCGATCGAGCGGATGCTGCCGATGCCGGCCGTAGAGGTGCGCGCGCTCGTGCCCTACGACCGCGGCGACCTGGTCTCGGCCGTGCACGAGACCGGGGTGCTGATCTCGGCTGAGCACGAGGAGGCGGGCACCATGGTGCACGCGCATGTGTCGGAGCGGCTTGCGGCCGAGCTCGCGCCCTACGCGGTGAACTGAGCCGGACGCCGGCGTCCGGGGACGGTCAGGCGGCTCGGAAGCGCGCCTCGACCGTCGCCGAGACGACGATGTCCTCCGCTTCGTAGACCATGCCGGAGGAGCCGGCCGAATCCATCGCGAATGCGGCGCTGCGCATGAGCATCTTGGGCTGAGGGGCGGACTCCTGGCGGGAGATCAGACCAAGGTCGGCGACCTCGAGAGGCACGACGGAGTCGAGGCCGAGGGCGGCGGCGTACGCCTCCGCACGGGCGACGGCCACCGACACGGCGCCAGCGGCGACATCCCGTTCCAGCCGCGTCCGCGTCTCCGGGGTGAGCTGCCAGTCCACGATGCCGACTTCGACGCCGTCGCGCAGGGACACGTCGGAGACCCACAGCGAGAGCTCGGAGGGGTCCGGGAAGGTCGCGGCGAACGCGATCGTCGCATGGTAGACCGGCGCGAGCTGGCGGCCGTCCGCATTCCAGGGACGCTCGGCGTGCACCGTCATCCGGGTGCTCGACCACTCCACGACCGTCTCCGCATCCTTGCGGTCGACGATGCTCTGCCGCACGGGTTCGGCCAGCCGGGTGACCTCGTCGACCGCGGCGACGCGCTGCGGCCCCTCGGCGCGGATGTTCAGATGGACGGTGGCGCGCTCGGGCGCGATGCGCAGCTCGTGCTCGCCGCGGACGGTGATGATGACGTCGCTCATGAGTGCGACTGTACGTCACGCGATCGCCTTCGGTGGCGCGGAATGGCACGAGGGGCGGATACGTTGTAGTCTTTGGTGCTCGGGTGCGACAGCATCCGACTGGTAATTCCACAGAGTGACAGCGGCTCCTTCGCAAGAAGGCCCACGGGGCTGATCGGTTTCGACGGCGTCTGGGTATCGACGGGAAGCGGGCCGAGGATGCAGGGTTATCTCGTGAACGCCCCCTGCGAAAAAATAGTTGCCAATGCAAAGCGCAACGACTTCGCCCTCGCTGCCTAAGCGAGCCCGATAGTCCGTCAGACCGTATGTGATCCCGATACGGACCCTGGCGTCATCTAGGGATCTTGCTGCGTGACGGCGTCTGGACGTCACGTGGGACTCTTCCCAGACTGGGCTCGTCGACTTAGGTGTCTGTGACAAAGGTCGGAGCCGAGCAGAACGCTTTCACAGACTGCGCCCGGAGAAGACGTGGATGATCAGCGTCGGACGGGGGTTCGATTCCCCCCAGCTCCACCAAGCCGTTGTCACCTGAAGAACCCCCGCCCTCCTGATGCACATCTGGAGGACGGGGGTTCTTCATTTTCGGTGCGACGTCCTCAGCCCTTGTTCGGCTTCGACGGGGGAGTCGCCGGTGTCGCGCGGGACACCGTGGGGGATGCCACCGCGGCATCCGAGGCGGTGGAGGTGCCGTAGGCGTTCGTGGCCGTGACGGTCACCGTGTAGGACACACCGTTGCGCAGGCCGTTCAGCGTCGCGGTGAGCGCAGTGGTCTGCACGGACACGGGAGTCGCCTGCTTGGACTTGCCCTTGTCGACGATGGGCGTCGCTGTGACGGTGTAGGCCGTGATCGGGGAGTGGCCGTCGGAGGCCGGAGCCTGCCAGGATGCTGTGGCCGTGGCGTCGCCCGAGGTCGCCTGAAGGCCCTGCGGAGCTGCAGTGGCAGTCGGCTGCGCCTGCTGGAACGCGACGCGGTCCACGGTCCAGAACGCGCTGTTGGTTCCCGTGTAGCGGAAGCGGAACTGCGCCTGCTGCGCGCCCTGCGGCACCGCGAACTCGAGGCGTTCGTTCGCGTTGGTGTTCTTCGCGTAGTTCTTCAGCGACACCGGCTCGGCGCCGTCGAAGCTCACCAGCACCTCGGCGGACTGCGGACCGTCGATCACGTAGGTCGTCGCGAAGGACAGCGCGGCATCGGACGCACCGGTCAGCGGGTAAGCGGGGCTCACCAGGGTCGAGTCGAATGCGCCGGCGTCATGCGCCTTGTCGTCCCATTCGTCGGAGTCGGCCACCGCGAACACGTCGCGGCTGCGCACGTTCGTCTCGCGGCCCTGTCCGCGTTCGACGTTCGAGTAGAAGTCGTCGGTCGCGAACGACCAGCCGGCCCACTCCCGCACGCCGCCCGCAGGCATCGTCGAGTTGTCGATGGTCCAGCCCTTCGGGGCCTGGTGCGTCCAGCCGAGCACTCCCGTCCCGGGGCGCGTCTCATCGAGCTGTGGCTGCAGAGCCGGGCGGACGCTGTCGAAGTCGTCGGCCTTCAGCTCTCCGAGCGCGCTGCCGTCGATGTTCCACGCTGGGTCCGTCGCGATGCCGTCGGCTGCGAGCACCGTCGGGGCGATGTCGACGAGCTTGACGTCGTTGCGCACGGAGCCGGCGACGATCCCCGGACCGGAGGCGATCACGAACGTCTTCCGCTCGGCGGGCGTGTTGCCTCCGTGGCCTCCGGTGGGTGTGTGGCCGTGGTCGGCGGTCACGATGACCAGCCAGTCCTCGGAGGCTCGGGTCGCACGGGACTCGATCGCCGCGAGCATCTCGCCGAGCTGGCTGTCCGCGCGACGCAGCGCGGCGCCGTACGCGGCGCCGTTGGTGCCCACCGAGTGTCCGGCACCGTCGACCTCGTCGAGGTGCACGAAGACGTCGTCGGGGTCGCCCTCGGCGAGGGCCGCCACGGTCCTGGCAGTGGTTCCGGCATCATCGCCGCCGGCGATGCGCTCGTCGACCGCCGGGCCGAACACGGTCTGGGGGATCGGAGTCCACGTGCCGACCACCAGGGTGGAGCGCTCAGGTGCGGCCTGCTCGATGCGGGTGAGGTAGTCGGGATACTCGGCGTAGTTCGGCGCGCTGAAGCTGTTGTCGACGACCTTGTGCTTGTCCGGCCACACGCCGGTCGCGATCGTCGACCAGCCCGGGCCTGACACCGTGCCGGACATCGGCAGCGCGTACAGGTTGCTCGTGGCGGTCAGCCCGTCCGCCCGGAGCGCCGCGAGGTTCGGCATCCCCGCGGGCTCGAGGAAGTCGAAGCTCGCGCCGTCGATGCCGACGACGAGGGTCTTGACGTCGCGGAGGCCTTCCGCCGGAGTCGAGGCGGACGCGGAGGCGGCCGTTAGGCCGGATGCTCCGGCGATGGCGGTCGTGAGGAGGATGGTCGAAGCGACGCGGTGAGCGCGGTTCGGGGAGGGCATGGCGATCCTTCTGGGAGGGGGGATGACGACGGATGCCGTCGCCTCCCACTATCGGAGGTCGGAGTGCCTTCCGACCGCCGGGTCGCAAAGTTGTATAGACATGTTTGCGACGCGTTCAGGCGTGCGGGGACCGGGCGGACTCCCGGGGGTGAACGTCCGGGAACGCTGATCAGCCTCTCGGCTGAAGCCCGCCCAGTGCCACCGCGAGGATCTCGCCCGCCAGCAGTTCGGGATCGACAGGACCGTCGGGCCGGTACCACTCCACGACCGAGTTGATCATGCCGAAGATCAGGCGCGTCGCGACGCCGGCATCCAGGTCGGTGCGCACGATGCCCTCGGACTGCGCCTCGCGGACCAGGCCGGTCACGGTGTGGTCGAACCGGCGCCGCCGCGCCAGAGCGGCCGTCTCGATCTCGCTGTTGCCTCGCAGTCGCAGCAGCAGCGTGACCTGAGGCTGACGCTCCGTGAGCACCCGCACGGCGCCCTCGATGATGGCTGTCAACCGGGAGCCGGCCGTGGGCTGCTGAAGTGCATTCTCAAGCGCCTTCTCGAGGCCGCCCAGCGCGTCCTCCAGCGCGATCTGGAGGATCTGCTCCTTCGATTCGACGTGGTGGTACAACGCCGACTTGGTCAGGCCGAGGCGACCCGTCAGGTCGGAGACCGATGTGGCGTCGTACCCCTGCTCGTTGAAGAGCTCGACGCCGGCGCGGATGATGTCGGCGCGATCATGACCCGGCCGTCCGCGGCGGGCGGTCCTCGTGCTGGTCGTCACGGTGTCATCCTCGGCATGATTCCCAATCTATCGCCGTCGCGCGCATCGGACCGGCATGGGAACGGGTCGCAACCGGACTAAGCTGGAGTGGTTATCCGAAGATCGGGAGGGTTCGACGTGGTCGACTTCATCGTGTTCATGGTCCTGTTCCTCGGCGGGTTCTACCTGTTCGGGCTCGCGTGGGAGCTGCCGACCGCGCAGGGCGTGGTCTTCTCCGCGGGAATCCTCCTCGTCAGCCTCGCCCTCGCATATGTCATGCGGCAGCGCGGCTCCGCGACCCGTCGCGTCGACAACTGGAACCAGCGCGGCGACAAGTGATCGTCGTCGACGGCAGTGCCGTCGACCCACAGACGCCGAGAGGGCGCCGCTGATGCAGCGGCGCCCTCTCCCTGTGTCCGGTGGTCACTTCTCGCCCCAGTCGACGAGCAGCAGTCCCTGCTTGGTGTCGGCGAATCTCACCCACCCGTCGCCGAACTCGTAGGTCATGCCGAACCCGTCGTCGTCCTTGGCGATCGCGTAGGCGGGATCCTCGGTGATGTACGTCTTGCCGTTCGAGGTCGAGCGCAGCCAGCCGTCCGAGATCAGGCTCGCCTGGGCCGCGCGGGAGTTCTCGGCGCTGAGGGGTCCCCACGCGTACATCTGGCCGTGGTCGGATGCCGTCGAGTAGTCGGCCCAGAGACACTCGAGTCCGCCGTCGACGAGGACGTCGCCGATGCGGAACTCGCGCTCCTCGAACGTCCAGCCCTGAGATTTCAGCGCCTCGACGGTGCCCTTGGTGATCATCGTCTCGCAGGTCGGCCGGTCTGCAGGCGTGGTCGTGGCGGGCTTGTCGGCGGGAGCGGTCTCCACCTCGGCCTTCGGCGTCGCCGGGGGCTTCGAAGCGGTCGAGGTGGGGGTCTTGTCGACGGGTGTGCTGGGGCCGCTGCACGCGGCGAGCGACAGCGCGGCCAGCAGGGCGCCGGCAGCGAGGGGGAGTCGGGTTTTCATGTGATCCGTGGGGGAGGGGTGCTTGTCGCGCTCAGGCGCGCGGCAGGTCGCGGAACAAGGAGAGGAACGAGTCGTGCAGGATGCCGTTGGTCGCCAGAGCGGACAGTGCGGAGAGGGTCTCCGTGCCATCGAACGCCGTCATCCGCCCGCCGGCCTCGCGAACGATCGGAACCGCCGCGGCGATGTCGTACTCCTTGACATCGAATTCGGCGACCATGTCGATGCGTCCTTCGGCCAGCAGCATGTAGCTGAAGATGTCGCCGTAGGCGCGGTCGCGCCAGACGCGTTCAGCGAGGGCCAGCAGTTCGGGGGTCTTCCCGGCCTGTGCCCACTGCGAGATGCTCTGGAAGCTCACGCTCGCCTCGTCGAGTGAATCGACCGTCGACACGGACAGTCTGCGGGCTCCGTCGCTCGTGGCGGTCCAGGAACCGTCGCCGGCGGATGCCCACCAGCGGCGCCCGAGGGCGGGCATGCTGACCACGCCGACCTGCGGGACGCCGTCGACCGCCAGAGCGATCATGGTGCCCCACAGGGGCACGCCGCGCAGGAAGTTCGCCGTCCCGTCGATCGGGTCGATGATCCACTGCCGGCTCGTGACGCCCTCTGCACCGAACTCCTCACCGAGGATGCCGTCGTCGGGGCGTTCGGCGTGCAGGATGTCGCGGATGGCCTGTTCCGTGGCGAGATCGGCATCGGTGACGTGCGAGTGATCGGCTTTCAGCGAGACCTCGAGGTCGGCCGCATCGAACCGGGGGAGGGATTGCTCATCGGCGGCATCCGCCAGGCGAAGGGCGAGATCGAGGTCGGCATGGAAGTCTGTGGCTGCGAGGGGGACGGTCACTTCAACAGGATAGTCCGGGCTGGTATGCCAGACCGGGGTGCCGGGGTATCGGTCGTGAAACGATCCGCCACAGACACGTCATCCGGTACGGATCGCGGGCAACGCGCCCGGGATCCGAAGGTGATTTGGCGCGACCCGTCCCCGCTGGTAATGTAATTCCTCGGCCGGGGATGACATTCCGGGCCACGCACCTCTAGCTCAATCGGCAGAGCAATTGACTCTTAATCAATGGGTTCAGGGTTCAAGTCCCTGGGGGTGCACGGACAAGCCCTGGTAGATCTCGCCATCTACCAGGGCTTTTCTGCGTTCTGGGCCGGAACTTGTCGCCGACACACCAAGCCGGCCTGCTCTCAGAGATTTCAGGCGGCGCATGCGCGCTGCAGGAGCTGCCCTACTGGCTGTCCGCGCCACGGCAGCCGAAATCCAGAGGCGCTCTTCGTCGTGTTCGGACCATCGCGTCGGTGAACAGGCGCAGACTGAGGCTCATGACAGACACGCCTGCCTGTGCCTTCAAGGGCTGCAGCGAGAATCCGACGAACCCGATCTTCGTGACCCAGAGTCCCGAACAGGCGGGTCCTTGGCAGGCTCTCGTGTGCGACTTCCACAGGCTCGCTGTCGATAGCGGCGAAGACTTCGATTTCGAGTCCGAGACCAAGGAGCTGGTGTCGCCACTGCGCCTGGTGAACTTCGCCGTGGCATCCAAGGGCCGGGGAAAGACCGTGACGCTGATGTTCGGTCGCGATGGGGTGGAGGACGAGCGCACCCCTGAAGTGCGAATGGACAAGGAGATGCTGCAGCGCATCATCGACATGTTGCCCTGATGGCTGCGCCGTCGTGGCTTCGACTGTCGCCGTCGCGCTTTGGCGGAAGGGCCCGCCCTGGGGATGTATCCGGTGGGGGCTTCGCTTCGTGAGTCTGTGAGCACGCACATGTCGGGCGCGTACAGTCCGAAGATGAGTAAGAACAAGGATTCGAAACACACCCCGCCATCGGAATGGGACGCCGCGCGAGGTGAGCATTGGCACGGCGCCAGGCCAACGAGCGAGACATCGATCCGTGACGCGAGATCACGCGCAGAGAAGCCCGATCCCATCCCGTCTCACCGCCCCCGCACGTAGACGAGAGACCCGACAGAGCTCGACGTCCGTCGGCGCGGGTCTTGCCAGCTGCTGATCCGAGCGGCGAGGTCGAGTTCACATCGATGGGCGACGAGAATCCTTCCTCGGATGTGGCGCGCTGAGATGGCGCTCAGCTACGGTGCTGCCATGGGTGATGCCGTTCTCTTGCATGTCGATGAGGACGGATTCTTCTGCCTCGTCGCCCCAGACGTATATCAGGGCTTCGTCGACGAGGATTGGGAGCTTGAGCAGCTCATGAGCCACTTCGTGGGGCAAATGCGCGAGGGGTCCCTGTTCGTCGCCTATCCCGGGCCGGACGACGCGGACGAGGCCGTGACTGTGGCCGATGATCCCCCTCGCGCTCCGGCCTTGCGTGAAGCGGCCAGTGCTGTCAACGTCGGAGCTGGAGGGCTGTGGCTCACGGACTTCACGCAGCTGACGATGGCTGCGCAGTTCGACGACGAAGCGCCGACGGCTGCGGGCGCGATCCGGCTTCCCGTACAGGAAGGGGCGCAACTGGTCACCCTCAGCCAAATTGCCGGCAGCCCACGATACGTCCTCACCATCAGGTCGGTTGCGGACGACAACCGTGAGCCACTGAGCGCCGTTCCGTGGTTCTCCTTGTGACGGTTCGCACTGGGCTGCGTCGGCCAAGACGAGTGCGCCCTTCGTCAGACGATATCGACGAGTGGGGCGCCTAGACCCTGTCGGCGAGGATCGTCACGTGCGATGGAGTCCCCATCGACTCATTCTGGATTCTCCGCCCGCATTTGCCCACACGTGCGCGGTCACAGCCGTTTCGCGACGCCTGCTCCGCCTCGCCGCGTGCTCAGAAGTCCATCACATCCGGAGGCAGATGACCGAAGTCGACGAGCAGCGGGGGATCGGGGGGCTCCCGAGGCACGATGACGGCGATGCTCACCCTCCGGTAGGGCGAGACCAGCACGCTCAGCTGAGTTCCGTCTGCTGTGCTGAAGTCGACGAACCTCGTCTCGACGGCGGCGACTTCGATGCGTCGCTTCAGGTCGCCGATGTCCTCTCCCGGAGCGATCGGGATGCCGTCGTGGCCGTCGATCGAAATGAGTGCGCGCGGTTGCTGAGTCATGGCGGCGACGATAGCGACGTGATCGCTCTCCGATGAGGGGCTTGCATCCGAGCCCTCGATCGCTCAACTCCGACCGGGCCGACGGCATTCGCCGAGTCGTGTGCGCGTCGAACCGGCTGTTCTGGGCGTACGGTAGCTGCCATGGGGAACCTCGAGTACAACAGTTCTCGCCCGCCGATCCAGGTGGACGACGTCACGCTTGCGCACCTGAAGGTGGTGATCGGCACCAAGCTGCGCAGGCAGGAGAGCTTCATGATGACGTGGCTCCCGGACCAGACCGTGCAGTCCGGGCGGCTCACGACGTGGATGCACCCCGCGATTCCGCTCGTCTTCTCCTTCGACTCCACGGCCATGCCCGTGATCGACCCGAAGAGGATCGAGCACATGATGGAGCTCCTGAACGCGCGTGGCGACCTGGTTCTCGACCAGATGTCATAGGTCCTCGAGGACGGGCCTGACCTAGAGCCTGTCCAGCGCTGCTCGTGCGTCGGCGAGCCCCCGCTCGGCATCCGCCATGCGCTCTGCGGCGCGGGCCGCGCTGTCGGCCGTCCCATCGACGGTTTCGGTCGCGATCTCGGCGTCGTGCCGCACCCGGGTCAGTTCCGACTCCAGCTCCGCCACGCGCGCCCTGAGCCGGTCGGCTTTCGCGGTTGCGTCGCGCAGGTTCCGATCCGCCTTCGCGTGCTCGGCTCGCGCTCGAGCCAGCTCCTGCTCCGCATCGCGCACGACGCGCTCCGCATCGCGACGCTCTCGGCGCGCCTTCACCTCATCCGTCGCCCGCGGCGCCACGGCGACCTGCGCAGGGGGACCGCCTGCGACGACCGCGGCGAGGTCGACAGGCTCGGACGGCTCCAGGTCTCGCACGAGTCGACCGGATGCGACCGCGGCCGCGGCCTCCGGGTCGAAGAACGCGGCGGACAGAGTCTGCCGCACCGCCTCCAGCGTCGAAGCCGTCACCCGCTCGCCGTGGTCCTCAGCGAGCCCCGCGGCCTCTCTCGCGAGCTGGTCAGTCAGGGCGCGTCGTTGCCGCCCGAGCTCGGCGAGCGTGCCGGCGTCGAGCTCGGCTTGGGCGTCGCGGAGCTCTTCTGCGAGGTGCAGCGCCTGACCCAGCCGGTCGGCGCGCTCGCGGGCGAACAGGTTCACCACCCACGCTGCGACGGACGGCTTCCGCAAGGCGCGGATCCGCCTGGACAGGTCCGGATCGCCGACCGCTTCGGCGCGGGCGGCGCGCTCGTTCACGAAGCCCTTCGGCGGCGTGGTGCAGAGGTCAGCGGCGACGCTCTCCAAGGTCTCGGCCATCACATGTCTCCTATCGCGCAACGCCAGGCTGCATGAGCTCCACGGCGTCCTCCACCGTGTCGACCAGATGCACGTGCGGCTCCATGGCGCGTCCCTTCGCCAGCGCCTTCAGAAGCGGCCAGGCGGGATAGCGACGGGTCCAGTAGTCTCGGCCGATCAGCACCATGGGGGCGGTCGACGACTCGTCGGCGTAGTAGTTCTCGCAGGCGTCCTGGAAGATCTCCTGCACGGTGCCGCCGGCCCCCGGCAGGAACACGATCCCGTCCTGGCAGATCTCCAGCAGGATCGCCTCGCGCTGCGCGTTGCGGAAGTACTTCGCGATCGCGCTCGCGAACGCGTTGGGCGGCTCGTGGCCGTAGTGCCACGTGGGGATGCCGAGGGAATCGCCCCCATCGGGGAACAGCTCACGCACCGCGAACGCCGCCTTCGCCCATGCGTCGATACTCGGAACGAAACCCGGTGCTCTGGCGAGGATCGCCAGAGCACCGGCGAGGGCATCCGGGTCGTGACCGGCGAGATAGCCGCCGAGGTTGACCGCCTCCATCGCTCCCGGACCACCGCCCGAGGCCACGGTGTGGTTCTGCGCCAGCATCCGCCCGAGGCGTGCGCCGTCGGCGTAGCCGGCGTCGCCGCGCGCCGCGTCGTGTCCACCCATCACGCCCACCAGACGGCGCCCGCGAATCCACTGCTCCAGTGCGAGTCCGATGCTGTGGTCGTGCAGGGACTGAGCCAGCGCGCTGTCGCGGGAGCCGGTGCGCTGCGACCAGGCGTAAACCCGCGCATCCAGGCTCTGCGCGTAGTCGGCGGTGTCGTACAGCTCCTGCGCTGTGTACAGCGCGGTCCGGTACTCGTCCACCGGCGAATCCGGAACGGTGGGGAACACCACGGCGCCGCGCGCCCGCACGGACTCCTCGTCGTCGGGGCGCAGCGCGCACCCCAGGAACAGGGCGCCCGCGACGTCGACCGAGCGCAGGTCGCGGCCGCGATCGGTCAGGTCCAGCGAGCGCAGCCGCCAGCCGGACATCGAGCGCGCCCCGGACGCGACGCGATGGTCGAAGTCCTCCAGGGAGTCGACGTTGATGACCCCGCCGCGCGATCTCCTCATGTCCACGAGATTAGGCGACGGGGCTCTTCCGTCCGCCGCGACGCGGTGACATCATGGCGAGCAGGAGGCTGACATGATCGAACTCGATGACATCGACACCGACGAAGACGGTGCACTGACCGCCACCGTGGAACTGCCCGGCGGACGCCGCGTCACCGTGGAGTACGAGTTCGACGAGGACTTCGATCGGGACGATGAGGACGAGGATTCCGAGGACGACGACGATGACGATGTCGTCGACGTGGAGCCCGAGGATCTTCCCGACATGGACACCATGCAGGAGACCGTGCAGCACGCCCTGGCCCGGCTGACCCAGGAGATCCTGGACGAGCGGGAGCGGGAGGTCGCCGAGGAGCTCACCGAGGCCGCCTACGAGGACGATGATGACGGCACTGATCTCGCGGAGGCGCTGCAGTCCCTCAAGGACGACATCGCTCTCGACGGCGTCGTCGTGTTCGGCGACGGCGGCATAACCCTGCTGTACGTCGCGCCGGAGGAGTACCCCGACCTCATCATCTACTGCCTGCTGGACGAGGACCTCGAGATCGATGACCTGATGGTCGAGTAGTCAGGCGACGCGGATCGTCTCGCCGCCCGTGAGCGATTCGAGCTGGGCGAACGTCAGCGGCATGACGGTGTGCGGGGTGCCGCCGGCGGTCCACACCTGCGCGAAGCCGCGCAGGTCCTCATCGAGGTAGGTCCGCAGCCGAGTCGGATGCCCGACGGGCGCGACCCCGCCGATCGCCTGACCTGTCGCCTCGCGCACCACATCCGCCGGGGCCATGGCCACGACATCCGCTCCGATGCTCCGCGCGAGGACGCCGAAGTCGACGCGGTGCGCGCCGCTGGTCATCACGAGGACAGGCTCGCCGTCCGCGACCAGCACCAGGCTGTTGCCGATCGCCCCGACCTCGCAGCCGATCGCGGCTGCCGCCAGTGCGGCGGTCCGCGCGGAGTCGGGCAGCACGACGATCGCGCTGTCGACTCCGGCGGCCGCCAGGTGCTCGTGCACCACCCGGCTGCGTGCGGGCAGATCGTCAGGTGCGTTCACGAGCGGCTCCTTCGGTCGGATGCCGCTCAGGCGGCGTCACCCATGAGGATAGCCTCGGCGTCCTCGCCCGGGCCCTCACCGGCGTCGTCGATGTGGGACAGAGCGCGCCGCCCGAGCAGGATGGTGAGTGCGGCGATCAGCACGGACACGGCGGCGAACAGGTAGGGCACGGTGTCGTTGTAGGCGTGCGCGAGCGCTGCGGCGACCGGCGGCGCCATCGCCCCGCCGAGGAACCTCACCGCCGAGTATGCGGATGACGCGACCGAGCGCGGCAGGTCGGTCGCCTCCATCACGGCCTCGGTCAGGACCGTGTTCATGATGCCGAGCATCAGGCCGCCGACGATGATGCAGATCACGAGCGCGGTCGGGTTCGCCACGAGCAGTCCGGCCACGATCAGATCGATCGCGAGCAGGGGAAGCGTGATGAGGATGACGGTCGTGCGGGAGATGCGCCGCATCAGGGCGGGGGCCACCCACACGCTCGTGACGGCGAGGGCGACACCCCAGCCGAAGAACGTGAGGCCGATGCCCATGGCACCGAAGCCGAGGGGGAACGGTGAGAAGGCCAGCAGCACGAAGAAGCCGATGTTGTAGAACAGCGCCGCCACGGCGAGGATCGCCAGCGCCGGACGGCCGAGCGCGCGGAACGGGGCGGACAGCGGCATGGGCTCGCGCTTCTCGCCGCCGTCGCGCACGAGCGCCAGCACGGCGATGAATCCGATGGCCATCAGTGCGACCACGCCGAAGAACGGTCCGCGCCAGCTGACCTCGCCCAGCAGGCCGCCGAGCAGCGGGCCGATGGCGATCCCGAGGCCGAGTGCCGCCTCGTAGAGCACGATCGCCGCGCCGCTGCCACCGGAGGCCGCACCGACGATGGTCGCCAGGGCTGTGGAGATGAACAGGGCGTTGCCCAGACCCCAGCCGGCGCGGAAGCCGATCACCCAGTCGACGCCGCCGCTCATGGCGCACAGCAGTGCGAACACGACGATGAGGGCGAGGCCGGTCAGCAGCGTCGCCTTGGCGCCGATGCGGCTGGAGACCCAGCTGGTGATGAGCATCGCGAGCCCCGTCACGAGCAGATAGCTGGTGAACAGCAGCTCGGTCTCGACGGGGGAGGCCTTCAGCGAATCGGCGATGGCGGGGAGGATCGGGTCGACCAGGCCGATGCCCATGAAGGCGACCACGCAGGCGAAGGCGACCGCCCATACCTGCGCAGGCTGGCGCCAGACCGATCCCTGTGGTGTTCCGCTCATTCGGCTTCTCCTGTCGTGGTGGTTTCCTGTGCGTGTGCGGCGAGGATCTCTGCTGCGCGCTGCAGCACGATCCACTCCTCGTCGGCGAGTCCCGCGAAGCGGGGCGCGAGCGTGTCGCGCATCTCCGCCCGCCACTCGGCGAGGTGGGTGAGCCCGGCATCCGTCGCATGCACCAGCGTCGCCCGCGTGTCGGCGGGGTCGGTGGTGCGGGTGACGAGGCCGGCCTGCTCGAGAGCTCCGATCAGCCGTGTCATCCCGGGCTGCGTGGTGCGGGCGGCGAGCGCGAGCTCGCCGATGCGCATGCCGCCCTTCTGCTCGAGGATGCTGAGCGCGCGCCACTGCGCCGAAGGCGCCTCGTTCCCGGCATCCTGCGCGGCGAACCGCGCGAGGGCGTGCGCGGAGAGCACGATCGACGGGATCACGTCCGCTTTTTCCATACCAATGAGTATATATCACTTGGTATGTATGCGGGGCGTTTGACGACGGGTGCTGCAGGGCTTACGATTCCAATACCTGAATCGGGTTTCATGTTCCCGACCTTCCACTGTTGAAAGGCATCCAGATGCGGGTTACGAAGAAGTTGCTCCTCGGCTCGGTGCTCGCCACCGCGGCCCTCGTGTTCACGGCGTGCGCGCCGCAGCCGGGCGCCGCACCCGGCGACGGCGGCGACAAGGGTCCCGCAGAGGTCCGCGTGGGCGTGATCACCAGCGAGACCGGGCCGCTCGCCGGCTACGGCAAGCAGTATCTCGACGCCTTCGCCGCGGGCCTGGACTACGCCACCGACGGCAAGGGATCCGTGGTTGGAACCAAGATCGTCATCGAGAACCGCGACGACGCCGGCGACCCCGACACGGCGGTCACGGCGGCCAAGGAGCTGATCGGCGATGGCGTGAACATCCTGATGGGCAGCGCGTCCTCCGGTGTCGCGCTTGCGATGGCTGAGCAGGCCGCGCAGAACAAGGTGCTCTTCATCTCGGGCCCTGCGGCCGCCGACGCCATCACCGGCGTCAACGAGTACACCTTCCGCTCCGGACGTCAGTCCGCGCAGGACGTCGCGACCGCAGGAACGTTCCTCAAGGACATCAAGGGCAAGAAGATCTCCGTGTTCGCGCAGAACAACGCCTTCGGGCAGGGCAACGTCGCGGCGGTCCAGGCCATCCTCGGCGCCAAGGGCGCGACGGTCGAGCCGGTGCTCGTCGCGGAGGATGTGACCGAGTTCACCCCGTTCGCGCAGCAGGTGCTCGCGTCCAAGCCCGACCTCGTGTTCGTCGCGTGGGCCGGCGCCACCTCCGGTGCGATGTGGCAGGCGATGAGCCAGCAGGGCGTCCTGGATGCGATCCCCGTCGTGACCGGACTCGGCGACCGCGCCACGTTCGGCGCCTACGGCGAGGCATCCGAGAAGATCAACTTCCTGAACCACTACTTCGGGGGCGCGGCCGACAACAAGGTCGACACCGCCATGGTCGAGGCACTGAAGAAGAAGGGCGCCGAGCCCGACCTCTTCAGCCCCGACGGGTTCAACGCGGCCATCATGCTCGTGCACGCCGTCAAGGAGGGCAAGGGCGACGTGAACGCCATGATCAAGGCGCTCGAGGGCTTCACCTTCCAGGGTCCGAAGGGCGGGAACACGGTCCGAGCGAAGGATCACGCACTGATCCAGGACATGTACCAGGCGAAGCTCGTGGCCTCCGGAGGCACGTTCACGCCCGAACTGGTCGACACGGTTCCGGCCGCCGACGTCGCGCCCGCGGAGAAGTAGGACGTGACCACCCCAGTCCCGCCCGCGTCCGGCGCGTCACTCCGCGTCGAAGGTCTCGGACTCGAGATCGGGGGAGCGACGATCCTCAAGGACGTCGATCTCGCCGTCGAGCCCGGCGCCCTCGTCGGAGTGATCGGCCCGAACGGCGCCGGCAAGACGACGCTGTTCAACGCCATCTCGGGAGTCATCCGGCCCACGGCGGGCCGCATACTGCTGGACGGCGCCGACATCACCCGTACGAGCGTGCCGCAGCGCGCCCGGGCGGGACTGGGGAGGACGTTCCAGACCTCGAGCCTGTTCCCGCAGCTGAGCGTGCGCGAGAACGTGCGCATCGCGGTCCAGGCCACGGAGGGCGGCAGCTACTCGCTGTTCCACTTCCCGCGGCGCTCGGATGCCGCCAGCACCCGTGCCGAGGAACTGCTCCGCTCCGTGGGTCTGGGGCACCGGCTGGACGCGCGCGCGGGGGACATCAGCCACGGGGACAAGCGCAAGCTCGAGATCGCCGTGCTGCTGGCCACCCGCTCTCGTCTGGTGCTGCTCGACGAGCCCATGGCCGGCGTCGCCTCCGGCGACGTCGCGGGCCTCGTCGACAGCATCCGCGGGCTCCAGGCCGAGACAGGATGCACCGTGCTCATGGTCGAGCATCACATCGAGGTGCTGATGGGCCTGGTCGATCTGGTCGCGGTGATGTACTTCGGCAGCATCATCGCGGTGGACACGCCGCAGCGGATCATGGAGAACGCGACCGTGCAGAGCGCCTACCTGGGGACCGGATCGTGAGCGGCCCGATCCTGCAGGTGCGGAACCTGCGCGCGTCCATCGCAGGCCAGCAGGTGGTCGAGGACGTGTCCTTCGATGTGCCCGCCACCGGCATCACCGCCGTGCTCGGACGCAACGGCGCGGGCAAGACCTCGACGCTGCGCGGCATCCTCGGACTCATCTCCCGCAGGGGCGAGGTGCTCCTCGACGGAGATCGGATCGATGCGCTCAGCACGCACCGCATCGTGCAGCGCGGCGTCGGCTACGTCCCCGAGGACCGCGAGGTGTTCGCCGGGCTCACCGTCGCCGAGAACCTCGCGCTCGCCGAGCGTCAGCGCGAGCCGCGCCGGGCGTTCGTCGCTCAGCTGTTCCCCGATCTGGTCGCGCGCCGCGAGCAGCGCGCCGGGACGCTCTCCGGAGGACAGCAGCAGATGGTGTCGGTCGCCCGCGCCCTGCTGAACGACAACAGGCTGCTGCTCGTCGACGAGCCCACCAAGGGGCTGGCACCCAAGATCGTCACCGAGGTGGCGGATGCCCTCGCCGAGGCCGCCACGACAGTTCCCATGCTGCTCGTGGAGCAGAACCTCGAGGTCGTGCGCCGCCTGGCCGACCAGGCCATCGTGATAGCGGACGGCCGCGTGGTGCACACCGGAACGGCATCAGAGATCCTCGACGACGCGGACCTGACCCGACGCCTGCTGGGCGTCAGTTCCTCCGCGACGGATCCGAAGGATACGGAGCGCACATGCGCCGCACAGAGCGACCGAAGGGAGACGAAGTGAGCACGCTCGTCCTCACCCTGATCATCGGCCTGGGACTCGGGGCGCTGTACTTCCTGGTCGCGAGCGGGCTGAGCCTCATCTACGGCCTGATGCACGTGCTGAACTTCGCGCACGGCGCCTTCCTCACCCTCAGCGCCTTCGTCGGCTGGGCGGTCGCCCAGGCCATCGGCGTCTCCAGCTGGGGCGGCTTCCTGCTGTCGGTCCTCACCGGCGCTCTCGTGGGTGCGGTGTTCGCAGCCCTGACGGAGCTGATCCTCATCCGGCCGCTGTACGAACGGCACATCGAGCAGGTGCTGGTCACGGTCGGGCTCTCGTTCGCCGCGATCGCGCTGTTCGAGGGCATCTGGGGCACAGATCCCGTCACGGTCACAGGGCCGGCGTGGCTCGGGCAGACCACCTCGGTGCTCGGCGCCAGCATCCCGAACAAGTACTGGGTGCTCATCATCGCCGCGGGAATCGTGCTCGCCGGGCTCGTGCTGTTCCTGAAGAAGACCCGCTACGGCATGATCATCCGCGCCGGCGTCGAGAACCGGGCCATGGTCACGGCCCTCGGCATCGACGTGCGCCGCTCGTTCACCCTGGTCTTCGCGATCGGCGGCGCGGCCGCCGGCATCGGCGGGGTGCTCGCCATGCACGCCATGACCTACGTCTCGGCGCACCTCGGCTCCACGCTGCTGATCTTCGCGTTCATCGTCACCGTCGTGGGCGGCCTCGGGTCCCTGACCGGCGCCGCTGTCGCCTCGGTGCTCGTGGCCGTGCTCCAGCAGGTGGCCAACACCTACCTCGGCGGCACGGGCGACTTCATCGTCGTGATCCTGCTGGCTGTCGTGCTGCTGGTGCGACCGGCCGGCCTGATGGGGAAGAGGGCGTGACCATGCGCAGCATCCGTAGCCTCTTACCGCTCATCGTCGGCGCCGTGATCGTCGTCGTGCTCGCGGTCCTCCCGCTGCTGAACCTCTCGATCCCCGGCATCCTGCCCGGGGCGACCTACACGCCGGGTTCGCTCGCCCTGATGTCGCTCTGCATGGTGTTCGCGGCCCTTGCGCTGTCGTACAACCTCATGCTCGGCACGGCCGGAATGCTGTCCTTCGGGCACGCCCTGTACTTCGGCGCGGGTGCCTATGGACTGGGCATGGTGCTCCAGGCCGCTCAGCTGCCGCTCGTGCCGGCGGTGTTCGCGGCGCTGCTCGGCGGCGTCGCGATCGCCGTGGTCACGGGAGCCGTGGCCATGCGCGTGGGCGGCATCCCGTTCGCGATGGTGACACTCGCCTTCGCACAGGCGGGCTCCGTGCTCGTCCGCCGAAACCAGGCGGTCACCGGCGGTGAGGAGGGCCTGAGCCTGAACACCGCAGGGGTTCCGGACTGGCTGGTGGGCGTCATCAACACCCGCAACCTGTACTGGGTGTCTCTGGCGGTCGTGGTGATCGTCTACCTGATCGTGCTGTGGGTGGACCGCTCGCGGCTGGGGCACCTGGCCGCCGCCGCACGTGAGAACGACCTGCGCGTGCGGGTGCTGGGACTGCAGCCGAATCGGGCGAAGCTGATCGTCTTCGTGATAGCCGGCCTGTGCGCCTCCCTCGCGGGCATCGCGTACCTGCTGCTGCAGTCGGGCACACAGCCCAGCGCCGTCGGAGCCGACCTCACGATCACTGTGCTGGTCATGGTGGTGCTCGGCGGCGTCGGATTCCGCTGGGGCGCGATCGTGGGCGGCGTCGTCTACACGATCCTCGATCAGCGTCTCACGGTGCTCGCCAGGTCCGACGCCATCCACCAGCTCCCCGACATCCTGCGTGTGCCCTTGTCGGAGCCGCTGTTCATCCTCGGCGTGCTGTTCATCCTCGTGGTCATGTTCCTCCCCGGTGGCATCGCCGGGACCGTCGACGGCTGGCTGCGCCGCCGCCGGGGCAGGGCGGTGTCCGACACGGGCATCACCGCGCTCGAGCAGAGCGACATGGCGGGTGTGGTGGCGCGATGATGGATGTCATGGCGGGCGCGCACACGATCGGGCGGTGGCTGCGCGACAGCGCCGTCGCAGCGCCCACGCGCATCGCCGTGGACGATCGCGGCGTGCGCACCGACTACCGCGCGCTCGCCGCACGGGTCGACGCGCTGGCAGCACGGCTGACGGATGCCGGCTACGGCGCGGGCCAGCGGATCGCCACGGTCTCGGGCAATTCGACCGACCACATCGTCGCGTTCTTCGCCTGCGCCGAGCGGGGGATCGCGTTCGTGCCGCTGTCCTGGCGGCTGACCCCGGGGGAGCTCGCGGATCTCGTCACCCGCACGGCGCCGGCCCTGCTGCTGATCGACGACGAGCACGCCGCTCTCGCGACGGCGGCGCTCGAGCTCGTCGAGGTGCACGTCGCCCGAGCCGCGCTCGGCGTCGCCGGGGTGGAGCGCGACGCGCCGCCCGCCGAGGAGGCCGTGTCGGCGCGACCGGCCCGCGACGACGACCCGCTGCTCGTGATCTACACCTCCGGCAGCGAGGCGGCTCCCAAGGGCGTCGTCCTCACGCACGAGAACTGCTTCTGGAACAACCTGGCGCTGGACCGGGCCATGCCCCTCGGCGCCGACGACGTCGTGCTCGCCATGCTGCCGCAGTACCATGTGGCCGCCTGGAACGTGCAGCCGCTGCAGGCGTGGTGGCGCGGCGCGACCGTCGTGCTGGAGCGCTCCTTCGACCCTGGTCGCGTCCTGCAGCTGATCCCCGAACGCGGCGTCACCACCATGATGGGCGTGCCGACCCAGTACCGGATGCTGCTGCAGCATCCGCACTGGGCGTCCGCCGACCTCGCATCGCTGCGCCGCGTGGTGGTCGGCGGGGCGACCATTCCCGACGACCTCGTCAGGAGCTGGGCCGCCCGCGGCCTGACGTTCACCCAGGGCTACGGACTCACCGAGGCAGGACCCAACGTGCTGTACCTGGCTCCCGAACTCGTCGCCGATCACCCCGGTGCGGTCGGCCGGCCCTACCCGGGCGTCGACGCGCGCCTGGTCGACCCTGCGACGGGCCTCGAGCTGCGGGGCGTGGCGACCGGGGAGCTGTGGGTGCGCGGAGCGAGCGTCTTCCCCGGCTACCTCGACGACGCCGATGCGACCGCGCGGGCCAGGAGCGGGGAGTGGCTCCGCACCGGTGACCTGCTTCACCGCGACGCCGACGGAATCCATCGGGTGGTGGACCGGCTCAAGGAGATCTACGTCTCAGGCGGGGAGAACATCGCCCCGGCCGAGATCGAGGGCGTGCTGAACCGGCATCCGCTGGTCGCCGCCTCCGCAGTCGTCGGCGTGCCCGACCCGGTGTGGGGCGAGCGCGGCTGCGCGTTCGTGGTGACCGACGGCCCCGTGTCGGTGGACGAGCTGCGCGCGTTCGCCGCGGAGCGGCTCGCCGCATTCAAGCTGCCCGCGCACATCGTGCTGCTCGACGAGCTGCCCCGTTCGACCATCGACAAGGTCGCCAGAGGCCGGTTGCGCCGGATGGCGCAGGACCTGCTCGCCGACCCGCCTCTGAAGGAGGAACATGATCACGCCCGTTGAGGATCCGCCGGTCTCCCCGGCGACGGGACGGCCGCTGACCAAGCGCGGTCAGTTGACACGCCGCCGCCTGCTGGAGGCGGCCGAGCAGGTGTTCGCCGATCTCGGCTACCACGAGGCGTCGATCGTGAAGATCACCGAGCACGCCGGGGTCGCGCTGGGCACCTTCTACCTGTATTTCGACAGCAAGCAGTCGATCTTCGAGGCCCTGGTCGTGGACCTGAACAGTCGTGTTCGGCACTCCATGTCCGAGGCGATGGCGGGTGCCGCGGACCGCATCGAGGCTGAGCGGAGGGGCTTCGAGGGCTTCTTCCGGTTCACCGCGCAGCATCCGGCGCTGTACCGCGTCGTCCGCGAAGCGGAGTTCGTCTCGCCCGCCATGCTCAAGCTCCATTACGAGCGCATCGTGGACGGCTACCGAGCCGGGCTCGCCGCCGCGCAGCGCGACGGCGAGGTCGCGGCCGAGTTGGACACCGAGGTGGTCGCGTGGGCGCTGATGGGCGCCGGCGAGCTGATCGGCATGCGCTACCTGCTCTGGGAGACGGATGCCGAGGGTCGCCCGCCCGCCGAGATCGACCCGGCCGTCCTCGACGGTATGACCGCATTCATCACCCGGGCGCTGCGCCCGGACACCACGGCCTCACAGACAACGAAGGCCTCACCGACCACGAAGGGGGCAGCAGGATGACCGAACAGGACCTCGCCGGCAGGCGGGCCGTCGTCACCGGCGGAGCGAGCGGGATCGGCCTGGCCTGCGCCAAGGAGTTCGCCGGCCGTGGAGCGCACGTGATCATCGCCGATCTGAACGCCGGGGCCGCGGCGGCTGCCGCCGACGAGGTCGGCGGGGAGGCGTGGGTGGTCGATCTCTCCGACACCACAGCGCTCGATGACCTCGAGCTGCAGGCCGACATCCTGGTGAACAACGCCGGCATCCAGCGGGTGAGCCCGATCGCCGAGTTCGACCCCGACGCCTTCCGGCTCATCCAGCGGATCATGCTCGAGGCGCCGTTCCTGCTCATCCGTGCCGTGCTGCCGGGTATGTACGAGCGCGGCTGGGGGCGGATCATCAACGTCTCCAGCGTGCACGGTCTGCGCGCCAGCGCGTTCAAGTCGGCGTACGTCGCCGCCAAGCACGGGCTGGAAGGCCTGTCGAAGGTGACGGCACTGGAGGGCGGCCCGCACGGTGTGACCAGCAACTGCATCAACCCCGGCTACGTGCGCACCCCGCTCGTCGAGAAGCAGATCGCCGACCAGGCGCGGCTGCACGGCATCCCCGAGGGCGAGGTCGTGGAGCGGATCATGCTCACCGAGAGTGCGATCAAGCGCCTCGTGGAGGCCGCCGAGGTCGCCTCCCTCGCCGGATGGCTGGCATCCGACGCGGCCGGCATGGTGACCGGTGCGTCGTACACCATGGACGGCGGATGGAGCGCTCGCTGATGCCGCACACCTACCGCACCATCGACGTCCCCGTCGCGGGCGGCGCACTGCGCGTCGCGATCTGGGAACCGGTGGGGGAGACCGTCGCGACGGCGCTGCTGATCCACGGGGTCACGTCCTCCCACCTGGCCTGGCCGTTCGTCGTCGAGCGGATGCCCGGCGTCCGGATCATCGCACCCGACCTGCGCGGCCGGGGGATGAGCAGCTCCGTCGAGGGGCCGGCGGGCATGGCCGCGCACGCCGACGACATGGCCGCGGTGCTGGATGCCGTGGCGGTGGCGTCCACGACCGTCGTGGGGCACTCGATGGGCGCATTCGTCGCGGTGGCGTTCGCGCACAGGCATCCGGATCGCGTGCGTCGCCTCGTGCTCGTCGACGGTGGCTTCCCGCTGGACCTGCCTGCGGGGGTCGACCCCGAGCAGGCGGTGCAGGTCGTGCTGGGGCCTGTCGCCGAGCGCCTCTCGATGCGCTGGTCGGGCGTGCAGGAGTACACCGACCGATTCTGGCGGAATCATCCCGCGCTGGCCGAGGACTGGAGCGACGAGCTGGAACGGTACATCGCCTACGACCTCGTCCCGGACGGCGACGCGTTCCGCGCTGCGACCACCTATCGGTCGATGGCCGACGACACCCGTGACATGAACGTCGGCACGCTGCTCCCGGAGGCGCTGGCAGCGCTGTCGAAGCCGGCGCTGTTCATCACCGTGCCGCGCGGTCTGCAGAACGAGACGCCGGGGCTCTACCCGCCGGCGTACCTGGAGAACGTGCTCGCTCAGTTCCCGCAGGTGCGGCACGTGCATCTCGACGACCTCAACCACTACACGGTCGTGATGTCCGAGCGCGGGGCGGACGCGCTGGCGCCGCTGGTGCTCGCCGAACTGGGGAGCTGATCACCGCCGGGCACCCGCGATCCGCGAGGAGAGCTGGTGCGCGTGCGCCAGCAGCGTCCTGCCGAGCTGGGGGAGCCGGTCGGGGCCGAAGCGGAACTCGGCGCCGGTGAGACTCAGCGCCCACTCGGCGCGTCCCTCGCGATCGAACACCGCGGCGCCGATGCCCCATGAGCCCTCCACGATCAGCCCGGGGTTCACGGCGTACCCGCGCGCCTTCGTTTCCGCGAGCCGCCTTCGCAGCGGCTCGGGGCCGTGCGCCGCACCCCAGCGGCCCTCCAACTCCGGGTGGCGCTCAAGATACGCATCCACATCGTGGTCAGGCAGGAACGACAGGATCGCGATGCCGGCGGAGGCGACGCCGAGCGGAAAGCGGATGCCTTCGCTGAGCACGAAGGAGCGGATCGGGAACGACCCCTCCTCGCGGATCAGGCACACCGTCTCATCCGCGCGTCGCGTGGACAGGAACGCGCTCTCCTCGGTCCTCACCGCCAGCGAGCGCACGATGTCGCGCGAGATCTCCGTGATGTCATAGCGCGACGCGGCGGCCGTGCCCATCAGGTACAGCTCAGGACCGGCCGTCCAGCGTGAGGTGGTCGGATCCTGATCGACCAGCCCCTCGACCTTCAGCGCGGTGAGCAGCCGGTGGGCGGTCGAGCGGCTGAGCGAGGCATCCGTCGCCAGCTGCTGCAGTGGTGCGCCGTCGGCGGACGCCGACACCAGCCGCAGCAGGGCGGAGGCCCGGGCGATCGCCTGGGCTCCCGGGACGGAGCGTCTCCCCGGTGCCGTTGATTCCACAATGTGGACGCTACCCGGATCCGTGACCACATCGCAAGCATCGGCTTGCCGCCGCCGTCGCGCCGGGCGGATGCTGGAGGAGGACATTCACGAAGGAGTGGTCAGTGATCGACAAACAGTTCGCATCGGCGGCCGAGGCCGTCGCCGACATCCCCGACGGAGCGTCGCTCGCCGTCGGCGGATTCGGTCTCTCGGGGAACCCGATGCTGCTCATCGAGGCGCTGCTCGCGCAGGGCACGAAGGACCTCAGCGTGGTCAGCAACAACTGCGGCGTGGACGACTGGGGCCTGGGCGTGCTGCTCGGCGCACGGCGCATCCGCAAGATGACCTCGTCCTACGTCGGCGAGAACAAGGAGTTCGAGAGGCAGTTCCTCGAGGGCGATCTGGAACTGGAGCTCACCCCGCAGGGCACGCTGGCCGAGAAGCTCCGCGCCGGCGGCTCGGGCGTCGCCGCGTTCTTCACGCAGACGGGCGTCGGCACGCAGGTCGCCGAGGGTGGGCTGCCGCGCCGCTACAACGCCGACGGGACGATCGCCGTCGCCTCTCCCGTCAAGGAGACCCGCTCGTTCGACTTCCACGGCGCCGAGCGCGAGTTCGTGCTGGAGGAGTCCATCACCACCGACTTCGCGCTCGTGCACGCGCTGAAGGGCGACCGGCACGGGAACCTCGTCTTCAATAAGGCCGCCCGCAACTTCAACCCGCTCGCCGCCATGGCCGGCCGGATCTGCGTCGCTCAGGTGGAGGAACTCGTCGAGCCCGGCGAGCTCGACCCCGACGGCATCCATCTGCCGGGCGTCTTCGTGCACCGGATCGTCGAAGTGGGGACCGACATCGAGAAGCGCATCGAACGGCGCACCGTCGCCGCCGGACAGGGAGGCGACTGACATGGCGCTCACGCGTAACGAGATGGCGGCCCGCGCCGCGCAGGAGCTCACCGACGGTTCGTACGTGAACCTCGGCATCGGCCTGCCCACGCTGGTTCCGAACTACGTGCCCGAGGGCGTGACCGTCGTGCTGCAGTCCGAGAACGGCATCCTCGGCGTCGGCCCGTACCCGACCGAGGAGAACGTCGATCCTGACCTGATCAATGCGGGCAAGGAGACCGTCACGCTGCTGCCCGGTGCGGCGTTCTTCGACTCGGCGACGAGTTTCGGCATGATCCGCGGCGGCAAGATCGACGCCGCCATCCTCGGCGCCATGCAGGTCTCCGCCACGGGAGACCTGGCCAACTGGATGATCCCGGGCAAGATGGTCAAGGGCCCCGGCGGAGCGATGGACCTGGTGCACGGCGCCGGCCGCGTGATCATCCTGATGGAGCACGTCGCCAAGGACGGCTCCGCCAAGATCGTGAACGACTGCACGCTCCCGCTGACCGGCAGGGGAGTCGTGCACCGCATCATCACCGACCTCGCGGTCATCGACGTCACGCCCGACGGGCTCGTGCTCGTGGAGACGGCACCCGGCGTGACCGCGCAGGAGGTCATCGACGCCACCGAGCCGCCGCTGACGGTCTCGGAGAACCTGAAGGAGAACTCATGAGCGACATCGTCATCGTCGCCGCTGCCCGCACGCCGCAGGGACGCCTGAAGGGGCAGCTCGCACCGTTCACCGCGCCGCAGCTCGGCTCGTTCGCGATCCGCGGCGCCCTCGAGCAGGCCGCCATCTCGCCGACGGACATCGACGCCGTGGTCATGGGCCAGGTGCTCGCGGCGGGCTCCGGGCAGAACGCGGCACGCCAGGCCGCGATCGGCGCAGGCATCGGCTGGGACGTGCCGGCCAGCTCGGTCAACAAGGTCTGCCTCTCCGGGCTCACCGCGATCATCGACGCCGCCCGCATGATCCGCACCGGCGACGCCACCACGGTGGTGGCCGGAGGCATGGAATCCATGACCCGCGCGCCGCACCTGCTGATGGGCTCCCGCGACGGCTGGACCTACGGCACGGTCGAGGTGCTCGACCACATGGCGTACGACGGCCTGACCGACGCGTACGACAAGGAGAGCATGGGAGCATCCACCGAGCGTCAGAACCCGCGCTACGAGATGACCCGCGAGCTGCAGGATGCGGTCGCGGCACTGTCCCACCAGCGTGCCGCCGCGGGCCAGGCCGACGGAGCGTTCGACGCCGAGATCGTGCCTGTCACGGTGCCGCAGCGCAAGGGCGATCCGCTCGTGCTCACCCAGGACGAGGGCATCCGCCCCGAGACGACGGTCGAGACCCTCGCGGGGCTCCGCCCGGCGTTCGCTGAGGGCGGCACCATCACGGCCGGCAACTCGTCGCAGATCTCCGACGGTGCGGCGGCCGTCATCGTCACCACCCGCGAGAATGCGCAGGCCAAGGGCTGGCCCGTGCTGGCCGTCGTGGGCGCCAGTGGCCAGACCGCGGGCCCGGACAACTCGCTGCAGGCGCAGCCGGCCCGAGCGATCGAGAAGGCTCTGGGCAAGCAGGGCATCACGACGGATGATCTCGACCTGGTCGAGATCAATGAGGCGTTCGGCGCCGTGGTCGCGCGGTCCCAGCAGGAGCTGGGACTGTCCAGCGACATCGTGAACGTGCACGGCGGCGGCATCGCCATCGGGCATCCGATCGGCGCCAGCGGGACGCGACTTGTCGTGCACCTCGTGCACGAGCTCGCCAAGCGCGGGTCCGGCACGGCCGTGGCAGCCCTCTGCGGCGGCGGCGGTCAGGGCGAGGCGCTGGTCCTCACGCGCTGACGCTCAGCGGATGCATCTCCGCCGACACCCCGTGAAATCGTCGACACCCCGAGCTATGGACGTCCACAGCCCGGGGTGTCGACGAGAAGACGGGGTGTCGGCGCTCAGTGCTTGGTGCCCTTGGCGGCCTTCTCGATCGCCTTGAGCTGCTTCTTCGCCCGCTTGGTCTGCTTCGGAGCCAACGGCGAGTCGTAGGCGACCGAGAGCCCGCGCTCGTCGCGGCGCATGTCGACGGCGGCGCCGATCGCGAGGGCGAGCGTGATGCCCCAGCTGATCCAGGCGAGCACGGCGCGCCACGTGATCGGCGCCTCGCGGGTGCCGCGCAGCAGTGACATTCCGGCCGTGATGGCGCCGATGAGTCCAGTGCTGAAGAGATACCGCATGGCATCACGTTAGCCGACGAGCATCGCTCCTCGGCTAGGCTTGACAGCAGTTACAGCTGTGTATCTACCGGCCGCCGGCTCCCCGGCGGACAGCGGCGGCACCCGACCCGGCGTCGCGATGCGGCGCCCGAGAGCCATGACACAGATCGATTCCTCGCCGAGCCTGCTGCGCCTCGCCGGCCTTCCGTACTTCCTCATCGCGTTCATCGCGCGACTGCCGTTCGCCATGATGGTCGTCGGCGTGCTGACCATCGTGGTCAGCGCCCGCGACTCCCTGTCCCTGGGCGGCCTCACCTCCGCCGCCGTCGGGATCGGCACGGCGCTGATCGGCCCGTTCCTGGGCGCTGCCGCCGACCGCTACGGTCAGCGCCCGGTGCTGGTCGCCGCGGCGGTGCTCAACGCGGCCATGCTCGCGGCCTTCGCCGCCGTCGTGTACAGCCCGCTCGACCAGGGCTTCGTGCTGCTCGCCGCCTTCGCGATCGGCGCCACTGCGCCGCAGGTCTCGCCCATGTCGCGATCGCGGCTGGTCACCATCATCGACGAGCGGATGCCGCAGCCGAGGCGCGCCCGCACCACCTCGGCGACCATGTCCTACGAGTCCGCGGCCGACGAGACCGTGTTCGTGTTCGGTCCGTTCCTGGTCGGCGCGCTCGCCTCGCTGATCGCCCCCTGGGCGCCGATGGTGATGGCATCCGCGCTGACCCTGTTGTTCGTCGGCGCGTTCGCCCTGCACCCCACCGCGCGGCACGTCTCCGCGTCCCGCGCGGCGGACGGCACCGCGCCGTCCGCCGTGTCCGAGCTCTTCCGCCCCACGCTGCTCGTGGTGGTGCTCGGGATCCTCGGCGTGGGCCTGTTCTTCGGGGCGATGCTCACCGCGCTCACGTCGTTCATGGCCGATCGCGGCGTCGCCGAGCAGGCCGGACTGCTGTACGGCGTGATGGGGATCGGCTCGGCGATCCTCGCGCTCGGCGTGGCATGGCTGCCGCCGCGGTTCACGCTGCACATGCGCTGGCTGGTGTTCGGCGGCATCCTGCTGGCGGGATCGGTACTGGTGATCACGGCATCCGATGTCACGACCATGGCCGTCGCCCTCGCGATCCTCGGCATCGGCGTCGGACCGACGCTCGTCACGCTCTACAGCCTGGGGGCCGCACGCAGCCCGCTGGGACGCTCGGCCACCGTGATGACCATGCTGGGCGCAGGGGTCGTCGTCGGCCAGGCGGCCGCAGCGGCGATCACCGGAGAACTGGCCGAGGGCTCGGGCACCGGAGCGGCGCTCATCATGCCCCTGATCGCCGCGGCCATCGTCGTCGCGACCGGTATCGCAAATCGGCTCATGACGCCAGCCCGGCGCTGAGCCGCGCCGCGATCGGTAGCCTGGAGGAACCGAGCAGAGGAGTCCCCATGGCAGCCGCAGAGTTCGTCGTCGTCGCCAACCGACTGCCGGTCGACCGGATCGAGACAGCCGATGGCGAGGAGATCTGGCGCACGTCGCCCGGCGGGCTCGTGGCAGCACTCGAGCCCATGATGCGCAGCGTGGACGGCGCCTGGGTGGGCTGGGCGGGGATGCCGGACGTCGAGCTCGCTCCGTTCGACGCCGACGGCATCCGCCTGATCCCCGTCGCGCTCAGCGAGGCCGACATCCAGGAGTACTACGAGGGCTTCAGCAACGACACGATCTGGCCGCTGTACCACGACGTGATAGCCCCGCCGCAGTACCACCGGGAGTGGTGGGAAGCCTACGTCTCGGTGAATCTGCGCTTCGCCGAGGCCGCGTCCGCAGCGGTCGCGAAGGGCGGCACGGTCTGGGTGCACGACTACCAGCTGCAGCTGGTGCCCGAGATGGTGCGCAACCTGCGTCCGGACGTGACCATCGGCTACTTCCACCACATCCCGTTCCCCGCCCACGGGCTCTATGCGCAGCTGCCGTGGCGGGACCAGGTGCTGCGCGGCCTGCTCGGCGCCGACGTGATCGGATTCCAGCGTTCACAGGACGCCGCGAACTTCCTCGCCGCGGTCAAGCGACGCCTGGGGTTCGAGACGAAGGCCAGCGCCATCACCCTGCCCGACGGCCGCCGCAGCCACGCGAGGGCGTACCCGATCTCCATCGACACGACGCCGTACCGCGAGCTCGCGCAGCGCCCCGACATCCGTGCCCGCGCAGTGGAGATCCGTGAGGGGCTCGGCAATCCGAAGCACATCCTGCTGGGCGTGGACCGGCTGGACTACACGAAGGGCATCCGGCACCGCATCAAGGCCTACGGGGAACTGCTCGACCAGGGCAGGATCTCCGTGGAGGACGTCACCTTCATCCAGGTGGCGAGCCCCAGCCGCGAGCGGGTCGACGCCTACGTGCACCTGCGCGACGAGGTGGAGCTCGCCATCGGCCGCATCAACGGCGACCACGACACGCTCGGGCACACCGCGATCCGGTATCTGCACCAGGGATTCCCACGGGAGGAGATGGTCGCGATGTACCTGGCCGCCGACGTGATGCTCGTGACGGCGCTGCGCGACGGCATGAACCTCGTCGCGAAGGAGTACGTCGCCACCCGCGCCGACAATCGCGGCGTGCTCGTGCTCAGCGAGTTCACCGGTGCGGCCGACGAGCTGCGGCAGGCGGTGCGGGTGAACCCGCACGACATCGAGGGTGTGAAGGATGCCATCGTCTCGGCCATCGAGATGCCGCGCACCGAGCAGAGCCGCCGGATGCGATCGCTGCGCAAGCGTGTGCTCGAGCACGACGTCACGGCCTGGTCCCAGGCGTTCCTGAAGGCGCTCGAGCACGCCTCCCACCACCGTCACCACCCGGAGGACCCCGCATGACCCGCACCTGGACACCGGGCAGTCACGATGAGGCCGTCACCGCGATCGCCCGCACCCCCGTGCTGCTGGTCGCGCTCGACTTCGACGGCACGGCGTCCCCCCTGGTCGCCGACCCGATGAGCGCGCGCGCCCTGCCCGAGATCGCGGACGCCGTGGCGCGACTGGCGGTGCTGCCCGACACCGAGGTGGCCTACGTCTCCGGGCGGAGCCTCGTGCACCTGCGCGAGATCGCCGAGCACTCCGACGACTCACCGGTGATCCTCGCGGGCTCCCACGGCGCGCAGTACTGGTTCCCGGGCGAGGGTGAGGCGGATGCCGCCGAGAGCGCGCAGGAGCGCGACCTGCGCGAGTCGCTGTTCGACGAGCTCGAGCCGCTGCTCACGGAGTACCCGGGCGTGGAGCTGGAGCGGAAGACCTTCGGCGTCGGCATCCACGGCCGTCCCGCGGATCCGGCCGTGGAGCGCGCCGCGTTCGCCGCGGTGGACGAGGTGATGGCGCGCCGGGCGGCCCGCTGGCGCCGGCGCACGGGCGATCGCATCCTCGAGTTCTCCTCCCGGCACGAGGGCAAGGACGCGGCGATCACCGCGCTGCGCGCCCGCACCGGGGCCACCGGCATCCTGTTCGCCGGCGATGACGTCACCGACGAGGATGCGCTGCGGGTGCTCACCGAACACGATCTCGGCGTGCGGGTCGGTCCGGGAGAGACCGCGGCGACCCTGCGTGTGGGATCCCCACAGCAGATCGGCGAACTCCTCGGCGTCATCGCGACAGAGCGCGCCGCCGGTCGGGAATAGACTTCCGTCATGTCCTCCCATGAAGCCCCCTCCGGCGCGCCCGGCGCGCCCGCTGAAATCGACATCAAGCCGCGCAGCCGGGTCGTCACCGACGGCATCGAGGCGACCACGTCCCGAGGCATGCTCCGTGCCGTGGGCATGGGCGACGCGGACTGGGACAAGCCCCAGATCGGCATCGCGTCCAGCTGGAACGAGATCACCCCGTGCAACCTGAGCCTCGACCGGCTGGCGCAGGGCGCCAAGGAGGGCGTGCACTCCGGCGGGGGATACCCGCTGCAGTTCGGCACCATCTCCGTCTCCGACGGCATCTCGATGGGCCACGAGGGCATGCACTTCTCGCTGGTGAGCCGCGAGGTCATCGCCGACTCCGTCGAGACGGTCATCATGGCCGAGCGCCTGGACGGCACCGTGCTGCTGGCCGGCTGCGACAAGTCCATCCCCGGCATGCTGATGGCGAGTGCCCGTCTGGGCCTGTCGAGCGTGTTCCTGTACGCCGGTTCCATCGCACCGGGCTGGGTGAAGCTCTCGGACGGCACCGAGAAGGACATCACGATCATCGACTCGTTCGAGGGCGTGGGCGCGTGTCGCGCCGGCCGGATGACCGAGGAGGACCTCAAGCGCATCGAGTGCGCGTTCGCTCCCGGTGAGGGCGCGTGCGGCGGCATGTACACCGCCAACACCATGGCGTCCGTCGCCGAGGCTCTCGGCCTGAGCCTTCCCGGCTCGGCCGCGCCGCCCTCCGCCGACCGCCGCCGCGACTACTTCGCGCATCGCTCCGGCGAGGCCGTCGTCAACCTGCTGCGCCAGGGAATCACGACAAAGGACATCCTGACGAAGGAGTCCTTCGAGAACGCCGTCGCGCTCGCCATGGCCCTCGGCGGTTCGACGAACGTGGTGCTGCACCTGCTGGCCATCGCCAACGAGGCCGGCGTCGAGCTGAGCCTGCACGACTTCAACCGCATCGGCGACCGGACCCCGCACGTCGGCGACCTCAAGCCGTTCGGGAAGTACGTCATGAACGACGTCGACCGTCACGGCGGCATCCCCGTGATCATGAAGGCCATGCTCGACGAGGGCCTGCTGCACGGCGATGCCCTCACCGTCACCGGCAAGACCGTCGCGGAGAACCTGCGCGAGCTGAACCCGGACCCGATCGACGGCGAGGTCATCCGCACCTTCGACAACCCGATCCACACCTCCGGCGGCATCACGATCCTGCACGGCTCGATGGCACCCGAGGGCGCCGTCGTGAAGTCGGCCGGCTTCGACGCCGACGTCTTCGAGGGCCCGGCCCGCGTGTTCGAGCGCGAGCGCGCCGCGATGGACGCCCTCGCCGCGGGCGAGATCAATGCCGGCGACGTGGTGGTCATCCGCTACGAGGGCCCGAAGGGCGGACCCGGCATGCGCGAGATGCTCGCGATCACCGGAGCCATCAAGGGCGCGGGGCTCGGAAAAGATGTACTACTCTTGACGGACGGACGATTCTCAGGCGGCACAACCGGCCTGTGCATCGGCCACATAGCACCCGAAGCGGTGGACGCAGGTCCTATCGCCTTCGTGCGCGATGGTGATCTGATACGGGTCGATATCGCGGCTCGCTCCCTCGAGCTACTCGTCGAGGAGGCTGAGCTGAGCTCCCGCCGTGAGGGCTGGGAGCCCCTACCCCCGCGCTATACCCGTGGCGTCCTCGCCAAGTACTCCCGTCTCGTGCGCTCCGCCGCACAGGGAGCGGTGACCGGCTGAGCCTGAGACAGGCACGCCCTCCGCTCCCGTCCGGGTACCTGCTCATCACGATCATCAGAGGAATGAAATGACACCTCCCGATTCCGCACCGGCCGTGCCGCGGCCACCGGCGCGCACCGCATCCGCTCCCGAGATCTCGGGTGCCGAGGCGGTCGTCCGCTCACTCGAGAAGCTGGGCGTCACCGACGTCTTCGGCATCCCGGGCGGTGCGATCCTCCCGGTGTACGACCCGCTGATGGACGCATCCGAGCTCCGGCATATCCTGGTCCGCCACGAGCAGGGTGCCGGGCACGCGGCGGAGGGGTACGCCTCGGCGTCTGGCCGCGTCGGCGTCTGCATCGCCACCTCCGGCCCCGGCGCGACCAACCTGGTCACCGCCATCGCCGACGCGTACATGGACTCCGTGCCGCTGGTCGCGATCACCGGCCAGGTGTTCTCCACGCTGATGGGCACGGACGCGTTCCAGGAGGCGGACATCGTGGGCATCACGATGCCGGTGACCAAGCACTCCTTCCTGGTGAAGGACGCGGCTGACATCCCGGGCGCGATCGCAGCGGCGTTCGAGATCGCCTCGACAGGTCGTCCCGGCCCCGTGCTCGTGGACATCACAAAGGACGCGCAGCAGGACGTCGTGCCGTTCATCTGGCCGCCCAAGGTGGAGCTTCCCGGCTACCGTCCGGTGACCAAGGCGCACGGCAAGCAGATCCAGGCCGCGGCGACCCTGCTCGCCGAGGCCAAGAAGCCCGTGCTGTACGTCGGCGGCGGCGTGATCCGCGGTCGCGCGTCCGACGAGCTCCGCATCCTCGCCGAATCGACCGGCGCGCCGGTCGTGACGACGCTGATGGCCCGCGGCGCCTTCCCCGACTCGCACCCGCAGCACCTCGGCATGCCGGGCATGCACGGCACGGTCCCGGCCGTGCTCGCACTGCAGGAGGCCGACCTGATCGTCTCGCTCGGCGCGCGCTTCGACGACCGCGTGACCGGCAAGGTCGCGCTGTTCGCCCCGAACGCGAAGATCGTGCACGTCGACATCGACCCCGCCGAGATCTCCAAGATCCGCACGGCGGACGTGCCGATCGTGGGCGACGTGCGCGACGTGCTCGTCGACCTCGACACCGCCTTCCGCAGCACGGTGAGCAGCGACGGACCGGACACCGACGAGTGGTGGTCGTACCTCGACGGCCTGAAGTCGGAGTTCCCGCTCGGCTTCGCGCCCACCAGCGACGGACTGCTCTCGCCGCAGCACGTGATCCAGCGCATCGGCGAGCTGACCGGGCCGGAGGCCGTGTACGCGGCGGGCGTGGGACAGCACCAGATGTGGGCGGCGCAGTTCATCAAGTACGAGCGTCCCAACTCCTGGCTGAACTCCGGTGGCGCCGGAACGATGGGCTACTCGGTCCCGGCCGCGATGGGCGCGAAGGTCGCCGAGCCCGACCGTGTCGTGTGGTCGATCGACGGCGACGGATGCTTCCAGATGACCAACCAGGAGCTCGCGACCTGCGTCATCAACAACATCCCGATCAAGGTCGCCATCATCAACAACTCGTCGCTCGGGATGGTGCGGCAGTGGCAGACGCTTTTCTACGACGGCCGCCACTCGAACACCGACCTGAACACGGGGGCCGGAACGGTCCGCATCCCCGACTTCGTCAAGCTCGGCGAGGCGTACGGCTGCCTCGCGATCCGGGTCGAGAAGGAGGACGAGGTGGACGCCGCGATCCAGCTGGCGCTGGAGACCAACGACCGGCCTGTGCTGATCGACTTCGTCGTGAGCGCGGATGCCATGGTGTGGCCGATGGTCCCCCAGGGCGTCAGCAACAGCTACGTCCAGTACGCGCGCGACCACGCGCCGGCCTTCGAGCAGGAGGACTGACCATGGCATCTCACGTGCTGAGCCTGCTGGTGGAGGACACCCCCGGCATCCTGACCCGCGTCGCCGGGCTCTTCGCCCGCCGCGGCTTCAACATCGAATCCCTCGCCGTGGGCGTGACCGAGGTGACCGGGATCTCCCGGATCACGGTCGTCGTCGACGTCGAGGACCTGCCGCTCGAACAGGTCACGAAGCAGCTGAACAAGCTGATCAACGTGATCAAGATCGTCGAGCTCGAGCAGTCGTCGTCCGTGCAGCGCGAGCACATGCTCATCAAGGTGCGCACCGACAACAACACCCGCTCGAACGTGCTCGAGGTCGTGAACCTGTTCCGTGCCTCCGTCGTGGACTACGCGCCCGACGCGCTGGTGGTCGAGGTCACCGGCGATCAGGGCAAGGTGCAGGCGCTGCTGAGGGCTCTCGAGCCCTTCGGCATCAAGGAGCTCGCCCAGTCGGGCCTGCTCGCCATCGGCCGCGGCGGCAAGAGCATCACCGAGCGCGTTCTGCGCGGCTGACCCCCACAACTTCACGAACCACAACCAAGGAGAAACAACACCGTGAGCACCGAGATCTTCTACGACGACGACGCTGACCTCTCGATCATCCAGGGCAAGAAGGTCGCCATCGTCGGCTACGGCTCGCAGGGCCACGCCCACGCGATGAACCTGCGCGACTCGGGTGTCGAGGTCGCCATCGCTCTCAAGGAGGGCTCCAAGTCGATCGCCAAGGCCGAGGAGGCGGGCTTCCCCGTCAAGACGGTCGCCGACGCCACCGCCTGGGCCGACGTCATCATGATCCTCGCGCCGGACCAGCACCAGCGCGGCATCTACACCGAGTCGATCAAGGACAACCTGACCGCGGGCAAGGCCCTCGCCTTCGCGCACGGCTTCAACATCCGCTTCGGCTACATCGACGCGCCCGAGGGCGTGGACGTCATCCTCATCGCTCCGAAGGCGCCGGGCCACACCGTGCGTCGCGAGTTCGTCGCGGGTCGCGGCATCCCGGACATCATCGGCGTCGAGCGCGACGCGACCGGCGGTGCCTGGGCGCTCGCCCTGTCGTACGCGAAGGCCATCGGCGGCACCCGTGCCGGCGTCATCAAGACGACCTTCACCGAGGAGACCGAGACCGACCTGTTCGGCGAGCAGGCCGTGCTCTGCGGTGGCGTCAGCCACCTCGTGCAGGCGGGCTTCGAGACCCTCACCGAGGCGGGCTACCAGCCGCAGATCGCCTACTTCGAGGTGCTCCACGAGCTCAAGCTGATCGTCGACCTGATGTGGGAGGGCGGCATCGCCAAGCAGCGCTGGTCGATCTCCGACACCGCCGAGTTCGGCGACTACGTCTCCGGCCCGCGCATCATCGACGCCGGCGTGAAGGAGCGCATGAAGGAGGTCCTGGGCGACATCCAGTCCGGTGCCTTCGCCAAGCGCTTCATCGACGACCAGGACAACGGCGCTGCCGAGTTCCTCGCGCTTCGCGAGAAGGAGCAGGGTCACCCGATCGAGACCACGGGCAAGGAGCTGCGCGCTCTGTTCGCCTGGAAGCAGTCCGACGAGGACTATGTCGAGGGCAGCGCTGCGCGCTGACCCACCGTCCGAGTGAGAAAGGGCATCCCTTCGGGGATGCCCTTTCTTTGTTCAGATCACTGCAGGACGACGCCCTCGCCGACCACGCGCAGCGCGATGCGCCGCCCTGGCTTCGCGAGCGCGGCGTTCCAGTGCCGGATGGTGATGGTCGGCGGCTCCGCGGACAGGCGCGGGTCGGCGTCCGCCCGCGACTCCAGCCGGATGCGCACGGAGCTCTCCGCGCCGAAGTACACGCCTTCCTCGACGGTGCCCCGCACGGGCGCGTCGGCGACGATCTGCACCTGCTCGGGGCGCAGCATGAGCTTCACATGCCCCTGCACCGGCGGGTTCCGCACCGGGATGTACCCGAGTGCGCAGGACGCGAGAGAACCGTCCAGCCACGCGTCCAGCACGATCGCCTCGCCGAGGAACTCGGCGACGCCGCGGTCGACCGGGCGGGTGTAGACCACGAACGGATGCCCGGTCTGCACCAGATCGCCGTCGCGCATGACCGCGACCTGGTCCGCGAAGCTCAGGGCCTCGGACTGGTCGTGCGTCACCAGGATCGCGGTCGTCCCCGCCTCGGCCAGGATGGCGGAGACCGCCTGCCTGGTGGCGGACCGCAGGCCCGTGTCGAGCGCGGAGAACGGCTCATCCAGGAGCATCAGTTGCGGCTCGCGGGCCAGGGCGCGGGCGATCGCGACGCGCTGCTGCTGCCCTCCGGAGAGCTGATCGGGGCGGCGGTCGGCGAACTCGCGCGGCAGCGCCACGAGATCGAGCAGCGCCGCGACGCGGTCGCGCCGCTCGCCGCGCGGCAGGTGCTCGAGGCCGAAAGCGATGTTGCGGGCCACGGTCAGGTGCGGGAACAGGCCGCCGTCCTGCGTGACGTAGCCGATGCCGCGACGGTGCGCGGGGACCCAGGTGCCGGGACCGGCGACCTGGACGTCGCCCAGGCTGATCTCCCCGCCGTCGGGACGGGCGAAGCCGGCGATCACGCGCAGCAGCGTCGTCTTGCCCGAGCCGGACGCCCCGACGATGGCGGTGATCCCGCCGCGACGCACCGCGAGGTCGATGCCGTGCAGGACCTCGTGCCCGCTGTATGAGGCGGTCACACCGGACAGCAGCAGGTGCGCGTCCGGTACGGGGCCGGTGCCGATGGTGGTGACGGCGCCCGTGGAGCCGAGATTGGATGCGGTCATTCGGTCGCCGCCTTCGTGGTCGTGCGCCTGGTGCTCCGAGCGGTGGTCGACTGCCGGAACAGCAGATAGGACATGGGGGCGGACAGCAGGATCAGCAGCAGCGCGTAGGGGGCCGCGCCCGCGAAGTCGATCTCGCTGGAGAGGCTCCAGAAGCGGGTGGCGAGGGTCTGCACGCCGATCGGGGAGAGCAGCAGGGTCGCCGTCAGCTCGCCGGCGATCGCGAGGAACACCAGAGCCATCCCGGCGGCCGTCGCCGGCGCGACCAGACGAAGCGTCACGCCCAGGAACGCGCGCAGCGGCGGGCGCCCCAGCGCCTGGGCCGCCTCCTCGAGCAGCGGCGGAGCCTGCGCGATGCCGGCCTGCAGCGGCACCAGCGCCCGGGGCAGGAACAGCAGGGCGTAGGCGATGAGCAGCAGCAGGGTGGTCTGGTAGACGGCAGGCACGAACGTCAGCGACACGGAGACGAGGGCCAGGGCCAGCACGATCCCCGGCATCGAGCTCGTGAAGTAGTTGGTGCGCTCCAGCAGCCGGCTGAGCCGGCCCGGATGCCGGACCGCCAGCCACGACAGCGGGAAGGCGGCGACGACGGTGAGCACGCCGCCGCCGAGTGCGAGCCCCAGCGTCTGCAGGAGTGACGGGACCAGCTCGGGGGCCTGCCACACGCCGGCGCCGCCGAACACCAGCCAGCCGCCGATGACGGCCGCCGGGACGCCGAGGGCCAGGGCAGCGAGTGCGCCGAGTCCGAGCTGGGCCGGCAACTGCCAGCCGCGCAGACGCACGCGGCTCGGCGGTGCGGCGGTTCCGGAACCGATCCGCGCATACCGCGCGCGACCGCGCGCACGACTCTCCAGCACCAGCATCAGCAGGCACAGCAGCGTGAGGACTCCGGCGAGCATGCTTCCGGCGGAGCCGTTGAACGTGGACCGGTACTGGTCCATGATCGCCGTGGTGAACGTGTCGAAGCGGATCAGCGCGAACGCGCCGTACTCGCTGAGCAGGTGCAGGGCCACGAGCAGCGATCCGCCGAGCAGAGCCAGCCGCAACTGGGGGAGCACCGTGCCGAAGAACACCCGCACCGGCCCACGGCCCAGGCTCGCGGCGCTCTGCTCGAGCGCGGGGTCCAGGCCCGCCAGCGCGGCGCGCACCGGCAGGTACACCAGGGGGAAGTACGACAGCGTGGACAGCAGGACCCCTGAACCGAGACCGGCGAGCGAGGGGATCGCCGACACCCATGCGTAGGAGTTGACGAAGGCCGGGATCGCGAGCGGCATCGCGAGGACCGCGCCCCAGAAGCCGGCGCCGGCGAGTGAGGTGCGCTCCACCAGCCAGGCTCCGCCCACGCCCAGCACGGCGGACAGCGGAACGGCCAGGGCGACCAGCAGCACGGTGTTGCCGAGAAGCTCGCCGACCCGGGGTCGGAGGATCAGGGCGATCGACTGATCCCAGCCGATCTGCACCGCCGTGGTGATCACGAAGATCAGGGGAAGCAGCGACAGTGCGGCGACGACGACGCCGGCGAGGACGACGCCGAAGGGCGGGCGGAACACTCGGGCCCCGCCCGCCCTGACAGGAGCGGTGGTTGTCGTGATGTTCCCGACTTTAGAGCAGGCCGGCCTGCGTCATCAGGTCGGTGACCTTCTTGGAGTTCAGGGTCGCGGGATCGATCTTCGGGGCGTCCAGGTCGGCCAGCGGAACGAGCTCGGAGTTCGCGGGCACGTCGGAGCCGACCGGGTACTCGAAGGAGGTTCCGTTCTGCAGCACCTCCTGGCCCTTCTTGCCGGTGATGAAGGCCAGGAACTTCTGCGCCGCGGCCTTGTGCTTGGTGGACTTGAGCACGCCACCGCCGGAGATCGAGACGAACGCGCCCGGGTCCTGGTTCTTGAAGTAGTGCAGGGCGACGTTCTTGGAGTTCTCGCCGGTCTGCGCCTGGTCGCCGAACCAGTAGTAGTGGTAGATGATCGCGCCGTCGATCTCGCCGGCGTTGACCGCCTTCATCGCGGTGGAATTGCCCTTGTAGGCGACCGAGTTGGTCTTCATCGCCTGCAGCCAGCTCTCGGCTGCCTTCTCGCCCTTGAGCTGGACGAGGGCGGAGACGATGGCCTGGAAGTCGGCGCCGGAGGGCGATGCCGCCCAGCGGCCCTTCCACGCCGGGTCGGCGAGGTCCATCATGGACTTCGGCAGCTGCGCCTCGGTGAGCTTGGTGGTGTTGTAGGCGAACACGGTGGAGCGGGCGGCGATGCCGACCCACTTCTCGGACGACGGGCGGTACTGCTCGGGGACGTTCTTCAGCGCCTCGTCACCGGGGGAGGTGAACAGGCCCGCCTTCTCGACCGCGGTCATCGACGGGGAGTTCTCGGTCAGGAAGACGTCCGCGGGGGAGCGGTCGCCTTCCTGGATGATCTGGTTCGACATCTCGGTGTCGTCGCCGTTGCGGACCTGCACCTCGATGCCGGTCTCCTTCGTGAACGCGTCGATCCACTCCTTGGTGAGTGACTCGTGCTGCGCGTTGTAGACGGTGATCGTCTCGTCCGACGGCTTGGTGGTGGACGACCCGCCGTCGGTGGCGGCAGGTCCGCTGCACGCGGCGAGAGTCAGGGCGGCGACGGCGGCGGCCGCGGTGGCCGAGAGCAGGCGAAGACGACGGTTCACAGTGGTCCTTCGATGAGGGGAGCGGCGCGAATGCGCACCTACAAATATAGGTAAGGCAACCCTAATGCTGCAACGCGCGGAGGTTCTTCCGGCCTGAGCGCCGAAAGACATCCGATGTCTGTGCCAGGATGGACCCATGCGACAGGAATGGTTCGACGAGGCCCGGTTCGGGATGTTCGTGCACTTCGGCATCTACAGCGTTGCCGCGAGGCACGAGTGGGTGCAGAGCTACGAGCGAATCACGGATGACGACTACCGCCAGTACTTCGAGCACTTCGATCCCGATCGCTTCGATGCGCGCGCCATCGCCCGCCAGGCCAGGGAGGCGGGTATGGGGTACGTCGTGCTCACGACCAAGCATCACGACGGCTTCTGCCTGTTCGACTCGGCTCTGACCGACTTCAGCTCGCAGCAGACGTCGGGTCGCGACCTCGTACGCGAGTTCGTCGACGCCGTGCGGGCGGAGGGGCTGAAGGTGGGCCTGTACCACTCGCTCATCGACTGGCACCACCCGGACTTCACCGTGGACTGGAACCACCCGCGCCGCGACGACGAGAACGCGGCCGCCCTCAACGAGGGCCGGGACATGGGTCGGTACCGCGAGTACCTGCATGGACAGGTGCAGGAGCTGCTGACGCAGTACGGCCGGATCGACTATCTGTTCTTCGACTTCACCTATCCCGAGAGCCGTGACGGCTGGGCGGGCAAGGGTCCGGATGCGTGGGATGCCGAGGCGCTGCTGGGCATGTGCCGCGAGCTGCAGCCCGACATACTCGTGAACGACCGACTCGGCATCCCCGCCGACTTCGTCACCCCGGAGCAGTACCAGCCCACCGCACCGCTCGTCGACGAGCACGGGGCGCCGCGGGTGTGGGAGGCCTGCCAGACGCTGAACGGGTCGTGGGGCTATCACCGCGACAACACGGATCAGAAGTCGCCGACGCTGCTGGTGCAGATGCTCGCCGACTCGGTGTCGATGGACGGCAACATGCTGCTGAACATCGGCCCGGACGGGCGCGGTGCGATCGCCCCGCGCGACGCGCGCACGCTGGAGGAGATCGGACGGTGGATGCTGCTGCACCGTGCCGCGATCGTCGGCGCCGGGCACGCGGAGTTCACGCCGCCTCGGGAAGGCGTCTACACCCGCCGTGGCGACCGGCTGTACCTGCACCTGTTCAGCTGGCCTCTCGGCTTCGTGCACCTGCCGGATCTGGCCGGTCGGGTGTCCTTCGCCCGCCTGCTGAACGACGGCTCCTGGCTGAAGACCTCCGTGCCGGACCCCGATCAGCACGACACCCATATGACGCCGACCCTGCAGGACGAGGGGACGCTGACCGTGCACCTCCCGGTGCAGCGGCCGGACGTGCTGATGCCGGTGATCGAGCTGACGCTCGCGGACTGAGAAGGGCCCTGTGGCCGTCAGGCCACGGGCATCTCCAGGCGATCCATCGCCAGCCTCGCCGCGCCCAGCAGGATCGCGTCTGCGCCCGTGCGGGCGGCCTCGATGCGGAGCGTCTGCGTGACGAGCGGGTGGCACGCCTCGTAGACGCGGCTGCGCACCGCGGCGAGGAACGGCTCCGAACCGCTCATGCTGCCGGTGAGGAAGACGGCGTGCGGGTTGAAGAAGTTGACCACGCCCGACAGTGCCTGCCCGAGGTGCGTGCCCGCAGTGCGCACCAGGGTCGTGGCCTCCGGATCCGCGTCCCGAGCGAGGGCGAGGACGTCCTCCGTGGTGTGCACGGCCTGGTGTCCTCGTTCGCGCATCTGACGCACCAGGCTGGCACCGCTCGCGACGGTCTCCAGACATCCCGTGTTCCCGCAGGAGCACGGGATGTCTCCGCTGCCGTCGATGCGCGTGTGCGTGATGTCGCCTGCTGCCCCGGTCGCGCCGCGGTGCACTCGGCCGTCCACGATGATCCCGCTGCCGATCGCGGTGCCGGCCTTGACCGTGATGCTGTGGCCGTCGCCGCCGAGCTGGGAGGTGTGCTCGCCGAGTGCCGCCAGATTCGCGTCGTTGTCGACGATCACGGGCACATCGTGGCGGGCGGTCAGGTGCTCGCCCACGCGGAATCCGGGCCATCCCGGCATCCGTGACGGCTGCTCGACGGAACCGGTCTCCACGACGACGGGACCGGGCAGGCCCACGCCGATCGCCCGCACGGACGCGTTCTCCGCGAATCGGTCGAAGACCTCGCTGACGCGCTCGAGTGTGCGTTCCGGTCCCTCGGAGAGATCGATCGCGATGGTCTCGATGCGGTCCAGCGCGCCGCCGAGAGTGTGCCTGCCGATCCGTGCGTGACCGCCGCCGAGGTCGGCGGTCAGGATGGTCCCGGCCTCGGCGAGCTGGAGGACGCGGGGCCTGCGGCCTCCGCGCGACGTCCCTTCGCCCGCCTCCCGCAGGATGCCGGCGTCGAGCAGGGACTGGACGCGGATCCCCACCGTGGACGGCGCCACGCCGAGCGCGGTGGCGATCTCGGTGCGGGAACGCGCGGCTCCGGTCGCGATCAGTTCGACGATACGGCGAGTGGGTGCGTCGTCTGCGCTCGGCATGCCTGTCTCCCGGGGGCTCTCCGCTGCGTGATGCGCGGACTAAACATCGGATGTTCGTGTTGCGTGTGTGCTCGAAGTATGAAAGCGTAACTTCGTTCAAGACGTTACCAGGTTATTTCGACGGTCGAAACAACCTTTGATGAGGAGGCAATCAATGAAGATCAAGCGCGTGGGTGCGGTGATCGTGGTCGCGGGCGTCGCCGTCGCCATGGCGGGCTGCTCCAATGGCCCGAGCACGGGCGGCTCCGGCGACGGGGACGCGATCGTCGTCGACATGTGGGCGGGAAGCGCGGATGACACCGCTGCCCTCAAGGCGCAGATCGACGTCGTCAAGAAGCAGAACCCCGACCTGAAGGTGGAGCTGCGCACGGCTCCCTGGGGCGACTTCTTCACGAAGCTGACCACGAACATGGCGTCGGGCAACATGGCGTGCGTCACCGGCATGAACTCCGGCATGCTCGCCAGCTACACCGACGGCTTCGTCAAGCTGACGGATGCCGATCTGAAGGCCGCCGGACTCGCCGAGAGTGACTTCGCCGCGGGTGCGACCGACATCCTCAAGAACAAGGGCGACCTCTACGGCCTGCCGTTCGACGTGTCCACGATGGTCACGTACTACAACGAGGATCAGCTGAACGCAGCCGGAGCCGAGCTGCCGAAGGTCGGCTGGACCTTCGACGACTTCGAGGCGACGGCCAAGAAGGCGACCACCGGCGGCAAGTTCGGTTTCGGCATCGGCATGGGCGACTTCCAGTGGCAGGCGCTGCCCATCGCCAAGTCGGGCACGCAGCCGGTCAGCGCCGACGGCAAGCTCCAGCTCACCGACCCCGGATTCGCCGCCGCTGCCGGCTGGTACGCGGATCTGGTCACGAAGCAGAAGGTGGCCGCTCCCGTCGCATCCGCCTCTGACGGCGGATGGGGCGAGAACCAGTTCACCGGCGAGAACGCCGCGATGGCGGTCGACGGCACGTGGAACGCGGTCGGCTACCTGAAGAACGACGCGGGCTTCAAGGCAGGGCTCGCTCCTCTGCCGACCGGCGACAAGGGAGACCTGAGCCTGGTGCTCGGCTCCGGCTTCGGCATCGCGAAGACCTGCAAGAACAAGGACGCCGCGCTGAAGGTGCTCGGTTCGCTGCTGAGCAAGGACTCGCAGGACTACATCGCGTCCTCGGGTCGCAGCTACCCGGCTCGCGCGGAGAGCCAGCCGCTCTACTTCGAGTCGCTCGACCCGGCGTACCGCGACCAGGTCAAGGCCGTCTTCGAAGCGGCGTTCAAGAACGTCGAGGGTCAGCACGTCTCCGACAACTGGGCCAAGGTCGGCACCTTCGTGCAGCCCGAGCTGGTGAGCGTCTACAACGGGCAGGAGTCGATGAAGTCGGTTCTGGAGTCCGCGCAGCAGCAGTTCGGCAAGTGACCCGGAACTGACGGAAAGGGATACCAGGAGATGACCATCACGACCGCTGCCAAGCGTCGTCGCGGGTCGCTCGCCAAGGTCGAGGCGCGCCAGGCGCTGGGCTTCGCAAGCCCGGCCCTGGTGGGCCTCGCCCTGTTCACGATCGTTCCGGTCGGCTTGTCCATCGTGATGAGCTTCTTCGACTGGCCGACCTTCGGCGAGCGCACCTTCAACGGGGGAGCGAACTACCTCCGGCTGTTCGAGGACCCGAACTTCCTCCCCGCGCTGCGGAACTCGATGGTGTTCACCGTCCTGTACGTGCCGCTGAGCGTGATCTTCTCGCTTCTGCTGGCGGTCGGTCTGGGCCCCCGCATCCGCGGGCGCGGTGCGCTGCGGGTGCTCTTCTTCATCCCGGTGGTGACGCCCATGGTCGCCAACGTCCTCGTCTGGAAGATGCTGCTGCAGCCGCAGGGTCTGTTCAACGGCCTCGCGCAGACCTGGTTCGGCGTGGAGCTGCCCAACTTCCTCGCCGACCGGAACTGGGCGATGATCATGGTCGTCGTCATGAGCGTCTGGCAGGGCATCGGCTACAACATGCTGATCTTCTCCGCGGCTCTCGAGCAGCTGCCGGAGAGCGTGCTGGAGGCGGCCAGCATCGACGGCGCCACCGGCTTCAGGATGACCTGGAGCATCATGATCCCGATGATCTCCCCGGCGATCTTCTTCGCCACCATCATGACGATGATCACGTCGTTGCAGGTGTTCGTGCAGCCGCAGATGCTGACAGGCGGAGGCCCGGGCAACAGCACGCTGCCCCTCGTGATGTGGATCTACAACCAGGGCTTCAAGTTCCAGGACCTCGGCCTCGCCGCCGCAGGCGCCTGGATCCTGTTCGCCCTCATCATCACGATCACCGCCATCCAGTTCACGGCGCAGAAGAGGTGGGTGCACTATGAGCACTGACATCGCAGTCCCCAGCACGAAGGCGATGGTCGCGGTGGACGGCGACGATCACGTCGACACCGAGCGCCGCTCCGGCGGCGCGCCGATGACGCCGGCCGCGCGCGTGCGCCTCATCCTCGCGCATGTCGCGGTCTACATCGCTGCCGCCCTGTTCATGCTGCCGCTGGTCTACGCGTTCTTCTCGGCCCTCAAGCCGAACGGCGAGATGTTCGCGATGCCGCCGAGCCTGTTCGGATCCGAGGTCAGGTGGTCGAACTTCGCCGAGGTGTTCCAGTTCGGGCCGTTCTGGACGTACATCGGCAACTCGCTGTTCACGTCGATCGCGGGAACCCTGGTGGTGCTGTTCGTCTCCACCACCGCCGGCTACGCGTTCGGCAGACTGCGGTGGAAGGGACGCGACGCCGTCTTCGTGCTCTTCCTCGCCACTCTCATGGTCCCCGCCGAGGTGCTGGTCATCCCGATGTTCCAGGTGATGCAGTGGTTCGGGTGGGTGGACACGTACCAGGCGCTGATCTTCCCGTTCGCGTTCGGCGCGTTCGGCACGTTCCTCATGCGGCAGTTCTTCCGCGGCATCCCGTACGAGCTGGAGGAGGCGGCTCGTGTCGACGGCGCGGGCCCGGTGCGCACCTTCGCGCAGATCATCCTGCCGCTGTCCAAGTCGTCGATCGCCGTCCTGTCGGTGTTCACGTTCCTGTCGTTCTGGAACAGCTACCTGTGGCCCCTGATCGTCACGGTGGACTACGGCTCCCTCGGAACCCTGCCCGTCGGACTCGCGAGCTTCTCCGGGCTGACCGGCACACGCTGGGACCTGCAGATGGCCGCTTCGATCATCTCGATGATCCCGACCACGATCCTGGTCATCGCGCTGCAGAAGCACCTGGTCAAGGGCATCGCCATGGCCGGCCTCGGGGGGCGTTGAACGGATCGATGGCCAGGTCACTCGGCACAGCCATGCCCTTCCGCGGGGCGAACGCGCCTGACGGCGTGATCGCCGGCATCGACATCGGCGGGACCAAGATCGCAGCGCTGCTCGTGGCTGCGGACGGGGAGATCCTCGGCCGCGGACAGGTGGCCGCTCCCGCGCTGGACGGGGGAGCGGCCATGGCGGACGCGGCCGCGGAGCTCACCCGCCGCCTGCTCCAGGCGAGCGGGCGGCCCCTGCTCGCCGCAGGGGTCGGCGCTGCAGGCGTGATCGACCACGCCACGGGAACCGTGCGCGCCGCCTCGGCCACCTTCGGCGGCTGGGCGGGCTTCGCGCTCGCGGATGAGCTGCGCGCGCGTCTCGGCGTGCCCATCGCGGTGGAGAACGACGTGAACGCGTTCCTGCTCGGCGAGGTCAGCCACGGCGAGACCACGGGAGACGACGTGCTCGGCGTGATGCTGGGCACGGGCGTGGGCGGCGCGGTCATGCTGGACGGACGCCTGCGCCACGGACCGCACGGAGCGGCGGGCGAGATCGGGCACACGCCCGGGTACAGCACGCTGGTATGCACCTGCGGGCAGACGGGCCACCTGGAGACGCTCGCCTCGGGCACCTCGATCGGGCTGCGGTACGGCGAGATGACCGGAGTCGCCGGTCTCAGTTCCGCGCAGGTCGCGGACAGGGCGCGCGCCGGTGACGCGAGTGCGATCGCGGTGTTCGAGGCGGCGGGGCGAGCGGTCGCGCTCGCCTGCGCCAGCGCAGCCGGACTGCTCGACCTGTCCACGGCCGTCGTCGGGGGAGGCGTGGCCCGCGCGTGGGATCTCCTCGCGCCCGCCATCGAGCGCACGCTCGCGACGGATTCGCCGATCTCCGGCGTCGCCCTGCGCATCGTCCCCGCGACCCTGCACACGGACGCGGTGGCGCTCGGAGCCGCCGCCGCGGCGAAGGCCATCCTGCTCTCGGGCGCCGCACCGATCCCCCGAGATCCACAGAACCCCCACCACTCATCGAGCCCCCACCACGAGGAAGGAGCCGTCGCATGACGGACCGTCTGGAAGCCCACGAGATCTGGATGCCCGCGCTGGCGCCCGTGTCGCCCGGCGGGCTGGAGCGACCGCGCATCGGCATCGGCGGAATCTCCATCGAGTCGAGCACGTTCTCGCCGCATGTCTCAGGAGACGAGGCGTTCACGATCCGGACCGGTGCGGAGCTCATCGGGTACTACCCGTTCCTCGAAGCAGGACGCGACCTGGCCGAGGCCGCCGAGTGGGTCCCCATCCACCACGGCCGTTCGCTTCCCGGCGGGGCTGTCGCGCCGGAGACCTATCAGCGGATGAAGAGCGCCATCGTCGACGGCATCCGCGAGAGCATCCGCGAGTCCGGACCCTTCGACGGCTTCTTCTTCGACATCCACGGCGCGATGAGCGTGATCGGCATGACCGACGCCGAGGGCGACCTCGCGATCGCCGTGCGCGAGGCGCTGGGGCCGGACACGCTCGTCTCCACGTCGATGGACCTGCACGGCAACGTCTCCGAGACTCTGCGCGACGCCGTCGATCTGCTCACCTGCTATCGCATGGCGCCGCACGAGGACTGGATGAACACCAAGGAGCGGGCGGTGTGGAATCTGCTTGCGCGGCTCCGCAGCGCGGAGGGCGCCGATCCGTTGCGACGTCGTCCCTTCAAGGCCTGGGTTCCCGTCCCCGTGCTCCTCCCGGGCGAGAAGACGAGCACCCGCCTGGAGCCCGCAGCCGGCCTCTACGCGATGCTGCCGGGCATCGAGGGCATGGAGGGTGTCGTCGACGCCTCCATCTGGATCGGATACGCCTGGGCGGACGAACCGCGCTGCCAGGCTTACGTCGTCGTACTCGGCGATGACGAGCAGCTCATCGCGCGCGAAGCCGAGCGCGTGGCGCGGGACTTCTGGGACGCGCGCGAGGACTTCGTGTTCGTCGCGCCCACCGCGACCCTCGACGGAGCGCTCGAGCGCGCGACGGCGCCGGGGGCGCAGCATCCGTATCTGATCTCCGACTCCGGGGACAACCCGACCGCCGGCGGTGCGGGCGACGTCACCTGGACGCTGACCGAGCTGCTCGCACGTCCGGAGCTCACGGACGGCAGCCGCACGACCCTGGTCGCGTCGATCTTCGACGCGGAGGCGGTCGCGACCGCACGCGCGGCGGGCGTCGGCGCGACGGTCTCGCTGCGCGCGGGAGCCGGCGTCGATCACGGTCCCAGCGGTCCGGTGGCGATCACCGGAGAGGTCTTCTCGATCACGGACGGCGATCCGGCCGCGGGCACGCAGGTGGTCATCGCGGTCGGTGGCCTCCACGCGATCATCACCGAGCGGCGGAAGCCGTTCCACCACCTGGACGACTTCCGCATGCTCGGGCTCGACCCCGAGAGCGCGGACATCGTCGTGGTCAAGATCGGCTACCTCGAGCCGGAGCTGTACGAGCTCGCGGCCGACTGGACGCTCGCACTCACCCCCGGCGGCGTCGACCAGAACTTGCTGCGACTGGGGCATCGTCACCTCGCTCCGGGCGTGTTCCCGTTCGACACCACCGGAAATCCGCCTCTCACCGCGCACGTGAGCCGACGTCAGGAGACCTCCGCATGATGAACTTCGAGACGCGCACCGGACCCGATTTCGGTGCCGACGCACCGAGCTACCCCGGCAACGGCGTGCCCGAGTGGTATCGCGACGCCAAGCTGGGCTTCTTCGTGCACTGGGGGCTCTACTCGGTGCCGGCCTGGGCCGTGCAGCACGGCGCCGGCGTGAACATCCCCACCGAGGACGCGTACGCGTGGCACCAGTACGCGGAGTGGTACGGGAACACGGTCCGCATCGCGGGCAGCCCGACGTGGAGACGGCATCAGGAGCTGTACGGACCCGGCACCTCCTACGAGGATCTCGCCGACCGGTGGGACGCGGCGGCGTTCGATGCGGACGCCTTCGTCGGAGAGCTCGTCGATGCCGGGGCGAGGTACATCGTGCCCACCACCAAGCACCATGAGGGCTTCTGCCTGTGGGACACGGCGACGACCGGCTTCAACGCCGCGGCGCGCGGACCGCGCCGAGACCTCATCGCCGAGTTCCACGACGCCGCCCGCCGCGCCGGTGCCCGGTTCGGCGTGTACTTCTCGGGCGCGCTCGACTGGCACGTGAGCGACTTCCCGCCCATCGAGTCCGACACCGACCTGTTCCGGTTCCGCCGGCACGACGAGGCGTTCTCGCGGTACGCGGCGGCCCAGCTGGACGAGCTGATCGAGCGGTTCTCGCCCGATGTGCTCTGGAACGACATCGAGTGGCCCGACGGCGGCAAGGGGCGCGACGAGTACGCCGTCGCCGCGCTGCTGGAGCGCTACTTCGGCGCCGTGCCGGATGGCGTCGTCAACGACCGGTGGGGCGTCCCGTACCACGGGTTCCTCACGCGCGAGTACACGCACATCCCCGACATCCTCGAGCAGCCCTGGGAGTCCACGCGCGGCCTGGGATACTCGTTCGGCTTCAACCAGGCGGAGGACGAGCGCCAATCGCTCTCCGGCGTCGAGCTGATCCGGATGCTGGTCGACATCGTCTCCAAGAACGGGAACCTGCTGATCAACGTCGGCCCCGCCGCCGACGGCTCCATCCCCGAGCTGCAGCGGGCGGCGATGCGAGAGCTGGGCAGCTGGCTGCGCGAGAACGGCGACGCCGTGTACGGCACGCGGCCGTGGATCCGCTTCGGCGAGGAGACGGGAGCTCCCGTGCGCTACACGCGCTCGGCCGCCGGCGTGCACGTCCACGCCCTCGACCCCGCGGCCGGCGAGATCGCGCTGCCTCCGGAGCTGTCCGGCGGCACCGCGCGCTGGGCCGATAGTTCGGTCGCCGACACAGCGACCGAACCGGGCGGAGCCGTCGTCGTGCGCATCCCCGACGCCCTGCGCGCTGCACCCGTCGCGGTTGTGACGGTCTCATGAGCGGGGCCGCGCAGCTGGAGATCGCGGTGCAGGACGCCGCCGGAGCGCGCGTCGCGTTCGCCGCCGGCGCCGACCGTGTCGAACTCTGCCAGGCGCTCTCGGCGACCGGCGGGCTGACGCCGTCGGCCGGAACCGTCGATGCCGTCCTCGCCGTCGCCGGCGCGGGCATCAGGGTGGCACCCCTGGTGCGCCCGCGGCCGGGAGGATTCGTCTACGACGCGGACGAGGTCGCCCTGGTCGCGGCCGACGTCCGTGAGATCGTCCGACGCGGCGCGGGTGGCGTGGTCGTCGGGGCGATGACACGGGAGGGCCGGGTGGACCGCGACGCCATGCGTCGCTGGATCGACGCCGCGGAGGGCGCTGAGGTGTCGTTCCACCGTGCGATCGATGTCGCCCCCGACCCCCTGGCGATCATGGACGAGCTCATCGAGCTCGGCGTGCATCGCGTGCTCACCAGCGGCGGTGCCACGCGCAGCGTGCACGGCATCGGCGTGATCGGCGACCTGGTCGCACGCTCGGCCGGCCGTGTGCAGGTCATGCCCGGCGGCGGCGTGCACGTCGAGGACATCGCGCGACTGATCGCGGTCGGCGTCGATGCCGTGCATCTGTCCGCCCGGGTGGACTCGGGGGACACCGCGCCGAGCGGACCCGGCGGCGGGATCATCGGTTTCGATGCGACGGACTCCTCGATCGTGGCCGCGGCCCGTGCTGCGCTCGACCGGGCCGTGCGCTCCGCCGCCTAGCAGGAGACGAAGAAGAGGCCGTGCCCGGAGCTCCGGGCACGGCCTCTTCTTCGTGCGATCGGGTCAGTTCGCCGCGGGTGCGGCCTCCTTCACCTCGACAGGGGGCTCGACGCCCTCGCCCCACACGGGCGCGGGAAGCGTGACGGTCGTGCCGCCCTGGATCTGACGCAGCGCATCAGCGATCTCGGAGGCGTTCTCGGGGACCGGCAGGCCGCACTTCTCCAGCTCTGAGGCGAACTTCAGCGTGAGGCGCTCCTTGTGGGCGGCGACGGCCTCGGCGGTGGTGCCGGTCTGGATCTCGCTGCCGGTCTGGATGTCGGAGACCTGGTCGCACACGTGGTACACCGAGCCGCCGGCGACCCAGGTGACCTGGTCCTTGCCCAGCAGTTGGATGACGGTGGACTGGTCGGCGGTGTACTGCTCGACCGAAGCGGGCTTGAAGTCCACGCCGATGTAGGTGGCGAGCAGGGCGAGCACGATGCCGACGATGCCGGCCGTGGTCTTCTGTCCCTTGCTCATGTCCTTGTTCAGGAAGACCATGATGATCAGCGGGACGAAGGCGATGATCGCGATGATCGCGCCCAGCTGGTTCTGCACGAAGAAACGCACGGCGTCGGACTTCTTCGCGGGGTCGAGGTGATTGGCCTTCTTCCACAGGATCGAGCCGGTGATCGAGAGGGTCGCGATGACGACCAGCAGCACGAGCAGGGTGATGAACGCCCACTGCGGGAAGGTCGTGGTGACGCCCTCCTCGCGCAGCAGCCCGGTGTCGTCGTCGCGCACCAGGGTGCCGTCGGCGCCCGTGACCACGCGCTGCTTCAGCAGCCAGAAGATGCTGACCGCCTCGCCGACGATGGCGACCAGCCACAGCGCCGCCGCGATCCACCGGAACGTGGTCGCCTTCTTCTTCGCCTCGGCCGTGGGCACCCAGGTGCGCTCGGCGGGCGCCTCGGCATCGGGCCGGACGTCCTTGTTCTTGCTCTCTGCCACGGTTTCCTCCCCGGAAGTGGTGTCGCCCTGAGCATAGTGGGGAGCGGGGCCCGCGCGTCGGTACGCTGGAACGATGAGATCCGACGGCGACGACGACGCCCTCAGCTGGGACGGGGACGATGCGCTGGAAGCGCGCCGCCCGGAGATGCGACCCCGCAGGTCGCGGCCGCAGGAGTCGCCGCGGCCCGCGTCCGAGTCGAAGCACGACGGCGCGCCGTCGACGGCATCCGATCCGTCCACGATGCAGGCGACGGATGCCGGAGCCGATGACGAACCGCAGGGCCTCAGCACCGTGACCCTGGTCACGCTCGGCATCCTCGGCGGCGTCTACCTCCTGTACACCGTCGGGTGGGTCATCGGGGGAGTGGGGATGCAGGCGCCGGTGATGTTCACGCTCCCCGCGTTCCTGTACCAGGCCGCGCTGTGGCTCGCTGTGCTGGCGCCGGCACTGTGGTTCATCGCCGTCCTCGTCGTCACGCGCGGCGCGAAGGACTGGGTGCGGATCGTCTGGCTGATCGCCGGCGCGGCCTTGCTCGTGCCCTGGCCGTTCGTCGTCTCCGGGGGAGGTGCTGCGCTGTGAGCGGGAACGCATCGGTCGACACCACGCGGCACGGCGGCCGCGTCCGCAGCGCCCTGCGCGGGTTCCTCATCGGACTCGGCGGCCTCGCCTACGCCTTCGTCATCTGGACGGCGGTCTTCTATGCGGTCCAGCTCTCCGTCGGAGGGATGTCGGGCTACGGGTGGGTGGTCCTGCTGCTGCCCTCAGTGGTCACGGCGGCCGTCTTCGCCGTCGTCCTCGTCCTCACACGGCGGCGTTCGACCGGGGCGCTCGTCCTGGTGCTGCTCGCGGGCCTGGGGCTCAGCGCGGTCTTCCTGCTGAACACCTTCAGCTACGTGATCCGCAACCTGGCGGCGCTCACCGGCTCCTGACCGCGGGGACGCCCGGCGTCACACGGTCGGGAGCGGGGATGCCGCTCGGGTAAAGTGTGTCCCGATCGCGCCCCCGCCGGCGTGCGGCGCATCGACTGCCCCTCCACCGTGTGCTGCCCCGAAGGATACCTGTGTCGAACCAGTCCGCATCCAAGCCCGTCGTTCTCATCGCCGAAGTCCTCTCGCCCGCCACGATCGAGGCGCTCGGGCCGGACTTCGAGGTGCGCAACGTCGACGGCACCGACCGCGAGGCGCTGTTCGCCGCCCTCGCCGACGCGGATGCCGTGCTGGTCCGCTCTGCGACGAAGGTCGACGCCGAGGCGCTCTCGCACGCGCCCAAGCTGAAGGTCATCGCACGCGCGGGCGTCGGCCTCGACAACGTCGACATCAAGGCGGCCACGACCGCCGGCGTCATGGTGGTGAACGCACCTACCTCGAACATCGTCTCGGCCGCAGAGCTGACGATCGGCCACATCCTGAGCCTCGCGCGCCGCATCCCGGCCGCGCACGCCTCGCTCTCCGGCGGTGCATGGAAGCGCAGCTCGTTCACGGGTGCGGAGCTCTTCGAGAAGACCGTCGGAATCGTGGGGCTCGGCCGCATCGGCGCTCTCGTCGCCGCCCGCCTGAACGCCTTCGACATGCGCGTGATCGCGTACGACCCCTACGTCACGAGCGCGCGTGCGCAGCAGCTGGGCGTGCAGCTGGTGTCGCTCGACGAGCTGGTCGCCGAGGCCGACTTCCTCACCATCCACATGCCGAAGACCCCCGAGACCACGGGCATGATCGCCGCGGAGCAGTTCGCCGCCATGAAGCCGACGGCGTTCGTCGTCAACGTCGCCCGCGGTGGCCTGATCGACGAGGCCGATCTGCACGAGGCCCTCGTCTCCGGTGAGATCGCCGGCGCCGGCCTCGACGTCTTCACCTCCGAGCCGCCGGTCGAGGGCAGCACCGCGCAGGCTCTGCTGAGCCTGCCGAACGTGGTCGTCACCCCGCACCTGGGTGCGAGCACCGAGGAGGCTCAGGAGAAGGCCGGCGTGTCCGTCGCCCGCTCCGTGCGTCTCGCGCTCGGCGGCGACCTGGTGCCGGATGCCGTGAACGTCGCCGGTGGCGTGATCGACCCGTACGTGCGCCCCGGCATCGCTCTGGTCGAGAAGCTCGGTCAGATCTTCTCCGCCCTGTCGCAGTCGCCGCTGACCAGCCTCGACGTCGAGGTGCACGGTGAGCTGAACGACTACGACGTGAGCGTGCTCAAGCTCGCCGCGCTCAAGGGCGTGTTCACCAACATCGTCAGCGACAACGTCTCGTACGTGAACGCACCGCTGCTGGCCGAGCAGCGCGGCGTGGCCGTGCGCCTGCTGCAGGACGACATCAGCGAGGAGTACCGCAACGTCATCACGCTCCGCGGTGCCCTCTCCGACGGCAGCCAGCTCGCCGTGTCGGGCACGCTGACCGGCCCGAAGCAGATCGAGAAGCTGGTGTCCATCAACGGGCACGCGATCGAGCTCCCCATCGAGAAGCACCACGTCGTGATGACCTACACCGACCGCCCGGGCATCGTGGCCGTCTACGGCCAGAAGTTCGGCGAGGCGGGCATCAACATCGCAGGCATGCAGATCGCCCGGGAGGCGGCAGGCGCCCAGGCGCTCAGCGTCCTGACGCTCGACTCGCCGGTCACCGACGAGCTGCTCGCCGACGTGAGCGCCGCGATCGACGCCGATCTGTTCCGTCAGATCGAGATCACCGAGGTCTGATCCGCGCCGTATGAGGTCCCGAACGACCCGTCCTCTTGCGAGGGCGGGTCGTTCGCCGTTCCGCCCGGGAAGAAGTTCTGAAAGAATCCAGCCGGGCTGTCGATTCCCCGGGCGCCCGCACGTCATATCGGTGTTCGACACCTCAGCGGGTCACGCGCCCGCACGACGAAGGAGACACGATGTCCGACGAGTACATGATCATCATCCACGAGCCCGAATGGGACTACTCCACGCGCACTCCGGCGCAGCTGGACGCCGACCTCGAGGGGCACAAGGCGTTCCAGGCGGCGGTCGCCGCGGCGGGGCAGCGCCTCACCGCCGGAGTGCCCCTGCGTGCGCAGTCCGAGGCGTTCCGCATCCGGCCCTCCGCCGAAGGGCCCGTCTACACCGACGGCCCGTTCGGTGAGACGCGCGAGGTCGTCACCGGGTTCTACACCTTCACCGCCGACTCGGTCGAGCAGGCGAAGGAGCTCGCCGCTCTCGTCCCCACCGGAGGCTGGCTCGACGTGCATCCGGTGCTCGACGTGACGGCGATGCGGGGCTGACCGAGGCGTGACGATGACGAGCCGCATCGAGGATGCGTTCCGCGCAGATGCGGGACGCATCCTCGGGGCGGTCACCGCGTACACCGGCGACCTGCAGCTGGCCGAGGACGCCGTGCAGGACGCCTTCCTCCGGGCCATCGCGCAGGAGAGATCCGGTGTGGAGCTGCGCGCGCCGTCGGCCTGGATCACCACCGCGGCGCGCCGCATCGCCGTCGATGCGATCCGGCGGGAGCGCACCGCCGCCCGCGCCCTGCCCACCCTGGCGGCGGATGCCCGGATCGTCGATGACGCCGATCTGGACGCGTTCTCCTTCACCGGGGACGAGAGGCTGGAGCTCATCCTCACGGTCTGCCATCCCGATCTGCCCGAGGAGACCAGGCTCGCACTCGCACTGCGTTTCGCGTGCGGTGTTCCGACCCGGGACGTCGCGGCCATGCTGCTGGTGTCGGAGACGACCATGGCAGCGCGGCTGACCCGCGCCAAGAAGCGCCTGCACGACTCCGAGATCCGATTCGCGGTCCGGGATGACGATCAGGTGCGCACGCGCATGCCCGACGCCCTGTCGGTGATCGCCCTGCTCTACACGACGGGCTATGCGGCGCCGACGAGCGATGAGGGGCGCGTGCTCTGCCGTGACGCCGTCGACCTCGCCAGGGACGCGCTGCGCATCGCGGGCGACGACGCCGAGGCGCAGGGACTGCTCGCCCTCGTGCTGCTCACCGAGGCGCGGCGACCGTCTCGGGTGGATCCCTCGGGTGAGCTCGTGGCCCTCGCCGAGGCGGACCGGGCGCTGTGGGATCGCCGGCTGATCGCGGAGGGGGAGCGGCTGGCCACGGACGCACTCCAGCACGGGACGGGTCGCTTCGCGCTGCAGGCGGGCATCGCCGGGCTGCACGCGATCGCGCCGACGTGGGAGGCGACGGACTGGCCGTCGATCGCACGGTTCTACGACGGGCTGGTCGAGCAGTGGCCGTCTCCGTCGGCCCGGCTGGCGCGGATCGTCGCCCGCGGTTACGCGGAGGGGATCGGAGCCGAGGGGGTCCGGCTGGAGCTGGACGCCGACGAGGTGCTGTTCCGGGGGCCGCTGGCAGCGCAGGCCTTCGCCGTGCGCGGCGAGCTCGGCATCCGCTGCGGTGACATGGCGGGAGCGCGACGCGATCTGCGCGAGGCGATCGGCCTCACCGAGGACTCGGCGGTGCGCCGCCATCTGGGGCGCCGGCTGCTCGCCGCCGGCGAATAGGGAGCTCAGGCCGTCGAGCTGCGCACGAGCTCGATGAGCCGCGCCAGCGCTGCGCCGGTCGGCACGAACCCGTCGTCTGCCGAGACGCGTCCGTCCACGGGCTCGGAGAGCGAGTTGTTGAAGTACAGCCCATCGCTCAGCAGCATCACCAGGTCCAGGGCGGTCTCGTCGCGCACATGCGGCCGGATCGCATCCGCCCATCGGCGGCGCACCTCGCGCAGCGCGGCGGATGCGGCGGAGGAGCCGCCCTGAGCCAGCCGCGTGGTCGCGATGAGCGCCCGATCCAGGGCGTCGTCCTCCATCACCGAGGTGCGGATGTAGTAGGCGACGGGCCCGTCCGGTGCTTCCCGCATGCGCTCCAGGTCCTGATCCGTGAGCACGGCGAGGCGTTCGGCGAGTCCTGCGGCCAGATCGTCCTTCGAGGCGAAGTGATAGAGCAGACCGCCCTTGGAGACGCCCGCGGCCTGAGCTGTGGCGTCGAGCGTCGCGGCCCGCTCGCCGTCCGCGATCAGGATCGACTCGTAGGCGTCGAGCACGCGTTCGCGCGCCAGGGGAGGGCGGGACATCGGGGACTCCTTGCTCGTCGCGGGCGCCGGCTGCACAGCATCCGATCAGGCCGACATCTGTTACTGTACCAGCTGGACGGTTAAGTTATCGGAGGACATCATGCCCGCCACTGCACCCATCGACCTCACCGGAGTCGACGGACCCCGCGTCGGTCTGCGCGGCTGGGCCGCGCTCGCGGTGCTCATGCTCCCGGTGCTGCTGGTGTCGGTCGACAACACGGTGCTCGCGTTCGCGCTGCCCGAGATCTCGGTGTCTCTGCAGCCCAGCGGCGCCGAGCAGCTCTGGATCATCGACGTCTACTCGCTCGTGCTCGCGGGCCTGCTCGTCACGATGGGCGTGCTCGGCGACCGGTTCGGACGCCGGCGGATGCTGCTGATCGGCGCCACCGGCTTCGCTGCCGTCTCCGCTCTCGCGGCCTTCGCCCCCTCGGCCGGGCTGCTCATCGCCGCGCGGGCCGCGCTCGGCGTGTTCGGCGCGATGCTCATGCCCTCGACCCTGTCGCTGCTGCGCTCCATCTTCCGCAACCGCGATCAGCGGCGCCTCGCCATCGCGGTGTGGGCGTCGGCGTTCTCGGCGGGCTCCGCGCTCGGGCCGGTCGTCGGCGGCTTCCTGCTCGAGCACTTCGGCTGGAGCTCAGTGTTCCTCATCGCCGTGCCCGTGCTCATCCCGCTGCTGATCGGCGGCCTGTGGCTGCTGCCCGAGAGCAGCGACCCGAACCCGGGACGGATCGACCCGATCGGCATCGTGCTGTCGATGGCGGCGATGATCCCGGTGGTCTTCGCGATCAAGTCCTTCGCCGTGGACGGCCCCAACCTCGCCGCCGCGATCTTCCTGCTCGTCGGCGTGTTCGCCGGATTCCTCTTCGTCCGCCGGATGCGTCGCGCGGAGAACCCGATGCTCGACATGACGCTGTTCCGTCGGGGCGGCTTCAGCGGTGCGATCCTCGTGAACCTGCTGAGCGTGATCGCGCTGGTCGGATTCCTCTACTTCGTCTCGCAGCAGCTGCAGCTGGTGATCGGGCTCTCGCCCATGGTCGCGGGCCTGGCTCTCGTGCCCGGGATGGTGGCGATGATCATCGCGGGTCTGGGTGTCGTGCCCATCTCGCGGCGGGTCGCGCCGCACATCGTGGTACCCGTCGGCCTGTCGCTGTCGGCGCTCGGCTACGTGATCGTCGCCGCCACCGCGGGCCTGAACAGCGTCGGCTGGCTGCTGGTCGCCTTCATGGTGCTCGGCATCGGCATCGGCGCGGCCGAGACCATCTCGAACGAGCTGATCCTCGCTCATGCACCGGCTGAGAAGGCCGGGGCTGCGAGTGCCGTCTCCGAGACGGCGTACGAGCTCGGCGCGGTGCTCGGCACGGCTGTGCTCGGGGGCATCATCACCGCGTTCTACCGCGGTGCGCTCGTGATCCCGGACGGAGTGCCCTCGGAGCTGGCCGCGCATGCCCGGGAGACCCTCGCCGGCGCCTACACCGCCGCTCAGGAGCTGCCCGGCCGGCTCGGTACGGCGCTGTGGGACGCCGCGACGGCTGCCTTCGGCTCGGGCGTCGTCACGACCTCCATCATCGGAGCGCTCCTGGTGATCGGGGCGATCATCGTCGCGCTCACCACGCTGAAGCCGTCCCGGAACGGCTCGGCCGGCTGACCGGCATCCGCCCGCTCCCGACGGTGACTCACAGTCGGGAGCGGTGCGCGTGCGCCGCTACGCTGGGAGGCAGTGTCCGCGGCGACCAGCGCGGCGGGCCGTGGTGCAGAGGAGTCCCATGTCGCGCGTCGTGAAGCTGGCCGTCATCCCCGGAGACGGGATCGGCCGTGAGGTCATCGCCCAGGCCGAGCGCGTGCTCGACGCCGTCACGGCGGGCAGCGACGTCACGTTCGAGAAGACGCCGTTCTCGCTCGGCGCCGACCGGTTCCTCGCGACCGGAGACACGCTGACGGATGCGGACCTCGACGCGATCCGCTCGCACGACGCCATCCTGCTGGGCGCCGTCGGCGGAGTTCCTGGTGACCCGCGACTGAAGGATGCCAACATCGAGCGCGGACTGCTGCTGAAGCTGCGCTTCGAGCTCGACCACTACGTGAACCTGCGCCCCTCGAAGCTGTTCGCCGGCGCACCCGGACCGCTCGCGGATCCCGGCGAGATCGACTTCGTGGTCGTCCGAGAGGGAACCGAGGGCCCGTACGTCGGCAACGGCGGCAGCATCCGCAAGGGAACACCGCACGAGGTGGCCAACGAGACCAGCGTGAACACCGCGTTCGGTGTGGAGCGCGTCGTCCGCTACGCCTTCGACCTCGCCGAGCGCCGCCGCAGGAAGCTCACGCTCGTGCACAAGACCAACGTGCTCGTGCACGCCGGGGCGATCTGGAAGCGGATCGTCGACCAGGTGGCATCCGAGCACCCCGACGTGACCGTCGACTACCTGCACGTCGACGCCGCCACGATCTTCCTGGTGACCGATCCCGCGCGCTTCGACGTGATCGTCACCGACAACCTCTTCGGCGACATCCTCACCGACCTCGCCGGCGCCGTCACAGGCGGCATCGGCCTGGCGGCCTCCGGGAACATCAACCCGGACGGCGCCTTCCCCTCGATGTTCGAGCCCGTGCACGGTTCGGCGCCCGACATCGCGGGACAGCAGAAGGCCGACCCCACGGCCGCCATCCTGTCCGTCGCCCTGCTGCTCGATCACCTCGGGCTGCGCGACGAGGCCGCGCGCGTGCAGCGCGCCGTCGAGCAGGACATCGCAGCCCGTTCGGGCAGCCGCAGCACCAGCGAGACCGGCGACGCCGTAATCGCCCTGCTGCAGGCGTAATCTGACAGTACGCAGCGCTCAGCCGTCGCATTCGATCGAGGACAGACATGACCGACACCACCACCGCACCTCTGACCTTCGCCGTCACGAAGAACCTCGCCGCCAAGAGCCCGGCTCAGCGCGAGGAGATCCTGCAGAACCCCGGATTCGGCCTGCACTTCACCGACCACATGGTCGACATCTGCTGGTCCGAGAACGGCGGCTGGCACCGTCCGCGCGTGCAGCCCTACGGTCCGATCTCTCTCGACCCGGCCGCCGCGGTGCTGCACTACGGCCAGGAGATCTTCGAGGGCATCAAGGCCTACCGCCACGCCGACGGTTCGGTGCACACCTTCCGGCCCGACCGCAACGCGGCCCGCCTGCAGCGCAGTGCCCGCCGACTGGCGCTGCCCGAGCTGCCCACCGAGCATTTCATCCAGTCGATCCGGGAGCTGGTCGCGGTCGACGGAGCCTGGGTGCCCTCCGGCGCCGACCAGAGCCTGTACCTGCGGCCGTTCATGTTCGCCAAGGAGGCGTTCCTCGGCGTGCGCCCGGCGAAGAAGGTGGCCTACTACCTGATCGCCTCGCCCGCCGGCGCCTACTTCTCCGGCGGCGTGAAGCCGGTGCGCATCTGGCTGAGCGAGAACTACGCCCGCGCGGGCAAGGGCGGCACGGGAGCTGCCAAGACCGGCGGCAACTACGCCTCCAGCCTGCTCCCGCAGGCCGAGGCGTACGAGAAGGGCTGCGACCAGGTCGTGTTCCTCGACCAGGACAACAACGTCGAGGAGCTCGGCGGCATGAACGTGGTCTTCGTGTACAAGGACGGCCGCATCGTCACCCCGGAATCCGACTCCATCCTCGAGGGCATCACGCGCGACTCGCTGCTGCAGCTCGCCGAGGACCGCGGTCTGACCGTCGAACGCCGGCCGGTCTCGCTGGACGAGTGGCGCCAGGGCGTGGCATCCGGCGACATCGTCGAGGTGTTCGCGTGCGGCACGGCCGCCGTGGTCACCCCGATCGGCGCGCTGGTCGCCGACGGCTTCGAGGACGCACAGCCTCTGGGCGACCTGGCACTGTCGCTGCGCGAGGAGCTCACCGACATCCAGTACGGGCGTCGCGAGGACAAGCACGGCTGGCTGCTCCGGCTCGACGCCTGAGGTCCTCCTACCTGCCTCTTTCGCCGACACCCCCACTTTCAGCCGAGACCCCTACCTGCAGTCGGCTGCAGGTAGGGGTCTCGACGCTTTCCAGGGGTGTCGGCGGAGGGGGACTCCTCCTGCACAGGCGGCGAGATTCGCATCGGGCTGTGGATGACGAGATTCCGCGCCGGGAGAGCAGCACGATGGGCTTGTGCGTCGCCGTATTGACATCTCTCAAGCGCGAGAGCTGCTGCTGTCCAGGGAGCAGCTGCTGGCCTGCATGACAGAGCGCCGACTGCGCGAGCAGGTCGCTGCGAAACGCCTGCTTCGACTGCATCGCGGATCGTATGTGCGAGCGTCGGACTGGTCTGAGCTCTGGTGGGAAGGGCAGCATCTGCTGACGGTGCTGGCCGTGCGGGCGGCGAGTCAGGGGAGCGGACCGATCTTCAGCCATACCTCGGCGGCCGTCATCTGGGGGCTTCCCCTGTATCGCATGGGAATCCGTCCCGTGCAGCTCGTCGTCGACGGAGAGCGGCACAGCCGAGTGATCGCCGGTGTGGTGCGCCGTGACATGCAGCTGGCTGACGCGGACATCGTCGAGGTCGACGGGTTGCGTGCGACGTCGCTCATACGAACCGTGTTCGATGTCGCTCGCATGTCGCCGTTCGAGATGGCTGTGGGATGCGCTGACGCGGCGCTGCGCCGCGCGTCTGTCATCGGCCATGAAGTTGATGCTGATGCGGAACGCGCGTGGCGGTCGGATGCCAACCGGCTGGCGCTCCCCGGACGGCGCGGAGTACGGCGAGCACGGAGCGTGTTCGAGTTCGCCGATGGCCGGGCGCAGCTGCCGGGGGAGAGCGTCAGCCGTGTGCGTCTGCGGCAGCTCGGCTTCTCGAGGTATGACCTGCAAGTGCCCGTCACCGGAGCCGCGGGGAACCAGTACTGGCTGGATTTCGCGTTCCTCGGTGCGAAGACCTTCGGAGAGTTCGACGGCGAAGGCAAGTACACCGACCCGATGCTGCGTTCCGCGGAATCGGCGCAGGCGGCGGTGCTGGCCGAGAAGCATCGGGAGGACGACGTCCGGGGCGTGACGGGCTGGGGATTCGCCCGGTGGGGCGATGAGCACATCAGGACCTCCGCTGCGCTCGGTTCGCGATTGGCGGCCTTCGGCGTCCGCCCTCCCGGATGAATCGCGGGCGCCGTCGTCGACACCCCTGGTTGTCGCCGACACCCCCACGTACGGACGGCTGTAACTAGGGGTCTGGGCGGAAGGTGGGGGTCTCGGTGCGGGAGAGAGGGTGAGGGGGAGAGGGAGGACGGGGGCGAGGTGACTGAGGTCCGGTGGCGGCTAGGCTGGCCGGGTGAAGATCGCACGTTTCAGCCACAGTGACGGCATCCGGTTCGGCATCGTCGACGAGGGCGACCTGGTCGTTCTCGCGGGCGACCCCATGTTCGCCGGATTCGACACGACGGGGGAGCGCGTGCCCCTCGCGGATGCCGCACTGCTGGCGCCCGTGATCCCGCGCTCCAAGGTCGTGTGCGTGGGACGCAATTACCACGAGCACGCCGCCGAGTTCGGCAACGTCGCACCCGAGGAGCCGCTGCTGTTCCTGAAGCCGAACACATCGGTGATCGGGCCGGGCGACGCCATCCTGCGCCCGGCGATCTCGGAGCGCACGGAGTTCGAGGGCGAGCTGGTCGTGGTGATCGGGCGCATCGCCAAGAACGTCAAGGCCGAGGACGCGCTCGATTACGTGTTCGGGTACACCGTGGGCAACGACTTCACCGCGCGCGACATCCAGCGCAAGGACGGGCAGTGGACACGGGGCAAGGGCTTCGACACGTTCTGCCCGCTGGGCCCGGTGATCGAGACCGAGTTCGACGCGGCATCCGCGCGCATCGAGACGCGCGTCAACGGCGAAGTGCGCCAGCAGGCGCCGCTGACCGACATGATCCACTCCGTGGCCGACATCATCGCCTATGCCTCGGCGGCGTTCACGCTGCTGCCGGGTGACGTGATCATGACGGGCACCCCCGCGGGCGTCGGACCGGTCGTCGCGGGCGACACGATCGAGGTCGAGGTATCCGGCATCGGCACCCTGCGCAACCCGGTGCGCGACGCGGTCCCCGTCTCGTGAGCGCCGCGCTCACCCTCGACGAACTCGCGGCGATCCAGCGCCGCACCGTCCGCATCCTCTCTCTCGGCCAGGTGCTCGGGGGCATCGCCTTCGGGGCCACCGTGTCCCTCGGCGCCCTGCTGGCCGCGGATCTCTCCGGCAGCGACGCGCTGTCGGGACTGGCGACGGCATCCGTCACCCTCGGGGCCGCGGCCTTCGCGATCCCGCTGGCCCGGTTCGCGGCCCGCCGTGGACGCCGGCTCTCGCTGACCGCGGGCAACCTGCTGGCCCTGATCGGGGTGGCCACGGTGATCACCGCGGCCGCGACCCGGCTGTTCCCGCTGCTGCTGATCGGCATCATCATGATCGGCATGGGCAACGCGGGCAACCTGCAGTCGCGGTTCGCCGCGACCGACCTGGCTGCGCCCGCCCACCGCGCGCGGGACCTCTCCGTCGTGGTGTGGTCGACGACCGTCGGCGGGGTCACCGGTCCGTTGCTGCTCACGCCGGGCGAGGCTCTCGGCCATGCGATCGGGATGCCGCCGCTGACGGGCTCGTACCTGTTCTCGCTGGTCGCGCAGATCGCCGCCCTGATCCTGTACCTGGTCGCCCTGCGACCGGACCCGCTGCTGACCGCGCTGCACCTGGCGAGGACGACCACGACCGCCTCGCCGCTCGGAACCGGCGTCGACCGTCCGGTCGTCGCCCGGTACGCGATCTTCGCCGTGGCCGGTTCGCACGCCGTGATGGCCTCCGTGATGGCGATGACGCCCATCCACCTGTCGCACATGGCGCACGGGGCGTACGGCAGCATGCCGTCGAGCACGGATGTCACGCTGCTGGTGGGCATCACGATCGCGCTGCACGTGGCAGGCATGTACGGGCTCTCGCCTCTGTTCGGCATCCTCTCGGACCGCTGGGGCCGCGTGCGCGTGGTCCTGCTCGGGCAGGCCGTCCTGGCCGCATCGCTGCTGACAGCGATCTTCGCCGGCCGCACGCCCGCCGGGGTCATGATCGCCCTGATCCTGCTCGGACTCGGCTGGAGCGCCGCGACCGTCGCCGGGGCCGCACTGCTCACGGAGTCGTCGACCGTCACGATGAGGCCCCGCCGCCAGGGCATCAGCGATTCGCTGATGAGCCTCACGGCGGCTGCGAGCGCAGCTGCTGCAGGCTGGGTCCTCACGACCTTCGACTACGCCGGGCTCGGGATCGTGGCGCTGGTGTTCGTGATCGCGATCACGGCGCTCGCGCCGCTGGGACGGATCCGCGAGACGGCGGTCGAGACCGACCCGGCCGCGACCGCCTGAACCGTCTCGGCGGCCGCATCCGCCCCCGATAGAATCGAGGGGATATGGCTACTGTGCACCCCCTCACCACCACCGCCACCGGATCCGACATCCGCGTGCGCTTCTGCCCGTCGCCCACCGGCCTGCCGCACGTCGGCATGGTGCGCACGGCCCTGTTCAACTGGGCGTACGCGCGGCACAACGGCGGCAAGCTCATCTTCCGCATCGAGGACACCGACGCCGCCCGCGACAGCGAGGAGAGTTTCCGGCAGCTGGTCGACGCGCTCACCTGGATGAAGATCGACTGGGATGAGGGCGTCGAGGTGGGCGGCCCGCACGCGCCGTACCGGCAGTCGCAGCGTCACGACATCTACCGTGAGGTGATCGAGAAGCTGAAGGCGTCCGGCGCTGTGTACGAGAGCTTCTCCACCGCCGAGGAGATCGACGCGCGCAACGAGGCCAGCGGCCGGGCCAAGCAGCTCGGCTACGACAACTTCGACCGCGACCTCACCGAGGAGCAGAAGGCGGCCTTCCGTGCCGAGGGGCGCCAGCCCGCGCTGCGCCTGCGCGTCCCGGATGAGGACCTCACCTACGTCGACCTGATCCGCGGCGAGGTCACCTTCCCCGCTGGGTCGTTCCCGGACTACGTGATCGTGCGCCCGAACGGCGTGCCGCTGTACACGTTCGTGAACCCGGTGGACGACGCGCTGATGGGCATCACCCACGTGCTGCGCGGCGAGGACCTCATGCCCTCCACGGCCCGCCAGCTGGTGCTGTACGACGCGCTGACCAAGGCGGGCGTCACCGACTTCGTGCCGCGCTTCGCGCACATGCCGCTGGTGCTCGGCGAGACGGGCAACAAGAAGCTGTCCAAGCGCGACCCGCAGGCCGACCTGTTCCTGCACCGCGAGCGCGGCTTCATCCACGAGGGCCTGCTGAACTACCTGGCGCTGCTGGGCTGGTCGATCGGTCCCGACCGCGACGTGTTCTCGCTGGAGGAGTTCATCCAGGCGTTCGACATCGTCGACGTCAACCCGAACCCGGCTCGCTTCGACCAGAAGAAGGCCGAGTCGATCAACGGCGACCACATCCGTCAGCTCGACGGCAAGGACTTCGCCGAGCGGATGCTGCCCTACCTGGCGGATGCCGGCGTGTTCGGCGCGGCCGAGCCCACGCACGAGCAGATCGTGCTGGCCTTCCGCGCCGCCCCGCTCGTGCAGGAGCGCATGCAGCTGCTGGGCGAGGCGCCCGGCATGCTGGGCTTCCTGTTCACCGACGAGGTGACCTACGAGGCGGACGCCATGAAGGGCCTGCCCGCGAACGCCGCCGAGGTCCTCGCCGCGTGCGTCGCCGCGCTCGAGCCGGTGGAGGAGTTCACCCCGGATGCTGTGCAGACGGCGCTCTCGGCGAAGCTCGTCGACGAGCTCGGCCTGAAGCCTCGCGTCGCCTACGGCCCGCCGCGCGTCGCCCTGACCGGTCGTCGCGTGTCCCCGCCGCTGTTCGAGTCGATGGAGCTGCTCGGCAAGGACGAGACGCTGCGTCGCCTGCGGGCACTCGCCGACACCCTGGGCTGACTCCGGTGACGGACGCCGCGCCTCCGGCAGCCGAGACGGATGTCATCCTCGGCGACCTCGGCGTTTTGCTGCTGGAGTGCGGCGTCTCCGTGACGGATGTGCGCGGCTCGCTCGAGCAGGTCGGGCGGCGCGCGGCGTCGACTCCGCAGGCATCCCTCGAGTTCGCGATCCTGCCGGAGATGGTGATGGTGAGCCGTCCCGGCGCGTCATCGGCGACGACCACCGTCATCGGCAAGGGCGAGGCGCTGACGTTCCGTCAGTCGGCGAAGGCCAGCAGGCTGGTGCACGGGCTCGAGTCGGGTGCTGTGCCACTGGCCGAGGCCCCGGCCCGGATGGCCGCCATCCGGGCGACGCCGAGGCATCGTCCCGCGCTGCAGAGCGTGATCGGATGCGGGCTGCTGTCGCTGTCTCTGGCGTGGCTGTTCCGCTGCCCCTGGTGGGCGATCGTGCTGGCACTGCTCGTGGGGCTGCTGGTCGGCGGTCTCACGATGCTGATGATGCGTGTTCGGGCCGCGGCGGCCGTCGCCCCCTTCGTCTCGGCGTTCGTCTCGACGATCCTGGTGGGCACTGTCGCGGGCTGGCTGGATCTCGGGCCGGTGCCGCTGTTCGCGGTGTGCGCGCCGGTGGCGATCCTCGTACCCGGCGCACTGATCACGAACGCCCTGCTGGAGCTGACCTCCACCGACATAGTCACGGGTGCGTCCCGCCTGATGTACGGGCTGATCATGCTCGCGTTCATGGCTGCGGGGGTCTATTCGGGAGCGTTGCTCACCGGTCTGCGCGTTGACTCGGCATCTGCCGCTCTGGTGGGGGAGGCCGTGCAGCTGTCCACCGATCGCGGGGGGTGGGAGGCGCTGCCGCCGCTGTGGTCCGCGTGGCTGGCGGTGATCGTGCTGGCGATCGGCATCGGGCTCGCCTTCGGATCGGGATTCCGTCTCACCGTCGTGTGCGTGGTCGTGATGGCGGGGACCTATGCGGTGCTGGCACTGTTCAGTCCCGTGGTCGGCAGCGTCGTCGCGACCGGCATCGCGGCGGCGGTGCTGTTCGTGGCCGCGCGCGTGCTGGAGCGTCTGACGATCGCGATCCCGGCCACGGTGTCCTTCCAGCCGGCGTTCCTGCTGCTCGTCCCGGGCACCGTCGGCCTGGTCTCGCTGGCCAGCTTCGACGCACAGGCGCTCGTGTCGGCGCCGATGATGTTCCTGAGCCTGTGCATCGGCACCAAGGTCGGCGCCCTGCTCGCGGATCTCGCGCGGATCACGCGGTCCACGGTGTTCCTGCGCTGGGCGAAGCCCGCACGGATGGGCGAGCTTTGAGCGTCCTCTAGTCACCGGCAGCGAGGGGCGCAACCCCGTTCTGTCGCCGGCATCCGATCCGTAGTGTGACGGGGGAGCAGAGGAGGAGCATCATGACGGATGACGTGCGTTCCGTGCCCGCACTTGAGCTGCGGCGGTATCTGGGCCTGTGGTTCGAGGTCGGCCGGCTGCCGCTGCGCTTCGAGGACGACCGCGCCACCGATGTGACCGCGGAGTACACGATGGCCGAAGACGGGACGGTGACCGTGGACAACCGCTGCCGCGATGAGGACGGCAAGCCCACGCGGGCTCTGGGGCAGGCGGTGCCCGATGCTGAGCATCCGGGCCGCCTGCAGGTGACGTTCCTGCCCGAGGCGCTGCGATGGATCCCGTTCACCAAGGCGGACTACTGGGTGCTGCGGGTGGACGACGAGTACCGGCACGCGCTTGTCGGCACGCCTGACCGGAAGCATCTGTGGCTGCTCTCCCGCGAACCGCAGGTCGAGGATGCCGTGGAGCGGTCGTTTTTCGACACCGCGCGCGACCAGGGCTTCGATCTGGACCCGTGGATCCGGCCGGCGCAGTCCGGGCAGGTGGTCGCCGTCTGACGGCGGAGACTCGCCACGCCCGGGTGGATCGTGTCGATTCGCCATCTGCGAGCGCCTCAGGTAAGCTTGACTCTCGGTGCGAGGCTCCGGTTTCGCCCTTGGGGTATGGTGTAATTGGCAACACGGCTGATTCTGGTTCAGTTGTTCTTGGTTCGAGTCCAGGTACCCCAGCCATACAGTCAGGCTAATTCACGAGCATGTGCTCGAGCGTGCGTTGTCTCTGAAGCGCCGCTCTGCGAGTCACAGGGTCCAGTCCTTCGAGAGATCGACCGAGAATACAGCGCAGGAGCAGCCGACGGGCCTGGATTCCTCGATGACATGCATGAATTGCGCGAACCTGTGAGGCGTTCAGAATAGAAGCGTACGGTCGTGATATGGAAACGCAGACACGAACGAGCGACGCAGATGTCCCCACGCTGGGCCTGGGATCGGTGCTGGTGGGTTCGTTGCCTCCTGCGCTGATGACCGAAGCAGCCCCGGAGCGCTACACCGTAGAGGCAGTCTTCACCCGCCGACCCGAACGAGGCGAGATCACGGCGATTCTGGGGAGCGAGACGCGTGATCGCCTCGCGAAGGCGGGCTACCCGACAGTCGAAGTGACGATCTCGGATCGGCGGTTGGAGATAGCGAACACCAACCTCGAGGAGCTTCGCGACGGCCTCGCCGGTGTGCTCGCCGACCGGCTCGCGGAGATCAGCGCCGGGGTGAAGGCCAAGCAGGACGCAGCAGCAGTCCGCTTCCAGGAGGAGGCGGCTGGAGAGCACGTCAGGGCGGCCTCCGTAGCGCTGCTCGCGCGGTCCGTGATCTTCGCTACCTCTGTCGATCGGCGTCCGGAGCCGGGGGACTCGTCGGATCACGACTCTTCGACGACCGATGACCGCGCACGGATCGACGACTGGACTGCTGAGGGTGGTCACGGCCGCTGATCAGGTCCGCGGTCACGGGAGGGGGAGAACCCCATGGACGAGTTCCGCAAGACAACACCGCGTCCGCTCGACCGCGCTGGTGGTCGTAGCGGGAGTGATTTCACCGCCTTGGCGAAGATCATCCGGGAGAAGGGGCTGTTGCGACGCCGGTATGGGCACTACTGGTCGAAGCTGATCGGGCTGCCTCTGATGCTCCTGGGCTCCCTGGCGGTGTTCGTCGTGATCGGTGACACGTGGTGGCAGCTGTTCACTGCTGCGTTCCTGGCGGTCTTGTTCACGCAGATTGCCTTTCTCGGGCACGACTGTGCGCATCGACAGATCTTCGTTTCGGGCAAGTGGAACGACTGGGTGAGCCTCGTTCTCGGCGACCTTCTGGTGGGTATGAGCTACGGGTGGTGGCAGCACAAGCACACACGTCATCATGCGAATCCGAACAAGCTGGGCGCCGATCCGGACATCGAACTCCCGGTGATCGTCGTCGTGCCGGCTCATGCGGTGCCGAGGGGACGGGTGCTGTCGTGGGTCCGGTCCCACCAGGGTATTTTCTTCTTCCCGCTCCTGCTTCTGGAGGGCGTTTCACTGCATGCGTCGGGCGTTCGCCGGGCGGTGACGCGGGAACGGTTGGATCGGCGATGGTTCGAGATCGGCTTCCTCCTGGTGTGCCTCGTGGGGTTTCCGCTACTGGTCTTCCTCGTACTGTCGCCGGGAATCGCGTTCGTGTTCCTTGCGGTTCAACTCGGAATCTTCGGTTTCTACATGGGGGTCTCGTTCGCCCCGAACCACAAGGGGATGCCGATCGTGCCACAGGATGCGAACTTCGACTTTCTGCGCCGTCAAGTGATGATGAGTCGGAACATCCGCGGTGGACGTCTGCTTGACACGGTCATGGGTGGGCTGAACTATCAGATCGAACACCATCTGTTCCCCTCCATGCCGCGCCCTCATCTACGTGAAGCGGCGCCTATCGTCGCCGCGTACTGCCGGAGTCACGACGTTCCCTATACGCAGACCGGGCTGCTGGCCTCCTATGCGATCGTTGTGCGGTACATCAACCGAGTCGGGCTCGGGGAGCGCGATGTGTTCACCTGCCCTCTGGTTGAGCAGCGACGCTACGTCGGCACAGACCCGCGGTGAGCGCACTCGGTCTCTCGGCAGTCGTGCGGCCGCATGCGGCCGTCGTCTACCACCCTGTGAAGGCGCCGATCGAGAGACTTCGCCATCTGGTCGCCGAGGAAGAGGCCCGGCAGGGGTGGGCGCAGACGCGCTGGTACGAGACCAGCAGCGACGACTCGGGCCGGGCGGCCGCAGAAGACGCCCTCGCATCCCTGCCTGCTGTCGTGATGATCGCGGGCGGCGATGGGACGGTCCGAGTTGTCGTGGAGGTGATGCAAGGGAAGGACGTTCCCATCGCGTTGGTGCCAGCGGGTACCGGCAATCTCCTTGCCCGAGAGCTCGGCGTTCCGCTCAACGACATCGCAGCAGGCGTCTCGGCCGCGTTCTCAGGTGACGATCGAGCCATTGACATCGGTGCGGTTGACTTCGAGGACGAGAGCGGGGCCCGGAGGGCACACGCGTTCGCAGTCATGGCCGGCATCGGACTGGATGCGGAGATGGCTAAGAGCACGAGCGCGACGGCGAAGCGGCATCTGGGATGGTTCGCCTACGTCACGCCGATCGCCCGCTCGGTCATCGCGAACAAGCTCTTTCACCTCGACTATCGGATCGACGGCGGTCGAATGAGGTCGACGCGGGCGCACACGGTCATCGTGGGCAACTGCGGGACGTTGACGGGGAATATGCTCCTGATCCCGGCTGCGCTCATCGACGATGGGCTGCTGGATGTCGTGATGATGCGCCCAACAGGGCGGTTCACGTGGGCGCGGATCGGAACCCGTCTCACGCTGCAGGGCATCGCTCGTCGTTCCTGGGTCAGCCGTAGGCTTCTTCAACAGAGGCCGGATCTCCATTCGCTCGCCTACGTCCAAGGGCGCCGGTTCGAGGCCCGTTTCGACGCGCCGCATCTCATGGAACTCGACGGCGACAGCTTCGGCAGCATCACTCGAGTTCGCGTCCGCGTCCGCCCGGGGGCACTTCAGGTGAGGATTCCCACCCCGCCGAGGGCGACACAGGAGAACCCGGCAACACCGCGGCCGTCGTCAGCTGAATAGGGGCCCAGGGTCGTCATGCGAATGCACATGCGATCGACATGTCCCGGATCGATCTGGCTACATCCTCGGGTGTTCGGCCAGTTGCCGGCAGCGGCTCGCCTTCTGGCCAGGGGCTCCCGTGCATGGCACATTTTTCGCGGACTCGGAGACTTCCGGACGACGTCATTCAGTCGACCAGTGCTCCTGCCGAGAGGTTCGCGATCACGCCTGTCATCGAGGCTGCGCGATCGGAGGCGGCGAATGCGAGGTACTCGGCCACCTCGTCGAGCACGGGCAGGCGGCCGAGCGCCGTCGTGCCGGCGAGGCCATCGAGCCAGTCGTCCATCGGAAGGCCCGAGGCGGACGCGATGCGTCCGAACATCTCATGGGTGTACGACGTCGTGAGCGCGTCGGAGATGGCGTGCGGGCGCACGCAGACCACGCGCACGCCGTCGGGGCCGAGTTCGCCGGCGAGAGCGCGGGAGAAGCCCTCGAGTCCCGCCGACTGGGCGGCGTTGCCGATGAGCCCCCGGCCCGACAGGCGGGCGCCGGGCGTGGAGACGGTCAGGAGCACTCCGCTGCGCTGGGCGACCATGTGCCGCGCCGCGGCCTTGGCTGTCACGAAGTTCGTCTGCAGGTACCCCATGATCGGATACAGGTAGTCCTCCAGCGAGGTCTCGGCGATCGCCAGCCCTTGTGCATGGTCGAAGCCGACCGCGTTCAGCGCGATGTCGATGCGTCCTGCCTTCTCCGCCACCTCGTCCGCGTGGTGGTCGACCGCCGCCTGATCAGACGCGTCGACGACGGCGACCTCGACCTCTGCGCCCGCGGCTCTGGCTTCTTCGGCCGCCGCCTCCAGGCGTGGCAGCGATCTGCCCGCAAGAAACAGCCGCGCGCCCTCGCGTGCGAAGGCGCGCGCCGTCGCAGCTCCGATCGAACCGCCCCCACCGTGGATCACGGCCACCTTGTCCTCAAGCAGCATGTGCCGCTCCTCTCCATATTGTGCAACTAAAGGATTGCACTATGGAGGAACTTCTGCAATAGCAGGGTTGCAGATCAATCGGCCACGGCCTAGTGGTCTTCGGCGATCTCCTTGATGGCGGCCAGGCGCTGCTCCCACTCGCGTCCGATCGCGTCAAGTCGGTTCGCCGTGGCACTGAGCGTCGCGCCGACGACGCGGTACCGGACTTCGCGGCCGACGCGCACGGGTTCGACGACGCCGACGTCGCTGAGGACGGCCAGGTGCTTTGCGATGGCCTGTCGGGTCACCGGGAGTCGCTGCGCGAGTGCCGACGCAGAGGCGTTGCCTTCGCCGAGCGCGGCGAGGATGCTCCACCGGGTGTCATCGCCCAGAGCGGCGAGCACGGGAACCAGCGTGCGAGTCATGCCTGGACCTCGAACAGAGCGATGAGCTTGTCGAGTTCCTCGTCCCAGCCGACGCGATGCCTCTGGAGGTTCAGCAGCGGGGCGGAGGTGCTCTCGAAGCCCGCTTCGACGACCGTCAACCGCGTTCCCGCCCCTTCCACCTCGAGGGTGAAGGTGAACACCGTCGAATGCGCCTCATCGAGAGTGCTCGGAGGCGAGTCGAGGGCGTTGTCGTTGCACCAGCGGTAGGTCACGGCGCGCGGTGCGTCGATCTGCTCTATGCGGATCGGCACGGCGTCGTGGCCTTCGAACGTCATCGTGCCCTGTGCACCGCGCCCGGCGCCGTCGAAGAGGGTCTGCCCGAACCAGCGGGAGATGTGCTCGGGCTCGGTGATCGCGCGCCAGACCTTCTCGATCGGTGCGGCTATGGAGATGCTCCGGGTGACGGTGAAGGTCTGCTCGTCGATGGTGGACGCCTCGTTGCCGGTCACGCTCTCCATGCCATCTCTCCTTCTGCGCACAAGCGCTCGCCCCGACTCTAGTGCAACTTCCGGGCTGCAGCGGTGCGAAGAGAGGCGCCTACCGCCTTGTCGGGGGCGTGCTGCTCGATGACCGCGAGAGCCTCCTCCGGCTGATCCACGAAGGTGCACAGCTGAGCGAGCGGGACGGGGAGGAAGCCTTCCGCGTCCATGCGGGCGAATTGCTGCTGCAGGCCGTCGTAGAAGCCGTCCGTGTTCAGCACGACGACCGGGCCGTCGTAGATGCCGTGCTTGCGCAGCTCGAGCACATCGGTCGCCTCGTCGAGCGTGCCGCTGCCGCCGACCATGATCACCACGGCATCGCTGCGCGTCAGCAGCGTCGCCTTGCGTTCGGCGAGGTCGGCGCCGACGATCAGCTCGTTCGGTGACTGCAGCTGCCGTGCCTTCGCCGCGAGGAACCCGACCGAGATGCCCACGAGCCGGCCACCCGCGGAGTCGACCGCATCGGCGAGGACCTTCATCAGACCCACATCGCTCGCGCCCCAGACCAGCGTGTGACCCTGCTCGCCGATCAGCCGTCCGAGCTGCTGAGCGGCACGGGTATAGCGCTCGTCGAGATCGGATGCGGAGAGGAAGACGCAGATGTTCACCCTCCCAGCTTAGGAAGCGGGAACGGCGGGCCACGCTCACCGGCGGACACGCCGTTCTCCCATAGTCTCTGTGCATGCGCCTTCGACGTTGGGTACTGCCCGTGGTGATTCTGCTGTCGACCGCGTCCCTCGCGGCGTGCTCGTCATCGGAACCCGCGTCCTCCGAAGCGCAGGTGGCGCCGCCGGGAGACGACTGGGTCGTGGTGGTCTTCGACGACACCGACCTCGAGTTCGACCTGGGGATCATGGATGCGCTGCTGGAGACCGAGCTCGCCGCGGACGAGGCACTCACTGAGGCCGGCTTGGGGATGATCGACGGCAACGAGATCGGAGACCACAGTTACGAGCTCTACTTCGTGGGAGGCGACGGCGAAGCGATGTGGCGGGTTCTGGAGCCCGTGTTCGAGGATGCGCCCGTCCCCTGGACGAGAGTGGCGATCCGCAGCGGATTCGAGGACGAGGCGCCGCGCGTGATCACTCGCTGACAAGTGCGGGAGCGGCGCCCTCTCACTTCGCGAGCGCCGCCAGCTCCTCGCGGGTGCCGTGGAAGACGTTCATGTCGATGTACTGCTCGACGCCGGCGTAGCCCCGGAGGCGGTCGTGATCGGAGTACTGCCAGATCGTCCAGTCGCGTCCGTCGTCGAGCGTCGGAGGCAGGACGATCGATCGGATCCAGATCGGAGTGTCCGCGTAGCCGCCGGACAGATAGCGGTCGTAGGCCGAGGACGTGGCGTAGATGACGGGCGGCGAACCGTAGTGCTCTTCGAGCAGCCGCAGCAGCGGCTCCAGGATCGCTTCGACCTGCGTGCGCGTCGGCGGGTGGGCGAAGAAGTCTCCGTAGTACTCGAGATCCAGCGCGATCGGGAGGGTGGCTCCCTTCGGGACCGTCTCGATGATGTGCGCGGCCTGCGCTTCGCCGGTGCTCTCGAAACTCACGAAGTGGTACGCGCCGATCAGCAGGTCGGTGCGAGAGGCGCCCGCCCAGTTCGCGGAGAAACGCGAGTCGGTCGACTTCGAGCCCTCCGTCGCCTTGATGTACGCGAAGTCGATGTCCTGCGACGCGAGTTCGTCCCAGTCGACGTCGCCCTGATAGCTCGAGATGTCGACCCCGCGCACGGGATACGACGCGGCGAACAGGCGAGCCGGCCAGAGCACTCCGTTGAAGACCAGGACAGCGAGGATGCCGAGCGCCGCGACGATGCTCGCGGCGATCACGATCAGGCGCTTTCCCACTCGGCGGCTCGGGGACATGCGCACAGTCTGGCACCCGCGGTTGCGCGAGACTGGACGCATCATGAACGCGCCCCTCATCGTCGAGTACTCCGCCATCCCGCCGACGCCGTGGAAGAACGGGCGCGGCGTCACGCGGAACCTGTTCGATGACGCGACGGATGCCGGTGTGTGGACCTGGCGCGTCAGCATCGCGGAGATCACGGGCACGCAGCCGTACAGCCCGTACCCCGGCGTGCGTCGAGGTCAGGTCGCACTCGGCCCCGGCGCGGTGGAGCTGCGCATCGACGGGCGCGACCTGGTCCTCGCCCCTGAGGGGATCGTCGTCTTCGACGGCGAGGCCGAGGTGACCGCCAGCCCGCGCGAGGCGGGTTTCCTCGACCTCAACGTGATGGCCCGTCGTGACACCTGGGAGAGCGACGTGCGGTGCGTCGACGATCCGGGCGTCACAGAAGCGGGCGATGGAATCGTCATCCTCGTGGCTCTCGGCGACACCGCGCTGGTCGACGGAAGGTCGCTGGCTCGACTCGACTCCGTGATGCTCGGGGCATCCGCATCCGCATCCGCATCCGCATCCGCATCCGCATCCGCCGACGTGCGTGGCAGGTTCGCCGTCGCCCGGATCGCGGCCCGACGGCATCCGCTCGGCTGACCCCGCCGACGCGGTCAGTGCAGCGCCGAAGACCAGACGATCGAGACGCAGACCATCATCGCGATCAGCGCCACGACGGCCATGGACAGCATGCAGGCGGCGAGCCAGCGCAGCCGCTGAAGCGGCGCGGAGATCAGCACGCGCATGACGAACTCCGCGGCGAGAAGCCCCACGAGCAGCACGATCGCGACGATCGCGACGGGAGCCGCCGCGCTGCGCACGGCGACGATGCCGATCAGCGGCACCAGGCAGACCGCCACGAACACGCCGGAGGAGATCAGCCACACCGCTCCCGACGAACTCCGCAGCGCCGGCTGGTCGGTCACCGAGGTCGGATCGGACGGCGAACCGGGCACACGCGTTCGCCGTCTGCGCCGTCCGGAGCTCTGCTGGGTCATGCGCCTCAGCATCCGCCACCGGACGGATGCCGTCGACGGGCTGGACGCGGGGCTGGATTCGCGCTATGCCGCTAGCACTCCCGAGCGACGCGTGCCACCCCCTTCGAGGCGACCGCAGCCCGAGGCATCGTCGGAGGCGGCGGCGTCCCGACGGGGACGCGCGCGGAGAGGAGTGGAAACATGACCGTCCGATTGAATGAGGACGCGCTCTCGCACGCCCGCGGTCTGCTGCGCTCGGGAGATGTCGTCCACGACGAGCGCGATGACTGGAGCGAGCACGCGCCGAGCACGGACGACGAGAACGACTTCATCGACAAGCACGGCATGAGGGAGTTCGCGCGATGGCACCTCGGTGAGGACACCGATGCCACCAAGGGGACGAAGGGGCGCTACAGCTTCCCGTTCGGCGACTTCCGGAAGCTGCATCGCTGCGCCGTGATCTCGGCGGAGAGCCGCGCCGGGCAGTACGACCACGCATCGATCGAGAAGGCCTTCAAGGACCTGCTCGAGAAGATCGACGAGAAGTCCGAGTAGGCGCCGCGCAGGCGCCGGGGGCGCCGGATGCCCGGCATCCGACGCCCCGAGTCCGGTCGCGCTTCGCTCAGACCACCATCTCGCCGTCCCGGGCGACGACCACGCCGCTGCGCAGGACGTAGTCGCGCCGAGGCTGATCGATCACGACCTGCGGTATGTTCTCGCCGTCGATGACCATCAGGTCCGCCGGGGCACCCACCTTCAGCGTGGACTCCGGGAGCTCCATCACCTCTGCGCCTCCGGCGCTGGCCAGGTCGAAGCCGCTCTCCAGCTCGTCGTCCAGGCGAGCGCCGGTCGACCAGCCGAGGATCCACGTCCGGTGCAGCATGTCGGCGTTGCCGAACGGGCTCCAGTTGTCGCGGACTCCGTCGGACCCGAGCCCGACGTGCACGCCGTGCTCGCGGAGCCGGCGATGCGGGAGCACGCTGCTGGGGCTGGGGGAGACCGTGGTGAGCTTGACCCCGACCGCAGCGATCTCGTCGGCGATCCGCTCCTGCTCGGAGACCGGCAGCGATGCGATCGCGTAGGCGTGGCTGATGGTCACCTCGCCGCCGGTGAGGCCTGCGGCGCGTGCGCGCGCGAGGATGTCGCGGATGGTCGCGATACCGAGCTCGCCCGACTCGTGGATGTGCATGTCGAGGCCGACACCGTGTGAGGTCGCGATGCGGAACAGCACATCCAGCTGCTCGGATGCGCGGTCGGCGCCCTCGAACGCCGTCGGATCGATGCCGCCGACGTAGTCGAGCAGTCCCTCGGCGGCCGCGCGCTCGAGCAGCTCTGCGGTTCCGGGGGCGCGCAGCACGCCGTGCTGCGGGAAACCGACGACCTGCATGTCGAGGATCCCCTTCAGCTTCAGCTTCTGCTGTGCGGCGCGAAGGCCTTCCAGGCCGCTCAGGCCGTAGGCCGGGGCGACGTCGGCGTGCGCGCGCACGCCGCGCGTGCCCATCGCCACCGCGTGCTGCAGCAGCCCCAGTGCGCGCTCGGCCGTGGGTCGTGACAGGGCCTTGGCGAACTCGACGTCCTGCGCCGCCTTCACCATGCGGTCCGCGGCGGGCTGGCGGCTCTGCCACTTCTCGCCCCAGCCGGTCTTGTCCGGGTGGATGTGGGCGTCCACGAGCGTCGGGAGGGCGAGCCGGCCGCGGCCGTTGATCTCGAACACGCGCTTGCCCTGCGGGATCCTGTCGACGAGGACGCCGCCGTGACAGATCAGATCGCGCGCGCTCTCGCCGAACGGGCGCACGTTGCGCAGCACCACGACCTCTGCGTCGCCGGGGCCGCGGGTGTCCGGGCCCGTGCCGTTCGCAGCGGCTGCGGGTGCCGCGGCTGCGGCGCTCAGGAGCCCGGAGCCTGCCGTCGCGACGGCGAGGGCGGCTCCGCCGCGGAGCAGCTGTCTGCGGGACGCCTTCAGTTCGGGCTTGGGGTCGGTGTCTTCCATTGTGTTCTCCTCGTGCGTCGTTGCAGGTCCGGAATGTCGGCTACCCATTTGGTATACCAGACTGTCGGGGCAGCGATAGCGGGGATTACTGCTGTCGGAAAGCTCGGCGCGCAGATGGCGGAGGTTCGGGCAATGGGACTTCGACGTTTGGTATGCCAATTTTCCTCCTTCTTCCGACGTTCGACGGGGACGTGATGCCGGCCATCGGCGTCCTGGTCGGCGTGCTGCTCTCCCGCGATCAGCAGCGACTGAGGCCCCGCGACCCGACCGCCCGCGGGACTGGCTACGCTGGCAGGAGTCGCGTCACGGATGCCGAGGAGAACCCGGATGAGCAACCAGGAGTCGAACCCGACGGAGAGCGTGCTGGAACCGGGTGCGCTGTGCACCGACGTCGAGGTGCTCACCCCTCGTGAGGTGCCACTCGGCGGCATCCGCGCGATGACCGTCTACCGCACCCTGCCGCAGAAGCAGCGCTCGCTGGTCGGGGCGTGGTGCTTCCTGGACCACTACGGGCCGGATGACGTGGCCGACACCGGCGGCATGGAGGTCCCGCGGCATCCGCACACCGGACTCGCGACCGTCTCGTGGCTTTTCACCGGCCGCATCGACCACCTCGACTCCAACGGGGTCGCTGCTCCCGTGCTCCCCGGCGAGCTCAACCTGATGATCGCCGGGCAGGGCATCACCCACCAGGAGATCAGCACCCCCGACACGACCGTGCTGCACGGCGTGCAGCTCTGGTACGCCCTGCCCGAGTCCACGAGGTTCTCCGAGCACGCGTTCGCGCACTATGCGCCGGAACCAGTGGAACTGCAGGGCGTGAGCATCCGCGTGTTCATCGGCTCACTGGCGGGGTCGACCTCCCCAGTCGACACCCGCACCCCTGATCTGCTGGGAGCCGAGCTGGTGCTGGAGCCGGGCGCGCAGGTCGTGCTCGACGTGCGTCGTGACTTCGAGCACGCCGCCCTCGCCGAGAGCGGGTCGATCATGGTCAACGACACGCCGGTACGGCACCGCGAGCTCGGCTACACGCCCACCGGCGCCGACACCATGCGGATCGCGGCAGGGCCCGAGGGTGCCAGGGTGATCCTGCTCGGCGGCGTGCCGCTGGGGGAGCAGATCGTGATGTGGTGGAACTTCATCGGCCGCAGCCACGACGAGATCGTCGAGTTCCGCCGTCGCTATCAGGCCGAGCTGGGATTCGAGCCGGCGGACCCCAGGGACGCCGGAAAGCCGGAGCTGTTCGGCCCGTACGCCGAGGGGCAGCTCGCCCCGCTCCCCGCACCGCCGATGCCCACCATCCGGCTGCGCGCACGGGAGTAGGCGCACCGCCGCAGGGGTCAGGCCTCGCGGCCCTCCTCCTGCGCCCTGATCGCCGCGATGTGGTCCGCCCGGCGCGCCACGACGTGCTCGTCGTACTCCGGATGCTTCGGCATCCACGCCGCGACGTACGGGCACACGGGCACGATCGACTTACCTGCCGCCACCACGTCGTCGACGACCGCGCGCACGAGCTTCGATGCCAGGCCCTGACCTGCGTAGTCCTCGGATACGCCGGTGTGGAAGAGCACGCGCTCGTCCCCGACATCCACGTACGACTCCTCGCCGATCTCCTTGGAATCCGTGCCGTCCTCGCCGCGGTCGATCAGCACGTAGCGCGATTCGGCGGGGAGATCCTGCACGGTGAAGCGCTCGTCCGTCATGACAGCACCTTTCCGTCGACCCCGCGCGGACGCACCGGGTGCTCACTGAGGATGGAGACGCGGTTGAACGCGTTGATCGTGATCGCGACCCACTGGGCGGCGGCGAATGCCTGCTCGCCCAGCACCGCGGCGGCGCCGGCCAGATCGGCCTTGGACTCCTCGCTCAGCGGCATCCGCGTCGCCGCCTCCGCCACGGCCAGCACCGCCTTCTCGCGCTCGGTGTAGAGGGCGCTCTCGCGCCAGGCCGGCAGCAGGTCGATCTTCTGCTGCACGATGCCGGCCTCCCGGGACTCGCGGGAGTGCACATCGAGGCAGTAGGCGCAGGCGTTCAGTTGCGACGCGCGCAGCTTGATGTACTCGGACTCCTGCACCGACAGGCCGGCGGCCGCCGCATGCTGCTTGACCGTCGCGGAGAAGGCGCTGACCGCCTTCCAGACGTCGGGTGCGGACTTGTCCAGATACGGACGCATGGCTCTCCTCGGATGCTCGGGATGCGGGCCGGGCCCGCTCTCAGCACCAACCTAGACGGCCCGGCCCTCATTCCCCAGCCAGGGGGGAGAATGGGACGGGCACACCCGTACGAACACCAGAGGAGCACCGTGATGACCAGCGGCAGCAGCGACACCGGAACGATCACCCGCCAGGCGGGAGCCGAGACCGCCGTCCTCGCAGGAGGCTGTTTCTGGGGCATGGAGGATCTGATCCGCCGGCAGCCCGGCGTGCTCGGCACGCGGGTCGGCTACACCGGTGGCGAGAACGACCACGCCACGTACCGGAACCACCCTGGTCACGCCGAGGCCGTCGAGATCGTCTTCGACCCGGCTCAGACGACCTATCGCGACATCCTCGCGTTCTTCTTCCAGATCCACGACCCGTCCACGCTGAACCGGCAGGGCAACGACATCGGCACCAGCTACCGCTCCGCGATCTTCCCGCTGGATGCGGAGCAGGAGCGCGTTGCGAGGGACACGATCGCCGACGTGGACGCCTCGGGACTCTGGCCGGGTGCGGCGGTCACGACCATCGAGCAGCCCGGCCCGTTCTGGGAGGCCGAGCCCGAGCACCAGGACTACCTGATCCGCTACCCCGACGGCTACACCTGCCACTTCCCGCGCGCCGGCTGGGTCCTGCCGCGTCGTGACGCCGAGGCCAGCGCCTGATCCGCGTCGGACCTGGTGACGGGGTCTGAGGGGATGGCAGGCAGCGTCCAGCCCGATCGCATCGCGGTGCGCGGAGCGCGTGTGCACAACCTGCGGGGCGTGGACGTCGAGATCCCCTTGCGATCGCTGGTGGGCATCGCCGGCGTCTCCGGCTCGGGTAAGTCGTCGCTCGCCCTCGGCGTGCTGTACGCCGAGGGCTCGCGACGCTATCTCGAGGCGCTGTCGACCTACACGCGGCGGCGGATGTCGCAGGCGCCGCACGCCGCCGTCGACTCCGTCGAGCACGTCCCGGCCGCGCTCGCCCTGAGGCAGCGTCCCGGCGTGCCCGGCGTGCGCTCCACCTTCGGCACCTCCACGGAGCTGCTGAACGTGCTGCGGCTGATGTTCTCGCGCCTGGCATCTCATGTCTGCCCGAACGGGCATCACGTGCCGCCGACGATCGACGTCGCGGCCGAGACGCCGTTCGCCTGCCCGGTCTGCGGTGAGAGCGTGCACGCCCCGGGCGCCGAGGCGCTGGCGTTCAACTCGGAGGGAGCCTGCCCGACGTGCCAGGGCACGGGGGTGGTGCGCACGGTCGACGACGCGACGCTGGTGCCCGATCCGTCGAAGACGCTCGACGGCGGCGCGGTGGCGCCCTGGCAGATGTTCGGCTTCAACGTGCAGCCCGACATCGCCCGCGAGTTCGGCGTGCGAACCGATGTGCCGTGGAGCGCACTCACGGATGCCGAGCGCGAGATCGTGCTGAACGGTCCGGAGGAGAAGAAGCACATCACGGTGACCAGCCGCAAGGGCGTGCACGAGCTGGACTTCACGTTCCGCAACGCCCGGCTCACCGTGACGGAGGAGCTCGCCCGTGCGGCGGACGAGAAGCGTCTGGCCAGGGTGAGCCGGTTCCTCACCGAGGGAGTGTGCCCGGACTGCGGCGGGACGAGACTGAGCCCGCAGGCGCGAGCGCCGCGGATCGGCGCGCTGGGGCTGGTCGATGTCACCGCGATGACCCTGGATGACGTGATCGCCTGGGCTCCGGGAGTGACGGCGACCCTGCCGCGCGAGATGCAGTCACTGGCATCCGATCTGATCGCCACCCTGCTCGCCATGGCGCGGCGGCTGGTCGAGCTCGGGCTCGGCTACCTGTCCCTTGACCGTGCCGGCGCGACCCTGTCGACGGGGGAGAGGCAGCGCTCCCAGCTGGCACGCGCGGTGCGCAACCGCACCACCGGCGTGCTCTACGTGCTGGATGAGCCGTCGATCGGTCTGCATCCCGCCAATGTCGAGGGTCTGCTCGGTGTCATGCGCGACCTGCTGGCGGACGGCAACTCGGTCGTCTTCGTGGACCACGACGTGCAGATCCTCGCCGAGGCCGACTGGCTGGTCGAGATCGGACCGGGCGCCGGTACCGAGGGCGGTCGCGTGATCGCGCAGGGCGCTCCGCGCGCACTGGGCGAGGCGTCCCGCCTGCGCGGTTTCCTCACGGGGGACGAGCCGGTGGTCGTGCGCGAGCGGAGCGCGCCGGGTGCCGTGTTCGAGCACGGGGCGATCAGGATGTCGACGGATGCCGTGCACACCGTGCATCCGCTCGAGGTCGTCCTGCCGGTCGGTCGGCTCACGGCCGTCACCGGCGTCTCGGGCTCCGGGAAGACGACGCTTGTGCTGGAGTCGCTGGTGCCGGCGCTCAGCGCATCCGCGGACGGTCGGACGCCCGCGCACATTCGCTCGCTCGATGTGCCGTCGGCCCTGCGGGTGCACGTCGTGGATGCGACGCCGATCGGGCTGAACGTGCGCTCGACCGTGGCGACGTACTCCGGTGTGATGGATGAGCTGCGCAAGGCCTACGCGGCGACGGATGCCGCGAGGCAGGCGGGGCTCACGGCATCCGACTTCTCCTACAACACGGGTTCGCTCTCGTGTCCACGGTGCGAGGGAACCGGTGAGATCTCTCTCGATGTGCAGTTCCTGCCCGACGTCGACATCGTCTGCCCGGAGTGCGAGGGCAGCCGGTTCGCGCCGGCTGCCTCGGACTATGTCCGCGACGGGATCACGCTGCCCGCTCTGCTGCGCTGCACGATCGCCGAGGCCCTCGCACGCACCGCAGACCTGCCGCGCGTGCACAGACGGCTACGGGCGTTCTCCGAGCTCGGCCTCGGGTACCTCACGCTCGGTGAGGCGACGCCCGCGCTCTCCGGTGGCGAGGCGCAGCGCCTCAAGCTCGTGAATCAGATGCACCGCGACCAGTCGGACGCCGTGTTCGTACTCGACGAGCCCAGCGTCGGACTGCATCCTCTGGACGTGCGCACGCTGCTGTCCGTGTTCGACCGACTTGTCTCGCGCGGCGCGACCGTGATCGTGATCGAGCACGATCTGGACGTGATCGCGAATGCCGATCACATCATCGACATGGGGCCGGGTGGCGGCACCGAAGGCGGGCGGATCGTCGCCGTCGGAGCGCCGGACCGCATCGCGGCGGATCCTGCCTCGCTCACCGGCGTGCATCTGGCTCATCACCTGCGGCAGTAGCATCGTCCGGTGCGCTTCGAAGCTCCTCTCCGCCGGCTGGACCGGATCGCCGGCGGACGCCACGCCGATCTCGAGGTGCCCGCAGAGATGCGCGAGCACCCGAAGACGCGTCGCGCGTTCACCTGGATCACCTGGCTGCTGGCCGTGGAGGTTCTCCTCGGCATCACTGCGGTGGTCGTCGCGGTCGTCATCGTCGCGAACGGCGGGCCGGTGCCGTTCGCCGTGTGGATGCGCAGCGTGATCGTGCTCGGCATGACCGTGACGCTGTTCTACTTCTCCTGGCGGGCATCGCTCGGCTGGTACTGGGCGTATCAGCGTCTGCGGCTCTTCGCGCAGATCTTCCCGGTCATCACGCTCGTGATGGCGGCGATCCCGAATCTCTACCCGGCCTGGATGGTGACCGAGCAGATCGTGTTCAGCCTGATCATGATCGGCGTCGCCGACATCCTGACCGGCGACCACATGCGCACCGCGTTCCGGCGTCCGGAGCGGCCTCAGCGGCACTCCCCGATGAAACCGAGGTAGCAGACGGCGCGGTGCGTGATCGCCGGACGAGCATCGTTGTTCGACACCTCCCGGGTACCGATCTCGGGCGTCCGCGACAGGTGCCCGTAGTCCCCGAGAGACTCGACGTAGTAGCCGTCGCCGTCCTGGCGCTTCATCTCGGCGATCGCGGAGCTGTACTGCTCACATGTCGGCACCGCGGACTCGGTGAGCTCCACTCCTGCGCAGGCGAGTTCGTACTGCCGCGCCATGGTATCCGTGCATTCGGTCCAGTCCTGCCCGACCGCACAGGGGTTGACGGTGTCCATGGTGACGTCGTACCGCCCGGTCTCGTACTGCTCGGAATGCGTCGTCGCCGCCTGCGCGGGCACATCCACCTTGTCCCAGTGGCGAGCGGTGACGAACGCGTAGACCGTGGTGCCCGCGACAGCCAGGATCAGCACGCCGACGATTGCCAGGGTGACCCAGAGGCCGACGTTCTTCCGGCGCCGCGGAGGCGCGGCATCGAACACCCCGGACGGCCCCGGCTCGATCACCGCGGTCATGCCGGCCGCCGCGGGTGTGGCCGACCCAGTCGGGTGGGCGGCGGGAAACGGCAGAGTGCCGGAGTGCGAGTCGACGCCGTACATCGCTGTCGGCGCGGCGAAGCTCTGCCCCGGAGGGGCGAACGGCAGGAACGGCTCGGCATCGAGGTGCGGCTGCTGGGCGGCCGCCGGTGTCTCGTGCGGTGCGCCGATCGAGATCCAGTACCCGTACCAGGTCTGTGAGGACGCCGGATCGGCGACGACCAGCTGCGCGTCCGCGTCGGTGAGGGCTATCCCGAGTCCGGCGCGCTGGTGGGAGTCGAGCAGAGCGGCGCGGAACTGGTCGATGGACAGAGTCATGAAGGTGATGATGTCATGACGGGGCACGCCTGGTCAGCACGCCCGCGCCCTGACGGCGCTCGAACACGAGCTGCGTCTCGGTGGCGCGCACGACGTCGTGAACGGTGATGTGCTCCAGCACGATGTCGCGCAGCGCCGTGGCATCCGTCACCGCGACGTGCACCAGAAAATCGTCCGCGCCCGCGATGTGGAACACCTGCAGCACGCCCGGAGTGGACACCAGCGCGTCGAACAGGGCGTCCACGCCGCTCTTGCTGTGGTTGGCCAGCCGCACGCGGATCATCGCCTGAACCGTCGCCCCCAGCGCCGCGGGGTCGATCACCAGATCCAGCCCGGCGATCACGCCGCGAGCGCGAAGCGAGCGCACGCGGAAGGCGCAGGTGGATGCCGGGATGCCGAGCATCGCGGCGAGCTGCTTCACCGGGGCATCCGGCTGAGCGGACAGAGCCGACAGGATGCGGAGATCGAGTGCGTCGACGGCGGCCGTCGATCCATGCGTGTTGGCCAACGCGTCCTCCTGCGGGGCGATCCTGGTTGCTCTGCGAGCAAGATTATCGTCGTTAGAGCGTCGATGCGACAAGGATGCTGGATTCGCGTCGCTCTGCGACGCATCCTGGTGGCATGTCCGATCTGCCGCTGCATCCCGAGACCGTCGCCGTCCACGCCGGGCGCTCTGATTTCGCCGCGCTGGGGGTGCACGCCGCACCCATCGACCTGTCGTCGACCAACCCGCTGCCCGACATCCTGCATGGTGGCGACTCCTACGAGTCGATGGCGAACGGCGGGCACCCGCTGCCGGATGGCGGCAACGTGTACGCACGGCTCTGGAACCCGACCGTGGCGCGCTTCGAGGAGGCGCTCGCGGAGCTCGAGCACGCCGAGGCCGCGGTGGCGTTCAGCTCGGGTATGGCGGCCACGACCGCCGCGATCCTGTCGCACACGACGGCAGCAGGCAGGCACCATGTCGTTGCGGTCCGTCCGCTCTACGGCGGTACCGATCACCTGCTGGATTCGGGCCTCCTCGGCGCCGAGGTCACGTTCTGCCATGAGGCCGAGGTCGCCGCCAGCATCCGGCCCGACACCGGGCTCATCGTGCTGGAGACGCCGGCCAACCCGACTCTCGACCTCGTCGACATCGCGGCCGTCGTCGCGCAGGCGCAGGGCGTGCCGGTGATGGTCGACAACACCTTCGCCACGCCGCTGCTGCAGAACCCGCTCGACCTCGGCGCGGCCATGTCCCTGCACAGCGCGACGAAGTACATCGGCGGTCACGGCGACGTGATCGCCGGCGTGATCGCCTGCTCGGAGGAGACCGCGCAGGCGCTGCGCCGCGTGCGCGCGATCACGGGTGCGCTCCTGCACCCGCTCGGCGCGTACCTGCTGCACAGAGGCCTCGCGACCCTGCCGGTGCGGATGCAGGCGCAGCAGGCGAGCGCGCAGGCGCTGGCCGAGCGGCTTCAGGGCAACCCGGCGGTGGCCGAGGTCTTCTACCCGGGGCTCGGGGACGAGCGTGGCATCGTCGGACGCCAGATGAGCGGCGGCGGAGCCATGATCGCCATCCGGCTGGCCGGCGGCTACGCGGCAGCCGAGGCGCTCACCGGCGCCGTCCGCCTGTTCACCCACGCGGTCTCGCTCGGGGGAGTGGACTCCCTGCTGCAGCATCCGGCCGCCCTGACCCATCGCCCCGTCGCGCCCGAGGCCCGTCCGGGAGCCGACATCGTGCGGCTGTCGATCGGCCTCGAGAACATCGAGGACCTCGCTGCCGACCTCGAGCAGGCGCTCGTGAAGGCGCAGGCCGTCGCCAGGGTCTGACGGCCGGCGATCCTGTCGCAGGACTGCGACAGGATCGCGACGAGGCCGCGACCACAAGCACCGGCGCGGCCTCTATCTTCGAAGCATGAGCCACAGCCCCGCACCCCAGTACGCCCCCGTCCACGTCGCGGCTCAGCCGAGGACGAACGGTCTGGCGATCGCATCGTTCATCCTGGGGCTGTGCGGTTTCGCGCTGATCCCCGTGGTGATGGGCCATGTCGCCCTGTCGCAGATCAGGAGTCGCGGAGAGGGCGGTTCCGCGTTCGCGATCGTCGGCCTGATCCTCGGATACATCGGCTGCGCCGGCTACCTGCTGCTCGCGATCTTCCTCCTGGGCGGCGCGGTGTTCCTCAGCACGGGCTCGTTCGGCTGATCGGCGTCAGGCCGCGATGGGCGTGATCGCGCGCGGAGGTCCGAACCTCGCGGTCGCCAGCAGGAGCCCCGACAGGACGATCACTCCCGCGGCCGCCGCGAAGAAGGCGGGCAGCCCTGCCAAGTCGGCCACGAGGCCGACCCCGGCGTAGGCGAGCGGGCTGAGCCCGAGGGTGAGCAGAGTGAGCACCGCGGTGACCCGGCCCAGCATTGTCACCGGGGTGGACCGCTGCACCTGCCCCTGGCAGATCACCTGCGTCACGCCGCTCGCGACGCCCAGCCCGGCACTGCACAGCACGGCCGGCACCGTGTCCGCCGAAATCCCGAACAGGAGCAGGAGCACCGCGGTCGCCGCCGCCGAGCCGAGCACCGTCAGACGGCCGCCGGAACGGGGCAGGGCCGACATCAGCAGGCTGATCGCGAGCCCGCCCAGGCTGAAGGCGGTGAGCATGGCACCCGCCATGCCGGGATGCCAGCCGCGCTCCTGCGCGAGCAGCACCATCGCCACGCCCATGGGCCCGGAAAACGGCAGCTCGGACAGCGCCGTTCCGATCACCAGGGGCGCGATCCTCAGCCGCCGGACCGTCCGCCAGCCCGATCCGGTGACCAGCGGGTCTGGTGCGTCGCCCGCCGCAGTGGCGGTACGCGGCCGGATGCCGCGCAGCAGCAGGACGGAGGCGAGGAAGAGCACGGCGAGCACCGCGAACGCGGCGGTTCCGCCCGCAGGCAGCAGCACAGCCCCGAGCAGCGGACCCACGGCGTTGCCGATGCGCAGGCCGCTGAGCCGCCACGCCTGGAGACGGGTGAGATCGTCGGTCGCCACGAGCCGGGCGGGCATCGCGCCGACCGCGGGGATGAAGCAGGCATCCACGATTCCGAAGACCACGGCGACGGCGAGCAGCCACCAGGGGAGCACGCCGAGCAGCGCGGTGAGGGCGCTCGCGGCGATGAGGGTCAACGCGCGCGCAGTGTCCGTCCAGATCGCGATGCGGCGTGGATCGATGCGGTCGGCGAGCAGGCCTCCGACCAGCAGGAGCAGCAGGCGCGGAATCGAACCGGCCGCCAGGATCAGGCCGGACCAGCCTGCCCCACCGACTTCGGCAGCAGCCCAGGTGAGCACCAGGTAGTACGCGACGTCGCCGAGGATCGCCAGCGTGTACGCGACCACCCATCGCGCCGCGTCGCCGCGGATGCCCATGATCATGGCCGGTCGTAGATCTGCAGGCGGATCTGGGTGATCGTGCCTTCCTCTGCGGCGCGATGGCGGTCGATCACCTCCATGATCTCGGCGCGAAGCGCGCGGCGACCCGGTCCGTCGAGGGGGAGCCGAAGGTCGATGAAGGCCGACTCGGCGAGCCAGGCGGGGTCGGCCCCCGGCACGTCGGCTGCGACGCGGTACAGCTCCTCGGCGTTCATGAGTACGGTCGACTGCACGTACTGCCTGGTCACCGCATCGTCGTCGTGCTCGGCGGCATCGAACTGCAGGGCATCCGCGGTGGCACGCCACCAGCGCTCCCGCAGCGTGCCCATGCCGGTTTCCTCGGCGATGAGACCGCCGGCTTCGAGGCGGCGCAGGTGGTAGCTCGCGGCGCCGGAGTCGAGCTCGAACTCCCGGCCGAGGATGCGGGACGTCGCCGGTCCCTGCTCGCGCAGCCGACGCAGGAAGGCCAGGCGCATGGGGTGGGAGAGCACGCGCAGTTGCGCGGTGCTGAGCTCGTCGCGTTCCATGTCGGCCAGGCTAATGTTGCGAAGAACTCTTCGCAACCCGATTCGAGGTAGGGCCGGGGGAGGCGAGACCGGGCTGACGTGACACGATGGAGCAATGAGTTCTGCCAACGTGACCGCCAACCTCAGCCGTGACGAGACCGCGGAGCGGGCGGCGCACATCACCGTCCACAGCATCCGCGTCGAACTGGACCTGAGCGGCGCACCCGAGCGGGCCCGCACCGGGTTCCCGACCGTCACCACGCTGAACTTCGACGCCACCGCGACGGAGACGTGGATCGACTTCATCGGCGAGAGCGTCTCCCGCGTGGCCGTGAACGGCGAGGAGCAGGACGTGCGCTGGGACGGCGCCCGCATCTCGATCGAGGGCCTGAAGGCGCAGAACGAGGTCCGCGTCGAGGCGGTGGCCGAGTACAGCCGCTCCGGCGAGGGGATGCACCGGTTCCACGATCCGGTCGACGGCGAGACCTATCTGTACACCCAGTACGAGCCGGCCGACTCGCGCCGGGTGATGGCGTGCTTCGAGCAGCCCGACATGAAGGCGGCCTACACGTTCGACGTGTCGGCGCCCGCCGGCTGGCACGTGCTCTCGAACCAGTCGCCCGAGCGCGTGCACGAGGGCATCGGAGTGCAGCGCATCGAGTTTGCACCGACGCTGCCGATCTCCAGCTACATCACCGCCGTCGCCGCCGGTCCCTACGCGCGCATCGACGGTGAGTGGTCGCGCGACGGCCAGCACATCGACCTGGGCGTGCTGTGCCGCGCGTCACTGGCCGAGCACCTCGAGGCCGACGAGATCCTCGAGGTCACGCGACAGGGCTTGGACTTCTTCAGCGACGCCTTCGCCTACCCGTACCCCTGGGGCAAGTACGACCAGATCTTCGTGCCGGAGTACAACCTCGGCGCGATGGAGAACCCGGGCCTGGTCACCTTCACCGAGGCGTACATCAACCGCGGGGCGGCGACCGACGCGCAGCGCGGCGGCCGCGCCAACACGATCCTGCACGAGATGGCGCACATGTGGTTCGGTGACCTGGTCACCATGCGCTGGTGGGACGACCTGTGGCTCAAGGAGTCGTTCGCGGACTACATGGGATCCCACGCGTCCGCTGCGGCGACGCGCTTCACGGACGCGTGGGCGCGCTTCGCGAACAGCCGCAAGGCATGGGCGTACCGGCAGGACCAGCTTCCCACCACGCATCCGATCGTCGCCGACATCCCCGATCTGGAGGCGGCCAAGCTGAACTTCGACGGGATCACGTACGCGAAGGGCGCGGCGGTGCTCAAGCAGCTGGTCGCGTTCGTGGGTGAGGATGCCTTCTTCGAGGGCGCCCGCCGCTACTTCGCCGCGCACGCGTTCGGCAACACCACGCTCGACGACCTGCTCGACAAGCTCGGCGAGGTCTCCGGGCAGGACCTGCGCGCCTGGTCGCGCGCCTGGCTCGAGACCAGCGGCGTCTCGGCTCTCCGGCTGGAGACGGATGCCGACGGCCGGCGTCTCCTCGTGCAGGACGGCGGCGCCGCCGGGCCGCGCCCGCACCGTCTGCGCATCGGCCTGTACGACCTGGACGACGGCCGCCTCGCGCTTCGCGAGCGGATCGAGCTCGGCATCGACCAGGAGCGCACCGAGGTGGAGATCCCGGATGCCGACCTGACCCTGCTCAACGACGACGACCTGACGTACGCGAAGGCGCGCCTGGATGAGCGGTCGCTGACGGCCGTGGAGGAGTCGCTGTCGACGCTCGAGGACGATCTCGTGCGCGGCCTCGTCTGGTCGTCGCTGTGGAACGCCACCCGCGACGGCGAGCTCGCGGCGGTCCGCTACCTCGAGATCGTCCGCCGCCACGCGCCCGCCGAGTCCAACGTTGCTCTGCTGACCACCGTGCTTTTGAACGCCGCGTTCGCGGTGCGCCACTACGTCGCCGACGATGCGCGCGACGAGCAGGGCCGCGCCTGGGTGGATGCAGCGTGGTCCGCGCTGCAGTCGGCGGATGCCGGCAGCGACGCGCAGCTCGCATGGGCGCGCGCGTTCGCCGCGGCATCCGGCTTCGATGCACACCACGCGGATGCCGTGCGCGGCATCCTGAACGGCGGAGCGCCGCGTGGGCTTCCGGTGGACGCGGACCTGCGATGGCTGATGCTGACGGCCCTCGCCACCACCGGCGACGCGACCGTCGAGGAGATCATCGCCGAGCGCGCCGCCGACGACACCGCCACCGGCCGCACAGCGGAGATCCGCGCGCTGGCGTCCCGCCCGGATGCGGCGACGCGGGCGGCGGCGTGGGACTCCGCGTGGAACGACCTCACCCTCAGCAACGATCACCTGGACGCGACCATCGGCGGCTTCCGGGCCGGCGGGCGCCGGGACCTGATCGCCTCCTTCGACGGCGAGTACTTCGACCGGATCCGCGAGGTCTGGGGCACCCGCTCGATCGAGCTCGCGCAGCGCCTTGTCGTGGGGCTCTTCCCGGCGACGCCCGACACGACCCTCGTGGACGCGTGGCTGGAGGCGAACACCGATGCACCCGGTGCGCTGCGGCGTCTGGTGATCGAGTCGCGCGACGACCTCGCACGCGATCTGAGGGTGCGGGCGGCGCAGGGCTGACCCGCGGCCGCACCGTCCCTGGGCGCGGAGGTTGTCGAAGCGTCGCTGTCAGAGGTCGAGTGCATCCCCCGGCTGGAGATCGACGAACTCGCCTCCACCCTGCTCGGTCGCCCACTGCAGCCGCTGCTGATGCATGGTGCGCCCGATCGTGGACAGGGTCATGTCGTGGGTGCCGAACGCCCGCTTCGGAGCGACCGCGAGCACGAAGTCGATGGCCTCGCCGATCTTCAGCCACGGCGCGCCGAGCGGGGCCGCGAGCGTGTCCACGGCGACGCCCTCGGGCACCGCGTAGGAGTCGCCGGGGTAGTACAGCTGCTCGTTGACGAGCACACCCACGTTGTCGACGTGCGGCAGGGAGGAGTGGATCACGGCGTGATCGCCGCCGAAGAAGCGCAGCGAGAACTCGCCGACGGTCACCGTGTCACCGGGCCGGACGACGTTGATGTCATAGTCGCCGGCCGCCGCGGCGACGCCCGCGGGCGCGTAGATCGGCGTGCCGGGGGCATCGCGCAGCAGCCGGTCAAGGTGACCGGGTGTCCAGTGGTCGGCGTGCTCGTGGGTGAGCACGATCGCCACGAGATCGTGCAGGTCGTCGAGAGGCGCGGTGAACGAGCCGGGGTCGATCACGAGCGTCTGGCCGAGCTGGTCGAGGCGGAGGGCAGCATGTTCGAACTTGGTGACGCGCATGTCGCCGAGTCAACTCCGTCGCCGGTGCGAGAGCAAGCCGAATGCCGCGACACGCCCGCCGGACCGAGAAGAGGCGCCCTGATTTGGATTCGCAGGATGCGCCGTGGCAGACTTGCACGGTTGCCAAAACGGCCCGCAAGGGCCAGAACGGCCCCATCGTATAGCGGCCTAGTACGCCGCCCTCTCACGGCGGTAACGCGGGTTCGAATCCCGCTGGGGTCACAGCGACACGAAGGCCCTCCGAGCGATCGGAGGGCCTTCGGCATTTCCGAGCGGCTGTCGAGGTCCTCCGGCAGAATCCATGCACTGGAATGAAATTCCCGAGGAGGGGGTTGTCGTGAGCATGACGGACATCGAATTCGGGCTCGACACCTTCGGCGGCGTGACCCATGACGCAGAGGGCAACCCTGTTCCGCATCCGCAGGTGGTGCGCGATCTCATCGAGGAAGCCGTGCTCGCCGACGGACTGGGCCTGGACTTCTTCGGGCTGGGGGAGCACCACCGGCCGGACTTCGCCGTGTCCAGCCCCGAGGTGGTGCTGGCGGCGATCGCTGCACGCACGGAGCGCATCCGACTCGGCTCCGCTGTCACGGTGCTGAGCTCCGATGACCCGGTGCGCGTGTTCGAGCGCTTCTCGACTCTCGACGCGGTCTCGAACGGCCGAGCGGAGATCGTCGCAGGACGCGGCTCGTTCATCGAGTCCTTCCCGCTGTTCGGGTTCGACCTGCGACAGTACGAGGAACTGTTCGAGGAGCGCCTCGACCTGCTCTCGCAGCTGCTGAAAGAGGAGCCCGTCACCTGGCAGGGGAACACCCGCGCGGCCCTCGAGAACCAGCGCGTCTTCCCGACCACCGCGAACGGGCTGCGCACCTGGGTGGGCGTCGGTGGCAGCCCCGACTCCGTCGTGCGCACCGCGCGCTACAACTTCGGCCTGTTCCTCGCGATCATCGGAGGGCCCGCCGCGCGCTTCGCGCCGTACATCGACCTGTTCGAGCGTGCGCAGGATCAGTTCGGCGTCGAGCACAAGCCGGTCGCCGTGCACTCGCCGGGCCTCGTCGCCGAGACCGACGAGAAGGCACGCGCGCTGACCTACGACGGATGGCTCGCCATGCGCACGCGTATGGGGAAGGAGCGCGGATGGGCGCCGCCGGCGGTCGGCGACTTCGAGCGCGAGATCGAGAGCGGTGCGCTGTACATCGGGTCGCCCGAGACCGTCGCCCGCAAGATCGTCGCGACGCTGAACACGCTCCGCGTGAACCGCTTCGACTTCAAGTACGACCAGAGCATGATCACGCACCAGACCATGCTGGATTCGATCGGCCTGTACGGCGAGAAGGTCGTCCCGATGGTCAAGGACATGCTCGGCTGACGGGCGCTCTGCGGAGGTCCCGCCTCGATTTGGCGGGGCCTCCGCGGTCATGGCATACTTGAACGGTTGCAGTGACGGCCCCATCGTATAGCGGCCTAGTACGCCGCCCTCTCACGGCGGTAACGCGGGTTCGAATCCCGCTGGGGTCACTCACCAGAAGGCCCTCCGGAATCCGGAGGGCCTTCTTCCTTTCAGTGCGCTCGGCTCAGATCGCCGTCGCAGTGCCACCGTTCCGCAATCTTCTTCTCTCGAACATCTCCATCGCAGCGAAGGCCAGGATGACGCCGCAGACCGCGCACACCGCGCCCGCGACGACGTCCGAGGGATAGTGCACCACCGCGTACACGCGGGCGAGCGCGGTGACCGCCACCAGCACGACTCCGCCGGCGAGCACCCAGCCGCGCGCGGCGGTGCGCCACGTCAGCAGGACCAGAACGGTCGCCAGCGCCGTGACGAAGGCGACATGTCCGCTCGGGTAGGAGGCATCGGTCTCCGGCGCGACGACGCGATGCACGGCATCCGTCCACTCCGGACGGGGCCGAGCGACGATCACCTTCAGGACGCCGGTCACCAGCCAACCGCAGGCGACGGCCGCGCCCGCAGCCAGACCCGTCAGGAGCCGGCCTGACTTCAGCGCGACGGCAGCGGCCAGCAGGCACCCGATCACCACAGCGGATGCCGGCTGGAAGCCGACGGAGACCGCCTGAGAGATCGCATCGAGCACCGGGGAGTGCACGTTGTTCAGCCATAGATCCGCGCCGATCTCGGCACGCGATCCGCGTATCGCCAGACCGAGGACCAGCATCGCGACGAGGCCGACCACCGCGCTGGACGCGGCGATCCGCATCGAGTACGGGGAACCCGGCCAGGCGGGCAGCAGTCGCGCGCTCGTGTGCGCCGCTCCGGACGGCGGATGCGCTGTGGAAGTCACCATGGGATCCTCTCCGGCGCTCAGAACGAACCCCGCTGCATCCCACGTTAGAAACGGGGCACCGCGGGATTGTGAGACGACGCTGAGAGCCGGTTATGGGTCAGCCGGGGCGGTCAGGCGCGCTCCATAGCGCCCTGGTCGCGGGGTGCGGCGAATGCGCCGGTCAGCCACAGAGCGGCGACGGTGCCGACCAGCGCGGCGAGGGCGAGCGGCAGGTCCAGTCCGTATGTCGTGATGCCGAGCACCGGCAGGACGAACAGCAGGATCGCCAGAGGCGTGGCGCCGGTGAACCGCGCCTCCTGGAGTGGCGGCGTCTTCTCGAACCGCATCAGGGGCAGCGAGAGAGCCAGCACCGCGGCGAGCACCAGCACGAAGAACAGCGGACGCGTCCACCACCACACGGCCCCGCCCGGGTGCGGCATCGGAATCGGAAGCAGCAGCTCGACGCCGATCAGCACCATCACCATCGGGAGATGCCACAGATACACGGTCATCAGCCGTGAGCTGATCAGAAGCATCACGCCCTGCACCGCCTTGGTGCGCGTGAGCGCTGTGAGCGGGCGATGCAGCAGCGTGAGGGCGGCCGCCTGCACGACGGCCAGCACAGCGAGCGGGATCGTCGGGGGCCACTGGTTCGAGAGCATGTTCCACCACGAGCCCATCAGCGGGACGGATGCCGCGGCGAGCCCGTACCCACCGACGATGAGCGCGATCAGCTGCCAGGCGGTGCGTGCCCGGAACCAGCCGTCGTACATCAGGAATCCGACCTGCTGGCAGAACAGCCAGACGAACAGCACGTTGGGGATGCCGAAGAACTGCTCGCCGAATCCGTAGCCGTCGGCGGGCACCGAGGGGATGCCGAACGTTTCGCGCATCAGGAGGAAACGGACGGCATCGACCGCGACGACGCACAGGAAGAGCACGGCGAGGACCCGCATTCCCCAGCGCTCATGGAGGCGCATCATCCGCGGCGCACAGGCCTGCGTGATCGCGTACGCCGCGAGGAACCACAGCGGCGATCCCACCCCGACCGCGACGGCATCGACGAGAGCGGGGTCGAGGCCCAGCATCCGCGCCGCGCCCAGCACCACGGAGAAGAACGCGAACAGAGGGAGCGCCGGCCGTGCGAGGCGCGCCAGCCGCACGCGCACGAACTGATCCTCGCTGCCCCCGCGCCGCTGCGCCGAGCGCCATCCGGCGCGGGCTGCGAAGCCGCCGATCACGAAGAACAGCGGCATGATGTCGACGATCCAGCTCGCGACATCGAACCACGGCTGCTGTTCGACGGTCTTCTCGATGAGGATCCGGCCGTCAGAACCCCGGCCGACGCCGCTGTACAGGATGTGCGCGAACACGACCAGCAGTACGCAGCCCACGCGCACCAGGTCGAGCGTGAGATCCCGGCCCTGCGGAACGACACGGGTCGGCGTCGGTGCGGCGCTGCTCATGCCGATGAGTCTAGGAGGTGGCCGCGTCCCGCAAGGAGATCGCCCGGATGCCGGGGTTGCGCAGCGGCATGATCATCAGCAGCGCCATCGCGCCCCCGTACAGCGCGAAGGGCACCCAGAGCGGCAGGATGCCCGCGATCAGGCCGAACAGCGCCATGGCGACCGGCATCAGGCAGTCGTCGCCCAGCCGCAGGATCGACCCGAGTCGGCCCAGGTAGTCGGGGGCCGCAGTCGCGGCGAACGTCGACCCCAGCAGGGCTGAGGCGAAGCCGGCGGTGAATCCGATCGCCAGGCTCCCCGCGCCGACGACGATCGGCGACCCGACGCCGAGGGCGACGATCCCCGCGCCCTGCACCATCAGCGCGGCGAATCCTCCGATGGCCTCGCGGCGAGGGCGTCGTCGCACGACCACCAGCGCACCGGCCATCGCGCCGCCGCCGACCAGGGCCTCGAACACGCCCACCGCTCCCGCGCCCCACCCGTGGGCAGTCGCCTGCAGCGGCAGGCCGATGGAGATCGCCGGCCCCACGGCCAGGTTGAGGCCCGACAGCGCGATGACGAGCGTGCGGGTGGCGCGTTCCCGACCGAGGTAACGGAAACCGTCGGCCACACCGCGCAGCACGCTCTGCTCCGCCGATGCGCGGGGGAGCGCGAAGCGCGGGCGCAACCAGAGCACGATGAACACGATCACCACCACGTAGGTCAGCGTGTTCAGGCCGGCGCTGCCCGACAGGCCGAACGCGGCGACCAGAAAGCCGCCCATCGCCGAGCCGGCCATCGTCCCGAGCCGGGACAGCGTCTGGCTGAGCGCCGAGTAAGCGGGAAGATCAGCGGTCGAGACGAGCTGTCGCGGCATGGTCCCCGCGGCCGGCTCGAAGAACGCGTCGCACAGGCCGAACGCGACGCTCGCGATCAGCAGCACCGCGACGGTGGGCTGCGCGGCCAGGCACCAGACGGCGACACCGACGAGCACGACCACGCGCAGCGCGTTGAAAAGCACCATCAGCCGCCGGGCGTCCTTGCGGTCGGCGTACGCCCCGCCCACCAGCAGCACGATCGCCCGCGGCACCGTGCCTGCCGCCACCACGAGGCCCGCGACCGCCGGTGAGGCGATCTGCACCGCGGTCCATGCGAAGGCGATCGTGAAGATCGCGTCCCCGGCATCCGACAGCGCCTTGATCACCAGCCACGCCTGCACCAGACGATCTCGACGGAACGCGGGCGGAGTGCGCAGCAGGGTGGGTTCGGTGGCAGTCATCTCACACCTCCGTCGGAAAGCCGTGGGCGAAGAAGAACACCGGCATCCGCTCCTGACCGTCCTCGCGGTCGATCCCGCGGCGCCACTCGTCGACCATCGCGTTCAACCGCGACTGCAGGTCGCTGAGCTCCTCCTGCGTCGCCCAGGCCAGCGAGTCCGTGCTGAAGCCGGTCGCCTCGCTCTGCGGAGACACCCGGTACCAGCGCTGCAGCAGATCGAGCTGATGGCGCACGTTCGCGCGCTGCGCCTCACGGGCCAGAAGCGCGTCCGCCGGGGACTCGTAGTCGTTCGACGACCAGGTGAACGACCTCCTGGCGAGCCGCCACCAGCTCGCCCGTCCGTCGCCGTCCGGTGCGTCCACGCGCTCGACGACGCCGGCCTTCTCCAGCATCCGCAGATGGTGGCTGATGCTGCCCACCTGCGCGTCGAGGACCCGGGCGAACGTACCGACCTGGGTCTCGCCGTGCAGTTGCAGATGATCGATCATGCGACGCCGCAGCGGATGCGCGATCGCGGTGATGACGGAGATGTGTTCCACGCCCGCAACGCTAAGCGGGCTTCCGCATTCTCACAAGACTTCTTGTATACCGCGGAAAATCAAGGAACTCGGGTCTTGCGCATCCTGCGGCGGATGAGCCAGACCACCAGCAGTACCACTCCGGCGACGGCGAGCCAGGGGAGCAGTAACCCGAACGCGATGACCACCCCGTTCAGCGCCGCGATCAGTCCGTTCCAGCCGGCCAGCAGTCCGTCGCCGAAACCGGCCGGATCTGCCTGGGTCGCCTTCGCGCGCTTGGTCAGCTGCACCTGCACGCTGGACATCGACACCTGGTCGTCGAGCGACTTCAGCTGCTGCTGGTAGCTCTCCAGCTGCGCCTGCCGTTCGCTGAGCGCGGTCTCCGCGGCGATCAGGTCCGCCACCGAGCCCGACTTCGACATCAGTTCGGTGAGGCGCTGCACCGACGCCTTCGAAGCGTCTACGCGAGCGCGCAGATCGACGGCGGTCGCGGTGACGTCCTCCCGCGAGATCGAGGAGCCGAGCACCTGACCCCGCTCGCCGACGGCATCCATCACCGCCGTGAGATCGGCGGCGGGCACCCGGATGCTGACCCACCCGTCCCCGCTCGGCAGCGAGGGCTCGGTGGGTGCGCCCTGCGCAGCATCCGGAGCGGTCCCGGACCGTGCTCCGGGCTCGAGGCCGATGTCGCTGGACTCCACGTAGCCACCGTGCTTCTCGGCGAGAGCGGTGAGCGCATCGGCCGCCTTCGCGATGTCGGCGACGCGCAGCGTGACCCGCGCGGTGGTGATGATGTCACGACCTGCGGAGGGAGCGTCCGTGCTCGTGCCGGGCGCGCTCCCTCCGGCCGCGCTCTTCGCTCCGTCGCCCTGCACGGACTCCGGCATCCCCACCGCGGGAAGCGGCCCCGCGTCATAGGCTGCGCTGTCGCCGCCGGCGCTGTTCGCGCCCGTCGGCCCGTGCGAGACCGCCGACAGCAGCGGCGGGGAGATCAGGATGCCCGCGGCGAAGGCCGCAGCCACACCCAGGCCGAGCGCCCAGCGTCGCCGCCGGCGGCGCGCTGTGCTCTCCGGCTGCGCCGGACGCAGCAGAGGCCGATCTTCGGCGATGTCGTCGAAGACCGCCTCCTCGATCCGTGCGATGGTCTCGTCGCTCAGCGGCGGCAGCTCCACACCGTCGTTCTCGCTCATGCGTCCCTCATCTCCTGAGCAGCGCCTCGCAGGCGCGTGCGAACCCGGGACAGACGGTTGCGGATGACGGCGTGACTCACTCCGAGCTCCTCCGCGGCGACCTGGTAGGCGTAGCCCTCCACCGCGCACAACCGGAAGATGCGGCGGTCGGTCTCGTCGAGCCGTCCCACCTCCTCGGCGATGCGCTCGGCCAGGGCAGCGGAGATCACCTGATCCTCGACGCTCACCGTGTCGGGGATCGTCTCCTCCAGGGCATCCGCGGTGTTGGCCCGGTCCCGGCGCAGGATCCGCAGCCGGTTCGCCGCCTGGAAGCGGCAGATCGTCGCGAGCCAGGGCAGCAGCGAATCCCCGGCCAGCTCGAGCCCTGGCAGCTTGCGCCAGGCGACCACGAAGGTCTCCTGTGCCACATCCTCGGCATCCGGTGCCGAACCGAGGATGCCGTGCGCGATCCAGTACACCGGCCGCACATGGGCGCGATAGATCTCGCGGAAGGCATCCTGATCTCCGGATGCCGCCCGTGCGGCCCACTCGCGATCCTCTGTGCTGGTCGGCATGACCGTCCCGTCCGTGTCTGTTGATCAGGAAGTGTCGCGTCCGGCCTCATCGTCTCAGATTCCTCGACATCCCGGATTGTTCGGTAGCATGGGCTCTGCGAGAGGGAGTATCCCGACATCGCGCAGATCGTCATCACGAGCACCGTCATCGCTGCTCCGGTCGCGCGGCGCACCACCGGTGCGGGGAGAGACTTTCGGACTTCCGCCTACCCTCCGAAAGGTCCTCCGCCCTTGGATATCCCTGTCTGGTTCGAGATCACCTCGCTGGTCGTGCTGACCGCCATCCTCATCGGCGATCTGCTGCTCATCCTGAAGCGCCCGCACATCCCCAGCACCAAGGAATCGGCCCTGTGGGTCGTGTTCTACGTGACGCTCGCGCTGATCTTCGCCGGTGTGCTGTTCCTCATCGGCGATGCCAAGACATCGCTCGACTTCCTCACCGGATGGGCGATGGAGTACAGCCTCTCCATCGACAACCTGTTCGTGTTCATCCTGATCATGACCCAGTTCTCGGTGCCACGGCGCTATCAGCAGGAGGCGCTGATGGTGGGCATCATCATCGCGCTGGTGCTGCGCGCGATCTTCATCATCATCGTCGGCGCCGCCGTCCAGCACCTCAGCCCGATCTTCTACATCTTCGGCGCCTTCCTGCTGTACACGGCGATCCGCCAGGCCCTTCCAGACAAGGAGGAGGATGACGCGCAGACCGAGGGCTTCATCGTCCGCCAGATCCGCCGGGTGATCCCGATCAGCGACGAGTACGACGGCCCGAAGGTGCGCACCACCATCAACGGCAAGAAGATCTGGACGCCGATGCTGATCGTCTTCGTGTCGCTGGGCGTCACCGACCTGATGTTCGCGGTCGACTCCATCCCCGCCATCTTCGGCATCACGACGAACGCGTTCATCGTGTTCACCGCCAACCTGTTCGCCCTGATGGGCCTGCGCCAGCTGTACTTCCTGCTGGGCGACCTGCTCGACAGGCTGCGTTACCTGCACTACGGGGTCGCGTTCATACTCGGCTTCATCGGCGTCAAGCTCGTGCTGCACGCCATGCACGAGAACGAGCTGTCGTTCATCAACGGCGGTCAGCCGATCGAGTGGGCGCCCGACATCAACAACTGGGTGTCGCTCGGTGTGATCTTCGCGTCGATGGCGGTCGCCACGATCGCCAGCCTGATCGCCTCCGCCCGTGAGAAGCGCACGCCGGTCGCGAGCTGAGCGCGGATCGTCACACAACGCGGCATCGGGCGAAGCACCCGATGCCGCGTTGTAGACTGGCCCGCATGCGGTGTGTGGTTCTCCTCCTTAGCAGCCGCGGCGGGACCTCGATCTAGGCCTTCCTCGCCGCGGAGTCCATCATGGGCCGACTCATCGAGCCACAAGGAACACACCGCATGACAAGCACCGCACCCCGAACCCTCGCAGAGAAGGTCTGGGACGACCATCTCGTCGTCAAGGGCGAGAACGGCGAGCCCGACCTGATCTACATCGATCTGCACCTGATCCACGAGGTCACGAGCCCGCAGGCCTTCGACGGACTGCGCACCGAGGGCCGTCCGCTCCGCCGCGTCGACCTGACCATCGGCACCGAGGACCACAACACGCCGACGCTCAACATCGACAAGCCGATCGCCGACCTCACCAGCCGCACGCAGATCGAGACTCTGCGCCGCAACGCCGAGGAGTTCGGCGTGCGCCTGCACTCGCTCGGCGATGCCGAGCAGGGCATCGTGCACGTCGTCGGTCCGCAGCTGGGGCTGACCATGCCCGGCATCACAGTGGTCTGCGGCGACTCGCACACCTCCACGCACGGCGCGTTCGGCGCCATGGCTTTCGGCATCGGCACCAGCGAGGTCGAGCACGTGATGGCCACGCAGACGCTGCCGCTGAAGCCGTTCAAGACCATGGCGATCAACGTCGAGGGCGAGCTCCGCCCGGGTGTCACGGCCAAGGACATCATCCTAGCCGTGATCGCGAAGATCGGCACCGGCGGGGGACAGGGCTACGTGCTCGAGTACCGTGGCAGCGCGATCCGGGCCCTCTCGATGGAGGGCCGCATGACGATCTGCAACATGTCGATCGAGGCGGGCGCCCGGGCCGGCATGGTCGCTCCCGACGAGACCACCTTCGCCTACGTGAAGGACAAGCCGCACGCACCGCAGGGGCAGGACTGGGAGGATGCCGTCGCGTACTGGCGCACGCTCCCCTCCGACCCGGATGCCGTGTTCGACGCCGAGGTGGACATCGACGCCTCCACCCTCGAGCCCTTCGTCACCTGGGGCACCAACCCGGGTCAGGGCAGCTCGCTGTCGGCATCCGTCCCCGACCCCGCTGAGATCGCCGACGCCAACGAGCGCGCCGCTGCCGAGCGCGCGCTGCAGTACATGGACCTGACCCCCGGCACGCCGCTGAAGGACGTCAAGGTGGATGCGGTGTTCATGGGCTCGTGCACCAACAGCCGCATCGAGGACCTGCGCGCCTTCGCGTCGGTCATCGAAGGCAAGAAGAAGGCCGATGGCGTGCGCGTCATGGTCGTCCCCGGCTCCGCTCGGGTGCGGCTCGAGGCCGAGGCCGAGGGCATCGACAAGATCGTCGAGGCGTTCGGCGCCGAGTGGCGGTTCGCCGGATGCTCGATGTGCCTGGGCATGAACCCCGACCAGCTGGCACCGGGGGAGCGCTGCGCGTCCACCTCGAACCGCAACTTCGAGGGGCGGCAGGGCAAGGGCGGACGCACGCACCTGGTCTCGCCGCTGGTCGCGGCGGCCACCGCCATCCGCGGCACCCTGTCCAGCCCGAGCGACCTGGAGGCCTGAGCACCATGGAGAAGTTCACCACCCACACCGGCGTGGCCGCGCCCCTGAAGCGCTCCAACGTCGACACCGACCAGATCATCCCGGCCGTCTTCCTCAAGCGCGTCACCAAGACCGGCTTCGACGACGCCCTCTTCCACGAGTGGCGCAAGGACCCGGAGTTCGTGCTCAACCAGGCACCGTTCCAGAACGCGTCGGTGCTCGTCGCAGGCCCCGACTTCGGCACCGGCTCCAGCCGCGAGCACGCCGTCTGGGCACTGCGCGACTACGGCTTCCGAGTCGTGCTGAGCCCGCGCTTCGCCGACATCTTCCGCGGAAACTCCGGAAAGCAGGGCCTGCTGGCGGCGACCGTCGACGAGGCCGACATCGAGCGGATCTGGGCGCTGATCGACGAGGAGCCGGGCCGCGAGATCACGGTCGACCTCGAGGCGCGCACCGCCACGATCGGGGACTTCCAGGCCGCCATCGGGATCGACGATTACACTAGATGGCGGCTCCTCGAAGGGCTCGATGACATCGGGCTCACGCTGCGCAACGAAGACAAGATCGCGCAGTTCGAGGCCCGCCGCGAGTCGTGGCGGCCACGTACGCTCCCTGTTCGATAGGACGAGGCGCGCGGTGGGCCGGGGGTCAAGAGCCCCCACGGCACCAGCCGTGATTGGATGAGAGGCTCGCGGCCACCGCCGCGCCTGTCCTGACGAAGAAGAGGCCCGAATGACGACACCGCTCCGCGATGCAGCAGTTTCCGAGGCTCCGGTTCCCGCCGGATCCGTGCTCGCGATCCGCGGAGGCAGGCCGTTGCGCGGCCGTGTCGACGTGAAGGGCGCGAAGAACCTCGCCACCAAGGCGATGGTCGCCGCTCTCCTGGGAGAGACCACCAGCATCCTGCGCGACGTGCCCGACCTCAGCGACGTGGCGGTCGTCCGCTCGCTGCTCGAGGTGCACGGCGTCCGCGTGACCGAGGGCGACGAGCCCGGTTCGCTGGTGCTGGACCCGAGCCTGGTCGAGTCCGCCCACTACGAGGAGATCGACGCGCACGCCGGCGCCTCCCGCATCCCGATCCTGTTCTGCGGCCCGCTGCTGCACCGTCTCGGTCAGGCGTTCATCCCCGACCTCGGCGGATGCCGCATCGGCGACCGCCCGATCGACTTCCACCTCGACGCGCTGCGCAAGTTCGGCGCGATCGTCGAGAAACAGCCCAGCGGCATCCGCCTGTCGGCCCCCAGCGGGCTCAAGGGCGCGAACATCCACCTCCCGTACCCGAGCGTCGGCGCCACCGAGCAGGTGCTGCTGACGGCCGTGCGCGCACAGGGGCAGACCGAGCTGCGCAACGCGGCCATCGAGCCGGAGATCATGGACCTGATCGCCGTGCTGCAGAAGATGGGCGCGATCATCTCCTACGAGCCGAACCGCGTCATCCTCATCGAGGGCGTGGAGACCCTGCGGGGCTACGACCACCGTGCGATCTTCGACCGCAACGAGGCCGCGTCCTGGGCGTGCGCCGCGCTGGCCACCGACGGCGAGATCTTCGTCGCCGGAGCCCGCCAGCAGGAGATGCTGACTTTCCTGAACGTGTTCCGCAAGGCGGGCGGGTGGTTCGACGTCCAGGAGGACGGCATCCTCTTCCGCCGCGAGGGCGCGCTCAAGCCCGTCGTCGTCGAGACCGACGTGCACCCCGGCTTCATGACCGACTGGCAGCAGCCGTTGATCGTCGCGCTCACGCAGGCGCAGGGCCGCTCGATCGTGCACGAGACCGTGTACGAGAACCGGTTCGGGTTCACGCAGGCCCTGGTCAAGATGGGCGCCGACATCGTCGTGCACCCGCATGGCCTGCAGGACGGTCCGCGCCGCGTGCCGCGCCGCGAGCTGGAGCAGGCCGCCGTCATCACGGGTCCCACGCCGCTGCACGGCGCGGACATCGTGGTGCCCGACCTCCGCGGCGGGTACAGCCACGTGATCGCGGCGCTGACCGCCGAGGGCGAGTCCGTCGTCTCCGGTGTCGACATCCTCAGCCGCGGCTACGAGAAGTTCCTCGACAAGCTGCAGGCCCTGGGCGCCGACTTCGACGTCGTCCGGTGAGCTGATGGCTGCTTCCGAGCGGAGCCGCCCGAGCCTCTTCTGGGTGCTCGCGGTGCTCGTCATCCCGCCGATGTCCCTGCTGGCGAAGATCCGCGTCACCGGGGCGGAGAAGCTGCCCCGCCAGGGTGCCTTCGTGCTCGCCCCCAACCACTACTCGGAGCTGGACCCGCTGATCGTGGCCATGTCCGTGTACCGTCTCGGACGGCTGCCGCGCTTCATGGCGAAGGAGAGCCTGTTCCGGGTGCCGGTGGTCGGCTGGCTGCTCAAGCGCACCGGCATGATCCCGGTGTCGCGCAGCGCCTCGGCGGCCGCGGCGAAGCAGACCCTCAAGCAGTCCGCCGAGCTGGTCGAGCACGGCCGCGGCGTCATCGTCTACCCGGAGGGCACGCTGACCCGTGACCCCGACCTGTGGCCGATGCGCGGAAAGTCCGGCGCGGTGCGCCTGGCGCTCTCCGGAGATCTCCCGCTGATCCCGATGGCGCAGTGGGGCACGCAGGAGATCATGGGCCGCTACCAGAAGGGCCTCAGCCTCTGGCCGCTGCGCAAGCCGGTGAACGTGCTGATCGGCGATCCGGTCGACCTCTCCGATCTGCGTGGACGGGCATCCGAGCCCGCGGTGCTGAACGAGGCGACCGCGCGCCTGATGGCCGCCATCACCGCGCTGCTCGAGCAGCTCCGCGACGAGAAGGCGCCGGCCACGCGCTGGAACCCCACCGACCACGGACAGAAGGAGACGGGGCGTCTTGACTCCTAGACGAGAGCCGTCCGGCACGGGAACCCGCACGGCGATCGTCGGCGCGGGCAGCTGGGGCACCACCTTCGGCAAGATCCTCGCCGACGGCGGCGCCCAGGTGACCATGTGGGCGCGTCGCCCCGAACTCGCGCAGGAGATCGACGAGGCGAAGCGCAACTCCCGGTACCTGCCCGGCATCAACCTGCCGCGCAGCATGCGCGCGACCGCCGACATCGAGCGTGCGCTCGACGGCGTGCAGCAGGTGTACCTGTCGGTGCCCAGCCAGACGCTGCGCGAGAACCTGCGTGCCTTCCGCCCGCTGCTCGCCGCCGGCGACTTCCCGGTGGTCAGCCTGATGAAGGGCGTCGAGCGCGGCACGGGCCTGCGGATGAGTCAGGTCATCGAGCAGGAGCTCGGCATCGACCCGATGCGCATCGCCGTGGCATCCGGACCGAACCTGGCGCTGGAGATCGCCCGCGAGCAGCCCACGGCGGCCGTGATCTCCTCGCGCAGCCAGGAGACGGCGGATGCCGTGGCCCGCACCGCCCGGAACCGCTACTTCCGCTCCTTCGTGAACACCGACGTGATCGGCACGGAGTTCGGCGGCGTGCTGAAGAACCTCATCGCCGTGGCGATCGGCATCGTCGACGGCGTCGGCTACGGCGAGAACACCAAGGCCTCGATCATCACGCGCGGACTCGTGGAGATGACCGACTTCGCGGTCGCCAACGGCGCGCAGCCCGAGACGCTGCAGGGATTGGCAGGCCTCGGCGACCTGATCGCCACCTGCCAGTCGCCGCTCAGCCGCAACAACACCGCGGGCCGCCTGCTGGGCCAGGGATACGGCATCCAGGACGTGATCAAGCAGATGAACCAGACCGCCGAGGGTCTGGCGTCCGTCGCTCCGATCCTGCAGCTCGCGCACGAGGCCGACGTGTACATGCCCATCGTGGAGCAGGTGAAGATGGTGCTCGACGGGAAGATGAACCCGCGCGACATCGCACCGCACCTGACCACCGACGACGACACTCCCCAGGAGGAGAGGACCAACTATGGACAGGCAGACGGTGGTGGTGCTCTTCGGCGGGCGTTCCAGCGAGCATTCGATCAGTTCCGCAACGGCGGGCGGGGTGCTGGCGGCGATCGACCGTGACCGCTACGCGGTGATCCCCGTCGGGATCACCCGCGAAGGCGCGTTCGTCCTGGAGCAGGACGACCCGGCGAAGTTCGCGCTGGACGCCGCGAAGATGCCCGAGGTCGTCGACAACGGCACCCGGATGCGGTGGCCGGAGCCGGGCGGGGACCGCACGCTGCGCGTCGTCGCCCCCGACGGGTCGACCGTCGACCTCGGTGAGATCGACGTGGTGCTGCCGCTCCTGCACGGTCTGCACGGCGAGGACGGCGCCATCCAGGGCTTCTTCGACGTGCTGGAGGTGCCCTACGCCGGCGGCGGCATCCTCGATTCCGCGGTGTGCCTGGACAAGCACTTCACCAAGCTCGCGCTGTCGGCGGCTGGCATCGCCGTGGCGCCCGGCATCACCGTGCGCAGCGCGGAGTGGGATGCCGATCCGGAGAGCGTCCGCGAGCGTGTGCACGCGCTGGGCGAGACCGTGTTCGTCAAGCCAGCCAGTGCCGGATCGAGCGTCGGAGTCTCCCGCGTCGACGGCGGCGACGGACTGGACGAGGCGTTCCGGATCGCGTTCGACGAGGACGAGAAGGTGCTCGTCGAGACGCGCGTGACCGGCCGCGAGATCGAGGTCGGCGTCCTTGCCGGACGCGACGGCGAGCGGGCGCGGGCATCGCTGCCCGGTGAGGTCGTGCTGACCTCCCGCAGCTTCTACGACTTCGAGGGCAAGTACCTCGGCGGCGAGGGCGTGGAGATCGTCTGCCCCGCGCAGGTCGACGACGAGCTGATCGGACGCCTTCAGGAGACTGCGGTGCGCGCGTTCGAGGCGGTGGACGGCAAGGGACTGGCCCGCGTCGACTTCTTCGTGACCCCCGACGGGCAGCTCGTGATCAACGAGCTGAACACCATGCCCGGCTTCACGCCGTTCTCCATGTTCCCGAAGTGCTGGATGGCGTCCGGCATGACCTACGGCGAGCTGATCACCGAGCTGATCGAGGCAGGGCTCCGGAAGTAGGGACTACTTCGGGAGCTCGGCCGGTGCGGTGCACTGGCTGGTCGCCTTGATCGTGCGGATGCCGCTGACCAGACCGGTGTTGGAGAGCACTTCGTTGGCGCCCACCAGCTTCGTGTCGACGAACACCTGGACGGCGGGGTTCCGCCCGTAGGTGGTCATGCGCATCTTCGGCGCCTGGGAGTCGTCGACGAGCCAGTCGATGCCGTCCAGAGTCACGCACTGCAGCGTGGCGGTCGGCCCGGGGACGTCCACGCCGCACGCGACGATCACGGCCGTCGGGTCGCCGTAGGCGGCCGTCGCCTGGGCATCCGTCCAGCGCCTGCTGAGCTCGCCGACCGCGTCGGGGAGGCGCACCGTCACCTCCGCGCAGGCGGGGTTGTTCGAGTCGGGTTCGGGCTTGAGCGCGACCGTGCTCGAGCAGGCGGTGAGCAGGAGGAGGGTCAGCACTCCGGCGACCGGGACGAGACGACGAAGCATGTTTCCAGGCTACCGTTGACGGCATGGCATCCGATCCCGACGACGACCCGCGCATCGGCGACATCTCGGAGGGGACGGTGCTGCGAGCGATCCTCGCGCGCACGTCGACCGCATCGCACGCGATCCTCGGGCCGGGCGACGACGCCGCCGTGATCTCGGCGCCCTCGGCGTCCGTCGTCGCGACCACCGACACGCTGGTGGACGGCCCGGACTTCCGCACGGCCTGGTCGAGCGGGTACGACCTGGGCTGGAAGGCCGCGGCCGTGAACCTGGCCGATGTGGCGGCGATGGGTGCGACTCCCACGGCGCTGCTGGTCGCGCTGGCGGTGCCCCGCGATGCGCGGCTCTCGTTCGTCTCGGCCATGGCCGACGGATTCCGCGAGGCCTGCGATGCGCTCGCGCCCGGCTGCGCCGTGGTCGGCGGCGACCTCACCGTCTCGGAGCTGCTGATGATCGCTGTGACGGCGCTCGGCGATCTGGGCGGGCGCCGGTCGGTGACGAGGGCCGGTGCGCGTCCCGGTGACATCGTGGCGCTGGCGGGTGAGCTGGGAGCTGCGGCCGCAGGGCTGGAGACGCTGTTCGGCCGGTTCCGCGACGGCGAGACGCCGATCGCGGTGGATGCGGATGCCCTGGACGACACCGCGCGGCAGGGGCTCGAGCGTCAGCTGCGACCGCGGCCGCCGGTGCGGCTGGGCGTGGTCGCCGCGGATGCCGGTGCGACAGCCATGATGGACGTCTCGGACGGTCTGGCGCTGGATGCCGGCCGGATGGCGGACGCCTCCGGGGTCACGATCGACTTCTCCGGCGCCGCGATCGACGAGCTCGCGTTCGCGGGCGACCGGGCGCGCGCGCTGGCGGGAGGAGAGGACCACGGTCTGCTGGCGGTCTTCCCCGCAGACGTCCCGCTCCCGGAGGGCTTCCGTGCGCTCGGGAGCGTGACCGCGCGGGGCGCGGACGGCGTGCTGCTGGACGGCGCACCCATCGCCCACACGGGCTGGGACCCCTACCGCGACTGGGACGGCGTCGTCGGCTGACACCCGGCACCGTGAAGTCCCAGGGGCCCTGAGCCTGTAGAAGGGGCGATCAGCCCGGCTGTGCCCACCACACCGCCGTGTCGCCGTACGTCCTCTCGCGGACGAGCTCGAGCCCCGCGGCATCCAGATCCGGCGCGGTGGAGCGCTTCGCGCGCTCGATCACGACGATGGCGTCCGCCGACAGCAGCGGCGCCAGCGCGACCAGATCCGCGGTCATCGCCGAGTCGTCCAGGTCGTAGGGCGGATCCGTGAAGACGAGGTCGTAGGTCCCCGTCGCCCGCCCCAGGAATGCGTGCACCGCGCTCTGGTGCACCTTGGCAGCGTTCGGCCCGCCGACCGCCTTGGCGACTGCTGCCGTGTTGCGTCCGATGATCGTCGCTGCCGGGCGCGAGCGCTCGACCAGATCGACGGATGCCGCGCCACGGCTCCAGGACTCCAGCCCCAGGGCGCCGCTGCCGGCGTAGAGGTCGAGCACGCGCGCACTCTCGATGGCATCCATCGCCTCCAGCGCACCGAACACCGACTCGCGCACGCGGTCGCTGGTCGGCCGGGTGCCGGCGTCCGGCACGTCGATTCTGATGCCCCGGGCGGCGCCGGCGATGATCCTGGTCACCCGTTCACGATATCGGGCGGCAGGGGCGTCGGCCGGGGTCCGTGGCGCTCCCTAGACTCGGAGCATGTCCTTCACCCTCGAGACGCCGCTGGCCGAGGCCGTCGGCACATCCACGGCGAAGACCCTCGAGCGCGCCTTCGGGATGGGTACCGTCGGCGAGCTGCTCGGGCACTACCCGCGTCGCTACGCGGACCGCGGCGAGCTCACCCCGATCCTCGAGCTGCCCGTCGGCGAGACCGTCACGATCGTCGCCGAGGTGCTCTCGACCCGGGCGCGGCAGATGCGCAACCGTCGAGGGGCGATGCTCGAGGTGATCATCGGCGACGGCGTCGGGCAGATGTCGCTGACGTTCTTCGCGAAGAACCTCGGCCAGGCCGAATGGCGCGCAAAGGAGCTCCGGGTGGGACGCCGGGGCATCTTCTCCGGCAAGGTCTCCCAGTTCCGCGACACCGTGCAGTTCGCGCATCCCGACTACCAGCTCTTCGAGGACAGTGAGGCCGCGTACCGTCAGGCCGATGCCCTGCAGGACGTGCCGATCCCGATCTACCCGGCGACCTCCGCGATGCAGAGCTGGCAGATCGCCAAGGTGATCGACGCCGTCCTCGACAAGCTCGGCGAGGTGCCGGACCCGCTTCCCGAGGACCTGCGTCGTCGCGAGGGACTTCTCACCGCGGGGGAGGCGCTGCAGAGCATCCATCGCCCGCACCGTCGCGCCGACGTCGATCCGGCCGTCCGCACGCTGCGGATGCACGAGGCGCTCGTGCTGCAGACGGCGCTCCTGCAGCAGCGCAACCTCGTCCGATCGCTGATCGCGCAGCCGCGCCCGGCGCATGCGGGCGGTCTGCTCGAGCAGTTCGACGCGAAGCTCCCGTACACGCTCACGGCGGATCAGCAGCGCGTCGGTGCCGAGATCGCCGACGACCTGCTGCTCGAGCGCCCGATGAACCGGCTGATCCAGGGCGAGGTCGGTTCCGGCAAGACGCTGGTGGCGCTGCGGGCGATGCTGCAGGTCGCGGAATCCGGGGGACAGGCCGCCCTGATCGCGCCGACGGAGGTGCTCGCCGCCCAGCACCTCCGGTCGATCACCAAGATGCTCGGGCCCGATCTGGCGCCGCAGCTCATCCCCACTCTGCTGACCGGGCAGATGTCCGCGCCCGAGCGGCGCAAGGCCGCCCTGCGAGTGGCATCCGGGCAGTCGCTCCTGGTGATCGGCACGCACGCGCTGCTCTCGGAGAAGACCACCTTCGCCGACCTCGCACTCGTGGTCGTCGACGAGCAGCACCGCTTCGGCGTCGAGCAGCGCGAGATGCTGCGCGCCAAAGGCACCGCCCCGCACGCGATCGTGCTGACGGCCACACCGATCCCGCGCACCGTCGCGATGACGGTGTTCGGCGACCTCGACACCTCGGTGATCCGCTCGATGCCGGCCGGCAGGGCGGGAATCAGCACGTTCGTCGCACCCCTCGCTGAGCACCCCGAGTGGTTCCAGCGGGTCTGGGAGCGGTCGGCGGAGGAGATCGCACAGGGCCGCCAGGTGTTCGCGGTCTGCGCGGCGATCGACGCCGCCGAGGACTCAGTCGAGTCCGACGACGCGCCGCCGCCCGACGTCGAGGGCAAGGGCCCGCGCTGGGGCGTCGTGCAGCTCGAGCAGCTCCTGGCCACGCATCCTCGGCTCGGCGAGGTGCGTCGCGCGATCCTGCACGGCAAGATGCCCGCCGACGAGAAGGACGCCACGATGCGGGCGTTCGCGCGCGGGGAGATCGACCTGCTCGTCGCGACGACCGTGATCGAGGTCGGGGTCGACGTGCCGAACGCCTCGACGATGATCATCATGGATGCCGACCGATTCGGCGTCTCCCAGCTGCACCAGCTGCGCGGTCGCGTCGGCCGTGGGGAGTTCCCGGGGCTGTGCCTGCTCGTCACCGAAGCCGAAGGCGGCTCGATCGCGCGGGAGCGGGTGGAAGCGGTGGCCGCGACCCTCGACGGCTTCGAGCTGGCCGAGGTCGACCTGGAGCTGCGCGGCGAGGGCGACGTGCTCGGCGCGGCGCAGGCCGGAGCGAAGTCGTCGCTGCGGCTGCTGAGAGTGGTGAAGGATGCCGGACTCATCGCGCACGCGCGCGACATCGCCGCCGACATCCTGAAGGACGATCCCATGCTCGTGAAGCACCCCGGACTGCGCGTGGCGATCGCGGGACGCGTCAGCGACGCCGACCGTGCGGCTCTCAGCAAGAACTGAGGGTCCGGGGGCCTAGGCTGAGAGCGTGAACAGTCGGATCGCCGTCGTCCCCGGTTCCTTCGACCCGCCTACGCTCGGTCACCTCGATGTGATCCGCCGCGCGGCGCGCCTGTACGAGGAACTGCACGTGCTCGTGGTGCACAACCCGGGCAAGGCGGCCATGCTGCCGATCGCGCAGCGTCTGAGCCTGCTGGAGCAGTCGATCGCCGAGGCAGGCATCGAGGGGCACATCGTCGTCGGCTCGTGGAGCATGGGCCTCCTAGTCGACTACGCGCGCGACGTGGACGCGGGAGTGCTGGTCAAAGGCATCCGCTCCCAGGTCGACGTCGCCTACGAGTCGCCGATGGCGATCGTGAACCGGCACCTCGCCGACATCGAGACGGTGTTCCTGCTGCCGGACCCGGCGCACGCCCTCGTCTCCAGCTCGCTCGTGCGGCAGGTGGCGTCGCTCGGCGGCGACGTCTCGCCGTTCGTGCCCCCGGCGGTCGCGGCGTTCCTCGACACGGGTGCGCGGGGCATCTGAGGGGCCCGGCCCGAGCGCATCGGGCCTTCACAGCATCCGAGCCGGTAGAATCGTCAGGTGAAGACCCGAGTCAACGGACCTTTCGTCCTGCCCGTCCGCGACATCACCCGCAAGCCGGGGGAGATGCGCGAGCACCGCTTCTCGGTGACCCTTGCCGACAAGTGGGGGGAGGGCATCGTGGTCGTCGAAGCAGGCGAGAGCATCGACCTCGACGTGCGTCTGGAGTCGGTCCACGAAGGCATTCTGGTCTCCGGAACGGCCGATTCCGACTACGTCGGAGTGTGCGGTCGCTGCCTCACCGACATCACTGCGCCTGTCGAAGTCGAGTTCCAGGAGCTTTTCGCGTATCCTGGTGAGGAAGAAACTGACTTCGAAGTTCAAGACGACCACGTGGATCTTGAAACTCTGGTCAGGGATGCGGTCGTATTGTCGCTTCCATTTCAGCCGGTGTGTCAGCCGGATTGCCCGGGTCTCGACCCGAGCACGGGCGAGAAGCTGACCGTGAGCACCGACGCAGAGAGCACCGCTCCCATCGATCCTCGATGGAGCGCGCTCCGCCAGATCACAGACCAGGACGCCCCGGCAGGGAGCCGCGGCGCCGAGAAAGAAGAGAGCTAGTCATGGCCGGTAACCCCCCGAAGCGCAAGGTCTCCCGTTCCAACACCCGCAGCCGTCGTGCGCAGTGGAAGGCGGCTCCCGTCGCCCTGGTGAAGACCGTCGAGAACGGTCAGGTCGTCTACAGCCGCCCGCACCAGGCGAAGGTCGTCACCGACTCGCAGGGCACCGAGCTGTTCCTCGAGTACAAGGGCCGCAAGGTCGCCGACGTCTGATCAGGCGATCATGGCGGAGGATTCCGCGGGGGCACAGGCTCTCATCGAGAAGCTCGGCGTCGATATCGACGCCGAGCTTCTTGAGCGGGCACTGACGCATCGTTCGTACGCGTACGAGCACGGCGGGATCCCGCACAACGAACGGCTGGAGTTCCTCGGGGACTCCGTGCTGGGCATCGCCGTGACGGTGATGCTGTTCACAACGCACCCGGATCTCGACGAGGGCGAACTCGCCAAGCGGCGCGCCAGCGTCGTCTCGACCGTCGCGCTGGCCGAGGTGGCCCGTGCCATCGGGCTGGGCGCGCACCTTCGGCTGGGACGCGGCGAAGAGCAGACCGGCGGTCGCGACAAGGATTCGATCCTCGCGGACACCATGGAGGCCGTCTTCGGTGCGACCTATCTGTCCGCCGGGGCGAAGGCCGCCGAGGCTCTCGTGCTGCGACTGACCGAGCCGCTGCTGGCCGACCCCGAGCGCTACGGCGCGGCGATGGACCCCAAGACGAGCCTGCAGGAGCTGGCCGCGCGTCTGGGGCGCACGCCACCGGAGTACACCGTGGAGTCCTCGGGGCCCGACCACAACCGTGTCTTCACGGCGACGGTCACGGTCGGCGAGCTCGCCAGCACCGGACAGGGCACCAGCAAGAAGACCGCCGAGATGGCCGCAGCTCTCACCGCCTGGCGCGAGCTGAGTCTGCGCGTCACCGAGTCCGGCGCCGCCTGAATCGCGCCGTGCCCGAGCTTCCTGAGGTCGAGGTCGTCCGATCCGGGCTTGCGCCGGCGGTCGTCGGCGCGCGCGTCACCTCGGTGGACGTCCTCGACGAACGCGCGCTGACCCGGCATCCGCTCGGCGCCGCCGACTTCGTCGGGCGCCTCGAGGGTCGTGTCATGACAGCCGCGGCGCGCCGCGGCAAGTTCCTTTGGCTTCCCCTGGAGGGGGAGACGGATGCCGTGGTCGCGCATCTCGGCATGAGCGGCCAGATGCTGCTCCGCGCGCCGGATGCCGTGGCGGAGCGTCACGAGCGTGTCCGTCTGCACATCGAGCACCCTCAGCACGGACGCCTGGCTGTGGTGTTCGCCGATCAGCGGACGTTCGGCTCGCTGGCGATCGACGGCCTCGTGCCCACAGGAGACGATGCGGCGGGTGGCTTCGGCACGGACCGCGCGCTCGTCCCGTCCCAGGTCGTGCACATCGCGCGGGACGCCCTCGATCCCGCCTTCGACGATGCTCGCTTCACCGCATCCGTGCGCCGTAAGGCCAGCGCCATCAAGCGCACGCTGCTCGACCAGACGCTGGTCAGCGGAATCGGGAACATCTATGCGGACGAGTCGCTGTGGGCAGCGCGGATCCACCCCGAGACCGAAGGCCGCGCCCTCTCATCCCAAGCCGTGCGCCGGCTCCTGGCCGAAGTGCGGCTGGTGCTGCAGAAGGCCCTCGCCGAGGGCGGCACCAGTTTCGACGCCCAGTACGTGAACGTGAACGGGCAGGCCGGCTACTTCGCCCACTCCCTGAACGCCTATGGCCGCGAGGGAGAGGCGTGCCCGCGCTGCGGCGGACCGATCCGTCGGACGGCGTTCATGAACCGCTCGAGCCACTTCTGCCCGCGCTGTCAGCGCCGGCGCTCCTTCTGATTTTCAGCCGACCTTCGGCAGTATCGCGCGTGAAGGCCCCGCGTGGTGCGCCGTGCACATCACGGTGGTGAGGGCTCATCTCAGAGGGCGCCGGACACCGGTGCGGTGACCGGCGGATCGTCAGACCGACGTTCGATCAGAACCGTGTCGCGCCACCGACCCGCGAAGGGACCGTACGACATGAGGGCGATTCGCTCGCGCCGTCCCACGCGCCGGAAGCCGGCGTGCTCGTGCAGGCGGAGGCTGGCGGTGTTCTCGGGGAACACCGACGACTGGATGGTCCAGACGCCTGAGCTTTCGGCAGCCCGGATCAGTTCTGCGAGCAGCATGCGACCGACGCCGCGGCCGGCGGCTCGGGGCGCGACGTAGACCGAGTGCTCGACCACCCCGCGGTACACCGCGCGGACGGAGACGGGGCCTGCCGCCGCCCAACCCACGACGATCGAGTCCTCAAGGGCGACGAGCATGAGATGCGGCAGCTTGCCCGACGCGAAGGCCTGCCATGACGGCGGCGGCTCCGACTCGAATGTGGCCTGCCCTGTCGCGATCCCGGCGCGGTAGATCTGCTCGACGTCCGGCCAGTCGGACGGCGACATGGGCCGGATCCCGATCGTCCCCATCAGCCGATGAGCGCCTTCGCGGCGTCGGCGAGCGTGCCGGTGGTGGGCCTGTAGTAAGCCCACTTGCCGCGCTGCTCGCGGGTGACCAGGTCCGCCTCCACGAGGAGCTTCATGTGGTGGGAGACCGTCGGCTGGGACAGGCCCACGGGTTCCGTGAGGTCGCATACGCACAACTCCCCGGCACTGCTTCCCGCGATCATCGAGAGCAGCTTCACCCGGGTCGGGTCTCCCAGTGCCTTGAAGACCTTCGCCAGGCCCTGTGCGGCGTCGTCGTCCATCGCCTCACCGGGCGTGCAGCACGACGCGGATGCTGCGTCGATGGTCACCGGCAGGGCATTCATGATTCCAGTCTGCCTCACGTATTGACATCTGTCGATATGAGCATCAGGATCGTGATGTCATACATCGAAGAACGTCAATGCGTGGAGGTCTCCGTGAATCCCATCGTCATCATCGGCGCCGGCCCCCAGGGGCTGGCGGCCGCCGCTCACCTGCTCGAGCGCGGGCTCACGCCGCTGGTGCTGGAGTCAGGCGACGCCGCCGCCTCGGCCGTCGCCGAGTGGGGCCACGTGCGGCTGTTCTCTCGCTGGTCGGAGCTCATCGATCCCGCATCGCGTCGCCTGCTGGAGCCGACCGGATGGACCGGCCCCGTCCAGGGATATCCGACGGGCGCCCAGTGGATCGAGGACTACCTCGCACCCCTCGCCGCAGTCCTCGGCGATCGCGTCCGGTACGGTGCGCGCGTGGTGGGCGTGGGGCGCAAGGGCCGGGACCTCTCCGTCGATGCTGGCCGTGCCGATCAGCCTTTCGTCGTCCACATCGAGCGGCCGGACGGCGCCGAGGAGCGGATCGAGGCGAGCGCCGTGATCGACGCGTCGGGAACCTGGCGGATGCCCAACCCGGCCGGTGCTGACGGACTTCCTGCTCTCGGCGAGAGAGCGGCGGCGGACGCCGGTCTGCTCGCGCACCGCATGCCCGCGTCCGAGGAAGCGAGCGCGCTCGCGGGCCGACACGTCGTCGTGGTCGGCAACGGCCACTCGGCTGCGACGACCATCGGCGTGCTCTCGCGGGTGGCCAAGAGCGCCCCCGGGACGCGGGTCACCTGGGTGCTGCGCCGCGGCGCCGTCGGGAACACCTTCGGCGGGGGCAGTTCGGATGAGCTGCCCGAGCGCGGCGCCCTGGGGCAGCGGGCCAAGGATGCCGTCGATTCGGGACTCGTCCGCCTCGTGACGGGGTTCCGCACCGAGCAGATCGTCCTCGACGGAGGGCAGGCAGTGCTCGTGGCGGAGGACGGGCGCAGACTGGAGCCCGCCGCGCGGATCTTCGTCGCCACAGGGTTCCGGCCTGACCTGTCCTTCCTGTCTGAGATGCGTGTCGATCTCGACGTCCGGCTCCAGGCGCCCGCGAAGATCGCCGCCGAGGTCGACCCGAACGTGCACTCCTGCGGGTCGGTCCGCGCCACCGGCGCGGCCGATCTCCAGCAGCCCGAGCCGGGCTTCTACATCGTCGGCGCGAAGTCGTACGGCCGCGCGCCGACGTTCCTCGCCCTCACCGGGTTCGAGCAGGTGCGCAGCGTCGTCGCAGCGATCGCCGGCGACCGCGAGGCCGCGGAGCGCGTGGAACTGGTCCTCCCTGAAACCGGCGTGTGCGGCGGCTCAGGGCTGTTCGATGCACCCGGCGAGCAGCCAGGCTCGGGATCCTGCTGCGCGGCTGAACCGCAGCTCATCCAGCTGGGCAGGGCGCCCGCCGCGCGGTAGGCCACCGGCGCTCAGCGGCGATGTCGATGCATCGGCGCCGCTGTGACCGCGACGCCGAATGGCTCTCGTCGATCAGCCCGGCATGGGGGCGTGGATCGCCTTCGCCCAGTCCCTGATCGCCTGCCGCTCGGAGTCGTTGCAGACGTAGCCGTAGCCGAGCGTGGCGTCTCCGACGGTGAGGGAGTTCAGGCCGAGGTAGGTGAGGGCGTAGCAGTCCGACATGACCTCGCCGCTGCCCTGGAACAGCCCGGCGTTCTTGAGCTTCATCGCCGGACCCACTTCGCCGTCGGCGGTGGTCTCCACATCGGTGTACTGGTACAGGTGCGCCAGCTCGTGCAGAGTCGTGAGGCGAGCGGCCTCCTCCCCGCCGAGCCTCTTCTCGGGCGGGAGGATGTGCACGATCAGCTCTTCCGGGTTGCTCGTCGTGCATCCTGCCGTCGTGCTGTCCGGGTTCTCGGACGTGCTGCACTCCGAGTCCGCGTTCCACTGGATGTCGATGAAGCCGTTCCCCGCGCTGTCGACGAGCTGTTCCTCGCTGGTCCCGGACGCGTTCGCGCGGCGGCCCTCCGCGGCGGTGATGAGCCGCTGCAGATCGGAGCGGTACTCGGTCGCCCGCTCGGCGAGCGTCCGCGCCTGCGCCTGTCTGACCTTCTCGAGGGCCGTGCTCGCCTTGAGCGCTTCCGCATCGGCCTGGAGCCGCTGGAACCTGGTGGGCTGAGTGACCAGGGGGGCGACGGGGTTGCCGTCGAGCTGGGCCGCGAGCTTCTCGTACTCCGCGCTCTCGGTGCGGATGACGGCGAGCTGCTCCTCGATCGTCGAGGCGGTGGGACGGCCGCCGTCCGACCCTCCACCGCCCGCGGTGGAGGCGCCCAGCCCGCCGATCACGACGGCGGCGATCACGATGCCCGCGACGAGGGTCACGCACCCGCAGCCGGCGAAGATCCATCCGAGCCCCTTGCGGCGCGGTGCGACCGGTGGTGCCGCGAAACCATTCCCGTACGGTGCGCCCGCGTAGGGCGGAGCAGCGGAGGCCGACCGAACGGTGACCTGCTGCGCGTAGCCGGGATTCACCTGTCCGATCCACTGACGCAGTTCGGGGTAGGTGCTCGGATTGGCGGCGATGACCGCGTGCAGATCGTACCGGCGGGCTGCGATGTCGGCGAGTCTCTGAGGGGGACTGGCGGGATCGCCGGCGGCGAGGAGATCGAGGTCGTCAGGGGCTCCGGTCATGTCCGCAAGCCTAACCACAGGCGCCGTGCGGCTTGGGCGCGGCCCATGCGCAGCCGGGCGATGCGCTGTGACAGGCTGGGTGGATGACCACGACCAGTACAGCCCTCGTCACCGGTGCGACCAGTGGAATCGGCCGTGCGATCGCCGCCGCACTCGCGGCGACGCACCATGTTCACCTCATCGGGCGCAACCGCGGAGCGCTCGGCGAACTCGCGGCGGCGCTGCCCTCGGCTGAGGTGCATCCGGCTGACCTCGCCGACGGCACGCAGATCTCCGGAATCGCAGAGGAGATCGACCGGCTCGATGTGCTCGTGCACAGCGCGGGAGTGCTGCACATGGGCTCGACCGAGGACCTCGACCCCGCCCAGTGGCGTGAGAGCCTCGAGGTCAACGTGCTCGCGCCTGTGGAGCTGACACGCGTGCTGCTCCCCGCACTGCGGCGCGCGTCGGGACAGGTGATCCTGATCAACTCCGGGCTCGGCCACCGTTCGATCGCCGGTTCCGGGGCATACAGCGCGAGCAAGTTCGCCTTGCGCGCGTTCGCCGATGCGCTGCGACAGGAGGAGGCGGAGAACGGCGTTCGCGTCACCTCCATCCATCCCGGTCGTGTCGCCACGCCGATGCAGGAGCAGCTCCGTGCCTGGGAGGGGCTCCCGTACGACGGTGACGCCTGGATCCGACCGGAGCAGGTGGCGGATGCCGTGCTCACCGCGGTGAACCTCGATCGCAACGCGGTGATCGGGACCCTCGACATCAGCCCGGCGCCGAGACCCCGTTCAGACCGCTGACGGACGGTCCACCGCGAAGGCCAGGTGCGGCATGTCCACGTCGCGATAGTTCTTCACGAACCGGCCGCGAACGGTCATGCCGAGCCGGATCGCGACGTTCATCGAGGCGATGTTGGTGTCGCGGATCTGGGCGTACACGCGCTCGGCGCCGAGTGACGCGAAGGCGTGATCGCGTACGCCCGCGGCCGCCTCGGTCGCGTAACCCCGGTGCCAATGCGCCCGGTTGAAGAGATACCCGACCTCGAGCACGTCCTCGTCGAGGATGTGCTGCACCGTGGGCCCGCACTGTCCGATCATCTCGCCGGTCTCGCGCAGGACCACGGCCCACAGGGCGTACCCGTCGTCGCGGTACCGATCCAGGGTCCGCTGCAGCCAGGTCTGCACCTGACCCTCGTCGAACGCGCCCTCGTAGGCGGTCATCGTGACCGGATCCTGCAGGATCGCACGCAGCGCGGGCAGATCCTCTTCGGTCATCTCACGGAGGTCGAGGCGGGGCGTGCGGAGGATCATCCTTCGATCCTCCCACTCACGCCGTCGTGAACGCGCGCCGCAGCAGCGGCCTGGTGGCGAGCGTGCTGAGCCACACGGTGAGGATGCCGGCGGCGAGCACGGCCACGATCGTCAGCAGCGAGACGGGCGCGACGATCAGCGTGATCCCCAGCAGCGGGAACACGACGATCCCGGCGCACAATGCGGATCCCAGGGCGGTGAACAGCAGGGGCGACATGATCGCGCGACGCCGTGCCGCGTCGACTGTCTCGGCGGGGACGCCGAGCTGGTGCAGGCTGCGGTGCAGCGGACGCTGGTCGAGAACGTCAGAGGCCTGAGTCACCCCGACGGATGCCGCGACCATCACGAACGACGCCACCAGCGTGATGATGAGGCCGGTGCGCATGTCCACGACCAGGGCGAGGTTCGAGTCCCCGGCATCCGACGCGCTCATGACGTTCATCAGCGAGACGCCGGTGCCGGCGAACACGGCCATGAAGCTCGCCATCGCGATGCCTCCGACCTGGCGCCACGCCGCCTTCGGATCGTCGAGCACCGTGCGCGCGGCGAGCAGGCGCGCAGGGGTCTGCGCCCGCTTGAGTCGGCCGCGGGAGAACACGGCGAGCGCCCACGGACCCACGAGGTTGAGCACCGCGAGCGTGCCGGCGAAGATTCCGGCGAGCACGACGGTGATCGTCACGACGCCGGTGAGGGCGGGGACCAGCTGGGCGGTGAGGAATGCGGCCGCCACCACGAGCACCGCGACGACGCCGCGCACCCAGTGCACCCGGGTGGCCTGGGCGCGCATGCGCACTCCCAGTGGTGAGACGATCACGCGCCGGAGTCCCAGAATCGCGCTGATCGCGGCCAGCAGCACCGCGCCGGCGCACACGACGGCGATCATGGCGGGCGAGAGCAGCACGGATCCGAGTCCGAGAGGCTCGCCGCGGAAGGGGATCAGGCCGATCAGCGGCGCGAGCAGCAGATGCCCGATGACGCCCGCCACCACGCCGGCGGTGGCGATCAGAGTCGATTCGACGACGGTCAGCGCGCCCACGCCTGCGGGTGTCACGCCCAGCAGCCGAAGGGTGGAGAGTCGCTCGTCGCGGCGACGGGCCGAGAGGCGCGCGGCGGCGCCGCCCAGGGATGCCAGGGGGACCACGAGCAGCACGAGGGCCACGGCCGCGAGCACCTGATAGATGAGTGCCATGTCGTCGTCCCACGTCCAGAACGACTGCGCGCCGCCCACGACCGTCAGCACGAGAGCCGTGACGATCGCGAACGCCGTGGCGGGGATCACGAGTGTCGGTGCGTTCCCCGGTGCGGGGCGCAGCAGCATCCGCATCACCGACGCGTTCATGCCGGCACCTCCGCATCCACGATCACGCCGTCGCGCATCCGCAGCACGCGCGTGCAGCGCGCCGCCACCTGCGGGTCGTGCGTGACGACCACGAGCGTGCGCCCCTGACCAGTGGTCGACCACAAGAGCGCGTCCATCACCTCCGCAGAGGTGTGCGAGTCCAGAGCGCCGGTCGGCTCGTCGGCGAAGATCAGCTCCGCCCCGGTCACCTGAGCGCGGGCGATCGCGACCCGCTGGGCCTGTCCGCCGGAGAGCTCGCCGATGCGGCGGTCCTCCATCCCGGCGAGGCCGAGCGACTGCAGCCAGGCGGCCGCCGGGCCGATGGCGTCCTGGCGCTTGGTGCCGTTGATCATCAGCGCGAGCGCGACGTTCTCGATGGCGGTGAGCTCCGGGATCAGCAGCCCCTGCTGGAACACGAACCCGAACCGCTCCCGTCGCAGCCGCGACCGCACCGATTCGGACTGGCCGGTGACGTCGATGCGCTCACCGGATGCCGACGTGAACGCGACCGACCCGCTGTCAGGGCTGATGATGCCCGCCAGCGCGTGCAGCAGCGTGGTCTTGCCGGACCCCGACGCGCCCATGATGGCGAGGGACTCCCCGCGGTGGACGGCGGCGTCGACGCCCGCCAGGGCGCGGGTGGGGCCGTAGTTCTTCGTGAGTGCGTGCGCGTTCAGGACCGGATCGTTCATGATTCCAGCATCCGATCCGGGGCATGCGCACGTCGTCGGCCCGGAGGATGACTCGGGCGCGGAGCGGTCATCCTCCGGGATGATCCGCAGTCCGCCTCACCGGGCGATGCCGGAACGGTGCGCCCACACGGCCACCTGGAGCCGATCGCGCATCTCGAGCTTGGCCAGGACATGACCCATGTGGGTCTTGATGGTGGGTTCGGACAGGTGCAGCCGTTCGCCGATCTCCAGGTTGCTGAGGCCGTCTGCGACCAGGCGCACCAGCTCGATCTCCCGTGGAGTGAGGATCTCGCCCGAGGGGAGAGACGGCGCGGCCGGACCCGGTGCGGCCAGCAGTTGCTCGACCACGCGCGCGGTGATCGCGGGCGAGAGCACGGCGTCTCCGCGTGCGGCGGCGCGCACCGCGGCGACCAGCTCCTCCACGGGGGCGTCCTTCACGAGGAATCCGCACGCCCCTGCCCGGAGCGCGGCGTACACGTGATCGTCGGCGTCGAACGTGGTGAGGATGAGGACCCGCCGATCAGGGTCGCGTTCCCGCACCGCACGCGTGGCCTCGATCCCGTCGACCCCGGGCATCCGGATGTCCATCAGCACGACATCCGGCGCGAGCCTGCCGGCGGAGTCGATCGCGCCGTTGCCGTCTTCGGCCTCCCCGACGACCTCCATGTCGTCCTGCGCATCGATCGTCGCGACGATGCCCGCACGCACCAGCGGCTGATCGTCGGCGACCAGGATGCGGATCATCGGACCGCCTCCGCACCCAGAGCAGTGGACTCCGCATAGGGCAGTACGGCGGCGACGGTGAAGGGACCGTCGGATGCGACGTCGACGTGACCGCCCACTGCGGCGATCCGCTTCCGCATCGCCGGGAGGCCAAGGCCCGTCCCGTCGCCCGTCGTCGCGCCGCCGGCCACAGGGTTGCTCAACCGGATGACGACCAGATCATCTTGCCAGTCCTCGATCCAGTCGACGTCGCCAGTGCCGTGCCGGAGGGCGTTCGTGAGCCCCTCCTGCAGGAATCGTCCGAGCGCGAGCTCCGAGTCCGAGCTCAGCCGACGAGGGACACCCTGGACGCGACGCTCCACGCTCAGGCCCAGGCCGCGCATCCGCTCGGCGAGTGCGTCCGGGGTCGCGGGCGCCGGAGACGGAGCATCCGCGTGTCCCTCCTGCAGGGTGCGCAGCGTCTGACGCAGCTCGCGGAGCGAGGTGCGGGCCGTCTCCTCGATCACCTCCAGCGCCGGGGCTGTGCGGTCGGGGGCGAAGCGGGCGACACGCGCCTGCGCCACGATGACGGTGAGGGAGTGTCCGAGTACGTCGTGCAGTTCGCCCGAGATCCGGGAGCGCTCGGCGCTGGCGGCCTGTCGTTGGCGGTTGTCCTGATCGCGTCTGACGAAGTCGAGCCGTTCTTCGAACAGCGCCGCGGTGCGCAGCTCCGCCCGGCGCAGCAGTCCCATCAGGACGGCGACCGCGCACACCGCCAGCAGGGCGACGCCCAGCAGCCAGGGAGCCGGCCCGAAACCGCTCCCGGTCACCGTCGGGTCCATGGCGTACCGCGCCGTGGTCAGCACGGGCGCGAGTGCGGCGACGGCGATCGCGACTCGTCTGCTCCCGCGCGCCGCCACCGCATGCAGGGCGAGCAGGAACAGCGCAGAGGATGGCAGGAGGACGAAGAACGCCGTGAGCGCGGCCTGTGCGGCGATGAGTGCCGTGATGAGCAGCAGCGTGACGGTCAGTGCCCGATGCACCAGGAGCAGGGTCGCGTGTGCGGCCGCCGCACAGGTCGTCACCGCGATGCCGATCGGGAGCGGCAGCGAGACGAGCGCGATGAACGCCGTAGCCGGCAGCAGGAGCAGCGCCGGCACGGCGACGATCAGGATCCGGCTCCATCGACGCATCCGGACTCCTCTCACACCGCGGGCGAGACGGATGCCCGCCGCTCCTCATACAGCACCGTAGCCGCAGCGACGGCAACACCGAGCAGCAACCAGGTCGAGTACACCGCGAACACGATCACGGCTCGCGCCCCGGCGCCGAGGTCGACCGTCGCAGGAACGAGGTGAGTCGCCTGGGCGACGAGGCCGACGACCATCAGCGCGCCCATGCTCATGAGCACGAGGGATCCGCTCCAGCCGCCCAGCACGACCAACCATCGGGGCAGGACGTCTCCGAGCTTCGTCGTGAGCACGATGAAGCCCCCTGCCGCGACGGCGAACAGGACGAGCTCCATCGCCGGGAATCCCACATCGAAGCCGCTGTCGTCGCCCTGCATCCACCAGATCGTCTTGAGCAGTGGATAGGGGACGCACAGCACGAGTCCGATGGCCAGCAGCGAGAGCCGGCCGGCGGCAGATCCGGTTGCACGCGACGCGCGTGACGTATCGGCGCGGATGGTCCGGGCGAGCCGGATGGCGATGAAGGCGCCCGCCAGGGCGAGACCGCGTGCGACAGCGCCGGGGACGTCGACCTCGGAGAAGGCACCGGCCGGGATGCCGGTCACCGCGAAGAACGCCCGGAAGCAGTCCAGCACGAACCCGCCAGATGCTGCGAGCAGCAGCACGGCACCGACCCAGGCCGCCGATTCGGCACCCGCGGCGCGTCCGGTGCGCAGTGCGCGAGCGCGCAGCAGCACGCCGAACACAACGGCCGCAGCGCCCACGACGCCCAGCCAGGCCGGCGGGAAGATCCGCGCGTACTCCGCGCCAGGACCGGTTGCGGTGGCGACACCGGATGCGACGATCACCGCGGCAGCGGCGAGGACAGGAACGACGGACCCGTGCCGAAAGCGGCGCGGTCGGGGTGAGAGCGTGACGGCTGCGTCTGCGAGGTCGGTGTTCATGACTCCAGCGTTCGCCACCGCGGGCGGCGGCGGATCGTACTCGGGTCGCTGCGTGAGCGACCCGAGTATCGATCCACCTGCTCAGTCCAGGCGCTTCTGCCAGGCGCCGGCGTACGCCCGCGGCACGAATCCCATCGCCTCGTTGATGTCGAGCATCGGCCGGTTCTCCTCGGCGTTGAACGTCGAGATCCTCGGCGATGCCGGCGCGATGCCGCGCCAGCGCATGACGTTCGCGCACTTCACGAGCTGACCGAGACGGTGCCCGCGGTGCTCCTTCAACGCCAGCGTGCAGTACTGATGGGTCACACCGGTGAGGTCCTCGCCGATGACCAGCTCGTTGAAGGCCGCCAGCGTCCCGGTGGGCACGTGCTCCACCGCGGCGACCGACATCGTCTGACCGCCCCCGATGATGCGCGCGTCGCGTCGGGCGATGCGGGCCGCGTCCCAGGTCTCCTCGTCGATCTCGAGGCCTCCGCTGGGAGCGTCCGTCGACATCCGCGACAGCGCCCAGGCGTAGCCGTCGCGCTGTTCGGGCGGGGTCGGCAGGTTCCACTCGACGAGACGGTAGTCCGGCCCGGCCGCGGCGATAGCCTCCGAGAGCATCCGCTCGACCGTCGACGGATCGGCCTGCAGGTCGAAGCCGCTGCTGCGCTCCACCTGCTCGAGCGTGAAGCCGTTCTGCTCCAGCAGGCGGGTGTGCGGGCTGGACGAGATCACGCCCCAGCCGGTCTTCGGCGTCAGGGTCTCGCTGCCGGGGACGGCCGGGTGCAGGGTCCACGCCTGCAGGGCCCGGCGGCCCTGCAGCCGCGCCTCCTGCTCCGCGCGGTCGAGCAGAGCCTGCCCGACGCCCGTGGACCAGTGCTCCGGGAGCACCATCAGGTCGACCTCTGCGCTGGTGGGCTCAGCGACCCCGCAGTACAGCGAGATCGCACCGATGATGCTGTCGCCGGCGCGCGCGATGAAAGTGCGGTGCACGTGATCGGTGCGGTCCTTCCACATGGGCAGCATCTCGGCGGCGGTGCGCTCGTAGTCGTCCACTCCGCTGTCGGCCAGACAGACGGCGTTGTTCAGGGCCACGGCTGCGATGAAGTCAGCGGCATCCGCATCGTCCAGCGACGCGGGGACGGCGACCTCGGTGATCGTCAGCTCTGCGGTGGGGAGGGTCATGCGAGTTCCTTCTTCCAGGCGCCTTCGTAGGCGATGGGGGAGAAGCCGATCTCCTCGTTGATCGAGAGCATCGGCCGGTTCTCCTCGGCGTTGTAGGTGACGACACGGGGCGACTCGGGGTAGCGCTCGCGCCAGGCGAGCAGGCCCGCGGTCTTCACGAGCATCCCGAGCCGATGACCACGGTGCTCGGAGAGCACCAGCGTGTCCCACTGATGGGTGCTGGTCGTCATCTGATCGGCGGCGATCGACAGCTCGTTGAAGGCGCACAGCTCGCCGGTGCCGATGTGCTGCGCGGCCGTGACCAGCGCGGACCACCCGCGTCGGAGGATGCGTTCGTCCTGCTCGACCACGCGGGCGGCGTCCCAGATCTCCTCCGGTGTGCCCAGGTCGGCATCCGGCGCGTCGGTCGACATCCGCGACTTCAGCCAGGCGTAGCCGTCGCGGTGCTCGGCGGGCGTCGGCAGACCCCACGACACGATCCGGTAGTCGGACGCGTGCCGCTGGGCGGTGGCGTGCAGGGCTCGGAGATGGCCCTCGGTCTCGGGCGACCAGACCAGCGCGCTGGCCCGCTCGACCTGCTCGAGAGTGAACCCGCTGCGCTCGAGGAACAGCGCTGAGCGATCGGCGGGGATCGAGCCGAAGCCGGTGGGGGCGTCGAGCACGGGCAAGGCTCCCGTGTCGTCATGGTGCTCGGCCCAGTGCTGGAGCCTGGCCACGCCCAACGCGCGCGCCGCGGACTCCACGTGCTCGTACACGGCACGACCGATGCCCTGGCCGGCGGCGGCCTTCGGCACGGCGACCGTCATGATCGCGGTGTCACCCGTGCCGTCGAGGCTCACATCGAGCGCCGCGCATCCGATGACGGCGCCGTCGCGCTCGACGTACCACTGGCGCTTGGTGCGCTGGGCGGTGCTGCGCAGGGCGGTCAGGAGAGCTTCGGGCGTGAGGAAGTCGTCCTCGCGACCGGTCGTCTCGAGGATGGATCGGTTGCGGACCTCCGCGTACTCGCGGATGACGGCGGTCGGCCCCGAGTCCGCTCGAGCCGGGAGCTCGAGCGGACGCAGGGTCGCGCCTGCGGGGAGTGCGATGGGCATGTTCTCGGTGTTCTCGGTCGCGATGCTCATCGCAGGCCCCTCTGCAGATCGAAGGTGAGCAGGGTGATCGCCTCGTGCTCGGTGATGCGCTCAGGGCGACTCGGGCGCGATGCGTCATCGACGATGTCGCCGGTGCGCAGGCCGCGCTCGAGCAGCCAGAGCCCGATGCGGAGGCTGAGGCGGTCGGACAGCGGGAGCCGCTGCAGGGCCGCCTGGTCGGGGATGTTGAGGATCTGACGATCCTCGGTATCCGGAGGGTGGATGGACGTGGTGTGCTGACGGTCGGTCAGCAAGGAGGTGCTCACGATGTGTGCGCTTTCTGTCGGTTGTTCTCATGGTGGGGAACGAAGCGGATGCCGGTGAGGCGCGCGGATGCGATGCCGGTGGCATCCGGATGGCACGCGCTCAGAAGCAGAGCGGACGTGCCGGGAATCGCCCTGGAACGGGCGGGGCGCCAGCCGCGCGGTGCGCGGGGCGACGATCATCGACCGGACGCGGAGCGTCTGACGAGTCGTGAGAGGTGCGGTGCGGCGTTATGCGGCCGTGCGTGCGAAGGCCACCGAGATACGTGGCGACTTCGCCGACACAGTGCCGGCGGTGCAAGTGACGCCGTTCAGCTTCGTGATCATCATCGGTGACCTCCTCTCTTGTGATCGGTGAGTCACGCTAGCGGGAAGTTCCCAGCGGAGTCAAGCATCCGGGCGTGTCCTCGGCGTGTCGCGCCTCGGGCCTGCGGTCGGGGAACCGCTCGGGATCGCTCCGGACGCAGCGCGGGATCCCCGCCGTTCCGCGGCTTTCGGGTAGCGTATGGGCGTGCTTCCCGCGACCGATGACGCCCTTCCGACGCTCGGAGTCCCGGCATGCATCTGAAGAGCCTGACGCTCAAGGGCTTCAAGTCCTTCGCGCAGCCCACGTCCTTCGTGTTCGAACCCGGTGTCACCTGCATCGTCGGCCCCAACGGCTCGGGCAAGTCGAACGTCGTGGACGCGCTCGCATGGGTGATGGGCGAGCAGGGGGCGAAGACGCTCCGCGGCGGCAAGATGGAGGACGTCATCTTCGCCGGGACGTCGACCCGCGGCCCGCTCGGCCGAGCCGAGGTGCAGCTCACGATCGACAACGGCGACGGCGCCCTGCCGATCGACTACGCCGAGGTCACCATCAGCCGCACGCTGTTCCGCAACGGCTCCAGCGAGTACGCGATCAACGGCTCGAGCTGCCGACTGCTGGACGTGCAGGAGCTGCTCAGCGACTCCGGGCTCGGCCGGGAGATGCACGTGATCGTCGGCCAGGGCCGGCTCGACACCGTGCTGCAGGCCTCGCCCGAGGACCGTCGCGGATTCATCGAGGAGGCCGCGGGCATCCTCAAGCACCGTCGGCGCAAGGAGAAGACCCTCCGCAAGCTCGACGCCATGGAGACGAACCTGACGCGGCTGAGCGATCTGGCCGGGGAGATCCGCAGGCAGCTCAAGCCGCTCGGCAGGCAGGCCGAGATCGCCCGTGAGGCGGCCGGGATCGCGGCGATCGTCCGTGATGCGAAGGCGCGCCTGTTCGCCGACGACGTGGTCGCGCTGCGCACCGCGCTGGCGGATCACACCCGTACGGAGCAGGAGCGGCACACCGAGCGGATCGTGCTCTCGGATCAGCTCGACACGGTGCGAACCGGCATCCAGCGGCTCGAGGCCCAGCAGAACTCCGCGGCGGTCGACGAGGCGCGTCGCGTCACGTTCGGGCTGGAGCAGGCGCAGGAGCGGATGCGGAGCCTGTTCACGCTGGCGAACCAGCGCCTCGCGCTGCTCGGCGGCGAGGACGACACGATCACGGCCATCACGGTGACGCAGGACACGATCGACGAGGCGAAGGACGAGATCTCCCGGATCTCCGAGGGCCTGGGCGACGCCCAGGACGCTGCTGCTGCCGCCAGTCGCGAGGTCGTCAACGCGAGAGCCGAGCTGGACACGCTCGATGTCGACATCGCCGAGCAGAGCGCACTCGTGTCGCAGTACGACATGCGGCTGACGACCCTGCGCGGCAACGCGGACGCCGCGGCATCCGCCCTCGCCGCGGTGCGCGGCGCGGTGCTGCGCCAGGAGAACGCCCTCGAAGCCGCGCACGCCCGACGCCGCGAGGCCGAGGAGGCGCTGGAGTCGATCGCGGATGCCGAGGCGCCTGACGGCTCCGCGGCCGAATACGCAGCCGCCTACGACGAGGCGCAGAAGCTGGTCTCGGCCGCCGAGAGCGATCGCGACTCGCTGCGCGAGCGACTGCACGAGGCCGAGCGCGAGGCGGATGCACTGACGGCGAAGGCCGCCGCCCTCGGCAGCGCGCTGTCGCTGTCCGGCGGCGCCGCCGAGATCGTCGCGTCCGGAGCATCCGGGGTGCGCGGGCTGGTCGGCGACGCCGTGCAGGTGCGTGCAGGCTTCGAGGCGGCCGTCGCGGCCGTGCTCGGCCCGCTCACCGAGGGCGTGCTCGTGGACGGCGTCGACGACGCATTCGCGCTGGTGTCCTCCGGTGGCGCCCGCGGAACCGTCGACTTCGTCATCGCCGACACCACGGTCGCTGTGACGCCCGTCGCCCTGGACGTGCCAGGTGTCGTCTCGGCCGCCGAGGTCGTGGACGCGCCGGCCGGCATCCGCGGCATCCTCGCCGCCGTGCTCGTCGCCGACGACCTGGATGCCGCTCGAGCGGCGCGGCTGGCGCTCGACGCGCTCGCGGACACACGCACGACGATCGTCACCCGCACCGGCGAGGTCATCACGGCGCAGACGATGCGGGCAGGCACCGGGGAGGCGTCACGACTGGAGCTGGCGGCCGAACGGGATGCGGCCACGGAGCGTCTCGCCGAGGTGCGGGAGACCGTCGCCGAACTGCGCGAGGCCCGCGAGGGCTCGACCGAAGCCGTCGAGGACGCGCGGCGCCGTGCGAAGGATGCGCTGCGTGCGCTCCGCGAGCACGACGCGGCCCTGGCCACGCACGCCGAGCAGGTGAACCGGGTGACGGTGCGGCACGAGGCCGCGGTCGCCGAGTGCGAGCGCCTGGAGGCCGGGCTCGCCCAGGTGCAGGGCACGGTCGCGGATGCCGAGGCGTCGGCCGAGCGCGCGAAGGCCGAGCTGGAGGCATCCGAGTCCGAGCCGCGGCCGGTGCTCGACGCGTCCGCGCGCGACGGGCTCCTCGAGGCGCTGGAGTCCGCTCGGGAGGGCGAGGTGCGCGCCCGCCTCGAGGTCGAGACGCTGCGTGAGCGCGTCCGCGCCGCGCAGGCCCGGGTCGTGTCGCTGGAGCGGCAGCGCGGGCAGGAGCGCGATGCCGCGGCGGAGGCCGCCCGCCGTGCGGTGATCCGCCGGGCGCAGCGCGAAGCGGCATCCGCTGTCGCCGACGAGGTGCCCCGGGTGCTCGACTCCATCGACCGCTCCGTCACCGAGGCGCGCCTGGCCCTCGCCGCCGCTGAGGCCGAGCGCTCCGCGCACAACGAGGAGCTGACCGGTCTGCGGGCGCAGGAGGGTTCGCTGCGCGAGCGCCTGGCGGGGCTCACCGAGAGCGTGCACGGCCTCGAGCTGCAGATCCACGAGAAGAAGCTCCACCTCACGAGCCTGCTCGAGCGCGTGGCCTCCGAGCTCGCCCTCGACGAAGATATTCTGATTGCGGAATATGGGCCGGATCAGCCCGTCCCGCGGGATCGCGATCTTGACGGCAGGAGCGCGGAGGAGCAGGACGAGAACGCCGCGATCCCGTTCGACCGGCGCATCCAGGAGCGACGGCTGAAGGACGCCGAGCGCAAGCTCGCTCAGCTCGGACGGGTCAACCCTCTCGCTCTGGAGGAGTTCGCCGCACTCGAACAGCGGCATGCCTTCCTCACCGAGCAGCTCGCCGATCTGACGAAGACCAGGCAGGACCTGCTGGCGATCATCGCCGACCTCGACGAGCGGATGCAGGTGATCTTCGCCAGCGCGTTCGAGGACACCAAGCAGGCCTTCGGGGAGGTGTTCCCGCTGCTGTTCCCCGGTGGATCCGGGAGCATCTCGCTGACCGACCCCGACGACATGCTCAGCACCGGCATCGAGGTCGCGGTGCGTCCGGTCGGCAAGAAGATCGAACGGCTCTCCCTGCTCTCGGGCGGAGAGCGGTCCCTGGCCGCGGTCGCGCTGCTGGTCGCGATCTTCAAGGCACGGCCCAGCCCGTTCTACATCCTCGACGAGGTGGAGGCGGCACTCGACGACGCCAACCTCGGACGGCTGCTGACGGTGTTCGAGCAGCTGCGCGAGAACTCGCAGCTCCTCGTGATCACCCATCAGAAGCGCACGATGGAGATCGCCGACGCCCTGTATGGGGTCTCGATGCGTCAGGACGGCGTCTCCGCGGTGGTCGGCCAGCGCGTGGGCGACCGCGCCGCGGCATCCGCCTGAGAACCGGTCGCCCGTCGCCTGGATAGGCTGGGGGCATGGCGGAGAAGTCCTGGTCCCTCGGTCGCGCGCTGCGCGGCATGTTCGTCAAGCCCACGATCGATGAGACGACATGGGAGGACCTGGAGACCGCGCTGATCACGGCGGACTTCGGCCCCGACATCACCGAGGCCCTGCTGGACGAGCTGCGCGAGAAGGTCGACAGGTACCGCACCACCGATCCGAAGGATCTGCAGCGGATGCTGCGGGAGACGCTCGAGGAGCGGTTCGCGAAGTTCGACACCACACTCAAGCTCACCGAGCGTCCGGCCGTGGTGCTGGTCGTCGGGGTCAACGGCGTCGGCAAGACCACGACCATCGGCAAGTTCACCAAGTTCCTGCGCGGCTTCGAGCGCAGCGTGGTGGTCGGTGGAGCCGACACCTTCCGCGCGGCCGCGGTCGAGCAGCTGGCCACCTGGGCACAGCGCGGCGGTGCGGCGATGGTCCGTCCGCAGCACGAGGGTCAGGACCCGGCCTCCGTCGCCTTCCAGACGGTGGAGTACGCCAAGCAGCATGGCACGGAGATCGCGATCATCGACACCGCGGGCCGCCTGCACACCAAGGGCGGCCTGATGGACGAGCTGTCGAAGGTGCGCCGAGTCGTGGAGAAACTCGCCCCCATCAGCGAGGTGCTCCTCGTTCTGGACGCCACCACGGGTCAGAACGGCGTCATGCAGGCGGAGGCTTTCCTCCAGCACGCGGGCGTCACGGGGCTCGTGATCACGAAGCTCGACGGCTCCGCGAAGGGCGGCTTCATCCTGGCCGTGCAGGAGCGCACCGGCATCCCGGTGAAGCTCCTCGGGCAGGGCGAGGGCATCGACGATCTCACCGGTTTCACCCCGCATGTCTTCGTGTCGGCTCTTGTCGGCGCGTAGGACTACCGCACGGGCGGAGAGGCTGGTTTCATAGCGATATGGCGATCGAACACGATTACTTCGGAGTCCTCTCCTCGGGGCCCGACGGCGCCATCTTCTGGACCGAGCGGGTCGAGTTCGGTGACCAGTCCGTGACGGTCGATCTGACCGCCCCCGATCAGGAGGACGTCTCCCAGGAGGCGCTCGACGTCGCCGCTGCTCTGATCTCCGGCATCGAGGACCTGGATGCCACGGTGCGCCGCGCCATGCTGGCCGAGGTTGACGATCGCACCAGCGAGGTCACCGAGTACATCCTGCAGCAGCAGGAGGCCTACGGTGATCAGCTCGAGGAGGTGCTGGTCGACATCAGCGGCGACGCCGCGGTCGATATCATCCGCTCGCTGTGCCTGATGAGCATGACGATCCTCGCCGACGAGCACGGCGGGACCGATCCGTTCGCGGTCATGGAGTACGCGCTGGACGCGGATGCCACCGACGATGTGCTGCTCGTGAACCTCGCCGACGACGGCTCGGTCATCTCGGTGATGAGCGCCGACTAGCGCCCACCACCGAGTCGAAGCGTCAGACCGCCTGAGCGAAGCCCAGTTCGGCGCTCTCCGCGATGTGCGCGAGATGCGCGGGGATCGGACGGCCCTTCGAGATCATCGACTGCGCCCACAGCCGCCCGGCCCGGTAGGACGACCGCACCAGGGGGCCGGCGAGCACGCCGAGGAAGCCGATCCGCTCGGCCTCGGCCTTGAACTCCACGAACTCGTCGGGCTTGACCCAGCGCGCCACGGGAAGGTGCCGCGGCGACGGCCGCAGGTACTGCGTGATGGTGATGATGTCGCAACCGGCGTCGTGCAGGTCCTGCAGCGCCTGCACGACCTCCTCCGGTTCCTCGCCCATGCCGAGGATGAGGTTGGACTTCGTGATCAGACCCGCGTCGTGGCCCTGCGTGATCACGTTCAGCGAGCGCTCGTAGGTGAACGCGGGGCGGATGCGACGGAAGATGCGCGGCACGGTCTCGACGTTGTGAGCGAAGACCTCGGGACGGGCCTCGAAGATCTGGTTCAGGTTCTCCGGCTTGCCGCCGTGGTCGTTGGCGAGGAGCTCGACCCCGGTGTTCGGGTTCTGCGCGTGGATCTGGCGGACCGTCTCGGCGTTCAGCCAGGCGCCCGTGTCGGGCAGGTCGTCTCGTGCGACGCTGGTGACCGTGGCATAGCGCAGACCCATCTGGGTGACGCTCTCTGCCACGCGACGCGGCTCATCGGTGTCGTAGTCGGCGGGCTTGCCGGTGTCGATCTGGCAGAAGTCGCAGCGGCGGGTGCACTGCGAGCCGCCGATCAGGAAGGTCGCCTCCTTGTCCTCCCAGCATTCGAAGATGTTCGGGCAGCCGGCCTCCTGGCAGACCGTGTGCAGACCCTCGTCCTTCACCAGCGAGTGCAGTGCCTTGTACTCGGGGCCCATCTTCGCCTTGGTGCGGATCCACTCGGGCTTGCGCTCGATCGGGGTCTCGGAGTTGCGGATCTCCAGACGCAGCAGCTTGCGTCCGTCGGGATGGGCGGCGCTCATGCGGCCACCTCCTTGCGGGTCTCGGTGGCGTACTCAGCGGCGAAGGCGTCGGAGACGGCCTGCACGATGTCGGCGGGGGAGACGTCGGCGCCGACGATCTCGCTGACGGTGGTGACACCGGCATCCGTGATGCCGCACGGGATGATGCCCCGGAATCCGGCCAGCGAGTTGTCGCAGTTGATCGCGAAGCCGTGCATGGTCACGCCCTGCTGCACGCGCACCCCGATCGCGGCGACCTTGTCCTCGGACAGCGGCCTGCGCACCCACACGCCGCTGCGGCCCTCGACCTGGTACCCGTCGACGCCCAGGGGCTTCAGGATGCTGATCAGCAGGCGCTCCATGCGGCGCACGTGCGCGACGACGTCCATGGGCTCGGGCAGGCGGACGATCGGGTAGCCGACGAGCTGGCCGGGGCCGTGCCAGGTGATCTTGCCGCCGCGGTCGACATCGACCACGGGCGTGCCGTCCTGGGGGCGCTCCTGCGGCTCCGTGCGCTTGCCGGCCGTGTAGACGGCCTCGTGCTCGAGCAGCAGGAGCGTGTCGGGCCGGTCGCCCGCGACGACCTCGCGGTGGATGCTGCGCTGCAGCTCCCACCCGTCCAGGTAGGGGACGAACTCCGGTGCGAGACCGGCGATCCGGATGTCGAGCATGATCGCTCCCAATGGTTGTTGGATGCAGTGCAAGAAAGCAGCTCGGTACAGCCTACGCCTGTCTGCAGGGCTTGTCGCGCATCGGCATGACGCTACGCTGACGGACATGGCAACCGAGTCGCGAGCAGGCAGGCCGAGGGCGTCGTCGCGTGAGACGCTGGCCGAGGCGGCATGCGAGCTCTTCCTCGAGCAGGGGTACGAGGCCACCTCCGTCGTCGACATCGCGCAGCGTGCCGGCGTCAGCCGTTCGAGCTTCTTCAACTACTTCTCGTCGAAGAGCGATGTGCTCTGGTCGGGGCTGGACGCCCGGATCGCCGCGGCCTCCATCGCACTGGCCGCACTCGGCCGGAACGCCGACGGCCCGTCCGTGCGCGCGGCCGTACTGCCGATCGTGCACGGCTTCGCCCCTGACCCGCTCGCACTCGCGCTGCGCAACGCGGCGGCGATGGGACTCGAGCAGGAGCTGCTGCGCGACACCGGGCTGCGCCACGCGCGCATCGCATCTGCGGTCGCCGCCGCGGCGCGGAGCGCGGGGATCGACGAGATCCGCGCGGACATCCTGGGCTCCGCCCTGGCCACCGCCGTGCTGTCGTCGCTTCGGGTGTGGGCGGAGCAGGGCGCCGGACAGGCATCGCTCGAGGCCCAGTTCGACGAGGCGCTGCGCAGCATCCACGATCTTCCCTGGGGCTGAGCGGACGTTTCGCGGTCCGCCGGACAGGTCATGAGTACAAGCCGCTGAAGGAGGCGCTCATGTCCGATCCGATGGATGTCCTGCTCGACCGCTCCGCTCCGCATCTCGCCGACCGGGGGAGCGGCCGCGACGCCGCGCTGTCGCAGATGGTGCGCGACGCCCGCGACACCGGTCGCCGGCAGAAGCGCCCCCGGCGGCGGATCGCGCTGCTGAGCGGCGCGCTCGCGGTGGTGCTGGTGGGCGGCGCGGGAATCGCGACGGCCAACTCGGACTGGCTCTGGATTCAGGGACTGGAGAACCCGGACCGCAGCTACACGTACACGTCGCCGACGTGGGGACAGTGCGAGATCCGGCACAGCGGGTTCGACACCCACAACCCGCTGATCCAGGCGGACGTCGACCGGATCATCGACGAGTGGTTCGCGAACACCGATGTGGAAGCCGCCGCGGATCCGTATGTGGCGAAGCACCTGGAGCAGATCGAGGCGGATCAGAAGGCCGCCGCAGACCCCGACCCTGACCCGCGGCTCGCCGACCTCAACGCCTGGCAGGCCCACGAGCAGGCACTCTCCACGGCGCTGCAAGAAGAGCTCAAGGCGCACGGATACGACGGCGGAGCAGGGGACCTCGCCGGAACGGAGAGTCACAGCCAGCTCCATTGCGAGGGCGAGGACTGGGGCGGCGAGGGCGGCGAGTGACGTCCCGCGACGAGCCGCTCACGCGCGCGCTCGAGTCCTCGGCATCCGATCTTCTCGCCTACCTCGAGCGCCGCGTCGGCGCGGATGACGCGCCGGATCTGCTCGGTGAGACGATGGTCGTCGCCTGGCGCCGGGTGAAGGAGCTCCCGCCCGACGACGAACGCGCACGCATGTGGCTTTTCGGTATCGCCCGCGGCACCCTGCTGAATCACTCCCGAGGGCAGCGCCGGCGCTGGGCGCTGGCCGATCGCATCCGGCTGCAGGTACGGGAGTCCGCCACGGCGCCGCCCGCGGATGAGGGCGCCGAGGTGCGCGACGCCATCGACCGGCTCGAGCCCGACCTCGCAGAGCTCGTCAGGCTGGTGCACTGGGAGCGTCTGAGCGTCGCGGATGCCGCAGACCTCCTCGGCATCCCGGCATCCACCGCCCGGGGTCGTTACCAGCGTGCGAAGGATCAGCTGAGGGCCGCGCTCAGACAGGAGGCTCCGCTCCCGTAGAATCAGAGGCACCATGGCAACCTTTGGCACGCTCTCCGATCGGCTCACCGAGACCTTCCGCAACCTCCGCACGAAGGGAAAGCTGAGCCCCGCCGACGTCGACGGCACCGTCCGCGAGATCCGTCGCGCCCTGCTCGACGCCGATGTCGCGCTCGTCGTCGTCAAGGACTTCACCGCGAAGGTGCGCGAGCGCGCCCTGAGCGACGAGGTCAACAAGGCGCTGAACCCGGCCCAGCAGGTCGTCCAGATCGTCAACGAGGAACTCGTCGCGATCCTCGGCGGCGAGCAGCGCCGTCTGGAGTTCGCGAAGACCCCGCCGACGGTGATCATGCTCGCCGGCCTGCAGGGCTCGGGCAAGACGACCTTCGCCGGAAAGCTCGCCAAGCAGCTCGAGGCCGACGGGCACACCCCGCTGCTGGTCGCCGCCGACCTGCAGCGCCCGAACGCCGTCACGCAGCTGCAGGTCGTCGCCGAGCGCGCGGGAGCCGCGATTTTCGCCCCCGAGCCCGGCAACGGCGTCGGCGACCCTGTGCAGGTGTCCAAGGCCGGTGTCGAGCACGCCCGCCGCCAGCAGCACGACGTCGTCATCATCGACACCGCGGGACGCCTCGGCGTCGACGCGGAGCTGATGAAGCAGGCGGCCGACATCCGCAAGGCGACGGACCCCGACGAGGTGCTGTTCGTCATCGACGCGATGATCGGCCAGGATGCCGTGAACACGGCCAAGGCCTTCCAGGAGGGCGTCGACTTCACCGGCGTCGTGCTGTCCAAGCTCGACGGCGACGCGCGCGGTGGCGCCGCCCTGTCCGTGGCCTCTGTGACCGGACGCCCGATCATCTTCGCCTCCACGGGCGAGAACCTCGAGGACCTCGAGCCGTTCCACCCCGACCGCATGGCGAGCCGCATCCTCGACCTCGGCGACATCCTGACCCTCATCGAGCAGGCCCAGCAGGCCTTCGATGAGGAAGAGGCCATGAAGATGGCCGAGAAGCTCGCCAACGAGGCCTTCACCCTCGAGGACTTCCTCGAGCAGATGCAGCAGATGCGCAAGATGGGCTCGATGAAGAAGATGCTCGGCATGCTGCCGGGCATGGGCCAGATGAAGCAGCAGCTCGAGGACTTCGACGAGCGCGAGGTCGACCGCACCGAGGCCATCATCCGCTCGATGACCCCCGCCGAGCGCCGCAACACCAAGATCCTGAACGGCTCGCGGCGGCTCCGCATCGCGCGGGGTTCCGGCATGACCGTGACCGACGTGAACCAGCTCGTGCAGCGCTTCGAGCAGGCCGCCAAGATGATGAAGACGGTCGCCCGCGGCGGCACCCCGCAGATCCCCGGCATGGGCCCGATGGGCAAGCCGGGGGCTTCGGCCAAGCGCGGCAGGAAGGGCGCCAAGAACAAGGGCGGATCCCGGTCGGGCAACCCGGCGAAGCGGGCGGCCGAGAACGCGGGAATCGCGATGTCGAACTCGACTCCCACCGGCTCCGGTTTCGGGCTCGGCGGGCAGAAGGCGCCGACCGAGGCGGACATGGCCGAGATCCAGAAGCTCTTCGGCAAGAACTGAGCGCCTGGCCTCAGAGCCGGTAGCCGGCGTGCTCCAGCTCGACGCGGATCACGTGCACGAGCCGCTGCTGTCCCGCGACGGTCGGATGCTCGTCGTCATCCTGCAGCAGTGAGGGATCGCCCCGCAGCGGCTGGCCGATGTCGATGTACCTGCCGCCGAGGGCGGTCACGGCGGCGCGCACCGCGGCGGAGCTGACGTCGATCTCGGCGGGTTTCGGCTCCGACGGATCCCAGAGCGTGCTCAGCCCCACCAGCTCGGCGCGGGGCATGGCGCGATGGATCGCGTCGACCGTGCGCTTCGTCACGGCGGTGATGTCGGCATCCGACCGGCCGACGTCGTTGTCCGATCCCTGCACGATGACGAGGGTCGGGTCATCCTTCGCGGCGGCATCCACCAGGCCCCGGAAGTCCTGGCCGCAGGTGCCGACCGCGAGGAATCCCGCCCCGCTGCAGGCGAGGTTGTCGATGGTGACGCCGGTGCGCTGGGAGAGCATGCTCGGCCAGTCCTCGCCGTTGTCGAGACCGTGGCCGGACATGATCGAGTCGCCGATCGTGACGATGACGGGCTTCCGCTGAGACTCCGCGCCCCGCGATCCGGTCGCGGCCGTCGCGGCCGCGCAGCCGGTCAGCACCGCGCCGGACAGTGCCGCGCAGAGCAGCATCAGCCAGGGATCACGAGAGGGTCGGAACACGCGCCTGACGGTACGCCCCGGGGATGGGTGCCCGCTCGAAGCCCGCTGTGGATCAGTCCGTCCGGAGCGCGCGAGCTTCGCGCCTTCCGTCCACGCCGAGGATGCGACATCCGCTGACGCAGTGCATGGCGCCGATCTACTAAAGCGCTATAGTCGATCTCACGAGCAGCGCTGCCACCCCTCGGCTGCGCGCTCGCCAACCGCGAAGATGCGAGACCGGAGAGAGTGCACATGACCGAGATCAACCGGAGAACGTTCCTGACCGTCGGAGGCGTCGGGCTGGCGGCCCTGCTCGTCGGCAACGCGAGCACAGCCGCGAACGCGGCTACGGGAAGGGCCGCCGCCGCGAGCGTGAAGGAGGCACCCGTGCCCGCGTCGGGAGGCACCCCACCCGGGCCGTACACCTTCGGCTGGACGGCGGACGATCTGCTCGACTTCGACCCCGCGAGCACGCCGTGGGGGAGGCATCTGCAGTGCCTGATCCCTCGGGCGAAGCGCATCGCGCCGTTCGCCGCCACGCAGGCGCACCCGGACCTCGACCCGGCCGTACAGCTCTCCACGCTCACGATCGACGATGCCGGGAGCATCTACGAGGGTCACAACCAGGCGATCGGACTCGAGGCGCAGGTGTACACGCAGCGGTACTGGGCGTACATCGACATCTGGGGCACCTGGCACGGCCAGGTCGACGGGCCCGCGCCCATCGAGATGGTCGACGGTGAGCGCGTGCCCGGTCGTCCCTACGGCGTCATCGACATCCCGAATCCCGGCTGGACCGAGGCTGCGCACAAGAACGGAGCTCTGTCGATCGGCGGCTGGTTCTGGCCCCGCCCGGTGGACTTCGACGCGTTCCTCGTGCAGCGTGCGGACGGGTCGTTCCCCGTGGCGGACAAGCTGATCGAGATCCGGAAGTACTTCGGCTTCGACGGGCTGTTCATCAACCAGGAGGCGACGGTCACCACCGCGCAGATCACGAAGTTCAAGGACTTCCTGCGCTACCTCAAGCGCACCGACCCGGACTTCTACCTGCAGGGCTACGACTCCGCCGACTTCGACCGCGGGTTCGTGACGTACGAGAACCGCCTCAGCGAGAACAACCTGCGCTGGCTGGGCACGCCGGACGCGCCGATGTACGACTCGATCTTCATGAACTACTGGTGGCAGGCGACCACGGGCGGGGCGGATCGGGACCTCACCAAGAGCGCCGCCTCCGCGAGGGACGCCGGATACGACCCTCGCGTGGTCGGATTCGCCGGCGTCGAGCACCAGAAGGGCGGCTTCCGCCCCGAGGAGGACTTCGGCAGCGTCGCAGGCCCCGGAAAGCCGGCGCCCACCTCGGTGGCGCTGTTCGTGGACTCCCAGATCTGGCTGGACGGATCCTGGCGCGGCGAGACCTCCTCACCGGAGGGGCGCAGCACCTACCGCGATCTGGAGCAGAGGTTCTGGTCCGGACCCACCGGCAACCCGGTGACCTCAGGACGGCTCGAACCGCGCAAGCCGCCGTACCGGACAGACACGCTGAACTACCGGCAGTGGGACGGGATCGCGCATTGGATCACGGAGCGCTCGCCCTACGGGGCACTGCCGATCGTGACCGACTTCAACGTGGGCGTCGGCTCGTCGTTCCACCTGGACGGGCTGCAGGTCCGCACCGGCGGATGGGACAACATGGGCTGCGCCGACCGCGCGCTCACGTGGCAGTACTGGACGGAGGGCGATCTGAGCGTGACGCTGGACGAATCCACCAGCTTCGGCAGCGCGCACTGTCTCCGCTTGCGCGGCGACGGCGTCGTCCATCTGTTCAAGACCGATCTGACCGCCGCCGCGGCCATGGCGGTCTCGCTGCGCGCCCAGCAGCTGACATCCGTCGAGATCGGGATCACGTGGAAGGACGCGCCGGACGCGATCGACTGGCGCCGGCTGGAGAACGCCGGCGGAGGGACCTGGACGGAGTGGCGCGGTGAGGTGGACGTGAACGATCGCCGCATCGCCCGGATCTCGCTGCGCACAGCGGGCGACGGGCGCCTCGGACGGGTGTCGCTGCGAGAGGCGGGCAAGCCGCTCCGGCCGGCGACGCCCTCCAGGTTCAGCGTGAAGGACGCCGGGGACGGCGGAGACGGCCGCCGCCACCTCGCGTTCGAGTGGACCGTGCGACAGGATGCCGCCGGATACGACGTGCTTCAGGTGGGCACAGCCGGTGCCACCTGGCTCGGTCGCGTGCACCGCGGGGCCTTCTTCGCAGAGTCGGTCGACCTCTCCGCCGGCCGCGCGTTCCACCTGGTGGCGTTCGGCGCCGATGCGCACCGCAGCGCACCCGCCAGGACCGCGCTGCAGTGATCGCCGCGTCGGCTGCGCCGCTCGGGAGGGCGGCGCAGCCGACGCTCAGCGCACGTCGTCGTCGACCCAGTCCATGGACTTCGTGACGGCCTTGCGCCACAGCCGCAGCTGACGGTCTCGTTCCGCAGCATCCATCTCCGGCTCCCAGCGCCGGTCCTGCTGCCAGTTCGCGGCCAGCTCGTCGAGGTCCTTCCAGAACCCGACGGCTAGCCCCGCCGCGTACGCCGCGCCGAGCGCGGTGGTCTCCGCGACGACGGGGCGGACCACGGGGACGCCCAGCACGTCGGCCTGGAACTGCATCAGCGCGTCGTTGGCCACCATGCCGCCGTCCACCTTCAGCTCGCTCAGCGCGACCCCGGCATCGGCGTTGACGGCGTCGAGCACGTCGCGCGTCTGGAACGCGACCGCCTCGAGCGCCGCCCGTGCGATGTGGCTCCGGTTCGCGAAGCGGGTGAGCCCAACGATGGCGCCACGGGCGTCCGGGCGCCAGTACGGCGTGAAGAGGCCGGAGAACGCCGGCACGATGTACACGCCCCCGTTGTCCTTCACCTGCGCGGCGAGCTTCTCCACCTCGGGTGCGGACGAGATCAGTCCCAGCTGATCCCTCAGCCACTGGATCAGCGAGCCGGCGACCGCGATCGAGCCCTCCAGCGCGTAGTGCGCCGGCGCGTCGCCGAGCTTGTAACCGACGGTCGTCAGCAGGCCGTTCTTCGAGTGCACGATCTGCTCGCCTGTGTTGAAGATCAGGAAGCAGCCGGTCCCATAGGTGTTCTTGCTCTCGCCGGCCTGGAACGCCGCCTGACCGAACGTGGCCGCCTGCTGGTCGCCGAGGATCCCGGCGATGGGCGCCTCGCGCAGCAGCGATCGGCTCTCCGCGTGGCCGTACACCTCGGACGACGATCTGATCTCCGGCATCATCGATCGGGGAACGCCGAAGGCCTCCAGGATGTCGTCGCGCCACTCCAGGGTGTTCAGATCCATGAAGAGCGTGCGGGAGGCGTTCGTCACGTCCGTGGCATGGACGCCGCCGTCCGTTCCTCCCGTGAGGTTCCACAGCACCCAGCAGTCAGTGGTGCCGAACAGCAGGTCGCCGGCCTCCGCCCTCTCCCGGGCGCCGTCGACGTTCTCCAGGATCCAGGCGACCTTCGTGCCGGAGAAGTAGGTGGCCAGGGGCAGCCCGACCACGGGCTTGAACCGGTCGATGCCCTCGTCGGCCGCGAGCCGGTCGACGATCTCCTGCGTACGGGTGTCCTGCCACACGATCGCGTTGTACACCGGCTCACCCGTGTGCCGGTCCCACACGACGGCGGTCTCGCGCTGATTCGTGATCCCCACCGCGGCGATGTCGTGCCTGGTGAGGTGCGCGCGGGTGAGGGCGAGACCGATGACCTCCTGGACGTTCTGCCAGATCTCGGCGGGATCGTGCTCCACCCAGCCCGTGCGCGGCAGGATCTGCTCGTGCTCCTTCTGGCCGGACGCCACCACCCGGCCGGCGCGGTCGAAGACGATCGCCCTGCTCGAGGTGGTGCCCTGATCGATCGACAGAACGTACTCGGCCATGCGGCCCTCCTTCAGCGGATCTCCGGCGATCCGCGTCTTCACCAGTGTGGTCAGCTGCGCGCCGGGACGGCGATCGACAGGCCGTGCGCGTCGTTCAGCAGCTGCACCGTCGCCTCGACCTCCGCATCCCTGCGGTCCGCGTCCCAGCCCATCAGCGGCGCCAGCGCGTCGGCCAGCTCGACGAGCAGCTCACCCGTGACGTCGCCGACGAAGGCGATGTTCGATCGGCGCAGCACGACGTCGGCGAGCCGGACGACGAGCTCGTGCTCGACCATCCACTCCAGCTCGCGCACGGACAGCGCGCCACCGGCCAGCGGGCGGTCGTCCTCCCGCTCGATGTGCGACCAGACCTCGGCCGCACGAGTGCCGTAGCGGGCGAGCAGCGCATCGCCGCGCGCGGCATCCGCTCCGGGCAGGTTCGCCTGCTTCCAGGCCGCACGAGCCCTCGTGGTGCGGGGGAAGCCGTGCCCGCCGCCGATCGGCAGGCCGGCGGTCGACACCGAGCGGGGCCGTCCCAGCAGCTCGAGCACGCGGTTCGAGAGGTGCTCGCCGAGCGCGCGGAACGTGGTCCACTTGCCGCCGACCAGGCTGAGCATGGGCGTCGGGCCGCTCTCGTCGAGTTCGATCCGGTAGTCGCGGGAGACGAAGCCGGGCGCGGTGTCCTCGTGACGGGGGAGCGGGCGGATGCCGGCGAACCGGTAGACGATCTGCTCGCGGTCCACCTCGATCGCGGGGAAGACGTGGTGGATGAGGTCGAAGAAGTAGTCGATCTCCTCCTCCGTGCAGCGTGCAGGCTCCCGGGGATCGGCGTCGATATCGGTGGTGCCGACCATCACACGGTCCTTGAGCGGATAGATCAGCACGATGCGGCCGTCGGAGTGCTCGAAGAAGATCTCGCGACCCTGCGTCGCGGCGAGCAGCTCGGGGTGATCCAGCACGATGTGCGATCCCTTGGTGCCGCCCATGAACCGGGTCGCGTCGCCGAGGGCGTCGTTGGTCAGGTCGGTCCACGGACCCGATGCGTTCACGATCACGTCCGCCCGGACGGTGAACTCCTCGGCGCTCTCACGATCGCGCAGCACCACGCCGTCGCCGTCACGGCCGACGGCCTCGACGTAGTTCAGCGCGTGCGAGCGCGGGTTCGCCGACCGGCCGTCCTGCAGCACGTCGAGCGCCAGGCGCTCGGGATCATGCATCGAGGCGTCGTAATAGGTGGCGGTGTACTTGATCCGCGGATCCAGGTGGGGGAGTTCCGCAAGTGACGACGTGCGGCCGAGGAAGCGGTGCCGCGGCACGGACCCGCCGTCACGGGAGAAGGTGTCGTAGATGGTCAGGCCGAGCTTGATGAGCACGGCGCCGCGCTCCTGGGGCTTGCCGCTGCGGTGAGTCAGGAAGCGGAGCGGCGCGGACAGGATGCCGGAGAAGGTGGAGTAGATCGGGATGGTGGTCTCCAGCGGCTTCACGTAGTGCGGTGCTATGCGCAGCAGGCCGTTGCGCTCCTGCACGGATTCGCGGACCAGCCGGAACTCGCCGTTCTCCAGATAGCGGATGCCGCCATGGATCATGTGGCTGGACGCCGACGATGCGCCGCCGGCGAAATCGCCTCGATCCACGATGACCGCGTCGACGCCCTGCAGCGCGAGATCGCGGAACAGCGAGATGCCGTTGATGCCGGCGCCGATGATCAGGACGGTGGTCCGTCCGGCCTCGCGCACGGATGCCAGCTCCGTCGCGCGTCGTGTGCTTCGCGTCTTCTCGACCATGGTGTCCCCTTCGTCCCTGTCTCCAGCATCCGACCTCTGGCAGGATCATGCAAACGTCCTGCACGAATGTGCAAAGCTGGCTCCGGAGGTGGTTCGGATGGCTGCGGATCAGGGACGACAGGATGCCAGGATGACCGCGGCGCTCACCGCGGCGAAGCTCTACTACCTGCAGGACATGACGATGGACGCGATCGCGTCGGAACTGGGCACCTCGCGCTCCTCCGTGTCGAGGCTCCTGGCACACGCGCGGGACACCGGGCTGGTCGACATCCGCATCAACTCGCCCTTCGAGCGCGTCGGGCAGCTCGAGGAGCAGCTGCGGCGGCGGTTCCGGATCGCGGCGCACATCGTGCCGATGTCGGGCATCGTCAGCGAGGTGGAGCGGCTGGAGCGCGTGGCGCTGACCGCCGGGCGCCTGCTCTCGCAGTTCATCGACTCGAACATGGTGGTGGGCATCGCCTGGGGATCGACGATCTCCATGGTCAGCCGCGCCCTCGTGCAGAAGGAGACGCACGGCACGACCATCGTGCAGCTGAACGGCGCGGGCAACATCCAGACCAGCGGGCTGGAGTACTCCAGCGACATCCTGCAGCGCTTCGGTCACGCGTTCGGCGCGCAGGTCGAGCAGTTCCCCGTGCCGGCGTTCTTCGACGACCCCGACACGAGAGCCGCGATGTGGCGGGAGCGCAGCACGCGTCGTGTGCTGGCGTTCCAGGCCAAGACCGACATCGCCGTGTTCGGACTCGGCTCACCGCAGTCCGAGGTGCCCAGCCGGGTGTACGTCGGCGGCTACCTCAACCGGGACGACTACCGCAGCCTTCGGGAGGACGAGGCGATCGGCGACGTGGCGACGGTGTTCTTCCGCGCGGACGGCAGCTGGAAGGACATCCGCCTGAACGCGAGGTCCACCGGGCTGGGACTGGACCGGCTGCGCCGCGTGCCCCGCCGAGTGTGCGTGGTCTCCGGTGCGGCGAAGGTCGGCACGCTCCGAGCGGCGATCGCTGCAGGGATCGTCACGGACGTGGTGCTGGATGAGACCCTGGCGCGGCTGCTGGTCGAGGACGACTGACGTCGAACCCGGCGGGAGGCTCAGTCCGCTGCGGAGTGCTCGGGGCCCGCGCGGAACTCTCGGATGAGGTGGTGCACGACTTCGTGCAGATCGCCGCCCGCAGCATCCGCCGCCTCGAGCTGGCGCGCGTAGCTGGCGCCGTTCTGCAGGATCGTCCGCACTCCGTCGAGCTCGCGGGTGCAGGAGAGATCGTCCGCGATCGGTCGCAGATCGTCGAGCACCGCGGAGAGGTGCTCGCGGACGGGCACCTGGGAGCCCGCGGAGTCCACGATGACCCGCGCGTCCAGGCCGTAGCGCGCGGTGCGCCACTTGTTCTCACGGTGGAACCACGGCTGCAGGGTCGGCAGCTCCCTGCCCTCGTCGAGCTCGCGCGAGAAGAACTCGACCAGGGTCTGGGTGAGCGCGGCGACCGAGGCGAGCTCGGTGAGTGTCGACATCCCGTCGCAGGCGCGCACCTCGATCGTCCCCCAGCGGGGCGCCGGGCGGATGTCCCAGCGCACCTCGGACACATCGCGCATCACTCCGGTGCGGACCATGTCGTCGAGGTAGCCCTCGAAGTCCTGCCAGGTCCGGATCGGCCACGGGAGGCCCGCCGTCGGGAGCTGCTGGAAGACGAGCGACCGGTTCGAGGCGTAGCCGGTGCGCTCGCCCGCCCAGAAGGGGCTCGATGCCGACAGCGCCTGCAGGTGGGGGAGGAACGCGGACAGCGCGCCGACGATGGGCAGCACCTTGCTGCGGTCCTCCACGCCGACGTGCACGTGGATGCCCCAGATCATCATGTTCCGGCCCCACCACTGCGTGCGCTCGATGAGCTGGTGGTAGCGGGTCTTCTCGGTGACGCGCTGATTGAACCACTGCGCGAACGGGTGACTGCCCGCCGAGAGCAGCTCGATCCCCGCCGGATCGGTCGCGCCCCGCACCGCACTGATCGCGGCGGCGATGTCGGCGACGGCATCCTTGACCGTCGCACCGACGCCGCTGGTGACCTCGATGGTGTTCGTGAGGAGCTCGCCGGTGACCGTGTGGCGCTCCGCCGCGCTCTGCGCCTCCAACTGGGCCAGCAGCTCGGGCGCGCGCCCGACCAGGTCCCCGGTGGCGGGATCGGCCAGCATGATCTCCCATTCCAGACCGACCGTGGAGCGGGCTGAGGGCGCGAATTCGATCGGCACGCGCACAGTCTGACACGCGGCCCGGGCCCACCGCACACGCCGTGTCGCCCGGTTTCGCGGTCCGCGGGAGGATCTGGCAGAATAGAGGGTCGGACGGCTGCTCGACCCTCTATCCAGCATCCGTTCCCCCTTCAGAGCTTCCGCCGGGTTGTGCACCCCACTCTCCAGGCGTCGTTCATCTTCCTTTCACACCATTCAGGAGAATCGTGGCTGTCAAGATCCGTCTCAAGCGCTTCGGTAAGATCCGCGCCCCCTACTACCGCATCGTCGTCGCCGACTCGCGCACCAAGCGCGACGGTCGCGTGATCGAGGAGATCGGCAAGTACCACCCCACCGAGCAGCCCTCGTTCATCGAGGTCGACTCCGAGCGTGCGCAGTACTGGCTCTCCGTCGGCGCCCAGCCGACCGAGCAGGTCACCGCGCTGCTGAAGCTCACCGGCGACTGGGGCAAGTTCAAGGGCGACAAGAACGCCAAGTCCACCGTTCAGGTCGCCGAGGCCAAGGGCGCCTTCGAGGCCGACTCGTCGAAGAAGTCGGTCATCAAGCCCAAGGCCGAGAAGAAGGCCGAGCCCGTCGAGGCTCCCGCCGCTGACGCGGAGGCCGCTGAGGCTCCCGCCGCCGACGCAGAGTAATCCGCTGTGCTCGCCGCCGCGCTCGAACACGTCGTCAAGGGGATCGTCGATCACCCGGACGATGTCCGCATCACCGCATCCGCGTCGCCCCGGGGCGACCTCCTCGAGGTGCACGTGCACCCGGATGACCGTGGTCGCGTGATCGGGCGCGGCGGCCGCACCGCCAAGGCGCTGCGCACGCTCATCTCCGCCCTCGCCGACGGACGTCGCGTCCGCGTCGACGTCGCGGACGACTGACGTGGCAACCGACAAGAACCAGCTCCGCGTCGGCCGCCTGCTCAAGGCGCACGGCCTCAAGGGCGCGTTGAAGCTCGAGCTCTACACCGACAACCCGGAGCGCCGTTTCGTCCCGGGCGCCGAGTTCACGCTGCAGGTGCCGGAGGCATCCGCCTGGCACGGCAAGACGATCACGATCCGCGACTACCGCGTCATGAACGGCAGCTCCGTGGTCTTCCTCGAAGGCGTCGAGGACCGCACGGCTGCGGAATCCCTCGTCAAGGCCATCCTCTGGATGGATGAGGATGACGAGGTCGAGGATGACGCCTGGTACGCGCATCAGCTCGCCGGTCTCGACGTGGTCCGCGACGATCAGGTCATCGGCCGCGTGGTGCGCGTCGAGCACCTGCCCGCGCAGGACCTGCTGATCGTGAAGACCGACTCCGCCGAGGTCATGGTCCCGTTCGTCTCGGCGATCGTGCCGACCGTCGACATCGCCGCCGGCCGGGTCATCGTCACCCCGCCTGCCGGGCTCTTCGAGGAGCTGCCGTCGGCCGCGGATGCCGCCGATGAAGCGGATGCTGCGGACGAGACCGCATCGGAGTGACGGCGCCATGCGCATCGACGTCGTCACGATCTTCCCGTCGTACTTCGACGGACTGACGCTGTCCCTGCTCGGGAAGGCGCAGGACTCGGGCATCCTGGACCTCACCGTGCACGACCTGCGCGAGTGGACGCACGACCGGCACCGCACGGTCGACGACACCCCCTACGGCGGCGGCGCCGGCATGGTCATGAAGCCCGAGCCGTGGGGTGAGGCGCTGGACTCCCTTGCGGCGGGCTCCCCGAGTTCGGACGGAAGCCCGTCGAAGAGCCGCCCGACCATCATCTTCCCCTCGCCCGCCGGCGAGGTCTTCACGCAGGCGACGGCGCGGGAGCTGGCGACCCGTGAGCACCTGATCTTCGGCTGCGGCCGATACGAGGGCATCGACGAGCGCGTCTTCGAGTACGCCGCCGAGCTGGGCGAGGTGCGCCTGATCAGCCTGGGCGACTACGTGCTCAACGGGGGAGAGGTCGCCGTGATGGCGATGGTCGAGGCCATCGGCCGGCTCATCCCCGGAGTGGTGGGCAACCCGGAGAGCCTCGTCGAGGAATCGCACGAGGACGGCCTGCTCGAGTACGCGTCTTACACGAAGCCGTCGGTGTGGCGCGACAGGGAGGTGCCGCCGATCCTGCTCAGCGGCAACCACGGCGCCATCGCGTCCTGGCGCCGCGAGCAGCAGGTCGAGCGCACCCGGGCCCGCCGTCCCGATCTGCTCGGGGACTGAGCGCCGGCCGCTAGCGTGGGGGCATGGCCGATCAGACGCTGGCGAAGTCGTTCCTGAACGCGGGGGAGGACTACGACCGTTTCCGCCCCGGATTCCCCGAGGCGGCGGCGGATGCCGTCCTCCCGGTGCACGTGAGCACAGCGCTGGACTTGGGAGCGGGCACCGGCAAGTTCACGGCGCTGCTCGTGCCGAGGGCCGACCGCGTCGTCGCCGTGGAGCCGTCCGAGCAGATGCTGGTGGTGCTGCGCGCAAAGCTGCCCGAGGTCGAGACGCACGTCGGCGCTGCCGAGTCGATCCCGGCATCCGATTCCTCGGTCGACGTCGTCACGGTCGCGCAGGCGTTCCACTGGTTCGATCGTGAACCGGCGTGCGCCGAGATCCGTCGTGTGCTCATTCCCGGCGGCACGCTGGGACTGCTGTGGAACCACTCGGACCCGGGGTGCGCCTGGGACCGCGCGTGCACCCGCGTCGCGCATCCCGGCCTGACCGACGGGCTGAAGGCCGACGATGCGGTCACTGCGACGCTCCCCGGCTTCGACGAGCCGCGGTTCGTGCAGGTGCCGTGGCAGGAGCGGATCACGAGGGCCGACTACATCTCCCGGTGGCTGACCGTCAGCTCGTTCCTCGCAGCATCCGACGATGACCGCGCGAGCATGGTCGCCGAACTCGAGCGCATCCTCGACGACGACCCCGACACGGCCGGGTGCGACGCCTTCGACCTGCCGCAGATCACCGACGTGTACGTCTACCGCGCGAGCTGAGCGTCAGTCGACGCCGAGGAACGACCGGTCGGTGAGGACGATCGGGCCGTCCTTGGTCACCGCGACGGTGTGCTCGGAGTGCGAGCCGCGCGAGCCGTCCGCGCTGCGCAGGGTCCAGCCGTCGGCATCCGTCCGCAGCTCATCCGTGGTGGCGAGCAGCCACGGCTCCAGGGCGAAGACCAGGCCCTCGCGGAGGGGGAACCCGCGGCCTGCGCGCCCGTCGTTGGGAACGTGCGGATCGCCGTGCATGATGCGGCCGACGCCGTGTCCGCCGAACTCCGTGTTGATCGAATAGCCCTCGCCGTGCGAGACCTCGGCGATCGCGGCCGAGATGTCGCCGATCCGGTTGCCGACCACCGCCGCGGCGATCGCGGCGTCCAGCGCGCGCTCGGTGGTGTCGATCAGGCGAAGGTCCTCGTCTCGCGGCGTCCCCACCACGAACGACACGGCGGAGTCCGCCACCCAGCCGTCGACGGACACGGCGAAGTCCAGCGACACGAGGTCGCCGTCGCGCAGCGTGTAGTCGTGGGGGAGTCCGTGCAGCACGGCGTCGTTGATCGACGTGCAGATGACCTTGCCGAACGGGCCGTTGCCGAACGAGGGGGCGTAGTCGATGTAGCAGGACTCGGCTCCGGCCTTGCGGATCAGATCGTGTGCGTGACGGTCGATGGCCAGCAGGTTGGTGCCCACCTTCGTCTCCGCGCGCAGGGTCGCCAGGGTCTCCGCGACGAAGCGGCCGGCGGCGCGCATCTCGTCGATCTCGGCAGGTGTGCGCAGTTCGATCATGGGAAGGATCCTCTCGTCAGCTTCCATTCTCCCCGATCCGCGGACGCAGCAAGCTCACAGCGAACACCTGCCGCTGGATGTCGGCGGGTGCGTACGATCGGAGCATGTGGTTGCGTGAGGCGTTCTTCCGCTGGCTCGTGCCGGCGGCCTTCCTCCTGCCGCTGTGGCTCTTCGTGGGCTGGGCGATCTTCGGCCAGAACGCATGGAGTCTGCTGTGGGTGCTGCTGATGGCGATGCCGACGGTCTTCGTCGGGCAGCTGATCCTCACGCTGCTCACCCGCTCGCGTCCCTCGGTGCGAGCCGAGCGTGCGGTGTCCTGGTGGGATGTCGCCGGCTTCACCGTCTGGCACGTGCTCACCATCGCCGTCGGCCTGTTCGTGGACGGCGGCTTCGGGTGGCTCCTGACCGGGGCGATCCTGGCTGCGATCGCGCTGTTCTGGCTGCAGCTCTGGCAGCTCTGGAACGAGGCGAGGGGAACGGGCATCCGCATCCGCGAGACCGTCAGCTGGAGCACCGCACCGCGCGTCGACGACTTGGCATCCCAGCCCGCCCCTGACGTGATCGTGATCGAGGAGAGCCGCACGAAGGACTGAGTCGGCCGGTTTTGAGCGGGCTCCGGTTCATGGCAGAATAGATGTTTGTGCCGTGAACCGGTTCTGCCTCAGGGGAACCCGCGGACGCCTCGCGCGCCGCTCGGCACACACCCGTTCTTATTCCTTTGAATCATGCATCCGACCTGTGGCGAGTGCAGAGAGAGACGATCATGCAGATCCTCGACGCCGTCGACGCGGCTTCGCTCCGTTCCGACATCCCTGTCTTCCACCCCGGTGACACCGTCAAGGTGCACGTGAACATCACCGAGGGTTCGCGCTCGCGTATCCAGGTCTTCCAGGGCGTCGTCATCGGCCGCCAGGGCGATGGTGTGCGCGAGACGTTCACCGTTCGCAAGATCAGCTTCCAGGTGGGCGTGGAGCGCACCTTCCCGGTGCACTCGCCGGTGATCGACCACATCGAGGTCGTCACCCGCGGTGACGTGCGTCGCGCCAAGCTGTACTACCTGCGCAACCTGCGCGGCAAGAAGGCGAAGATCAAGGAGAAGCGCGACAACTGACGCGCAGCTCTTCCGCAGAACCCCGAGACACTCCCGTCTCGGGGTTCTGTCGTCTGCACGTCCGTGTGCGAACCTTGTAGATGCCGCCGTCGTGCGGCGAATCAGACGAAGAGAGTCCATATGACATCCGACGCCGCCGAATCCGCGGAGAAGCCGACGCGGCGGCGAGGACCCTGGGTCTTCCTTCGCGACGTGCTCGTGATCATCATCATCGCGGCGCTGGTGTCGTTCGTCGTCAAGACCTTCGTGGTGCGCTCGTTCTACATCCCCTCCGGGTCGATGGAGCGCACGCTGCTGATCAACGACCGGATCCTGGTTGACGAGCTGACCCCGCGCTGGAGCGGCTACGACCACGGTGACGTGGTGGTGTTCAAGGACCCGGGTGGATGGCTCCCGCCGGCCCCGCAGACGCCGGCGCGCCCGTTCCTCGTCGAGGCGGCGGACTGGGTGCTCACCTTCGTGGGCCTGTCGACCACCGACGCGCAGGACCACCTCGTCAAGCGCGTCATCGGCCTCCCGGGCGATCATGTGGTGTGCTGCAACGCCCTCGGCCAGATCACGATCAACGGCTCGCCGATCGACGAGCTCTCCTACCTCAACCTCCCCGGGGGCGACACCGCGGCATCCGACGTCGACTTCGACGTCACCGTGCCGGCGAACTCGCTGTGGGTGATGGGCGACAACCGCGACCGCTCGCAGGACTCCCGTGCCCACCAGGATCTTCCCGGTGGCGGGTTCGTGCCGCTCGGCGACGTCGTGGGCCGCGCGTTCCTGACGACGTGGCCGCTGGACCGCTTCGGCCTCATCGACACCCACGATGAGGTGTTCCGCTCGATCCCGGAGCCGAAGAAGTGACCGTCGTCGCGCCCACCCTGCGGCTGGAGCGCCGGCTGCTGCGCGAGGAGGAGTTCGATCTGATCATCGCGCTCGACGAGGTCGGGCGCGGAGCGCTGGCGGGTCCCGTCGCGGTCGGCGCGGCGGTGATGGATGCCGCAGGCGCCCGCCGGCGCGTTCCCGAGGGGCTGCGCGACTCCAAGCTGATCACCGAGAGGCGACGGCCCGGCATGGCATCGCGCGCCGCCGAGTGGGTGCAGGCCTCCGCCGTGGGGTGGGCGAGCGCCTCCGAGATCGACGAGGTCGGGATCATGCGCGCCCTGGGGCTGGCCGCCTCGCGCGCGGTGCAGGGCGTCGTCGACCAGGGCGCTGCCCTGGAGCGCGCCCTGGTGATCCTCGACGGGAACCACGACTACGTCTCCCGGGTGCACCCGGCGCGGCTGACCGTGCGCACCATCGTGAAGGGCGATCGCGACTGCGCATCGGTCTCGGCGGCATCCGTGATCGCGAAGGTCGCCAGGGACGCGCTGATGACGGATCTGCATCCCGAGCATCCCGCCTACCAGTGGGACCGCAACAAGGGCTACGCGAGCCCCGAGCACCGCGCCGCGATCCGGGACCAGGGCCTGTCGCCGCTGCACAGGTCGTCGTGGGCGATCGCCGACGCCCCGACGCTCTTCTGACGCGCACTCTCTCCTAGGATGGAAGCATCATGGATGAGGATGCCTTCGACGACTACGACCGCGAGCTCGAGCTCGCGCTGTTCCGCGAGTACCGTGACGTCGTCGCGCAGTTCCAGTACGTCGTGGAGACCGAGCGGCGCTTCTACCTCGCCAACGAGGTGAACGTCGTACGTCGCGACACCGAGAACGACTTCTACTTCGAGATCTCGATGACCGACGTGTGGGTGTGGGACATCTACCGCGCCGACCGCTTCGTGAAGGCTGTACGGGTGCTGACGTTCAAGGACGTCAACGTCGAGGAGCTGCAGCGCCGCGAGTTCGAGCTGCCGGACGAGCTCTCGCTCGACGGCAAGTGAGCCCACTGGTTTCCACATTCCGCTGACGCGGACGGGCTCTTCACAGATGCCGTGATCCGCTGCGCTCGGCGTCGGCGCGCCCCGTCAGGCTGTCGTCATGGCAGCGAAAGACGAACTCGGGCGCGCGGGAGAAGAGCGCGCGACGCAGCACCTCCGCTCACGGGGGTACGCCATCCTCGACCGCAACTGGCGGTGTGAGCAGGGCGAGATCGACATCGTCGCGTTCCGTGACGACCAGCTGTGCATCGTCGAGGTGAAGACCCGCCGATCCGAGCTCTACGGGCATCCGTTCGACGCGATCGACGAGCGCAAGCGGCGACGGCTGTGGCGGCTGGCGTTCGCGTGGGCCGCCGCGCATCCGGATGCCGCACGACGTCGCGAGATCCGCCTGGAGGCCATCGGCCTGGTCGGAGCGGATGCCTCGACCGCCCGGCTCGAGCACCTCGTGGACATCCTGTGAGCACGGCACGCACCTGGGCCGTCGCCCTGACGGGCGTGGACGGGCACATGGTCGAGGTCGAGGCCGACTTCACCGCGCAGACGCCCGAGTTCCGGATCATCGGGCTGCCGGACAAGGCGCTCGGCGAGGCGGTCCAGCGGGTGCGCAATGCCTCGAGCAATGCCGGACTCGACGTGCCGCGACGCCGGCTCACGGTGAATCTGTCACCGGCCAGCCTGCCGAAGCACGGCTCGGGCTTCGATCTCAGCATCGCTGTCGCCACCGCGGCAGCCGGCGGTGCGCTTCCCGCCGAGGCGATCCGCTCGACCGTGCACATCAGCGAGCTGGGCCTGGACGGCCGGTTGCGCCCGGTTCCCGGAGTGCTGCCGTCGGTGTACGCGGCGGCGCGCGCGGGCTTCGGTCGCGTCGTCGTGCCGCACGCCAACGCCGCCGAAGCCGCACTCGTCCCCGACATCGAGGTGCGGGCCGCGGCCTCCCTGGCTGAGGTGGCGGCGATGCATGGAGCCGAGGTGGAGGTGCCCGACGTCGACGCCGTCGAGATGCCGGTGTCCGCGCCGGCCGATGCGGACCGTCTGGATCTCGCCGACGTGATCGGGCAGGACGAGGCGGTCGATGCGCTCGTCACCGCCGCCGCCGGCGGCCATCACCTCATGCTCAGCGGGCCCCCTGGCGCGGGCAAGACCATGCTCGCCCGGCGGCTGCCCGGCATTCTGCCCCTGCTGCGGGAGGAGGAGGCGCTGGAGGTCGCGGCGATTCGCTCGCTGGCGGGGGAGCCGATCACGCATCTCGATCCGGTTGTCCCGTTCGTCGCGCCGCACCACAGCGCGTCCCCGGCGGCGCTCGTGGGCGGGGGCACGCGCGTGGCACGGCCCGGCGCCATCGTCCGCGCCCACCGCGGCGTGCTGTTCCTGGATGAATCGAGGGACACCTAAAGGCGCATAATGGGCACATGAAGAGATGCGTGCTCTACCTTCGAGTCTCCCGCAGCACGGACGAGTCTGTCAGCCTGGCGCGGCAGGAGAAGGAGCTCCGGAAGCTGGCCGAGCGTGAGGGCTGGGTCGTGGTCGCCGTGCTCAGGGACGACGGGCTGACTGGCACCAAGGAGCGCGAGAGGGCGGAGGAAGCTCTGGCCATGATCGCGGACGGACGCGCCGACGTCCTGGTCAGCTGGGAATTGTCGAGGTGGTCGCGCATGGGCCTGACGGCTGTGGCAAAGCTCGTTGGCGTGCTCCAGGACAGGCCAGACGCACTGCTCGTGTTCCACAAGGAGGGGCTGAGGTCGGACATGCCCGCCTTCGGCATCCTGGCAGCCGTCATCGCTGAGGTCGCGCGCATGGAGGCCGAGGGCACCAGGGACCGCATCAGATCGATGCGGAGCTACGTGCTCAGCCAGACGGACCCAGAACAGATGCGGTGGCTTGGTGGGTCTCCACCCTTCGGCTATCGCGCTGTGGCTCGTTCTGGCGCTGGTGGCAAGGTCCTCGTGGTCGACCCGTACGAGGCCGGCTATGCCCGCAGGCTGCTGGAGGGTTTCGTGCGCGGGGACAAGCTCACCGACCTGACGCGGATGCTGAATGACGATGGCGTGCCGACGACGATGTCAGCGCTGAGGCGGGCTCGGCAGAAGGGCGCGCCGACGGAGGGGCTTGCCGGCGGGATGTGGCGCATTACCACCGTGCGCAAGCTGCTCCAGTCGCCGACGCTGCTGGGACGGACGACGCAGAAGGTAGAAGTCGGCAAGCGGTCGGACGGGTCACCGATCATCGAGTACCACGCCGTCGCGGATGCGCAAGGCATCCCGATTCAGCGGTGGGAGCCCGTGGTGGATGCAGGGCTGTGGGCCCAGGTGCAGGAGCGGTTCAAGAAGCGCGGGCCGAACCAGCCACGCAAGGCGGCCAGTTGGCTCAGCGGCCTGTTGTACTGCTCCAAGTGTGGGAGTGTGCTCTACGCCAACTCACGGAAGAACCGGCCCGTGGATGCGTTCCGGTGCAGCAACAAGGCCATTCCCGGTCAGACATGCGGCGGTGTGGCGATCAGCCGCCGCATCATCGAGGACTACGTGGAGGGCGTCATCCTCGGGATGATCGGCGGACTCAATGAGTACAGGGTCACCGAGCGGATCGAGGGGCCGATCGACGCCGGCGAGCTCGACAGCGTGGCGCAGGCGATCGCCGATGTTCAGGTGGCGTTGGGGCGGGATGGGGCCAACTACGCAGAACTGATTCCGCGGCTCGATGAGCTGAAGGCAACCAGGGCACGTCTGCTCAGTCAGCCGGCGCGAGTGATCAAGGTGCGGGAGGCGACGGGGCGCACGCTCAGCGAGGCATGGGAAGAGGGCGGCATCCCTGAGCGGCAGTTCATCCTGGGGGACATGCTCGACAGCATCGTCGTGTCGCCTGCGGTCGGTACGGGCGCGGCCAGCAAGCCAGAGGATCGAGTGGACTTCGTCTGGATCGAGCACCCCGTGGACGACGACTACCTGAGTGTTGGCTGAGAGTTCGGAGGCTGACGTCAGTGTTTTCAACGACGTCACGCGCACGTATGCCGTCATAGTAGAACATGACGCTAAGCTCCTATCAACGACACCGACGGGGTGTCGCAAGTGAAGGAGATACAATATGGACACTCAGAACCTGGCACCCGCGTTCGCGGAGATGACCACTGGTGAGCTGCTGGAGCAGGAAGAGGGCTATGCACGCGCGCTCCTGACGTTCGCCGAGATGCGCCGGGACCCGGACGCTTTCATCGCGGAGGACACGCTCTACATGATGCGCGAGCCGCTGATCGGAGTTCTCGAAGAGCTCGGGCGGCGCGTGGCGGTGGCGGCTTGAGCAGGGACTACGGTGAGGCGCGGAGGTCGGCTGAGGTCGGCCACCGCGCAGCCGGTGGCGTGGGGCAGCCGGCGATCATTCCAGGCCTGTACGGGCTGAGGCTGGGGCGGTGGATCGCGTGGGACCCAGACCCGGCAGTTCGGCTCGCGCGGGTGGACGCGGCCTTCGGGGTCGCGTAGTTCGGGAGGCGGCGGGAGTCCAGTGCACGGGGCTCCTGCGCCACCGCGGACACGACACGATCGAATCATCAAGCCAACCACCTACGGAGGACACCACCATGAGCAAGAACATCACGGCAGCGGCCAACGCACTCAGCGCGGAGCTGGAGGCCGGGCACGTCGAGCAGGATGACGTGGCCGCCTACCTGGAAAGCGTGGACGGGCTCATCGAGCAGGCACGGGCGATCAAGGCGCTCTACAAGCGCGAGCAGGCCGTCGAGGCGAGTCGGAAGTCCCGCGCGAAGAAGAAGGCTGAACTGGAGGCGATGGCTGCGCGCCTCGCGGAACTGGAAGCCAAGCAGAAGTAGTGCGACACGTCGATAGCCCCCGAGAGCCACCCTCGGGGGCTTCGTCGTGTCCGGCGATATTCTCAGAGTGTGACTGCTGTCGACTGGCTTAAGGACTACTGGCTGCCCGTGCTGGTGGCGGTGAGTGCTGGGCTGATTCTTAGTGGCTTCAGCAAGGTCGCGCGTGAGCGATTCTGGGCGCCGGTCTGGCACGGCATCCGGTGGGTCGGCACCCTGCGGATCACGACGACCAAGCGGCAGGCTAACGCCACCAAGGCTGTTGCCAAGGCCGAAGAGGACCGAGACAAGCGCACTGCTCAACTCACGGCCGTGTGGGATGCTCTCGACGTTCGGCCCGTCCGTGAGGACAGCACGCTGGTTGTGGAGCGCATCGAACGGCTACAAGGTGCAGCTGACGCGGCCTGGAAAGACGCGCAAGCCAAGATCGAGGCGGCGCAGTCGTTCGCGGAGCATCAAGTGAGCCAGGCTGCGAAGCAGCACGCGAAAGAACTAAACGCGGCGGTGGCGAGCGCGCGGGCTGAGGGGCGCCAGCAGGCTCTGCAACTGATGAAGGAAGAGCGCGAAGCTACCCCGTTGCTGCGGCCAGTGTGGCGCGTCATCCCGCTTGACGGCGACGTGTTTGTACTCAACAACACGCAGTCTGGCGTCGAGCTTAGCGACGTCTCGATCGCGGCAGAGCTTGGAGACTTCGAGTTCGTCGGCGACACGCAGTGGCCGGGACCTTCTGTCGGCGCCAACAAGTTCAGGGGCGAGCGCAAGCGCAACGGGCGCCTGTTCGGTGTGCGGTTCACCATCCGCTACCGGGACGCCCACGGCGAATGGCAGGTCGGTGAGGCCTGGATCGACAAGGAGCCTCGCAAGGCTGTCATCCTCTAGAGAGGCCCTGTCCAGGTTGACCAGATCGTCCTGTGGTCTCGCAGAATGACTATCGGGTGCCCCAGTGGGGGCGCTCAGATTCTGAGACTCCTGAGGGGCTATGGCCTTTGGGTGTTCAAGGCCGCGGAAAGGCGCTCGTCAGCCCCCTGCATGACGCGGAGAGCGTTAGCCATCGCTGACTCAGCCTCCTGGACTGCTGCACGGAGGCGCTGACGACCTGTGTCGAGCACCGTGTGCGCGACGGGATCGTGGGTTAGGCCCTTGCTGCGGATGCCGGTATCTTCCTTGGAGACGGGGTGGCGCGAGGGCTGCCACTGTGCCTCCGCAACGTCAGCGGTCAGCATGTGAAGGCGCAGGAACGCGGCTCCGGTCTGCTCCAGGACGGCGGGCAGGGTGTCGGTGGTGGCGGTCGTCATCGGGTTACCTCCAGGGCTTCGGTGGGGTCAGGGTGGACGGCAGATCGGGCGAATCTTGCCAGATGCTCGGCTTGTCGGTGCGCTCGATGCCGGGGTCGTCGAACTGTGAGACGGGCTGGGGGGCGGCGGGCTTATCGGTCATCCTGTGACTCCCGTCTCCCTCTTTGCGCGAGTGCGCTGATACTCACGGTTCGCCGTTAGGCACCGGTCGCACCGGCACTTACCGCTGGTGTACCTAGAGCGAGTGCCGTGGGCGGCACGATAGAGGGTGCCGTGACGAACGGCGTCCGCGAAGTTCATGGCCGCGTCGCCCCACGCCAAGTTCTGAATGTGATTGTTCGACGGGTGCCCATCGAGGTGCCGTACCAGCGGGTAGCCCTCCGGGTTGGGGACAAAGGCCTGGGCAACAAGACGTGATACGGCGAGCGCCTTCGATTCGCCGTCCCGATAGAGTGCGACGCGCATGTGTCCCTGAGGACTGTGCCTGCCTGGCCTGAGGATGCGCCCTGTGAGCGGGTTGCGGACGCGGCCCTGACTTGAGACCTCGTAGAGGCCTTCGTAGCCAACGATCGGCAGCCAGACTTCCAGCCGCTCAGCGATGCGGCGAGCGGCCACTTCAGCGCGCGCCAGGTTCTCCGCGGCGGTCATGACTGGCTCCGGGCGCGACGGCGACGGCGGTTCTTCGCGCGGTTCTGCTCGCGGACCTGCTCGATGCGGGCGCGGATCACCTCGGCGTGCCAGGGGGACGGGGCGTCGTCCAGGAGGGCGTGAAGGCGCGTGATGCCCTGCGGGAGCGAGTTGCGGTATGCAGCGCGGCGCCGGTCGTCCTGCTTCTTGAAGTACCAGGCGCGACGATCAGCCGCGGTGGGCTCGGGGTAGGCGGTCATGACAGCTCCTGCGCGGTGGTCGGGATGGTGGAGAGGATCAGGCGGTCGATGGTGGATTCGATGCGGCCGAGGGCGTATTCAAGGTCGAACATGGGTAGTGGCTCCAATGAGAAAAGCCCCCCAGAGCGACCGCCGGCCACTACTCCGACAGTCGCCCCAGGGGGCTGGTATAGGGCGCGCCAGACGAGGTAGTGGGCTCAAGGCGCGGGCAGCACGTCGTTATCGTGCCGTGCTGGGTGAGCCTGGAGGCTCAGATCGTGGAGAGTCCAGTGGGACTCATGGAGTTGGTGCCGCGTAGCGCGGACCAGTCCAGCCGAGAGCTTCCTGCTCGGCTGGGGACAGCTTGGCGACGGCTTCGTCGTAGGCTTGGGCGGCGCGCTCGGCGCTCCGGCGACGGGACTCGCGCGTGGCTACCTGGCCTCGCGGGGTCGCGCGGTACTCGCGGAGTCGCCGGGCAGAACAGTCCTTGCAGTCGGCGGCGTGGCCGTCGACCCTGGAGCGGTTTCGCGGGAAGTCGGCCAGCGACTTGACCACGCCGCATACGGAGCAGGGGCGTTCGAAGCGGATGTTAGCCATGGGCGGACTCCTTGGCGGTGTCGGCGGCCTGCTGCTTGATGAGAGCGAGACGGCTGGCCTTCTTCGGGGCGCTGCGGTCCTCGGATGCGAAGCGGCGCAGGTCCTTGAGGATCGAGAGGTAGGACGCGGCGAGGCGTGTGCTCGGGCCGCCGGTGGAGGCGTCCACCTGCTCGGCCAGGAGGCGCGCGAGCGTGACGACGGCGCCGGCACGGGTGGCCTGGAGCGTCGGGCTGTCAGCGATCATCGCTTCTAGCGAGTCGCGAGCGGAGAGCTTGGCGGTCATCGGGTGTGGCCTTCCTCGTAGCCGACCAGCCGCGCGTGCTGCATGAGCAGGTGGACGGCCTGGGCGTAGGCCTTGGCGTCGGTCGCCGACTGGAGCAGATGGAAGCCTTGAGCCTGCGGGAGCGTGGGGACGAAGGCACGGAGTTCGGTGGTTACGGCAGCCAGCTCGGTCGGGACCGGACGCTTGGCGTCCCAGAGCTGCTGCTGGAGGTCAGTGAACTGGGCGTCAGCGCGGGCAAGCTGAGCCTTCAGGTCGTCTCTCTCGGCCTCGATGCGGCGGACGTAGTGTTCGAGCTCGTCCAGGCGAGCGGTGTTGACGATGCGAAGTGCCATCGGGTGCCTCCTAGGGGCGCGGCGAAAACGGGGTCGAAACAGTCCAGGGGTGTGGTCGTTTTCAAGGGGACACAAAAGAAGTTGCCGGTAGTTGAGCCTGCGAGTGGTCGCCGGCAGGATTCGCCCCGCCTACCCCAGGGCGTGCGGGTCGATAGGCTTTGGCGAGAACAGATGGAGGACGGGTGGCTGAGAGCTACAGCGTTAATGCGCAGGCGAAGTACACCGACGAGAGCCAAGCGTGGGAGGCCATCCGGATACTCATTGAATGCGTCGAACACGTGCAACCGGGCGGTGCGCCGCTTCAGCAAGGGATTGAGATGTCCAGCGGCCCGCGTCGGTGGAGGCGTGAGTCCCTGCGTGAGCTTGCCGTGATCCGTGCTCAGTATGACCTCGAGTACCCTGCGATCGGTTGGGACTACATTCTGCCGGGACTCCATTGGGACGTACGCGGGTACATGTTTGACGAGCGTGATCAGGCTGTCGAAGTATCGGCGTACGCGGGGGTCAGCTATGCCAAGACTGAAGACGCGATGCGCACCGTTCTTGCCCGTGCAAAGGAGCGCGGTGTCGAACTCAAGATGGGGTCGATGCAGATCTCGGTCGATGAGGACGAGCGCAGTGGCAACGTTCCTGAGATTCAGATCAATCACAGTCCGATGAAACGGTGGAAGATGTTCCGTGCGTGGGTGGGACCACACCTGGCGGCGTACGTCATCGCTACCGCCGCAGCGGTAACCGCTGGATGGCTGTTGATACGCATGGGGCTGGGTGCCTAGCCGCGCACGTTCGCGGTGTACCGAGTGGGTCGGCACCCGGTGAGAGGTGCCGACCCGGCTGAGTGACCTACTCAGCGGAGGGAGCGCGTTACTCGCCCGCGGTCTCCACGACGACGATCGCCGGAGCGGCGAAGACGTCGATCGCGAAGCGGCCTTCGACCAGAGCGCGGAGCTCGTTGTACTCGAAGCGGCTGATCGAGTCCCACTTGGTCTCGACACCCTGCTTGTCGACCGAGATGCCGACCTTCGAGCTGTCGAGCACGATGGCCTGGTCGGCCGCGCCCTCGATGATGACCGGGTGCAGGCCGTTGATGCGGCTGTCCTCGGACTTGCGGTACAGGTAGTTACCGTCCGCGTCCTTGGCCAGCATGATCGCGTCGAACGTTGCACGCGGCAGGAGCACGACATCCGGGTTGTAGCCCAGAGCCGCAGCCTTCGAGGCTGCCAGGTAGATCGAGTCCATCGCGTTGTCCACGAAGGCCTGCGTCTGCGAGCCGGTGACTGAGGCGAACTCGGCGACGGCCAGCTCAGCGACTTTGGCGAGGATGCCCGCGCGGAGCTCCGACACCAGGAAGGACTCGAGCGCATCGTTGTCCTTCAGGAGGTAGGTCCCGACGTACTCGCTCATGTGAGCGACGACGTCGAGCTCGCCCTCGACCTCTTCGACCGTGAAGACCGAAGTGGGCTTGAGCGAGCCAGCCGGGACGACCGCGGCGTTGTTCGTCCGCACACTCTGCCGGACGTACGTGTACTTAGACGACCCGCGGGTCTTGACCGCGAGGACGTCCAGGATGCCGAGGTTGGCGCCGGGGGTCGCGAGGACCTGCGGCGTCTTGTCGAACTCGACCGGGATGACGTTCGAGCCGTTCGCGACGAGACCCTTGGCCTCGATCTGAGCGACCTGAGCGGCAGCCATGCGCTTGACGGAGGCTGGGGTGATGAAGCCCTTCTCGCCGGCAGGGGTGCCGGTGGGCTTCTGGCCGTTCAGGCCCTCGTCCCAGCCATAGTCGCCGGCAGTGTCACCGAGAGGGGAACCGCTCGGGTTCTTCTCCAGGTGGGTGATCTGCGCCTTCAGAGCGACGGCACGGTCTGCCATCGACTCGAGTTCAGCCGACTCGCCGTCGGTGATCGTGTTGGCCTTGATCTTGTCGCCGAGGGCCGAGGCCTTCAGCTGAATGGCCGAGAGCTCGGCCTTGAGGACGGAAATGTCCATGTGATTCTCCAATGGGTAGGGAGACTGACGCGCCGTATCTGGCGCAGTAGTCGCCTGCCCGACGCTGACCTTCGCGGACCCCATTGCGTGTCCTCCTGGACTGAGGCTGGCGGGCCGGCTAACCGGTGACCGGGCTCGGACGCTCTGGCCTCCTGGCCCTCGGCGTCCGCGATCGCGGCGGAGTGTGCGGGTGGTTCGATCGGTGCCCGTCGGCGTGACCGCTTCACTCGCGGAACCCGCATGCGCGGGTGGTCTGTGGGGCTCGCGGCCTAGAGGTAGGCGGCGAGCAGGTTCTTGGCATCCTCGAAGTCGAGGGGCTGGTCCGACTGGCGCAGCTGCTCAAGCCGGCGCACTTCGGCCTCACGGGCGAGAGCGGCCTGCTTGCGCCGTTCGCGCCGGTTCAGGCGCTCGGCGTCGGTGAGACGGCCATGCGAGCGGGCGAACTCATCGCGGAGCTCCTGGAGGAGACGGGAGAAGTTGGCGGGGTCGTTGGAAGGGCGGCGGCGGTTCCTGCGCGGCAAGGCGGCTCCTGCGGGGTCGGGGGCATGCGAAAGCCCCCGGTGCCGAGTGGCAGCCGAGGGCTTGGAGTGTGTGGGGCAGGTGGTCGCGTTTGCGCCGTTCCCGCCCGTCCATATGTATATACCACGTCCTGCGTACAGGGCGGGGGTGGTGGGCTGGGCGGGGGTCGCGTTCGCGCCCTTTCCGCCGCTCTACCTGTATATACCACGTTGGGGGCGGGTAGCAGGCGGCGTCTGGGGCCTCGGGTTAGGTAGTCCCGTGGAACCCATGGGAATCGCCGCGGGTGACCCGGCTGGAGCGAGTGACGCGAGGTAGCGGGGTCAGGCGCGGGTGAACCATGGGGAGCGACGGATGAAGTCGCGCTCGTCGCGCTTGGGCGTTTGGTTGGTCATCATGTCCACGCGGCGCTGCTCGGCGAGCCAGCGCTCAACGCGGGCCATGCGGGCAGCCTCGCGCGCTTCAGGGGTGCGCTCGCCCCGGTTCTTGTATGCGGAGGCTGTGCCGTCCGGCTGGACGCGAGGGACGCCGAGCAGACGATCCGGCACGGTGAGGTCGTGGAAGCCCCGAGTTCCCGGATGCTTGCGCCCTTCCCGGAAACCTCGGGCGCGAAGCGCCGCGTAGACCTGGGAGGGCGAGGGGATGCGGCTGCCGGTTGACTCGGCTGCTTCGACTGCCAGGGCGTAGACGGCGGTGCGAGGGGCGAAGCCGCCACGCTCCACGGTGAACACCATCTCGAAGTCGTCGGAGAGGTCATAGGGGAGACGGTCGTCGTCGTGCGAGACGATGCCGGGGGTGAGAGCGTCGGACATGCGGACTCCTGGGAAGGCGTGCGGGCGGGGAGGCGGCTAGCGTGTCTGTTCAGGAGTTCGTGACGGCGGCAGTGAGGGAATCCCGGGCGGCCAGGGTGAGCATCGTAACGCAGGGTGGCCGGGGACGACTCGGGAGTGCGGCTGACGGGGGCCGTGACACTTTAGCACTCCGTTATACAACTAATAGAGAGCGTGCCGCCCTCGCTGCCCTTTTGCCCTGAAACCGCCCTGTTGGGCACCCCGGAGGGCGTGTGGAGGGGCATTCGGGGCACCGGGGGCCCAGGCCGTGACAGAAAAGGATGGTTAACAGCAAGTATGTGACTGCCCGGCTGCGGACCTGCCCTACCTGCCCCGGAGGCCTGCGAGACTACTCCCTTTTGGTGTTCCCCGATGAGACACCCGAGTTCCAGCGGGTCGCGCTGGACGCGCTGCGGCAGCCGCTGGAGTCAGGCCGGATCGAGGTGCACCGCGCCGGCTTCACCGCGAGCTATCCGGCGCGATTCCAGCTGGTGCTGGCGATGAACCCCTGCCCGTGCGGCAACTACGGGGTCCGTGGCGCGGAGTGCACCTGTCCGCCCATGGCGATCCGGCGCTACGCGGGGCGGCTCTCCGGACCGCTCCGCGATCGCATCGACATCGATCTGCAGGTGGCCCGCGTCGCCGCCTCGCGGGCGACGTCCGGAGAGGCGTCGGAGCTCACCTCCGCTCTGGCGCGCGCCAGGGTGGTGACGGCCAGGGCGGCGGCGGCAGAGCGGCTCCGCGGCACTCCCTGGCGCGTGAACGGCGAGGTTCCGGGGGAGCGGTTGCGGGTCGGGGCACTGCGCCTGTCTGCGAAGGTGCGCGCACCGCTGGATCGTGCACTGGAGCGCGGGACGGTCACACTGCGCGCGTACGACCGGGTGCTCCGTGTGGCGTGGACCATCGCCGACCTCGCCGGCGCGACGACTCCGGGCATCGATGAACTGGGACGGGCCCTGTTCCTGAAGAAGGGTTTGCTGGCATGAGGACGACGACCAACCGGATGCTGGACGATGCGAGGCTGCTGCCCGCCGCCGAGCGACTGCGGCCGGATGCGGACCCGCACGAGGTACTGGCGCGCGCGGCGTGGTCGGTCCTCGTCGAACCGGGCGACGGCGCGGCCGGTGCGCTCGTGGCGGCGCACGGGGCATCGGAGGCGCTCGATCGCGCGCTGAGCGAGGACCGGATGCTGACACCGGGGCTGCTGGAGCCGCGGGAGTTCGCCGAGGCGCAGGCGCGGTGGCACCCGCGAGCCCGTTCTCAGGCGGTGCTGGACGCGCTGACCTCCTGTGCTGAAGTCGGCGGTCGCCTTCTCCTTCCCGGTGATCCCGAATGGCCCGGCGGACTCGACGATCTGGGCTCGCATGCGCCGCTGCTGCTCTGGGTGCGCGGAGACACCGCCGCACTGGCGGCGCAGCCCGCCGTGGCGATGGTGGGGGCGCGGGCCGCGACGCCTTACGGGGAGGCGGTGGCCGGTGAGCTGGCGGGGGATCTGGCAGGCTCCGGCGTCGTGGTCGTCTCGGGCGGGGCGTACGGCATCGACGGCGCATCGCATCGCGCGGCACTCGGGGTGGGCGGGACCACGATCGCGTTCCTCGCCGGGGGAGTGGACCGCGCCTATCCGATCGGTCATCAGCAGCTGTTCGATCGCATTCGGCGGGGCGGGGCGGTGGTCAGCGAGGTGCCCTGCGGAGGCGCACCCACCAAGTGGAGGTTCCTGCAGCGCAATCGCCTGATCGCCGCCGCCGGGCTGGCGACCGTCGTCGTCGAGGCCGGCTGGCGCAGCGGCACCCTGAACACCGCCGGGCACGCGGCAGCCCTCGGACGTCCGCTCGGCGCAGTGCCCGGCCCGATCTCCTCCGCCGCGTCGGCGGGCTGCCACCGGCTGCTCCGGGAGTTCGACGCGATCTGCGTGACCAGCGCGCGGGAGGTGCGTGAGCTCTGGGACGACCGCGTGCTCATCGCACCGCAGACGGCACGGGCCGATCCGGACCAGATCCGCCTGACCGACGCGATGAGCAGCCGGACTGCCCGCGATGCTGATGACCTCGCGCTCCGCAGCGGACTGTCGGCGGAACGCGTGCGGAGCCTCCTGGGGCTCCTCGCGCTCGAGGGGAGCGTGGAGCAGAGGCAGGATGGATGGAGGCGGACCTCCTGAGGCTCGCACATCGGCGGGGGAGCGCGCCGATGAGGCCGCGGCGCGGCATGCTGGAGCGATGAGGTACGCGCAGGCGGTGGAGGCATTCATCGCGCACCTCGCGCAGGTGCGAAGGCTCTCCCCGGCGACCGTGCGCGCGTACCGTTCGGATCTCGCCGACCTGGGCAGAGCGGTCGGAGAGGCCGACGTCACCGAGATCGATCTGGAGGCTCTCCGCGACTGGCTGTGGCAGGCGACCCAGCGGGGGGACGCCCGTTCCACGCTCGCGCGTCGCGCGGCCGCCGTACGGTCGTTCTTCGGATGGGCCCATGACGCCCAGCTCGTGACCGCGGACCCGAGCCTGCGCCTGGTCACGCCCCGGCGGGCCAAGACCCTCCCCGTCGTCGCATCCGCCGACGGCATGCGCGAGCTCCTGGACGCGCAGCGCGTCGCCGCGTCCACAGGGGATCCGATCGCGCTGCGGGACCATGCCATCCTCGAGCTGCTCTATGCCGCGGGCATCCGTGTCTCCGAGCTCTGCGGCGTCGACGTCGACGACCTGGACCTGCAGAGGCGGGTCGTGCGGGTGCTCGGCAAGGGTTCCAAGGAGCGGGTCGTGCCGTTCGGTGCACCCGCCGCGATCGCGCTGGACGCGTTTCTGACACGCGGACGCCCTGCACTGCTCGCCCGCACCGAGTCGCCCGGTGCCGCGCTCTTCCTCGGTGCACGCGGCGCGCGCATCGGACCGCGCACGGTGTACGCGCTCGTCGCCCGTGTGCTCGGGCCCATCGTCGGCGCAGAGCATGTGGGTCCGCACGCCCTCCGGCACTCGGCGGCGACGCACCTGCTCGACGGCGGGGCCGACCTGCGCGCGGTGCAGGAGATGCTCGGCCATGCGAGCCTCGGCACGACCCAGATCTACACGCACGTCTCGGCCGAGCGGCTCACCGCCACCTATCGCCTCGCGCATCCTCGGGCCTGACGCCCGAACCGGACGACGCAGAGAGGCTCAGTCCTCGCAGCACGGGAGCAGCACGGCACGAGGCGGCAGGCCGAACAGTCCGCGCGGATTCACGTACCGCTTGTCGATCCGGACGCCCACATGCAGCGTCCCCGGGGCGGCGTGGCCTCCCGAGACGAGGACCCCGACCACGTCGCCGGCCAGCACGGCGTCACCCGCTGCGAGATCCGACGACACGGGCTCCAGCGTGCTGATGTAGCCGTCGCCGTGATCGATCGTGATCAGCGGCCGGTCCGCCACTGTCCCGCGGAAAGCGACCACGCCCGCCGCCGGTGAGAGCACATCAGCGCCCGGTGCCGCCGTCACGTCCATGCCGCGGTGGCCGGGGCCGTAGTCGTGCGCAGGTGCACGGAACGGCTCGATCACCGTGCGCGAGCCCGCGACCGGCCACCGCCATGGGTACCCGGGAGCCTCCTCCGCCGGCGCACCGATCGCACTGCGGGCCGCGCCTGCCGGTGCCACGGAGCCGCTCGGTCGCGCCGTGCCGCTCGCGTCCACCGAGCCGGACACGGACATGGCGGCCGGCGGGACCACGGTCGCCATCGCCCCGGGCGCAGCCCGGCCATCGCCCAGGATCGCGAGGACGGCGAGCACGACCGCGCAGCGCATCGCGATGATGCGACCACGGCGCCTCTCCGCGTCCAGATGCCCGCTGACCATCCGCCCACCCTGGCACGCGAGCCCGACGGCGTCGCGCCCGATCCCCGGCATCCGTGCACAACCGCCGAATCAGTGCTGCCGTGCAGGGAGAGCGCACCGGGCTGCGCCGTTCGTCGCACGCGCGATCCTGTATGCTGGAGGAGCATCCCGCAATCGGGATGACTACGCGTGCCCAGAGCGACGTCGTCGAAAGGCGGAGGTCGCGGCATCCACTCCCACAGGTCCCTCCTCATCGAGGGCGGGTGTGCGCCGGGCACCAGGACAGTCGATCACCTGATCGGCGCAACAACCTCAACGACGCGAGAGCGTCAGAACAAGGAGACGACCATGGCTGTGGTCACCATCCGCCAGCTGCTCGACAGCGGCGTGCACTTCGGACACCAGACCCGTCGGTGGAACCCGAAGGTGAAGCGCTTCATCCTCACCGAGCGCTCCGGCATCCACATCATCGACCTGCAGCAGTCGCTGTCGTACATCGACAAGGCCTACGACTTCGTCAAGGAGACCGTCGCCCGTGGTGGCACGATCCTCTTCGTCGGCACCAAGAAGCAGGCGCAGGAGGTCCTCGCGGAGCAGGCCGCCCGTGTCGGTCAGCCCTTCGTCAACCAGCGCTGGCTGGGTGGTCTGCTGACCAACTTCTCGACCATCGCGAAGCGCCTCGCCCGTATGAAGGAGCTCGAGGAGCTCGACTACGAGAACCCGGCCGCATCGGGCTTCACCAAGAAGGAGCTGCTGCTCAAGAAGCGCGAGCTCGACAAGCTGCACAAGTCGCTGGGCGGCATCCGCAACCTGTCGAAGACCCCTTCGGCCCTGTGGGTCGTCGACGCCAAGCGCGAGCACCTCGCCATCGACGAGGCCAAGAAGCTCGGCATCCCGGTGATCGGCATCCTCGACACCAACGCCGACCCGGACGACTTCCAGTACCCGATCCCCGGCAACGACGACGCCATCCGCTCGGTCTCGCTGCTGACGCGCATCATCGCCGACGCCGCCGCCGAGGGCCTGCAGCAGAAGCACAACCCCGAGGGCGACGCCGAGCCGCTCGCCGAGTGGGAGCAGGAGCTCCTGCAGGGTGACGCCGAGGCTCCCGCCGCCGAGGCCGCTGAGGTCGTCGAGGCTCCGGCCGCTGACGAGGCTCCGGCCGCCGAGGCCGCTGCCGACGCAGACGCCAAGTAAGCAACCAGCACACCACGCACAGACACGAAGCAAGGAGCCACCACACATGGCCAACTTCACCATCGCCGACATCAAGGCGCTGCGCGAGCAGCTCGGAACGGGAATGGTCGACACCAAGAAGGCGCTCGAGGAGGCTGACGGCGACGTCGAGAAGGCCACCGAGATCCTGCGTCTGAAGGGTGCCAAGGGCAACGCCAAGCGCGCCGACCGCTCGACCAGCGAGGGCCTGATCGCCGCTCGTGAGTCCGCCGGTGCCGTGACGCTGATCGAGCTCGCCTGCGAGACCGACTTCGTCGCCAAGAACGAGCGCTTCATCGCTCTGGCCGACAAGGTCGCCGACGCCGTCGCGGCTGTCGGCGCCGACTCGGTCGAGGCCGCTCTGGCCGCCCCCGCGGGCGCTCAGACCGTCGAGCAGCTCATCTCCGACGAGGCCGCGATCATCGGCGAGAAGGTCGAGCTGCGCAAGGTCCGCACCGTCAAGGGTGAGAACCTGTCGGTGTACATGCACCGCACCAGCAAGGACCTGCCCCCGCAGATCGGCGTCGCCGTCGCGTACTCCGGTACCGACGCGGAGACCGCTCGCTCGATCGCGCAGCACATCTCGTTCGCGAACCCCTCCTACCTGACGCGCGAGGATGTCCCCGCCGCCGACGTGGAGAAGGAGCGCGAGATCGTCACCGAGATCTCCCGCAACGAGGGCAAGCCCGAGGCCGCCCTGCCGAAGATCGTCGAGGGCCGCGTGACCGCGTACTTCAAGCAGGTCGCCCTGCTCGAGCAGGACTACGCGAAGGACAACAAGCTGTCCGTGAGCCAGGTCGCGAAGGATGCCGGTATCACCGTCACCGACTTCGCCCGGTTCAAGGTCGGCGCGTAACACCTCGGGAGGGGTTCGGATCCACACGATCCGAACCCCTTCTTCATGCCCTGAAGGCACTATCTTGAATCCGGACGAGAGGACCCACCCCATGACTGAACGCACCGGACGCCGTCGCGTCCTTCTCAAGCTCTCCGGCGAGGCCTTCGGCGGCGGATCGCTGGGTGTGAACCCCGACGTCGTCAGCGCCATCGCGCGCGACATCGCCGCGGCGGTCGACCGGGTCGAGATCGCCGTCGTCGTCGGCGGCGGCAACTTCTTCCGCGGTGCGGAGCTGAGCCAGCGCGGCATGGACCGCGGTCGCGCCGACTACATGGGCATGCTGGGCACCGTCATGAACGCCCTCGCCCTGCAGGACTTCCTCGAGCAGGCCGGCGCGCCGACGCGCGTGCAGTCCGCGATCCAGATGACTCAGGTCGCGGAGCCCTACATCCCGCTGCGCGCGGAGCGCCACATGGAGAAGGGCCGCGTCGTGATCTTCGGCGCCGGCGCGGGTCTCCCGTACTTCTCCACCGACACGGTCGCCGCGCAGCGCGCTCTCGAGATCGGCGCGCAGGAGGTCCTGGTCGCGAAGAACGGTGTGGATGCCATCTACACCGCCGACCCGAACAAGGACCCCGACGCGGAGCGGATCGACCGCGTGACCTACCGCGACGCCCTGCAGCGCGGCCTGAAGGTCGTCGACTCCACCGCGTTCAGCCTGTGCATGGACAACGCCATGGACATGCGCGTGTTCGGCATGGAGCCGGCCGGCAACGTCACCCGCGCCCTGCTGGGCGAGCCGATCGGCACGCTCGTCACGGCCTGAGGCCTTTCCTCCACGGACCGCCGAGGCGTGCCGGATAGAATCTTCTGAAACCCCCGAACCTAAGGAGCCCCCGTGATCGCGGATGTCCTCGCTGAAACCACCGGACGCATGACCCGCGCGGTCGATGCCGCCAAGGAGGACTTCGCCACGGTCCGCACCGGGCGTGCGAACCCGCAGATGTTCCAGAAGGTGCTCGTCGACTACTACGGCACGCCGACGCCGCTCGCGCAGCTCGCTTCGCTCGCGAACCCCGAGGCTCGCTCGCTGATCATCACGCCGTACGACAAGTCGGCCCTCAAGGCCATCGAGCAGGCGATCCGCGACATGCCGAACCTGGGCGCGAACCCCAGCAACGACGGCAACATCGTTCGCGTCACCATGCCCGAGCTCACCCAGGAGCGCCGCAAGGAGTACGTGAAGCTCGTGCGCACCAAGGGCGAGGACGCGAAGGTCCGCATCCGCGGCATTCGCCGCAAGGCGAAGGACGAGATGGACGCGCTCAAGGCCGAGGTCGGCGAGGACGAGATCGCTCGCGGCGAGAAGGAGCTGGACGCTCTGACGCGCCAGTACGTCGACGCCATCGACGAGGCCCTCAAGCGCAAAGAGGCAGAGCTCCTCGAGGTCTGATCGGCATGTCCGGCGAGAATCACTCCGAGGAACCGCGGCCCGGGACGCCCGGGTCGCAGGAACCGGATGCGGCGTCGTCCGCAGAGCGGCCGGCGGCATCCGGGAACGAGGATGCCGCCACCCCCGTGCGCGGCACGCGCCGGGTGGACGGCGATGTGCCGGTGACGGCGCGGCCCCTGTCGGATGCGGCCTTCCCGGAGTTCGATGCGACCCGCGTGCCGCCGCGTCCCCCGCTCCCCGCGGCGGAGCCCGATCCGTACGCGGGTCCGCTGTCGACCGCTGATCACAGCGCGATCCGCGAGCAGTGGCGGGCCAGGCGCGATGAGATCGAGTCGCACGTGTCGCAGGCGCGCGACCAGCTGGAGACGCACGTCTCCCAGGCGCGTGACCACTTCGACCAGGCCAACGAGCGCATCAAACAGCGCACCGGGCGCGATCTGATCCTCGCGATCGTGATCGGCGTGGCCTTCGGCGCTGCACTGGTGGCATCGCTGCTGTTCATCAAGTGGCTCTTCGTGCCGATCGCACTGGCCGCCGGCCTGCTGGGGACTTACGAGCTCTCCCGCGCGCTGCGCGCCGGCGGCCGGCGGGTCGACGTCGTTCCGCAGCTGATCGCGGCGACGGGTGTGCTGCTGGCCGGAGCATCCGGCGAGTTCTGGATCAGCTGGGTGGTGCTCATCGTCGCCGTGTCGTTCATCGCCGTGTGGCGGATGATCGCGCAGATGGTCGTCAAGGACGGCCGCACCTACGGCGACGTGCTCTCCGATGTCGTGGTCGGCGCGTTCGTGCAGGTCTACGTGCCGTTCCTCACATCGATCGCGATCATGCTGCTGTTCCGTGAGAACGGTCAGTGGTGGGTGCTCTCCTTCGTGGCCATCGCCGTCGCTGCCGACACCTGCGCCTACGCGGCCGGGCTCGCCTTCGGGAAGCATCCGATGGCGCCGAGGATCAGCCCCAAGAAGACCTGGGAGGGCTTCGGCGGGGCGGTGCTCGGATCCCTGATCGCCGGTGTGCTGCTGGCGACCTACCTTCTGCACCTGCAGTGGTGGTGCGGTCTCGTCCTGGGCGCCGTGATCCTGCTCTCCGCCACCCTCGGCGATCTCGGGGAGTCGATGCTCAAGCGCGATCTCGGCATCAAGGACATGAGCTCCTGGCTGCCCGGTCACGGCGGTCTGCTCGATCGTCTGGACAGCATCCTGCCGTCGACGATCCCCGCCCTCGCGCTCTCATACCTGCTCGCCCCATGGATGGTCTCGTGATGTCTGATTCTGATCTCGATGTGTTCGACGGCGATGACGAGGCCGCCCCTCCGGCGTTTCCGCTCACGTCGGGGCGCACCCGCGGCTACCACCGCGCAGCCGTGGACACGTTCCTCGACGCCGCCCGCGGCGCGTTCGAGGACGACCGGAAGGACTTCGGAGCCGAGGACGTGCGCGATGCCTCCTTCCCGCTGGTCCGGCACGGCTACGACATCGCCGCGGTGGATGCCGCACTGGGACGCGTCGAGGACGCCTTCGCCGCACGCACCAGGGAGCGCGCCGTGCGCTCGCTGGGGGTCACCGAGTGGGTCGCGAGGGCCCGTGAGGACGCGCAGCGCATCCTCGACCATCTCGCGCGTCCCGCGCACCACCGTTTCGCCCGTACGGGGCGCCTCACCTTCGGATACCGGATCGACGAGGTCGATCATGTCGCCGACCGCATCAGCGGTTTCCTCCGCGACGGCGACCCCCTCACGGTGGAGCAGGTGCGTGGCGCGGCGTTCCGGATGCAGCGCGGGGGATACCGCGAGGAGCAGGTGGACGCACTGCTCGACGCCACCGTGGAAGTGATGCTTGCGGTCCGCTGATCTGCCGCCACGCGGCGGACTCTCATGGACGTCTCAGCGAGTTCTGCGTAGACTGACCACCATCGTGACTCCCGATAACGAATCGATATCGAACCCGACGCGCCCGAACGCGTCCGGTTCGACGCAGAAGACTCCCTGGCGACGACGGCTCAGCGCTGTCGGCGCGGGTCTCGCGGTCGTCGGCGTCTCCGCCGCACTGCTGGCGCCCACAGGGACGGCCATCGCCGATCCGAGCACCGCGGCCGACAAGGCGGTGACCACGTTCTCCCTCGCCTCCGAGGACACGCAGAACATCACCGTCACGGTCGAGGGTGCGACCATCCAGGCCGTCGATCGCGGCGCGTTCGAGGTCTACGTCAAGCCGAAGCCGACCCCCAAGCCCACGGTCGCCTCGGCGCCCGCGAAGAGCGGCGGCGGTGGCGGTGCAGCACGTCCGAAGTACACCGGCGGCGGCACCAAGGAGGAGTGGATGGCTGCGGCGGGGATCGCCCCGAGCGACTACCCCTACGTGGACTACATCGTCTCGCGGGAGAGCGGCTGGAATCCGAACGCGACCAACAAGTCCTCGGGCGCCTGCGGTCTCGTGCAGGCGCTGCCCTGCAGCAAGGTCCCCGGGAACGGCTACAACCCGGTGGACAACCTGCGCTGGGGCACCGGCTATGCGACGGGTCGTTACGGAAGCTGGGCGGGCGCCTACGCGTTCTGGACCCGCAACCACTGGTGGTAGACCGGAGGAATGGCAAGATCCCACCGGCGGCGTCCTGACCGCTCCCGCGCAGACGAGTCCTTCGACCGCCTCCTGGCGGGCTGGAAGCGTACCGAGAGCCGTCGCGGCCAGGAATGGACGGTGCAGCCCGTGTCGGGTGCATCGGCCGTCAAGGAGTACATCTGCCCGGGCTGCGGACGCAGCATCCCTCCGGGCACGGCTCATCTGGTCGCGTGGCGCGCGGACGGCGTGATGGGCGACTCTGCCGACCTCGCCGCACGTCGGCACTGGCACACGCACTGCTGGAGGATCGGATGACCTTCGAGATCCGCGGGCCCGTCCTGCTGCCTGCTGAGCGCACTGACGTCGAGCTGTCCACGGCGGACGGACTGACACTGGTCGGCGAGCTGTCGGTGCCGTCGGACCGGGAGCCGACGGCGACCCTGGTGACGCTGCATCCGCTGCCCACGGCCGGCGGATGCATGGACACCCACATCCTGCGCAAGGCGGCCGCCCGGCTGCCCGCCCAGGCGGGGATGGCCGTGCTGCGTTTCAACACCCGCGGCACTTCGTCCCCCCGCGGCAGAAGCGAGGGCGCCTTCGACGGGGGAGGGGCCGAGCAGTTCGATGTCGCCGCTGCGATGGACTTCGTCCGTGAGCGCGGGCTTCCCCGCCCCTGGCTGGTCGGCTGGTCGTTCGGCACCGAGCTGGCGCTCAAGTACGGTCGCGATCACGAGATCGAGGGCGCGATCCTGCTCTCCCCGCCGCTGCACCGCGCGACCGACGCCGACCTGTCGGCGTGGCGGGGCGACGAGCGCGAGCTGGTCGTGCTCGTCCCCGAGCTGGACGACTACCTGCGTCCCGACGAGGCTCGCGCGCGGTTCGGGCTCGTGCCGCACGCCCGGCTCATCGCTGTCGACGGCGGTCGGCACCTGTGGGTCGGCGAGAGCCAGACCAGGCGAGTGCTGACCGAGATCGTCGCAGCCGTGAACCCCGACGCGCTGCCGCTGGCGACGGTCTGGGACGCCTGAGCGTCAGCGCTCGTTCATGCGTGGGATCAGCACCTGCCGGTAGATGATCAGGATGCTGGCTGCGACGGGGATCGCGATGAGCGCGCCGAGCAGGCCCAGCAGCGCACCACCGGACAGCGCCGCGATGACGACGACGGCGCCGGGCACGGCCACGGCGCGGCTCATGATGCGCGGGGCGATGAAGTACGCCTCGATCTGCATGTAGATGAGGTAGTAGATCGCCGCCGCCAGGGCGGTGGCGGGGGAGCCGACCCCCGGGATCAGGCAGGCGAGCACGATCAGGGTCGAGCCCGTGAGCGTGCCCACCAGCGGGATCAGCGAGAAGAAGAACGCCACCACGGCGAGCACCGCCGTGAAGGGCGCATTGATGATCGAGAGGTAGATCGAGCTCAGGATGCCGTTGATCACGCCGAGCGTGACCTGACCCATCACGTAGTGCCCGACGGAGTCGGTGATCTGGTCGGCGATGTCGATGAACCGCTCCCGGCGCGACGCCGGGACGAGCTGGTACACCGCGCGCTTGAGCGACGGGGTGGAGGCGGTCAGGTAGATCGTGAGCACGAGCACGATGAACGCGCCGAAGAGGCCGGTCAGCACAGCACCGCCGACGATCAGCACGCCCTGTCCGATCGAGCCGCCCCACTCGGTGACGTTCTTGGCCCAGTCCTCCTTGGACAGCCAGTCCTCCACATAGGCGAAGACGTCGTTCACACGCAGGTTCGGGAACGTGTCCGTCATCCAGTCCTTGAGGTTCTGGATCGTCTGGTCGCCGTTCACGATGAGGTCGGTGATCTTCGTGACCAGCTGGGAGATCTGCTCGATGACGACGGGCAGGATGATCAGCACGATCGCGGTGAACACGCCGAGCACGGCGACGATCGTGGTGAGGACGGATGCCCAGCGGGGCATGCCCCTGCGCTCGAGGAACGACACCAGCGGGTCCAGGCCCAGGCTGAGGAACAGCGCCGTGCCGATGTACAGCAGCACCGTCGAGAGCATCTGCACGCTGGTGAGCAGCATGATTCCCAGGCCCACGCCGAGCGTGGCCACCAGAGCGGTGCGGAAAGGGCTGTGGATCTTCATCGTTCTCCCGGTCGGATGCGAGCAAGCCTAATCGCCTGTGATCCTCACACCGTCCACGACGGGCCGATGTGCTCGTGGGCAATGCTCAGGTGCTTTCGATAGTCTGGAACGTCGAGCGGGGACCCCTGGAACGCGTCCGGGGTCACGTAAGGAGTTGATTCGTGCGATTCGTATGGGCCGTCGTGGCCTTCGTGCTGGCCACGGTTCTCATCGGAGCGGGAATCGCTCAGCGGACCATCTTCATGGGACCGACCGAGCAGCGGATGGAGCTGACGGTCGATCAACCCACTCCGTACGTGCTTGTCGATGCCGACGTGCTGCGTGCCCACACCGGTCTGCAGACGCTGCTGGTGCGCGGCAAGGGCGATGTCTTCGTGGCCTACGCCCGCACCGACGACATGAAGTCCTGGCTGTCCGACACCGCCTACGACCATGTGTCCCTGACCAAGTCGGGGAAGCCGAAGACGGCGCGCGTCAAGGCGGAGCAGCCGCCCGCCGACGGCGGTGAGACGTCCGGCCGCTCGCCGGTCGGCTCGGATCTCTGGCTCGATTCGTTCGCCGACAAGGACTCGTTGGTCGCGAATCTGCAGCTGACCAAGGGCAACAGCGTGCTGATCGCCCGCGACGGCGTCAAGCCGGCGCCGACCGACATCCTCGTCTCCTGGGCGCTGGACACGCGCACGCCGTGGGCGGGTCCGCTGATGGCCGCCGGTGGACTGCTGCTGGCGGTCGGCATCGTGCTGTACATCCTCGGCATCCGTCACCAGCGCCGCGGACGCGGTCCGCGTCGCAAGGGCCCGGGCCCGCTGCCCGAGACGCAGCCGATCACGATGCCGGAGCGTGCCGAGATCGAGCTGCAGGGCGACGCGGGCACCACTCAGCGGACCATGACGCCGCTGCGTCGCCGTCTGGCGATCGCGCTGCCGGCTCTCGCGCTGACCGGGCTGCTCGCCACCGGCTGCACGGCCGACTCCTGGCCGCAGTTCGGCGGTGACGCCCCCTCACCGACGCCGTCGCCGAGTGTCGTCGCGCCGGAGAACCAGAAGCAGCCCGTCGTCACCGACAAGCAGGGGCAGCGGATCGTCGCCGACGTCGCCTCGACGCTGACCAAGGCCGACACCGACCTGGACGGCAAGCTCGCGGAGACGCGCCTCATCGGAGCCGCGCTCGACGCCCGCCGGCTGGAGTACCAGCTGCGCGGGAAGATCGAGGCGCGTGAAGGCGCCCTCGTGACGCCGCTGGGCAAGGTGAAGATCCTGCTCCCCGAGGCGACCGAGGGGTGGCCGCGCACCGTGCTCGCGCTGACCGTGGACGAGAAGAACGCCAAGAAGCCGCCGGTGCTCCTGACCATGGTGCAGAGCGACCCGTGGGCCAACTACCGGGTCACCTCGATGGCCGACATGCTCGCCAAGAGCACCTTCCCGAACGTGGCGCCCGCCTGGCTGGGCACCACCCGCGTCCCGGCCGAGTCGGCGTTCCTGTCGCTGCCCCCGTCGGAGCTCGCCGGTGCGTTCTCCGACTTCGTGGACGCCGATGACAAGAGCCAGTACGCCGGCGACTTCGACGAGGCGTCCAAGGAGTTCGCGAAGTCGATCCGTGACAGCCGCGCCGCGCTGGTGAAGAAGGCTGCGGATGCCGGTGCCGGTAAGACATCGAAAGCCGCCTTCAAGATGGCGGCATCCGACGACGAGCCGTTGTCGCTGGCGACCCTCGACAGCGGCGCGGTGGTCAGCGTGAGCGTCACCGACACGCAGACGATCACACCGACGAACCCCGACGCGGTGATCAAGATCACCGATGAGCCCTCGAAGGCGCTGACCGGCGTCTCCGAAGCCGCGAAGGGCTACACGACGACGTACGGCATCCAGCTGTTCTTCGCCGTGCCCGCGCAGGGCTCCAACGAGCAGATCCGTCTGCTCGCCTACAAGCAGGACCTTCTCAGTGTGCAGGTGATCAAGTGACCGAAATCTCCGCTGCCGCACTTCGCGGCGCCGTCGACCTCTCCTCGCTGCGCGGCCGTGCGGCCCAGCCCGCGACCGCTCCGGACGGGGCCGCTCCGGCGGCATCCGGCGGGGTCGTCGTCGATGTGACCGACGCGAGCTTCGGCGAGATCCTCGAGCTCTCGCGGTCGGTGCCCGTGGTCGTCGATCTGTGGGCCGAATGGTGCGGCCCGTGCAAGCAGCTCAGCCCCATCATCGAGAAGGTGACCAGGGAGCAGGGCGGCCGGGTCGTGCTGGCCAAGGTCGACGTCGACGCCAACCCGCAGATCGCGCAGGCGTTCCGTGCGCAGTCGATCCCGCTGGTCGTGGCACTCATCGGCGGTCAGCCGGTGCCGATGTTCACGGGCGCGGTGCCCGAGGAGCAGGTGCGCGAGGTGTTCGCGAAGCTGCTCGAGGTCGCGGCCCAGAACGGAGTGACCGGAAGCGTCCCGACGGACGGCGAGGAGCCGGCTGCGGAGCCCGAGGAGGCGCCGCTGCCGCCGCTGCACGCCGAGGCGTTCGCCGCGATCGAGGCGGGCGATTACCCACGCGCCATCCAGGCGTATCAGCACGCTCTGGCTGAGAACCCCCGCGACGAGGATGCCAAGGCCGGGCTCGGCCAGGTGCGTCTGCTGGACCGTGTGCAGGGTCTCGACCTGCAGCAGGTGCGCGAGGCCGCCGCGGCCGCTCCGCTCGACGTCGAGGCGCAGTTCCGCGTCGCCGACCTCGACCTCGCTGGAGGGCACGTCGATGACGCGTTCTCCCGCCTGCTGGACCTGTTCAGCGCGGTGGACGCCGACCAGCGGACGCCCGTGCGTGAGCGCCTCGTCGAGCTGTTCGATCTGATCGGCGCCGCGGACCCGCGCGTCGCCGCCGCGCGGACCCGCCTGGCGTCGCTGCTGTTCTGAGGCCGGGCGGGCCCCGAGCGGTCAGTCGTGGCTGACCGTCGGGATGTGCGGGTCGGCCTGGTAGCGGAACCAGATCGTCGACAGCGCCGGGAGCGTGACCGTCGCGATCGCCGGTGCGTCGTCGGTCTCGCAGTGCGCATGGATCATCCCGAGATTGCCTGCATCCGAGCCGCCGTACTCGGCGGCGTCCGTGTTGAGCACCTCGACCCAGGTTCCCTCGCAGGAGAGCTGCAGCCGGTACCCCGTGCGCGTCACGCCCGCGAAGTTCGTCACCACCACCAGCCGTCCGCCGTGCGCGTCGTGCCGCTCGAACGCCACCACGCTGGGGTCCCAGCTCGGTGCGCCGAGACGGTGGAACGCCCTGCTGTCGTTGTCGCGCTCCCACAGCGGCGCCTGACGGCGGTACACCGCGTTCATGGCGCCGACGAAGTGCTGCAGCTGGGCGTGGGCGGGCTGGTCGAGCAGCCACCAGTCGAGCTCGCGATCGACCGACCATTCGCCGATCTGACCGAACTCCTGGCCCATGAACAGCAGCTTCTTGCCGGGGTGGCCCCACATGTAGGCGAGGTACGCGCGCACGTTCGCCAGCTTGTGGTGGTGATCGCCGGGCATCCGGGACACGAGCGTGCCCTTGCCGTGCACGACCTCGTCGTGGCTGATGGGCAGCACGTAGTTCTCACCGAAGCTGTACACGAACGAGAACGTGATCTCGCCCTCGTGGTGGGAGCGGTACATCGGATCCCGCTTCATGTACTGCAGCGAGTCGTTCATCCAGCCCATGTTCCACTTGAACCCGAACCCGAGGCCGGCGGCGGACGTGGGCGCGGTCACGCCGGGGAAGGCGGTGGACTCCTCGGCGATCATCACGATGCCGGGGTGCAGCCGGTAGGCGGTGGCGTTGACCTCCTGCAGGAAGCGGATCGCCTCGAGGTTCTCACGGCCGCCGTGCACGTTCGGCTCCCACTCGCCGTCCTTGCGGGAGTAGTCGAGGTACAGCATCGAGGCGACCGCGTCCACGCGCAGGCCGTCCACGTGGAACTCGCTGAGCCAGTACAGCGCGTTCGCGACCAGGAAGTTGCGCACCTCGTTGCGGCCGTAGTCGAAGATCAGCGTTCCCCAGTCCTGGTGCTCGCCGCGGCGCGGATCCGGGTGCTCGTACAGCGGCCGGCCGTCGAACCTCGCCAGGGCGAAGTCGTCCTTCGGGAAGTGGCCGGGCACCCAGTCCAGGATCACGCCGATGCCGGCCTGATGCAGCCGGTCGATCAGGTACCGCAGATCGTCCGGCGAGCCGTAGCGGCTCGTCGGCGCATAGTATCCGCTGACCTGGTAGCCCCACGAGCCGCCGAAGGGGTGCTCGGCGACGGGCATCAGCTCCACGTGCGTGAAGCCCGTCGCGGTGACGTGCTCGATGAGCTCGTCGGCGATCTCGCGGTATCCGAGACCCTCGCGCCACGAGCCCAGATGCAGCTCGTACACGGACATCGGCTGTGCGACCGCGTGCGTCGCCGCGCGGCGGGTCATCCACGCGCCGTCCGCCCAGGTGTAGGCGCTCTGGGTCACGACGGATGCCGTGGCGGGCGGCACCTCGGCGGCCTGCGCCATCGGGTCGGCCTTGAGGATCCAGTGGTCGTCCTGAGTGAGGATCTCGTACTTATAGCGACTGCCCACGGAGACATCCGGGATGAACAGCTCCCACACGCCGCTGGCGCCCATCGACCGCATCGCGTGACCGGTGCCGTTCCAGGAGTTCCAGTCCCCGCACACGCGGACGGCCTTCGCATCCGGGGCCCACACGGCGAAGTCCACGCCGGTCTCGCCGTCGAACACGCGCGGGTGCGCGCCGAGCACCTGCCAGAGCCGCTCGTGCCTGCCCTCGGCGATCAGGTGCAGATCCATCTCGCCCAGTGCGGACAGATGACGGTAGGGGTCGCCGGCGATGACCTCGTTCTGACCCGCGTACACGGTGGCGATGCGGTAGGCGGACGGAGGACCGGCATGACGACCCTCCCAGATGCCGCGTGCGACATGCTCGAGCGGGAGCCGGTCGCCGTCGAGGAAGACGGCGGTGACGGAATCCGCGAGCGGTCTGCGCGTGCGGATGATCGTGACGGTGCGACCGGCTGCATCCGTGCTCGGATGCGCGCCGAGGAGCATGTGGGGATTGTGGTGCGCGCCGTCGGCGGCCTTCTCCCACTGCTCGGATACGGAGACATCCTCGATGTAGCTCATGATCGCTCCTTCACCCTCAGGATGTGCACCGGCTCGGCGAAGGCGTCGAGCCGCACGTAGTTGTGGTCGTTCCAGCTCCACACAGCTCCTGTGAGGAGATCCTCCACCTCGAACCCTTCACCGGGCTGAACGCCCCAGATGCGCGTGTCGAGGTGCACGGTCGTCTCGCGGACGGAGTGCGGGTCCAGGTTGGCGACGACGATCAGTGTGTCAGCGCGACCGGTGCCCGTGAACGCGGCGTCCAGATGCTTGGAGTACACCAGCACCGCGTCGTCGTCGCTCCAGTGGAAGGAGATGTTCCGCAGCTGCCCGAGGGCGGGATGCTGGGCGCGGATCGCATTCAGCCGGCGCAGCAGCGGCGCCAATGACTCGCCGCGCTGCTCGGCGCCGTCCCAGTCGCGGAACTTGAACTCGTACTTCTCGTTGTCGATGTTCTCCTCGGAGCCCGGCCGGGCGACGTTCTCGATGAGCTCGTAGCCGGCGTAGACGCCCCAGGTGGGAGCCGCGGTCGCGGCGATGCAGGCGCGGATGCGGTACGCCGCGCGCCCGCCGTACTGCAGGTACTCGGTGAGGATGTCGTGGGTGTTCACGAACAGGTTCGGCCGCATGTAGTCGCTGGTCTCCTGCGACACGCTGGTGAGGAACTCCTCGAGCTCGGCCTTGGTGTTGCGCCAGGTGAAGTACGAGTAGCTCTGCTGGAAGCCCACCGCGGCGAGCGCGCGCATGACCGCCGGGCGGGTGAACGCCTCGGCGAGGAACACGACGCCCGGGGAGACGGCGTTCACGCGCGCGATCAACCACTCCCAGAACTGCAGCGGCTTGGTGTGCGGGTTGTCGACGCGGAAGATCCGCACGCCGAGACCGACCCAGTGCATCACGACCCGCAGCATCTCGGCGTAGATGCCCTCGGGATCGTTGTCGAAGTTCAGCGGATAGATGTCCTGGTACTTCTTCGGAGGGTTCTCGGCATAGGCGATGGTGCCGTCGGGGAGCGTGGTGAACCACTCCGGATGCTCCACGACCCACGGGTGGTCGGGAGATGCCTGCAGCGCGAGGTCGAGGGCCACCTCGAGGCCGTGCTTGCGGGCCGCGCGCAGAAGTGCCGCGAAATCCTTCTCGTCGCCCAGCTCGGGATGCAGGGCGTCGTGCCCGCCTGCGGCGGAACCGATGGCATACGGCGAGCCCGGATCGCCGGGCTCCGTCACGAGGGTGTTGTTGCGCCCCTTGCGGTTGGTCTCGCCGATCGGATGCACGGGCACCAGGTACAGCACGTCGAAGCCCATCCCCGCGACGCCGGGCAGGCGCTTGATCGCGGAACGGAACGTGCCGCTCTTGACCGTGCCGTCCTTGCGCCGGACGGCGCCCTCCGAGCGCGGGAAGAACTCGTACCAGGAGCCCACGCCCGCACGGGCGCGCTCGACGGTCAGCTCGAGCCAGTCGGTCACGGAGCCGAGCGACGCCATCGGGCGGTCCGCGAAGACGGCGGCGAGGCCGGGGTCCGTCGACACGGCGGTCAGCTCACCGGCATCCGCTCCCTTCAGCCGCTTCGCGGCGGCGCGCAGCCGGGTGCGCTCGGCGGCCGGGCGATCCTTCTCAGCCGCGGCGGAGGTCAGCAGCGTCGCGCCGAGAGCGCTCATGACAGCGATGTCGACTCCGGCCTCCGCCTTGACGGATGCCGCGTGCGCCCAGGTGGCGAAGTCGTCCGCGAAGCCCTCGAAGCGGTACCGCCACGGGCCCTCGACGTCGAGGGCGATGTCGGCGACCCAGCGGTCGGTGCCGTCCTGACGCGCGGTGAGCCGGTGCAGGGACTCGCCGCCGGAGGGATCGGTCAGGCGCACGTGCACGCCGATGCGATCGTGGCCCTCGCGGAAGGAGACGACGCCGAAGGGCACGACCTCGCCCGCGAACGCCTTCGGCGGGTACCCCTGGGGCACGTCCGGGGTGGGGGAGAAGAGCGGGATCCTCCCCGCCTTCACGCCTTCCGGGGAGTCGGTCTCGGCGGCAGGCCGCAGAGGAATCCGGGCGGGGCTTCTCAGCGCCGCGGGTTCTTGAGCGGTTCGTGCTGCCACACCACGAATGTACCGCTCAGCGGGCCCCGCACCAGCCCATCGGATCGCGGGTTACGAGGCAGGGGGAGAATCCGGTCATTCCACCCAGAACAGGCGCATCGAGGTGCCCGGAACGGGCAGCACCTCGCCCGGTGCGTGCCGGCGCTGCTCGCTCTGCGGCGTGTCGTCGGCGCTGGACCACAGCTCGACGAACGCCGTCGCGCCCTCGATCGAGTCCGGCAGGCGCACGTCGATCGGCGCCTCGGTGCCGTGCACGATCAGCAGGATGCGATTGGACGCGCCGTTCTCGGGGACGCTGGCCGCCACGTACTGCAGGGTGCGGTTGCGGGGGTCGTTCCACTGCTCGACCTCCATGGTCTCGCCGTTCTGGTCGAACCAGTCCATCACCGAGGAGTCGGGGATGTGCTCACCCAGCCGCGCGTACCTGCTCGGACGCAGGGCAGGGTTCTCCGCGCGCAGGCGGGTGAGCAGGGCGACGTGCGCCGTGAGATCACGCTGCCACTGCTCGTGCTCCCAGTTCAGCCAGCTCAGCGGCGAGTCCTGGCAGTAGGCGTTGTTGTTGCCGCGCTGCGTGCGCCCGAACTCGTCACCGGCGGTGATCATCGGGACGCCTGCCGACAGCAGCAGGGTGCCGAGCAGGTTGCGCATCGCCTTGCGGCGCTGCGCGAGGATCGTCGGGTCGTCGGTCGGACCCTCGACGCCGTGGTTGAACGAGCGGTTCATGTCGGCGCCGTCGCGATTGCCCTCGCCGTTCGCCTCGTTGTGCTTCACGTCGTACGCGACCAGGTCGTGCAGCGTGAAGCCGTCGTGCGCGGTGACGAAGTTGATGCTCGCCAGCGGCCCGCGCTCCTCGCTGTACGTGTTGGCGGAGCCGGCGAGCCGGTTCGCGAAGCCGCCGATGCCCACGGGCGCCGAAGCGCGACGGGCGTAGTCGATGTCGCTCAGCCAGAAGTTGCGGGCCCGATCGCGGTAACGGTCGTTCCACTCGCTCCAGCCGTCCGGAAAATTGCCGGTCTGCCAGCCGCCCAGGCCCACGTCCCAGGGCTCGGCGATGATCTTGACGTCCTGCAGGACCGGGTCGGTGCGGATCGCGGTGAGCAGCGGATGCTCACGGTCGTACTCGTGGTTGGCGTCGCGGCCGAGCGCGGTCGCCAGGTCGAACCGGAAGCCGTCGATCTGCATCTCGGTGGCCCAGTACCGCAGCGAATCGAGTACCAGGCGCGCAGCGGCATCCGTCGCCGTGTTGAGGGTGTTCCCGACGCCGGTGGTGTCGATGTAGCTGCCGTCCGGCTGCTGGCGGTAGTAGAGCGCGTTGTCGATGCCGCGCAGGCTCGACCGCGGGCCGCCCAGACCCTCCTCGCTGGTGTGGTTGTACACCACGTCGAGGATGACCTCCAGGCCCGCCTCGTGCAGGAGCTTGACCATGCCCTTGAACTCGGCGAGCACGGCCTCCGGGCCCTCCTTGCGCGCGGACTCGCTGGCGTAGGCGTTGTGCGGCGTGAAGAAGCTCAGGGTGTTGTAGCCCCAGTAGTTCGTCAGGCCCTTCTCGAGCAGCCGCGGCTCCGGCACGAACGCGTGCACCGGGAGCAGTTCGATCGCGGTCACGCCGATGCTCTTGAAGTACTCGATCATGGCCGGGTGGGCGAGCCCGGCGTAGGTGCCGTGCAGTGCCGCCGTGACGTCGGGGTGCCGCTTGGTGAGGCCCTTGATGTGCCCCTCGTAGATCACGGTGCGGTCCATCGGCGTGTTCGGCTTGGGCACCCCGCCCCAGTCGAAGCCGTCGGCGATGACGACGGAGCGCCACTCCTCGTAGCCGTCGCCCTGCGCGAGCCCACGTCCGTAGGGGTCGAGCAGCAGGGTCTCGGAGTTGAACGTGTTGCCGGGGCCGTGCGGGCCGTCCACCCGCAGCGAGTAGCGCGTACCGGGCTGCAGCAGCTCGGTCGTGACCTCCCACACGCCTCCGGGCTTGCGGTCCAGCGGAACCTGGGCGGTCTCCCAGTCCAGGTCATCGGCGTCGAAGACGACGAGTTCGACCGAGGAGGCGTTCTGCGACCAGACCCGGAGCGTGGCGACGCCGTCGTGCAGGCGCACGCCGAGGTCGTCGAGGGCGGAGCCGCCGAGGGACGGGGTGGACTGCGCGGGCATGAGGAACAGCCTAAACGTGCGCGGCGGGCGGCCGTGAATCCGGGTGCCGGGTCGGCCGAGCCTCGGTTCCGCAGCCCGCGCACCGTTGTGGGGAGGCGACAATGGAGGGATGCGGTTCTACCTGGATCATGCGGCCACGACACCCCTGCGCCCGGAGGCGCGTGAGGCGTGGCTGGCGGCGGGTGACGTCGTCGGAAACGCCTCGTCCACGCATGGAGCCGGTCAGGACGCACGGCGGGTGCTGGAGGAGTCCAGGGAGCGCGCCGCGGCGGCACTGGGCTGCGAGCCCATCGAGGTGATCTTCACCTCAGGCGGCACCGAGTCGATCAACACCGCGCTGCACGGGCTGTGGCGTTCCCGGAGCGAAGGGACGGATGCCGTGGTGCTGCCCGAGGGCGAGCATCATGCGACCATGGACACCGTCGCAGCCCTTGCCGAGGACGGCGCAGGGGTGCGTCCGGTGCCGCTGGACGCGGCGGGACGGATTCCGGTGGCACGCTTCGCGCTCGCTCTCGGCGAGGGCGGCGCTCCGGCCGCTCTTGCGACCGCTCTGGCCGCGAACAACGAGGTCGGGACCGTCAATGACAGCGCGGGCCTGGCTGCGGCGGCGTCGGCTGCCGGGGTGCCGTTCCATCTGGATGCGGTCGCCGCGTGGGGGCACGTGGCGCTGTCGTTCCGCTCGCTGCGCGGGGATGCGTCCCCCGGCTCCGGGCTGGTCGCGATGACGGTCGCAGGCCACAAGCTCGGCGCCCCGGTGGGCATCGGCGCACTGGTGGTCGCGCGCACCGCACGTCTGGCGCCGCTCCTGCACGGCGGAGCGCAGCAGCGCGGCCTGCGGGCGGGCACCCAGGATGTCGCCGGCGCTGCGGCGTTCGCCGTGGCCCTGGAGCTGGCGGAGGCCGAGCGCGTCGCCGGGGCCGCACGCCTGACCGCCCTGCGGGACCGGCTGATCTCAGGCATCCGCACGGCAGTGCCCCAGGCCGAGCTCCTCGGCGACCCGATCGACAGACTGCCGGGCAACGCGCACATCCTGTTCCCCGGGGCCGTGGGGGAGAGCCTGCTGTTCCTGCTCGACATGGGCGGCGTCGCCGCATCCACGGGTTCGGCGTGCCAGGCGGGAGTCGCGGAGCCCTCGCACGTGGTGCTCGCTCTCGGGCGGAGCGAACTGGACGCGCGCAGCGTGCTGCGCTTCTCCCTCGGCCGCACCTCCACCGACGCAGACGTCGACGCGGTGCTCGCCGTGATCGCGGACGCGTACGCGCGGGCATCCGGCCGTCGCGCCGGGCTCACGACCGGCTGAACCACTCCGTGACGAGCGCACCGCTTGCCGGCGTCGGCAGATGGTGCTCTCGTCGGCAGATGGTGCTCTCGGTATCCGGCCCTCGGTCAGGTGCGCGTTCGTAGACTGGGTGCCATGCGTGTTCTGGCGGCGATGAGCGGTGGAGTCGATTCGGCGGTGGCGGCGGCCCGTGCCGTCGAAGCCGGCCACGACGTCGTCGGTGTGCACCTGGCTCTGTCCCGTGCCGGCGGGACGCTGCGCACCGGCAGCCGTGGATGCTGCACGATCGAGGATGCCCTGGATGCCCGGCGCGTGGCCGACCTGCTCGGCATCCCGTTCTACGTGTGGGACTTCTCCGAGCGCTTCCGCGACGACGTGATCGAGGACTTCATCTCGGAGTACCGCGCCGGTCGCACCCCGAACCCGTGCCTGCGCTGCAACGAGAAGATCAAGTTCGCCGCCCTCCTGGAGCGCGCGCTGGAGCTCGGCTTCGACGCGGTCTGCACGGGGCACTACGCGACGCTGGTGGACGGCGACGGGGGCCTGGAGCTGCATCGGGCGTCCGACAGCGCCAAGGACCAGTCCTACGTGCTCGGCGTGCTGAACGCGCAGCAGCTCGCGCACACCTACTTCCCGCTGGGCTCCACGCCGTCCAAGGCGATCGTGCGCGCTGAGGCCGCCGAGCGCGGCATCAGCGTGGCTCAGAAGCCCGACAGCCACGACATCTGCTTCATCCCCGACGGCGACACGCGCGGATGGCTGGCCGAGAAGGTCGGCGCGGAGACCGGAGATGTGGTCGACCGCACCGGGGCCGTGGTGGGCACGCATGAGGGTGCGCACGCGTTCACGGTGGGTCAGCGACGTGGGCTGCGCCTGGGCGTTCCCGCCGCCGACGGGAAGCCGCGGTTCGTGCTGGAGGTGCGTCCGGTCACCAACACGGTCGTGGTGGGTCCCAAGGAGGCGCTCGCGATCGCGGAGATCTCGGGAGAGCGGTTCTCCTGGGCGGGCCCCGCGCCGCTGGCATCCGAGTTCGCCTGCGAGGTGCAGATCCGCGCCCACGCCGACCCTGTGCCCGCGACCGCGTTCGTGACGGATGAGGGCGTGCGCGTCGTGCCCGAGCATCCGCTGGACGGGGTCGCTCCCGGCCAGAGCGCCGTGATCTACGTCGGCACCCGCGTGCTCGGGCAGTTCACGATCGACACCACGGTGTCGGCCGTGCCCGTCGGCTGAGGTCCCCACCCGTGTCGGTGCTCGCTCGTAGACTTGCGGGGTGCCGGAGAACATCTCACTGGAAGACGCCCGCAGCGAGGCCGAGGAGCTGACCACTCGCATCCTCGACGCCAAGGACGCGTACTACGGACGCGACACGTCGCTGGTCGACGACGCCACCTACGACTCCTGGATGCGCAGGCTGGAGGAGCTCGAGCGGCTGCATCCCGAGCTGCAGGGCCAGGACTCGCCCACGCAGATGGTGGGCGCGGCCGAGTCCACGGGGCTGGACACCATCGAGCACGCCGAGCGGATGCTGAGCCTGGACAACGTGTTCTCGCTCGACGAGCTGCGGGACTGGGAGACCAAGACGCGCGCCGCGGCCGGACGCGACGTCGCGTGGCTCACCGAACTGAAGATCGACGGCCTCGCCATCAACCTGCGCTACGAGAACGGCGTCCTCACCTCGGCCGCCACCCGCGGTGACGGACGAGTCGGCGAGATCGTCACCGAGAATGCGCTGCGCCTGCCCGAGATCCCCGAACGACTGTCCGGCACCGGACATCCGGAGATCGTCGAGGTGCGCGGCGAGGTCTTCATCCCGGTCGCGGCCTTCGAGCGCCTCAACGCCGCGCAGGCGGACTTCCGCGACCGCGCCTACGCCGACGCTCTCGCACGCTGGGAAGCGCGCGGCGGCGCGGGCAAGAAGCCGTTCGACGAGGAGAAGGCCAGGGCGGCCGCCGCACGCCGATTCCCGTCCTTCGCCAACCCGCGCAACGCCGCCAGCGGTGGCCTCCGCCAGCAGCTCGACAAGAAGAACGGCCTCGAGCTGGAGGCGGGGCTGCTGCGCACCGAGTCGCTCGCGCTGTACGTGCACGGCATCGGCGCCTGGCCGAACCCGCCGGTCGCGGCTCAGAGCGAGGTGTACGAACTGCTCGCGGAATGGGGTCTGCCGACCAGTCCGCACACGAAGGTGTGCCACTCGACCGATGAGGTCGCCGAGTTCGTCGCGCACTACGGCGAGCACCGGCACGACATCGAGCACGAACTGGACGGCATCGTCGTCAAGGTCGATGAGCTCGCACTCCATGCGGAGCTGGGGGAGACCAGCCGGGCTCCGCGCTGGGCGATCGCGTACAAGTACCCGCCCGAGGAGGTGCAGACGAAGCTGCTCGACATCGTCGTCTCGGTCGGTCGCACCGGGCGCGCGACGCCGTTCGCGGTGATGGCGCCCGCGCACGTGGCGGGCTCCGTGGTGCGCCAGGCGACACTGCACAACAAGGACGTCGTCAAGGCCAAAGGCGTGCTGATCGGCGACACCGTGGTGCTGCGCAAGGCGGGAGACGTGATCCCCGAGGTGCTCGGTCCTGTGGTCGAGCGCCGCGACGGCACCGAGCGCGAGTTCGTCATGCCCGTCGGATGCCCGGAGTGCGGCACGCCGCTGCGCCCCATGAAGGAGGGCGACATCGACCTGCGCTGCCCGAACGCGCGCTCCTGCCCGGCCCAGGTGCGCGGGCGTGTGGAGCACATCGGGTCCCGCGGCGCGCTGGACGTCGAGGCGCTCGGTGAGGTCACGGCCGCAGCGCTCACGCAGCCGAGCCATCCAGCGGTGCCGCCACTGGACACCGAGGCCGGACTGTTCTCGCTCTCCCTCGAGCAGATCGTGCCGATCTCGGTCGTGGTGCGCGACTCCGAGACGGGTCTGCCGAAGGAGGACGACGACGGGATCGTGAAGACCCGATCGCCGTTCAGCCGGAACCCCACCGCCGACGAGAAGAAGGCGGGCATCGAAGGCCCGCAGCCGTCGTCCGCCGCGGTGAAGCTGCTCGCCGAGCTGGAGAAGGCCAAGACCAAGGAGCTCTGGCGGCTGCTGGTGTCGCTGAACATCCGCCATGTCGGCCCGGTCGCCGCACGCGCTCTCGCGCAGTGGTTCGGCTCCCTCGACGCGATCCGCGCCGCATCACGGGACGAGCTGGCAGCGGTGGAGGGCGTCGGCGGCATCATCGCCGACTCGCTCCTGAACTGGTTCGAGGTCGACTGGCATCAGGACATCGTGCAGCAGTGGGCGAATGCCGGTGTGCAGTGGTCCACACCCGGTCACCCCGGCCCGGGCGCGGCGGTCGCCGCGGGCGGGGTGCTCGACGGTCTCACCGTCGTCGCCACCGGCTCCCTGGACGGCTACACGCGCGAGGGCGCGCAGGAGGCGATCATCAAGGCCGGCGGGAAGGCGGCGTCCTCCGTCTCCAAGAAGACGGATTTCGTCGCTGCGGGTCCCGGGGCGGGATCGAAGCTCGCGAAGGCCGAGGAACTCGGTATCCGGGTGCTGGACGCCGCGCAGTTCCACGTGCTGGTGACACAGGGCCCGGACGCCCTGGATGCCTGACCGTCTCATCGTCCTGAACGGGATGGCCGGGGCCGGGAAGACGACGCTCGCGCGCCCGCTGGCCGCCGAGCTCGGCGTGCCGTTCGTGTCGAAGGACGCCCTCAAAGAGGCTCTCGGCGACGCCGTGGACTCACCGCTTCCCACCCGCGCCCTCGGCGCTCTCGCCGCGGATGCGCTCTGGCGGATCACCGGGATGCTGGACGGCACGGTGCTCGTAGAGTCGGTCTGGCTGGCCGACCGTGACGAGGCGTGGTTCCGGCGCGGCTGGGAGTCCGCAGGCTCGCCGGCGGGCGTGGAGGTGTGGTGCGAAGCGCCGCGCGAGGTCATGCGCGAGCGGTTCCTCACCCGGCCACGGCACGCCGTGCACGACGACCAGGGCAGACGCGAGGAGTGGGAGCGGTTCGCGGATGCAGCGCGGCCGATGACCGGCTTCCCGGTGCTGACGGTCGACACCACCGGTCCCGTCGACGTGACGGCCCTCGCCCGCGCTGTGAAGGAGATGCTGTGAACGACGTGATCCTGGTGGACCTGGAGTCCGAGGACCCGCGCTGGGCACGCGCCCTGCCGGTGCTGCGGGAGCTGCGCCCACACCTGACGGACGAGCTGTTCACCCAGGTGATGCGCGAGGCGGGACCGCAGGGGCTCCGGTTCACGGCGGTCTTCGCCGGCGAGAGGTGCGTGGCGATCGCGGGATGGCGGATCGTGGCCAACACCAGCGCCATCCGCAAGCTGTACGTCGACGATCTGTCCACGGCCGCCGCCGACCGGTCGCGCGGGTACGGGCGGATGCTGATGGACGAGCTGCGCGATCGAGCCGTCGCCGCCGGCTGCCGATCCCTGGAACTGGACTCCGGGGTGCAGCGCTTCGACGCGCATCGGTTCTACCTGCGCGAGCGGATGAGCATCACCGCGCACCACTTCGATCTCGAGCTCTGAGCGGCGGCCCTGGCGCGAACGAGCCGGGCGGTCGGCGGAGTCCTGCGGAGTCGACGCGCGGGCGCGCTCATCCGATGGCGCTCTCAGCCGGTGGGCGTGCCCTGATGGTGCACCAGTCGCCAGCCGCTGGGCTCGCGATGCCAGAGCGAGCTGCGCAGCGCCTGCCGGTCCGCCATGCGGGATCGCCAGAGCACGAGCACCACGTCGTCGGAGACCGCTCGTGCATCGAGGTCGTACACCTCGATGACGCCTTCGTCCTCGCCGGCGAGCTCGGCGATGATCTCCGTGCGGCTCCAGGCCTGACCCGACGCCCCGAACTCCGTGAACTCGGGGGCGAGCAGCTCCTCGAGTCGGGCGGGATCGGAACGGCAGGCCGGTGTCTGGAGCTCGCGCTCCAGCGCGAGCACCAGATCGAGGTCGCTGCTCTCCGGCATCCGGTCAGCCCTTGTGACGGGGCTTCCGGGCCGGACGGTCATCGCGCTCGAAGCGATCGCCGCGAGCGGGTCGGTCATCCCGGGAGTAGCCCCGGTCGCGGCCCGCGTCGCGCCCGCGCCGGTCGTCCTGGTATCCGCCACGACGATCCCCGTCGCGGCGATCTCCTTCGCGCGGCGCACGGCGGTTCGGCACGCCGCGGTCGGGCTTGATCTCGATCAGGCGACCGGAGATGCGGGTGTCGCGCAGCTTCTCGAGCACGGAGGCGTCGAGACCCACCGGCAGCTCCACGATCGAGAAGTCCGGCTTGATCGCGATCGCACCGAAGTCGTCGCGGCCGAGGCCGCCCTCGTTGGCCAGGGCGCCCACGATCTGTCGGGGCTCCACTCGATGACGGCGGCCCACCTCGATGCGGTAGGCGGCGTAGTCGCCGCGGCCACGGCGCTCGCGCGGGGTACGGTCGGAGCGCTCCGGCCGGTCTGACCGCTCCCGCGGGGGACGGTTGTCCCGCTCGACGGCCCGGGACAGCTCATCGCGCTCCGGGTCCAGCAGCAGGGGAGTGTCGCCCTGCGCGACGACGGCCAGCGCGGCCGCCACGTCGGCCTCGGGGACATCGTGGTGGCGGACGTAGTGCGCGATGATGTCGCGGAACGCCTCGATCCGGCCGGCCTCCTCGAGCGCGGCCGTGATGGCGTCGTCGAAGCGGTTCAGGCGAGTGGTGTTGACGTCCTCGGTGGTCGGCAGCTGCATCTGCTCCGGCTGCTGGCGCGTCGCCTTCTCGATGTGCTTGAGCAGGTAGCGCTCGCGCGGGGTGATGAAGCTGATCGCGTCGCCCTTGCGGCCGGCGCGCCCGGTGCGGCCGATGCGGTGCACGTAGGACTCGGTGTCGGTCGGGATGTCGAAGTTCACCACGTGGCTGATGCGCTCCACGTCCAGACCACGAGCGGCGACATCGGTGGCGACGAGGATGTCGAGCTTGCCGTCCTTGAGCTGGTTCACGCTGCGCTCGCGCTGCACCTGCGGCACGTCGCCGTTGATCGCCGCAGCGGAGTAGCCACGGGCGCGCAGCTTCTCGGCGAGCGTCTCGGTCTCGTTCTTGGTGCGCACGAAGACGATCATCCCGTCGAAGTTCTCCACCTCGAGGATGCGGGTCAGGGCATCGACCTTCTGCGCGTACGAGACGACGAGGTACCGCTGGGTGATGTTCTGGTTGGTGGTGGTCTTGCCCTTGATCGCGACCTCTTCGGGCATGTTGAGGTACTGCTGGGCGAGCCGGCGGATCGTGGCGGGCATGGTCGCGGAGAACAGGGCGACCTGCTTGTCCTCAGGCGTCTGGGCGAGGATCTGCTCGACGTCCTCGGCGAAGCCCATCTTCAGCATCTCGTCGGCCTCGTCCAGCACGAGGTACTTCAGTTCGGAGAGGTCGAGCGTGCCCTTGGCCTGGTGGTCCATGATGCGGCCAGGCGTGCCGACGATGATGTGCACCCCACGGCGCAGCGCGGAGAGCTGCACGCCGTAGGCCTGCCCGCCGTACACCGGGAGCACGCGGACGTCCTTCATGCGGGCGGAGTACGCCTCGAACGCCTCGCACACCTGCAGCGCGAGCTCGCGCGTCGGCGCGAGCACCAGCACCTGCGGCGTCTTCTGCGACAGGTCGAGGTTCTCCAGCACCGGCAGCGCGAACGCGGCGGTCTTGCCGGTGCCGGTCTGCGCGGTGCCGAGCACGTCGCGCCCCTGCAGCAGCAGCGGGATGGTCGCCGCCTGGATGGGCGAGGGCGTCTCGTAGCCGAGGTCGCGGATGGCCTTGAGGACCGGGCCGGTGATGCCGAGTTCGTCGAAGCCCGGCTTCGCGGTCTCCTCGGTCACGGCGGAGGAGTCGGTGGGCACGGCGGCGTTATCGTCAGCAGTCACCAGCTAACGATAGTGCCTGCGCCTGTACGACCGCAGGAAGAGGTTCAGGACCCGGAGGTCAGCGAGACCAGCTTCTCCTTCACCTGGCGCCGCAGCACCTTGCCGATCAGCGACTTGGGCAGCTCGTCGACCACGAAGATGCGGCGCGGGACCTTGTAGGGCGTGAGGATCCCGCGGGCGAACTCGCGGATCGCCTCGACATCCACGTCCTTCTCGCCGTCGACGACGATCGCGGCGACGACCTCCTCGCCCGAGTGCTCGCTGGGGAGCCCCACGACGGCGGCATCCACGACGTCCGGATGCTGCCGCAGAGCGCCCTCGACCTCGGTCGGTGCGACGTTGAAGCCGCCGGTGATGATGAGCTCCTTGATGCGGTCGACGATGCGGACGAATCCGCCGTTGTCGATCGTGACGATGTCGCCGGTGCGGAACCAGCCGTCGACGAACACCGCCTCGGTCTCCTCGGGCTTGCCGTAGTAGCCGGAGAACACCTGCGGCCCGCGGACGATGAGCTCGCCGGCGGAACCGGCCGGGACGTCCTGCGTGGGGTTCTCCGGGTCGACGACGCGGCATTCGGTGCCGGGGAGCGGCAGTCCCACGGTGCCGGCCACGCGGTTCTCCGCAACGGGGTTGGCCATCAGGACGGGGGAGCACTCGCTGAGGCCGTAGCCCTCCACGAGGAACCCGCCCGAGGCCTTCTCGAACGGCACGACCAGTTCGTGCGCCAGCGCCATCGCGCCGGAGATCGCGACCTCGGTGCCCTTCAGCGAGACGCCCTTCTCGTTCGCGGCGCGCAGCAGGCGCTCGGCGATCGGCGGCACGAGGGGGAGGAATGTGGCCGGGTGCTTCTTGGTGACCTCGAGCACCAGATCCGGATCGAACTTCGGGAACAGCACCAGCCGAGCACCCATGGACATCGCGAACGTCAGGCACAGCGTGAGCCCGTAGGCGTGGAACATCGGCAGCACCGCGTAGACCACGCAGCCGTTCCCTCGCGTGATGGACGGCACCCAGGCGCGCGCCTGAGCCGCGTTGGCGAGCAGGTTGCGGTGCGTGAGCGAGGCGCCCTTGGGCGTGCCGGTGGTGCCGGACGTGTACTGGATGATCGCGAGGTCGTCGGTCTGGGGGCGCGGGTGCGTCGACGGCAGGGGAGCGGATGCCACGATCGCATCCCACGAGATCGCGCCGCGCACCTTGGACGTGAGCGCCTCACGGGACTCGCGTGCCTTCGCGATCGGCAGCTTCAGCAGCATCCTCGTCATGAAGGGCATCGCCCGGGTGACATCGACCGAGATCAGGCTGTCGACGGCGAGATCCGAGGGGAACTCCTGCACGGTCTGGACGACCTTGCTCCACACGATCGCGTGCTTCGCGCCGTGGTCCTCGAACTGCTTGCGCAGCTCGCGCGGCGTGTACAGAGGGTTGTGCTCGACGACCACGGCTCCGAGGCGCAGCACCGCGTAGAACGCGATGATGTGCTGGGGCGAGTTCGGCAGGACGATCGCGACGGGATCGCCCGCCTTCACGCCCAGCTCGCGCAGCCCGTTCGCCGCGCGGTCGATGGCATCCTGCATCTGACGATAGGTCGTCTCCGCACCGAAGAACTGCAGCGCGGGGGCATCCGGGTAGTCCCGCACCGAGGCCTCGACGATGTCGATCAGCGAGCCGGAGACCGGCGCGAGATCTTCGGGGACGCCTTCGGCGTAGCTGGCGGTCCAGGGGCGGGGAGGAACGAACGTCGTCACCCGCCCAGCTTATGCCGGGCGGGTGACGACGCCCGCCACGCGGGCCGGCTCAGCGGCGCTGCTGCTCGCTGCCCGACAGCTTCTGCGCCATTGCGATCGGAAGGATCGAGACGAGCACGAGCACCACGGCGATCACCGAGACGATCGGCGCCTGGTTCGGGCGGGAGACGTTGTCGATGATGAACATCGGCAGCGTCTTGACCCCGGATCCGGCAGTGAACGTCGTCACCACGATCTCGTCGAAGGAGAGCGCGAAGGCGAGCAGGCCGCCGGCGAGCAGCGCCGAGCGCAGCTGCGGGAACGTGACGAGCCGGAAGGTGGTCCAGATGCCCGCGCCGAGGTCGGCCGACGCCTCCTCCAGGTTGGTGCCCATCTGCCGCATCCGGGCGATCGCGTTGTTGAACACGGTCACGATGCAGAACGTGGTGTGCGCGATGATCACCGTCCAGATCGACAGGGGGACGCCCATGATCGTGCGGAACAGGTTGTTCAGGGCGATGCCCGTGATGATCCCGGGCAGGGCGATCGGGAGGATCACCAGCAGGTTGACCGTGCTGCGGCCGAAGAAGCTGAACCGCTGCAGGGCGAAGGAGAGCAGCGTGCCGAGCACGAGGGAGAGCACGGCCGAGATGACGGCGACCAGCGCGCTGGTGCCGACCGCCGCCATCGCGCCCTCGCTGACGAACGCCCTGCCCCACCACTCGAGCGTGAAGCCGGGCGGAGGCCAGGAGAGCGAGGCCGAGGTCGAGAACGAGTTGAGCAGCACGACCAGCAGCGGCACGTACATGATCACGAGCACGACAGCGGCGATGACGCCGAGGGTGATGCGGGTTCCGAGCGAGATGCGCACGTCGCCTCCTACAGGTTGTCCAGGGCGCCGGTGCGACGCACGAGGAACAGGTAGCCGAAGATGATGATGATCGGGATCAGCGCGATGGCCGATGCCAGGGGAAGGTTGTTCGCCGCCCCGATGTCCTGGTAGACGAGCGTGCCGAGCATCTGGCTGCCGCCGCCGACGATGCCGACGGTGATGTAGTCGCCCAGGGAGAGCGAGAAGCTGAAGATCGTGCCCGCGATGATCGCCGGCCAGGCGAGCGGGAGCACCACCAGGCGCAGTGTGGTCCAGCTGCGGCCGCCCAGGTCGCCGGACGCCTCGAGCAGCGAGTTCGGCACGCGCTCGAGCCCGGCGTACACGGGGAGGATGACGTACGGCAGCCAGAGGTAGGCGAGCGTGATGATGGTCGCGGGGATGCCGTAGCCGGGCGTGTGCCCTCCGAGCGGGCGGAGCAGCCACTCCAGGATGCCGTCGTTGGACAGCACCGAGCGCCACGCGAAGGCCTTGACCAGGTAGGAGGCCCACAGCGGCGTGAGCACGAGCACGACCAGCGCGCGCTGCAGGGCGGGAGACGCGACCATCGCCATGAAGTAGGCGATGGGCACGGCCAGGATCACGTCGATCGCCGTCACGGCGAGAGCGACGCCGACGGTGCGGAGCGTGATGCCCTGGTAGAAGCCGTCGGTGAGGACGGTGATCACGTTGTCGAGGGTGAACTCGGTGCGGATCTCACCGGTGTACGTGTCGGTCGTCCAGAACGCGGTGACCAGCAGCAGCGCGAGGGCGACGACGTAGACCGCGCCGAGCCAGAACAGCGGTGCTGACAGCAGCAGCGCGAGGCGGGTCCGCGGGTGCGTGGACAGGTAGGCGGATCCGCGGCGCGCGGCGGTGCGCGGCGGGACGGGGATCGGCGTGCGGGGCGCCGTCGGAGCGAGCAGGGTCATCATCGTCCTCTCGGAGCGGGTGTCGGGGCGGTGGGTCCGGCCGCCCGGGGTGTGACCCAGGGCGACCGGGATCCGTCAGCCTCGGATCTGCTGCCAGGCGGTGGTCCACCCGGCGTAGTCGATGCACTTCACATCGGTGCGGCCGTCGAGGCACTTGGCGATCGGCGTGGTCCAGTACCAGATCTTGCTGGCGTAGTCGGCGTCTCCGGCGTGGTACGACTCGCAGTCGTCCCGGTAGTCGCAGGCCTTCTGGCTGGAGGGCGCCTCACCGAAGTAGGCGGTCGCCTGTGCGTTGGCCTCAGGGCTGGAGATGTAGTCCAGCCACGCGTAGGCGCAGTTCGGGTTCTTCGACTTGGAGGAGATCATCCAGGTGTCGCTCCAGCCGGTCGCGCCCTCCTTCGGAAGCGTGACGTCGGTGGTCGCGCCCTCGCCTGCAAGGGTGTTCTGGATCACCTGCCACGTGGTGCCCACCACGCTGTCGCCGGACTGGAACGACTGCACCTCCTTGAGGTAGTCGCCCCAGTACTCGCTGATGTTCGGACGCTGCTCCTTCAGCAGCGAGACGGCGGCGTCGAACTGCTTCTGATCCAGGGCGTACGGGTTCTTGATCTTCAGCTCGGGCTTGGTGGCCATGAGGTACATGGCGGCGTCCGCGATGTAGATGGGGGAGTCGTAGGCGGTCACCTTGCCGGCGTTCGCGGATGCCTTGTCGAAGACGACGTCCCAGGAATCCGGAGCCGTGGGGAAGGTCTCGGTGTTGTACATCAGCAGGTTCGCGCCGTAGCCGTGCGGCACGCCGTAGTGCTTGCCGTCGACCGTGTTCCAGTCGCGGTCCTTGAGGAAGTCGAAGATGCCGTCGTAGTTCTTCAGCAGGTCGGTGTTGACCTCCACGACGTCACCCGAGGCGATCAGGCGCAGTGACGCGTCGCCGGATGCCGAGACGACGTCGTAGTCGCCGGTCTTCATCAGGTTGAGGGCTTCGTCCGAGGTGCCGAACGTCTTGGCCTCGACCTTGCAGCCGGACGACTTCTCGAAGGCCGACACCCAGTCGACCTTCGGGTCGTTGGAGCCGTCCTCCACATAGCCGGGCCAGGCGAGGATCGAGACCTGGCCCTCGGTCTTGCCCAGCTTCGTGGCGGGACCGGCGTCTCCGCCACCGGAGCCGCCGGCCGTGCCGCAACCGGTGAGGGTCGCCGCGATGATGGTCGCGAGTCCGGTGACCGCGACCGCGGTGCGTGTGTTCTTTCGCATGTGATACTCCTTCGTTCGCTGCGGATGGGGATGTGCGTCAGCGGGCGCCGACGGCACGGATGGTGCGGGATGGGGTGTCGTTCTGCTCGCCGATGGGTGCGTCGTCGAGCACGACGACGTCGGCCTCGCGCCAGGAGACGTGCACCCTGTCGCCATGGCTCTCGTGCACCCGGCCACCGGTGTTCTGCTGCAGCGCGGTGATGCGCGTGCCGCTGTCGAGGTCGATCACGAGGCGGACGCCGGAGCCGAGGTAGATGGCCTCCACGACCGACCCGGTGACGCTGCGCGTGCCCGGCTCGGTGGAAGCGGCCGGACCGACGACGAGCTTCTCCGGGCGCAGCGAGTGGTGGCCGGGGCGCCCGAGCACCTCGCGGCTGGTCTCGACGTCGAAGAGGTTCGAGGTTCCGACGAAGTCGGCCACGAAGCGGGAGGAGGGCTTCTCGTACAGCTCGAACGGCGTGCCCAGCTGCTCGATGCGTCCGGCGTTGAACACGGCGATCCGGTCGGAGAGCGTCAGCGCCTCCTCCTGGTCGTGGGTCACGAAGATGAAGGTGATCCCGAGATCGCGCTGGATCTGCTTGAGCTCCACCTGCATCTGCTCGCGCAGCTTCATGTCCAGCGCGCCGAGCGGCTCGTCCAGCAGCAGCACCTTGGGTTCGACGACGGTGGCGCGGGCGAGCGCGACCCGCTGGCGCTGTCCTCCGGAGAGCTGGGTGGGCTTCCGATCGGCCACATGATCGAGCCGCACGCTCGCGAGCGCGGCCCTGGCGCGCTCGCGACGCTCCCGGCGCCCGATGCCGCGGACGCGCAGGCCGTAGGCGACGTTGTCGAGCACCGTCATGTGCGGGAACAGCGCGTAGTCCTGGAACACCGTGTTCACGTCTCGATCGAACGGGGGAATCGAGGTGACGTCCTCTCCGAACAGCGAGACGGTGCCGGAGGTGGGCTGCTCGAAGCCGGCGATCAGCCGGAGCACTGTGGTCTTCCCCGAGCCGGAGGGGCCGAGCATCGAGAAGAACTCGCCCTCCGCGATCTCGAGGTCGACGCCGTCGACAGCGGTCACGCTGCCGAATGTGCGCGTGAGGCCGGTGAGCCTGATCGCGACGTTCTTGTCAGTCATCACATCTCCTTCGATGCCAAATCCTCTGCAAGTAGATGTATTAAATCATATGAGAGCAGATGTTTGTGACTCCGGCGTGTTACGGTCGTCTCTCAGGGAGAGAGGAGCACCCGTGACCCAGCTGACGGCAGGCGTCGACCCCGCGAGATCAGTGGTGTTCGCCCCGCTCTCCGATGTGGGCAGATCAGAGCTGGTGCTGCAGCGTCTGCAGAACGCGATCACGGGCGGCGTCCTCCACGACGGCGAGCGACTGCCCAGCGAATCGGAGCTGGGGCGCAGGCTCGGGGTCGCCGTGGTCACCGTGCGGGAAGCTCTCGAGTCCCTGCGCGACGCCGGGTTGATCGACACGCGTCGCGGCAGGGACGGCGGCAGCTTCGTCACGTTCGACCCCGAGACCGCGCGACGGTTCGTGGACGCTCGCATCCACGGCCTCAGCAGGCTCGACCTGCGCGACGCCGCGGTGCAGTACTCCGCGATCGCGGGCATGGCCGCCGAGATCGCCGCCGACCGGGCGAGCGAGGACGACGTGGTCGGGCTGCGCGAACTGGAGTCGCAGGCCGATGCCACCTCAGGCGCCGGCGCGAGGCGAGCGGTCGCGCGGTTCCAGCTCGAGGTGGCCGCGCTCAGCCAGTCGCCGCGACTGGTGCGCGAGGAGCTGAGGCTCCAGGCCGAGATCGGCTCCCTGCTCTGGCTGTGCCTGCGCGACGAGCACGTCCGCACTCGCAGCATGGCTGCGCGCGCTGCGGTGATCGACGCACTCGCCGCAGCGGATCCCGAGCGTGCACGAAGCGTCACGCTGCAGCGCATCACCGGGGCGGTCGAATGGCTGCTCGACGAGAAGACACGACTGGAACTGGAGTCGGATGCGTCCGCGTCCTGACCGGAAGGAACGAACATGAACGGCAGAGTCGCCGATCACGGGCAGCGCACGGCAGCCCACGTCCAGGAGGTCTTCCTCCCGGTCTTCGACCTCGTCGAACTCTGGCGCGGCGAGATCGCCTCCCTGTTCGAGACGTTCGCCGCGTCCGGGCGGCCCCTCACGGCATCCGTCCTCGATCCGCTGATGCACGAGCTCGCCTCGCCTGCGCTGTCGGCGCCCCAGGGCCTGATCACGGGTGCCGGCTTCGTCGCGACCCCCGGCGTGCTGGCCGACGCCCCCTGGCATCTGGCCTGGTGGCTGCGCGAGATCCGCGGGATCGATCGCGGTGACCGCGGCGGCATCCGGCGTCTGGAGGCCGTCGAGGACCCGGAGTCGGACGAGTTCCGCGACTACCGGATGCTGGAGTGGTGGCGCGTGCCCGAGCGCACCGGCGAGCGGCACGTCACCGGGCCCTACGTCGACTACCTCTGCACCGACGACTACACGATCACCGTCACCGTGCCCGTCGTGCACGCCGCGCGGATGGTCGGCATGGTGGGCGTGGACGTGCACGTGTCCCGCATCGAGCCCATCCTGCTGCCGTCGCTGCGAGATGCCGAGGGCACCGCGACGATCGTCAACACGCAGGGGCGTGTGGTCGTCTCGAGCGAGACCAGACGGGTCACGGGGTCGCTGCTGAGGGATGCGGAAGTGCATGACGCTCTCGCGGTGATCCACGACGGCGGTCGCACGAGCACCGTCGGCAGCACCACAGCGATCAGCTGCGGGGACACCGAGCTGATCCTCGTCCAGCAGCGCTGAGCCGTTCGGTGCGGCATGGCCGCTCTCGTAGACTGGGGGCGTGTCTGAAATCACCCCTGATCTTGTGCGCCATCTCGGCGTGCTCGCGCGTATCCAGCTCTCCGACGACGAGGTGACGCAGCTGACCGGTCAGCTCGACGCCATCGTCGACAACATCGCGAAGGTGTCCGAGGTGGCGACCCCCGACGTCGTCGCCACCAGCCACCCGATCGCGATGAGCAACGTCTTCCGTCCCGACGAGGTTGGCCAGACGCTCACGCACGAGCAGGTGCTGCAGAACGCCCCTGATTCCGCCGACGGGCGCTTCCGCGTGACCGCGATCCTGGGAGAAGAGCAGTGAGCGACATCATCCGCCTGACCGCGGCAGAGCTCGGCGAGAAGCTCGCCGCGCGCGAGATCTCCAGCGTCGAGGCCACCCAGGCGCACCTGGACCGCATCGCCGCCGTCGACTCCGACGTGCGCGCCTTCCTGCACGTCAACGAGAACGCCCTGGCCGCTGCCGGCGAGGTCGACGCGCGCCGCGCCGCCGGCGAGCAGCTCGGCCCGATCGCCGGCGTTCCGCTGGCGGTCAAGGACGTGCTGGTCACCACGGACATGCCCTCCACCAGCGGATCGAAGATCCTCGAGGGCTACATGTCGCCGTTCGATGCCACGGTCGTCGCGCGCGCCCGTGCCGCCGGCCTGGTCCCGCTCGGCAAGACCAACATGGACGAGTTCGCCATGGGGTCCTCCACCGAGCACTCCGCCTTCGGGCCCACGCACAACCCGTGGGACCTGGACCGCATCCCCGGCGGCTCCGGCGGCGGCTCGGCCGCTGCCGTGGCCGCGTTCGAGGCCCCGTTGGCCCTCGGCTCAGACACCGGCGGCTCGATCCGTCAGCCGGCCCACGTGACCGGCACGGTCGGCACCAAGCCCACCTACGGCGGCGTGAGCCGTTACGGCTCGATCGCTCTGGCCTCGAGCCTGGACCAGGTCGGTCCCGTCACCCGCACGGTGCTCGACGCCGGCCTGTTGCACGACGTGATCGGCGGTTACGACGCGAACGACTCCACCTCGCTCCGCGACGAGTGGCCCTCGTTCGCCGATGCGGCCCGTGAGGGCGCGAGCGGCGAGGTCCTCAAGGGGCTGAAGGTGGGCATGATCAAGGAGCTGCCCGACTCCGGCTTCCAGGCCGGCGTCGCCGCGTCCTTCCGCGAATCGCTCGCCCTGATGGAGGCGCAGGGCGCTGAGATCGTGGAGATCTCCGCCCCGCACTTCGAGTACGGCGTGGCGGCGTACTACCTGATCCTGCCCGCCGAGGCATCCAGCAACCTGGCCAAGTTCGACTCCGTGCGCTTCGGCCTGCGCGTCACCCCCGAGGGCGGCGCGACGGTCGAGGACGTGATGTCCGCCACCCGCGAGGCCGGTTTCGGTCCGGAGGTGAAGCGCCGCATCATCCTCGGCACCTACGCGCTCTCGGCCGGCTACTACGACGCGTACTACGGCAGCGCGCAGAAGGTCCGCACGCTGATCCAGCGCGACTTCGACCAGGCGTTCGCGCAGGTCGACGTCATCGCCACGCCCACGGCTCCGACCACCGCGTTCAAGCTCGGCGAGAAGATCGACGACCCGCTGCAGATGTACCTGAACGACCTGACCACGATCCCGGCGAACCTCGCCGGCGTCCCCGGCATCTCGATCCCGTCGGGTCTGGCGACCGAGGACGGACTGCCCGTCGGCATCCAGTTCCTCGCGCCCGCCCGGGAGGATGCCCGGCTGTACCGTGTCGGCGCGGCGCTCGAGGCCGCGCTGGTGGACTCCTGGGGCGCACCGCTGCTGGAGAAGGCACCCGTCCTGGGAGGAGCACGCTGATGGCCGCCGTCAAGCTGATGGACTTCGACAAGGCCCTCGAGCTGTTCGAGCCGGTGCTCGGCTTCGAGGTGCACGTCGAGCTGAACACGCGCACGAAGATGTTCTCCGCTGCGCCGAACCCCGCCAACGAGGAGTTCCACGGCGCAGAGCCGAACACGCTCATCGCTCCGGTGGACCTGGGTCTTCCCGGTTCGCTGCCCGTGGTCAACGCCACCGCCGTGCGCTCATCGATCAGCCTGGGCCTCGCGCTCGGCTGCTCGATCGCCGAGTCCAGCCGCTTCGCCCGGAAGAACTACTTCTACCCGGACCTCGGCAAGAACTACCAGATCTCCCAGTACGACGAGCCGATCGCCTTCGAGGGCTCGGTCGAGGTCGAGCTGGAGGACGGCACGCTGGTGACCATCCCGGTCGAGCGCGCGCACATGGAGGAGGACGCCGGAAAGCTCACCCATATGGGCTCGACGGGCCGCATCCAGGGCGCCGAGTACTCGCTGGTGGACTACAACCGTGCGGGCGTGCCGCTGGTGGAGATCGTCACCAAGCCGATCTTCGGCGCCGAGCACCGCGCGCCGGAGTACGCCAAGGCGTACATCTCGGCCATCCGCGACATCGTCCGCGGTCTGGGCATCTCCGAGGCGCGACTGGAGCGCGGCAACCTGCGCTGCGACGCCAACGTCTCGCTCCGCCCGCGCGGCCAGGAGAAGCTCGGCACCCGCACCGAGACGAAGAACGTCAACTCGATGCGCTCGGTGGAGCGCGCCGTGCGCTACGAGATCCAGCGCCAGGCGGCGATCCTCGCCGACGGCGGCACGATCACGCAGGAGACGCGGCACTGGCATGAGGACACCGGCACCACCTCGCCTGGTCGCCCGAAGTCGGATGCCGACGACTACCGCTACTTCCCTGAGCCCGACCTGCTTCCCGTGCAGCCGTCGCGCGAACTGGTGGAGGAGCTGCGCGCGGCGCTGCCCGAGCAGCCCGTCGCGCGTCGCCGCCGTCTGAAGGCCGAATGGGGCTTCACCGACCTGGAGTTCCAGGACGTGCGCAACGGCGGACTCGTGGAGGTCGTCGAGGCGACCATCGCGGCCGGGGCGACGCCGGCATCCGCTCGAAAGTGGTGGACGGGCGAGATCACGCGTCTTGCGAACGCCGCCGAGCAGGACGCATCCGAGCTGATCAGCCCTGAGAACGTCGCCGCCCTGCAGCAGCTCGTCGACGCGGGAACCCTGACGGACAAGCTGGCGCGCCAGGTGCTCGAGGGCGTCATCGCCGGTGAGGGCACTCCGCAGCAGGTCGTGGATGCCCGTGGCCTGGCCGTGGTCTCCGACGACGGCGCGCTGATCGCCGCCATCGACGAGGCGCTGGCCGCTCAGCCCGACGTGATGGCGAAGATCAAGGACGGCAAGGTCCAAGCCGCCGGCGCGATCATCGGTGCGGTGATGAAGGCCATGAAGGGCCAGGCCGACGCCGCCCGCGTGCGCGAGCTGATCCTGGAGCGCGCCGCCCAGTAGCGACTATCCGGGCTGCTGTTCAGATCCCCTGCGCGGTGGACAGCAGCCCGGCGCTCAGCAGTCGCGCGACCGCGCGGAGACTGGCGGCCTCGTGCAGGTGCTCGCGGTCCGCGGAGGGCGCCTCCAGCGGACGGGCCGTGATGGTCGCCGCCCACGCGGACGCCGCAGCACGCACCGCGTGCGTGTCCACCGCGGCGGTCAGGCTGGCCCGCAGGGCGTGCTCGATCGCCTCGTGCAGGGCATGGCGGTAGCGCGTGAGCACGGCGCGCACTTCCGGGCGTGTGTGCGCCTCGTGCCAGATCACCTCCCGAAGCACGTCGGACGCGGCGCGGTCGCCGAGCACGCGCTCGCCCACGTTGACCAGCGTCTGCACCGGATCCCCTGGCACCGCCAGTGCCGCAGGGTCGAGCACCGCGAGGTCGAGCCGCTCCTCGAGCAGTGCACTGAGAATCTCGGGCTTGGTGCGGAAGTAGTAGAACAGCAGGCCTTTGGGCACTCCCGCAGCATCCGCGAGGCGCGCGGTGGAGGTCCCGTCGAAGCCGTGGCGGGCGAAGAGGGCCTCCGCCGTATCCAGGATGCGGCTGCGCGTGCGCACCGGATCGGCGTCCTCGGTCATCTCGCCCTCCCCGGCGTCATCGTGTCGTGATGCGGGGCGGCGGTCGCCCGTCGCCCCGATCGTTGTCGCGCATGGCAGGTCAGGCGTGCGCTGCCCGATGTCCGCCCGGAGTGGCGTGGTGCGCCTTCTCCGCGGGTACGAGCGCCCAGAGGCCTGCGACCACTCCGACACCACCGCAGATCCACGCGGTCCATGCGGGACCGGCGCTTCCGGCGAAGGAGCCGAACCACGGCGAGAGGAACAGCAGCGCGCCGATCGCGGCGAGGATCCACTCCATCGACACGAGTCCCGGCGCCGCCAGGCTCCACACCGCGGCCGCGACCATCAGGATGCCCAGCACGACCATCATGGAGACCGACGCGCCTGTGCGCGGAGTCGTCCACATGGTCGCCAGGACGGCGTACAGTCCGGCGGCGACGGCCACCCAGTCCTGCCAGCGTGTCCACCTCTTCATTGAACTCATCCTCCTTGCAGAAAGAATGGCTCCCGAATCGGGGGTCGATGCCCAGTGTACGCCGGGTTTTGACCGAACGGTCAAGATTCGTGCATCCGGTGTCGGCGGCCTCCGGGACAATGGAGGGATGGGACGTGGAGACGGATCGGGACGGCTCGTCTCGCCGGAGGGAGCGGAGGATGCGGGGACCGGCATCCTGCACGTCGACATGGACGCGTTCTACGCCTCGGTCGAGATCCTGTACGACCCGTCGCTGCGCGGACTGCCCCTGATCATCGGGGCACCCGACGGTCGCTCCGTGGTCTCCAGCGCGTCCTATGAGGCGCGACGCTTCGGGGTCCGCAGTGCGATGCCGGTGTCGCAGGCGCTGCGTCTGTGCCCGCAGGCGCGCGTGGTCCCGCCCGACTTCACGAAGTACCGCGCCGTCTCCTCCGCGGTGATGGATGTGTTCCACAGCGTCACCCCGCTGGTGGAGCAGCTCTCCATCGACGAGGCGTTCCTCGACGTGCGCGGCGTCCGGCGGCTGTGGGGGAGTCCCGGGCGGATCGCCGTGCTGCTGCGCCGGCGTGTGCGGGAAGAGGTGGGCATCACCTGCAGTGTGGGCGTCGCTGCGACGAAGCACGTCGCGAAGATGGCGTCGACCATCTCCAAGCCGGACGGGATGCTCATCGTGCCGGCCGCGCGCACCCAGGAGTTCCTCGATCCGCGGCCGGTCGGCGCGATGTGGGGTGTGGGTCCCAAGGCCGCCGAAGCGCTGGAGCGACGCGGCATCCGCCTCATCCGGGATGTGCGGGAGACGCCGCTCGACGCCCTGTCCCGGGCCGTCGGCCCCGCACTGGCGCAGCGGATGCAGCAGCTCGCCCGCGGCGAGGACGCCCGCGCCGTGCAGACCGATCGCGTGGAGAAGAGCGTCGGACACGAGGAGACCTTCGAGCACGACATCGCGGATGCCGAGCTGCTGCGCTCCGAGCTGCTGCGCCTGGCCGACCGGGTCGGCGCTCGTCTGCGCTCGAGCGGCTGGCAGGCGGGAGCCGTGGCGATCAAGATTCGCTTCGCCGACTTCTCCACCCTCAGTCGCACGGTGTCCCTGCCCGAGCCCACCGAGGTCGGCCAGAGGATCGGGGAGACCGCCGTCGCGCTGTTCGACCAGATCGCGAGGCATGATCCCGTGCGTCTGGTGGGGGTGCGCGCCGAGAAGCTCCGAGAGACGTCGGGCGGTGCGCTCGCGCTGTGGGACGACGACGAGGACCAGCGCCGGCTGGAGGGGACGCTCGACGACGCCAGGGCGCGGTTCGGCGTCGGCATGATCACGCGGGCCAGGCATGTCGGCCGATCCGGCGCTCGGCCCGCGGGGGAGCAGCCGAGGCCGTTCGGCCGGGAGTGAGCGTCGCGCGGGTCCGGTGCGTCGGCTAGCGTGGGGGGATGCCGAACATTGCACTGAAGCTGGGCGAGCAGGCCGCATCCTTCGGAGTGAAGGGCGCCTATGGCGAGGCCCTCGAGATCGACGGCGTGAGCGTCACGCCCGTCGCGCTGACCGTCACGGGCTTCGCCGGCGGTGGCGTGGAGCAGGGCGAGGGCGGCACCGGTGGCGGTATCGCCGTTCCGCTCGGCGTGTACGTCCGCCGCGAGGAGGGGCTGCGGTTCGAGCCCAACATCGTCTCACTGCTGGCCGTCGCCGTGCCCTTCGTATGGGTGTTCGGCCGCGCTCTCAGCCGTGTGATCCGTGCTCTCAAGAAGTGACGACCCGCTCGATTCCGCGCTGACCACGGCGACCGCGCGCATCCGTGACGCGGTCATCGCGGTACAGGCGTCCAACCCCGTGGTGGTGATAGACGGACGCAGCGGTGCGGGCAAGAGCAGCCTGGCCGCGCGGGTGATGCGGGCGTGGCCCCTGCGCACGCCGGCGCAGCTGATCGCGCTGGACTCGATCTATCCGGGCTGGAGCGGGCTCGAGGCGGGCGCGGAGATCGCCCGTGAGTCGGTGCTCGTGCCGCACGGACGCGGACTGCTGGGCACCTGGCATCGCTGGGACTGGGAGCGCGAGGAGGAAGCCGAGGCGCACGCGGTCGACCCGGCGCTCGGACTGGTGCTGGAGGGCTGCGGCGCGCTGACGCCGGCGTCGGCGCGTCTGGCGGATGTGACGGTGTGGGTCGACGGCCCCCATGCGTCCCGGCGCACCAGGGCGCTGGAGCGGGACGGAGACGGATTCCGACCGTTCTGGGACATGTGGGCGGCGCAGGAGGACGCGCACATGGCGCGTCACGACCCCGAGCGGCTCGCCTCGATCAGCATCCGCACGCCGTAGTGCCGGGTCACTCCTCGTCCAGACGGTCGGCGAGCTGGATGAGCAGCTCCAGCCGGTAGCCCAGCCAGTCATAGGTGCCGTAGCGGGGATCGTCGGGATCATGTCGGTCGTCGCGGTCGATGCCCAGGCGCGAGGCGAGGACGAGCCGCATCGCCGAGAGCGTGCGCAGCCAGCCGTCCAGGTCCGCGCGGGGCACGTCGACGATGTCGGCGCCGGCGTCCGTCTCGAACCTCTCCAAGGCCGTCCGGACGGTTCGCGCATCCGAGATCCGCTGGTCGACGAGGTCGTCGCGCGTGCCGCGCCGGTACTCCTCGGCGGCCGCCGGGTCGTCGGGGTACGCGTCGGGCGCGAGGCGCTCCAGCGCCTCGTCCGCCGTGTCGCGGGGTGCATCCAGCAGCGCGATGAAGTCGTCCAGGAGCGCGATGAGGTGACGACCCTCGATGCTCGCGAACGGGACGGACAGCGCGCCATCGGTCATGCGCCGGCCTCCCGCACCGTCGCCCACAGCCCGAAGGCGTGCATCGCCTGGGCGTGCACCTCCATGGTCTCGCGCGGACCGGTCGCGACGACTGCGTGTCCGTCGTTGTGAACAGCCAGCATGAGCCTGGTGGCCTTCTCCTGCGGGTAGCCGAAGTAGGTGCGGAAGATGCGGGCGACGTAGCTCATCAGGTTCACGGGGTCGTCCCACACGACCAGCTCCCAGGGCACCAGTGGTGCGGCTGTCAGCTGCTCGTCCATCACCGGGACGGATGCGGGCCCGCTCATGCCCACCCCAGTTCACGGAGCTGCTCATCGTCGATGCCGAAGAAGTGCGCGATCTCGTGCACGAGGGTCGTGTGGATCTCGTCGCGCAGCTGCTCCTCGTCGTCGCACTCGGCCAGATGGGGTTCGCGGTACACGATGATCCGGTCGGGGAGTTCGCCCATGCCGTACTGCCCGCGCTCAGTCAGTGCGAAGCCCTCGTACAGGCCGAACAGCTCCTCGCCGTCCTCCGCGGCGTCCTCGACCACGAACACCACGTTCTCGAGGCCGTCGACCATGTCGTCGGGGAGCAGATCGAGTTCGTCGACCACCAGCCGCTCGAACTCCTCGGCATCCATCTCCATACCTCGATGCTATCCAGGCACAGGACTTCCAGTCGTTCGTGTGAGAACTCTCATGCCGGAGGGCCCGATTTCATAGGTTGCGCGGATCGGCCGGCGATTGGCTGGTCTCATGGTCATCACGGAGAGAGAGCTCGTCCAGGGCGAGCAGCGTCGCGAGCGTCGCCGGCCGGCGCCGCGGGCTGCGGCGCTGCCCGCGGGGATCGGGGTCGCCGTCGCTCTCGTCGACTACATCGGCGCTGGCATCCCGTCCTACTGGGGCGACGAGGCCGCGAGCGTCATGTCGGGTCAGCGGTCGCTGCCCAGCCTGCTGCAGGAGCTGAGCGCGGTGGATGCCGTGCACGGCCTGTACTACATGTTGCTGCACGTCTGGATGTGGGCGTTCGGCACGGGGGAGTGGGCGACCAGGGCGCTCAGCGCGATCGCCGTCGGCGCACTGGCCGCAGGCGTGTTCACGCTCGGCCGGATGTGGTTCGACCGGCGCACCGCGATCGTCGCCGGCGCGCTGGTGGCGGTCATTCCGCGCGCCAGTGCGCTGGCGATCGAGACGCGCGGCTACGCCATCACCGCCGCGGCCGTCGTCTGGCTGACCGTGCTGTTCTCGCACCTGCTCCGGCAGCGCGCTCCGAGGCGCCGCTGGGTGCTGTTCGGGGTGCTCGCCGGGCTGTGCTCCTGGTTCTTCCTCTACCTGCTGCTGGTGCCGCTCGCGCTCTTCGCGGTGACGTTCCTCGCACCGCGTCGCCTCGCCCCGCTGCGACGCGATGTGCGCGGGCTGCGGGGCGACCTCACGGTGGCGGCCGCGGCGACGTTGATCGCGGCTTTGCCGATCATCACTCTGGCGGCCTTCCAGCGCAACCAGGTGAGCTTCCTGGCCCACCGCGGCTATCTGTCGCCGACGGGCGTGCTCGTCACCCCCTGGTTCACGCACCGCGCGGTCGCCGCCGTCATGTGGGTCCTGATCGCCCTGGGCGTCGCATTCGCCCTGCGCCGGCCCGCCGAGCGCGCGAGGGCGCGTCTCGCTCTGACCTGGCTCCTCGCGCCGGCCGCCGTCCTCATCGCCGTCGACGTCATCGTCGCCCCCACGTACAACCCGCGCTACCTCGCCGTCAGCCTGGGTGCGGTCGCCCTGCTCGCCGCGCGTGGGCTGACCGGCATCCTGTCCGTGGTCGGGCGCCGGATGCCGGGTCTGGCGGCGGTCGCCGCCGTGGTGCTCGCAGCCGTGGTGCTGGGCGTCACGGTGCCGCAGTACCTGCATCAGCGCACACCGTATGCGAAGGACGGCGGAGCCGACTTCCGATTCGCCGCCCAGGTGATCGGGCAGCGGGCGCACCTCGGAGATGCGGTGCTGTTCGGCGACGGTCCGCGACCGTCCCGTACGTCGCGACTGGCCTTCCGGCTCTATCCGGAGGACTTCGCCGGCCTGCAGGACCCGCAGCTGCTCGCCTCGTACGACACCCGTGCCGGGCTCTGGGACGAGCTCGCCTCCGTCTCGGCGTCCGCACCGGAGCTGCAGGAGAGCACCGTCTGGCTGCTGGAGGCGAAGGGCGCCCGGACGGCCTCCGCCGATCTGTCCGCGCTGCGTCGGGCCGGCTACACGCTCACGGCGCATCAGCACGTGCACCGCACCACCGTCTACGAGTTCACCAAGGGAGCCCCGCATGCCTGAGACGACCGTCGTCATCCTGCCGACCTACAACGAGTCCGAGACGCTTCCCGGGATGATCTCCCGGCTCCGCGCGGCGACGCCTGAGGCCGACCTGCTCATCGTCGACGACTCCTCCCCGGACGGGACCGGGGCGCTCGCAGACGCGATCTCCTACGCCGATCCCGCCGTCCATGTGCTGCACCGCACGGTCAAGCAGGGCCTCGGCCCCGCGTACCTCGCGGGCTTCAGCTGGGCGCTGCGCCACGGGTACGACCGTGTGGTGCAGAGCGATGCCGACGGCTCGCATCGGCCGGAGGACCTGCCGGAGCTGCTGGCGGCGTCCGAAGACGCCGATCTCGTCATCGGATCGCGGTGGGTCGCCGGAGGATCGGCGCCGGGCTGGGCCTGGCGACGCCTCCTCCTCTCGCGCGCCGGCAGCCGGTACGCGGGGATCATGCTCCAGCTGCCGCAGCGCGATATCACCGGCGGATACCGTGTGTTCCGCGCGGATGCGCTGGACCGCATCGTCCGCGCCGGGGTCAGCAGCCGGGGATACTGCTTCCAGATCGAGATGCTCGACCGCGCCGTCTCCCTCGGCAGTCGTGTCGTGGAGGTGCCGATCACGTTCGACGTGCGCGGCGGCGGCGAGTCCAAGATGTCGGGTCGCATCATCGTCGAGGCCCTGCGACAGGTGACGGCGTGGGGTGTCGCCCGCCGGCTGCACCCGCACGTCGACCGAGCGGCGGTGCGGACGCCACGGGAGCACGCCCATGTCTGAGCGGGCGCTGGCGAGCGGTCGTGCAGGGGCGCTCCTGACCCAGGTGGTGCGCTTCGGCGTCGTGGGAGGCATGGGCTTCATCGTCGACGTCGCGGTGTTCAACGTGCTGCGCGCCCACACGCCGTTCGGGTGGGCCTGGTGGCCGGTCGCGGCCAAGGCGATCTCGACCGTGCTGGCGATCGCCGTCAACTGGATCGGAAACCGGTCCTGGACCTTTCGGGAGCATCGCCGCGCGGACACCGGACGCGAGGCCGTGGAGTTCCTCGTCGCGAGCCTGATCGGCGGGGGAGTGTCGCTGCTGTGCCTGGTGGTGTCGCGCGACGTGCTCGGCCTCACCAGCGCCCTCGACGACAACGTCTCGGCGAACGTCGTCGGGCTGCTCCTCGGCTCAGCCGTGCGCTTCTGCGCCTATCGCTGGTGGGTGTTCGGCGATCGGCGCTCACCGTCACCGGATCCATCCGGGGAGTCGGCGATGAGCGGGACGCGGATGCCGACCTCGGCCCCCGTCGTGCGACCGGACGAGATGCTCGCCGAGCCGCCTGCCAGCTCCGCCACGCGTGCGACGATCGCCAGGCCCAGCCCGCCGCCCGCGTAGGCGGAGGAGTCACTTCGCGTGAAGCGCTCGAACGCCCGGTCGGCGACGGACGGATCGAAGCCCGGTCCGTCGTCGGCCACGATTAGCTCGATCTCCGCGGCGTTCTGACGCAGCGTCACCGACACGTGAACCGGGTCTCCCTTCGACGCACGCAGCGCGTTGTCGATCAGGTTGTCGACCACCCGCGCGGCATCCGCCCGGTCGAGCCGAGCACGCGCCTCAGGCGTGGAGATGCCGAGGTCGAGGTCGACGGAGCCGCGCAGATCGGAGGCCGGTTCGGCCAGTCGCCAGCGCACGTCGTCGACGCGCTCGGTGATCTCCTCGGCGAGTTCGCGCAGAGTGCTGTCGCCCGAGGCTGCGCCCGCCTCGATCCGGGACAGCTCCAGCATGCTCTGCGCGAGCCGGATGAGCCGGTTGAGGGTGGCGCGGGACTCGGCCAGCAGGGTGCGATCCGCGTCGGGGTCCGTGCCGTCGACGAGCTCCAGCTGCGCACGCAGCACGGCGAGCGGATTGCGCAGCTCATGACTGGCGTCCGCCACCATCTGCTGCTCCCGCGCGCTGGCGGCCCGGACGTCCTCGATCAGCTGGTTGAGGGTGCGGGCGAGCGAGTCGATCTCGTCGTCGGCGCTGCCGACGGGCAGCAGCTCCTTCTCGCTGCGTCGCAGAGCGAGACGCTCCGCGCTGCGTCTCAGACGCTCCACTGGACGGAGCGCGGCCGTGGCGATCACCCACGCGCCCGCGGCGAAGATCAGGGCGCTGCCGATCACCAGGATCCACAGCAGGGCGACGACACCCGACACGATTCCCGCGGCGATGTCGCTGTCGCGGGTCACGAGCACCGTCCAGGTGCCCTGCGGCGTCTCGACGGTGTCGACGTACACGTAGTAGGTCTCGCCGTAGTGCACCTCGCGAAGCATGGGACCGGGGACGGTGAGCTCGTCGATGCGGGTCCGGAGGGCTGTGGGCAGCGTGTTCATCTCCTCGGTCCCGTCCGGTGCGACGATGGCCACGTGCTGGTCGACGCCGGGCTTGTCGAACGGCCCGGAGGGATCCTCGACGATGATGCCGCGGTAGACCTCGGCGATGTTGTGCAGCACGGCCTTCTCGCGCGACACCGCGATCGAGGAGATCTGCGCATAGACGGCGATGCACGCGGCGACCACCAGCAGCACCACCACGGCGGTGGACCCGATGATGATCCGGGCGCGGATCGACAGCCGTCTCCTCATCCGTCCGCCTCGTTCACCGGTGCGAAGGTCAGCCGGAAGCCGACGCCGCGCACGGTCTCGATCCGCACGCCGGAACCCGCATCCGCGAGCTTGCGCCGGATGTATCCCACGTACTGGTCGACGACGTTGGAGGCGAAGTGCGGCGACCCCCAGATCTCGGCCAGGATCCACTCGCGACTCAGGGTGTCGGACGGCCGCTCCAGGAACGCACGCAGCAGGTCGAACTCCCGGCGGCTCAGAGGGACGTCGACTCCATCCACCTGCGCGGCAGCGCGGTCAACAGCGACGGTGATGTCGCCGACCTCGAGGCGATGGCTCTCCAGGTGGTCGCGACGCCGCAGAGCACGCAGCCGGGCGAACAGCTCCGCGAACTCGAACGGCTTGATCAGGTAGTCGTCCGCCCCGGCATCCAGTCCTCGCACCCGGTCGCCGAGCGCATCGCGCGCGGTGAGCAGCAGGATGCCGATCCGCTCATCTCGATCGCGCAGCCGCGAAGCCAGTTCGAATCCGTTCATCCCGGGAAGGTTCACGTCCACGACAGCGAGCTGGAATCCGTCCTCCCCGCCGGCGAGCAGCGCCGCGATGCCGTCGCCGACGGCGGTGACGTCGTACCCCTCGCGCCGCAGATGGCGTGCGATGAGATCGGCGAGCTGCGGCTCGTCGTCCACGACCAGAACCCGGGTGACCACATACGGATTCTAGGTGCGAGGGCGTCACTTCCCGTGATGCGAAGAGCCCCGGCGTCATGACGCCGGGGCTCTTCCTCTGGGTGGCTAACGGGGCTTGAACCCGCGACCCCCGCGACCACAACGCGGTGCTCTACCAACTGAGCTATAGCCACCATGTGCCCGCCGGAGCAGGCAACTCCACGAGTCTATTACATGTTCGGAGCGAACTTTGACACGACGGACGTGGAGATCTCGCGCGCCTCGTCCGAACTGGGTCCGGGCTCGGCGACGAAGACCGCTTCGCGGTAGTACTGCAGCTCGCGGATCGACTCCAGGATGTCGGCCAGAGCGCGGTGCCCGCCGTTCTTCTCGGGCGCCTGGAAGAACACGCGCGGGTACCAGCGGCGGGACAGCTCCTTGACGCTGGACACGTCGACGTTGCGATAGTGCAGGTACTGGTCGATCTGCGGCATGTACTTGGCGAGGAACATCCGATCGGTGCCGATCGTGTTGCCGGCGAGCGGTGCCTTGCGCTCCAGCGGGACGAACCGCTTGATGTACTCGAGCGTCTGCTGCTCGGCCTCGGCCAGCGACACTCCGCCCGGGATCTCCTCGATCAGCCCGGAGGTGCGGTGCATGTTCGTGACGAACTCGTTCATGTTCGCCAGCGCCGCATCGTTCGGCTTGATCACGATCTGGAATCCCGGATCGAGCGGTCGCAGCTCGAAGTCGGTGATGACGACGGCGATCTCGACCAGCTCGTCGACCGCGAGGTCGAGGCCCGTCATCTCGCAGTCGATCCAGACGAGCCGATCGTTCTCAGACGCAGAAACCATGCCTCGATCTTATCGACGGGTCCGACACGGTAATCTGGGGGATCTCGCCTCCTTAGCTCAGTGGATAGAGCAACAGCCTTCTAATCTGTCGGTCGCTGGTTCGAATCCAGCAGGGGGCACGACACGGCAGTCCCCGCCGGACTCCGCAACGACGCTCAGACGTCGGGCTGAGCCGGTTCGATCCGGACGCGTCGGGCGATCCGCTCTCCCAGACGGTGGGCGGCCGCATCCAGTTCATCGGGCAATCGGCCGGACGCGAGCAGGATCGAGGTCTCGCCGTCGGCGGATGCCGGATCCTGGCACACCAGCTCCAGCCAGGAGCCGCCGGGCCCCTTCGCCGGGCTGAGCTTCCGAACGGCCACGGCGAGCACGCGATCCAGCGGGATGACGAGCAGCTCTCGATCGCAGACGATCAGCGCGGCGCCGTCCTCGGAGAGGCTCACCGTTCCATGCAGCTCCGCGCAGCGCGGAACCGGATCGCGGGCGAACTCCACCGTGGTGGGCAGCGGACGCGCAGCCGCCAGCTGCGCCGCAGCCGTCTTCGCACCCCTGTCGCCGAGACGCAGCACGACGGAGGCGCTGTCGATCCAGTGCGCCTCGCGCTCGGACGCCGCCTGCCTGTAGCCGGGCGAGAACGCGACTCGGCAGGCGGTCACCAGACGCGGGTCCCGCTCGTGCGCGCGATTCCTGGAGACGAACGACTGGAGTGACGGCGGCCAGACGGTGAGCGTGATGCCCGCCGGTCCCGCGATCCAGGCGCAGCCGACGGTGTTGGCATTGCGACCGATCTCCGCGGGCCCGAGCAGCGCGCAGAAGGAGTCCGCGGCGATCCGGATGTTCTCGAGAGGATCATCCGACACCCAGACGCAGGTGAAGAAGTGGTCCGGCGGCAGCGTGCTCGAGGTGCGGAAGGCGTTGGCGGCGATGGGGAAGATCATGCCCTCGAGCCCGTTCCCTGCTCCCGCCAACGGGATCACATCCCAGTCGTAGGACGGATGCGGCGACGAGCCGAACCGTGCGACGAGGTCCCGCGTCGACGTCCGCCAGGGCACTCCCAGATCGTCGAGCGCGCGCTGCACGGGGTTCATCCCGGGGGCCGGCACGGGAAGCACGGTCGGCCGGAAGTCAGGCAGCTGGTCGATCGGCGTGGGCATGCGCCCATTATCCGGTGGACGAGCCACGGCGTCCGGGCGCCGTGCCCTCGGCATCCGGAGCGAGGCCGACACGATGCGAGAATCGGGGCATGACTCGAATCAGCTGCCCGGTGCTCGCGACGAAGGTGACCTCCGCGGAGCACGCGGCGTCGTTCATCCACGACGGCGACAACGTCGCGATGAGCGGATTCACCGGAGCCGGCTACCCGAAGTCCGTCCCGACGGCGCTCGCGCACCGGATCCGCGCCGCGCACGACCGCGGCGAGCGGTTCAGCATCGGCCTGCTCACCGGGGCCTCGACCGGCGCCGAGGTCGACGGCGTGCTCGCCGAGGCCGAGGGCATCCACCTGCGCACGCCCTTCCAATCGGACCCGGTGCTGCGCAGGCAGATCAACGACGGATCGGTCGACTACATCGACACGCACCTGTCCCATCTCGCCCAGCAGGTGTGGTTCGGCTTCTACGGGACCATGAACGTCGCCGTGGTCGAAGTGGCGGCGATCCTCCCCAACGGCCTGCTCGTCCCGTCGTCCTCGGTGGGCAACAACAAGACGTGGCTCGACCTGGCCGACAAGGTCATCATCGAGGTCAACAGCTGGCAGCCGCGCGCGTACGAGGGCTTCCATGACGTGTACTACGGCACCCGGCGCCCTCCGCTGCGCACGCCGGTGCAGATCACCGAGGCGACACAGCGCATCGGAGACCCGTATCTCAAGGTCGATCCGGCCAAGGTGGTCGCCGTCGTCGAGACGCACGCCCCCGATCGCGACAACGTCTTCTCCCCGGTGGACGAGGCCTCGAAGGCGATGGCCGACCACATCCTCGACTTCCTGCGCTTCGAGGTGAACGCGGGCCGGCTGCCCGAGAACCTGCTGCCGCTCCAGTCCGGTGTGGGCAACGTCGCGAACGCCGTGCTGGCCGGCCTCGAGGAATCGGAGTTCGAGCACCTGACGGCGTACACGGAGGTCATCCAGGACGAGATGCTGCGGCTGCTCGAGTCGGGTCGCTTCGATGCGATCTCCGCCACGTCCCTGTCGCTGTCGCGGGAGATGGCGGAGTACTTCAACGCGAACATCGAGGCGTTCAAGGGAAGGATCCTTTTCCGCACGCAGGAGATGTCCAACCATCCCGAGATCGTGCGCCGACTCGGCGTCATCGCGATCAACGGCATGGTCGAAGCCGACATCTACGGGCACGTGAACTCGACGAACGTGCTCGGCAGTCAGATGATCAACGGCATCGGCGGGTCGGGCGACTTCGCCCGCAACGCGTACCTGAACTTCTTCGTGTCCCCGTCGGTGGCCAAGAAGGGTGCCATCTCGGCCATCGTGCCGATGGCTTCGCATGTCGACCACACCGAGCACGATGTGCACGTGCTGGTCACCGAGCAGGGCATCGCCGATCTTCGCGGCATGGCACCGGTCAGGCGTGCGAGGAAGATCATCGAGAACTGCGCCCATCCCGACTACCGGGATCGGCTGCTGGACTACCTGGAGCGGGCGCAGGCGCAGGCGAACGGACGGCTGCACATGCCGCATCTGCTCGACGAGGCGCTGAGCTGGCACTCGGCGTTCGCGAAGACCGGGCACATGTGACGCTGCCGCGCTGCGGCGCTGCGGAGTCAGCCCCGCAGTGCCGTCACCGCGTCATCGGCATCCCAGAACTCGCCGAGCAGGCGGAAGGTGCCGGATGCCAGGTGCAGGCGCTCGGCGCGATAACGGATGCCGAGCGGGTCCGCCACGACGCGCAGATGGCCGCGGATGGTTCCCGAGGCCGCGACCACGCGCCAGAGATGATCGCCTGCCCGCTCGAGTCGTTCGGCGCGCGAGCGGAGGACGGGTGTCTCCCACAGCACGGCGGGGAGGACGTCGGTGATCGTGGTCATGGCTGCTCGCCTCCTTCATCCGGGAACTGCTCTCCTTCGAACATAAGGACGGCCACCGACATCGGCGTCCCGTAGACTCGAGGCCATGTCCGCAGCCTCGCCGTACGCCGCCCGACTCGGGGAGATCCCCACCGAGCGACGCGAGGTCGAGGTGCTGGGTTCCAGCACCGCCTACTGGGTCTACGGTCCCGCCGACGAGGCGGCTCCCACCGTCATCGCCGTGCACGGCTTCCGCGGCGAGCACCACGGCCTGGAGCCGGTGATCGCCTATCTTCCCGATGTGCGGGTGATCTCACCCGACCTGCCCGGATTCGGCGAGACCTCGCCGATCCCCGGGCGCGAGCACGACCTGTCGCTGTACTCCGGCTGGCTGGCCGAGTTCGCTCGCACCGTGGCTCCGGACGCCGTGATCCTGGGCCACTCCTTCGGATCGATCGTCTCGTCGGCTGCGGTCGCGGGCGGGCTGAAGACCCCGCAGCTGATCCTGATCAACCCGATCGGCGCACCCGCGCTGGAGGGGCCGAAGGGCCTGCTGACGCGGCTCGCAGTGCTGTACTACTCGCTCGGCGCGCGGCTGCCCGAGAGGATCGGCACCGCCCTGCTCCGCAACCCGCTGATCGTGCGCGTGATGAGCATCGCGATGGCCAAGACCAGGGATCCCGCACTGCGGCGCTTCATCCACGATCAGCACGACACCTACTTCTCGCGCTTCTCGGACCGGGACGTGCTGCACGACGCGTTCGTCACGAGCGTCTCGCATGACGTGCGCGCCTTCGCCGGCGTGATCGACACGCCCACGCTCCTCATCGCTGCGCAGCGCGACGACATCACGCCCATCGAGGCCGAACGGCGTCTGGCGCGGATGTTCCCCGACGCCGAGCTGGTGGAGATCGCCGAGGTCGGGCACCTGATCCACTACGAGACGCCCGCCGAGGCGGCGGGCGCGATCCGTCGGTTCCTCAGGCTTCCCGTCGCGCGAGGCCGATGAGCCCTGCCACCCGGAAGGGGATGACCTCGCCCATGGCGAGCGAGGTCTCGGTGCGCTCGACCCCGTCGATCGAGAGGATGCGCGCGTCGGTGTCGAACAGATGGCGGGCGTCGCGGCAGGCCACACGGGCCAGCAGGTCGATCGACCCGCTCAGGCCGTGCGCCTGCACGACCTCGGGCACGCGCGCGAGTTCGGCGATGATCCGCGGCAGCTCGGTCTGCCGCACGCCGATGCTGATGAAGGCCTGCAGGGGGAAGCCGAGCACCTCGGTCGAGTACGAGCGCTCGTAGGACTCGAACACGCCCGTCTGCTCGAGCCGGGCCATCCGGGCCTGGATCGTGTTGCGGGAGAGGCGGAGCCGCTCGGCGAGGGCGACGACTGTGGTGCGCGGATCCTCCGCCAGTGCGGTGAGCAGTTCGAGATCGACGCGATCGAGGGCTGGCATAGTGCCACACGATATCAGGATCATGCGGGCACCTTCTGGGCAACATGCTCAACTGGCGCAGACATGCTTGAGCGAGGTGTCAGGTGGACGTACCCTTCAGATAAGCCGACGGAGTCGTCGGATCAGCCGTGCACGCCCCACAAGGGCCCCACGTCAGGAGGACGCCGATGTCACCGCACATCTCACCGATCACCGACACGGAGAGCGATCTCGAGCTCACCGAGCGCATCATCGCTCCGGATGGGACGCGGGTGGCCAACCCGCAACTCGACCGCTACATCCAGGACATCGACTTCGACGCTCTTCGCGGTCTGCATCGTGACATGGTGGTGCTCCGCCGAATCGATGCCGAGGGCGTGGCACTGCAGCGCCAGGGGCAGCTCGGCCTGTGGGCGCCGTGCAACGGTCAGGAGGCCGCGCAGATCGGCACCGGCCGGGCGATCGAGGCCCGCGACTTCGTCTTCCCCAGCTACCGCGAGACCGGCGTGATGTACAGCCGCGGTGCGAAGCCCGGCGACTACGTGCGCATGTGGCGCGGTGAGGAGGGGGCCGCCTACGACCCCGCAGAACTGCGCATCGCCCCGCTGCAGATCATCATCGGCGCACAGACCCTGCATGCCGTGGGCTACGCCATGGGCATCCAGCACGACGGTGCCGACGAGGTCGCCGTGACCTACTTCGGTGACGGTGCCACGAGCCAGGGCGACGTGAACGAGGCGATGGTGTTCGCCTCGTCCTATCGCGCCCCGGTGGTGTTCGTCTGTCAGAACAACCACTGGGCGATCTCCGAGCCCGTCGGGCTGCAGTCGCAGTTCCCGCTCGCGGGTCGTGCCCCTGGCTTCGGCATCCCGAGCCTCCGCGTGGACGGCAACGACGTGCTCGCGTGCATGGCCGCCATGCGCTGGGCCCTCGACCATGCGCGCTCCGGCAAGGGACCCGCCTACCTCGAGGCCGTCACGTACCGGATGGGCCCGCACACCACGGCCGACGACCCCAAGCGCTACCGCGACGAGGCCGAGCTCGAGCAGTGGCGTCGCCGCGATCCGATCGCACGGCTGGAGGCGCACCTGCGTGCCGCCGGGGAGTTCCCGCAGGAGCACATCGACGCCGTGCAGGCGCAGGCCGACGAGATGGCGCGCGAGATGCGCGCCGCCTGCCTGGGCATGGTCACCCGCCCCGCTCTCGCGGTCTTCGACCGCGTCTACGCGGAGCCGCACTCCGGCCTGGAGCGCGAGCGCGACGAGTACGCCGCGTACCTCGCCACCTTCGAGGAGGCGTGACATGGTGCAGATGACTCTGGGCAAGGCCCTCAACGCCGGCCTCCGCCAGGCGATGCGCGACGACGACAGGGTCGTGCTGATGGGGGAGGACATCGGCACGCTCGGTGGCGTCTTCCGCATCACCGACGGACTGAAGGACGAGTTCGGGGCCAAGCGCGTCATCGACACGCCGCTGGCCGAGTCCGGCATCGTCGGCACCGCCGTCGGCCTGGCCTTCCGCGGCTACCGGCCGGTGATCGAGATCCAGTTCGACGGCTTCATCTACCCGGCGTTCGATCAGATCGTCTCGCAGGTCGCGAAGCTCCACTACCGCACGCAGGGCAGGATCAAGATGCCCATCACGATCCGCGTGCCGTGGGCCGGGGGCATCGGCGCGGCCGAGCACCACTCCGAGTCGCCCGAGGCGTACTTCGTGCACACCGCCGGGCTGCGCGTGATCGCGGTCTCCGACCCGCAGGACGCGTATCGTTGCCTGCAGCAGGCCATCGCGAGCGACGACCCCGTGCTGTTCTTCGAGCCGAAGCGGCTCTACCACCACAAGGGTGAGGTCGATCTGGAGGCGCCGCTCGCCGACGCCCCGCCGATGGGGCTCGCCCGGGTGGTGCGCCAGGGCACGGACGCCACGCTCATCACCTACGGCGCCATGGTGAGCACGGCGCTCGACGCCGCCGCTGCGGCTGAGGACGAGGGGATCTCGCTCGAGGTCATCGATCTGCGGTCCCTCTCGCCGGTCGACTACGAGACCGTCACGGCATCCGTGCGCCGCACCGGGCGTGTGGTGGTCGCGCACGAGGCATCCCGGGAGGCGGGCGTCGGCGCCGAGATCATCGCCAGCATCACGGAGTTCTGCTTCGAATACCTGGAGGCCGCGCCGCTGCGCGTGACCGGGCACGACATCCCGTACCCGCCCGCGAAGATGGAGAAATTCCACCTCCCCGACCTCGACCGCATCCTGGATGCCGTCGATCGGGTGATGGACCGGCCGAACAGCCTCACGAAGGGGGCGCAGCAGTGATCGCGGAGTTCCGTCTGCCCGACCTCGGCGAGGGGCTGACCGAGGCCGAGGTCGTCCAGTGGCTGGTCAAGCCCGGCGATCCGGTGACGCTGAACCAGACGCTGGCTGAGGTGGAGACCGCCAAGGCCGTCGTCGAGCTGCCCTCGCCGTATGAGGGGACGGTATCGACGCTGCACGCGGATGCAGGTGACACGGTCGCCGTCGGCGCGCCGCTGATCGCCTTCGACGTGGCAGGCGCCGAGCCGGAGGCTCCCGCGCCCGCGGCCGATGGGAAGCAGGCGGATGCCGAGGAGACGGCGCAGCCGAACCTGGTCGGATACGGCGCCGCACCGGCATCCGGTGCCCGTCCCGCCCGGCGCGCGCGCCGGGGAGCCGCATCCGTCGCCCCCGAGGCGGACGCTGCGGTCATCGCCGCGGCACCGCACGACGCACTGCCCCCGGCGGTCGCCGAGCCCGTCGTCGGCGAGCGCCCGCGCTCCACGCCTCCGGTGCGCGCCTACGCGAAGCGCCGCGGTGTGGACCTCGTGCTGGTCGCCGCCGAGGTGGGGGATCGCGTGATCACCCGCTCCGACGTCGATGCGTATGCGGACCGTGTCGGAGCCGCGACGGCGGGCCCTGCCGAGCACGACGACGCCGGGGCGGCCGCGCTGACCGCTCCGTCCGCACCGGCGGGCGAGCGCGCGCAGACCCGCATCCCCATCAAGGGCGTGCGGAAGGCGACCGCCCAGGCCATGGTGCGCAGCGCCTTCACCGCCCCGCACGTCACCTGCTTCCACACGGTCGACGTCACGGCGACGATGGAGCTGATCGAGCAGCTGCGCGCGGACCGGTCGCTGTCCGAGCACCTCATCGGCCCGCTCGTGCTGATCGCGAAGGCGGTCTGCCTCGCCCTGGGGCGCAATCCCTCGCTCAACGCGACCTGGGACGAGGAGGCCGGTGAGATCGTGCAGAACCACTTCGTGGATCTGGGTATCGCCGCAGCCACCGAGCGCGGGCTCATCGTCCCGATGATCCGCGACGCCGAGCGCCTCTCGCTGACGGGGATGGCCGATGCCCTGACCCAGCTCACGCAGACCGCGCGCTCCGGTAAGACGAGCCCGGCCGAGCTCGCGGGCGGCACGTTCTCGATCACGAACATCGGCGTCTTCGGCATCGACGCCGGTACGCCGATCCTGCCGCCCGGGCAGTCCGGCATCCTCGCCGTGGGGGCGGTCAGGCGTCAGCCGTGGGAGTACAAGGGAGAGATCGCGCTGCGTCAGATGATGACGCTGAGCGTGTCGTTCGACCACCGTCTGGTGGACGGCGCCGAGGGATCGCGCTTCCTGAAGGACGTCGCCGACCTGCTGGAGCAGCCCGGCCGGGCGATGCTCTTCTGAGCGGCTGACAGGGTGAGCGGACGCTGAGGGCGGGACTCCCGGGAGTCCCGCCCTCAGCGGTGCGTGCGCTCAGCTGTCCGCGAGGAGGGCGGAGACGGCCATCGCCGTGAGCAGGCGTGCGGTGTCCACCCGGGCTCGCAGCGCGGTGCTGGTGGAGTGCGGTGTGGAGTTCAGCAGCCCGAAGCAGGCCTGGACCCGCAACCGCAGCGCGTCGCGGTCCTCGGCGACCAGCGCCGCCAGCGAATCGATCCAGAGCTCGATGTAGGCGCGCTGCAGCCGTCGCACGTCCGCGCGGCTCTCGTCGGTGAGATAGACGAAGTCGCGATCCTGCACGCGGATGACCTCGGCGTTGCCCAGTGCGAAGTCGACGTGGAACACCACCAGCGCCCGCATCCGGTCCTGCTCCGAGGCGGCAGCGGAAGCCACATCCTGGCCGCCGGCCACCAGCCGCTCGCTGACGCCGATCAGAAGCGCGCCGAGGAGAGCCTGCTTGCCGGCGAAGTGGCGGTAGACCGCAGGCCCCGAGACGCCGACCGCGGCGCCGATGTCCTCCAGGCTCACGCCGGTGTACCCGCGCGCGGCGAAGAGCTCCGCGGCCGCGGAGAGGATGGCGTCGGTGCGCTCGGCCTTCGCGCGATCGCGGGCGGTCCCAGGCGTTGTCATTTCGGTTAATCCTCGCTAACCTGAATTATCCGGTTAATGCACACTAACCAACTCAGCGCGAAATATCAGCACTGACGTGCGTCGAGGAGGACCCACGATGGCTCTCACCCAGCAGGAACTGGCCGAGGAGCTGCGCGAGCGACTCGCCACGGCGGCTCTGGGCGGCCCGGAGCGCTCCCGGGAGAGGCACGTCGCCCGCGGCAAGATGCTCCCGCGGGATCGCGTCGCCCGGCTGCTGGACGAGGGGAGCCCCTTCATCGAGATCGCGCCCCTCGCGGCGGACGGCCTCTACGGCGGCGAGGCGCCCGGTGCGGGCGTGATCGCGGGGATCGGGCTCGTGCACGGCAGGCACGTGATGGTGGTTTGCAACGATCCGACCGTCAAGGGCGGCACGTACTTCCCGATGACCGTCAAGAAGCACCTGCGCGCGCAGGAGATCGCACTGGAGAACCGTCTGCCGTGCCTGTACCTCGTCGACTCGGGCGGCGCCTTCCTGCCCAAGCAAGACGAGGTCTTCCCCGATCGCGACCACTTCGGCCGCATCTTCTTCAACCAGGCCCGCATGTCCGCCGAGCGCATCCCGCAGCTCGCCGCTGTGCTGGGGTCGTGCACGGCGGGCGGCGCGTACGTCCCGGCGATGAGCGACGAGACCGTGATCGTGCGCAACCAGGGCACGATCTTCCTCGGCGGCCCGCCCCTGGTGAAGGCCGCGATCGGCGAAGTGGTGACGGCGGAGGAGCTCGGCGGGGGAGAGCTGCACGCCAAGCGCTCGGGCGTGGTCGACCACCTGGCCGAGGACGACGAGCATGCCCTGGAGATCCTGCGCGACATCGTCGCGACGCTGCCGAAGCCCCCGGCTCCGGCCTGGAATGTCGTCGCCTCACGCCCTGCGGCGCAGACCGGCAGCCTGTACGACGTCGTTCCGGTCGACGTGAACGCCGCCTACGACGTACACGAGGTCATCGACCGGCTGGTCGACGCAGACAGCTTCTCGGAGTTCAAGCCGGAGTACGGCACGACGCTCGTCACCGGGTTCGCCGTGCTGCACGGGCATCCGATCGGGATCGTCGCCAACAACGGCGTGCTCTTCAGCGAGTCCGCGCTGAAGGGCGCGCACTTCATCGAGCTGTGCGACCAGCGCGGGATCCCGCTGCTGTTCCTGCAGAACATCACCGGCTTCATGGTCGGCCGCGACGCGGAGGCCGGCGGCATCGCCAAGGACGGCGCGAAGATGGTCACCGCCGTCGCCACCACGCGCGTCCCCAAGCTCACCGTCATCATCGGCGGCTCCTTCGGAGCCGGCAACTACTCGATGTGCGGGCGGGCGTACTCGCCCCGGTTCCTGTGGAGCTGGCCGGCCAGCCGCATCTCGGTGATGGGCGGTCCGCAGGCGGCGTCCGTGCTCGCCACGGTCAAGGAGGAGCAGCTCGAAGGACGCGGTGAGCCCTGGACCCCCGAGGAGCGCGCGGAGTTCGAGGCACCGATCCGCCAGCAGTACGAGAGCCAGGGCGAGCCCTACTACGCCACCGCCCGCCTCTGGGACGACGGCATCGTCGACCCCGACCAGACCCGCGACCTGCTGGGCCTCGCCCTCGACGTCGTCTCCCGCAGCCCCCTGCCCGAACCGCGCTTCGGCCTCTTCCGGATGTGATGCAGATGAGCACCTTCGAATCCGTCCTCGTCGCCAACCGCGGCGAGATCGCCCGCCGCGTCATCCGCACCCTGCGCGACCTCGGCATCCGCAGCGTCGCCGTCTACAGCGATGCGGATGCCGACGCACCGCACGTCCGTGAGGCCGATGACGCCGTGTGGATCGGCGGGGCAGCCGCAGCGGACTCCTACCTGCGCGTGGACGCCATCATCGACGCTGCGCGGCGCACCGGAGCGCAGGCGATCCACCCCGGCTACGGCTTCCTGTCCGAGAGCGTCGCGCTCGCGCAGGCCTGCGACGATGCCGGCATCGTGTTCATCGGCCCGCACGTGCGCGCCCTGGAGATCATGGGCGACAAGGCCCGTGCCCGCGACCACGTGTCGCAGCACGGCGTGCCCGTCGTGCCCGGATTCAACGCGGCGGGCATGGACGACGCGCAGATCCGCGCCCGTGCCGATGAGGTCGGCTACCCGCTGCTGGTCAAGCCCAGCGCCGGCGGCGGCGGGAAGGGCATGGAGATCGTGCGCTCGGGCGACGAGCTGGCATCCGCTCTCGCGACCGCCCGACGGGTCGCCAGGGCCGCCTTCGGCGACGACGCCATGGTGCTGGAGCGCCTGGTGCAGCGCCCGCGGCACATCGAGGTGCAGGTCTTCGGCGACACCCACGGCACGGTCATCGCGTTGGGCGAGCGGGAGTGCACGCTGCAGCGCCGTCACCAGAAGGTGATCGAGGAGGCGCCGGCCGCGCACCTGCCGGATGCCGTGCGTCGGCGACTGCTCGATGCCGCCGTCGCCGCCGCGCAGAGCGTCGACTACGTCGGTGCCGGCACCGTCGAGTTCCTCGTCGAGGCCGACTCGGTCCAGGACATCTTCTTCATCGAGATGAACACCCGCCTGCAGGTGGAGCACCCCGTGACCGAGGAGGTGACCCGGCTGGACCTCGTCGCCCTGCAGGTGCAGGTCGCCGCCGGCGGTGCCCTGCCCGAGCCTCCCGAGGTGCGCGGGCATGCGGTGGAGGCACGCGTCTACGCCGAGTCCCCCGAGCGAGGCTTCCTGCCCTCGACGGGACGCGTGCTTCTGTTCGACGCGCCGCGCGGTGTGCGCGTGGATGCCGCGGTGGAGACCGGCTCCGAGGTCACCGGCTTCTACGACCCGATGATCGCCAAGGTGATCGCCTTCGGACCCGACCGGGAGAGCGCCCTGCGCCGGCTGGATGCCGCCCTCGCCCGCACCGTCGTGCTGGGCGTCGAGACCAACATCGCCTTCCTGCGCGCCCTCAGCACGCACGAACGCGTCGTCGCCGGCGACCTCGACACCGGGCTGATCGAGACCATGCTGCCGCTGCCGGCGCAGCAGTCGACCGAGTCGATGCTGGCAGCCGCCGCGCACGCCGTGCACCGCCCGCGTGCGCGCGGTGCCGCGGATCTCTGGAGCGAGGTGCCCGGCTGGCGGATCGGCGCGGCTCAGCCGCTGCCGCGCACGGTCTTCCTCACCGACGACGATGTGCAGGTCGAGGCGCCGGCCGCCTACACCCACGGCATCGCTGTGCAGGCCGACGCCGACGGCGCGATCTGGGCATCCGAGGCAGGCGTCACGCTGCGTCTGCGTCCGCTGTCCCGCCGCGCCCGCATGCAGCGCCGGCTCGCGGAGCTCGAGCGCGCGTCGGGCCCGCGTGAACCGGAGGGTCGCGCACCCATGCCCGGATCGGTCGTGGCGCTGCACGTCGCCGACGGCGACACCGTCCGCGAAGGGGACCCCCTCGTCTCGATCGAGGCGATGAAGATGGAGCATCCGGTGCTCGCGCCGCACGACGGCACGGTGCATCTGCTGGTCGCCGTGGGCGATCAGGTACGGCGCGACCAGCCGGTCGCCCGCGTCAGCGAAGTGGAGACATCATGACCGACGACCTCAGCAGCATCGGCCTGAACGAGGAGCAGCGCGAACTCGCCGCCATGGTGCGCGACTTCGCCGAGCAGGTGGTGGCGCCGCAGGCCTATGAGGCCGATCGCTCCCACACGCTCAACCTCGACGTGGTGCGGCAGATGGGCGAACTGGGCCTGTTCGGCCTGCCCTTCTCCGAGGAGTACGGCGGGCAGGGCGGCGACTACCTGGCCCTGGGCCTGGCCATCGAGGGCCTCGCCCGCGTCGACCAGTCCATCGCCATCACGCTCGAGGCCGGTGTGAGCCTGGGCGCCATGCCGATCTACCGGTTCGGCACCGAGGAGCAGAAGCAGGAGTACCTCCCCTCGCTGCTCGCTGCGGAGAACCTCGCCGGGTTCGGCCTGACCGAGCCGGAGGCCGGCAGCGACGCCGGCGCCACCCGCACCACCGCCCGACTCGAGGGCGGGGAGTGGGTCATCGACGGCTCCAAGCAGTTCATCACGAACTCCGGCACGGCGATCACGCGCTTCGTGACGGTCACGGCCGTGACGGGGGTGACCGACGGGCGCAAGGAGATCTCCACGATCATCGTGCCCAACGGCACCCCGGGATTCACGGTGGAGCCCGCCTACGACAAGGTCGGCTGGAACGCGTCCGACACCCACCCGCTCACCTTCCAGGGCGTGCGCGTCCCGGAGGGCAACCTGCTGGGCGAGCGCGGTCGCGGGTTCAAGAACTTCCTCAGCATCCTCGACGAGGGACGCATCGCCATCGCCGCTCTCGCCACGGGCGCCGCGGAGGGCTGCCTGGAAGCGGCCGTCGACTACGCCAAGAAGCGCACCATCTTCGGCTCCGCCCTGAGCACCCGCCAGAACGCGCAGTTCACGCTGGCGCGCATGCGCGCCCGCGTGCACACCGCGCGCCTGGCCTGGCACCACGCCGCGCGTCTGCGCGACGCGGGACTGCCGTTCGCGGAGGAGGCGGCGATCGCCAAGCTCGTCTCCGGTGATGCCGCGATGGACAACGCCCGGGACGCGACCCAGATCTTCGGCGGCAACGGCTTCATGAACGAGTACCCGGTGGGCCGTCACTATCGCGACTCGAAGATCCTCGAGATCGGCGAGGGCACCACCGAGGTGCAGCTGCTCGTCATCGCCCGCAAGCTGGGCCTGGCCGGCTGAGTCCGCAGAGGAGCTAGGGTGCGATCATGACCGACATCGTCCAGCGCGGCCTGTACTTCGAGGAGTTCGAACTCGGTGCCAGGTACCTGCACCGTCCGGGCCGCACCGCGACCGAGGCCGACAACGTGCTGTTCACGACCCTCACCATGAACACGCAGGCCCTGCACCTGGATGCGGCATTCGCCGGCGCCGAGAGGCCGTTCGGGCAGCGGCTGATGAACTCGATGTGGACGCTGTCCACCATGGTCGGCGCCTCGGTGGCGCAGCTCACCCAGGGAACGCTCGTGGCGCAGCTGGGACTCAGCGACATCACCTTCCCGCACCCGGTCTTCCACGGCGACACCCTGTACACCGAGAGCGTGATCACCGACAAGCGCCTGTCGTCGTCCCGGCCCGGGCAGGGGATCGTCACGATCGCCCATACCGGTCGCAACCAGGACGGTGTGATCGTGGCGACGGCCACTCGCGTGGCGCTGATGCACTGCATGCCGGAAGGGGAATGATGGCCTTCGATCTCGGACCCGCCCTGCTCTTCTGCCCGGCCGACCGTCCGGAGCGCTACGCCGGAGGGCTCGCGAAGGCGGATGCTGTGATCCTCGACCTCGAGGACGCGGTGCTTCCGGATGCCAAGGCGCAGGCGCGCGAGCATCTCGTGGCGGCGGATCTCGACCCCGCGCGGGTGATCGTGCGTGTCAACGACCCGGCATCCGCTCATTTCACCGCCGACCTCGAGGCCGTGGCGCGCACTCCGTTCCGCACCGTGATGGTCGCCAAGACCGAGGACCCGTCCGCGCTGGACGCCTTCGGCGAGGAGTACGCCCTGCTGGCGCTCTGCGAGACCGCGGCGGGCGTGCTGAACGCCGGGTCCATCGCCGCGCATCCGCGGGTCGCGGCTCTGATGTGGGGCGCGGAGGACCTGGTGGCGTCGATCGGCGGCACCGCGAGCCGGTTCCCGGACGGACGCTACCGAGACGTGGCGCGCCATGCGCGGGCATCCGTGCTCGTGGCCGCCGCGGCGCACGGGAAGGCCGCGATCGACGCGGTGCATTTCGACATCGACGACGAGGCGGGGCTCGCGGACGAGGCGGCGGATGCCGTGGCCTCGGGGTTCCGTGCCACCGCCTGCATCCACCCGAAGCAGGTCGCGATCATCCGCGACGCCTACCGGCCCGATGCGGCGACCCTGGACTGGGCACGTGCGGTGCTCGCCGCTGCCGAGGGGGAGCGGGGCGTGTTCCGCTTCCAGGGGCGGATGGTCGACGAGCCGGTGCTGCGCCACGCCCGGGCGGTGCTGAGCAGGGCCTGAGCCGAACCGAACCGAAGTCCGTCAGAGGACGGGGACGTCCTGGAGCAGCCGCAGCGAGCCGGGCGACACCTCGAAGCGATGCAGCGAGCCGTTCCCGAGCACACTGCCGATCTTGGGCAGCGTCCCGCCGGAGGCGTGGTCGATGAGAGAGCGGATGACGCCGCCGTGCGTCACGACGATGATCGACTCGGCCGTCGGGGCGGAACGACGCCGGGCGTCACGGGCGATCCGGTGCAGTGCACTCATCGCACGGATGCACACCTCGTCGAGGGTCTCCGCGCCCGGGACCACGGCATGCCAGTCGCCGTACGCGTCGATGTACTCCTGCACCAGCAGGCCCTCGCCCTCGCCGAACTCGCGCTCGCGCACATCGTGCACGAGCGCCGGCGCTGCGAGGCCGAGTTCACCGGCGATGATCTCCGCGGTCTCCCGCGCGCGGAGCAGCGGGCTCGCGTAGATCGCGTGATGCGTGTCCCTCGACAGCCGCCCTGCGGCCGTGAGCGCGTCCGCGCGTCCTGTGTCGTTCAGGGGGATGTCGGTGGACCCCTGAATTCGCCGAGCGAGGTTCCAGTCGGTCTGCCCGTGGCGCACAAGGGTGAGAAGGGTCACACTCCGACCCTACGCGAGAGCGCCTGCGAGGGCGCTCAGCACGGGGGAGGTGCCACCGGTGAGCACGGCGTCGGCCCAGGCATCCGCCCTCGTCGGCTCGCGGTTGACGATCACCAGCGGGATGCCGCGGCGCCGTGCGCGCTCGATGATGCGGATGCCGGAGTTCACCGTGAGCGAGGTCCCGGCCACCAGCAGCGCGTCCGCTGCGGTCACGACGGACTCCGCCGACCGGAAGCGGGCGGCGGGGACGAACTCGCCGAAGAAGACCACCTCGGGTTTGAGCATGCCACCGCACACTGTGCACGGTGGGATCACGAAGCCCTCCGTGCTCTCCGGGGTCACGTCCCCGTCGGGGTTCAGCTCGATGTTCTCGGGCTTGCGGACCCAGGGGTTCAGCGCCTCGAGCTGGTCGGCGATCGCCCGGCGGTCGAACACCTGCCCGCAGTCCAGGCACAGCGTGCGGTGCATGGTGCCGTGGATCTCCACCACCCGGGAGCTTCCGGCGCGCAGGTGCAGGCCGTCGACGTTCTGGGTGACGACGCCGCTCACCACGCCGGCCCGTTCCATCCGCGCCAGCGCCACGTGGCCCTCGTTCGGTTGCGGTGCGGTGAACGCCAGCCAGCCCAGGTGGCCGCCCAGCCAGTAGCGGCGGCGCGCGGACTCGTCGGCGAGGTAGGTCTGGATGGTCATCGGGTTCGCGCGCGTGCGCGCGCCGACGCCGCGATACGCGGGAATCCCCGAATCTGTGGAGATGCCAGCGCCGGTGAGCACCGCGACCCTCCGACCTCTCAGCAGCTCCGCGACGTGATCGATGCGCGTGCGGGTGTCGTCGTCGATCGTGTCCGAGAGCTGCACGCTCGGCAGTCTACGTCTCCGGTACGGTCCGGGCTCCGCTCGCGGGAACCGAACCTGACAGAGTGGGAGCATGCACGTGATTCCGGTCTCCGACGCCGACGACCCGCGGCTGGATGACTACCGCTCGCTGACCGACACCGCGCTGCGCCGCAGGAACGAGCCCGAAGGCGGGCTCTACATGGCGGAGTCCGCCAAGGTGATCGCGCGGGCGGTGCAGGCCGGCCACCGCCCGCGGTCCGTGCTCACGCAGGAGAAGTGGCTGGATGCCGTGGCCGACGCCCTCGACGGCGTCGGGAGCGGAGCCGAGACGCCGGTGTACACGGCATCCGCCGAGGTCTCCGAGACGGTCACCGGCTTCGCCATCCACCGCGGCCCGCTCGCCGCGATGCGCCGCCCGGCGCTGCTTTCGGTGGCGGAGGTGCTGCAGAGGGCGCGGCCGGATCGTGCCAGGATCGCCGTGCTCGAAGGGCTGACCGACCACACCAACGTCGGCGCCGTGTTCCGCTCCGCCGCGGCGCTCGGCGTGGACGCGGTGCTGGTCACGCCCGACTGCGCCGACCCGCTGTACCGCCGCTCTGTGCGGGTGTCCATGGGCACCGTGTTCCAGGTGCCGTGGACGCGCATTCGGGCATGGCCGGAGGGCATGCGTGAGCTGCAGGACGCCGGATTCGTCGTGGCGGGCATGACACTGGGGGAGGGCGCGATCGAGCTGGACGATCTCGTCGCCGAGGATCACCCCCGACTCGCGATGATCCTCGGCACCGAGGGCGACGGGATCCGTCCCGCGACGGATGCCCTGCTGGATCGCCGCGTCACGATCCCGATGACGGGTGGCGTGGATTCGCTGAATGTCGCGGCGGCATCGGCCGTCGCCTTCTACGCGACCAGATGAGTTCGCCGCGGAGAGCGGACGGTCAATGAACCGGGCGCGGCCGCGCGATCAGTTCTCGGCGCCGGGCATCCGCACCGGAGACGGCTCAGGCCGCTTGGCCTCGACGTGGTCGCCCGAGGACTGGTGGCGCAGCCGGCGCAGCACCCAGGGGACCAGGTGCTCGCGCGCCCAGCCGATGTCCTCGGCTCGCGCTTCGCGCCAGGTGCGCACCGGGACGGGATCGGGCTGCATGGCCTGCAGGTCGTTCGGCACGTTGAGCGCACGCAGCACCATCCGAGCGATCTCGTGGTGACCGAGCGCGTTGTAGTGCAGCCGGTCGTCGTCGAAGAAGCGCGGGTCCTGCACGACCTTCAGCGCCCACTGGTCGGCGATGATGCAGTCGTACCGGTCGCCGATCGCGCGCACGTTCTCGTTGTAGATGGCGACCTTGCCGCGGAACGGGCGGAACACCGGGGTGAAGCCGGTGTCGATCCCGGTGAAGAGCACCACCGCGGCGCCGGTGGAGGAGAGCCGGGCGACGGCGTCCTCGAGCTGCACGGCGATCTCGTCGGGATCGGTGCCCGGGCGGATCACGTCGTTGCCGCCGGCGCAGATCGAGACGAGATCGGGCTTGAGCGCGACCGCCGGCTCGATCTGATCCGCGACGATCTGGGCGATCAGCTTGCCGCGCACGGCGAGATTGGCGTAGGCGAAGTCGTCCACATCATGACCCAGCACCTCGGCGACGCGATCGGCCCAGCCGCGCAGCCCGCCGGGCAGGTCTGGTGCGGGGTCGCCGACACCCTCGGTGAACGAGTCGCCGACGGCGACGAACCGTCGCCAGGGATGCGGTCCCTCGTTCTCGACGAACGGGGTGCGAGACGTCTCCTGGTCCACCATCGGGTTCTCCTTCGGCATCAGACGCCCGGGGTGCGGGCGCCTGAGAGAGCCTACCCGCGCTGATGGGCGGGCGCGCAGAGCGTTGTCGGCGGGCTGGATTATCGTTGAGCAGTGCTCTCTCCGTCCTTCCCTCAGCGCGCCCCGTGGGGTACCGCCGACAAGCTGAGGGCATGGCAGCGGGAGGCGCTGGACGCGTATTTCCAGGCCGATCAGCGGGATTTCCTCGTCGCCGCCACCCCCGGGGCAGGCAAGACCACCTTCGCTCTCACGCTCGCTGTCGAGTTGCTGCGCATGGGCGAGGTCAACCGGGTCATCGTGGTCGCGCCGACCGAGCACCTGAAGACGCAGTGGGCGGATGCGGCCGCGCGCGTGCACATCCGGCTGGACCCCCGGTTCCGCAACAGCCACTGGGCACCCTCCCGGCAGTACCACGGCGTCGTCGTCACCTATGCGCAGGTCGCGGCGAAGTCCAGCGTGCACCGGCACCTGACCGAGGACGCGAGGACGCTCGTCATCCTGGACGAGGTGCACCACGGTGGCGACGCTCTCAGCTGGGGCGACGCCATCCGCGACGCGTACGGGCCGGCCCGTCGCCGTCTGCTGCTGTCGGGCACGCCGTTCCGCAGCGACACTGCGCCCATCCCGTTCGTGGAGTACATCCCCGACGAATCCGGCGCACGGGTCTCCAGCACCGACTACCGCTACGGATACGGGCGGGCGCTGGCCGACGGCGTCGTGCGGCCGGTGCTGTTCCACATGTACTCCGGCAAGATGCGCTGGCGCACCAGCGCGGGCGACGAGCTCGAGGCGCACCTCGGACAGGACAACACCAAGGACGTCACCTCGCAGGCCTGGCGCACCGCGCTGGACCCGGAGGGGGAGTGGATGCCGGCGGTGCTGTCCGCCGCCGATCGCCGCCTCACCGAGATCCGCCACCACGTCCCGGATGCCGGCGGGCTCGTGCTCGCGACGGATCAGACGGTCGCGCGCGCCTACGCCAAGATCCTGCACAGCATCACGGGGGAGCAGCCGACCGTGGTGCTCTCCGACGACGCATCGGCGTCCGAGCGCATCGAGAAGTTCAGTGAGACGGACCGGCGCTGGATGGTCGCCGTGCGCATGGTGTCCGAGGGCGTCGACGTCCCGCGGCTGGCAGTGGGCGTGTACGCGACGTCATCGTCGACGCCGCTGTTCTTCGCACAGGCCATCGGACGATTCGTGCGTGCGAGACGCCGCGGTGAGGCCGCCAGTGTGTTCCTGCCGAACGTCCCCGTGCTGATGACCCTCGCGAACGAGATGGAGCGTCAGCGCGACCACGCGCTCGATCGGCGGGACAAGGACGACGACGGCCTCGAGGACTCGCTGCTGGAGAGCGCGAACCGCGAGGAGGACGCATCCGACGCCCTCACCCAGGAGTTCAGCTATCAGGCGATCTCGTCGCTGGCGCACTTCGATCGGGTCGTGTTCGAGGGCAAGGAGTTCGGTCAGCTCGCCGAGCCCGGCACCCCCGAGGAGGAGGAGTTCATCGGGTTCCCCGGACTTCTCGAGCCCGAGCACGTGCACGCGCTCCTCATGCAGCGCCAGGCCAGGCAGGGCAAGCTGCGCCAGGCGCGGGAGGCGGCCACCCCGGTCGAGACGACGACCCTCCCCGCGCCCCTGCACCGCACCCTTCGCGAGCAGCGGCAGCTGCTGAACAGCCTGGTCGGCCTGTATGCGCGGCAGACCGGCGAGCCGCACGGATCCGTGCACGCCGAGCTGCGCCGGATGTGCGGTGGACCGGCTGTCGCCCAGGCGACCGTGTCGCAGCTGCAGGCGCGGATCGACCTGCTGCGCAAGCGCGTGCGGACCTGACGCGGCCCCAGCGGCATCAGCCGGGTCGTGTGCTGGTTCGGGCATCCGAAATCCTGTCAATCCGCGTCCTGATGCGGTTCAGAGGTGCCCGCGTCGATACCGTGGAATGTTGATCTACCCACGGAGGATGCATGTCTGCCCCCGCCCACGCCACTGCTGCGGACCGCAAGCAATGGGCCCGCTATCTGGTCGAGGAACGCGCCGAAGGAGCCGTCTACTCGCGGCTCGCCGCTCGGAGAGAAGGCGAGGAGAAGGAGATCCTGCTCTCCCTCGCGGAAGCCGAGCGTCGCCACGAGCAGCACTGGCTGGATCTGCTCGGAGGCGAGGAGCCCTCCCGGCTTCCCCGTGCCGGTCTCCGCTCCCGGATGCTGGGCTGGATGGCCGGACGGTTCGGATCCATCTTCGTGCTCGCGCTCGCTCAGAGCGCCGAGGCGCGTTCCCCCTACGACAGCGAGAAGTACGCCACCCCGGCGATGCGGGCCGATGAGAAGGTGCACCACGAGGTGGTCCGCGGCCTCGCCGCGCGCGGACGCCGCCGGTTGTCCGGCTCGTTCCGCGCGGCGGTCTTCGGCGCGAACGACGGACTCGTCTCGAACCTCGCACTGGTGCTCGGCATCGGGGCCACCGGGGTCGGCTCCGGCCTGGTGCTCTTCAGCGGCATCGCCGGCCTTCTCGCCGGCGCACTGTCGATGGGTGCGGGGGAGTTCGTCTCCGTGCGCTCCCAGCGCGAGCTGCTGGCCGCGACGGAGGAGAGCAACGACGCGGATGCCACCGCGGGCGACCTCGACATCGATGCCAACGAGCTGGCCCTCGTGTACCGGGCGCGCGGCATGGACGAGGACGAGTCGCTGGCACGCGCCCAGCGGGTCGTGAGCGCCGCGCAGGCGGGCATCCGTCGCGACGCGACCGGACCGATCGGCGTGCCGAACGATCATGAGATCGTCGGCAGCGACTGGACGGCCGCCATCTCCAGCTTCCTGCTGTTCGCGTCCGGTGCGATCGTGCCCGTGCTGCCGTGGCTCTTCGGGCTCACGGGCTTCACGGCGATCCTCGTCGCGTTGGTGCTCGTCGGAGTCGCGCTGCTGAGCACGGGCGCGATGGTCGGGATCCTCTCCGGCGGCCCGCCGCTCAAGCGCGCCCTGCGGCAGCTGGCGATCGGCTTCGGGGCGGCGGCGATCACCTACGTGCTCGGTCTCGTGTTCGGCGTCGGCGCGGTGTGAGCAGAGTCATGCGCTGAGTCATGCGCGTGCCGTCAACCCCCTTTCCGGGCTCGGCGACATGCGGATGACTGGATGCTCCACACCGAGGAGCAAGGAGCAGAGCATGGCCCAGATCATCGAGACCGTGGACGTCGACGTCCCCGTGCGCGTCGCATACGACCAGTGGACCCAGTTCGAGAGCTTTCCCGACTTCCTCGAGGAGGTGGTCTCGACCACCCAGGTGGATGACACGCGCAATCACTGGGTCGTCGAGGTCGGCGGGGTGCGCCGCGAGTTCGACACCGAGATCACCGAGCAGCACCCGGACGACCGCGTGGCCTGGCGCAGCGTCGGCGGTGAGACGGCCCATGCGGGTGTGGTGAGCTTCCACCGCCTGAGCGACGATTCCAGTCGCGTGACCGTGCAGATCGACTGGAAGCCGGAGGGCCTTGCCGAGATGGTCGGCTCGATCGCGGGCCTCGCATCCCATGCGGTCAGGAAGGACCTGGACAACTTCAAGGACTTCATCGAGAACCGCAGCACGGCGACCGGCGCCTGGCGCGGCGACGTCGACGCCTGACACGGAGAAGGCCCCGGATCTCTCGATCCGGGGCCTTCTCCGTTCTGTGCGCGAGGGGGGACTTGAACCCCCACGCCCTATTCGGGCACTAGCACCTCAAGCTAGCGCGTCTACCTATTCCGCCACCCGCGCAGGTGATGAAAAGTCGTTGCCGACCGAAGAATGACTCTAGCACGGTCCGCGGACAGCCACGAACCACGCCGACGCCCGGGCGTGGCACGCCGTTTCGATAGCCTGGAGCCATGTCGGATTCCTCCCTGCCCGAAGTCGCCCGGATCGCCCGTGATCTGATCCGCATCGACACCTCCAACTTCGGCGGCGGGAACGCGAAGGGTGAACGCGAAGCCGCGGAGTACGTCGGCGCCTTCCTCACCTCGCTCGGCCTCGAGCCGGAGTACTACGAGCCGATCCCGAACCGGACCAACGTGATGGCACGCGTCAGGGGCCGCAACCCCGAGCGTCCCGCGCTGGTCGTGCACGGACACCTGGACGTGGTCCCCGCCATGGCCGAGGACTGGAGCGTCGACCCGTTCGAGGGAGTGATCCGCGATGGGATGCTGTGGGGGCGCGGCGCCGTGGACATGAAGAACATGGACGCCATGATCCTCACCGCGGTCGCCGATCTGCTGCGGGCGGGTGAGCAGCCCGACCGCGATCTGATCCTGGTGTTCTTCGCGGATGAGGAGAACGGCGGCGTGGAGGGCTCCGCGCTCGTCGTGCGCGACAGGCCGGAGTGGTTCTCCGGCGCGACCGAGGCGATCAGCGAGGTGGGCGGGTACTCGATCACGGTCGACGATCACCGCGCCTATCTACTGCAGGTGGGGGAGAAGGCCCTGATGTGGCTTCGGCTGGTCGCCAAGGGGCGTGCAGGACACGGCAGCCGCTACCACGAGCAGAACGCGGTCACGCGTCTCGCAGAGGCCGTCGCCGCCGTCGGCCGGACCCGCTGGCCCATCCGGCTCACACCGACCACCCAGGCCCTTCTCGACGGCCTGAGCGAGCTGACCGGACGGCCGATCGATGACCCGGACGCGCTGGCCGCGGCCGCAGGTCCCGCCGAGGCCTTCCTGCGCTCCACGTTCCGCACCACCGCGAACCCCACCGTGCTCACCGCCGGATACAAGCACAACGTGATCCCCGAGACCGCGGAGGCTCTCATCGACGTCCGTGTGATCCCCGGGACCGAGGACGACGTGCTCGCCGAGCTGCAGCGGATCGTCGGCGAAGACATCCGCATCGAGACCGTCGTGCGCGACATCGGCATGGAGACGCCGTTCGCGGGCGAGCTGGTGGACGCCATGGTGGCGGCCCTGGGGAAGCACGACCCTGGAGTGCCCGTGATCCCGTACCTGCTCGGCGCCGGCACCGACAACAAGGCGCTGGCCTCGATCGGCATCACCGGGTACGGATTCGCGCCGCTGCAGCTGCCTGCGGATCTCGACTTCACAGGGATGTTCCACGGAGTGGACGAGCGCGTCCCCGTAGAATCTCTTGTCTTCGGTCAGCGCGTGCTGACCGATCTGCTGCGCTCCTGCTGACCGGCATCCGTCCGGGGACACCGACGCCTCACCCTTGGAAAGCACCGCATGAACCTGCTCGAAGCCCTTCTGCTCGGCGTCGTCCAGGGACTCACCGAGTTCCTGCCGATCTCCTCCAGCGCGCACCTGCGCATCGTCGGGGCGCTGCTTCCCTCCGGTGAGGACCCGGGCGCCGCGTTCACCGCGATCACCCAGATCGGCACCGAGGCGGCCGTCGTGGTGTTCTTCTGGCGTGACATCGTGCGCATCATCGGCACGTGGTTCCGGTCCCTGACCGGCAAGGCGCCGCGCAACGACCCCGATGCGAAGATGGGGTGGCTGATCATCCTCGGCAGCATCCCGATCGTCCTGCTGGGGCTGCTGTTCCAGGACAAGATCGAGACGACGCTGCGATCGCTCTGGATCGTCGCGATCATGCTCATCGGCTTCGGTCTGCTGCTGGGCATCGCGGACTACATCGGTGCCAAGAAGCGCAAGCTCGACGAGCTGACCTACCCGCACGGCATCGCCTACGGCGTGGCGCAGGCGTTCGCTCTGGTACCCGGCGTGTCGCGATCCGGTGGCACCATCACGATGGGCCTCTTCCTCGGCTATGAGCGCGCTGCGGCCGCCCGGTACGCGTTCCTGCTGGCGATTCCCGCGGTGTTCGGCAGCGGCTTCTACCAGCTGTTCAAGCACGGCGGGGAGGCCGGCCAGTACTTCAGCCTGGGGGAGACCTTCGCGGCGACCGGCATCGCATTCGTCGTGGCGCTCGGCGTGATCGCGTTCTTCATGAACTGGATCTCCAAGCGCAGCTTCCTGCCGTTCGTGATCTACCGGGTGCTGCTGGGCGGCACGCTCATCGTGCTGCTGTCCACGGGAGTGCTCTCGCCGCGCTGATCGGTCACTTCCTGTCGGGGCCGTCGCCCCGGCGGCGCAGGTAGCGCTCGAAGGCCTGGGCGATGGCGTCGCCGGAGGCATCGGGCGAGTCCCAGGTGTCGCGTGTCCGCTCCAGCTGGTGGATGTACTCGGTCATGTCCTCGTCCTCGGCTGCAGCGGCGTCGATCGACGCCTCCCAGGCCGCGGCCGCGGTGCGCAGGTGCTCGCGGGCGGGGCCGACGCCGGTGAGCTCCTCGAGCCGATCCAGCAGCGCCAGGGTCGCCTTCGGCGAGGGAGCCGCGGTCGCGACGTAGTGCGGCACGCTGGCCCACAGGCTCGCGGAGGGGATCTCGGCGCGTTCGGCGAAGTGCTCGAAGACGCTCAGGATGCCCACCGGCCCCTCGTAGGTGGACTTGTCCAGGCCGTGCGCAGCGCGCACACGCTCGTTCTGGCTCGACGCGAAGATCGAGATGGGACGGGTGTGCGGCACATCCGAGAGCATCGCCCCCAGCGTGACCAGCCCGGTCACGTCGTCGCGCAGCGCCACGTCGATGAACTCCGTGGCGAACGCCTGCCACGCCCGTGCAGGCTCCGAACCGGTGAGCAGCCACAGCTCAGGGCCCGCGGTCGTGCTCGTGGGGCGCCACAGCGTGGCGTCCGGCCAGTGCAGCTCGCGGTGGCCGGAGGCGTCCATGCGGGACGAGGGACGCGTGTACTGATAGTCGAAGTACAGCTCGGGATCGACGGAGTGCACGGCCTCGTAGCTCCCCGCCTCGCGCAGTGCGCCGATGGCGCCACTGGCAGCCTCGCCGGCGTCGTTCCAGCCGTCGAACGCGGCGACGATGATGCGTGAGCCGAGAGCGTCCACCGTTCTCCCTCCTGTCACCCGGGGCCTGCGCCCCGGAAGTGTCCCTCCAGGCTAGTCGCCCGGCATCAGCCCCGGGCCGGCTCCCGGCTAGCATGGGTTCAGTGAGCAACAAGCCCAGCGCAGTCCTGTGGGACATGGACGGAACCCTCGTCGACACCGAGCCGTACTGGATGGATGCCGAGACCGTCCTGGTCGAGTCGTTCGGCGGCACGTGGACCCATGAGGACGCGCTCCAGCTGGTCGGCAACGGTCTGCACGACAGCGCTCTGATCCTGCAGAGGTACGGCGTCGACATGGAGGCGGACGCCATCGTCCAGCACCTCACGGATGCCGTCGCCCATCGCCTCCGCAGCGAGGGGGTCCCGTTCCGGCACGGCGCTCGCGAGCTGCTCGCAGACCTGCGCGCCAACGGCATCCCCACGGCCCTGGTGACCATGTCGCTGCGCCGCATGGCCCTCGACGTCGTCTCCCTGATCGACTTCGACGCCTTCGACCTCGTGGTCGCCGGGGATGACGTCGCGCGCCCCAAGCCCTTCCCCGACCCGTACCTGCGAGCCGCCGAGCTGCTGGAGATCGACATCGCGGATGCCGTCGTGATCGAGGACTCCGGCACCGGAGTCGCCGCGGGCCGGGCATCCGGTGCGGTCACCCTGGGCGTGCCGCACATCGTCTCCCTGGACGGCTCGGACGCGCATGAACTGTGGCCGACGCTCGCGGGACGCACGTCCGCCGACATCCGCGACCTCGCCGGCCGCCACGCCAAGGAGAACGCATGAGCGCCAATCGACCCCGCGGGCCGTTCCGAGAGGGCGACCGCGTGCAGCTGACCGGCCCCAAGGGACGGATGCACACCATCACGCTGCGCGGAGACGGTGAGCTGCACACCCATCACGGAGTGCTCAAGCACACCCAGCTGATCGGGCAGCCGGACGGCTCCGTCGTGACCAACAGCGGCGGACACGACTACCTGGCGCTGCGTCCGCTGCTGCGGGACTTCGCGATGTCGATGCCGCGCGGCGCGGCGATCGTGTACCCCAAGGACTCGGCGCAGATCGTCATGCAGGCCGACATCTTCCCCGGTGCTGTCGTCGTCGAGGCCGGCGTCGGCTCCGGCGCGCTCTCGCTCGCCCTCCTCCGGGCGATCGGCCACGAGGGCAGGCTGACGTCCTTCGAGCGGCGCGACGACTTCGCGGAGGTGGCGCGCGCGAACGTCGAGACCTTCTTCGGCGAGACGCCCGACACCTGGAGCGTCGTCGTAGGCGACCTCGCCGAGGAGCTGCCCGCCCAGTTCGAGGCCGGCACGGTGGATCGCGTCGTCCTCGACATGCTCGCACCCTGGGAGTGCATGGACGTCGTCGCCGACGCCCTCGCCCCCGGCGGTGTGGTGATCTGCTATGTCGCCACCGCCACCCAGCTGTCCCGCGTCGCGGAGTACATCCGCGGCACGGGGCTGTTCACCGATCCGGACGCCTCCGAGACCATGGTCCGTGGATGGCACGTCGAGGGACTGGCCGTCCGACCCGACCACAGGATGGTCGCGCACACCGGGTTCCTGCTGACCGCGCGGCGCCTGGCGCCGGGTGCCGTTCCTCCCGAGGTCAAGCGCCGAGCCTCCAAGTCCAGCTACGGCGACGAGGACGTGGAGCTGTGGACCCCCGGCGCGGTCGGCGATCGCGAGATCACGGACAAGAACCTGCGCAAGCGGGTGCGCGAGGCGCAGAAGGCCGCGAACGGCGCGCGCACCGCCGCCGCATCGCGCGAGGGCGACAGCGCTTCGGAATAGACTGGGGCGCGTGCGTAAAACGACCGCTGCCGTCTCGGCCCTCGCCCTGTCCGCTCTCGTCCTGACGGGCTGCTCGACCGCGCCGGGATCCGGCGCCGCCGGTTGCGAGCGCAGCGAGTCCGCCGCGCTCTCGATGGCGGTCAAGGCGAGCGGTGACATCGGCGCCGCGAAGGTGAGCCTGACTGCGCCGATGCCGACGTCGAAGGTGGTCTACGACGACCTCGTGGTCGGCGACGGCGCGGTCGTGCGCGAAGAGACCCAGGACGTCGTCGGCTCCATCACCCTGCTGAACGGCGCCACCGGTCAGATGATCGACAGCGGTGCCGGCGTCTGGTCGCCGAAGTCCCTCAGCGAGCAGTTCGGCGGCATCGGCTCGGCCCTGCAGTGCGCCACCAACGGCTCCCGCGTCGCGTTCGCGGTGCCCGCGAAGGACCTTCCGGAGGGAATGGCCGCGCAGGTCGGACTCGGTCCCGATGAGAGCATCGTCGGCACGATCGACATCCAGGAGGTGCTGCTGCCCAAGGCGCAGGGTCGCGACGTGTTCAACGACGCACAGGGAATCCCGTCGGTGGTGCGCGCGCCCAGCGGGCAGCCGGGCATCATCATCCCCGACGGCGCGGCTCCGAAGAAGCTCGTGACCGAGACCCTGATCGAGGGCGACGGCGCGAAGGTCGGCAAGGGACTGGCGATGTTCCAGTACACCGCCGTGAAGTGGTCGACCCGTGCCGTGACAGGTTCGTCGTGGGAGAAGGGCGTCGTGTACGACACCTCCACCCTTCCGCCGCAGGTGATGGCGCAGGTCGCGAAGTCGACCGTCGGCAGCCAGATCCTCGTCGTCGACCCCGAGAAGACCGGCGGCGACGCGATCGCCTACGTCGTCGACGTGCTGGGCATCGTCCCGCCGGAGCTGGTCCGGGGATGACGCCGGCGCAGATCCCCGCGGAGGAGCGGCTGACGAATCTCGTCGTGGCGCTGATGGCCACGGAGATCGGCCTGACCAAGCAGCAGATCCTCGACAACGTCTCCGGGTACCGCCAGCGCGTCGAAGCGGGCGCGAAGCCCGATTCGCTGGAGAAGATGTTCGAGCGGGACAAGGACGAGCTGCGCGCGCTCGGGATGCCCGTGGAGACCATCGGCGATCCGGCCGATCCTCAGGACATGCGGGAGGCCCGCTACCGGATTCCGCAGGCGGACTACGATCTGCCGTCCGACATCGAGTTCTCGGATGCGGAGCTCGCCGTGCTGCGCCTGGCCGGGAGCGTGTGGAGCAGCGAATCGGTCTCCGCCGACGCCCAGGCCGGCGTCCGCAAGATCCGCGCGCTCGGCATCGACGGCGACGAGCCGATCATCGGGTTCGCGCCGCGCATCGCCGTGCAGGACGCGGCCTTCCCCGCACTGCAGGAGGGCATCGAACGCAACCGCGTCGTCGTCTTCGACTACCTGAAGCCGGGCGAGGACGCGCCCACGCGCCGCCGCGTCCGTCCGCTGGTCCAGGTCGAGTACGAATCGCGCTGGCATCTGTACGGGTTCGACGTGGATGCCGACGGTGAGCGCACCTTCCTGCTCAGCCGCATCGTCAGCGATGTGAAGGTCACCGGCCAGGGCTTCGACCCCGTGGCGCGCGACGGCGCTGCGGAGCGTGCGCTCGCGGGTCTCGCCGAGGTCGCCGCATCGCAGCAGGCCCTGCTCGAGATCACGCCGGGGACCGAGGCGGCCCTGCGGCTCGGCCGCCGGGGCGTTCCCGCCGTGCAGGGCATCCGCGTCCCCTATGTGGACCGGCACATCTTCGCCGACGAACTGGCCACCTACGGACCGGAGGTGCGGGTCGTGGAGCCCGCCGATCTCCGCGACAGCGTGATCCAGCGGCTGCACGCGATCGTCGACGCGCACGCCGCCGACGCGGTCGCCGGAGAGGGGAGTGCCGAATGAGCTCCGCACCGCTTCTGGCCGCGGACCGCGTGCGCCTGTACCTGACGCTCGTCCCGTACCTGCTCGAGCGCGGCCAGGTCACGCTCGACGAGGCCGCGGCCGAGTTCGGCGTGACCGCCGCGCAGATGCGGGCGATGGCCGAGAAGCTCACGGTGATCGGCCTGCCGGGCGATTCCGGCTACTGGCAGCTCCCGCAGGAGATGTTCGACATCGACTGGGACCTGCTCGACGAGCACGACATCATCGAGATCACGCATGACGTCGCGTTCCGCCGTGTTCCTCGGTTCACCGCCCGGGAGGCGGCGGCGCTGCTCGCCGGCCTCCAGCTCGTCGCCGCGGTGCCGGCGGTGGCCGACTCCGGACTGGTCAGCGGCCTGATCGCCAAGCTCTCCCGCGGCTCCGCCGACGCACCTCCCGATCTGCTCGTCGCGCCGGTGGAGGTCACCGAGGTGCAGCAGGTCGTCTCGCGCGCGCTGCACGACGGCGTCGCCGTGGCGTTCCGTTACCAGGCTCCGGATGCCGAGCCGACCACCCGCACGGTCGACCCGCGTCAGATCCTGATCACGAACGGGCAGTGGTATCTGCAGGGATGGTGCCATCTGCGGCAGGCGATGCGGACGTTCCATCTCGACCGCGTCAGCGATGCGCATCTGACCGAGATCCCGATCACCCACGGCGACGCGCCCGTGCCGGCGGAGTTCGGCGGGGGCGGCGACGTCTCGGATCACGTCACCGTGCGGCTTCCCGAGCGGATGCTGCCGCTGCTGGGCGCCTTCCCGTACGAGGAGATCGACCGGGCCGACGCCGTCGTCACCGTGCGCATGAGCATGGCGGACCCCCGGGGGATCAAGCGGATCGCCGGTCGATTCGGAGGTGCGCTGGAGGTGCTCGACCCGCCTCTGGCGCGGTGCGCGACACGGGAATGGGCATCCGCCGCACTCGACCTCTACACGGTGCCCGACGGCTCTCCGGCACAGGTAGACTGAACGGAATCCGACCCACCAAGAGGAGAAATCCATGGGTAATCTTTTCGCAGGCCCGCACCTGTGGATCATTCTGATCATCATCCTTCTTCTGTTCGGCGCGGCGAAGCTGCCGGCGCTGGCGAAGAGCCTGGGACAGTCCGCACGCGTGTTCAAGGGCGAGATGAAGGCGATGAAGGACGACGACGCCCCGGAGGCCGGCACCGACGGCACCACCGCGACGTCGACCGGTACTGCAGCCCCGGCGGCTGAGCGTCCTGCTGATCAGGACACACCGCCCCGCGCCTCGTAGGTCGTGACAGAACTGAGCGTCGACGCGCCTTCTTCCGAGGGGAGCCACGATCGACGGATGTCGCTGGGCGAGCACCTCAGGGAGGCTCGACGGCGCCTGATCATCGCGGTGATCGCGCTGGTCATCGGCATGGTGATCGCCGCGATCCTCACCGAACCGGTGCTCAAGCTCATGGCGTGGCCGATCAACGAGATCAACGCGCTGCGCGGCAAGGACTTCGCCGCGCTGATGTTCACGAAGATCTCGTCGGGATTCAACCTCCGCCTGCGGATGTCCCTCGCCATCGGCCTGCTGCTGTCCGCACCGATCTGGCTCTGGCAGATCTGGGCGTTCATCGTGCCCGGGCTCACCAAGAAGGAGATCAAGTACACGGTCGGATTCGTCGTCGCGGCGATTCCGCTCTTCTTCGCCGGTGGTGCGGTCGCGATCTGGGTGGCGCCGCACGTGATCGAGGTGATGTCGGGATTCGTTCCCGGCATCGGCAAGAACTTCCTCGACGCCGAGTACTACTACGACTTCATCCTCAAGTTCATCCTGGTGATCGGCATCTCGTTCGTGCTGCCGGTGTTCATGGTGGCGCTGAACCTCGCGGGTGTGATCACGGGCCGGGGACTGCTGAAGGGATGGCGGATCGCGGTGCTCGTCGCCTCCGTGTTCGCCGCCATCGCGACGCCGGCGGCCGACATCGGGTCGATGTTCCTGGTCGGCGGCATCCTGATCGTGCTGTACTTCGCCGCGGCCGGAGTGTCGCTTCTCTTCGACCGTCGTAAGCGGAAGAAGCGGATCGCGGACGGTCTCGATCCGGACGCAGCCGCCGCATGAGCTCGCCGGCTGAGCGCTACGCATCCGCACAGACGGCGGCGCAGCATCCTCAGACGCGGCAGTTCGCCGCCGCACAGCGCTTCGCTCTGGATCCGTTCCAGCTCGATGCCTGCCAGGCGCTCGAGCGCGGCCGGAGCGTGCTGGTCGCCGCGCCCACGGGAGCGGGCAAGACGATCGTCGGCGAGTTCGCGATCCATCTCGCGATGCAGACGCCGGGCGACAAGGCGTTCTACACGACGCCGATGAAGGCGCTCTCCAACCAGAAGTTCCGCGAACTCGTCGACGTCTACGGGGCCGATGAGGTGGGGCTGCTCACCGGCGACACCAACATCAACGGCAACGCCCGCATCGTGGTGATGACCACCGAGGTCCTGCGCAACATGCTGTACGCCGGCTCGGACTCGCTCCGAGGCCTGCGCTACGTGGTGATGGACGAGGTGCACTACCTCGCCGACCGATTCCGCGGACCGGTCTGGGAGGAGGTCATCCTGCACCTGCCGCAGGAGGTGCGCCTGATCTCGCTCAGTGCCACGGTCTCCAACGCCGAGGAGTTCGGCGACTGGCTCGACACCGTGCGCGGGGACACCGACGTGATCGTCTCCGAGATCCGGCCCGTGCCTCTGGAGCAGCACGTGCTGGTCCGGGACGACCTGCTGCCGCTGTTCGACGACCGCGCAGGCATGGCGACCGCGCAGGTGAACCAGGAGCTGTTCCGCATCCGCTCGTTCACCGGGTCCCGGTACGAGAGCAACCGCAGCGCCCAGGAATACGCCAGCAACCGCCATGCCGGACGGCAGGCGAAGCGCCCCCCGAGGGGCGGGAAGAGGCCCGTGCGGTCCGCCAACATGCGGCGCATCGAGCGGATGGACCGTCCGGACGTCGTGCGGCTGCTGGAGCGGTCGAACCTGCTGCCGGCCATCTTCTTCATCTTCAGCAGGGTCGGCTGCGATGCCGCCGTGCAGCAGGTGCGGCGGGCGGGAATCCGCCTCACCACGCAGGAGGAGCGCACCGAGATCCGCGAGATCGTCAATGAGCGCACGCGATCCCTGCAGGACGAGGATCTCGACGTCCTGGGCTTCTGGGAATGGCGCGACGACCTCGAGCGCGGCGTCGCGTCGCACCACGCCGGTCTGCTCCCGGCGTTCAAGGAGGTCGTCGAGGAGCTGTTCCAGCGCAAGCTGGTGAAGGCGGTCTTCGCCACCGAGACCCTGGCTCTGGGCATCAACATGCCCGCCCGCACCGTCGTGCTCGAGAAGATGGAGAAGTTCAACGGCGAGGCCCGTGTCGCCATCACCTCCGGCGAGTACACGCAGCTGACCGGACGCGCGGGCCGTCGCGGGATCGACGTCGAGGGCCATGCCGTCGTGCAGTGGACGGAGGGCATGGATCCCCAGGCCGTCGCCGCTCTCGCGTCCCGCCGCACCTACCCGCTCAACTCCAGCTTCCGCCCCACGTACAACATGGCGGTGAACCTCATCGACCGGTTCGGGCGCTCGCGCGCCCGCGAGATCCTGGAGTCGTCGTTCGCCCAGTTCCAGGCGGACCGAGCGGTGGTCGGGCTGGCCCGCAAGGTGAAGGACGCCGAGGAGTCGCTGGCGGGGTATCAGAAGGCCATGCAGTGCGAGCAGGACGACTTCCTGGAGTATGCGGCCATCCGGCGCGAGCTCAGCGACCTGGAGAAGAAGAACCGTCGTGACGCCGCCGGTCCCCGGGTCGCGCGGGAGAAGCGGATGCGCAAGATCCAGGCGCTCCGCACCCGCATGCAGCGGCACGCGTGCCACGGATGCCCCGATCGTGAGGCGCACGCGCGCTGGGCGGAGCGGTACTTCAGCCTCAAGCGCGACACCGACCGCATCCGCCGTCAGATCGAGACCCGCACCGGCACGGTCGCGCGCACCTTCGACCGCGTCATCGACGTACTCCGGGTCGTGGACTACGTGGAGGGTGACGGCGACGACCTCTCGCTGACCGATGCCGGACGCACCATGAAGCGGATCTACGGCGAGCGAGACCTGCTCGTGGCCGAGGCGCTCCGCCAGGGCCTCTGGCGCACCCTGGATGCGCCGTCGCTCGCGGCGATGGCGAGCTGCCTCGTCTACGAACCCCGACGCGACGAGCAGAACGCGGGGGAGCGGGGCCTGCCTCGTGGCGCGTTCCGCATCGCCTACGACGCCACCGTGCGGCTGTGGGCCGAGCTCGACGACATCGAGCACGACTACTCCCTCCCGCGCACCGAGCCGCTCGCGCCGGGCCTGGCGGCCGCCATGCACTCCTGGGCGCGCGGGGGCTCACTGGACCGCGTGCTGATCGACGCCGACATGGCGGCGGGCGACTTCGTGCGCTGGGCGAAGCAGACCATCGACCTGCTGGATCAGCTCTCGATCGTCGCCGACGACGGTGACCTCGCGTCCACCGCACGGCGCGCCCTGGACGGGGTGCGGCGAGGCATCGTCGCCTACGCGGGAGTGTGACGGTGGGAAGGACTCGCCCCGCAGCATCCGTGCGCCCGCTCGTGCCGCTGTGGCTCGCGGTCTGGCTGGCCGCGATCGCCGGCGTGCTGATGAGCATCTCCTTCCCCTCGCTGGCGATCTGGCCGCTGGCGCTGGTCGCGGTCGCTCTCCTGATCGTCTGCCTCGACGGGCGCCGTCTCTGGTCCGCGCTCCTCGTCACCGGCGTGTACGGCCTGGTCTTCTACTCGATGCTGGTCGGCTGGGTCGCACGGTATCTCGGGCCGGTGCCGTGGGTCGCCCTGGCCGTCGTGGAGGGCGTGCTGACGGCCGTCGCGCTGCTGCCGATCGCGCTCGCGTACCGCTGGATGCCGCGAGCCTGGCCGCGCAGCCGTCCGATCCTACTGCCCGCGATCGTGGCCGCGTTGTGGACTGCGCAGGAGCTGTTCATCGGCAACTGGCCCTACGGCGGCTTCCCCTGGGCCCGGCTGGGCATGACCCAGGCCGAAGGGCCCTTCGCGCCCGTCTCATCCTGGGTGGGCGTGAGTGGACTGAGCTTCCTCATGGTCTTCGCTGTCGCGCTGATCATCGAGATCATCCGCGCCCGCGCCTGGCGGCGTCCTCTCGCGCTCGTGACGCCGGCCGTCACCGCGCTGGTGCTGCTGTTGCTGCCCGTGTTCCCGACCGCACACGCGGGGACCATGCGCATCGCGGCCGTGCAGGGCAACGGACCGACCGGCTATTTCGACACCAGGGAGCAGTACAGCGTCATCGACGCGCAGATGGCCGCGACCGAGCCGCTGGAGGGCGAGAAGGCCGACCTGATCGTGTGGCCCGAGGGCGGTGTCGACTACGACCCGTTCCAGGACGCCTCCACCGCTCGACGGCTCAACCGCGTCGTGTCGTGGCTGGACGCGCCGCTCCTCGCCAACGCGGCCACAGAGCGCGGCAAGGACATCTTCAACACCTCGTTCCTGTGGACGGACGAGGGCACTGCGGCTCAGCTGCACGACAAGCGGCATCCGGTGCCGTTCGGCGAGTACGTACCGAATCGCGAGTTCTTCAACGCGCTCGCCCCGGATCTGATCGGTCTCCTGCAGCGGGAGTACACGCCGGGGACGAACCCTCCGCTGGTGAAGGTCGGCGACGTCGGCGTGGGGCTCGCGATCTGCTTCGACGTGATCTACGACGAGGTGATCCGGGAGGGCGTGCAGCACGGCGCCCAGGTGCTCGTGTTCCAGACCAACAACGCCGACTTCCGCGGCACGGACGAGAACCTGCAGCAGCTGGCGTTCGCGCGGATGCGGGCGATCGAGACCGGTCGCAGCGTGGTGAACATCTCGACCGTCGGCACGAGCCAGATCATGCGGCCGGACGGCAGCACCGTCGCGACCCTGGACGCAGATGAGGCCGGAGCGCTGCTCGAGGATGTCGAACTGCGTTCCGGCCTCACGGCTGGTGTGCTGCTGGGCCCGTGGATCCAGCTCGCGCTGGTGATCGGGGGCCAAGGGGCACTGGTCGCCGCCGGCGTGATCGCGCGGCGGCGACGCTGAATCAGGCGCCGATGCGCTCGCGCGTCGGGTCGTCGCCGGCGCCGCGGCGGGCGCGCACGTAGGCGAGACGGTCGGCGAGGAGCTCTTCGAGCTCATCGCGGGTGCGACGCTCCAGGAGCATGTCCCAGTGCGTGCGGGCGGCCTTCTCGTCGTTCTCCTCGAGCTTCACGGATGCGCCGTCCACCTGCAGCAGCGCCTCGGCGCCGCAGCTGCGGCACTCCCAGGTCTGCGGCGGCTCGGCGTCGGCCGCGAACATCAGGGTCGTCTCGTGGCCGCACGTGTCGCACTTGTAAGTGGTGGCGCGCCGCTCCATGAACACGACGCCCTCTTCGCTCTGAAGGCTCTGGGCACCCAGTCGGATGCCGCGAAGGCTGCGATCTGCCATTGTGTGGTCCTCTCGTCGCTGTCAGGTATAACGGTCGCGCCTGTGCGCTTCATCCACAGCGGCGAGATCCCGGTCGAACTCACAGGGGAATCCCAGCGCCGACCGGCTCGCGACGGGTCAGATCGTCCTGAGCGCGAGATCCGCGCGATCCGTGACGATCGCGTCCGCTCCGGCGTCGACCAGACGCCTCATGTCGTCCGCGTCGTTGACCGTCCACACGTGCACTTCGGTGCCGCATCCGTGGGCCGCTCGCACGAGGGCCGGGGTGAACAGCCGAATGCCCAGATGATGCTCGGGGATCTGCACCGCGTCGATGTCACGCAGCACCCGCGCGGGGGAGAGGCGCAGCCACGACAGCACCCTCAGCGCGAGGATCACCGAGCTCGCGCCGGAGGTCGCGGGCCGGATGCCGGCGCCGGCGCGCATCACGGATGCCAGCGCGGCGCGCCGATTGCGGTCGGAGAAGCTCGTGACGAGCACGCGGTGAGAATGAGGCGCGAGCAGCGGACCGATCGGCTCGGCAGCGGCCTCGGTCTTGATGTCGATGTTGAACCGGGTGTCGGGGAAGGCATCCAGCGCATCTCCGACCGTCATCAGCCCGCCGTGGGGCGCGAACAGCTGCGCCAACTCGGCCGTGCGCACCTCCGACACCGCGCGCGGGTCTCCTGCGAGCCGCTCCAGCGTGTCGTCATGGAACAGCACGACGTCGCCGTCCGCCGTCATCTGGCAGTCGGTCTCGATGTATTCGGCACCGGCCGCATGGGCGGCGGCGAAGGCGCCCGCGGTGTTCTCCCACAGCGAGGAGTCCTCGCCGACCGCGGGGACCAATCCGCGGTGGGCGAGGACTCGGGGATGCCGGGTACCGGCGAAGTACGGGTGCGTCACGCGCCGGGCTGGGAGGCGTCCGAGCCACCGGAGCGGGGCGTGAACGCACTGCCGATGCCCTTGAGCGCCTCGGTGAGCTCGCTGGGGATGATCCACAGCTTGCTCGACGAGCTCTCGCTGATCTTGGGCAGCATCTGCAGGTACTGATACGCGAGCAGCTTGTCGTCAGGGCGACCCTCGTGGATCGACGCGAACACGTTCTGGATCGCCTCCGCCTCACCCTGAGCGCGCAGCACCGCAGCCTGCTTGTCTCCCTCTGCCTTGAGGATCGCAGCCTGCCGCTGGCCCTCGGCCTCGAGGATCTGCGACTGCTTGGAGCCCTCAGCGGTCAGGATGGCTGCACGACGGTCGCGCTCGGCGCGCATCTGCTTCTCCATCGAGTCCTGGATGGACACGGGCGGGTCGATGGCCTTCAGCTCGACGCGCGAGACCCGGATGCCCCACTTGCCGGTCGCCTCGTCGAGCACGACGCGCAGCTGACCGTTGATCTCGTCACGGCTGGTCAGCGCCTCCTCGAGGTTGAGGCCGCCGACGACGTTGCGGAGCGTGGTCGTGGTGAGCTGCTCGACGGCACCCAGGTAGTTGGCGATCTCGTACGTCGCCGCCCTGGCATCCGTCACCTGGAAGTAGACGACGGTGTCGATCGAGACGACCAGGTTGTCCTCGGTGATCACCGGCTGCGGCGGGAACGAGACGACCTGCTCGCGCATGTCGATCAGCGGGCGCAGCCGGTCGATGAAGGGCACCAGCAGGTTCAGGCCGGGGTCGAGCGTCTTGTGGTAGCGACCCAGGCGCTCGACGATGCCGGCCGTCGCCTGGGGGATGATCCGGATGGATCGGGCGATCGTGACCAGCACGAAGATGATGACGGCGATCGCCAGGATCCAGGCGATCGCGGTGGGAATGAACGAGGAGTCGTCCATCAGTGCTCCTATTCGGTGACGGGGCGGACGATGGCGGTGGCGCCGCTGATCTCCGAGACAGCCACGCGGCTGCCCTGGATGATCGGAGTGCCGTCGAGACTGCGTGCGGTCCAGGTGTCGCCGTTGCTGAGCTTGACCTGCCCGGAGACACCGGTGATGTCCTGCAGCGCGGTCCCGCGAAGATCGATGAGCGCGGCGACGTTCGACTTGGTCGGATCCTCGCCGCGGCGCAGCCGGTGCAGCAGCGGCGGGCGCAGGAAGAAGATGAACAGCGCCGCGGCGGCCGCGGCGATGATGACCTGCGCCCAGATCGGCAGGCCGACGAGATCGGAGACGAGCCCCAGCACGCTGCCGAAGGACAGCATCAGGAATGTGAAGTCCAGGGTCATCATCTCGATGACCAGGAACAGGGCGATCAGCACCAGCCAGCCGATCCAGGCCCACTGCTCGATACCTGCGATGAAGTCCATGCGCCCCCTCCTGCGGTCAACCTATCACGCGGGTGATCCCGCGGTGCGGCAACGCCGCGTTGTAGGGTTGGGAGGTCGCCGAACCGGCGATATCCCGCGCATCACGAGGAGTCAGGAATGACCCAGGTTCTGCCCGCCGGATCCCTTCAGGGCAAGGTGGCGCTCGTCACCGGCTCGTCCCGGGGCATCGGCGCCGACACCGTCCGCTACTTCGCCGAGGCCGGCGCGGACGTCGTCATCAACTTCCGCAACAAGGCGCCGCGTGCCGAGAAGCTCGCTGCGGAGCTCCGGGAGCTGGGAGTGCGGACGCTGGTCGTGGGCGCCGATCTCACCGATCCGTCCTCCGTCGCGGAGATGTTCGACGCGGTGCGGGCGGAGTTCGGCAAGCTCGACATCCTCGTGCTCAACGCCTCGGGCGGCATGGAGTCCGGCATGGGTGAGGACTACGCCCTCAAGCTCAACCGCGACGCGCAGGTCAACGTGCTGCAGGCCGGCGAGCCCCTGCTGGGCGACGGCTCGCGCGTCGTGTTCGTGACCAGCCATCAGGCGCACTTCATCCGCACCACGCCGACGATGCCCGAGTACGAGCCGGTCGCGAAGTCCAAGCGCGCGGGTGAGGACGCCCTGCGCGAGCTGATCCCCGGTCTCGCGGAGAAGGGTATCGGCTTCACCGTCGTCTCAGGCGACATGATCGAGGGCACGATCACCGCCACGCTTCTGAACCGCCTCAACCCCGGCGCGATCGCGGAGCGGCGCGAGTCCGCGGGCAAGCTCTACAACGTGTCCGAGTTCGCCGCGGAGGTCGCACAGGCCGCTGTCGACCCCGTTCCCGCAGACAACACCCGTCTGGTCGGAGACACCTCGGACTTCGCCGCCGAGTGATCCGTAGACATGAGGAAGGCCCCGTCCGATCGGACGGGGCCTTCCTCATTCGCTGACGAGACGCGTCAGAGGGTCTCCTCCGAACGAAGGGCGTCGGCGATGAGCGCGGCATCCTTCTTGAGAGTGATGGCCCGCACGATCTGCAGCACACCGAGCACGACCAGGGAGATGCCGGCGAGCCACCACAGCATGACCGCATACAGCGGCGAGAGAAGCAGGATGACGCCGGCGACGATGCTGAGGATCGCGTAGACCACGGTCCAGACCCTCGAGCGGGAATCGCCCAGCAGCGACAGCGAGACGACGCCGTCGATGATCCAGGTGATGCCGAGCATGATGCCGAAGAAGATCGCGAGCGTCGCCGTGAACGCGAAGAGGTTGACGAACGCGAGGATGCCGCCGACGACGTAGAGAAGGCCGAGGACGATATGGCCGAGGCGCGACCAGCCGCCTCTGTCCTTGGTGAAGACGCCCGTGCCGATGTACACCAGCCCCTGGATGATCAGGTACACGGCGAGGATGCCCGCGAAGAACATAGCGGTCTTGGTGGGGGAGACGAGGATGAAGATGCCGAGCACCAGCATGATCACGCCGGAGACGGCCAGCGAGGTGCGCACTGCGGAGAAGAAGTTCTTCACTTCGGGGGAAGCGTCAGACACGATGATGTCCTTTCCTGGTGTCTCCTGAGAGTGGGAGATGGCGCCCAGCGTACTGGTTGCATGCGACGATCGGTGTGTGATTGATGAACCGACACGCTCCGAGGACAGGCTGCGAGAGCTCGTCATCCTGCGCCGGGTGCGGGATCGCATCGACCGCGAGTACGCGAAGCCGCTCGACGTGGAGGCCCTGGCGCGCGGGGCGCACATGTCGTCGGGTCACCTCAGCCGCCGGTTCAAGCAGACGTTCGGCGAGTCCCCGTACTCCTATCTGATGACACGGCGGATCGAGCGGGCCATGGCGCTGCTGCGCCGCGGGGACCTGTCCGTCACCGAGGTGTGCTTCGAAGTCGGGTTCTCCTCGCTCGGCACCTTCAGCACGCGATTCACCGAGCTGGTGGGGATGCCGCCGAGCACCTATCGCACCGAGCACGACCATGGTCCGGGCATCCCGTCGTGGCTGGAGAGGCAGGCGACCAGACCGATCAGGAATCGAGAAGCGCGGCCGTCGCCGGATCAGTAGCGTCGGTGACATGAACATCACCATCAACGCGAGCTTCCTCCCGCACACGGACGCCGAGGCCTCGCTGAGCTTCTATCGGGACGTGCTCGGATTCGAGGTGCGCAAGGACGTCGGAGGGGGCCGGATGCGGTGGATCACCGTCGGTCCGGTCGAGCAGCCCGACACGGCGATCGTGCTGACTCCGCCCGCCGTCGACCCCGGCATCAACGACGACGAGCGCAGCACGATCCTCGAGCTCATGGCCAAGGGGAGCTTCGGCGGCATCGTCCTGGCGACGGGCGACGTCGACGAGGCGTTCGCGGCCATCGAGGCGAGGGGCGCCGACGTGGTGCAGGAGCCGATCGACCAGCCCTACGGCATCCGAGACTGCGCCTTCCGGGACCCGGCAGGCAATATGATCCGACTGCAGCAGATCGCCTGACCGCCACCCAGAAGGAGACGCCGATGGTCCACGCCGCCGACGCCCATGACAGCATCCGAGTCGAAGGGGCCCGCGAGAACAATCTGAAGGACGTCAGCGTGGTGCTCCCCAAGCGTCGCCTGACCGTGTTCACCGGGGTGTCCGGGTCGGGCAAGAGCTCGCTGGTCTTCGACACGATCGCTGCGGAGTCGCGACGGATGATCGACGAGACCTACAGCGCCTTCGTGCAGGGGTTCATGCCCTCCGTGCCGCGTCCCGACGTGGATGTGCTGGAGGGGCTGACGACCGCGATCATCGTCGACCAGGAACGGCTCGGAGCCAACCCGAGGTCGACCGTCGGCACCGTGACCGACGCCAACGCGATGCTGCGCATCCTGTTCTCCAAGCTCGGCACCCCTTACATCGGAGGGCCCACGGCGTTCTCGTTCAACATCCCGACCCAGAAGGCCAGCGGGGTCATGACCGGGCCGGGCGGCGAGAAGAAGATCGTGAAGGACGCGATCTATCTCGGCGGCATGTGCCCGCGGTGCGAGGGCAGGGGAGCGGTGTCGGACATCGATCTCGCGCAGGTGGTCGACGAGTCGAAGGCATTGGACGAGGGCGCGATCATGGTCCCCGGCTATACGCCCGACGGATGGATGGTCAAGCAGTTCGCGGGTTCGGGCTTCTACCCGGCCGACAAGCCCATCGCGTCGTTCACCGAGAAGCAGCGTCAGCTGTTCCTCTACGGCGAGGTCACCAAGGTCAAGATCAATGGGATCAACATCACCTACGAGGGGCTCATCCCCAAGATCACGAAGTCCATGCTGTCCAAGGACCTCGATGCGCTGCAGCCGCACATCCGGCGCTTCGTCGAGCAGGTCGCGACCTTCGCCACCTGTCCGGAGTGCGACGGCACCCGCCTCACCGAGGGAGCGCGGTCGTCGAAGATCGCCGGGGTGAGCATCGCTGACGCGTGCCGGATGCAGGTGACCGACCTCGCCGCGTGGGTGCGCGGTCTGGATCTGGACGAGGCGGGCCCGCTGCTGACCGCGCTGAGCGCCAATCTGGACTCCTTCGTCGCCCTGGGCCTCGGATACCTGAGCCTGGATCGTCCGTCCGGGACGCTGAGCGGGGGAGAGGCGCAGCGCATCAAGCTGCTGCGCCACCTCGGCTCATCCCTCACCGACGTCACCTACGTGTTCGACGAGCCGACGATCGGGCTGCATCCGCACGACATCCAGCGGATGAACACCCTGCTTCGCGAACTCCGAGACAAGGGGAACACGGTGCTGGTCGTCGAGCACAAGCCGGAGACCATCGAGATCGCCGACCACATCGTCGATCTCGGACCCGGGGCGGGTGCGGGCGGTGGCGAGATCTGCTTCGAGGGGACGGTGGACGGGTTGCGGGCGAGCGGCACGCTGACGGGTCGTCACCTCGACGACCGGGCTTCGCTGAAGTCCTCCGTGCGCAGCGCGACGGGCGCGATCGAGGTGCGCGGAGCCAGCGCGAACAACCTGCAGGACGTGGACGTCGACATCCCGACCGGGGTGCTGACGGTCATCACAGGTGTCGCCGGCTCGGGCAAGAGCTCGCTCATCCACGGTTCGGTCTCGCCGCGAGAGGGAGTCGTCGCGATCGACCAGGGCGCGATCAGAGGCTCTCGACGCAGCAATCCGGCGACGTACACCGGCATGCTGGAGCCCATCCGCAAGGCCTTCGCCAAGGCGAACGGAGTCAAGCCCGCGCTGTTCAGCGCGAACTCCGAAGGCGCCTGCCCGACCTGCAAGGGCGCCGGCGTGATCGTCACCGAGCTCGGGTTCATGGACACGATCGAGACGCCCTGCGAGGACTGCGGCGGCAAGCGCTTCCAGGCCACGGTGCTGGAGTACAAGCTCGGCGGCCTGGACATCACCGAGGTGCTGGAGCTGCCGGTCGCGAAGGCGCGCGAGTTCTTCACTGCCGCCGACACGAAGATCCCGGCGGTGGCGAGCATTCTCGGGCGGATGGAAGACGTCGGCCTGGGCTATCTCACCCTCGGCCAGCCGCTGTCGACCTTGTCGGGCGGTGAACGTCAGCGCGTCAAGCTCGCGATCCAGATGGGGGAGAAGGGGGACGTCTACGTCCTCGACGAGCCGACGACGGGCCTGCACCTCGCCGACGTGCAGCAGATCCTGGGGCTGCTGGACCGGCTGGTGGATGCGGGGAAGACCGTCATCGTCATCGAGCACCACCAGGCCGTCATGGCCCACGCCGACTGGATCATCGACATCGGTCCCGGTGCGGGGCACGACGGCGGACGCGTCGTCTTCGAAGGAACGCCCTCTGCCCTCGTCGAGGAGCGGTCGACCCTCACGGGAGAGCACCTCGCGGCGTACGTGGGCGCCTGACGGAGAGGGGACGGATGCCGGCATCCGTCCCCTCCTGGTCATGGCGCGAGCCGGTGCATGTCCCTGGGGAAGAGCGCCGTCTCGCGGACGTTGCCCGCCTCGATGAGCCGCGCGACCCATCGCTCCAGTCCGATCGCGAAGCCGCCGTGCGGCGGGATTCCGTGCGCGAACGCCGGCAGGTACGCCGCATAGTCGCCCGGGTCCTCGCCCCGCGCCCGGAGGGCGGAGACGTAGTCCGAGTGGCGGTGCAGGCGCTGACCGCCGGTCACCAGCTCGAGACCGCGGAACAGCAGGTCGAAGCTGTTGCTCCAGCGGGGGTCGGACGGCTGCGGATGCGTGTAGAACGGACGCTTCGCCATCGGATACCCCTCGACCGCGAGGAAGTCGCTGCCGTGCTCGTCACGCGCCCAGCGCCCCAGCTGCCGCTCGTGCTCCGGCGCGAGGTCGGGTTCGTCCTCCGGTGCGCCGACGAGACTCAGCGCGTCGCGGAAGTGGATGACCGGGATGCTGTCGGGCACGACCGGGATCGCGGGCGAGAGCACATCGACCGCCTCCGGTGCATACGAGGTGATCGCCGAGACCATGCCGGCGAGCACTGTGCGCAGGCAGGCGAGCACGTCACGGTGGTCCTCGATGAACCCGAACTCGACATCGAGGGAGCGGTACTCCGCCAGATGTCGCACGGTGTCGTGAGGCTCGGCGCGGAACACCGGACCGACCTCGTAGACGCGCTCGAACACGCCGACGAGCTGCTGCTTGTAGAACTGCGGGCTCTGCGCCAGAAAGGCCGGGCGGCCGAAGTAGTCCACCTCGAACACGTCCGCGCCGGACTCGGTCGCCGACTCGACGAGCTTGGGGGAGTGCACCTCCCGGAACCCGGCGGCGTCCAGGGTCTCCCGGAAGCCGCGCAGGCTCGCGGCCGCGAGCTCCCAGGTCGCACGTCGCGTGGCGTGGCGCCACGTCACGGCGGCGTTGTCCAGGATCACGGGCAGCCCAGCGGGGAGCGTCGGGCGCCAGAGCTCGACGGGCGGCGTCGCGGCCGGTTCGCCGAGCACCTCGATGAGCGGGGAGACGACCTCTGCTCCGCCCGGCGCCTGTGGGTTCGCCGCCACGATGCCCGTGATCCGGACGACGGTCTCCTCCGGCGGCACGTCGGCGGGATGCTCCGCGTCGCGGTGCAGCACGATCTGGGCGAGGCCCGTGCGGTCGCGCAGCACCAGAAAGGTCACGGACGACAGGATGCGACGCCGGTGCACGTGACCCATCAGGGTGACTGTCGTGCCGGGTGCGGCGGTGCCGAGCTCAGCGGCGAGTGTACGGGGTGGTCTGCTCATCATTCCTCCAGGTGCATGGAGCCCTGGAGGTGTGGGCGGGGGCCAGATCGCGGTGCCACCACACCTTCGCCGGTGAGTCGCCGGCCTCTCGTCGGTACGCCGTCACGCGCGGGAGCCGTCTGCCGGAGCGAATCCGGCGCGAGGGTCGTCACGCCTCACGTCTGCCAGGCAACACGTTAGCATCACTCGCGGAAGGGCCGACATCGTGCGCGCATTGCTCGCGCGGGCGCGACGAACAGCTAGCCTCGACGGCATGACATGTGCTGACCAGCAGGACATCGATGCGCGCATCCAGACGTACTACGGCGAGGTCTTCGACGAGCACGTCCGGCTGACGACCCGGTCGGCGCAGGGACCCCTGGAGTTCCAGCGCACGCAGGAGATCATCCGCGCTCATGTTCCGGGCGGACGTGTGCTCGACATTGGCGGTGGCGCGGGAATCCACTCCAGGGCCCTCATGGACGCGGGCTACGAGGTGGAGATGATCGATCCCGTCGTCCGCCACGTCGAGCAGGCGCAGGAGGCGGGCGTGCGGGCCTCCGTGGGCGATGCACGCGAGCTGGAGCACGCGGATCAGTCCTTCGACGCGGCGATCCTGCTGGGCCCGCTCTATCACCTCGCCTCGCGGGAGGATCGGCTCAGGGCGCTCCGCGAGGCCGCTCGGGTGGTGCGCGCAGGGGGTGTCGTGCTGGCCGCGGGACTTTCGCGATATGTCGCGTTCGGAGCGGCGTCTCTCGGACGACCGGTGCCGACGCCGATTCCGGGGGAGTGGGCAGCTCTCATCGCGGATGGGACGCCAGGCTCGCAGCTGCGATTCCCCGCGGGCTACTTCCACACCGCTGAGGAGCTCGAGGACGAGGTCGCGGATGCCGGTCTGGACGTGCTCGAGGTCGTCGGCGTCGAGGGGCCCGCGGGGCTGTTCCTCGAACAGGCCGGCGAGGTATCTGCAGAGGTGCGAGATGCCGCGTTGGCGATCGCGCGCGCGGCATCCGCTCTTCCTGCCATCCGCGACCAGAGCGCGCATCTGATCGCTGTCGCTCACGTGCCCGCCTGACGGATGCCCTAGGGTCGAGCCATGAAGACGCGTTGGGGAGCGATCGCGGTCGGCGCCGTGCTGGTGGTCACGAGTATCGCAGGGTGCGCGTCAAGACCCGGTTCGATCGGCTCCGCCCCGACGTCAGAGGCGACCGTGGCTGCCCGCGTCACGCCTGAGCCCAGCCTCTCACCGGCGCCCGACCCGGCAGCGGATGCTCGTGCTCAGGCGTGGATGGACAGCCTTCCCGTTCCTCCTGCTGCGAAGCGCGTGGAAGAAAGCCCGAGCTCGTCGTTCAGCATGATCAGCACGGCGTGGCTGTGCAACCCGACGATCGTGAAGGACGCCTACTGGGTCGTTGACGGGATGAGCCTGCCCGAGACCACGAGGTGGATGTCCGAGCATCCGGCACCGGGGCTCTTCTCCAGCCTGTACGGCCCGATCTCCGATGATCAGACCTCTCCCGGCGCCATGACGAGCTTCGGGCTGACTCCGCAGGAGAACGACCCGTTCCAGGGCATCTTCGTCGTCATCGCGCAGACCGAGCACGGCTCGGCGATTCACGCTCAGGCGGGAACGTATCCGGAGTCGGCGGTATGCCCGACCCCGGAACCGGGCACCTCCTTCGGCGGTCTGGGTCAGGGCTGAGACGTCAGCTCAGGGGAGTGGACGCAGTCGGAAGATCAGGATGCCGAGGTAGGTGTCCATCCATGCGGCCTTGTGCGGGTACCGTTCCGCATCCGCAGGAGAGAGCTGCGGCTCCCAGGCGCGCTCGATCCGCAACCCGGCGTCGCTGAAGGCGTTGAGCAGGTCCGACATCGTGTACGTGCGTTTGGTGAGGGCGATCTGATCGTTCCATCCAGTGCTGTAGCTGCGGGAGCCGGATGCGAAATACTCCTCGCCGAGGGATGTGCCGTTCTGCTCGGCGCGCTCCAGCGCATAACGGACCGGCTGCGTCCTGGTGAGCAGGATGAAGCCGCCGTCGGTCAGAAGTCGGCGTGCTGCCTGGAGGGTGGCGACCGGATCGGCTGCGTAGCCGAACGACTGGAGGAACAGGATGCGATCGAACCTGCGACCTCGGATCTCGCTCACCTCGGAGAGGGAGGAGATGTCGCCCCTGGCGAGCGTCATCCCACTCGGCGGATCACCGAGGAGGTCATCGCGCACGTCGATGCCGACGGAGTCGACAGCGCCGGCACGCACGAGCTCGGCGAGCTTGCTGCCGTCGCCGCATCCGATGTCCAGGACCGACAACCCGCTCACATCGCCGAGTGCGGCGCGCTGTGCGGGCCATTCGACGAGACGATCGAGCGAATCCTCGCGTGCACGGGCGCGCTCGTAGTCGGCGGCAAGCGACAGCCACGCGTCGTCGTTCTTCGCCTGGCGCTGCTGATCGGTCGACACATGAAGACAGTAGCCGACGAGGGGGAGTCGGCGGCGAGCCGGTGTCGGAGCTCGCTGTTAGCCTCAACGGGTGATTTCAGCGGCGACCGCACGTGACCGAATCGTGAGCGCGATCGACGTCGAGAAGCTCGGCGCGTACGGCGTCCACGTGCTCATCGGCGACGATGAGGCGCAGCATCGCTGGCGCAGCGACGACCGGGTGAACATCTACTCCGTGTCGAAAGGTGTCAGCGCGCTGGCGGCGGGGATGGCCGCCGACGCCGGGATCCTCACGCTCGACACGCGTGTCGCGGAGCTCCTGCCGACAATGCAGTTCGGTGAGGGTGTGGAGCACGTGACGCTGCGTCATCTGCTCACGATGACCAGCGGCATCGACTTCGCGTGGTTCGGCAGCCAGGAGGCGCCGTGGCCCGACATCGCGCAGGAGATGCTCCGTCGACCTTCGCGCGGGGCGGGCGAGGTCTATCAGTACTCCGATGCGAGCACATACGTCGCCATGCGCATGCTCGGCGCCGTCGTCGGCGACGTGCGTGACTGGCTGATGCCGCGGCTGTTCGAACCGCTCGGGATCCACAATCCGCAGTGGCATCGTTGCCCACTCGGCTGGATCGTCGGCGGCACCGGTCTCGAACTGCGGACCGAGGAGCTCGCCAGGATCGGCCGTGTGCTGCGCGACCGCGGAACGTGGCGCGGTGATCAACTCGTCGGCGCTGATTGGATCGATGCGATGCACGCGGACTGGGTGAGCACAGGATGGGAAGGCGACTCGTCGCAGTACGGCATCGCCGCATGGGCAGGGCCGGGCGACGGCTGGCGACTCGACGGCCTGTACGGCCAGTACGTGTATGTCGACCATGCACGTCACGCGGTCGTCACCATCACAGCGCACGAGGAGAGTCGCGACCATCGGCTCGTCCAGATCGCATCGACGGTGCTCGCGAGCTGAGTCGTCAGGGGCGCGGTCGTGGAGCCCCTCTCGAGCCCTGTCTGCCATCAAGGTAATAACCGATAATGCACATTATGTCAGAACACTGGGAAACGAAGGTGGGATTCGATCCCCCGCCTCATGGCAGAGTGAGCCCATGCGCGTTGACGATCTGGACCTGCCCTTCGCCGTCACTGAGACCGGGCCGCCGGATGCAGACCCCGTCATCGTTCTTCCTGGTGGTCCCTGCCGAGGCCCCGAGTACTTGAGCGATCTCGCCGGCCTGGACAGCACCCGTCGACTCGTCGTCCTCCATCCGCGCGGAACGCCTCGCAGCGGCGGGCTCTCCCGTGGATGGTGGCAGGATGCCGACGATGTGGCAGCCCTGGTAGACGCGCTCGGCATGGACGCCGCCCACCTGATCGCCCACTCCGCCGGCACCCGCCTCGCTCTTGCCGCGGCGACTCGCTACCCGCAGCTGGTTCGCTCTCTGATGCTGGTGACCCCGCCCGCGACCTGGCTGACGGGCGCCGCTCACGACGGCGCCTCCATCGCTCTCGACCGCACCGTTCCCGCTGTCGCAGACGCCCTCCGCGCGCTGGAAGAGGAAGACCCGGCCACCGACGACGCCTTTCGCCAGGCATTCCAGCGACAGGCTCCGGCAACGTACGCTCACTGGAGCGAGATCGAACGCGCTCATGCGCAGGTCGGGTCGGTCAGTCGTGCTTCGGCGCTGGCCTGGTTCGACGACGTCCCGGCCGATGCGGTCGAGCTCATCCGGGCCGCGCCGATTCCCCCTACTCTCGTCATCGGTGGGAGCCTCGATTACCTCACGGGCGTCAAGCCGGTCATGGATTACGCCGCGGTGCTGGGCGCACGCCTCGCGATGATCGAGGACTGCGGGCACTACCCCTGGGTCGAGCAGCCGGCGGCATTCCTGCGGGCCGCCGACGATTGGCTCTCCATGGTGCTCGCGCCCTCCTCAGAGGTCCCCTGACCCGCGACCGGGTGAAGGTCGAGCGCCACTCCTCTAGGTCCCGGCTCAGCCCGTCGTGTCCTCGAAGTGCGTCGGCAGGCCGAGCATCGGGACGAGCTTCGCCGCGTAGGCCGCCCGCTCCGCCGGAGCGTGCCACGTCGCCTCGTGATGGCGCGTGTAGAGCTCATCGCCCGTCCAGCGCGGAAACACGTGGACGTGGAGGTGCCAGACATCCTGGTCCCCCGCCGGTTCATTGTGCTGGCGCACCGACGTTCCCTGACAGCCGTATGCCGCCCGCACGGCGCGAGCCGACTGCTGAACAAGATCCCAGACCGCATGATTGACCTGCTGTGGCAGGTCGTACAGATTCTCGTGATGCCCGCGCGGGATGACCAGCAGGCTGCCCGGGTTGTCGGGCCACCATTTCGGCGCGACGCGCGCGTACGCCAGCGGCGTCACAGCGACGATGTCCTCCGCGCGGTTGTCGTCGTCGTACTCCCCGCCCTGGATGCGGCAGAACGGGCAGTCGTAGTCCGCAGGATCGTGGTTCCACATACGTCGATGACCTCACCTCTCCCCCGGTCAGGGGCCGCGGGGCGCGGAGCGCCGCGGTCGCGACGCCTAGGATCACCCTATGGGCGTGCACGGCCGGGCGATGCTTCCAGACGAACTGAACCTTCGTGGCAGGGCGGCTCCATCCGAGGTGCCCGCGGAGTCCGACCGATGAATCTCTTCGAGGTCCTCGCCCGATTCAACGCCGCGCATCCGTGGTCTCACAACGACGCATACGCGGGATTCGTGCTGCGGCATGCCCGCGCGGTGCGACGTTCGGGCGGCGACGTCGCCGTCGACGTCGGATGCGGCACCGGAAGCCTGCTGGAGCGCCTCACCCGGGTGTTCCCCACCGTGATCGGCGTCGAACCCGACGTCCGGTCGGCCGCCGTCGCACGAGCGCGTTTCCCGCGAGCAGACGTTCGAGTCGACATCCGCAGCTTCGGCGACGAACCGGAATCGGCGTACGATCTTCTCGTCTTCGTGGCATCTCTCCACCACATGCCACTGCGGCAGGCGCTGTCGGCTGCGCGCTCTTCCCTGCGCCCTGGCGGACGACTGGTGATCGTCGGCATCGCGAAGGAGACGCGGGCAGACGTGTTCCGCTCCGCGGTCTCGATGGTGCTGAATCCCCTTATCGGGATGGTGCGGCATCCGCGCCGTGCCACACATCTTCCGGTGAGCATGGAAGCCCCGGTCGCTGAGTCGTCGCAGACGTTCGAAGAGATCCGAGACATGGCATCTGCGATGCTGCCTGGAATCAGGATGCGGCGTCGGCTCTTCTGGCGCTACACCGCCTCCTGGTCCGCACCGCGCTGAGCAGACGGCTGCGCGAGGATCATCAGCTTCTCGGGGTCGGTGACGCCCTCGAACCCGAACCGGCGGTAGAGCTCGTGGGCATCCGCGGTGGCGAGCATGACACGCTTCAGGCCCATGGGCCGCACAGCCGCGACGACAGCACCTGCCAGGGCCTTGCCTGCCCCCAGACCGCGGGCCGCGGGATCGACGAAGACGTCGCAGAGCCAGGCGAACGTGACCCGATCGGTGACGACGCGGGCGTACCCGACGAGGCGGCCGTCGGCATCCAGGGCTCCGAAGTTCACCGAAGCGCGTGCCGCGGCCTCGACGACCTCGCGCGATCGCCCGAGTGCCCAGTACGCCTCCTCCGAGAGCCAGCGGTGCACGACATCCAGGTCGATGTCGTCGAGGTCGGTCGTCACGCGCACTGCCGCAGTCATGGATCAGAGCCTAAGGCCGCCCGCGCGCGGACCCAGTATCCGAACCATCCGACTCAGATGCGGCCGCGCACGGGCGTCCGCTCCCCCGGGTCACCACCCTCGGGCATGGTCATCTCGGCGCGGACGCCCAGCAGCCGGACCTCGCGATCGGTATCCAGGCTGTCGGCGAGTTCGCGCGCGGCTGCGATGAACGCATCGCGGTCCTTCGTCGGCGCGGACAGCTTCCGGCCCGTCGTGCGTGTCTCGAACGGGGCGTATCGCACCTTCAGATGCAAGCGGATGACGGGTCGTCCCTCCGCGATGCAGTCGTCGAAGGCGTGGCCTGCGAGGTCCTCGACCGCGTTCTCGATCTCGGCGCGCGTCGTCAGGTTCTGCTGGAACGTCGTCTCCCGGCTGTGGCTGCGGGCGATCCACGGCGTGTCGTCCACCACCGCCGGACCTCGTCCGGAACCGAGCCCGTGATACCAGACGCCCATCTTCGGACCGAACTCGCGGATCATCTCGGCCTCGTCGGCATCGGCGAGTTCGCGCACCGTCCGGATCCCGTGGTCGGCCAGGCGCTTCTGCACGCGGGAGCCCACACCCCACAGATCGCGGGTGGGCCTCTCCCCCATCACCTCGAACCAGTTCTGCGCGGTGAGTCGGAAGACGCCCCGGGGCTTGCCGAACTCCGTCGCGATCTTGGCACGCACCTTGTTGTCGCCGATGCCGACCGAGCAGTGCAGGGAGGTCGCCGTCAGCACCGCGTGCTGTGCATCGCGGGCCAGTGCCTCCGGGGCATCCGTCGTCGCTCCCAGAAAGCACTCGTCCCATCCGATGATCTCCACGACCACGCCGGGAAGAGCGCGGAGTGCGCTCATCACCCCGGCGGATGCCTCTTCGTACGCCGCGTGATCCACCGGCAGGAAGACCGCGTCTTCGGGCGCCTTGCGGGCGGCGATCTTGAGTGGCATCCCCGAACCGATGCCGAACGCACGCGCCTCGTACGACGCCGTGGACACCACCGCCCGTTCGGTGGGATCGCCGTTCCCGCCGACGATCACCGGCCGTCCGGCGAGCTCGGGGCGCCGCAGCACCTCGACCGCCGCGATGAACTGGTCCATGTCGACGTGGAGCACCCAGGGCGCCGGAGTCATGCCTCGAGTCTGGGGCACGAAGCCCGATCTGTCACCTGGCCCCTTACGGCCGCCGTCTCAACGCAGCTGCGCGAACGCTTCGGCTCGCTCGGTGGGCCCCACGATGAGGATCGTGTCACCCGGCTGCAGGACGGTGGTGTTGTCGGCGTTGTGCCATTCGTCTGCCCCATGCTGGTACGCGGCGACAGTGATGCCGTGGGTCGTGCGGACTCCGGTCTCTCCGAGGGCGACGCCGTGCAGCATCGAGGGTGCCGCCGCCTTGACGAGCGCGTAGCCCGGCGCCACCTCGATGTAGTCGAGCGCCGCACCGCGGACCAGGTGCGCGACTCGGCGTCCCATGTCGTGCTCGGGGTAGATCACCTTGTGCACACCGAGCTGCTCCAGGATCAGGCCGTGCCTGTCGTCGACGGCCTTCGCCCAGATCACCGGGATCCGCATGCTCAGCAGCACTGAGCAGGTGAGGATGGAGGCGGACACGTCGTCTCCGATCGCCACGACCACCCGCTCGAATTCGTCGATCGCGAGCTGCCTCAGCGCCTCCTCCCTGGTGGAGTCGGCTCGGACGACCTGCGTGAGCTCGCCGTTGTGCGCCTGGACGAGATCCTCGTCGAGATCGACGCCGAGCACTTCGGTGCCGGCCGCCATGAGTTCGTGCGCCAGCGCGCTTCCGAACCGGCCGAGACCGATCACCGCTACCGAGTCCGCCTCGGCGATGCGCCGTGACGCATCGCCGCCGAAGAGCGAGAACCTAACCAATGGCGGGCCTTTCCTTGGGGAGTTCGTAGAGCACGCGACGTTCACGCAGTGCTATCGCCGTGCCGAGGGTGAGCGGACCGAGTCGACCGAGGAACATCAGCAGGATCAGCACCAGCTTCGCCGCAGCGGGCAGCTCGGTGGTGATGCCCGTCGAGAGCCCGACGGTTCCGAATGCCGAGACGGCCTCGAAGAGCACCCGGTCCAGGGTGCTGTCCGTGATCAGCAGCAGAGCTGAGGTACCGACCACCACCGCGGCGACGGCGATGAGCACCACCGTGATGGCCTGGCGGTGCACGGCGCGGCTGAGCCGCTTGCCGAAGATGTTCACCGCGCCCTCACCGCGCAGCTCGGTCAGCATGATGAAGAACAGCACAGCGAAGGTCGTGACCTTGATGCCGCCCGCCGTTCCCGCCGGTCCGCCGCCGATGAACATCAGGATGTCCATGCCGAACCAACTGGCGTCGTGCATGGCTCCGATGTCGATCGAGTTGAAACCGGCTGTGCGGGTCTGCACCGACTGGAAGAACCCAGCCAGGATCCGTGCCGCCGGATCGAGTGTGCCGAGTGTCTTCGGATTGCTCCATTCGATGACCGTCAGATACACCGTTCCGCCCGTCAGCAGCACGACGGTCCCCCACAGCACCAGCTTGGTGTTCATCGTCCAGTGCAGCGGACGGCGGAACTCCTTGCGCAACTGCATGATCACCGGGAACCCGAGGCCGCCGAGGATGATCGCAGCTGCGATCGGCAGGCAGATGAACGGATCGGCCACAAACCCCATCAGATTGTCCGAGTACAGCGCGAAGCCCGCGTTGTTGAACGAGGAGACCGCGAGGAAGCCCGCATTCCAGGCTCCTCGGCCCGGGTCGTACCCGTACCCGAAGGCGAACCGGAGCCACAGCAGGATGAAGACGCTCAGCTCGACTCCCAGTGTGATCCGGACGATCCCCCGGACCAAGCCGCGGACGTCTCCGAATCCGGTCGCCTTCGCCTCGGAGGCCGTGTTGATGCGAGATCGGACCGTCAGCTTGCGGGCCAGCACCAGGCCGATCAGCGACGCGAAGATCATGATGCCGAGACCGCCCAGCTGGATCAGCAGCATGATCACGACCTGCCCGAACGGTGTCCAGTAGGTCGCGGTGTCCACGGTGGTCAAGCCCGTGACGCAGACCGCTGATGTCGCAGTGAAGAGCGCATCGACGATGTCGGCCCCACCTGAGCCCCGCTTCGAGATCGGGAGCATGAGCAGGGCTGTGCCCACGACGATCGCCGTGGCGAATCCGAGTACGACCACCTGCGACGGGTGCAGGCCAGCACGGCTGCGGGCCGGACTGCGGCGCGCGCGCCCCGGCGCTGCAGCGCTCTGCACTCTCGGATCCACCGGGCAACTGTACACCGGGCGATCCGTCTCGCCTGTTCCCGCCGAGTATCCTGATACGAGTGACCGCCACTCCCCTCCCCCGCACCGGCCCCGGCTGGCGCGCCTGGCTGATCTGGGGTGTCGCCGTCGCGGCGTACATCCTCGCCATCACGAACCGCAGCTCGCTGAGCGCAGTCGGGGTCGACACCGCGGAGCGGTTCCACGCCGATGCTGCCACCCTGTCGCTGTTCGCGGTGGTGCAGCTGGCCGTCTACGGAGGGATGCAGATCCCGATCGGGGTGCTCCTGGATCGCTACGGGTCCCGCCCGATCATGGTCATCGGGATGCTCCTCATGAGCGTGGGGCAGTTCGTGATGGCGGTCTCTCCCAGCATCGGCGTCGCGATCGTCGCCCGGGTGCTGCTCGGTGCGGGCGACGCCGCGATCTTCCCCGCGGTGATCCGCCTGGTCGCCACCTGGTTCCCCGCTCAACGTGGGCCGCTGATGGGGCAGATGACCGGCCTGGCCGGTCAGTGCGGCCAGCTCGTCGCGCTCCTCCCCCTCGCGGCTCTGCTGCACTCCACGTCCTGGACGATCACGTTCAGCAGCATCGCCGGACTGGGCGTCCTGTTCGCAGTGCTCGTGTGGGCGTTCGTGCGCAACCGTCCCCCGGAGCAGGAGCAGGACGTCACCGTCAACACCGAAACGGGTGTGATCCGCGTCGTCACCTCCTCGATCGACACCGGTGTCGGCATCCGCGCGGCATGGGCCCATCCCGGTACGCGGCTCGCCTTCTGGACGCACTTCACCACGCCGTTCGCGGGGACCGCCTTCCTGCTGCTGTGGGGCATGCCGTTCCTCACCGCAGGCGAGGGGCTCTCCAACGCGGCAGCGGCCGGACTCCTGTCGGTGAACGTGATCGTCGCGATGGTGCTCAGTCCGATCCTGGGCGAGCTCTCCCGCCGGATCCCCACGCGCCGGTCGCTCGCGCTGGTCGTCCCGATCGTCAGCGTGCAGGTCATCGGATGGCTTCTCGTCATCGCTTGGCCCGCACCTGCCCCGGTGTGGCTGCTCACCATCCTGGTCGTGTGCCTGGGAGCCGGTGGGCCCGCGTCGATGATCGCCTTCGACCACGCCCGCACGCACAACCCCGTGCACCGGCTCAGCACAGCCACCGGCGTGACCAATTCGGGTGGATTCCTCGCCGGACTCGTAGCGATCTTCCTCATCGGCCTGACGCTCGATCTGCAGGGCGCCGGCACTCCGGCGACCTACTCGCCCGAGGCGTTCCGGTGGGCGTTCCTCACCCAGCTGCCGCTGTGGATCCTGGGGTTGACGATGATCATCATCGAGCGCAAGCGCACCCGCATCCGGATGGGGCTCGATCCGGAGCGCCCGCGGAAACGCTGACCGCAGCCATGCCCGGGGTGGGTCGTGGCGCTCAGCCGCGTTGCGTCCAGCCGATCGGATGCGGGCCGCCACGGCCTCCGCGCTCGACATCGGCCTGCGCCGACCAGCCCTGGGCGCTGTCCACCCCGTCGAATCCGCCACGGGCGAGCCTCATGCCGACGTCGTCATGGTGCATGCGGGGCGCGCCGCCTCGCCGGACCGACGCCCGCACGCTCCAGCTGTCGTCCGCGAAGCCACCACCGCGGAAGACGCGGTAGTCGTCGTAGCGCTCGGGGTCGAGCAGATCCCAGCACCACTCCCAGACGTTTCCGAGCGTGTCGAACAGGCCGTGGAGATTGGGCAGCTTCAGCCCGACGTCGTGCGGCTCGGAGCCTCCGTCGGCCCCGGTCCAGGCGATCTCCGGCAGCGGGCCGTACTGAGGTCCTGTCGAGCCCGCCCGGCACGCGAACTCCCATTCCGCCTCCGTCGGCAGCCGGTACCCGTCGCTGTCGACGTGCCAGGTGACCTCCTCGCCGTCGAAGGTGTAGGCCGGGTCGAGCCCCTCCCACTCCGATGCCGCATTGCAGAACCGGATGGCGCGCAGCCAGCTGAGATCCCTCGCCGGGTGCCGCGGACGGGATGCCGGGACGCCGAGCACCTCTGCGAACTGCTCCTCCGTCACCGCGAACACCCCGATCTCGAACGCCTCGAGCCGGACCATACGATGCTGCTCCCGCCGCGCGTCGTGCAGGGTGACCGTTCCGCCGGGAAGCGACCGCATCTCCCACAGATCCATGTCTCAGCCCGCGACCGCGTCCGGACGGAGATCGTCACCAGGCAGTGCCAGTGGCTCGCCGGGCAGCCGCACCTCGAAGATGCGCATGAAGAACTGGCACATCGGGCCGACCAGCAGGGCGAACACCACCGTGCCGACCCCGACGTTCCCGCCCAGCAGCCAGCCGACCAGCACCACAGACACCTCCAGTGCCGTGCGGACCAACCAGATCGGGCGGCCGGTGACGCGGTGCAGGCCGGTCATCAGCCCATCCCGCGGGCCGGGACCGAAATGCGTCCCGATGTACAGGCCGGTGGCCGCGGCGAGCACGGTGAGTCCGATCGCGAAGAAGATCACGCGAAGCCACAGCACGTCGGTCTCGGGGATGATCAGGAAGCCGACATCTGCGGCGGGGCCCACCAGCAGTGCGTTCAGCACCGTGCCGACGCCCGGTTTCTGACGCAGCGGGATCCACATCAGCAGAACGATGCCGCTGACGATGATGGTGATCGTCCCGAAGGACAGCGGGAGGTGCGTCGCGATGCCCTGGGTCAGGACGTCCCAGGGAGCGGCGCCCAGCACGCCCCGCACGATGAAGGCGATGCCGATCCCATACAGGAACAGGCCGACGAGCAGCTGCAGCACCCGGCGCAGCATCCGGCGTCCGGCCAGCGACCTCATCGAGGTGTCCGCTCGACCCAGGATCCGTACTTCGCGGTGCGTCCGTCACCGGACGATGTGCCGGTGACCCGTCGCCGGATCCACGGGCCGACGAACTCGCGGTAGTACGCGTAGCCGCTCGGGCCTACGGCCGGATGCTGTGCCGGAGCCCACCACTCGCTCGGCGGCTCGTAGCCGAGTGCGTGCAGCACGCGCGCCGCGACGCGGTGATGGCCGTGCGCGTTCATGTGCAGCCGGTCCTCGGACCAGTACTGGGGACGGGACAGCTCGGTGTCGGGCCAGTTCAGCGCGCGGACGACGTCGGGTCTGTCCTCGATCCGGCGCATCACGGCATCCGACAGCTCGTCCCCACGCCGCTGCACCATCCTGCCCATCGGCAGGCGTGCGCTGGGGTTTGCGCCCGAGAGGACGATGAGCTGCACACCCTCCTCGTCGCACCTGCGCAGCACACGGGTGAAGGCGTCGGCCAAGTGCTCGATGTCGGCGTTCGGGCGCAGCATGTCGTTGCCGCCGCCGTTGAAGGAGAGATGCGTCGGCCGCAGAGCGAGTGCGGGCTCGAGCTGCTGCTCGACGATCGGCCAGGCCAGCTTGCCCCGGATGGCGAGGTTCGCATAGCGGATGCTGTGCCCCGACGCATCGGCCCAGCCCTGCGCCGCGATGTCAGCCCAGCCCCGCACGGTGCCGTCAGGCAGCTCGTCGCCGACGCCCTCCGTGAAGGAGTCGCCGATCGCCACGAATCGCACTTCCGCCATCGTTCCAGCCTATGGCCGCGCCGGACCGCACGGCGCCAAGAGTCAGCGGTCGTCGAGGCTCGCGCCGCGCTTGTCGACGAGCCCCCAGGCCGCCACCGCCGCTGTCACGAAGAACACCGAGAACACCACGAAGGCCAACGGCGCACCGCCCTGTGCGAGCAGCAGCGGCACTGCCAGTGGCGCGATGATGGACGCGATGCGTCCGATGCCGGCGGCCCAGCCCGCTCCGGTCGCGCGCAGCGAGGTCGGATAGATCTCGGGCGTGACGGCGTACAGCGCTCCCCAGGCTCCGAGATTGAAGAACGAGAGCGCCATACCGGTCGCGATGATCATGCCCTCGCTCCCGGCGAGGCCGAAGAGCACGGCCGACACCGCAGAGCCCGCCAGGAACACCGACAGGGTCAGACGCCTGCCCCATATCTCGATCAACCAGGCCGCGACGGCGTACCCCGGCAGCTGCGCGAGCGTGATCAGCAGGGTGAAACCGAACGACTTCACCAGGTCGTAGCCGGCGGCGAAGAGGATGCTGGGGATCCAGATGAACGCACCGTAGTACGCGAAGTTCACGCAGAACCACACGAGCCAGACACTGACGGTGCGGACACGGAACTCGGGCGCCCACAGCAGCGCCACCCGCCGGGATGTGGTGGGCGCCAGGGTCTCGCGCACCGGCTCCTTGCGGATCGCCGGGGTGCGCTGCAGATCGGCATCCGTCTCCAGACGGGAGACGATCCTCTCGGCCTCGCCCATCCGGCCGCGCGACGCCAGCCAGCGCGGTGACTCCGGCAGCCCCCACCGCACGAAGAGGGCGTAGACCGCCGGGATCGCGCCGAGGGCGAAAGCCCATCGCCAGCCGCTCTCAGATGCGGGGATCACGAAGTAGCCGATCAGGGCGGATGCCGTCCAGCCGACCGCCCAGAACGCCTCCAGGATCACGATGAGGCGACCGCGGATGCGCGCGGGCGCGAACTCGCTGACGTACGTGGACGCCACCGGAAGCTCCGCGCCGAGCCCCAGGCCCACGAAGAACCGGAGCACGATGAGCACTGCCACGCCGCCGACCAGGGCGCTCGCCCCGGTCGCGACGCCGTAGATCAGCAGTGTGACCGCGAAGACGTATCGGCGCCCCAGCCGGTCGGCGAGCAGCCCGCCGACGCTGGCTCCGATCGCCATTCCGACGAACCCGGCCGATGCGATCCACCCGGTCGTGAACGAGTCGAGCGACCACTCCCGGGCGAGCACCGCGATGATGAACGAGATGAGGCCGACGTCCATGGCATCCAGGGCCCAGCCGACGCCGGAGCCCGTCAGCACGCGCAGATGCGACCGCGTGAACGGCAGAGCGTCGAGTCGTGCAGCCAGGGACGACCGGCTCGTCAGCGAGGGTTCGGGCATGATCTCATCGTAGAGGTGAGGTCAGCATGACCACACCTCTACGATGAGAAGCTCGCGGTCGAGTCTCAGACGTGGAACACCGACCGCAGCGTGTCCAGGCCGACGCCACCCATGTCGAGGGCGCGCTTGTGGAAGTCCTTGAACGAGAACGCGTCGCCCTCCTGGGCGCGGACGGCGTCGCGGACCTGCTCCCAGATGCGCTGGCCGACCTTGTACGACGGCGCCTGGCCCGGCCATCCGAGGTAGCGGTTCACCTCGAACTGGCGGAACTCGTCGGACATGTTCACGTTGCGCCGCATCATGTCCAGCGCGTAGTCGTGGTCCCAGACACCGTCGCCGTCGAGGCGCGGCTTGCCCAGGTGAACGCCGATGTCCAGCACGACGCGCAGGGCGCGCATGCGCTGACCGTCGAGCATGCCGAGCCGGTCCGCAGGGTCGTCGAGGTAGCCGAGCTGCTCCATCAGACGCTCGGCGTACAGGGCCCACCCCTCCGCGTGACCGGAGGTGCCGGCGAGCACGCGCCGCCAGGTGTTCAGCTCGGCACGGTTGTAGGTCGCCTGCGCGATCTGAAGGTGGTGGCCGGGGACGCCCTCGTGGTACACCGTGGTGAGCTCGCGCCAGGTGTCGAATTCGGTGACGCCCTCGGGAACGGACCACCACATGCGGCCGGGACGCGAGAAGTCGTCGGTCGGGCCGGTGTAGTAGATCCCGCCCTCCTGCGTGGGGGCGATCATGCACTCCAGCTCGCGGATCTGCTCCGGGATGTCGAAGTGGCTGGCGCCCAGGTCGGCGATGGCCTTGTCGCTGGTCTCCTGCATCCAGCGCTGCAGCGCCTCGGTCCCGTGCAGCTTGCGCGACGGATCGGCCTCGAGATGCGCGACCGCCTCCTCGACCGTGGCTCCGGGGAGGATCTCATTCGCGATCGAGTTCTGCTCGGCGATCATGCGCTCGAGCTCGTCGCGGCCCCACTCGTAGGTCTCGTCCAGGTCGATCGTGGCGCCGAGGAAGCGGCGGGAGTTCAGCGCGTAGAGCTCGCGACCGACGGCATCCTGCTCCGGCGCGACCGAAGCCAGTTCGCCGGTGAGGAAGGTGCGCAGCTCGTCGTAGGCGACGCGGGCGGCGCCCGAGCGGTCGGCGAGCTCCTTGGCGAGGGACGCCGGCAGCTGCCCCTCCTCGGGAGCGGCCTCGGCGACGAACGCCGCGAAGAAGCCGTCATCGGCGGTGTAGCGGCCGATCTGGGTGGCCACCTCGGTCACCTGCCGGCGGGCGGGGACGATGCCCTGGCGGATGCCCTCGCGCAGGGTCTCGGTGTAGCCCTTGATGGCCGCCGGCAGTGCGGCCAGGCGCTCCGCGACGACCGACCAGTCCTCGGCAGTCGCCGTGGGCATCAGATCGAAGGCCTGCCGGAAGTCCTGCGGCGCGGACGCGATCACGTTCAGGTCGCGCAGGTGCCACTGCGCGTCGTGCAGCTCCACCTGCAGGCGCAGCTCGGAGGACAGGTCGGTCTTGGTGACCCGATCGATCTCGTCGACGGGCTCCAGCGCGTCGAGCTCGGCGAGTGTCGCACGTGCGGCGGCGACCGAGCGCTCGTGGCCCTCGGGGCTGAGGTCGTCGAGCTTTCCGTTCGCCTCGTTACGGCCGATGTAGGTCGCCAGCGTCGGCGACAGATCCACAAGGGTGTCCACCCAGCGCTCGGCGACCTGGTCGATCGCGGAGGGGGTGCGGGGTTCAGCAGTCATGGATTCGAGCCTAGCCCCGCACGGCCGTGTGTCCGGGGATCAGTGCGCTGCTTCGTTCCAGTCGCGTCCGCGGCCGACCTGCACGTCCAGCGGCACCGAAAGCTCGGCAGCCCCGCCCATGCGGTCGCGCACGATGCCCTCCACGGCATCCCACTCCCCCGGTGCGACCTCGACGACGAGTTCGTCGTGGATCTGCAGCAAGGCGCGGGAACGAAGCTCCGCCTGGCGCAGGTCGGCGTGGATGCGGAACAGGGCGATCTTCATGATGTCGGCGGCGCTGCCCTGGATCGGAGCGTTGAGCGCGGCGCGCTCGGCGTTCTCGCGCAGCACGCGGTTGGGGCTGCTGAGGTCCGGGAACGGGCGCCGGCGACCGAAGATCGTCTCCGTGTAGCCGTCTTCCTTCGCCTTCAGCACCGAGGCGCGAAGGTAGTCGCGCACCGCCCCGAATCGCGCGAAGTACTCCATCATCAGCTGCTTGGCCTCGGACTGCTCGATGCGCAGCTGCTTGGACAGACCGAAGGCCGAGAGCCCGTAGACGAGACCGTACGACATCGCCTTGACCTTGGTGCGCATGGCCGAGGTGACGTCCTCGGGCTCCACGCCGAAGACCCTCGCGCCGACGAACCTGTGCAGGTCCTCACCGGAGTTGAACGCCTCGATCAGCCCGGCGTCGCCGGACAGATGCGCCATGATGCGCATCTCGATCTGCGAGTAGTCGGCGGTCAGCAGGGACTCGTAGCCCTCCCCGACCTCGAAGGCGCTGCGGATGCGACGGGACTCCTCGGTGCGCACCGGGATGTTCTGCAGGTTGGGGTCGGTGCTGGACAGACGTCCGGTCTGGCTTCCGGTCTGCACGTAGGTGGTGTGGATGCGATGGTCGGCGCGGATGGCGGTGTCCAGCGACTCGATGATCTGGCGGAGCTTGGTGGCCTCGCGGTGCTGCAGCAGCAGATCGAGGAACGGGTGCGGATTGGTCTCCTGCAGATCGGCGAGCACCGCCGCATCCGTGGAGTAGCCGGTCTTGGTCTTGCGGGTCTTGGGCAGCTGGAGGTCGTCGAAGAGCACCTCCTGCAGCTGCTTGGGCGAGCCGAGGTTGAACTCCCGACCGACCAGCGTGAAGGCATCCGCGGCGAGCCCATCGGTCCGGGCGAGCAGCTCGCCCGAGAACGAGGACAGCACGTCGTGGGACACGGCGACGCCCGCGACCTCCATGTCGGCGAGCGTGAGCAGGGTCGGCAGCTCGATCTCGGTCAGCACCGTCGTCACCGACTCCGGCATCGCCTCGCGGATCGCGGCGGCGGTGCGCAGAGTGAACCACGCCTCCTGCGACGGCGTCGCGCCGTCGGTCTCGGGCACGAGCTGCGTGGGATCGGCCTCTGGCAGCTTCTCGTCGAGGTAGCGGCCGACGAGGTGCGCGAGGGTCTTGTCCGGGAAGCTCGGGCGCATCAGCCAGCCGGCGAGCAGCGTGTCGTAGGCGATGCCGCCGATGCGGATGCCGGACCGCAGCAGGGCCTTCACCTGCGGCTTCGCGTCGTCGAGCACCTTGGGCGCGTCGGACTCCAGCCAGCCGCGCAGCGCGGAAGCCGCGTCGTCGTTCCAGCCGCCCTCGTGCAGCTCCGTCTCGCTGGCGAAGCCGAAGCGCGTGATCGTCGAGCCGTTCAGCACGAGGCGCACGCCGATCTCGCCGCCCTGTGCGGAGAGCCACTCGGCGGCGGCCGAGGCGGTCGACTCGGTGGGCTCGGGCACCTTCACCGCGGGCTCATCGTGCACGGGCTCGTCGGCGGCCCCGACCGCTTCGAAGACGCGCGGCAGCAGGGTGCGGAACTCCAGGCGCGCGAAGATGTCGCGCACCGCCTGGGCGTCGATGGGGGCCACAGCCAGCTCGTCGGGGCCGACAGGCAGCTCCACGTCGTTGAGCAGACGGTTCAACCGCCGGTTGCGGCGCACATCCTCGATGTGCTCACGGAGGTTGCCGCCGACGACGCCCTTGATCTCGCCGGAGCGCTCGAGCAGCTCGTCGAGGGTCCCGAACTGCGTCAGCCACTTGACGGCCGTCTTCTCCCCCACCTTCGGCACGCCGGGGAGGTTGTCGCTGGTCTCGCCGACGAGCGCCGCGATGTCGGGATACTGCTCCGGCCGCACACCGTAGCGCTCCTGCACGGCGATCGGGTCGTAGCGCTTGAGCTGCGAGACCCCCTGGACGGAGGGGTACAGCAGCGTCACCTCGTCGTTCACGAGCTGGATCGAGTCGCGGTCGCCGGAGACGACCAGCACGTCGTACCCCTTCTCGGAGCCCTGACGAGCGAGGGTCGCGAGGATGTCGTCGGCCTCGATGCCCTCCTTGGTGAGCACCGGGATGGACATCGCGGCCAGGCAGTCCTGGAGCAGCGGGATCTGGCCCTTGAACTCGCTCGGAGTCTCGGAGCGCGTCGCCTTGTACTCCGGGTACTCGTCGGTGCGGAACGAATGCCGTGAGGTGTCGAAGGCGATCGCCATGTGGGTGGGCTTCTCGGCCTTGATGAGGTTCACCAGCATCGACAGGAAGCCGTAGATGGCGTTCGTGTGCTGATTGTCCCTGGTCGTGAAGTTCTCGACCGGAAGGGCGAAGAAGGCCCGGTACGCGAGCGAGTGGCCGTCGACGACCATGAGGGTAGGCTTTGCGGAGTCCGTCACCCTGCAAGCCTAACGAGAGCGACGGACACTCGCCGAGGAGGACGTGTGACGGATCAGGCTCAGATGGACGAGCAGGCTCGGATGACGGGCATGGAGTGGGCCACGCAGCGCGGCATGGGCGCGCTGGCGCAGAAGATGGGGATCGAGTTCACCGAGTTCTCCGTCGAGCGCAGCGTCGGCACGATGCCCGTGGAGGGCAACACCCAGCCGGTCGGCCTGCTGCACGGCGGCGCCTACGTCGTGCTGGGCGAGTCGCTCGGTTCCATGGCCGCCAACCTGCACGCCGGGCCTGGCCGACTCGCCGTCGGCGTCGACATCAATGCGACCCACACGCGCTCCGCGACCTCCGGCGTCGTCACCGGTGTCTGCACGCCGATCCACCTCGGCCGCAGCATGACCGTGCACGAGATCGTGGTCTCCGACGATCAGGGCCGACGCTGCTCCACGATCCGCATCACCAACATGATCAAGGACATGCCCGCCTGACGCGGATGCGAGTGTGGCCCCACCATCAGGCGGGGCCACACTCGATGTCAGTGGATCGTGCTCACTTCTTGGGAGCGAGCTGCTCGATGATCGCCTTGGCGACGTCCTGCATCGTCAGACGGCGGTCCATCGACGCCTTCTGGATCCAGCGGAACGCCTCCGGCTCGCTCAGGCCCATCTTCTCGTTCAGCAGGCCCTTGGCACGGTCGACGAGCTTGCGGGTCTCGAAGCGCTCGACCATGTCGGCGACCTCTGCCTCGAGCGTGATGATCTGCTCGTGACGGGCCAGGGCGATCTCGATCGCGGGCAGCAGGTCGTTCGGCGTGAAGGGCTTGACCACGTACGCCAGTGCACCGGCCTCGCTGGCGCGCTCGACGAGCTCCTTCTGGCTGAATGCGGTGAGCAGCACGACGGGCGCGATGTTGTTCTTGTGGAGCTTCTCGGCCGCGCTGATGCCGTCGAGCTGAGGCATCTTCACGTCCATCACGACCAGGTCGGGGCGCAGCTCGGTGGCAAGGGCCACAGCGGTCTCGCCGTCGCCCGCCTCGCCGACGACGTCGAAGCCGTTGTCACGGAGGATCTCGACGATGTCGAGGCGGATCAGCGACTCGTCCTCGGCGACGACCACGCGTCGCGGGGCGGATGCCGTGGGCTGCTCAGGCTGTTCTACGTCAGTCACGGTAAGAATCCTATCTGTTCACCTTGTGCCGGCGGTGGGACTCGAACCCACACGTCCTCTCGGACAAAGCATTTTGAGTGCTCCGCGTCTGCCATTCCGCCACGCCGGCCCGGATCGACTTTAGCGCACGACGAAGGGGCGGACCCGCAGGCCCGCCCCTTCGAAAGCGTCTCAGACGCCGCTCTTGTAGATCGGCGCCGCTCCACCCACGGCATCCCCCACCTTGTGGATGCGGATGTCGTTCGTGGAGCCGATGATGCCGGGAGGGGAACCGGAGATCACGACGACCTTGTCCCCTTCCTTCGCCAGGCCGGAGCCGAGCAGGTGCTCGTCCACCTGGTGGTACATCGCGTCGGTGTGCTGCACCATCTCGACGAGGGTCGAGCGGATGCCCCAGGTCAGCGCCATGCGGCGGCGGATGCCGGGCTCGGGCGTGTACGCGAGCATCGGGATGCGCGAGCGCAGCCGCGAGAGGCGACGTGCGGAGTCGCCGGACTGCGTGAACACGCACAGGAACTTCGCGTCGACGAACTCCGCGACCTCCAGCGCCGCCAGCGTCACCGCTCCACCCTGCGTGCGCGGCTTGTTGGTGAGCGGGGAGATCCGCTCCAGGCCGTGCTCCTCGGTCGACTCGATGATGCGGGCCATGGTCTCCACGACCACCACCGGGTACTCCCCCACGCTGGTCTCACCGGACAGCATCACCGCGTCCGCACCGTCGAGCACGGCGTTGGCGACGTCCGAGGTCTCGGCACGGGTCGGGACGGGGCTGTTGATCATCGACTCCAGCATCTGCGTGGCGACGATGACCGGCTTGGCGTTGCGACGGGCGAGCTCGACCGCGCGCTTCTGCACGATCGGCACCGCCTCGAGGGGCAGCTCGACACCCAGATCACCGCGGGCGACCATGATGCCGTCGAACGCGTCGACGATCTCCTCGAGCGCGTCGACCGCCTGCGGCTTCTCGATCTTGGCGATGACGGGGACGCGCACGCCCTCCTCGGCCATGATCTCGTGCACGCGCTCCACGTCGGCGGCGTTGCGCACGAACGACAGCGCGATCAGGTCGGCGCCGGTGCGCAGACCCCAGCGCAGGTCGTCCTCGTCCTTCTCGCTCAGAGCGGGGACGTTCACGGCGACACCGGGCAGGTTGATGCCCTTGTTGTTCGACACGGCGCCGGCGACGACCACGCGGGTCGTGACCACGGTGCCGTCGGTGTCCACGACCTCGACGCGCACCTTGCCGTCGTCGATGAGCAGGAAGTCGCCCGCCTTGACGTCCTGCGGGAGGCCCTTGAACGTCGTGCCGCAGATCTCCCGGTTGCCGATGATGTCCTCGGTGGTGATCTTGAAGATGTCCCCGACGGCGAGCTCGTAGGGTCCGTCCTCGAAACGGCCGAGGCGGATCTTCGGGCCCTGCAGGTCGACCAGCACGGCGACGGCGCGTCCGGCGTCGTCGGCAGCCCGGCGCACGTTGGCGTAGTTGGCCTCGTGCACGGAGTAGTCGCCGTGGCTGAGGTTCAGCCGTGCGACGTCCACACCGGCCTCGATCAGTGCACGGACCGTTTCATAGGTCGAGGTTGCAGGCCCGAGTGTGGCCACGATCTTCGCGCGTCTCAACGGCATCTCCAGGGTGAGAAGGGGTACGGGGACTTGGCGACGTTGCCACGCTCAGCCTACGCAGGCTGGACGCTGAGTGCGACATCCGTTGCAGCGACCGGTGCGGGCAGCGTCGTGGCGCCCATCAGGTCGCGATCGATGGCGGCTGCGGCAGCCCGACCCTCGGCGATCGCCCAGACGATCAGGGACTGACCCCGTCCGGCGTCGCCGGCGACGTAGACGCCGGGCTCGGACGATGCGAACCGCGCGTCGCGCTGGTACACCCCGCGACCGGTGAGGGCGGGCACGTCGGCGTCGCCGAGCACATCGGCCTCCGGGCCGGTGAATCCCATGGCGATGAGCACGAGCTCGGCGGGGATCTCCCGCTCCGTCCCGCTCTGCGGAACCCGCTTGCCGTCCACGAACGCGGTCTCGGCGACGCGCAGGGCGCGCAGGGCCCCGCTGTCGTCGGAGAGGAACTCCACGGTCGAGGCGAGGTAGGTGCGCTCACCGCCCTCCTCGTGCGCGGACTGCACCTCGAACAGGGTGGGCTGCGTCGGCCAGGGCTGGTGCTCGCTGCGCTCCGTGCCAGGGCGCCGTCCGATGGCCAGGTTGGTCACGCTGCGCGCGCCCTGGCGGTGGGCGGTGCCGATGCAGTCGGCGCCGGTGTCACCGCCGCCGATGACCACGACGTGCTTCCCGGCCGCGCTGATCTGGCCGGGAACCTCATCGCCGGCGACCGCGTGGTTGGACTGCACCAGGTAGTCCATCGCGAAGTGCACGCCCGGGAGGTCACGGCCGGGGATCGGCAGATCGCGCGGCACCGTCGACCCGGTCGCGATGAGCACGGCGTCGTAGCGCGCCCGCAGATCGCTCCAGGACAGCTGCACGCCGATCTCGACACCGGGCCGGAAGCGGGTGCCCTCCTCCTCCATCTGACGCAGACGCGCGTCGACGTGGCGCTTCTCCATCTTGAAATCGGGGATGCCGTAGCGCAGCAGCCCGCCGATGCGGTCGTCACGCTCGTACACCACGACCGTGTGGCCGGCGCGCGTGAGCTGCTGGGCGGCCGCGAGTCCGGCGGGGCCTGACCCGACCACGGCGACCGTCTTCCCCGTGAGCCGCTGGGGCGGACGCGGCTGCACCCAGCCGTTCTCGATGGCGTCGTCGGCGATCGACTGCTCGATGTGCTTGATCGTGACGGCGGGCTGGTTGATCCCCAGCACGCAGGCGCTCTCGCACGGTGCCGGGCACAGCCGTCCGGTGAACTCCGGGAAGTTGTTCGTGGCGTGCAGCCGGTCGCTCGCGGCCTGCCGCTCATCGCGCCAGGTCAGGTCGTTCCACTCCGGGATGATGTTGCCCAACGGGCATCCGGAGTGGCAGAACGGCACGCCGCAGTCCATGCAGCGCCCCGCCTGGCGGCGCAGCACGGTGCGGTCGGTGTCCTCGTAGACCTCTTTCCAGTCCATGATGCGCACCGCCACCGGACGTCGCGCCGGCAGCTCGCGCTGAGTCGTCTTCAGGAAGCCCTTCGGGTCAGCCACGGGTCACCTCCAGGATCCGGGTCCAGATACTCTCGCCGTCGGGGTCGTCCCCGGCGGCCTGCGCCTCGCGGCGGATCTCCTGCACGGCGGCGTAGTCCCGCGGCAGCACCTTGACGAAGGCCGTCCTCAGTGCGTCGGCGTCGGCGAGCAGCTCGGTCGCCAGCGGCGAACCCGTGCGCTCGACGTGCTCGGTCAGCAGGTGGTGCAGGGTCGCGGTGTCGGCGTCGTCCAGCGGCACGAGCTGGAGCTCGCCGCTCTCGAGCGCCTCCGCGTTCACCTGCGTCTCGCGCAGCGCGTGCACGTACGCGACGCCGCCGGACATGCCGGCGCCGAGGTTGCGTCCCGTGGTGCCGAGGATCACGGCGAGCCCGCCGGTCATGTACTCCAGGGCGTGGTCGCCGACGCCCTCCACGACCGCCGTCGCACCCGAGTTGCGCACCAGGAACCGCTCCCCCACGACACCGGAGATGAACATGGTCCCCGACGTCGCGCCGTATCCGATCACGTTGCCCGCGATCACGTTCCGGTGCGGTTCGAAGGAGGCATCCCTCGGCGGGCGGATCACGATGTCCCCACCCGAGAGGCCCTTGCCGACGTAGTCGTTGGCGTCCCCTTCGAGCCGCAGCATGATGCCCGCAGGCATGAACGCGCCGAGCGACTGCCCGGCCGTGCCCCGGAGGGTCACGTCGATGGTCTCCGGCGGGAGGCCTGCGGCGCCGTAGCGCTCCGTGACGTGGTGGCCCAGCATCGTCCCCACCGCGCGCTCGGTGTTGCGGATCGGCAGGTCGATGCGCACCGGGTCGCCCTGCTCGAGGGCGTCCCCGGACAGGGCGATCAGCGTGGTGTCGAAGTGCTTGTGCAGCTCGTGGTCCTGCGTCCGGCCGCTCTTGCGCGGCTCCCCGGAGGGGAACACCGGTCCGGTGAGGATCGGCGACAGGTCCAGTCCCTCGGTCTTCCAGTGGTGGACGGCGGCGTCGGTGCGCAGCAGCTCGGTGTGGCCGATGATCTCGTCCAGCGACCGGAAGCCGAGCGCCGCGAGATGCTCGCGCACCTCTTCGGCGATGAACTCCATGAAGTTCACGACGAACTCCGGCTTGCCGGTGAACCTCGACCGCAGCAGCGGGTTCTGGGTCGCGACGCCGACCGGGCAGGTGTCCAGGTGGCAGACCCGCATCATGATGCATCCGCTCACGACCAGCGGTGCGGTCGCGAAGCCGAACTCCTCGGCCCCCAGCAGGGCGCCGATGATCACGTCGCGGCCGGTCTTGAGCTGTCCGTCGACCTGCACCACCACGCGGTCGCGCATGCCGTTGAGCATGAGCGTCTGCTGCGTCTCGGCGAGTCCCAGCTCCCACGGCGTGCCGGCGTGCTTGAGCGAGTTCAGCGGGCTGGCGCCGGTGCCTCCGTCGTGCCCCGCGACGAGGATGACGTCGCTGAGCGCCTTCGCCACGCCCGCAGCGACCGCGCCGATGCCGGACTGGCTCACCAGCTTGGTGTGGATGCGGGCCTTCGGGTTCGCGCGCTTCAGGTCGAAGATGAGCTGCTTGAGGTCCTCGATCGAGTAGATGTCGTGGTGCGGCGGAGGAGAGATGAGACCCACGCCCGGCGTCGCGTGACGCGTGCGCGCCACCCACGGGTACACCTTCTGCGGCGGCAGCTGCCCGCCCTCACCCGGCTTGGCGCCCTGGGCGAGCTTGATCTGCAGATCGGTCGCCTCGGTGAGGTACTGGCTGGTCACACCGAACCGGCCGGATGCCACCTGCTTGATGGCGCTGCGGCGCTCCGGGTCGACCAGGCGCTCCGGATCCTCGCCGCCCTCGCCCGTGTTCGACTTGGCGCCGAGGCGGTTCATCGCGATGGCGAGCGTCTCATGCGCCTCCTGCGAGATCGAGCCGTAGCTCATCGCGCCGGTGGAGAACCGCTTGACGATCGCACTGACGGGTTCGACCTCGTCCAGCGGGACGGGTGGCCGTTCGCCGGTGCGCAGCTCGAACAGACCGCGGAGGGTCTTCAGCTCGTGAGCCTGATCGTCCACGAGCTTGGTGTACTCGCGGAAGATGTCGTACCGGCGGGTGCGGGTGGAGTGCTGCAGGCGGAAGACCGTGTCCGGGTTGAACAGGTGCGGGGATCCGTCGCGCCGCCACTGGTACTCGCCGCCGGTCCACAGCCGCTCGTGGGCCCTGGCGGCCTCGTCCTCCGGGTAGGCGTAGTCGTGCCGCGCCTGGTTCTCGGCGAACACGTCCTCGATCCCGATGCCGCCGAGCTTGGTCTCGGTGCCGGTGAAGTAGGCGTCGACGAGCTCCTGGCTCAGGCCGATCGCCTCGAACACCTGCGCTCCCGCGTAGGAGCCGACCGTGGAGATGCCCATCTTGGACATGATCTTCAGCACGCCCTTGCCCAGCGCGTGGATCACGTTGTGGACGGCCTCCTCGGGGCTGATGCCCGTGATGTAGCCGGTGCGCACCAGGTGCTCCACGGTCTCCATGGCCAGGTACGGGTTCACGGCCGAGGCGCCGTAGCCGATCAGCGTCGCCACGTGATGGACCTCGCGCACGTCGCCCGCCTCCACCACGAGACCGACCTTCATGCGGTTCTCGCGGCGGATGAGGTGGTGGTGCACGGCGGCGACCATCAGCAGCGACGGGATCGGGACGAGGTCCTTGTTCGAGTCGCGGTCCGACAGGATCAGCAGCTCGGCGCCTCGCTCGATCGCGGCATCCGCCTCGGCGCACATCGCCGCCAGCCGGTCCGCCAGGGTGTGGGGGCCCGCGTCGAAGTGGTAGAGACCGCGGATGGTGGCGCTGGAGCGGCCCGGAAGAGCCCGGTCGATGTGCCGGATCTTCGCGAGCTCGTCGTTGTCGATGACCGGGAAGTCGAGGCTCACGGTTCGGGCGTGGTCGGGACCCCAGTCGAGCAGGTTGCGCTCGGGTCCGAGGCCGAGACGCAGGCTGGTGACCACCTCTTCGCGGATCGCGTCGAGGGGCGGGTTCGTGACCTGCGCGAACTGCTGCACGAAGTAGTCGAACAGCAGGCGCGGGCGCTCACTGAGCGCCGCGATGGGTGCGTCGCTGCCCATGGCACCGAGCGGCTCGGCGCCGTTCTGCCCCATCGGGGTGAGCAGGATGCGCACCTCCTCCTCCGTGTAGCCGAAGGTGCGCTGGCGACGGGTGATGGATGCCGCGGGGTGAACGATGTGCTCGCGCTCGGGAAGGTCGGCCAGGCGCACGGCGCCCTCGGCCAGCCAGTCGGCCCAGGGGTGCAGGGCCGCGAGGTCGCGCTTGACCTCGTCGTCCTCGATGATGCGCCGCTGCGCCGTGTCGACCAGGAACATCCGGCCCGGCTGCAGGCGCCCGCGGCGCTTGATGCGCTCCGGGGCGAATTCCAGCACGCCCGTCTCGCTGCCGATCACGACGAGGCCGTCGGTGGTCTCGGTCCAGCGCCCGGGGCGCAGTCCGTTGCGGTCGAGGGTGGCGCCCACCTGCACGCCGTCGGTGAAGATCAGTGCGGCGGGGCCGTCCCACGGCTCCATCTGGTTCGCGTGGTACTCGTAGAACGCGCGCAGATCCGGGTCGAGATCGGTCTGCTTCTCCCACGCGGCGGGCACCATCATCATGACGGCGTGCGGCAGACTGCGACCGGTCAGGGTGAGCAGCTCCAGCACCTCGTCGAAGGATGCCGAGTCACTGGCGCCGTCGGTGCAGATCGGGAGCAGCGGGGCGATGTCGCCGAGCATCTCGGACTCGAGCTGCGACTGGCGCGCGCGCATCCAGTTGCGGTTGCCGCCGATCGTGTTGATCTCGCCGTTGTGCGCGAGCATCCGCAGCGGCTGCGCGAGCGGCCAGGACGGGAACGTGTTGGTCGAGTAGCGCGAGTGCACCACGGCGAGCTCGGAGGCGAAACGCTCGTCCTGAAGATCGGGGTAGAACGGCTCCAGCTGCAGGGTGGTGACCATGCCCTTGTAGCCGAGGGTGCGGGCCGACAGGGAGACGAAGTAGGCGCCGAGCTCGTGTCCGGCGCGCTTGCGCAGCCGGTAGGCCAGGCGATCCAGTGCGATCCCGGCAACGGCGCCGGGCGCGGTGATGAACAGCTGCTCGAACGCCGGGCGGGCCTCATCGGCGAGCTTGCCGAGGTGCTCGTTGGCGGTGGGGACGACGCGCCAGCCGAGGACCTCGAGGCCTTCTTCGCTGGCGATGCGCTCGATGCCGGCCTTCTGCTCGCGGCGGGCGCTCGACTCCAGAGGGAGGAACGCGAGGCCTGCGGCGTACTCGCCGACCGGGGGGAGCTCGAAGTCCGTGACGGCCCGGAGGAACGCGTCCGGCATCTGCGTGAGGATGCCGGCGCCATCTCCTGTGCCGGCATCCGAGCCGATCGCGCCTCGGTGCTCCAGGTTGCGCAGCGCTTCCAGCGCCAGCGCGATGATGTCGTGGCCGGGTTCCCCGCGGAGTGTCGCGACCATGGCCAGGCCGCAGGCATCCTTCTCGTGGGCGGGGTTGTACATCCCCTGCTTCGGGGGGTATGCGCCGGAGGCGCCGTAGGGAGGCTGGAAGTACACCAGTCACCGTCCTCAGTGTCGAAAGTGAATCCGGGGACAGCGTCGGCCCGCTCGTTCAGTATGAAGGATCACGCACGGCGGGAGTGCTCAGATGACGTCCTCGCGGTTTATGAAGCCGTGCTTGTGGCGGGTGCTTCAGCGTCGATCCCGTCCACCGGAGGCTCACTCAGGTCGACGTAGTCATGGGAATCGTGCTCCGAGTCTACATCGGCATCGGCGGGCTCTCGTCCGGGCTGGTACGGCGAAGCCTCCAGGCCGGTGTGACGACGCGTCTGCACGATGAGGATGACCAGGCCGACGAGCACGCCGATGATCGCCGCCCACACGTTGCTGCGCAGGCCCAGGTAGACCTGGCTCGGGTCGATCCGGATCGACTCCCAGACGATGCGGCCGGCGCTGTACCAGATCAGGTAGCACGCGAACAGCCGGCCCCACTGCAGGCGCAGACGACGGCCCAGCCACAGCAGCACGAGCACGCCGAGCGTGTTCCAGATCACCTCGTACAGGAACGTGGGGTGGAACAGCGTGCCCTCGGGCAGACCGGCCGGGAACGCCGGGTTGGTGGACTCGATCTGCAGGCCCCAGGGCAGGTCGGTGGGCAGGCCGAACAGCTCGTGGTTGAACCAGTTGCCGAAGCGGCCCATCGCCTGCGCGAGCAGCAGTCCGGGTGCGAGGGCGTCCGCGAAGGTCCAGAAGCGGATGCCGGTCCACCGGCATCCGAGCCAGGCGCCGACGGCACCCGCCATGAGCGCTCCGAAGATGGCGATGCCGCCCTCCCAGATCGCCCACACCGAGCCCGGCTCGAACGGGTTCCAGGTGTTCTTGCCCGGGCCGAAGTAGAAGTCGAAGTGCGTCAGGACATGGAAGATGCGCGCTCCGATGATGGCCAGCGGCACCGCGATGATCGCGATGTCGATGACGACCCACTTCTCCGCACCGCGCTTGGTGAGGCGGTGGTTGGTGAGCAGCGTCGCCGCGATGATCCCCGCGATGATGCACAGCGCGTAGTAGTGGATCGTGATCCCGAAGATCGGGAACGTGCTGACCGGAGGGCTCGGGATGCTGGCGGGCACGCCCGAGATGAGGCTGTGAAGCGCAAGGGACATGAGAGTGAGTCTAGTTTCCTGTCGCGAATCGCGCCGACGGGGTGCCGCCGGCGAGAGAACGGGTGGTCTCGGCGAGGCCCTCCAGGCCGCCGTCGCGCAGCGCCTTGACGAGTGCCGTGCCGACGATGGCGCCGTCGGCGTACTCGACGACGCCGGCGATCTGCTCGGGGTTGGAGATGCCGATGCCCACGCAAGCGGATGCCGCGCCGCGGGCGCGCATGCGGTCGACGAGCGTCCGCGCCGCGCGATCGAGAGCCGCCCTCTCCCCCGTGATGCCCATGGTGGAGACCGTGTAGACGAAGCCGGTGGACGAGGAGATGACCAGGTCGAGTCGCTCGTCCGTGGAGGTCGGGGCTGCGAGGAAGATGCGGTCGAGGCCGGTGCGGGTGCTCGCGGCGATCCACTCGCCAGCGGCCTCGGGGGTGATGTCAGGGGTGATGAGGCCGGCGCCCCCGGCGGCGAGCAGATCGTCGGCGTAGCGGTCGACGCCGTACTGCAGCACCGGGTTCCAGTAGGTCATCACGACCACGGGCACGTCTGTGCGGGAGGTGATCTCCTTGACCACCGTGAACAGGTCGCGGGTGCGGTAGCCGTTGGCCAGCGCCTGCTGCGTGGCCTGCTGGATGACCTCGCCGTCCATCACGGGGTCGGAGTACGGCGGCCCGAGCTCGATGACGTCGACGCCGTTGCGCGCGAGCGTCAGCGCCGCCTCGATGCCGGTCTGCAGGTCGGGGAAGCCGATCGGCAGATAGCCGATGAACGCGCCCCTGCCCGCGTCGTGGGCCTTGCGGATGGCGGCCTCGACACGGCTCACGACGCGTCCTCCTCGTCGTACAGGTCGAAGTAGCGCGCCGCGGTGTCCATGTCCTTGTCGCCGCGACCGGAGAGGCAGATGGCGATCACGGAATCCGGGCCGAGCTCGCGGCCGATGCGCAGTGCGCCGGCGAGGGCGTGCGCCGATTCGATGGCGGGGATGATGCCCTCGGTGCGGCTGAGCAGGCGCAGGGCCTGCATGGCCTCGTCGTCGGTGGCGGGAATGTACTCCGCACGCCCGATGTCGCTCAGCCAGGCGTGCTCCGGGCCGACGCCGGGATAGTCGAGACCGGCCGAGATCGAGTGCGACTCGACGGTCTGGCCGTCCTCGTCCTGCAGCACGTACGTCTTCGCGCCGTGGAGCACGCCGGGGCGCCCGCGTTCGATCGAGGCCGCGTGCTTCGGGGTGTCGACGCCGTCGCCGGCGGCCTCCACTCCGTAGAGCTTCACGCCCTCGTCGTCCAGGAACGCGTCGAACATGCCGATCGCGTTCGAGCCGCCGCCGACGCAGGCGACCACGGCATCCGGAAGCCGGCCGGCCTCGGCGAGCAGCTGCTCACGGGCCTCCTCGCCGATGATCTTCTGGAAGTCACGGACCATCGCGGGGAAGGGGTGCGGGCCGGCCGCGGTCCCGAAGATGTAGTTGGTGGTCTCGACGGTCGCCACCCAGTCGCGGTAGGCGTCGTTGATGGCGTCCTTCAGGGTCCGGGACCCGGTCTTCACCGCGACGACCTCGGCGCCGAGCAGGCGCATCCGCGCGACGTTCAGCGCCTGACGCTCCGTGTCGACCTCGCCCATGTAGATCGTGCAGTCCAGCCCGAACAGGGCCGCCGCGGTCGCGGTCGCCACGCCGTGCTGGCCGGCGCCGGTCTCGGCGATCACGCGGGTCTTGCCGAGCCGCTTCGTCAGGAGGGCCTGTCCGAGCACGTTGTTGATCTTGTGCGAGCCGGTGTGGTTGAGGTCCTCGCGCTTGAGGAACACGCGTGCGCCGCCGGCGTGCTCCGCGAAGCGCGGCACCTCCGTGATCGGCGACGGGCGTCCGGCGTAGGAGTGCAGCAGCGTCGCGAGCTCGGCGCGGAACGCGGGGTCGACGATCGCGGCCTCGTACGCGGCGGTGAGCTCGTCGATCGCGGCGATGAGCGACTCCGGCATGAACCGCCCGCCGTACTCGCCGAAGAACGGTCCGTGCTGGTCGCGCAGCGCCACTTCGTCTCGCTCCGCTCGCTCAGCACGACGCATGCTCTTCACTCCTCTCCCCCGCGCACCGGCAGGTCGCCGGCCGCGAGGAACGCGTTCAGGGTGGCGACGGGATCGCCGGTGACCAGCGCCTCGCCGATCAGGACGACGTCCGCCCCCGCCTCGCGGTAGCGACGCACGTCCTCGGGTGCGAGCACCGCGGACTCCGCGACGTGGATCGCGGTGTCGGGGATGCGCTCGGACAGGGACGCGAACAGGTCCCGATCGAGCTCCAGGGTCTTCAGGTTGCGTGCGTTCACGCCGATCAGCTCGGCACCCAGATCGATCGCGACCTCGAGCTCCTCCGCGGAGTGGGTCTCGATCAGCGGAGTCATGCCCAGCTCGCGGATCAGCGTGTACAGCTCGCCCAGCGTCTTCACGTCGAGCCCCGCCACGATGAGCAGCGCCAGATCCGCTCCGGCCGCGCGAGCCTCGAGCACCTGGTACGGCGTCGCGATGAAGTCCTTGCGCAGCACGGGGAGGTTCACGCGTGCGGTGACGGCCTCGAGGTCGGCGAGACTGCCGCCGAAGCGGCGCTCCTCGGTGAGAACACTGATGGCGGAGGCGCCACCCTGCTCATACAGCGACGCCTGCAGCGCGGGATCGGGGATCTCGGCGAGAGCGCCGCGCGACGGGCTCGCGCGCTTGACCTCCGCGATGATCTTCACCCGGTCGGCGGGAGCCAGCGCCGCGAGCGCATCGCGGGCGGCAGGGCGCGCCAGGGCTTCACGCTCCACGTCGGCCAGTGGCCGAGTCGCGGCACGCCGCTCGGCGTCCTGCACCGCGCCGGCCGTGAGGTCGGCGAGGACCATCAGTGCGCCTTCGGGGTGTACTTCGGGCCCTTCACTCCCCAGCCCGCCTTCGCCATGACCCAGCCGACGATCGCGCCGATGACGACGACGGCGGCCGAGATCCAGACACCCACCACTCCCGAACCGTCGGGGAAGCAGAAGAAGACAGTGCCGGCGGTGAAGCCGACCAGCATGATCACGACGGCAGTCCAGGCTGCAGGCGAGTGTCCGTGACCGGGGTCTGCGATCGGGTTGGTCATGTTCTCCTCCGGGAGGGTCGACGATGTCATCAGTCTATCGGGAAGGGCCGGTCGGGTCCGTGCCATGGGACAGGTCGTCCCAGGAATCGACGGCGTCGAGGGGCCCGGCATCCGCGTGCCGTCCGTCCGAGAGCTGGTCGTAGCGGCGGGTGCCCGCCTTCCAGCGGTGCGCGGTCGCCAGGACGAAGAGGGATGCGAGCGCCACCACGACCCACGCGCACAGGGCGGCGATGCTCCAGCCGCTGGGCTCGAGGTCGGTCACCATCGCGCCGAGCGCCTTGTCACCGCTGAGACCGGTCGCCTTGGTGAGTGCAGGGGCGACGGATGCGAGGGGCGGTGCCGCCACGAGCGGCAGCGTGCCGGTGACCAGCGCGACCACGGCGCCGAGGCCGATCACCGCGAAGACGTAGCGCAGCGCGCGTCCGGCGATGGACAGAGCTCCGCCGAGGGCCAGCACGGCCAGCGACAGCGGCGCGAGCAGCGGCATGGCCTCGGCGCCGGAGACGAGCAGCGGTGCGGCGGCGTCGGAGCGGTGCACCGTGATCCAGGTCTGCGTCGAGGAGATGATCCCGACGCCGCCGGCGAGCAGGAACCCCAGCACCGCGTACATGCGCGCGCGATTCATCTCACTCGCTCTCTGCGACGGTCAGTCCGCGACCGTCGAAGCAGGTGCGCGTGCCGGTGTGGCAGGCGGGTCCGTGCTGGTCGACCGTGAGCAGGATCGTGTCGCCGTCGCAGTCGACGGCCACCGCGTGCACCTTCTGCGTGTTGCCCGAGGTGTCGCCCTTGCGCCAGTACTCCCGCCGGGACCGCGACCAGTAGACGGCACGACCGCCTGTGAGCGTGCGCCGCAGCGCCTCGGCATCCATCCACGCCAGCATCAGGACCTCGAGGGTGTCGAACTGCTGCACCACCACGGGGGCGAGTCCGTCGGCGTTCCAGGCGACCTTCGAGACGTCGGCGTCGAGCGTCCTCATCGCACCACCACCCCGTCCGCGCGGAGCGCGTCCTTCACGTCGCCGACCGTGAGCTGCCCGCTGTGGAACACGCTCGCGGCGAGAACGGCATCCGCTCCCGCCTCGATCGCAGGCGGGAAGTCCGCGGCCGTGCCCGCGCCGCCGGAGGCGATCACCGGCACCGAGGACACCTCGCGCATGAGGCGGACGAGCTCCAGGTCGAAACCGTCCTTCGTGCCGTCGGCGTCGATGGAGTTCACCAGCAGCTCGCCGGCGCCCCGCTCGATGGCCTCGCGCGCCCAGTCCAGGGCATCCAGAGTGGTCTCTGCGCGCCCGCCGTGCGTGGTCACGACGAAGCCCGATTCCGTGGTCGTGGCGCGCTTGATGTCGAGCGAGAGCACCAGCACCTGTGCGCCGAAGCGGTCCGCGATCTCGTCGATCAGCTCCGGACGCGCAATGGCGGCCGAGTTCACGCCCACCTTGTCCGCACCGACCGAGAGCAGTCGCGCCACGTCCTCGACGCTGCGCACTCCCCCGCCCACCGTGAGCGGCACGAAGACCTGCTCCGCTGTGCGCTGCACGACGTCGAACGTCGTCGAGCGGTCATCGACCGTGGCGGTGACGTCGAGGAAGGTGATCTCGTCGGCGCCCTGCGCGGCGTAGTGCGCGGCCAGCTCCACCGGATCGCCCATGTCGCGCAGATCCTTGAAGTTCACGCCCTTGACCACGCGGCCGGCGGCCACGTCGAGGCACGGGATGACGCGTGCGGCGAGCGTCATCAGAGCCTCGCGGCGTGGATCGCGGTGACGAGGATGGCCCGGGCGCCGAGCGCGTACAGGTCGTCCATCACCTGGTTCATGCCCTTGCGCGGGATCATGACGCGGACGGCGACCCATTCCGGATCGCGCAGCGGGGAGATCGTCGGCGACTCACGGCCGCCGGCGATGGCCGTGGCCTGGTCGACCAGGTGCGCGGGCAGGTCGTAGTCCAGCAGCACGAAGCGCCGGGCGACCATGACGCCGCGGAGGCGGCGCAGCAGGCGCGCGGTGCCGGGGACCTCTCCCGGCCTGCTGATCAGCACGGCTTCGGACTCGATGATCACCGGGCCGAAGATCTCCAGGCCCGCCTGGCGCAGGGTGGTGCCGGTCTCGACGACGTCCGCGATCACATCGGCGACGCCGAGCCGCACGGCCGACTCGACGGCACCGTCCAGCGGGACGAGCACGGCGTTCACGCCGTGCTCGCGCAGGAAGTCGTCCACCAGGCCCGGGTAGGCGGACGCCACGCGGACGCCCTCCAGGTCCTGGATGGTCGAGTACTTCCCGGGAGGTGCGGCGAACCGGAAGGTCGAGCGGGCGAAGCCCAGCTGCTCGATCTCACGCGCGTCGTCCTGGCGCACGTCGCGCAGCAGGTCGCGTCCGGTGATCCCCACGTCGAGGGCGCCTGATGCCACGTAGGTGGCGATGTCGCGGGGGCGGAGGTAGAAGAATTCGACGTCGCTGTCGGCGTCGACGACGTGCAGGGTCTTGGGGTCGCGACGGCCGGCGTACCCGGCCTCCGCGAGCATCTCGGCGGCTGTCTCGGAGAGCGAGCCCTTGTTCGGAACGGCGATGCGCAGCATGGATGTCCTTCTGTTCGAGCGGTCTGAGGGGAGCACGCTCACAGATGTCGGTAGACGTCCTCCAGGCTCAGCCCCTTGGCGAGCATCATCACCTGCAGGTGGTAGAGCAGCTGGGAGATCTCCTCAGCCGCGTTCTCGTCGCTCTCGTACTCCGCGGCCATCCACACCTCGGCGGCCTCTTCGACGATCTTCTTGCCGATCGCATGCACGCCGCGGTCCAGCTGCGCGACCGTGCCCGATCCTTCCGGACGGGTCTCGGCGGTGTGCTGGAGCTCGGCGAACAGCTCGTCGAATGTCTTCACGGTTCCAGGCTAGCCGCTCGCGCGAGGTCCCGGAGCCGGGTGACGGCCGCAGCGGCGTCCTCGGCGCCGTACACGGCGGACCCGGCGACGAAGGTGTCGGCCCCGGCCTCGGCGGCCTGGGCGATCGTGGACTCGGAGATCCCGCCGTCGACCTGCAGCCACACGTCCGATCCGCGACGCCGGGCCTCCTGGCGCAGCGCGTGCAGCTTGGGCATGGTCTCGGCCATGAAGCCCTGGCCGCCGAAGCCCGGCTCGACGGTCATCACCAGGATCTGGTCGAACTCGTCGAGGATCTCGTAAAGGGGCTCCCCTGCCGTGCCCGGCTTGATGGCGACGCCGGCGCGCGAGCCGATGGACCTGAGTCGACGCGCGAGCGCCACCGGATCGGCGGCGGCCTCGAGGTGGAACGTGACGCTCGCGGCCCCCAGTTCCGCGTAGCCGGGCGCCCAGCGGTCGGGATCGGTGATCATCAGGTGCACGTCGAGCGGGATCGGACTGGTCGCCTGGATGCGCTCCACCATCTGCGGCCCGAACGTGAGGTTCGGCACGAAGTGGTTGTCCATCACGTCGACATGGGCGAAGTCGGCGGTCGCGATACGAGCGAGGTCTGCCTGCATGTTGACGAAGTCGGCGGCGAGGATGCTGGGGTTGATGCGGGGTGCTTCCGGGAGGCTCATGGCTCATCCTTCCTGGGCGGTGCGCTGCAGCAGCGCGAGGAACATGGCGTCGGTGCCGTGCCGGTGCGGCCACAGCTGCACGTGTCGGGTGGCGCCGTCGGGGTTCGGGGCGAGGTCGATCGGCGCCTCGGACACCTCGGTCATGACGGCCTGCGCGTCGAGCTGGGCGACGTCGTCCCGCCGGCGGAGGACCTCGCTCACGACGCCGGTGGTCTCCGCCAGGTGCGGCGAGCAGGTCACGTAGGCGACGATCCCGCCCGGGGCCAGCGCCCCGATCGCGGCTTCCAGCAGCTGCGTCTGCAGCTCGACCAGCTCGGCGACGTCGGCCGGCGATTTGCGCCAGCGCGCCTCGGGGCGACGGCGCAGGGCGCCCAGGCCCGTGCAGGGCGCATCGACGAGGATGCGGTCGAAAGCGGCCGGATGCTGCGCCGCGAACTCCCGGCCGTCCTGCTCGTGGACAGGCACGTCGACCGGCAGGGGCCGGACGGCGTTGCGCACCAGGCCGGCGCGCGCATGCACCACCTCGTTCGCCTCCAGGTGCGCGCCATCGCGATGGGCGATGGCGGCGAGGAGGGCGGTCTTGCCGCCGGGTCCGGAGCACAGGTCCAGCCAGCGCTCCCCCGCGCGCACCGGCGCGGCCGCGGCCAGGGCCAGGGCGACGAGCTGCGATCCCTCGTCCTGCACGCGGATCGTGCCCCGGGCATCTCCGATCGCCTCGCGAGGATCGCCGCCGGGCGAGCCGAATGCGGTCGGCGCATAGGGACGGGCGGGCTGACCGCGCTCCGCCAGCCCGGGCAGCGCGACGAGCGTGACCTCGGGCGAGACGTTGTCGGCGGCGAGCAGGGTCTCCAGCTCATCGGCACGTCCCTCGGCGGCCAGTGAGCGGCGCAGCGCGCGGATGACCCACACCGGGTGCGCCGTGCGCAGGGACAGGCGCTCGTCATCCGAGCGGGCGCCGGCCTCGATGCGCTCCTGCCAGGTCTCCGCGTCGTCGCGGCTGATGCGGCGCAGCACGGCGTTGGCGAACCCCGACGCACCGCGGCCCACTTCGGCGGCGACGAGATTGACCGACTCGTTGACCGCTGCGTGCGGTGCGACCCGGGTCGCGAGCAGCTGATGCGTGGCGAGCCTGAGGGCGTCGAGCACCGCAGGGTCGATGTCGGCCACCGGGCGGCCCGCGGCCTCGGCGATGATCGCGTCGTACGTCCCGCGTCGCCGGAGGGTGCCGTACGCGAGTTCGGTGGCCAGCGCGGCATCCTGCGCGTCCAGCTGCGCTTCGACGATGAGCTTGGGCAGCAGCAGGTTGGCGTAGGCGTCGTCGTCGGACACGGCGCGCAGCACGTCGTAGGCCACCCACCTGGCGGGCTGGATGCCGCGCTTGTGCTCCGCGCCCGTCCCGCGCTGAGCACCGCTCATGATCCGGCCCTCACCGACTGATCGGCGCGCAGCCCGCGCCACCAGTCCGCGGCGTTCATGGCCCCCTTGCCGGCCGGCTGCACGCGCGTGACCTCGAGCGCGCCGTCGGCCGTGCCGATCAGGACGGCCGCCTTGGTGCCGTGGATCTCGCCGGGTGCGAGTGCGGTGCCCTCGGCGCTGGGGGCCGCGGACAGGATCTTCAGCCGTGCGCGGTCGACGGTCGTGTGGGCGCCCGGTTCAGGGGTGACTCCGCGGTAGCGCGAGAACACTGCTGACAGCGGCTGCGACCAGTCCAGGGAGCCGTCCTCGAGTGTGAGCTTCGGTGCGAGGCTGGCCTCTCCCTGCTGCGGGACGGCCACGGCGCTCCCGTCGGCGATGCCGGCGACCACGTCGACGGTGAGACCGGCTCCGTCGTCCGCGAGGATCGCGAGCGCGGCGTCGGCGGTCGCATCCGAGGGGATGCCGACCGTCCGCATCGCGTAGACATCGCCTGCATCGAGCGCAGGCACCAGCTGGAACACGCTCACACCCAGCTGGGCGTCTCCGGCGATCAGCGCGCGCTGCACGGGTGCGGCGCCCCGCCACGCCGGCAGCAGCGAGAAGTGCAGGTTGATCCAGCCATGGGCCGGTGCCGACAGGAGCGGCTCGCGGACGATGCCGCCGTAGGCGACGATGACGCCCAGATCCGCCTCCAGTGCGGTGATCCGAGCCGTGGCGTCGTCGTCGAGCCGGGCGGCCTTGATGACCGGCAGCCCCAGCTCGTCGGCGACTGCGGCGACGGGTGACGGCGTGAGCACGCGCTTGCGACCGAGTGGCGCGTCCGGTCGGGTGACGACGCCGACGATCTCGTGATGTGCGGCGAGGGCGCGCAGCGTGGGGACTGCGACGGCGGGGGTGCCTGCGAAGACGAGGCGCATGAAGGTTCTCCGGTGGGAAGGTCAGTGAGGGATCGAGGTGATCGGATGCCGATCAGATCTCGGGTTCGAGGATATCGAGGTGGACCGAGAGTGACACCCGGGGACGACCGCGCGGGCGCCTGCTCTGCGCGGCATCCGCGATGACGGCTGCGCGCAGCGTGCTCGCGACACTCTGTCCCGCGGCGTAGGCGAAGCGCACCAGTGCCCGCACCCTCCCGTCGTCGCCGACCGGGAGCGGGCCGAGCACGGCCTCGCCCGCGATGCCGATCTGCGCCAGTGCGTCCAGCGCGGTGCGCACGGATGCCGGGAGCCCTTCGAGCTGCGCGACGCGCGTGGTGGGCGGCATGCGCAGCGGGAGCCGCGCCTCCAGCTCACTTCGGGCGTACGCGGCGGGCGACCACGTCGCCAGGGCGCGGGCGACGGGCCCGTCCACGCCTACGAGGTGGATCGGCGCGCCGGGAGCTGCGAGAGCGGCCGCGTTGGCCCACCATCGCAGACAGGACTCGGCGATGCGCAGTTCCGGAGCCTGCAGCATCCGCGCCCCGTCCAGCAGGATCACGGCCCGGTAGCCGCCGAATGCCAGCGGCTCGGCGCCGCGTGTCGCGACGACCAGCGCCGGCTTCGCATCCACATGCTGCACGGTGTGGGCGCCGTCGGAGACGATGACGCGCACGCCGGGGAACGCGCGCCCGAGCTCGTCCGCGGTGCGTTCGGTGCCCGATGAGGCCAGGCGCACCTGGTCGGAGGAGCAGGTGCCGCAGCGCCAGGAGTTGGCGGATCGACCGCACCACCCGCACACCGGCACCGCACCGCGACGGCGGGCGCCGAGAGGTCCTCCGCAGTGTGCGCAGCGGGCGGGCGTGCGGCAGCTCGCGCACACCAGCGTCGGCGCGAAACCGGGCCGGGCCACCTGCACCAGCACCGGACCCTCGGCCGCCGCGGCGCGCGCGGTCGCGAAGGCGCTGGAGGGCACGCGCTGACCGGTCTGCTCGAGCTCCTGCGGCGTGCTCAGGCGCACCTGCGGGATCACGCGCCGCGCGGCCGTGACGTCCTGCAGCCATCCGTGCTGCACGAGTCGCTCGGCGTCCGTGGAGCGGGTGTGCCCGACGATCAGCAGGGCGCTTCCCTCCTCCTCCTGCCTGATGAGCGCGGCATCCCTCGCGTGGACGTAGGGCGCGAGCGGCTCCGCCAGCAACGGGTCGCCGTCGTCCCAGATGGCGACGAGTCCGGCCTGCACGGGCGAGTACACGGCGGAGCGGTTGCCCACCACCACGCACGGAGCGTCCCCGAGGGTGCGCAGGAACGCACGGTAGCGGTCGGGGTTCGTCTGGCGAGCATCGTGTCGCACCACGGCATCCTCGTCGAGCAGCGTGGCCAGGGCGGAGAGCAGCAGTTCCTGATCACGGTAGTCCGGCACGACCAGCACGCTCGAGCGCCCCGCGGCGAGCTGCAGCGCCGCGGCCGACGCCAGCAGCAGCGCCCACCCGGGGAGGTCGTCCTGCAGCACGGGGATCGCCTCGACCGCGGCGCGTCCTGCGTCGGAGAGCAGCGCGTCGAGTCCGTCGTACGCCGCCGTGACGGCGCGGGCGCGGTCCACGGCGTCACCACTCGGCGGGGCGCACGGTTCCGGCTCCTGCCAGGACTTCTCGACACGCACCTGCCGCTTGGGGATCGCGAGACGCAGGATGTCGGAGGCGGAGCCGGCTGCGCGGTCGGCGGCCTTCCGGGCGAGTCGGTACAGCCGCTCGGGCATCACCTCGACGGTCGAGACGACGCTCTCGATCTCGGAGAGCGTGCGGGTGGCATCCGGCTCCACGTCGAGCTCGACGATGTAGCCGTCGATCACGCGACCCGCGGTGCGCAGCGGCGCCTTGACCCGCATACCGGGACCGACCTCGCCGACGTCCTTCGGGAGGGCGTAGTCGAACAGCCGGTCCAACTGGGGCAGCGGCGAGTCGATCAGCACACGGGCGATCCGCCGCGGTTCGGCGGTCGAGGACTCTCCGATCTCGGCCCGCCCTCCCGCGGCCGGCGCTTGTCCGGGCACCGTGGACACGGCGCCCCTCAGACGCCGGCGGCGCGGCGCAGCTCGTCGGCGCGGTCGGTGCGCTCCCAGGTGAACTCGGGCAGCTCGCGGCCGAAGTGTCCGTACGCAGCGGTCTTGGCGTAGATCGGGCGCAGCAGATCGAGCTCCTCGATGATCGCCTGCGGGCGCAGGTCGAACACCTGGTCGATCGCGCGGGTGATCGCGTCCTCGGACACCGTGCCGGTGCCGAAGGTCTCGACGTAGAGGCCCACCGGGCGAGCCACGCCGATCGCATAGGCGACCTGCACCTCCGCGCGCTCGGCGAGGCCGGCGGCGACGACGTTCTTGGCGACCCAGCGCATCGCGTAGGCGCCCGAGCGGTCCACCTTGGACGGGTCCTTTCCGCTGAATGCACCGCCACCGTGCCGGGCGGCGCCGCCGTAGGTGTCGATGATGATCTTGCGGCCGGTCAGGCCCGCATCGCCCTTGGGCCCACCGGTGACGAACGGGCCGGCGGGGTTGATGTAGTACTTCAGATCGGGCGCGAGGTCGAGTCCGGTCTGCGCGAGCACGGGGTCGATGACCTTCTCGCGCACGAGCGCCTTCAGCTCGTCCTGCGTGATGTCCGGGTGGTGCTGCGTGGAGAGCACGACCGCGTCGACCGTCTTGGGCGTGAAGCCGTCGTAGCCGAGCGTGACCTGGGTCTTGCCGTCGGGGCGCAGGAATGCCAGCTCGCCGGAGCGGCGCACCTCGGTGAGACGCTCGGCGATGCGATGCGCGGTCCAGGCCGCCATCGGCATGAGCTGGGGCGTCTCGTTCGTGGCGAAGCCGAACATGATGCCCTGGTCGCCGGCGCCGAGCTCGTCGCGCGGGTCGGTGGACCCGCCGTCGCGGCGCTCCTGCGCGTTGTCGACGCCGTTCGCGATGTCCATCGACTGCTCCCCCACCGAGACGGTGACGCCGCAGGACGAGCCGTCGAAGCCGGTGTCGCTGGAGGTGTAGCCGATGCCGTTGACCACGTCGCGGACGATGGTGGGGATGTCGACGTACCCGTCGGTGCGGATCTCACCCGCGACGTGCACGAGACCGGTCGTCACGAGCGTCTCCACCGCGACGCGGGAGCCGCGGTCGACGGAGAGCAGCCCGTCGAGCACGCTGTCGGAGATCTGATCGCAGATCTTGTCGGGGTGCCCGTCGGTGACGGACTCGGACGTGAACAGGCGCAGCGCGCTCATCGGTTCTCCAAAGCGGGAAGATCAGGGCGGGTCGGGTTCGGCTCACCCGCGGGTGTTGCAGGCCAAGTGTGCAGGAAGCCGCCGACATCCGGGTGTGGACGTCGGCGGCTCACAGGGTGCGGAGTGTCACTCGGCGTGACGGATCCGGAGCTTGTCCTCGTTGATCTCGTGCAGCGCGATCGTGAGCGGCTTGTCCTCGACGGACGAGTCCACCAGCGGGCCCACGTTGTCGAAGAGGTTCCCCTCGTGCAGGTCGGAGTAGTAGTCGTTGATCTGACGCGCGCGCTTGGACGCGTAGATCACGAGCTCGTACTTCGACTCGACGCGCTCGAGAAGGTTGTCGATGGGCGGGTCGATGATGCCCTGGTTGGTTCCAGCCATGGTGGACCTCCTGGTCGGGCGACGCTGTCATCGGATGACGACGTGTCGCGAAGTCGGTTTCGGGCGCGCGCGAGCGTTCAGCGCGAAGAGCCCGTGCACAATTCTACGACCTCTCGCGCCGCGGTGGCGACGTCGGCGTTCACGACGAGGTAATCGAACTCGTTCTGCGCCGCCAGTTCGGTGCGCGCGGTGCGCAGCCGGCGGGCGCGCTCCTCCGCGTCCTCGGTCCCCCGGCCGACCAGCCGGTTCACCAGCTCGTCCCAGGACGGCGGCAGCAGGAACACCAGCGACGCCGACGGCTCGGCCGCCCGGACCTGCCTGGCACCCTGCAGATCGATCTCCAGCAGCACGGTCCGCCCGGCCGCGAGAGCGTCGTCCACGGGCCCGCGGGGCGTGCCGTACCGGTACTTGTTGTGCACCGTGGCGTGCTCGAGGAGCCTCCCGTCGGCGATCATGCTGTCGAACTCCGCGTCGTCGACGAAGAAGTAGTGCACGCCGTCGACCTCCCCCGGGCGCGGCGCCCGCGTGGTGGCCGACACTGAGAGGTGGATCTCCGGGTACTGCTCACGGATCTGCGCGGCGACCGTGCCCTTGCCCACGGCGGTCGGGCCCGCCAGCACGAGCAGCCGGCTGCGACCCGGACGAGCGGTGTGCGGGGGGAAGCGCCGGTCCAGCCACTCCGACAGCGCGGCGAGCTGACGCACGCCGAGACCGCCCAGGCGCTTGACCGGCGAGATGTGCAGTTCCTCGAGGATCCGATCGCGCTTGCCGGCGCCGATGGCGGGCAGGGCCATCAGGAAGTCGGTGATGCGCAGGGTCGCGGCATCCGACTCGGCATCCTCGACCGCGCGCCGCAGGACGTCCTGCGGCGCGGTCACCCGGGTCGTGAGGTCCCGCTTCAGCGCGGCCCGCGCGCGCCTGCGCTGCAGTGCGCGGCGCGATGCGGCGGCACGATCCACCTCGGGGACGACTCGACCTTCAGCCACGGAGAACCTCCTGATATCGCGCGGCACGCTCACTGATGACGTCCGCGATGCCTGCGGGGCCGACGCCGAGGATGCTGCGGCTCTCGCTCGCGAGCACCTGTCCCGCCGTCGCCCCGAAACGGGTGATCAGATCCTCCGGCGTGGCGCCCTGCGCACCGAAACCGGGGGCGAGGATCGGCATGCGGCTGAGCACCTCGTCGCCGAGGCCCACCTCGTCACGATCGACGGTGGCGCCGATCACGAGACCCACCGGCCCGAGACCGCCCTCGAACGCTGGCGATCCGTTGGCCCACGCCACATCCCTCGCCACCCGCCTGGCGACCGTCTGATCCTCCTCGGAGGCGACGTCCACGGTGCGCGCCGTCTGCAGCGAGGCCGCTTCGGGGTTGCTGGTCGCAGCCAGGACGAACACGCCCTTGTCCGCGCGCACTGCCGTCGTGATGGTCTCCCGCAGGGAGTCCGGGCCCAGGTACGGGCTGATGGTCACGGCATCCGACTCCAGGGGCGAGCCGGGCTCGAGCCACGCCGACGCGTAGCCGGCCATCGTCGAGCCGATGTCACCGCGCTTGGCGTCGGACAGCACGATCAGGCCGGCCGCGCGTGCAGCCGCGATCACCTCTTCGAGGGCGGCGAACCCCTTCGAGCCGAAGCGCTCGAAGAACGCCACCTGCGGCTTGACGACGCCGGCCCGGCCGGCGGCGGCCTCGACCACCGCCAGACCGAACGCGCGCAGACCGTCCGCATCCTGCGTCAGCCCCCACTGCTCCAGGAGCGCCGCGTGCGGGTCGATGCCCACGCACAGCGGGCCGTACGCATCGAGAGCTGCGCGCAGGCGGGTTCCGAAGGGAGTGCTCACTCGGCGGCCTGCCGATCCAGCTCGTACTCCTGCAGGCTGCGCACCGAGAAGCCCTCGTTCGCCGCGTCCATGCCACTGACTGCCGCGCCGAGCACCGCCATCGTGGTGAACAGCGCCTTGTCCGCGGCGACCGCCGCCGCGCGGATCTCGTAGCCGTCGGCGCGGGCCGCGCCTCCGCTGGGCGTGTTCACGATGATGTCGATCTCGCCGTCGTTGATCAGGTCGACGATGTTGCGCTCGCCGTTCCCCTGCGTCTCGCTGTACTTGGCGGCGAGAGCGACCTGGATGCCGTTGCGGGACAGGATCTCGGCGGTGCCCTCGGTGGCCACCAGCGAGAAGCCCAGCTGCGCGAGACGGTGGGCGGGCAGGATGACGTCGCGCTTGTCGGAGTCGGCCACCGAGATGAACACGGTGCCCGAGGTGGGCATTCCGCCGTACGCGGCGGCCTGGCTCTTGGCGAACGCGGTCGGGAAGTCGGCCGCGATGCCCATCACCTCGCCGGTGGAGCGCATCTCCGGGCCGAGGACCGAGTCGACGACCTTGCCGTCGTGCGTGCGGAAGCGCTTGAACGGCAGCACGGCCTCCTTCACGGCGATCGGGGCGCCGAGCGGCACGCTCGAACCGTCCTGCGCGGGAAGCATCCCCTCCGCGATGAGCTCGGCGATGCTCGCCCCCGCCATCACGCGGCTCGCAGCCTTCGCCATCGGCACGCCCAGCGCCTTGGAGACGAACGGCACCGTGCGGCTGGCCCGTGGGTTCGCCTCGATGACGTAGAGAACGCCGGCGCTGATCGCGAACTGCACGTTGAGCAGGCCGCGGACGCCCACGCCCTCTGCGATCGCGAGCGTCGCCGCCCGCACCCGCTCGATCTGGGTGCGGCCGAGCGAGATCGGCGGCAGGGTGCAGCTCGAGTCGCCGGAGTGGATGCCGGCCTCCTCGAGGTGCTCCATGATCCCGCCGATGTACAGGTCGTTGCCGTCGTACAGCGCGTCGACGTCCAGCTCGATCGCGTCGTCCAGGAAGCGGTCCACGAGCAGGGGCTTGCCCTCCTCGATCACGACATTGCCGGCGGTGCGGACGAAGTAGTCGCGCAGGGATGCCGTGTCGTAGACGATCTCCATGCCGCGGCCTCCGAGCACGAAGCTCGGGCGCACCAGCACCGGGTAGCCGATCTCCTCGGCGATGCGCACCGCGCCTTCGACGTCGATGGCCGTGCCGTTGCGCGGCGCGACCAGGCCCGCGTCGTCCAGCAGCCGGGAGAACAGCTCCCGCTCCTCGGCGAGGTCGATCGCGGCCGGGCTGGTGCCGAGCACCGTGTAGCCCGCGGCCTCGATGCCCTTGGCAAGGCCCAGCGGCGTCTGACCGCCGAGCTGGCACACCACGCCCAGGATCGTCCCGCTCTGCGCCTCGGCGTCGAGCACCTCGAGCACGTCCTCGAGCGTGAGCGGCTCGAAGTACAGCCGGTCCGAGGTGTCGTAGTCGGTGGACACGGTCTCGGGGTTGCAGTTGACCATGACGGTCTCGTACCCGGCATCCGACAGCGCGAACGATGCGTGCACGCAGGAGTAGTCGAACTCGACACCCTGCCCGATGCGGTTCGGTCCAGAGCCGATGATGACCACCTTGGTGCGCTCGGACGGTGCCACCTCGGTCTCGAAGTCGTAGCTCGAGTAGTGGTACGGCGTGAGCGCGGGGAACTCGCCCGCGCAGGTGTCCACGGTCTTGTAGACCGGGCGCAGGCCCAGGGCGTGGCGGATGCCGCGCACCTCGGGCTCGCTGATACCGCGGAGCTGCGCGATCTGGGCATCCGAGAAACCGTGCTCCTTGGCGTGCCGCAGCGTGGCGGCGTCCAGCTCCGCGGCCTGTGCGACGCTCTGCGCGACCTCGTTGATGAGCACGATCTGGTCGAGGAACCACGGGTCCATCGCCGTGGCGTCGAACGCCTGCTCGATCGTGGCGCCCTTGCGCAGTGCCTGCTGCAGCACGACGATCCGGCCGTCGGTGGGGGTCTTCGCGATCTCCAGCAGCTCGTCGACCGAGCGCTCCTCGGGACCCCAGTGGAACGACGAGCCGCGCTGTTCGAGGGAGCGCAGCGCCTTCTGCAGCGCGGTCGTGTAGTTGCGGCCGATGGCCATGGCCTCGCCCACCGACTTCATGGTGGTGGTGAGGGTGGCGTCCGCGGCGGGGAACTTCTCGAACGCGAAGCGCGGCACCTTGACGACCACGTAGTCGAGCGTGGGCTCGAAGCTGGCGGGCGTCACGCCGGTGATGTCGTTCGGGATCTCGTCGAGCCGGTAGCCGAGCGCGAGCTTGGCGGCGAGCTTGGCGATCGGGAAGCCGGTGGCCTTCGACGCCAGGGCCGACGAGCGCGAGACGCGCGGGTTCATCTCGATGACGATGATGCGCCCGTTGGTCGGGTCGACCGCGAACTGGATGTTGCAGCCCCCGGTGTCCACGCCGACGGCGCGGATGATGTCGATCGAGATGTCGCGCATCTTCTGGTACTCGCGGTCGGTGAGGGTCAGCGCCGGCGCGACCGTGATCGAGTCGCCGGTGTGCACGCCGACCGGGTCGACGTTCTCGATGGAGCAGACCACGACCGTGTTGTCGGCCGTGTCGCGCATGAGCTCGAGCTCGTACTCCTTCCAGCCGAGGATCGACTCCTCCAGCAGCACCTCGGTCGTGGGCGAGTCGTGCAGGCCGGCGCCGCCGATGCGACGCAGGTCCGCCTCGTCGAACGCGAAGCCGGAGCCCAGGCCGCCCATGGTGAAGGACGGGCGCACCACCAGCGGGTAGCCGAGCTCGGCCGCACCGGCGAGCAGCTCGTCCATGGTGTGGCAGATGACCGACTTGGCGACGTCCGCGCCGGCCTCGATCACGAGCTCCTTGAAGATCTGGCGGTCCTCACCCTTGCGGATGGCGTCCACCTTCGCGCCGATCAGCTCGACGTCGTACTTCTCCAGGATGCCGCGCTCGTGCAGCGCCATGGCGGCGTTCAGCGCGGTCTGCCCGCCGAGGGTCGGCAGGATCGCGTCCGGCTTCTCCTTCGCGATGATCGTCTCGATCACCTCGGGGGTGATCGGCTCGATGTAGGTGGCGTCGGCGAAGTCGGGGTCGGTCATGATGGTGGCCGGGTTGGAGTTCACCAGGATGACGCGCACGCCCTCCTCGCGCAGCACCCGGCACGCCTGGGTACCGGAGTAGTCGAACTCGCAGGCCTGACCGATCACGATCGGCCCGGAGCCGATCACCAGAACGGATGTGATGTCGTCGCGCTTCGGCATTACTCAGCGTCCTTTCCGGCGATGTCTGCGAGGACCAGGTCGCGGAACCTGGCGAAGAGGTAGTGGGCGTCGTGCGGGCCTGCGGCCGCCTCGGGGTGGTACTGCACGGAGAAGGCGGGGATGTCGTGGGCGCGCAGTCCCTCGACCACCTGGTCGTTCAGGCCGACGTGGCTGACCTCGACGGTGCCGTAGCCGTTGGGGCTGGCGAACGTGCCGTCCAGGGGCGCCTCGACCGCGAATCCGTGGTTGTGCGCGGTGATCTCGACCCGGCCGGTGGCCCGGTCGAGCACGGGCTGGTTGATGCCGCGGTGGCCGAAGGTGAGCTTGTAGGTGCCCAGTCCGAGAGCGCGCCCGAACAGCTGGTTGCCGAAGCAGATGCCGAAGTACGGCAGCTTCGCGTCGAGCACCTGGCGCAGCACGGCGACCTGACGGTCGGATGCCGAGGGGTCTCCGGGGCCGTTGGAGTAGAACACCCCCACCGGGTCGACGGCCTGGATGTCGGCGAAGCTCGCGGACTGCGGCAGGACGTGCACGTCGAAGCCGAGGCGGGCCAGGTTGTCGAGCGTGGACTGCTTGACGCCCAGGTCGAGCACGGCGAGGTTGCCGATGCGCTCCCCCTCGGCGGGGATCACGGTGGGCTCGCTGACCGAGACCTCCGCGGAGAGGTTCTGCCCGGCCATCTGCGGGGCGTCGGTCACGCGGCGCAGCTGCTCCTCGGCATCCAGCTCGGCATCCGGGCCGGAGAAGATCCCGCCGCGCATGGAACCGGTGTCGCGGATGCGCCGGGTGAGAGCGCGCGTGTCGATGCCGCTGATGCCGACGATGCCGTCCCGAACCAGCACGTCGTCGAGCGACTCCTCGGCGCGCCAGTTGGACACGCGGCGCGCGGGGTCGCGCACGATGTAACCGGCGACCCAGATGCGCGCGGACTCGTCGTCCTCGCGGTTCATCCCGGTGTTGCCGATGTGCGGCGCGGTCTGCAGCACGATCTGACCGGCGTAGGACGGGTCGGTGAGGGTCTCCTGGTAGCCGGTCATGCCGGTGGCGAAGACGACCTCGCCCAGGGTGGTGCCGACGGCGCCGTAGGCGCGGCCGGTGAAGCGGGTGCCGTCCTCGAGGACGAGCACGGCGGACGTCAGCGGGGACGGCGCCCCGGTGGTGGGATTGCTCAAGACTGTTCTCCGTTCTCGGAGCCGGCGCTCAGGCGCTGCAGCTGCGGGAGGATCTGCTGCGGCCCGACGGATGCGGGACGCAGGAAGGAATCTACGATGGTGCCTTCGGCGACCCGCCAGACGAGGCGGATCAGACCGTTCGGCTCGACGACCCGGTCGATGGCGACCGTCGCGAGGTCGGCTGCGAGCAGCCGTTCGGATGCGATGAACACGGTGGGAGAGCCGTCCAGGCTGAGCGCCACTCCCCGGTCGGTGAGCACGAGCTCGCCACGGGCGCGGTACGTCAGCGCCTTCATCGCGATGCGCTCCAGAGGCTGATCGTGGACGGTCGTCGCGACGTACAGGACTTCGTGGCGATCGATGACGTCAGCGTGCTCCGGGACTCCGAGGGGCGCGGTCAGCGCGGAGTCCCGGCTGATGCGTCGTCGCCAGGCGAAGAGCATCGCGGCGAGGACCAGGAGTGCGACGGCGATCGTGATCAGCACTGCTGCTTCGCGCGTCATGCGAGTTCCTGCACGAGCTGCCCGTCGTCCACCGTCACGACGCCGCCATGGATCGTCCACTGCACGCGCCCGGGAAGGTCGCGACCGAGGTACGGCGAGTTGTGGCTGCGGCCGTGCAGGTCGGCCTCGGTGAACACACCGGGGACGCTCGGGTCGTAGAGGGTGACGTGCGCCGGCGCGCCGACCTCCAGCGAGCCGAAGCCCTGCAGCTGTCCGATGCCCGCGGGTGCCGAGCTCATGACGCGCGCGACGTCGGCCCAGTCCAGCATCCCGGTGGCGACCATCGACTGGTGCACGACGCGGAGCGCGCTCTCCAGCCCGACCATGCCGTTGGCGGCGACCTGCCACTCGCAGGCCTTGTTCTCGGCCGGGTGCGGGGCGTGGTCGGTGGCGACGATGTCGATCGTGCCGTCCGCCAGGCCCTCGCGGACGGCGGTGACGTCCTCGGCGGTGCGCAGCGGCGGGTTGACCTTGTACCGCGCGTCGTAGTCGCGGACCAGCTCGTCGGTCAGCAGCAGGTGGTGCGGCGTGACCTCGGCGGTGACGCGGATGCCGCGCTTCTTGGCCCACCGGATGATGTCGACCGAGCCCGCGGTGGACAGGTGGCAGACGTGCAGCCGCGAGCCGACGTGCTCGGCGAGCAGCACGTCACGGGCGATGATCGACTCCTCGGCGACCGCCGGCCAGCCGGCGAGGCCGAGCTCGGCGGAGACGATGCCCTCGTTCATCTGCGCGCCCTGGGTGAGGCGGGGGTCCTGGGCGTGCTGCGCGATGACTCCGTCGAACGCCTTGACGTACTCGAGCGCGCGACGCATGATCAGCGGGTCCCAGACGCAGAACCCGTCGTCGCTGAAGACGCGCACGCGAGCGCGGGAGCCGGCCATGGCACCGAGTTCGGCGAGCCGCTCGCCCTTCTGCCCGACGGTGACCGCGCCGATCGGCTGCACCGTGGCGTAGCCGGCGGCCTCGCCGAGGGCGAGCTCCTGCTCGACCACGCCGGCAGTGTCGGCGACGGGCTGGGTGTTCGGCATGGCGAACACGGCGGTGAATCCCCCCGCCGCGGCTGCCTGGGTGCCTGTGAGCACCGTCTCGGATGCCTCGAAACCGGGCTCGCGGAGGTGTGTGTGTAGGTCCACCAGTCCGGGCAGGGCGACGAGCCCGGCCGCATCGATGACGCGCGCACCGCTGCGGGTGAGTCCGGCGCCGATCTCGACGATGACGCCGTCCTCGATCGCGATGTCGGCGCTGTCGCCACCGAGCAGCTGGGCTCCCGTGATGACGAGGTTCCGGTTCACTTCGCTTCTCCTCGTTCGTCGTTGCGCTCCCCCGCCAGCAGCAGGTAGAGCACGGCCATGCGCACCGAGACGCCGTTGGTGACCTGCTCCAGCACGGTCGAGCGCGGGGAGTCTGCGGCCTCGGAGGAGATCTCCAGACCGCGGTTCATGGGGCCGGGGTGCATCACGATGCTACTCTCGGGCAGCGTCGCGGCCCGCAGTGCGTCGAGCCCCCACAGCCGGGAGTACTCGCGCTCGGTCGGGAAGAACGCCGCGTGCATGCGCTCCACCTGGATGCGGAGCATCATCACGGCATCCGGACCCTCGGCCAGTGCCTGGTCCAGGTCGTAGAGCACGCGCACCGGCCATTGCGAGACGTTCTGCGGCACGAGCGTCGGCGGGGTGACCAGGGTCACGTCGGCTCCGAGGGTCGAGAGCAGCCAGACGTTGGAGCGTGCGACCCGGGAGTGCAGCACGTCGCCGACGATGACGACGCGCAGGCCGCTCAGGTCGCGGCCGCGGCTGTCGGCGCCGTACCGGCGCTTGCGGATCGTGAAGGCGTCCAGGAGGGCCTGCGTGGGGTGCTCGTGCGTGCCGTCGCCGGCGTTCACGACTCCTGCCGAGATCCAGCCGCTGGTGGCGAGGGTGCGGGGGGCTCCGGATGCCGAGTGGCGGACCACCACGGCATCCGCGCCCATCGCCTCGAGGGTCTGCGCGGTGTCCTTGAGGCTCTCGCCCTTGGAGACGCTGGATCCCTTGGCGGAGAAGTTGATCACGTCCGCGGAGAGGCGCTTGGCAGCGGCCTCGAAGGAGATGCGTGTGCGCGTGGAGTCCTCGAAGAAGAGGTTCACGACAGTCTTGCCGAGCAGCGTCGGGAGCTTCTTGATCTGCCGGGACTGGGTCTCGGCCATGTCCTCGGCCACATCGAGGATGCGCAGGGCCTCGTCGCGCTCGAGGCTGCGGGTGTCGAGCAGATGCCTCATGATTCGATCGTCACCTCGTCGGCGCCGTCGAGCTCTTTCAGGCGGACATTGACGCGCTCCGTGCGCGAGGAGGGGATGTTCTTGCCGACGAAGTCGGGGCGGATCGGCAGCTCGCGATGACCGCGGTCCACGAGGATAGCCAGACGCACGACGGAGGGCCGTCCGATGGACTGGATCGCATCGAGCGCGGCGCGGATGCTGCGCCCGGAGAACAGCACGTCGTCCACCAGGACGACCGTCTTGCCGTCGATGCCGCCCTCGGGGATCTCGGTGCGCTTGGGCGCACGGGTCGGGTGCTTCGACAGATCATCCCGGTACAGCGTGATGTCGATGGAGCCGACCGGGATCTCCGTGTCGGCGATGCCCGCGATGATGGGGCCGAGCCGATCGGCGAGCGTCACCCCGCGGGTCGGGATGCCGAGAAGGATCAGGCCTTCGGCGCCGCGGTTGGATTCGAGGATCTCATGGGCGATGCGCGTCAGCGCGCGCGCGATATCGGCTTCTTGCAGCACTGTTCGTGCGGCCATCTGCCACTCCCTTCTCCGCCTCACAGGACGGGCTTAAAGGTTGGGTGATGGTCCAAGTCTAGCGATTCACCTCGTCCGACGTTGGTATACCGGCGCACTCGAAAGGGGTGCTTGACACCTAGCCATGCTAGGCCTAGTGTCACTAGGCATGAACGCCGAATCCCTCAAGGGGCACATGGACATGCTCGTGCTGGCCGTCATCGCACGTGGGCCGCTGCATGGCTACGGAGTGATCGACGCACTGCGCGAGCGCAGCGAGGGCTCCTTCGATCTCGCGGAGGGCACCGTCTACCCGGTGCTGCACCGTCTGGAGCGGGCCGGGCTGCTGAGCCATGAGTGGTCCGAGTCGACGGGACGCAGACGCAAGCTGTACCGCCTCACGGCGTCGGGCACCGCTCGGCTCCGTGAGCAGCAGAACGGCTGGCGCGAGTTCGTCGGGGCCGTGGAGTCCGTGATCGGAGGCCGGGCATGGCCGGCGATGGCCTGATCGACCGGTATCTCGTGCTCCTGAGCCGCCGGATGCACGGTCGTCCCGACGCACAGGACCTGCTCGATGAGATCGCCGATCACCTGCTCTGCGCGACGGAACGGCTCGAACTGCGGGGCGTCCCTCGCGCTGAAGCGGAATCCCGCGCTCTGGCACGACTGGGCGATCCGCGCCTGGTGGCCGCACTCCTCACCTCGACTCCTTCGAAAGGAACTGTCTTGTCTCTGTTCTTCGCTCGCCGCCTGGGGATCCTGGCCGGCCTGGCCTCCGTGGCATGGGCGCTCGCGGCCATCTCCTCCTATTTCGGCTTCACCTCTCTCTCGGGCAGCTGGTCGTCGGAGCGCTACCTCGTCTCCGCTGCACTCGTCGGCGTGGCATGTCTCCTCACCGCCGCCGTCCTTCTCGGCGTGAACATCCGAGCGCGCGGTCGCATCGATGCCACTGCGGTGTGGATCACCGCTCTGGCGATACTCGCGGCTGCGGCGGGAACGGTGCTGGCGTGGGTGGTCGCGCTCTGGATGCCCCTGCTCGCGGCGGCCGTCACCTGGACATGCATCCGCGCCCACCGTGCTCACGCCGGCTCGCCTGCGCTGGCGACGACGCTGGCAGTCCTCTCCCCGGTCCTCGGTGCCGCCTCGATCGGCGTCAGCGCCTACGGGGTTCTGACGGGCAACGGGATGGAGGCCGCGATCTGGGGCTCTGTCGCCGCGTTCGGTGTGCTGCTCTTCGCGGGCTTCGTCGACATCGCCGCACGGGTCGCCGAGAGCGTCCGCGCGACTCCCGCCGCGGCCTGATCAGCCTGAGGCGCCTCCCGCCCTGGTGGACCGGCGGCGCCTGAAGCAGCCGCTATGGTTCCGCCGAAACAGGAGGATCACCGAGGACAGGACGGTTCCGCATGGAGCCGTCCTGTCCTCGTGAATCGTCCTGTTCTGGGAGTCCGGGTCGCCCTCAGCCGGCGCGCAGCGCCTCGTCGGTGAGCGGGCACTGCGAGACACGGATCGGATGACCGGTGGTGGTCAGGCACTTGCCGGTCTTCAGGTCCCACTTCCAGTCGTGCATGCTGCAGGTGAGCACGCCGTCTTCGTCGATCTTGCCGGTGCGGGTCAGATCCGCGCGCAGGTGCGGGCAGCGGCGCTGCACGACCCAGTCGCCGATCTCGGCGTCCTCGGTCTGATCGGTCTGCTCCTGGTACCAGTTCTCCACGTACTCGATGCGGTCCACTGACAGGCACTTGAGGAACGTGGTGAGGAACTCGTTGAACTTGCCGCTGCGGCCCACCGAGAACTGCATGGAGAGGAAGATCGAGTTCGACCAGTCGATCTCGTGATCGACGATGTTGGTGGACACCAGGTCGGCGGGGATGGTGTACCAGTAGATGCACTCCTCCCCCGCGTACTCGCGCACCTTCGCCTTGGGGAAGTCGACGACCATGTCCAGCTCGCCGATCCTGAACCGCACGTTGCCGCCGACACCGAGGCGGATGGTGCGGGACTTCTTGATGAGCGGCTCCCACCACTCCTTGATCGCGGCGAGCATCTCGGCGGGCGGGATGATCTCGGCCCGTCGTGCCTCCTCGTCGCGGAGCTCCTGCTGCCGCGAAGCACGCTGCTCCTCGAGGTACTCCCACTTCTCGTCGAAGATGCGGCTGATCTCGGCATCCGAGTACAGGCTCTGGGAGACGTTCAGCTCGCCGCCGTTCAGGTCCACGATGGTGCCGGGGATGAAGAGCTGTCCGTCGTACTGAGGCGCCTGCTCCTTCAGGTGGGCGAGGAACTCCTTCTGATCCGTGAAGATCGAGTCGTCGTCCTGGCCGGTGCCGTTGTAACGGAAGATGTCGTCGCGCAGGAACATCGGCGGTCCCGCCATCGGGAAGACGTGCGGCGCGTCGACCTTCTCGATGTAGTACATGGCGCGCTTGTTCTGCGCCTCGCGCTTCAGGCGCGCGAAGTTCTGCTTGGCATCCTGCGGCAGGTCGTACACCATGGGCCACCAGATCGCGCCGGAGACCTGAGTGAAGTACGCCTCGGGCTTGCCGAAGGACAGCAGCGCCTCCAGATCGAGGGGATGGGAGTCGTTCTGGTTGAGGATGGATGCCGTGCCGTCGTCGACGCTCAGGGAGGAGTCGCCGATCGGCCCGTCGCTGGGGGCGCGCAGCGGCGTGATCATGATCTTGGTTCCGCCCCGCTCGAAGATCTCGCCGGCGGGGGCGTAGAAGATGTTCTCGTACCCGAGGGCGCGGATGTCCTTCTCGAGATCGTCGGTGACGTACTCGGGCAGCAGCACCTCGATGTCCTTGCGGATGTACTTCTCCAGCAGGCGCGGATCGAAGTGGTCGCGATGCCGGTGCGAGATGTACAGGAAGTCGGCCTCGTGACCGTAGCGCTCCCAGTCGAGGCCGCGATTGTCCGGGAACGGGAACCACGAGCCGAAGAAGGACGGTCCGAGCACAGGGTCGCAGATGATGTTTCCGCCGACAGTCTCGATGAACATCCCGGCGTGGCCGAGTCCCGTGATCCGCATGTCTCTCCTCGTGCTTGGGCAGCCTCGATTCTACCGGCGGGCTCCTGTGCCGCACCGGTGACCGGCCGGGAGAAAGCGCGCCGGGCGTGCCGTCAGTCCAGCCCGGCCACCGACACGCCCAGCCAATCCGCCAGCTCGCCCAGCTCGAGGCGCACGAGTTCGTGCTCGTCCGGCCCCCACTCGTCGAACTCATGGATCGCGTTCACGCGCAGCACCTCCCGCTCGCGATCGTGCTCGGCATCCAGCATCCCGATGAAGCGATCGCCGAACAGGATCGGATGCGCGAAGTGGCCGTACACGCGCTGCGGCTTCGGTTTGAACTGCTCCAGCACGTACGTGAAGCCGAACAGCTCGACGAGCCTCCTGCGGTCGAACAGCAGGCGGTCATAGGGGTTGAGGAAGGCGACCCGGCCGCCGGGATCGGGCTCGTCGAGCGCCCGCAGCGCGTCGGGATCCACCCGGAACCGCATGGTCGTCCCCTCGACCCGGGCGGCCTCGCCGGTGTCCTTCCCCACGCCGCTCCACCAGCGGTGCGGGCGCGCGAGCCCCTCCGCCCGCAGGCACCGGCGCTCCAGCTCCGCCGTCGCCTCCATCGGCTCGAGCTCCGCCAGGTCCTGCGGGAAGGCGCGCTCCGCGACATCCCAGATGCGGTTGCGTCCGACCCTGCCGACGATGCCCACTTCGCCGTGACGGGAGAGCAGATCGAGCATGATCGGCACCTGGTTCGCGCCGTACCACCCGTCCGGCGCCTTCGACACCTGTGCGGTGTCGGGGATCTCGGATGCCGTCATCGGTCCCTCCGCCCGGAGGCGGGCGAGCACCTCGCGGCGGAAGCCGTCGTTCGCCGCAAGCCATTCGATCGCACTCGCCCGCACGGCCGGGTCTCGCATGCCCGCCCGGATGGCGGGCAGCAGGGAGACCGGCCGGAAGGCGCCGTCGAACTCGAGCAGAAGCCGGTCCTGCTCGACCGCCTTCTTCAGCTGGCCGGGCTCGTACGACCAGCCGATCCGCGACCAGAGCACCGTGTGCTCGCAGGGCGCGATCACCGCCGTGGGGTCGATCTTGATCTGTCCGATCTGCTCGGCGACCTCGACCACGTCGCCGGGACGGTCGGCGTCGAGCAGCGCCGCGCGCACCACGATGCGCCGTGCCTGCTCGAGAGTCAGCTCATGCGAAGTCATCGCTCCGAGCCTAGATCGCGGGTCAGGTCTCCAGAAGGCCCCGGATGTCGTCGGCGGTGAGCGCCTTCGAGAAGAGCTCGTCGTCGTCCATCACGGCGGTGAACAGGCGCGCCTTGCGCTGCTGCAGCGCCAGGACCTTCTCCTCGATCGTGCCCGAGGCGATCAGCCGGTAGACGAACACGCGGCGCGTCTGTCCGATGCGGTGCGTGCGGTCGATGGCCTGCGCCTCGGCCGCGGGGTTCCACCAGGGGTCGAGGAGGAACACGTAGTCGGCCTCGGTGAGCGTGAGTCCGAATCCACCCGCCTTGAGGCTGATGAGGAACACCGGCTGCTCGCCGTCCTTGAACCCGTCGATGACCTCAGCGCGGTTTCGTGTTGACCCGTCCAGGTGCACGTAGGAGATTCCCGCGGCGGTGAGCCGCTCCGCGGCGAGGTCGAGGAAGCTCGTGAACTGGCTGAACACCAGCGCTCTGTGCCCCTCCGCCTGCAGCTCCTGGACGTGCTCGAGCAGCACGTCCAGCTTGCTGGAGGGGATTCCGGCATCCGCCTCATCGATCAGGCCCGGTGCCAGGGCCAGCATCCGCAGCATGGTCAGCGAGCGGAAGACGATGAAGCGGTTGCGGTCGAGGTCCGCGAGCAGGCCGAGCAGCTTCTGCCGTTCGCGTTGCAGCACGGCGTCGTAGCGAGCGCGGTGCGCGGGCGAGAGCTCGACGAACACCTCCTGCACCTGCTTCTCGGGCAGCTCGGCGGCGACGAGCTCCTTGGTGCGTCGCAGCATGAGCGGGCGGATGCGTCGTCGCAGACGCTCCAGCCGGCGCTGCCGGTAGTCGCCGCCCTCCTCGTTGTCGGGGACCTTGCCCTTCTCGATGGGCTGCACGTACTCCTCGCGGAATCGTCGTGCCGACGGGAACAGGCCGGGGGCGGTGAGCGAGAACAGCGCCCAGAGGTCGGTGAGGCTGTTCTCCAGCGGGGTACCGGTCACGGCGATCTTGACTCGGGCGCGCAGCGCCGCGATGGCCTTGTGCGCCTTCGTCGAGGGGTTCTTCGCGAACTGCGCCTCGTCCAGGATCACGCCTGCCCACTCGACATCCGCGTACTCGCTGTCGTCGAGACGCAGCAGCGTGTAGGAGGTGACGACGACGTCGGCCTGCTGCACCGCGTCGGCGATGCGCTCGTCCCGGCGGGACGCGGTTCCCTCGATGATCCGCATCCGCAGGCCCGGCACGAACCGCGCCGCCTCGCTGCGCCAGGTTCCGAGGACGGAAGTCGGGGCGATCACGAGGAACGGGCGCGTCTCCCCCGCCTCGCGCGCGTGCGCGATCAGTGCGAGCAGCTGCAGCGTCTTGCCGAGGCCCATGTCATCGGCGAGCACTCCGCCGAGACTGTGAGCCCACAGGAATGCCAGCCAGTCGAACCCCTGCTTCTGGTAGGGACGAAGCTGCGCGTTCAGCCCCTCAGGCACCGGCGTGGGCGGCACGTGCTGCACGTCGCGGAGTCCTTCGGCCAGCGCGCGCCACGAGACCGCCGACTCGGACTGGTCCGCGAGGTCCTCGAAGTCCGCCCACAGGGCGGTCTGGTGCCGGCTGATGCGCGGACCGGTCTCCCACTCGGCAAGATCGGCGGCCTCGTCGATGAGCTCGCGGAGCGCCTGGAGAGCGGGATGCGCGAGGGAGAACCAGCTGCCGTCGACGAGCATCAGCTTGGTGCGTCGCATGCTGAGCGCGGTGAACAGGGGCGTGAACGGGATGGAGACGCCGTCGATCTTCACGATGATGCCCAGATCGAACCAGTCCGGATCGGTCGACTCGACGGTGGAGACCGTGATCTCGGGAGCGCCGGTGAGCTCACGGTACTTCTTGCGCTTGCCGGTGACGACGACGCGCACGTCGCTCTCCTCGAAGGCGGGCAGGACGGTGGACGCCCATTCGGCGGCGGGCACGCCGATCACCGCCGCCCGCGGTTCGAACGGGGTGTCGGTCGCAGATGCCCAGATGCGTTCGAGCACGCGCAGCTCGCGCTGCTCGGCGTCGGCGTCGCGGAAGGCGTGGTCGGCGGGCACCGGCTCGCCCGAGACGACCGGCACGGTTCCGTGGCCCGCGTACTCCCACTCGAAGCGGTGCTCGAGGCGGTCGGCCGAGCCGAAGTTGACGCGGAGCACGGGCACGGGCCGCACCGGTGCGGGCAGGGACAGGCCGCTCGCGGCCGTGACCGTCGACTGCCGCGCGATGCTCGGGTACGCCTCGTCGAGGAACAGGTCGCGATCCTCGGCGGACACCTCGATGGGCTCCTCCGCCGTGATCGCCCCGCGCACGGGCGCGCTCAGGTGCACGGGCGCGAGGGTCACCTCGATGTCGGCGCCCACGACCTGCCACCGGTAGAGGCCGGTTGTTCCGATCGGGCGGACGGATGCTGCGGGCACAGGCTGGTCGTCGATGCGGATGTCCGCGCCGACCAGCAGTCCGCCGTGCTCGTCGGTGTCGATGCGGATGCCCGCCGATGCGTGATCGGCGAGACGGACGGTGGTGTGCGTCTGCGCCGCGACCATGGGGATGCCGAGACTCGGCAGCGAACGGAGGTGCTGCCAGAGCAGCGGCGATTCGACCCGGTCCAGCGGTATCCAGTCCGAGGCCGTGCCGGAGAGCAGCGAGTCCCGTGCGATGGCGAGGAAGTCGGTGAACCAGCGCGACTGCGCGGCATCGAAGCGGATGCCGGGGCGCCGGATGCCGTCCCAGGTGACGTCGCCCTGGATCCACTTGCCGGTGGAGTCGCTGCGCATCAGCGGACGCACGGAAAGCTGCACCTCGCCGTGCTCGCGGGTCAGCTCGCGTGGTGTGGCGGTGCGGGCGGGGGCGGAGCCCCAGCGATCGCGCGCCCTCGACGGCCGCACGCGCAGCTCGACGCCCAGAGCGAGCGCCGTGATCTGCCGAGCCGGAGCGGCCTCGGGCACCAGCCGCCGCCAGGCGGCGCGCTGGGCGTCCAGGCGGCGTTCGACCGCGATCCGCTCGCGGGCCTCCTTCTCGGGTGCGACGAGCATCGCCGCGACGACGTGCTTGCAGCCGCGCTGCAGAGGGCAGGAGCACGCGGTGCCGGCGATCTCTCCGCCGTTGAAGCGGATGCGGCACCGGTACGGCGCGGGCTCGCTGCCGTACACGTCGGCCGTGAGCGTCTCGGTCGCAGCATCCCACGAGGTGCGCTCGACGTGGCCACGGCGGGCGTAGTCCAGGCCGCGCTGATAGCCGCCGTCACCGGCGAGCCGGCGCAGCTGCTGCGCACTGGGCCGGGGAATGCTCATCTCAGCATCCTTCCCGGCAGCACCGACACTCCGCCCGGTTCAGCGGGGATCCTGCGCAACTCAGCGTGCGCGGTCGATGCGGGCGAGCACACCGTGCACGAACGCGCCGGAGTCCTCGGTGGAGAGCTCCTTGGCCAGCTCCACTGCCTCGTCGATCGCGACCGCGGTGGGAACCTCGTCGTTGAAGAGGATCTCCCAGGTGCCGATCCGCAGCAGGGCACGATCGACCGCGGGCATCCGCTCGAGCTTCCAGTCACGGCTGTGCGTGGTGATCTGCTCGTCGATCTCGTCGTGGTGGTCGATGATCCCATCGACGATGTCGCGGGCGTACAGCCACGACGCCTGGCGGGAGGGCTCGCTCGCAGCGCGTGCGGCAGCCGCGGCGAGGGACACCGACACCTCTTCTCCGCGCACGTCGGCGGAGAAGAGGATGTCGAGGGCGCGCTTGCGCGCCTTGGTGCGTGCGCTCAACTCAGTCGTTGACCCGGCCGAGGTAGCCACCGGTGCGGGTGTCGACCTTGACCTTGGTGCCCTGCTCGAGGAACAGCGGAACCTGGATCTCGTAGCCGGTCTCGAGCGTGGCGGGCTTGGTGCCGGCCGACGAGCGGTCGCCCTGCAGGCCCGGCTCGGTGTAGGTGACCTCGAGCACGACGGATGCCGGGAGCTCGATGTACAGCGGGTTGCCGTTGTTCAGCGCGATCTGCACCTGCTGGTTCTCGAGCATGAAGTGCGCGGCGTCGCCGACGGTCGCGGCACCGACGGTGAGCTGGTCGTAGTCCTCGACGTCCATGAAGACGAAGCTGTCGCCGTCGGTGTAGAGATACTGGAAGTCGCGACGGTCGACGTTCTCGATATCGATCTTGGCGCCGGCGTTGTACGTGCGGTCGACGACCTTGCCGGAGACGACGTTCTTCAGCTTGGTGCGCACGAACGCACCGCCCTTGCCGGGCTTGACGTGCTGGAACTCGATGACGCTCCACAGCTGTCCGTCGATCGAGAGGACGACGCCGTTCTTGATGTCTGCAGTGGATGCCATGCTGGTGCGAGTCCGTTCGTTTCGAAGGTTCAATGGCCGAGCGCGGATGCGCGCAGGAAGTGGCCAAGGATTCATCTTATCGGATGCCGGCGAAACGCCTGCGCGGAGTATCGCAGCGGAGGACGAGCCCGACGACGTGCTCCCGTCTGATGACGGTTCAGGCTCTCGAGTCCGGGTCATTCAGAGCGAGTATCTGCGCCTTCTCGGCGATCGTCAGGTCCGAGCTCGCAAGCACCTCCTGGAGCACGCCGGATTTGCCTGCGATGTACGTGTCGATGTCCATCTCCGCGTCACCAGCCAACGCGAGCTTCACTTCTCCGTATCTCTGACGGAGCAGCGCGTCGCGTCGCAGGACGTCTCGCACAGCCAGGTGGTTCCGCAGATGCAGGGTTCCCTCCACGCAGAGGTAGACGTGACGAGCAGGACGCTGATCGGGCGTCCGGAACGCTTCTCTGCCGGGCAGTCCGAGATCGCCGGCATGCTCGTATCCAGCGGCCTCCAGGGCCGCGATCGCCGCAACAAGGTCCGGGCGTCCGACGATGATGTCGATGTCGATGATCGGTTTCGCGGCCAGCCCCGGCACCGCGGTGGAGCCGACGTGCTCGATCGATCCGACCGGTACACCGGAAAGGGCCCGCGCCAGCTCTTCTGCTACGGCGGCGAACTGCGCCGGCCACTCATCGGAATACGGGACCACCAGGATGCTCACCCCAGGATCCTCCCACGGAGCGTCAACGCGGACTCAACCTCGGGGAACGAGCGCTCCGTCACCCAGCAGCCGACGGATCTCCGGCCACGCCCGCGCACCCAGTTCGGCATCCGCTTCCGGACTGCCGCCGCGCAGCATCCGAGCACCGCCCGCTGCCGGGAGCTCCCCGGGCAGCAGCAGACGATGTCCCGCCCCGGGGTGGGTGACGACCGTCGTGGCGAGGCCGCGATCGGTCCGCACCGCCTCGACCTCCGACGCGAACCGGTCGCTCGGCCAGACCTGATCGTCACCGCCCGCGACCAGCAGCACCTCGCCCGCGATGTTCTCCACGGGAATCCGCGCCGCGTCGGTCGCGGCGGCGTCCAGTTGGAGACTCGCCTCGTACAGGGAGACGAAAGCGGGCGGGTCCGACCGCGGGGTCCAGTACGCGTCGAAGGCCACGAACGGCAGAGGCCGGCCGCCGAGCGTCCAGTGCGAGGACCACGCCCCGTCGTGCGCGCCCGCCCAGACCACCGACGATGGCGCGACCGCGATCACGCCATCGACCGTGGCATAGGCCGCCGTGGTCAGCACCGCCTCCGCGCCGAACGATGTGCCGAACAGCACCACCCGGTCCGCGTCGCGGCGCAGCTCCCCGATCTGCCCTGCGAAGAGCTCCAGCGGAACCTCGTGCGGGGAGGGCCGCTGGTCGGCTCCCCCGAACCACCGGATCGCACGCACGCGTGCTCCGGTCGTCGACAGCAGTTCCGCGCGCTCCCGCTCCACGCGCCCGCTGGACCCCGCGAGCAGCAGCACGGCGGTGCCGTTCGGCTCGGCGGGGACGGCGTCGAACCGATCCTCGGATGCGAGCATGGCGACTACTCGCCGAGCTGTGCGACCAGCTCCCGCACCGCCTCGGCATAGCCGTCGATGCCCTTGCCGACCACACGCACCGCGGCGACGTCCTCCAGGTACGAGAAGTGCCGGAACGACTCCCGCGCGTACACGTCGGAGATGTGCACCTCGGCGAACGGCATGCCGACACCGGTCAGGGCGTCACGCAGCGACACCGAGGTGTGGGTCAGGCCGCCCGGGTTGATGACGATGCCCGCGCAGTCCCCTCGCACGGCGTGGATCGCGTCGATCAGCACGCCCTCGTGGTTGCTCTGCACCGCGCGCACCTCGTAGCCGAGGCCGTCGGCGACCTCTGCCACGAGCTGCTCGACATCGGCCAGCGTCGCGGTGCCGTACACCTCCGGCTCGCGGGTGCCGAGCAGGTTCAGGTTCGGGCCGTTGACGAGCAGCAGGCGCCGGGTGCTCACGCTCCGACCTCCTGGTAGGCGGCGAACATCAGCGACTCGTCGGGCGCCTGCAGCACGGTGGGCTTGGCGATGTCGTCCAGCACGATGAACCGCAGCATGCCGCCGCGTGCCTTCTTGTCGCGCTGCATGGTCGCCAGCAGCGTGTTCCACGCTCCCGCCCGATAGGTGGTCGGAAGGCCCAGCGATTCGAGCACGTTCCGATGCCGGTCGACAGCGGCGTCGGGCAGGCGTCCGGCCAGACGCGACAGCTCCGCCGCGTACATCATGCCGATCGAGATCGCCGCGCCGTGACGCCACTGGTAGCGCTCGGTGTGCTCGATCGCGTGCCCGAGCGTGTGCCCGTAGTTGAGGATCTCCCTCAGCCCCGCCTCGCGGAAGTCGTCCGAGACGACCTTCGCCTTCATCTCGATGGCGAGCTCGATCGTGCGGCGGAACTCGTCCGTGGAGGTATCGACGGCGCGCGCGGGGTCGGCTTCGATGATGTCCAGGATCTCCGGCGCCCAGATGAAGCCGGCCTTCACGATCTCCGCATAACCGGCGGTCGCCTCGTTAGCGCTCAGGCTGCCCAGCTCGTCCAGGTCGCCGATCACGGCCCGCGGCGCCCAGAACGCGCCGACCATGTTCTTGCCCTCGTTGGTGTTCACGCCGGTCTTGCCGCCCACGGCCGCGTCCACCAGGCCGAGCACCGTGGTCGGCACCTGCACCACCTGCACGCCACGCAGCCAGGTCGCCGCCACGAAACCTGCGAGATCGGTGACCGCGCCACCGCCGTACCCGATCACCGCGTCCGAGCGGGTGAAGTCGGCCTGGCCCATGACCTGCCAGCAGAACGCCGCGACCTCGATGCGCTTGCCCGCCTCGGCGTCCGGGATCTCGGCGAGCAGCACCTGCACTCCCCCGTCCGCCACCAGGCGGTCGCGCAGCTCTGCCGCACGGTTCGCGAGCGTCGGCGGGTGCACCACGAGCACCTTCTTCACCGCCGGGTCCAGGGCCGTCCTGACCCGGTCGAGGATGTCGCGACCCACGGTGATGTCGTAGGCAGCCTGTCCGGTCACGCTGATGGTCTTGACGGTCATTCCTGTTCCTTCCTCCAGGCGGCGATCCTCTCCGCCAGCATCCGCATCGGCGTGCGGGAGGTGTCGACGGTGAGATCCGCGACCTCCTCGTACCAGCCGCGGCGCTCCTCGAAGATCCTCCGCCATCGTTCCAGCGGGTCGTCGTCGCCGGTGAGCAGCGGTCGTCCGGTGCCCCCGATGCGGCGGGACACCGCCTCCGGGGACACCGTGAGGAACACGACCGGATGCCGCGTCAGCAGCGCCCTCGTCGCGGCATCCGTCACGGCGCCGCCGCCCAGGGACACGACACCGCCGTCCGACACCGCGGCGGCGACCGCCGCCCGCTCCAGCTCGCGGAAGTACGGCTCGCCATGCTCTGCGAAGATCTGCGGGATCGGCCCGTGCACCGCCGCGATCCGCTTGTCGGTGTCGCTGAAGGGCACCTCGAGCAGTCTCGCGACCTTGCGACCGACGCTCGTCTTGCCCGCGGCCATCGGGCCGACGAGCACCAGTGTCAGCGGCGGATCGTCCCGCTCAGGAGAGCTCATCATGGGCGAGCAGCGCCGCCTCCGATGCGGGAGCGGTGCGCAGGGCCTCCGGGATGCCGGCGAGGTAGCCTTCCAGGTTGCGACGCGTCTCGCGGATGCTGTCGCCTCCGAACTTCTCCAGCACCGAGTTGGCGAGCTCGATGGCGACCATGGCCTCGGCCACGACGCCCGCTGCGGGCACGGCGCACACGTCGGAGCGCTGGTGGTGCGCCGTGGCCTCCTCGCCGGTCGCGACGTCGATCGTTCGCAGCGCGTGCGGCACCGTGGCGATGGGCTTCATGCCCGCACGGACGCGCAGCACCGTGCCCGTGGTCATGCCGCCCTCCGTGCCACCGGCGCGGTCGGACCCGCGGGTGATGCCGCCGTCCGTCTCGAACAGCTCGTCGTGGGCGGCCGAGCCGCGACGGCGCGTGGTCTCGAAGCCGTCGCCGACCTCCACGCCCTTGATGGCCTGGATGCTCATCAGCGCCTGCGCGAGACGGCCGTCGAGACGACGGTCCCAGTGCACGTGCGAGCCGACCCCCGGGGGCAGACCGTAGGCGAGCACCTCGACGATGCCGCCGAGCGTGTCGCCGTCCTTGCGCGCGGCGTCCACCTCGGCCACCATCAGCGCGGAGGTGGCGGCATCGAAGCAGCGCAGCGGGTCGGCGTCGAGCGCGTCCACGTCATCGGGCGTCGGCAGCGCGGAGCCGTCCGGGACCTGCACAGGACCGATCGAGAGCGTGTGGCTGACCAGGCGGATGCCGAGCTCCGACAGGAACGCCCGCGCGATCGCGCCCAGGGCGACCCGGGCCGCCGTCTCACGGGCGCTCGCGCGCTCGAGGATGGGCCGGGCCTCGTCGAAGTCGTACTTCTGCATGCCGACGAGGTCGGCGTGGCCGGGACGGGGACGCGTCAGCGCCGCACCGCGACCGCGGGACTTCTCGGTCAGCTCGGTCGGGGCGGGGTTCATCACCTCGGTCCACTTCGGCCATTCGGTGTTCCCGATCCGCAGGGCGATCGGGCTTCCCAGCGAGAGGCCATGGCGCACCCCACCGGAGATCGACAGCTCGTCCTGCTCGAACTTCATCCGAGAACCGCGCCCGTAGCCGAGCTTGCGGCGCTGGAGGTCGGCCTGGATGGCCTCGGCCGTGATCGTCACACCGGAGGGCAGGCCCTCCATGACGGCGATGAGTTCGGGGCCGTGGGATTCGCCGGCCGTGAGCACGCGGAGCATGCCTCTAGTCTTCCACGACCGCCGACCGCATGACTGCCACGATGACGTCCTCGTCCGGGAGTGCGGCATCCTGCTCCCCCGTCAGGAAGATCCGGATCTGTCGCACCGCCTGGTAGAGCAGCATCTCGAAGCCCGAGATCACCTTCTCCCCCGACCAGCCCGCGGCGAGGGCCGAGGGCCACGGTGCGTACGCCGCCTCGAAGAGCACACCGCCGGAGCCCGACAGCGGCGCGGCGAGGGCGGCATCCAGCACGGTGCCGCTGGGCAGGGTCGCCACGGTCGCGTCGACGGAGCCGGCGGCGGCGTCGAAGGGCACCGCGTCGACCGCGACGTCCAGCGCGTCACCGATCCGGGTCAGTCTGGCTGCCGCCTCAGGTCGGCGCGCGCGCACCTCGACGCGTTGTGCGCCGAGGTCGTGTGCGGCGACGAGAGCGGATGCCGCGGTCGCCCCCGCGCCGAGGATCCGCACCGACCGGATGGTGGAGACGCCGGCGTTCCGGAACGCGTCGATGATGCCGCCGACGTCGGTGTTGAAGCCTCGCAGCCGCTCCCCCAGCAGAAGCGTGTTGGCCGCTCCGGTCAGGCGCGCGTGTCCGTCCAGCTCGTTGGCCGTGTCGTGCGCGATCTCCTTGAGCGGCATGGTCAGCGAGAGTCCGCGCCACGAGTCGTCGAGGGCGTTCAGCGCGGCAGGGAAACCCGCCACGTCGACGCGCTGCCGGTCGTACTGCCAGTTCAGCCCCAGCTGAGCATAGGCGGCACCGTGCAGGGCGGGCGACCGGCTGTGGCCGATCGGGTCGCCCCAGACGGCGAGACGAGAGCGCGTGCTCACCTCAGCATCCTGTGCCGGGGTTCGCCTTGCACCATGCCTGCATCTGCTTGATGGCCTGCTGGTGCTCGGCGTAGGTGTTCGAGAAGACGGTCTCGCCCGTGCTCATGTTCACCGTCACGAAGTAGAGCCAGGTACCGTCGGCGGGATGCATCGCGGCGTCGATCGCGCGAGCGCCGGGGTTCGCGATCGGCGTCGCCGGCAGCCCCTTGATGACGTACGTGTTCCACTCGTTCTCGGCGTGCTGCGCCTCCTTCGAGGTGCTCGCACTTCCGGCGTGCAGCTGCCCGTACCCGTACTGCGCGGTGGAGTCCATCTGCAGCATCATGCCCGTGTCGAGCCGGTTCTGGATCACCCGGGACACCTTCGCGAAGTCGGGTGTGCGACCCTCGCGCTCCACGATCGAGGCGATGGTCAGCACGCGCTGAGCATCGGAATCCGGGACACCGGCCTTCTTCAGCTGCGCACGCGTCTCGTCGACCATCCGCTGGATGACCTCCTTCGCCGTGACGCCGGGATCGAACGTGTAGGTCGCCGGGAACAGCCAGCCGTCCAGCCTCGGTGCCTGCACGCCGTAGACGCCGGGGTCCTGCACGGCCGCCTGAAGGTCCTCGAGCTTGAGGCCGACCCCCTGGACGATGCGCGGCAGCGACGATTCGACGGTGCTGCCCTCGGCGATGCGCACGGTATTGGCCATGCGGTTCTTCGGATCGTCCAGAGCCTTCAGGGCGGCAGCCGCGGTCATCTTCTTCTGCAGCTTGTACACGCCGGGGTAGAACGTGACCGTCGGTCGCTCCGCCAGCAGGTACTCGTAGAAGACGCGATCGGTCTTCGTGACACCGGCCTTGTACAGCGTCGTCGACACGGGAGAACCGGTGTCGCCCTTCAGGATGGTGACCTGCACCTCGCCGGTCGCCTCGCCCGGGGCGTAGTCCTTGGGCTCGCCCCAGCCCATCATGTCGTTGATCTTGTCCTGGTAGGTGTTGTACACCCACGCGCCTCCCGCGGCGATGCCGCCGAGTATGACCAGCACGACGATGAGCCCGATCAGGCAGCCGCGTCCGCGCTTCTTCTTCGGGACCGCACGGTGCTGCTCGGGCGCGAACAGGGCATCGAGCGAACCGCCGAGTTCGGGCTCGTCGTGCGATGGGTCGTCGTGGGCGGGCTCCGGGTCCGACGCAGCGGGGCCCGGCGGCGCGGATGCCACCGGATCGGCCGCTCTCGGCGAAGACGCGGCGGGGGCAGCAGGCTCCTCCGCCGCACGCGATGCCGATGCCGGCCGCGGCGTCCTGAGGTCCTCGAACCTCGGCTCTGCTGCGGCCCGCGGCTGCGGCGCAGCAGCGGGCAGGATCGCCGTCGGCGGATCGGGGGTCTCCGCAGGCGGCGCGTCCGCGGCCGTGGGCTGCTCCTGCTCGGCAGGACGTCGCGCAGCGGCACCCCGCTGTAGAGCCCGCCGGGCCTCCGCATCCTGCTGGGCGCGACGCTCGGCGGCCTCCGCCGCCTCCTTGGCCGCACGCATCGCCCGGCGGGAGCCCGGTGCCGGCTCGTCCCGGTTCTCGCGCGAGGGCAGCGACGAGGAGGACGCCGTGGGGAGGTTGTCGAAGAGGTCTCCCAGCCCGGGGCCCTGCGGGGATGCGTCGGGGTCATGCATCGTCAGCGGACTCCTCATCGAGGTCGATCACCGCACCGGCGGGGTGTCCGGTGCTCTTCTCCGTGTCCACAGCGTGCTGCAGGAGCACGACCGCAGCCACCTGGTCGACAATGCTACGAGAGTTCTTCTGGGATCTTCCCGAAGACCTCAGCGCGGCGTGCGCCGTGACCGTGCTCAGCCGTTCGTCCACCATGCGGACCGGCACGCCCGTACGCCGGCCGAGCTCAGCCGCGAACTCCCTCGCATCCGTCGTCGACGGCGTCTCCTCGCCGCGCATGTTCACCGGGAGCCCGACGACGAACTCCAGCGGCTCCCACTCGCGCGCGAGCTCGGAGAGGCGCTCGATCGACGTGTCCGAGCGCGGGACGGTCTCCACCGGCACGGCCAGCATCCCGTCCGGATCGCACCGGGACACGCCGACACGGGCCTTCCCGACGTCGATGCCGAGACGCACACCGCGACGGAATCCGGTCACGCTGCGGCGAGCTCCGCGACGACGGCCGCCAACGCAGCATCCAGAGCGGATGCATCGGTGCCACCGCCCTGAGCCACGTCGTCCTTCCCGCCGCCACCACCGCCGAGAACGCCGGCCGCGACGCGCACCAGCGCACCCGCCTTCGCGCCCGCGGCCCGCGCAGCGTCGTTCGTGGCCACGACGACGATCGGCCGTCCGTTCGCGACGCCGCCGAAGGCGACGACTGCGGCATCCGTGCCGAGCCTCTCCCGCACGCTCAGGGCGAGAGTGCGCACGTCGTCGGCCGAGCCGATCTCGCCGAGTGAGGTCGACGCGACGCGGAACGAACCGACCTGCTGCGCGGCGTCGGCGAGAGCGGGTACACGGCCCTCGCGCTCCTTGGCCTCGAACTGCGCGATGCGCTTCTCGGCGGCCTTCAGATTCGCCTGCAGCTCCTCGATACGGGTGGAGAGCTGGTCACGCGGCGCCTTCAGAGCAGCGGACAGCTGCGAGACGACGGTGCGCTCCGCGGCGAGCTCCCGGAAGGCGTCCTGACCCACCAGAGCCTCGATGCGTCGGTTCGACGCGCCCACCGAGGACTCGCCGACCACGCTGACCAGGCCGATCTCGGAGCTCGAGGACACGTGCGTGCCCGCGCAGAGCTCGCGCGACCACGGACCTCCGATGTCGACCATGCGCACGACGTCGCCGTACTTCTCGCCGAACAGCGCCATGGCGCCGGCTTCCTTGGCCTCATCCAGCGACACGATGCGCGTGCTGACCTCGAGCGCATCCTGGACGGCGCGGTTCGTGATGTCCTCGATCTCGGAACGCGTCTCAGCCGAGAGCGGCTGCGACCACGCGAAGTCGAAGCGCATGTAGCCGGCGCGGTTCAGCGAACCGGCCTGCGTGGCCGTCTTGCCGAGCGTGTCGCGGAGAGCGGCGTGCACGAGGTGGGTCGCCGAATGCGCCTGGCGCGCGGCGCGGCGGTTCGGGGCGTCGACGACTGTGGTCGCCCGATCGTCCACCGCGACACTGCCCGAGGCGACGTGCACGGTGTGGCTGATCAGACCGGGGACGGGCTTCTGCACGTCCAGGACGTCCAGCTCGAAGCCGGTGCCGACGATCGTGCCCTTGTCAGCGACCTGACCGCCGGACTCGGCGTAGAGGGTGGTCTCGGCGAGGATGACCTCGGCGACCTGCCCCTCGGATGCCGCACGCACAGGCGCGCCGTCGACGATGATGCCGAGGATGCGCGAGTCGGTCTGCAGGTCGGTGTAGCCGGCGAACACGGTCTCGCCCGCGGCGCGGAAGTCGCGGTACACCGAGACGTCGGCCAGCTGGCGCTTGCGGTTGCGGGCATCCGCCTTGGCGCGTTCGCGCTGCTCCTTCATGAGCGAGTCGAACGCGGAGCGGTCGACGTCGAGCCCTGCCTCCTCCGCGACCTCGAGGGTGAGGTCGATCGGGAAGCCGTAGGTGTCGTGCAGCAGGAACGCCTCGGAGCCGCTGAGCGTCGATCCGCCGGACTTCTTCGTGTCCTCCAGGGCGAGATCCAGGATCGTCGAGCCCTGCGCCAGCGTGCGGCGGAAGGTGTCCTCCTCGGCGAAGGCCGCCGAGGACAGCGTCGCCCACTCGGTCTCGAGCACGGGGTAGGCCGACTTCATGGCATCCCGCGACGTGGCGAAGAGCTCGGGGAACACCGGCTCGTCGACGCCCAGCAGGCGCATGGCGCGCACCGTGCGGCGCATCAGGCGGCGCAGGATGTAGCCGCGCCCCTCGTTGGACGGGCGCACGCCGTCGGAGAGCAGCATCAGCGAGGAGCGCACGTGGTCGGCGATCACGCGGAAGCGCACGTCGTCCTCGTGGACGCTGCCGTACTTCTTTCCGGAGAGCTCCACGGCGCGGTCGAGCACCGGGCGCACCTGGTCGGTCTCGTACATGTTCTCGACGCCCTGCTTGAGGAAGGCGACGCGCTCGAGGCCCATGCCGGTGTCGATGTTCTTCATCGGGAGTTCGCCGACGATGTCGAACTCCGTCTTGCCGCGGATGTTCTCGATGAAGTCCTGCATGAACACGAGGTTCCAGATCTCGAGGAACCGCGTGTCATCGGCCGCGGGTCCGCCGTCCTTGCCGTACGACGGGCCCCGGTCGAAGAAGATCTCCGAGTCCGGGCCACCGGGGCCGGGCTGACCGGTGTTCCAGTAGTTGTCGGCCCGTCCCAGGCGCTGGATGCGCTCGGGCTTCAGGCCGATCTCGTCGCGCCAGATCGCCTCGGCCTCGTCGTCGGTCTCGTAGACGGTGACCCAGAGGTCCTTCTCGTCGAAGCCGAGGCCGCCGTCCGCCTCGGACGAGGTCAGCAGCTCCCACGCATAGCGGATCGCGCCCTCTTTGAAGTAGTCGCCGAACGACCAGTTGCCGAGCATCTGGAAGAACGTGCCGTGCCGCGCCGTGCGGCCGACCTCTTCGATGTCGTTGGTGCGGATGCACTTCTGCAGGTCGGCGATGCGAGGATGCGGTGCGGGGACGACGCCCGTGAGGTACGGGATCATCGGGACCATGCCGGCGACCGTGAACAGCAACGACGGGTCGTCGCTGACCAGGGAGGCCGAGGGGACGATGAGGTGGTCGTTCTTCTCGAAGTAGTCGAGGTAGCGCTGCGCGATCTCCGCAGTTCTCATAGTGCTCGTGGGTTTCCTTGCGTGGCGGAGCCGCGTCCGAGGACGCGACGGGATGGGGGAATCGTCGGAATCAGTCTTCGTCTGCCGTGTCTGCCAGACGCGCTTCCTGCTGGCGGTACGCCTCACCGAGGATGCCGGTGAACTCCGAGATGCGCGCGTCGATGTCGGCGAAGATCTCCTGACCCCGGGGGTCCTTGTTCATGAAGTGCGCGGCGACGAAACCGCCGATCACACCGATCAGGAACCAGAGCAGATTCTTCATTCCGCCATCCTACGACGAGAGGCGCCGGGGAATCCCCCGACGCCTCTCGCACGGATGCTGTATCAGCGAGCCGCGTAGTACTCGACGACCAGCTGCACCTCGCAGGTCACGGGGACCTCGACGCGCTTCGGACGACGGACCAGACGGGCCTGCAGCTTGTCGAGCTCGACCTCGAGGTAGCCCGGGACCGGGGGCAGGACCTCGGCGTGACCGCCGGCGGCTGCGACCTGGAAGGGCTCGAGAGCCTCGGACTTGGCCTTGACGTGGATGAGCTGACCCGGCTTCACGCGGAAGGACGGGCGGTCGACGAGCTGACCGTCGACGAGGATGTGACGGTGCACGACCAGCTGACGGGCCTGCGCGGTGGTGCGGGCGAAGCCGGCACGCAGCACGAGGGCGTCCAGACGCATCTCGAGCAGCTCGACCAGGTTCTCACCGGTCAGGCCGTCCTTGCGGCGGGCCTCGTTGAACGCGATGCGCAGCTGCTTCTCGCGGATGCCGTACTGCTCGCGCAGACGCTGCTTCTCGCGCAGACGGACGGCGTAGTCGCTGTCGGCCTTGCGCTTGGTGCGGCCGTGCTCACCCGGGGCGTAGGGACGCTTCTCGAGGTAGCGGGCGGCCTTCGGGGTGAGCGGGATGCCCAGCGCGCGGCTGAGGCGGACCTTGCGGCGGTCCTGAGACTTCGTGACCACGAAGTGCTCCTTCCATGACGCGGACGTGTCTTTCACGACTCGCGGGCGTATCTCCTCTGCTCCGCCTTCCCGCCGCGTACGCCGAGGCGCGCCGGGAAGTGCTTCAGGAATGGAGGGATGCCCGAAAACTGGGTTTCGAGCCGATCCATGCTATCAGATGAGCCCGGACGTCTCAGCGGTCGCCGAGGATGCGGCGGATGCGCTCGAGCCGGGCGGAGACGTCGCGCTCCGCGCCGAGGTTCTTCGGCTCGTAGTAGTGCCGGCCGACCAGCTCGTCGGGCAGATACTGCTGCGGCAGGATGCCCGCATCGCTGTCGTGCGGATAACGGTAGCCCTTGCCATGACCGAGCCGCTTCGCGCCCGCATAGTGCGCGTCGCGCAGATGGATGGGCACGCGCCCGAAGCCGCCGCCGCGCACATCGGCGATCGCGGCGTCGATCGCCAGGTACGCGGCATTCGACTTGGCCGTCGTGGCGAGGTAGATGGTCGCCTCGGCGAGCGGGATGCGACCTTCCGGCATGCCGATGAAGGCCACGGCATCCGCCGCCGCAGTGGCGATCGACAGCGCCTGCGGATCCGCGAGGCCGATGTCCTCGGCCGCGGAGATGACCAGCCGGCGGGCGATGAAGCGCGGGTCCTCCCCCGCCTCGATCATCCGCGCGAGATAGTGCACGGCGGCATCCGGATCCGACCCGCGGATCGACTTGATGAACGCGCTGATCACGTCGTAGTGCTCGTCGCCCTGGCGGTCATAGCGCAGCAGTGCACGGTCAACCGCCTGCGCGACGTCATCGGCGCTGATCTCCGCATCGCCTCCGCGCGACAGCGCGACGGCGGCGGCAGCCTCGAGCCCCGTCAGCGCCCGGCGGGCGTCGCCGGAGGCCAGCCTGATCAGAGCGGCGCGCGCGTCATCGGCCACCGTGACCGCGCCGGACAGTCCGCGCGCATCCGCGATGGCGCGATCGACCAGCACTCCGATGTCGTCGTCGGTCAGCGGCTGGAGCGTGAGGAGCAGCGAACGCGACAGCAGCGGCGAGATGACCGAGAACGAGGGGTTCTCGGTGGTCGCGGCGATGAGGATCACCCAGCCGTTCTCGACGCCCGGGAGCAAAGCGTCCTGCTGGGCCTTCGTGAAGCGGTGGATCTCATCCAGGAACAGGATCGTGGTCTGGCCGTAGAGGTCCCGCTGGGTGATCGCCTCCTGCATCACCTCGCGGACGTCCTTGACGCCGGCCGTGATCGCGGACAGCTCGACGAACCGTCGACCGGACGATCGCGCGATCGCCTGCGCGAGCGTGGTCTTCCCCGTGCCGGGCGGGCCCCACAGGATGATCGACACGGCGCCGGGCGCCTTGGCATCGGGATCGGCGAGGGCCACGATCGGAGACCCGGTGCGCAGCAGGTGCGCCTGCCCCGCCACCTCGTCGAGCGAGACCGGCCGCATGCGCACGGCGAGCGGCGTCTGACCCGAGAGGAGAGGAGCGGAGGTCATGCTCTCCAGGCTACTGGGCGGCACCGACAGCGGAGGCCCGCGACTTCACAGCGCGCACGGCGGAAGGTGAGTTATTCGTTCCACTGCCGTAACCCCATCCGCCATCCCCTGAAACGCGAACCGGTGACGCTGTACCCGAGCGAGCCCGTCGGGCTCCTGTCACTGGAGGTCCTCATGTCCTATGTCAAGCCCGCCGAGCTCGTCGAGCGCATGCTCGACGCCGGCGCCAGCAAGATGCAGCTCTCCGCACGCGACACCGTCGTGCGCGCCTTCATGGGTGCGGCCCTGCTCACGATGGGTGCGGCTTTCGCCGTGACCGTGTCGACGCAGACCGGCCAGCCCCTGCTGGGCGCGATGCTCTTCCCTGTCGGCTTCGTCATCCTCTACCTGTTCGGATACGACCTGCTCACCGGGGTGTTCACCCTCGGCCCGCTGGCGGTGATCGCCCGCAGGCCCGGCGCGACCGTCCCCGCCATGTTCCGCAACTGGGGGCTGGTGCTCCTCGGCAACGCGGGAGGCGCCGTCCTCGTCGCGGTGCTGATGGCACTGTATTTCACGTACTCGTTCTCCTCCGAGCCCAGCGCGGTGGGGCAGGCGATCAGCGAGATCGGTCACGGCCGCACAGTGGGATATGCGGAGCACGGCGCGGCCGGCATGCTGACGCTGTTCGTGCGCGGCGTGCTGTGCAACTGGCTGGTGTCCACGGGCGTGGTGCTGGCGATGGCGTCGGACAGCATCACGGGCAAGGTCCTGGGCATGTGGCTGCCCATCATGCTCTTCTTCTACATGGGCTTCGAGCACTCCGTGGTCAACATGTTCCTGTTCCCCTCCGGTCTGCTGCTCGGAGCGGACTTCACCCTGTGGGACTACCTGGTCTGGAACGAGTTCCCCACCCTGCTGGGGAACCTCGTGGGCGGTCTGCTGTTCGTCGGGCTCCCGCTCTACCTGAGCCACGGCCGCACCCGCCCACGCGCGGCAGGCTCCTCGGCGCGCCTCTCCGTCCGGGATGCTCCCGCCGCGGCATTCGTCGCCTCCGCTCCGGCGGAACTCGAGCTCTCGACGGACGTCGACGATGCCGAACGCGCACCGCAGCCCGCGGGCGTCTGACGAGCCGAGCGGCGAAGGGGCGGGACGCGGTCGGAGACGGCCGCGTCCCGCCCCTTCTTTCTTCTTCAGACCGCGCGGAAGCGCTCGACGACGACCTGGGCGATGCGTGGATCCGCACCGAGCGGTGCCGAGACGACATCGGCGCCCGCTTCGTGGACGAGGCCGGAGAAGAAGCCGGGTGCCAGCAGATGGCTGGCCGCGATCACGCGTCCCGCGCCCTCGACCCGGGACCCGGCGACGGCGTCCGCGACCCTCGGCCGCATCGCCGAGATGTATCCGACCGACACCGGGGCGGGGATCAGAGCACGCAGATGCTCCGCTGCCGCGTCCACGTCGGCGGCTGCAGCGGGATCGCTCGAACCCGCCGCTGCGAGCACCACCCGATCGCCGGCACGCCAGGAACCGCCCACCGCGGCGCGCAGGCGTGTGGCGAGCACGTGGGCGACCAGCGGATGCGATCCCAACGGCTCGGTCCGGCGAGCACCGGGATGCCCTGCGATCGCCTCGGCGATGTCGACGGCGGTGTGGTGGCCCGCAGACAGCAGCAGGGGCACCACCACCACGTCGTCCTTCATGCTCTCCTCCGCGACGACGTCGCGGATCGCCGGGATCTGGACATCGACGAAGGCCTGCACCACGCGAACGTCGGGCAGCAGCTCCCGCACCCTCTCGACGAGTCGGATGATCGTCGTACGGCCCGCGGCGGAGTCCGTCCCGTGCGAGCAGGCGATCAGGGTGGTCATACCGTCTCCTGCACTGTCAGGCGGTATCCGCGCTTGACGACGGTCCTGACGGCATCCGCGCCGCCGAGCCCGTCACGCAGCCGCGCGATCGCCATCTCCACGGCGTGGGCGCTCTCACCTCCGCGCGGAAGCGTTCGCCCCAGCTCCTCGCGGGACAGGACCCGCCCCCGCGCATCGAACAGCGCCCCGAGGATGCCCGCCGACGATGGGGAGAGCGGCGCGAAACGACCGTCCAGCAGTGCCCCGCCGCTGCGCACCTCGAGCTCCCCCGCCGCGGTCGTGGCGAACGGCGTGCCGCCCGCGGCGAAATGATCGACGACGCAGCGCACCAGCGATCCGAGCCTCCCCCGCACGGCTGTCTTCACGTTCAACCCTGCCTCTGCGAAGGGAGCGGCGGTGATCGGGCCGACGGCCGCCAGCAGCAGGCGCCCGCTCGCTGCGCGCTCCCGGATGGCGCGGATCGCTCCCGCGTCCTCCGCCACGCGGATCCAGGCCGCTGCGCCCGGCGCCGAGGTGAACACGACGGCATCGACCGCGCCCGATGCGGCCTGCTGCGCCGAGCGCCGTACGACGTCCGGATCCGGCGGAGGCCCCCAGCGGTACACGGTGAGCGGTACGACATCGGCGCCGTGCTCGATGAGCATCGAGTCGAGTCCATCGGCTCCGGCACCGTGGTGCTGGACGGCGATCCGAAGTCCGTCGACGCCTTCCGCGATCAGGTGGTCCGCGACCTCGGCGGATGTCTCGGATGCGGCGACCCAGCGCGCCGCGAACCCGGCCTGCTGGACGGCGCCGTGCGCTTTGGGGCCCCGTGCGATGAACCGGGCGTCCTGCAGAGCGGCCGAGAGGGGCTCGTGCAGCCCGCGCTCGTGCGCCGCGTCCATCCACCCCCGCAGACCGATGCCGGTGGTGACCACGACCACGTCCGGTGGTTCCGCGATGAGCTCGCGGGACCGTTCGATGAGCTGTTCGTCGTCGGCGGCATGAAGGATGCTGAGGGCGGGCGCCCGGTACACCACAGCCCCACGGCGCTCGAGCGCCTTCGCCAGGTCGCCCGCTCGGCGGTCGGCGGCGATGACGATCGTGCATCCGGTCAGGGCCTCATCGGGCAACGGGACGGGCGTCATGCGAGCGCCACCCGCTGCGGCGCGGGGGCGGGCAGGAGCAGATCTGCACGAGCGACCTCGCCGATCACGATCACCGCCGGGTTGCTGAGACCGATCTCCGCGGCGTCGGCCAGCGCATCCGCCAGCGTCGTGCGGGTGGTGCGCTGCAGCGCGCTGTGCCCGTTCTCGACGAACGCCATCGGACGCTCCCCCGGGATGCCGCTGCGGACAGCGGCCGCTACGAGCCGCGGGAGCGCGGCGACACCCATGAGCACGATCGTCGTGACCGTCGGATCGGCCATCGCGGCCAGCGTCGACGGCTCCGGTCCGCCCTGGCCGTTGACCACGTGGACGGCGGCTGCGGTGCCGCGGTGCGTGACCGGGATGCCCGCGGCCTGCGGCACCGCGATCGCGCTGGACACCCCCGGCGTGACCTCGACGGGCACACCGGCGGCCAGGCAGGCCTGCATCTCCTCACCACCGCGGCCGAACACGAACGGATCGCCGCCCTTGAGGCGGACCACCCGGCGCCCCTCGAGAGCATGCTCGACGAGGATGCTGTTGATCTGCTCCTGCGGCACGGGGTGGGCTCCCGGGCGCTTTCCGACATCGATCACCTGCACCGCGGGATCGAGTTCGCGGACGATCTCCTGGGCGGGCCCGAGTCGATCGGTGACGATCACGTCCGCCTCGGCGATGAGGCGCCGTGCACGCACCGTCATCAGGTCGGCGGGTCCGGGCCCTCCGCCGATGAGGTCCACACGGCCTGGTCCCCCTCGCCGGTTGCGGCGCAGCGGGAGGCGTCCGTTCGCCACGAGGTCTCCGATGGCATCCCGGATCGCCATCGTGCGCCGCGGGTCGGCGCCGTGGGTGCTGACGACGCCGAGCGTGACGTCGCCCACCACCGTCTGAGCCGTCATCCGCGCCGAGCCCTGCGATCCGTCGCCGGCCGCGACGCACAGGACCCGGCGTCGCTCGCAGAGGACCACGATGCGGCGATCGACCTTCGCGTCGCCGGTCGCCACGTGCGCCATCCACACCCCTGCGAGGTCCGCGGCGCGGAACCGTCGCGCCTGCCAGCTCAGCGCATGCGTGCGAACGAGCCCCGCGGTGTCGGGATGCAGCTCCGGGGCGACGACGCGCACGATGGCACCCTCATCGATGAACCGACGCAGTCGGCGCGCCGAGACGGCACCTCCCCCGACCGCGAGAACCTCGCGCCCTGCCAGTGAGACCCCCAGCATCAGCGTCATCCCTGCTCCTCCTCGAAGTCGAGGTAGACATCGTCGTCGCGGACCACGACCGGCCAGACCCGCAGGGACGCCGGGTGCCCGCCCTGCGTCGCCACGCACAGGCCGGTGCGCAGATCGAAGACCTGCTTGTGCATGGGAGAAGCGACGGTGGGTGACTGATCCCTGCTGCCGACGATGCCCCGGGACATCACGTGCGCTCCGCTGTACGGGTCGAGGTTCGACACGGCGTGCACCGTGCCGTCCGCGAGGAGGAACAGTGCGACCTGCGTGCTGCCGAACAGCGCGGCGCGGCCGCGTTCCACCTCCAGGTCCCGGACTGAGCACACGCGCACGAGTGAGTCGACGGCTGCTGCGATGGTCATCTGCGCACCTCCAAGGTGGTTCCGGCGATGAGGATGCTCTCGGCCGATCGCTCGTCCGCGGTCGCCGGGCGCACCTGCCCGCGGACGGACACGTAGGCGAGCGAGGGATCGGGGGTGTCGGCGGCGTTCACGAAGGAGCCGAAGCGCCGCAGCTTCTCCGGGTCGCGGAGCGTCGCCGCCCACTCGTCCTCATAGCGATCGACGTGGCGCGCCATCGCATCATCGAGATCTGCGCAGATGCCGAGGCTGTCATCGAAGATGACCTCGCGCAGGCCGTCCAGACCGCCCTCGAGCTCCTCGCACCAGGGTGCTGTCCGCTGCAGGCGATCGGCCGTGCGGATGTAGTACATGAAGAAGCGGTCGATCGCGCGGATGAGTCCCTCGTCGTCGAGGCCCGAGGCCAGCAGTTCGGCGTGCCTCGGCGAGAATCCTCCGTTCCCGCCGACGTACATGTTCCAGCCGGTCTCGGTGGCGATCACTCCGACGTCCTTGCTGCGTGCCTCGGCGCATTCGCGGGCGCATCCCGAGACGCCCACCTTGAGTTTGTGGGGCGCGCGCAGCCCGCGGTAGCGCAGTTCGAGGCGCACGGCCATGCCCACCGAGTCGAGGACGCCGTACCGGCACCACGTGGAGCCCACGCACGACTTCACTGTGCGCAGCGCCTTGCCGTACGCCTGGCCCGACTCGAATCCCGCCTCGACGAGACGCCCCCAGATCGCAGGCAGCTGCTCGAGCCGCGCACCGAACATGTCGATCCGCTGACCCCCGGTGATCTTGGTGTAGAGCCCGTAGTCGTCGGCGATCCTGCCGATCGCGATCAGCCCGGCGGGTGTGACCTCGCCGCCCGGCATGCGCGGCACGACCGAATAGGTGCCGTCCTTCTGCATGTTCGCCATCACGTGGTCGTTGGTGTCCTGCAGTGCGGCGTTCTCGCCCTCGAGCACGTGCTCCCCGACCAGCACGGAGAGGATGCTGGCCAGGGCGGGCTTGCAGATGTCGCACCCCCGCCCTCGACCGAAGCGCGCGATGATCGCGCTGAAGGTCGTGAGCTCCGACACGCGCACGGCGTCGAACAGCTGGCGGCGTGACATGTCGAAGTGCTCGCACAGAGCAGTGGAAGCCGTGCGACCGGACTTGGCGAGTTCCTTGGCGACGATCTTCGACACCATGAAGATGCAGGAACCGCAGGTCGCGCCCGCTCGGGTGCAGCTCTTCACCGATGCCGCGTCCGCGCATCCCTCCTCGTGCACGGCGGTGCGGATCCGCCCTGCTGTGACGTTCGAGCACGAGCAGACGACAGCGTCGTCGGACAGCTCGCGGGAGGGCGCATCCATGCGGTCCTCCGGGAGGAGGTACGCCGCCGGGTCGCCGCCCAGCGGGCCCCCGACCAGCGGACGCAGTGCGCCGTACGCCGATGCGTCGCCGATCAGTATGCCTCCGAGGAGCGTCTTCGCGTCGTCCGAGAGCACGAGCTTCTTGTAGACGCCCGCCACCGGGTCGGTGTAGACCACGTCAAGCGCGCCGGGGATCTCCGCCATCGCGTCTCCGAAGCTGGCCACATCCACGCCGGACAGCTTCAGCTTCGTCGCGTCGTCGTATCCGGGGAAGGACGCGTCCGCACCGTTCAGTCGCGCGGCCGCGACTTCCGCCATCGCGTATCCGGGCGCGACCAGACCCACCGCTCGGCCCTCGAAGTTCGCGACCTCGCCGACGGCGAGGATGCGAGGATCGTCCGTGCGGCATCCGTCGTCGATGATCACGCCTCCGTCGGGGTGGACCGCGAGTCCCGCCGCGCGAGCGAGTTCGTCGCGCGGACGGACTCCGACCGTGAACACGACGACGTCGGCGGGAAGGTGGCCGTCGTGCGGGAACTCGATCGCGGTGACGGCGCCGGTCTCGTCGGCCGTGAGCCTGCTGGTCCGGCTGCCGGTGCGGACGGAGATGCCTCGTGCCTCGATGAGCCGCCGCAGCACGGTCCCGCCCGCCGCGTCGAGCTGGGCGGACATGAGCCGATCCGACGACTGCACCACTGTGCAGTCCACGTGCATCCCCTGCAGCGCCCCCGCAGCCTCGAGCCCGAGCAGCCCGCCGCCGATCACCGCGCCGCGGAGCGTCCGCCCCAGTCGCGCGCTCCGTTCCGTGACGTACTCACGCAGCCGCATCACGTCGTCGAGGGTGCGATAGACGAAGCATCCGTCAAGGTCGCGGCCCTCGACCGGAAGCCGCGGAGCATACGACCCGGTGGCGAGCACCAGCGTGCCGTAGCCGAGCACCGTGCCGGAGCGGGTCTGGACCGTGCGGGCACCACGGTCGACGCGCGTCACGGGATCTCCGCTCAGATGGGTCACACGCGGGTCGGCGAACACCCTGCGGTCCAGCGTGAGCTCGTCGGCTGTCGCACCGGAGAAGAACGACGTCAGGCCCACGCGGTCGTAGAGATCCCTCGGCTCTTCGCCGATCACGGTGACGGAGTGCCGGTCCTTCCCGTCGCTGAGAAGACTGTCGACGAAACGGTGCGCGACCATGCCCGCACCCACCACGAGCACATCCGCGGCGGCACTGAGCTGGTCGGTCATCGCACCCTGTTCCATGCATCGAAGCTATGGAGCCCGTGTTTCACGAACCGGCCGATCCGCGTTACGCGCGTCGAACAGTTCGCTCACAAACGGGTAACGATGGTGTGAGCAGACCGAACGATAGGGTTGCGGTGGCGGGCCCCGGCCCGCTCGGAGGGAGAGGAACTCGATGGCGACACGCGGTTCCCGTGGCGCGCAGCAGCGCGCACGCACGGATGCGGAACGAGCACGTCTCTACGCGGCACGCCGCGACTGGAACGACGGCCTCGTCGCCCGCAGACGCCGTGACACCGTGATCGCCGTCGTCGCGGGCGGTCTCATCGTCATCGGAGCCGGAGTGAGTCAGGCGGTCCACGCGCAGGTGAGCGCACCCGCCCCGAAACCGTCTCCGACGGCGACCGAGCCCGCGCCCACACCACTGCTGACCCCGCCCGCCGACGAGTCGCCCGCACCCACGCAGACTCCCGGCGAGTGAACTAGGCTGAGCGGAGTCCTTTCCCACTCCCGCGGACAGACCGCGCAAGGAGAACACCGTGTCTGACGACAACGCACCCAAGCCCACCCCGCCGATCCCCGCACCGCCGCGCAAGCCGATGCCGCGGGTCACCGCCGCTCCCGCCGCAGCCCCCACGGTCCCTGCGCCGGTCTCCTCGGATGCATCCGAGTGGGGCCGAGTCGCCGAGGACGGCACCGTCGAGGTGCGGGAGGGCGACGACTGGCGTCCGGTCGGACAGTACCCGGACGGCACGCCCGACGAGGCCCTCGCATACTACGCGCGCAAGTTCGACGACTTCGCCGTCAAGCTCGGCACGCTGGAGACCCGGGCGCAGGGCGGCGGAAGCTCGGCGTCCGATCTGACCAAGCAGGCGAAGCACCTGCTCGACGAGGTCACCGGCGCCGCCGCGGTCGGCGACCTCGCGGGACTCCGCACACGCATCGAGACGCTGATCAGCTCGCTCTCCGAGGCTGCCGCGAAGGAGGCGGAAGCCGCGAAGGAGGCGCTGGACGCCGCGATCGCCGAGCGCACCGTCATCGTGGAGAAGGCCGAGGCCATCGCCGGCCGCGACCTCGCCAAGGTGCAGTGGAAGCAGGTCACGGTCGAGATGACCGAGCTGTTCGACGCCTGGCAGGCGCACCAGCAGAACGGACCCCGTCTGCCCAAGGGCACCGCCCAGCAGCTCTGGAAGCGGTTCCGCGATGCCCGTTCGACCGTGGACAAGGCGCGCCGCGCGTTCTTCTCCGAGCTCGACGACGTGCACCGCGCCGCACGCGACGTGAAGTCCCGCCTGGTCGAGCGCGCCGAGGCGCTCGCTCCGCGCGGCATCGACGGGATCCCCGCCTACCGCACCCTGCTCGACGAGTGGAAGGCGGCCGGCCGCGCCGGACGCAAGGCCGACGACGCGCTCTGGGCGAAGTTCAAGGCCGCAGGTGACGCCCTCTACGCGGCGCGCGCCGAGCAGGCCGCCGCCGAGGAGGCCGACTCCGCACCGCGCATCGAGGCCCGTGAGGCGCTCCTCGAGGAGGCGAAGGCGGTCGCCGACGAGCCGAACCTCAAGCGCGCGCGTCAGCTGCTGACCCGCATCCAGCGCCAGTGGGACGAGGTCGGGCGCATCTTCCCGCGTGAGAAGGAGCGTGCGCTGGACGACCGCATGCGGTCCATCGAGCAGGCCCTCAAGTCCTGCGAGGACGTGGACTGGAAGAAGAACAACCCCGAGACCAAGGCGCGCGCGAACGACATGAGCTCGCAGCTGCTCGACGCGATCGAGAAGCTCGAGCAGGAGCTCGCCGCGGCGGAGAAGGCCGGCGACAAGAAGGCCGTGAAGGAGGCGACGGAGGCGCTGGCCGCCCGTCGCGCCTGGCTCAGCGCCCTCGGCGCCTGATCCGCGTTATCCACAGTATGAGCCGTGCGCGCCCGACATCGGGCGGCACGGCTCATACTTCTTTGCATGCATCCCGCCCTCTTCTACCTGCCGGGCGAGCGCCTCTCGCTCCCTGAGCTGGGCGCCGCGCGGCTGGACGGAGTCGTCTTCGAGGTCGGCGAGGGGTTCATGCCCGCCGACACCGTCGAGGGGGCGGATGCCAGGGCCACCAGCCTGCGCGACCTCATCCCCGCGCATCTGGCCGCCTGTGGTCCCACGGCGGCATGGATCCACGGCGCCGGTGACGCGCCACCGCAGATCCACCACGTCCGGCGAGCCGGCCCCACCCGCGGACGCGTCGGCTTCTCGCCCCGCGTGGTCTACCACGAGCGCCGTGCCGCGCCCGAGGAGCTGCTCTCGATCGGCGGCATCGAGGTCACGACGCCTCTCGCCACCGCGGAGGATCTGCTGTTCGCCGCGACGAAGGCAGGCGGCGACGAAGAGAGCTGGCTGCGCGCGCTGGTGCTGCTCAGCCCCGAGCTGGTCGACGCGCTGCGGCCCATGCTCGCAGCGACGGTGCGGCGCCCCGGAAGACGCCGCGCCGTCCAGATGATATCGGAGCTCGCGACGCTCAGGACGTCGTGACGCGGTACACGTCGTAGACGGCGTCGATCCGCCGCACGGCGTTCAGCACGCGGTCCAGGTGCACCGAGTCGCCCATCTCGAACACGAAGCGGCTCAGCGCCAGACGCTCGTCCGTGGTCGAGACGGTCGCGGACAGGATGTTCACGTGGTGCTCGCTGAGCACGCGGGTCACATCGGAGAGCAGTCCAGAGCGGTCCAGCGCCTCGACCTGGATCTGCACGCGGAACACACTCTTCGTGGTGGGCGCCCACTCGACCTCGACGAAGCGCTCGGGGTCGCTGCCGAGGGCCTTGACGTTGACGCAGTCCTTGCGGTGGACCGAGACGCCGCTGCCACGGGTGACGAAGCCGACGATGGGATCGCCCGGGACGGGCGTGCAGCAGCGTGCGAGCTTGACCAGGATGTCGGCCGCGCCGCGCACGAGGATGCCGGAGTCGCCGGAGCGCGCCTCCCGTGCCGGAGTGTGGCCGGGCAGCTCGATGGCACCCGTGTTGGTGTCGGGCTCCGAGGCGACGAGCGCCGTGACCTTCTCCAGCACCGACTGCGTGGAGACGTGCCCCTCGCCGACGGCGGCGTACAGCGCCGTCACGTCCTCGTAGCGCAGCTGGTGCGCGACCTCTGCGAACGACTCCTGACTCATGAGTCGCTGCAGCGGAAGGTTCTGCTTGCGCATCGCGCGGGCGATGGACTCCTTGCCCTGCTCGACCGCCTCCTCGCGGCGCTCCTTGGTGAACCAGCCCTTGATCTTGTTCCGCGCGCGGGTGCTCTTGACGAAGGTCAGCCAGTCCTGGCTGGGTCCGGCATCCGGGTTCTTCGAGGTGAACACCTCGACGACATCACCGCTGCGCAGCTCAGACTCCAGCGGGACCAGCCGGCCGTTGACCTTGGCCCCCATCGTGCGATGGCCGATCTCCGTGTGCACCGCGTAGGCGAAGTCCACGGGCGTCGCGCCCGCCGGCAGGCCGATGACCCGCCCCTTCGGCGTGAAGACGTAGACCTCCTTGGCGCCGATCTCGAACCGGAGCGAGTCGAGGAACTCGCTCGGGTCTGCGGTCTCGGCCTGCCAGTCGGAGATGTGGGCGAGCCAGGCCATGTCGGCATCCGTCTTGCGGGTCTCGACCTTGCCGCCGTTCATCCGCTCCTTGTACATCCAGTGCGCGGCGACGCCGAACTCCGCCTGCTGATGCATCTCGTGCGTGCGGATCTGGATCTCCACCGTGCGGCCGGACGGCCCGATGACCGTGGTGTGCAGCGACTGGTAGAGGTTGAACTTCGGAGTGGCGATGTAGTCCTTGAAGCGGCCCGGCAGCGGCGTCCAACGCGCGTGGATCGCTCCCAGCACCGCGTAGCAGTCGCGCACCGAGTTGACCAGAACGCGGATGCCGATGAGGTCGTAGATGTCGTCGAACTCGCGTCCGCGCACGACCATCTTCTGGTACACCGAGTACAGCTGCTTGGGACGGCCGACCACCTTGCCGCGGATCCGCAGCTCGCGCAGGTCCTCGTCGATCGCCTCGATCACCTGCTGCAGGTACTTCTCGCGCTGCGGGGTGCGCTGGGCGATCAGGCTGTTGATCTCGGCGTAGATCTTCGGGTGCAGGACGGCGAAGGACAGGTCCTCGAGCTCGGACTTGATGGTCTGGATGCCGAGCCGGTTGGCCAGGGGCGCGTAGATCTCCAGCGTCTCCTTGGCCTTGCGCGCGGACTTCTCGGGGGGAACGAACCCCCAGGTACGCGCGTTGTGCAGCCTGTCGGCCAGCTTGATGAGCAGCACGCGGATGTCCTTGGACATGGCCACGATCATCTTGCGGACAGTCTCGGCCTGGGCGCTCTCGCCGTACTTGACCTTGTCGAGCTTGGTGACGCCGTCGACGAGCATGGCGACCTCGTCGCCGAACTCCTCAGTGAGCTCGCTCAGTGCGTATCCGGTGTCCTCCACCGTGTCGTGCAGCAGGGCGGCCGCGATCGCGCGCGGCCCGAGCCCCAGCTCCGCGAGGATCTGCGCGACCGCGAGGGGGTGCGTGATGTAGGGCTCGCCGCTCTGACGGAACTGCCCCTCGTGCTTCTCCTTGGCGACGCGATACGCGTGCTCGATGATGGGCAGATCGCCGCGGGGGTGATTCGCGCGGACCGTGCGGATCAGGTTGTCCAGGTCGTTGACGCGGGGCGCACGGGAGAAGATGCGCGGCACCAGCCTGCGCAGGCTGGATCCCTGCGATGCGACCTGCGAATCGGCCATCTGTGCTCCCGTCCCCGCGATGTGTTCATCCTACGCGGGGACCGGGCGCACCCGATCCCCGCAGGGGTCCGCTCACACGGAGGTGGTCGCTGCGGCGCGCTCGCGCGCCTGGAGCACCTTCTTGTCGTGCGCGAGGATCTCCGGCTCGTTCTGACGGAACGCCGCGTACAGGGGGGCCGCGACGAACAGCGTGGAGTAGGTCGCGACGAGGATGCCGACGAAGATCGACAGCGAGATCGCCGAGAGCGTCTCCGCACCGAACCAGAAGGCGCCGATGAAGAGGATCGCGCCGACCGGAAGGGCGGCCACGACGGAGGTGTTGATCGAGCGGACCAGGGTCTGGTTGACCGCGAGGTTGACCGACTCGCCGAAGGTGCGCTGCAGGCTGACGGCGTCCTCCTGGGTGTTCTCGCGCACCTTGTCGAACACCACCGTGGTGTCGTACAGCGAGTACGCCAGGATCGTCAGGAACCCGATCACCGCCGCCGGCGAGATCTCGAAACCTGCGAGGGCGTAGATGCCGACCGTGATGACCAGCACGTCCAGGAGACCGAGGATCGACGCCGCCGACATCTTCCAGGTGCGGAAGTAGATGCCGAGGATCAGGAAGGTCAGCGCCAGGAAGATCGCCAGACCCCACAGCGACTGCCGCGTGACGCCCTCACCCCAGGCCGGACCGATGAAGGAGTCCGAGACCTCGTCGGCCTTCACGTCGAAGGCCTTCGCGAGCGCCGCCTTGACGTCCTGCGTCTGGTTCGGGGTCATCCGGTCGGTCTGGACGCGGACGTCCTTCTTGTTGACGATGGCGACCTTGGTCGTCGCGCCGGGGACCACCGAGCGCACGGCGTCGCTGGCCAGGCCCTGGTTGGTGGACGCGGGGCCGACGACCATGAACTGGGAACCGCCGGTGAACTCGATGGAGAACTGCACCGGCCGCACGAGCGGGACCAGCACGGAGCCCAGCACCAGCAGGATCGCGATCACGAACCACAGGCGGCGCTTGCCGACGAACGGGAAGGAGGTCTTCCCGGAGTACAGGTTGTTGCCGAACTCATTCATGGAGATCATGAGGCGTCGGAGTCCTTCCCGGCATCCTTGGATCCCATCGCGGTGAGTGCCTCAGCGCGCTTGCGCTCGGCGATCGTCTGGCGCCGCTCGGCCTCGCCTCGTGCGCCCTTGTTGCGCGCCGCACGCCCCTTCGAGGCGGTCTCGGCGGTGCGGTATTCGATCTCGGCGCCGCGGACGGCGCCCAGCGACTCGGCGTTCAGACCGGAGAGCCTGTGCCCGCCGCCGAAGAACCGGGTGCGCGCGAGGATCTGCATGACCGGGTGCGTGAAGATCACGAAGATGAACACGTCGATCAGGGTCGTCAGACCCAGCGTGAACGCGAACCCCTTGACGGTCGCGTCGGCGAGGATGAACAGCACGACGGCGGCGAGGATGTTGACCGACTTGGCGATGTAGATCGTGCGCTTGGCGCGTTCCCAGCCGTACTCGATCGAACCGGTGATCGACCTGCCGTCGCGCAGCTCGTCTCGGATGCGCTCGAAGTACACGATGAACGAGTCGGCGGTGAAACCGATCGACACGATCAGACCCGCGACACCGGCGAGCGAGAGCCGGAAGCCCATCCGCCACGCGAGGATCGCGATGATGATGTAGGTCAGCACGCCCATGACGGCGATCGAGGCCATGATCACCCAGCCGAGCGCTCGGTAGCTGAGCAGCGAGTAGACCGCCACCAGCCCCAGGCCGATCAGACCGGCGATCAGACCGTACTGCAGCTGCTGCGAGCCGAGGGTCGCCGAGACGGTGTCCGAGCTCTGCACGGTGAAGCTCAGCGGCAGCGCACCGTACTTGAGCTGGTCGGCGAGCGTCTTCGCGCTCTCCTGCGTGAAGTTGCCCGAGATGCTGGGCTTGCCGTTGAGGATCGCGGCCTGCATGACGGGTGCCGAGATGACCTTGCCGTCGAGCACGAACGCGAACTGGTCGCGCGGGCTGAGGTTCGCGATGCGGTTGGCGTTCAGCCGCTGGCTGATCTCGCCGAAGACCTTGGTGCCCTTGGCGTTCATCGACAGGTTGACGGTCCACTGGCCGGACTGCTGCTCGCGCCCGGCGGTGGCGTCGTTGATGACCGTGCCGTCGAGCTCCATCGGTCCGAGGATGTACTTCGCCTGGGCGTTGCCCTGGTTGTCGAACTCGCAGGCGATCAGAGGCTGGTCCTCCGGCGGGTTGCTTTCCTGCTCGGCGTTGCAGTCGAAGGCCTGGAACTGGGCCTGCAGCTTGGGCGTGATGTACGCCGGGTCCGAGGCGTTGGTGGGCTTCGCCGTCGGCGTGGCCTCGAGCGTGGCCGCCGGCGTCGGGTACGGCGTGCTCTTGCCGTCCTCGCCGACGAAGCTGTTCACCGGAGCGTCCGTGTACAGCACTGCCCGGAATTCGAGCTTCGCGCTGGCGGTGATGCGCGCGCGGTCGGCCTTGGAAGCGGCGCCCGGGATCTGGACGACGATGTTGCGCCCGCCCTCGGTGGTGATGTCGGCCTCGGACACGCCCGATGCGTCCACGCGCTGGCGGATGATCGAGACCGCCTGCGTCAGCTGGTCGGCAGAGGGCGCGGCGCCGTCGGGCGTCGCGGCCTGCAGGATGATCTGCGTGCCGCCCTGCAGGTCGAGCGCGAGCTCGGGTGTCCAGGAGCTGGCGGGCTTGTCGTTGTCAGCCTTGAAGACGTAAACGCCGAGCGCGTTGATGCCGAACAGCACCGCCGTCACGACGAGCAGGCCGAGGAGGACCCGCCAGGCGTGACGGGTCGGGGATGTGGATGCCACGGGGTTCCGCTTTCCGCGAGAGAGGACGCTGTGCGTCAGTTGTCGTTGTTGCGCTCGAGACGAGCCTTCGTCTCCTCGGGCGTCTCGACCTGGATCGACTCGATCCCGTCGTTCGCGCCCTGCGCCGGCGTGTTCTCAGCGGCGGTGTCCTCGGCGGCGTCCTCAGTGTCGGACTCGTCGTCAGCGGTCTCCTCGGTGGGGTCGACGACGCGGATGATGGCCTGGCTGTGCACCTCGATCACTACGCCCGGAGCGAGCTCCACCTGGGCGGGCTTGTCGAGGTCGACCGGGTCGAAGGACACGATGGTGCCGTACAGGCCGCCCTGCAGCAGCACCTTGGCGCCCGGAACGGTCTTGGCGGCCTTCTCCTCCTGCTGCTCCTTCATCTGCTTCTGGCGCTTGCGGGTGTTCATGAACATGAACACGAGCATCACGGCGAGAAGACCGAAGAGCATGAGGGACATGGGATCCATAGGAGCAAGTGCCTTTCAGATGCACGCCGGACGCGGCGTTGCGTGAGGGGGAAACCGGGAATCCGGGAAGCCTTCAGCGATTATAGGTCATCGAACAATGCCGCGCCCTCGGGGTGCGAGACTCCCAGATGGCGGTACGCCTCGGGCATCGCGATGCGCCCGCGCGGCGTGCGGCCGAGGAATCCGATGCGCACGAGGTACGGCTCGACGACGCTCTCGACCGTCTCGGCCTCCTCGCCGACCGCGACGGCGAGGGTGCTCAGGCCCACGGGGCCGCCGCGGAAGCGCCGCACCAGGGCATCCAGCACCGCACGGTCCAGCCGATCGAGGCCGATCGCGTCCACGTCGTACAGGTCGAGCGCCGAGCGCACGTCGCCGATCGACGCGGATGCCCCGGAGCCGTGCACCAGCGCGTAGTCGCGCACCCGGCGCAGCAGGCGGTTGGCGATGCGGGGCGTGCCACGGGAGCGCCGCGCGATCTCGGCGAGCGAATCCGCGGGCAGCGCCACGCCGAGAACGTTCGCGGAGCGGGCGATGACACGCTCGAGGTCGCTGTCATCGTAGAACTCGAGGTGACCGGTGAAGCCGAACCTGTCGCGCAGCGGATTGGGCAGCAGGCCGGATCTCGTGGTCGCGCCGACGAGGGTGAAGGGTGCGAGATCCAGCGGGATGCTGGTCGCTCCGGCGCCCTTGCCGACCATGATGTCGATGCGGAAGTCCTCCATCGCCAGATACAGCATCTCCTCGGCGGAGCGCGCCATGCGGTGGATCTCGTCGATGAACAGCACTTCGCCCGGCGTGAGGCTCGACAGCAGCGCGGCCAGGTCGCCGGCGTGCTGGATGGCGGGACCGCTGCTGAGCCGCAGGGGGCGGCCGCTCTCGTGCGCCACGATCATCGCGAGGGTCGTCTTGCCCAGGCCGGGAGGTCCCGCCAGCAGGATGTGGTCGGCGGGGCGCTCCTGGATGCGCGCGGCCTCCAGCAGGAGCTGCAGCTGACCGCGCACCTTCGGCTGGCCCACGAACTCGCTCAGGCTCGCGGGGCGCAGAGCGCCCTCGATGGCGAGCTCGGTCTCGTCCAGCGCCTCGCCGGCGTCGCGGTGATCCTCAGCCACGCTTCGCTCCCGGCCCCATGGCGGCGAGCGTGCGCCGCAGCAGCGCGGGAACGGACTGCCGCTCGGCATCCGTCGCCTCCTCGGCGGACTCGACCGCCGCCTCGGCTGCGACCTTCTCCGACCAGCCGAGCCCGACGAGTGCCGCAGCCACCTGGTCGACGACCGCCGTGCTCGCGGCCGCCGACGGCGCACTGGCGACGCGCGCCTGCACCTTGCCCGCCAGCTGCACCACGATGAGCTTCGCCGTCTTCGGGCCGATGCCCGAGACGCGTCGGAACGGGGCGTCGTCCTCCGCCGTGACAGCCTCGGCGATCTGATCGACCGTGAGGTGCGAGAGCACACCGAGCGCGGACTTCGGGCCCACACCGGTCACGCTCAGCAGCAGGCCGAAGATCTCCAGTTCGTCGCGGTCGCCGAAGCCGTACAGGGTCAGAGCATCCTCGCGCACGATCAGGCTGGTGTGCAGCCGGAGCTGCTCGCCGATCGTGGCCGTGTGCGCGACGTCGGCGGGCACGAAGACCGAGAAGCCGACCCCGCCGGTCTCGATGATGACGTGGTCGGAGGCCGTGTGCAGCACCGTGCCGCGCAGCGAGGAGATCATGCAGCCAGCCTATCGGGCCGATCGTACATTCGTTCGAGCGACACGAGTCGCGCCCCGGGCGCCGCGCTCGGCTTCCGCCCACGCGCGCTGCGCCGGCGTCAGCGAGCCGGACGCCGAGGGCGCGGAGGATCCGCCGCGCCAGGCGTGGCAGAGCGCGATGGCCAGGGCGTCCGCAGCATCCGCAGGCTGCGGCGGCGCGTCGAGCCGCAGGATCCGGGCGATCATCGACTGCACCTGCTTCTTGTCCGCGGATCCGTAGCCGGTCACGGCGGCCTTCACCTCGCTGGGCGTATGCGTCGCGGCGGGCAGTCCTGCCTCGGCTGCGATGAGCAGTGCCACGCCGGATGCCTGGGCGGTGCCCATCACGGTCTGCACGTTGTGCTGCGCGAACACGCGCTCCACGGCGACGGCGTCAGGGTGGTGATCCTCGATGACCGCGCGGATGCCGGCGGCGACCGCCGCCAGGCGCACCGGGAGCTCCGCGTCCAGCGGTGTCCGCACCACTCCCACGTGCACCAGTGTCGCGCGCCGCGTCCGGTCGACGTCGACGATGCCGACGCCGCACCGGGTGAGGCCGGGGTCGATGCCCAGCACGCGCAGAGAGGTCACTCCCCCAGGCTACGGGCGCAGAACGGCCCCGGACGCAGGCGCGCCCGGGGCCGTTGCGAAGCTCTTACTCGTCGTCGCTCTCGAGCTCGGCCTGCACCTCGGCGGTCAGGTCGAAGTTGGCGTAGACGTTCTGCACGTCATCGCTGTCCTCGAGCGCGTCGATCAGGCGGAAGATCTTGCGCGCGGTGTCGGCGTCGATCTCCACCTTGAGGTTCGGGACGAACTCGACGTCGGCGGATTCGTAGTCGATGCCCGCCTCCTGCAGTGCGGAGCGCACCGGCACCAGGTCGCTGGCGTCGGTGATCACCTGGAAGCCCTCGGCGTGGTCCTCGATCTCCTCGGCGCCGGCCTCGAGAGCGGCCATCATCACGTCGTCCTCGGTGGTGCCCTCGGAGCCGACCACGATGACGCCCTTGCGGGTGAAGTTGTAGGCGACCGACCCCGGGTCGGCCAGCGTGCCGCCGTTGCGGCTGAGAGCCGTGCGGACCTCTGCGGCTGCGCGGTTCTTGTTGTCGGTCAGACACTCGATCATCAGAGCCACACCGCCCTGACCGTAGCCCTCGTACATGATCGAGGTGTACTCGACGGCCTCGCCGCCGATCCCCGCACCGCGCTTGATGGCGCGGTCGATGTTGTCCTTCGGGACGGAGGTCTTCTTGGCCTTGAGGACGGCGTCGAAGAGCGTCGGATTGCCGTCGAGATCGGCGCCGCCGAGCTTGGCCGCGACCTCGATGTTCTTGATGAGCTTGGCCCACGACTTGGCACGGCGCGCGTCGATGACGGCCTTCTTGTGCTTGGTCGTGGCCCACTTGGAATGCCCGGACATATATCTCCGCTCGTCTCGTGTGCCCGGAGTCGCCTCCAGGGCATCGTCCATTCTAACGAATCAGGGACGTTCCACCGTCAGCCGTTCAGCCGGGCGCCGCCGGTGCGCCCTCGCGCCTCTGCGACGGCGGCGCTCTCGGGCAGGGCGATCGGCTCGTCCATCGCGGCATCCGGCGTCCAGTGCGCCCAGCCCTCGTCCAGCGGCCATCCTCCCGGCATCAGGAACTCCGCCGCCGCGTGGTCGGCGATCGCCCGCACGGCGTCCGCCTGCGCAGCGGTGAATCGCCCCTGCGCGACGGCCGCGGCGAGTTCGTCGGAATCCTTCAGCCACACGTCCTCCTCACCCGGATGCTCGGCTTCGATCCAGAGGTCCAGGATGAGGTCACGCGAGAAGATGCCGGGGGCGCCGGTCGCGGAGCGCAGGTGAGGCAGCTCCAGGTTCACGTACGCGCCTTCGGGCGTCCCATCCACTGCCCGGAAGAACCACACCGACCAGGGGCGGCCGCTCGGCGCCACGCGCACGACACCGGGCCCCCGCCAGGTCGACTCGCGGATCTCCCATGGCACGCTGAACCGCTCCTCGAGCGGGACCTCTCTGGTGGCCCTGCCGTCAGCCGGCACCGATTCCAGCCGGGCGGACCCGGACGGGATCCAGACCACCAGGCCGCGTGCATCGTCCCGGATCACCCGCGCGGTCTCGATGTACCGTCCGTAGCGCCACAGGATGGGTTCGCCGGCGGTGAAGCGCGGTGCATCTGCGGAGTCCGCGGGCACGGCATCCGCGAACTCGTCGCCGGCATGAGCGCCCTCGTGCTGATCGACGAGCAGCCCGACAGCCTCGTCGAGCGGGATGCGCCGTGCACACAGCGCCTCCCACTCCTCTCCCCTCCTGCCGACGAGGGTGACGGTTCCGCCGCTGGCGCTGACATCCGTGGATCCGAGGGGAAGGCGCATGCGGCCACGCTACCGTCCGGGCCGGTTCAGCCGCGCGCGGCGACCCGGTCCAGGAACCGCTGGTGGAACCGCGGCTCGCCGCTCAGCTCCGGATGGAAGCTGATGCCCAGCAGGTTCCCCTGCTCGACGGCCACGACGCGTCCGTCCTCCAGAGCCGCCAGGGTGGTGGCATCCGCGCCGACCTCCTCCACCACGGGGCCGCGGATGAACGTCGTGTGCACCGGATCGCTCCCGAGCACGGGGATGTCGAGCTCCGCCTCGAAGGACTCCGTCTGGCGGCCGAAGGCGTTGCGCCTGGTCAGCACGTCCAGCCCGCCGAAGGTCTGCTGGCCCTCGATCGCGTCGATGAGGCGGTCCGAGAGCATGATCAGCCCCGCGCAGGTGCCCAGCATCGGCATCCCGTCGCGGATCGCCGCACGGATCGGCTCCGCCAGACCGAACTGCCGGGACAGCTTGTCGATCACCGTCGACTCGCCGCCGGGAAGAGCCAGGCCGTCGACCTGGGCGAACTCCTCGGGACGGCGCACGCGCACGACATCGGCACCGAGGTGCTCGAGCAGGGCGACGTGCTCACGCACATCGCCTTGCAGCGCGAGCACGCCGACGCGCGCCGTGGTCACCAGCCCCGCTCGGCGAGACGGTGCGGCGCGGGCAGGTCGGCGACGTTGATGCCCACCATGGCCTCACCGAGGCCACGGGAGACCTCTGCGATCACCTTGGGGTCATCGTAGAACGTCGTCGCCTTGACGATGGCCTTCGCGCGAGCGACGGGGTCGCCGGACTTGAAGATGCCCGAGCCCACGAACACGCCGTCGGCGCCCAGCTGCATCATCATCGCGGCATCCGCGGGGGTCGCCACGCCGCCCGCCACGAACAGGACGACCGGGAGCTTGCCGGTCTCGGCGATCTCGGAGACCAGCTCGTACGGCGCCTGGAGCTCCTTCGCCGCGACGTACAGCTCGTCCTTCGAGAGCGCGCCGAGGGCGGCGATCTCGCCGCGGATCTTGCGGATGTGCTTCATGGCCTCGGAGACGTCGCCGGTGCCGGCCTCGCCCTTGGAACGGATCATCGCCGCGCCCTCGTTGATGCGGCGCAGCGCCTCACCCAGGTTGGTGGCACCGCAGACGAAGGGAACCGTGAAGCCCCACTTGTCGATGTGGTTGACGTAGTCGGCCGGCGAGAGCACCTCGGACTCGTCGATGTAGTCGACGCCGAGCTCCTGCAGCACCTGCGCCTCGACGAAGTGGCCGATGCGGGCCTTCGCCATGACCGGGATGGAGACCGCGTCGATGATGCTGTCGATCATGTCGGGGTCGCTCATGCGCGAGACGCCGCCCTGGGCGCGGATGTCGGCGGGGACCCGCTCGAGCGCCATGACGGCGACGGCGCCGGCATCCTCGGCGATCTTGGCCTGGTCGGCGGTGACGACGTCCATGATGACGCCGCCCTTCAGCATCTCGGCGAGTCCGCGCTTGACGCGCTGCGAGCCGGTGGTGGGGGTCTGGTCTGCCATCGTGTCTCCTCGGGAAGAAGGTCAGCACAAAAGATTCTTTGGCCTATGTCAAAAGATAGCACCATAGAATCGGCATGTGAGCATGGATATCGCCGGGACGACCGCTGCGGAGATCGCCGACAGCGTGCGGGCGCTGCGCGAGCGCGGGATGCTGCGCCCGGGCGACGCGCTCCCCCCGGTACGGGAGCTCGCCGGCCTCCTCGGCGTCAACCGCAACACCGCGGTCGCCGCCTACCGTCAGCTCGCGCAGGCCGGCCTGGTGATCTCGAAGGGTCGCGGCGGAACACTCATCGCCGGTGCCGCGCACGTGGCGCAGGAAGGCATCGCCGCCGACACGGTGCTGCAGGACATCGGCTCGGGAAACCCCGATCCGCAGCTGATCCCCGACCCGACCGCCGCGCTCGCGGGCATCGTCGGGCGGCCCGTCCTCTACGGCGAACCGGTCATCGACCCCGGCCTCGAGCAGTGGGCACGTGAGTGGATGCTGGCGGATCTCCCCCGCGACGACCTGCGCATCACCGTGACCAGCGGCGCGGTCGACGCCGTGGAGCGGCTGCTCGCTCAGGCGCTCATGCGCGACGACGCCGTGGCGCTCGAGGATCCCTGCTTCCTGGCCAGCATCCACACCGTCCGGCTCGGCGGCTACCGGGCGGTACCGGTACCCGTCGATGCGGAGGGGATGACGGTCGAGGGCCTGCAGGCGGCCCTGGACGCGGGGGTCCGCGCGATCATCAGCACACCGCGCGCGCAGAACCCCACCGGGGTGAGCCTCTCCCCCGCCCGCGCCGAGGCGCTGCGTGCGGTGCTCCGCCCGCATCCGTACGTGCTGATCATCGAGGACGACCACTTCTCGATGCTGTCCGCGCACCCGTACGCCTCACTGATCGGCCCGGAGCACCGGCGCTATGCGCTGCTGCGCTCGGTGTCGAAGTTCCTCGGCCCCGACATGTGCCTGGCGCTCGCCGCCACCGATCCCACGACCGCCGAGCGGCTCGCGATGCGTCTGAATCCCGGCACGACCTGGGTCAGCCACCTGCTGCAGCGCCTCGCGCACGCGCAGCTGGCGGATGCCGGTGTGCGCGCGCGGATCGCGGAGGCCGCGGCGCATTATGCGGCGCGCAACGGCGCGTTCGTCTCCGCCCTCGCCGAGCGCGGCATCGAGACCGCCTCCTCTGACGGGCTCAGCCTCTGGGTGCGGCTCGCGGTACCCGCACGGACGGCGGCCGAGCGCCTGATGCGCCGCGGCTGGCTGGTGCGCACGGGCGACGAGTTCCGCATCGACGACGCATCCCCGGCATCCGACCATCTGCGCCTGACGGTGCACGATCTCAGCGCCGCGGACACCGCCCGGCTGCTCGACGATCTCGAGGCCGCCGCGCGCTGAGGCGCCTCGCGGCGGGTGAGAGGATGGCAGGATGAAGATCCTCTCGATCCAGTCGGCCGTCGCGCACGGCCACGTCGGCAACTCGGCCGCCGTCTTCCCGCTGCAGCGCATCGGCGTCGAGGTGCTGCCGGTCTACACGGTCAACTTCTCCAACCACACCGGCTACGGCGCCTGGCGCGGACCGATGATCGCGCCCGAAGACGTGCGCGAGGTCATCACCGGCATCGAGGAGCGCGGCGTGCTGCCGCGGATCGACGCCGTTCTCAGCGGCTACCAGGGTGGTGAGGGCATCGCCGACGTCATCATCGAAGCGGTCGCCAAGGTCAAGGCGGCGAATCCGGATGCCGTCTACGCCTGCGACCCGGTGATGGGCAACGCGAAGTCCGGATGCTTCGTCGCCCCGGCCATTCCGGAGCTTCTGCGCGACAAGGTGGTGCCGGTCGCCGACATCATCACGCCCAACCAGTTCGAACTGGGCTATCTGACCCGCACCGAGCCGGGCGACCTGGAGTCCACGCTGGCGTCCGTGGACGCCGCGATGGCGATGGGCCCCTCCGTCGTGCTGGTGACCTCGGTCGAGCGGCCCGACCGCGAGGAGGGCACCATCGAGATGCTCGCGGTGGACGGGAAGGGCGCCTGGCTGGTCGCGACCCCCCAGCTGCCGATGAAGGCCAACGGCTCGGGCGATGTCACGGCGGCGCTGTTCACCGCGCACTACGTCGAGACCGGCGACGCGAAGGTCGCACTGGAGCGCACCGTGTCGAGCGTCTTCGACCTGCTGCAGAACACGCTCGACTCGGGCGAGCGCGAGCTGCAGCTCGTCGAGTCCCAGGAGGCGTACGCCAACCCGCGCCTGCAGTTCACCGCGTACCAGGTGCGCTGACCGGAATCAGCCCGGGTAGGCCGTCCGGAAGGCGGCCTCCCAGGCGTCCTTGTCCGCAGGACAGAGGTACGAGGCGCTGAACACCGACATCGAGGCGATGTTGCGCTCATACAGCGCGGCCTGGTCCGCCGGGGTGTCCTTCGGGATCAACTGAGCCGTCAATGGAGATGAGACGATCAGCTTCTTCAACGTGGTTCCGTCGACTCTGTGCTGATTCAGGATGCCGGTCTCGCAGGTGTCCGACCCCAGAGCCAGCAGAATCGTCTCGCTCCGATCATCCCAGACTCCGCCTTTGGCCTCGGTCCACTCCTTCTGCGCCTGCACCAGTGCCCGCTGGGCCTCGGTCGTGGCCCTGAGCGGTCCGTTTCCCGTGAAGCCCTGCTCCGCGAAGAACGCGTCGCGCTCGGCGAAGGCATCCGCCATCTGCGGGTCACCGGCGTCGACCCCGGCCGTGCGCTCGGGCACTGGTGAGGCGGACGTCGAAGGCGTGGCCTTCAGTAACGGCTTCGACTCCGGGCTCGTCGCCTGCGAGCAGCCCGTCATGACGAAGAGAGCAACCGCGCTGCAGGCGACGACTGCCGCCACTCGCGAAACAGGCCTAGAACTGCGAACCGCACCGTTCATCTTCCCCCCTGAGAAACTGTGCGTTCAGTCTCGCAGAGGCGGCGTTCCGAAAATCAGTTGTCCACAGGCCAGGCGCGCGCGACCGCTTCGCGGACCTCGCCGAGCAGCTGCGGCAGCGCCTTCGTCTTCGCGATGATCGGGAAGAAGTTCGCGTCCGACGTCCACCGCGGAACGATGTGCTGGTGCAGGTGCGCGTCCACTCCCGCGCCGGCGACGGCGCCCTGGTTCATTCCCAGGTTGAAGCCGTCGCAGTTCGACACCTCTCGCAGCACGCGCATGCCGGTCTGCGTCAGCGCGCCGATCTCCGCGACCTCTTCCGGCGTCGCCTGGTCGTAGGTCGCGATGTGGCGGTAGGGACAGACCAGCAGGTGCCCGGAGTTGTACGGGAACAGGTTGAGCAGCACGTAGGCCGTCTCGCCGCGGGCCACGATGAGCCGCTCGGGATCCGGATGCTTGGGCGCCTCGCAGAACGGGCAGTCCTCGCGCAGCACCTCGGGGCCCGCCTGGATGTAGGCCATGCGGTGCGGAGTCCACAGCCGCTGGAACTCGTCCGGCACACCGGCGAGGTGGCCGCCGTCCTCGACGGCCACCTCGTGCTCGGGCGTGGAGGTCACGCGAGATCCTCGGAGGTCATCACCCGCGCATGCGACGCGATCGCTCCGCGGATGCGGGCGACGGCATCCGCGATCGGCACGCCGTTCTCCTGCGAGCCGTCGCGGAAGCGGAACGAGACGGTGCCGGCGGTGCGGTCCTGCTCACCGGCGATGAGGATGACGGGCACCTTGGCCGTGGTGTGGTTGCGGATCTTCTTCTGCATCCGATCGTCGGAGTGGTCGACCTCGGCGCGCACGCCTTCGGCCTTGAGCCGTCCCACGACCTCGTCCAGGTAGTCACCGAAGGCGTCGGCGACCGGCACGCCCACGACCTGCATCGGTGCGAGCCACAGCGGGAAGTCGCCCGCGTAGTGCTCGAGCAGGATGGCGAAGAACCGCTCCACCGATCCGAGAAGCGCACGGTGGATCATCACCGGGCGGTGCTTCTGGCCGTCGGGTCCGGTGTACTCCAGCTCGAAGCGCTCCGGCTGGTTGAAGTCCAGCTGGATGGTCGACATCTGCCAGGTGCGGCCGATGGCGTCCCGCGCCTGCACCGAGATCTTCGGGCCGTAGAAGGCTGCGCCGCCCGGGTCTGCGACCAGTTCCAGGCCGGATTCCAGGGCGACCTCGCGCAGCGTGTCGATCGCGGTGGTCCACTGCTCGGGCTCGCCGAGGAACTTCGGGTTGCCCTCCTCGTTGGTCGATAGCTCCAGGTAGAAGTCGTTCAGCCCGTAGTCGCGCAGCAGTTCGAGCACCAGGTTGAGGTTGGTGGTCAGCTCCTCGCGCACCTGATCCTGGGCGACGTAGATGTGCGCGTCGTCCTGGGTCAGACCGCGCACACGGGTGAGGCCCGAGAGCGTGCCGCTCTTCTCGTACCGGTACACGGTGCCGAACTCCGCCAGGCGCAGCGGCAGCTCGCGGTAGCTGCGTCCGCGGGCCCGGTAGATCAGGTTGTGGAACGGGCAGTTCATGGGCTTCAGGTAGTAGTCCTGGCCCTGACGGGTGACGTTGCCCTCGTCGTCGACGACCTCGTCGAGGTGCATCGGCGGGAACATGCCGTCGGCGTAGGTCTGCAGATGACCCGAGGTCATGAACAGATCCTTCTTGGTGATGTGGGGGCTGTTCACCACGTCGTAGCCGTTGCGCAGCAGATGACGACGCAGGTTCTCCTCGATCTCGTAGCGGATGATTCCGCCCTTGGGGTGGAAGACCGCCAGTCCGGAGCCGATCTCGTCGGGGAACGAGAACAGGTCCATCTCGACGCCGAGCTTGCGGTGGTCGCGGCGCTCGGCCTCGGCGAGGCGCTCCTGGTACGCGCGCAGCTCTTCCTTGCTGGGCCACGCGGTGCCGTAGATGCGCTGCAGCTGCGGGTTCTTCTCGCTGCCCCGCCAGTAGGCTGCGGCGACCCGGGTGAGGTCCCAGCCGTTGCCGAGCATGCGGGTGCTGGGCACGTGCGGACCGCGGCAGAGGTCCTTCCAGGCCACCTCGCCGTCGTTGGTGACGTTGTCGTAGATGGTCAGCTCGCCGGCTCCGACCTCGACGGATGCCCCGTCGGCGGCGTCCGCACCGGAACCGGGGCCGCCGGCCAGGTCGATCAGTTCGAGCTTGAAGGGCTCGTTCGCGAGCTCGGCGCGCGCCTCGTCCTCGGTGACGACGCGGCGGGTGAAGCGCTGGCCGTCGCGGACGATGCGCTGCATCTCCTTCGAGATGGCCTTGAGATCCTCGGGCGTGAAGGGCTCGTCGACGCCGAAATCGTAGTAGAAGCCGTCGGTGATGAACGGGCCGATGCCCAGGTTCGCGGCAGGACGGATGCGCTGCACGGCCTGTGCGAGCACGTGCGCGGTGGAGTGGCGCAGGATGTCGAGGCCGGCGGGGCTGTCGATGGTGACCGGCTCGACGACGTCGTTCTCGGTGACGGTCGCGGCGAGATCCTTGAGGACGCCGTTCACGCGCATGGCGATGACGGATCGATCGGTGAAGAGTGCGAAGCCGTCGCGCCCCTCGGCGCTGGGCTGGGCGATGTCTGACACGGGGATTCTCCTGATGGACGAATGGAATGAGACGACTCAGCTTCGGGCGCGACGGCGCCCTGCCCGCTCAGGCGCCAGTAGTTCGCGTGACGACACCGGTGACAGAGGTCACGAGAAGGGTCGACACGGATTCCATGGGAAGAGTCTACGCTGTCGGCCCGAAGCGCTCGGAAACGACGAAACCCCCGGGGGAACCGGGGGTTTCAGTCTGTGCGCGATACTGGGATCGAACCAGTGACCTCTTCCGTGTCAGGGAAGCGCGCTACCGCTGCGCCAATCGCGCCTAGAAGGCTATTAAGTTTTCGCTGAGAGGTGGCGACGGGATTCGAACCCGTGTAAACGGCTTTGCAGGCCGGTGCCTAGCCACTCGGCCACGCCACCAGAGGTGGATTCGAACCCACATGCCAGAACCCCTGGCTGGGGCTCCTGCACTCGAGCGGATGACGAGACTCGAACTCGCGACCCTCACCTTGGCAAGGTGATGCGCTACCAACTGCGCTACATCCGCAAACTGTTCAGTTTTTCATTCCCACCCGGCGTACCGGGCACTCGAAATACATTAGCCCAGGTTCAGGCGTTCGCCAAACCGGATGACGCCGTCGGGCGTGTCCGCCCGCGCCGCTCCTGGCCGCGCCACGCCCGGCCTGCCGACCGATACCGGCGCCGCCCATCCGATCGGGTATGCTTTTCAATCGTGCCGTTGTGCACACCACAACAGCACAGGGGCGATTGGCGCAGTTGGTAGCGCGCTTCCTTCACACGGAAGAGGTCGTCGGTTCGAGTCCGGCATCGCCCACGCGGATGTAGCGCAGTTGGTAGCGCATAACCTTGCCAAGGTTAGGGTCGCGAGTTCGAGTCTCGTCATCCGCTCCACGTCAGAGGCCCGGGATCGATGATCCCGGGCCTCTCGTCGTATCCGGAGGGAGACAGGACATGACCGCAGGGCACATCGTCATCGCCGGCGCATCCGGCCTGATCGGACGCGCACTCACGGCGTCACTCCGTGCGGACGGCATCAGGGTCGTGCACCTCGTGCGCCGCGCGCCGACCGGGCCGGACGAAGTGCGATGGCTCGACTCAGGGCATCCGCTCTCCCCCGACGTCCTCGCCGGCGCCGACGCAGTGGTCGGCCTGAACGGCGCGAGCATCGGCAGGCTGCCGTGGACGCGTGGTTACCGCGAACGGCTTCGATCATCACGGCTGCTGCCCACGCAGACGCTCGCGGCCGCCCTTCGTGCGCTGGGCCGCGATGCACCGACCTTCCTCTCGGCGTCCGGCATCGGGTTCTACGGCGACCGCCCGGGCGAGGCTCTCGACGAGACCAGCGGCGCGGGCAGCACATTCCTCGCGGAGCTCTGCGTCGACTGGGAGCGAGCGGCCCGCGACGCCGGCGACGACGTGCGCACCGTGCTGCTGCGCACGGCTCCCGTGCTGCATCCGGAAGGCGTGCTGCGCCCCATGATCCTGCTGACGCGGCTCGGACTCGGCGGCCCGCTGGGCTCGGGCCGCGAGCTCTGGCCATGGATCTCGCTCGACGACGAGGTGCGCGCCATCCGGCATCTGATCGGCAGTCCGGTCGACGGTCCGGTCAACCTCACGGGTCCGACGCGCGCCACCTCGGGCGACATCGGTCGAGCACTCGCCCGCGCACTGCACCGGCCGTACTGGCTGCCCGCGCCGGCGTGGGCGCTGCGACTGGGGCTGGGACGCGCGGCGGCCGACTCGCTCATCCTCTCCGACGTCGACGCGGCGCCCCGAGCGCTGCTGGACAGCGGCTTCTCGTTCCGCCATCAGACCGCCGGGGATGCCGTGGACTCGGCCCTCCGCTGATCCACGGCATCCACCGCACCGGCGACTCCATCTCGTGACGCCGAAGGGGCGTCAGGGACGACTCCGCCCTGACGCCCCTTCGGACGTGCGATCCCGAATACCTCAGGCCCGCGTCGTGCGCAGCTCGGCGCGCGCGGGCTGCGGCTCGGAGAAGATCACCACGATGATCACCGTGATCCCGACGACCACGTGGGGGACCCAGGCGTTCGGCGGAGCCGACGCGAAACCGAAGAGCCAGGGCGATGCGGCGAGGAAGGCGCTGGCGACGACGTCGAACACCAGGTGCACCGGCATCGGGATCAGCTTCACCGGACCCCATTCGTACCGCGTCAGCAGGCTGTAGACGATCAGTCCGACGCCCAGGATGATCGGGATCACGACGGCGGGGCCGCCCATGGCGGCGAAGCCGAACAGCCAGGGGGCGAGGATCAGGGCGATTCCGACGAGATAGTCGAGAACGCCGTGGACTTTCGTGGGGATGAAACGCATGATTCCTCCTCGATCGGATGCGCCGCGGACAGCGGCTCACTGAGGGTTCGTCACCCTGCACCGATCGGATTGGATGCCCGCGCAGCGCGGACCGCTCCTCAGACCTTCGCCCAGCCGTACCTGCGGATGAGCGCCTCGGTCACGCGACCGTAGCGCCCTTTGTCCAGCACTGCGGCCTCGCGCCGCATCCCCTCGTGATGCACGCTGTACAGCTGCTCGATGTCCACCCACGACTCCCGGCCCTGCGAGTCCCAGGCGCCTGATCCGATGGAGAGGAAGTCGCGGTCGCCGTCGTGGGCCTTGCTGGTCATGCGGACGGCGTACACGCGATCCGCGGACTGCCTTCCGATCACCAGTACCGGGCGGTCCTTGCCGCGCCCGTCGTTCTCCTCGTAGGGCACCCAGGTCCAGATCACCTCGCCGGAGTCCGGCTGACCGTTGCGGGAGGGCGAGTATCCGACGTTCACGTCGCCGACCCGCTCCGGGTCCACCTCGATCGTCTCGGAACCGCGCGTCCGTCCCGGTGAGACCTCGTCGGTCCGACCGGACGAACCGGCGCCGGCTCGCCCATCGGGGCGGAGCACGGCGTCCGGGTGCCGCGGGCGCGTGGGCCGCTTCGGGTCCTCCTTGGCCAGCAGCCGGCCGACGAGATCTGCGAGGACGGACAGGATGCGCTGAGTGGAGCTCACCCCCACACCCTAGCCGCGACTCATTCGACCAGCGCGTAGCCCTCTTCGCCGTGAACGAAGGTGTCGACACCCGCGACCTCGGCCTCTTTCGTGACCCGGAAGCCGATGGTCTTCTCGATCGCGAATCCGATCGCCAGCGACACCAGGAACGAGTACACCAGCACTCCCCCGGCGGCGATGATCTGCACCGCCAGCAGACGCAGGTCGCCCCCCGTGAACAGGCCCTGCCCCGTGGCGAAGAAGCCCAGGTACACCGTTCCCAGCACGCCACCGACCAGGTGCAGGCCCACGACGTCGAGCGAGTCGTCGAAGCCGAGACGGAACTTCAGCTCCACGGCCAGCGCGCACGCGGCACCCGAGAGCAGACCCAGCAGGAGCGACCAGCCGGGCGTGAGGTTCGCGCAGGCCGGCGTGATCGCGACGAGTCCGGCGACGAGTCCCGAGACCGCGCCCACCGACGTCGGCTTGCCGTCACGGAGCTTCTCGATGAGGATCCAGCCCAGGATGCCCGCAGCCGACGCCCCCAGCGTGTTCACCGCGATCAGACCGACGTGCCCCATCCCCGGCGACAGCCACTCCGCCCCGGCGTTGAAGCCGAACCAGCCGAACCACAGCAGCGCGGCGCCCAGCAGGGTCAGCGGCACGTTGTGCGGCTTCTGGATGCCCTTGCCGAAGCCGATGCGCTTGCCCAGCACCAGGGCCAGTGCGAGGGCGGCGGCGCCGGCGTTGATGTGCACGGCCGTGCCGCCCGCGTAGTCGATCACCGCGATCCCGCTGTCCTTGCCGAACAGGGTCGTGCCCAGGTGCATGATCCAGCCGCCGCCCCAGACCCAGGCCGCGATCGGGAAGTAGCCGATGGTGCCGAACACCCCCACGAAGATGAGCCAGGGACCGAATCGCGCACGGTCGGCGATGGCGCCCGAGATCAGAGCGACGGTGATGATCGCGAAGGTGGCCCCGTACGCGACGCTCAGCAGCGCGGCGTTGGCGCCCGATCCCGAGGCGGCGCCGGCGAGCCCGAAGTCCTTGAACGGGTCACCCGCGAACTGGCCGGGGCCGTCGACACTGCTCATCGAGTAGCCGTACAGCACCCACAGCACGGCGATGAGCCCGATCGCACCGAAGCTCATCATCATCATGCTGATGACGCTCTTCGCCCGCACCAGGCCGCCGTAGAAGAACGCCACCCCCGGCGTCATCAGCAGCACGAGTGCCGTGGCGGTGAGCGCCCACGAGATGTTGCCGGTGGAGTCCATGTCCGCACCCTTCTCTCTTCGTCGGATGGAAGAAGTCTGGGCGCGCCGTGTTTCGATCTCGCGTGCTGCGTGTTGCGAGCGTGTTACAGCGGATGCCGCCAGATGACGATCCGGTTACCGGAAGTAGTTCGGGTATTCTCGAATCCACCTCCGGCCCCCAGGCGGGAGGACGTTTCTCCCGCCTCCTGACGGGAGTCCGAATGAGGAGTCTCGTGTGATCGATCTCGAAAAAGTCAACGGCGACTGGGAGTTCGACCCGGCGCACACCCGGATCGGCTTCTCCGCGAAGCACGCCATGGTCACCACCGTCCGCGGTGCCTTCAACGAGGTCTCCGGCCATCTCCACGTCGACACCGAGCACCCGGAGAACTCCTGGGCGAAGGTGACGATGAAGACGGGCAGCGTCGACACCCGCGTGCAGCAGCGCGACGACCACCTGCGCAGCGCGGACTTCTTCGACTCGGAGAAGTGGCCGGAGATCACCTTCGTGAGCACCCACATCGAGGAGGTCGACGACCGCGCATTCAGCGTCACGGGCGACCTCACCATCCGCGACGTGACCAAGCAGGTCATGATCCCGCTGGCACTGATCGGCATCGAGACGGGCCCCGCGGGCGAGCTCCGAGCCGGCTTCGAGGGCACCCGCCGCCTGAACCGTCGCGATTACGGCCTGGAGTGGAACACGCCCCTCGACTCCGGCGGAGTGCTCGTGTCGGAGAAGATCACCCTCGAGTTCGAGATCTCTGCGGTCAAGACCGCAGGCGACGACGCATCCGACGAGAACGGCGAGGGCGCCGACTCCGAGGAGTGACCGGCGGTTCTCCGGCGGGGGTCAGGCCTCGCCGGAGCCGCCGCGCACCGAATGGGTGAGGGCGTTGAGCCTCGAGATCGCTCGCAGGTACTTCTTGCGGTACCCGCCGCCGAGCATCTCCTCGGCGAACACGGTGTCCAGCGACGCGCCCGTGGCCGCGATCGGGAGCTGGGCGTCGTACACACGGTCCACGAACGCCACGAAGCGCAGCGCCTCGGACTGATCGGTGAGCACCTGTACATCACGCAGGCCCACCAGATCGAGCCCGTCGATCAGACGGATGTAGCGCGAGGGATGCACCTGCGCCAGGTGCCGGATGACATCCGCGAACGCGTCGTCCGACGCCGTGCCGGCTGCGGCGGCATCCGCGACGACCTTCGCGTAGTCGGCGTCATCCAGCACGACCGCGCTGCCGTCGATCGCGCGCTGGCGGTAGTCGACCCCGTCGATGCGCAGAGTCTCGAAGCTCTCGGACATCGCGTGGATCTCACGCAGGAAGTCCTGCGCGGCGAACCGGCCCTCGCCGAGCGCGTTCGGAGGTGTGTTGGAGGTGGCGGCGAGCTTGGTGCCCGAGGCCACCAGCTCCCCCAGCAGCCGGGTCATCACCATCGTGTCGCCGGGATCGTCCAGCTCGAACTCGTCGATGCAGAGCAGGTCCGAGCCGCGCAGCAGATCCACGGTGTTCCGGTAGCCCAGCGCGCCGACCAGTGCGGTGTACTCGATGAACGAGCCGAAGTACTTCCTGCGGGACGGCATCGCGTGGTACACGGATGCCAGCAGGTGCGTCTTGCCGACGCCGAAGCCGCCGTCCAGGTACACGCCTGGCTTCATCGGGGTCTCCTTGGGCGCACGGCGGAACAGCCCGGCCTTCTTCACCGGCTCGCTGCGACCAGCGAACCGCTGCAGTGTCTCCTTCGCCGCCTCCTGAGACGGGTAGGCGTCGTCGGCGCGGTAGCTGTCGAAGGTGGCGGAATCGAACTGCGGCGGCGGCACGAGGCTGGCGAGCATCTCCGGGCCGGTGACGATCGGTGTGCGCTCGGTGAGGTGCACGACACCCGTGCTCGTCTGCTGGGTCATCACATTCCTGAGGTCAGAAGTCATAGTCTTACGATCCGGATGCGGGCCCGACCGAAGGGATCTATCGTCAAAGGGGACGGCTCAACTTTACGCCGTCGCATACCCACCCCTGCGTCCTGAATCAATTGGCGCAACATCGCAGCATCCGCCGCCTGCATCGCATCCTGAACCAAGAGGAGCATCCCGTGACCGTCGAGCACGACAACTCATCCACCAAGTTCGCCGAGTACGCCGCACCCGGCCGACTCGTCACCACCGAGTGGCTCGCCGCCAACCTCGGCGCACCCGGCCTGGTCGTCGTCGAATCCGACGAGGACGTGCTGCTCTACGAGACCGGCCACATCCCGGGCGCCGTGAAGGTCGACTGGCACACCGAGCTCAACGACCCCGTCGTGCGCGACTACGTCGACGGCAAGGGCTTCGCCGAACTGCTCAGCCGCAAGGGCATCTCCCGCGACGACACCGTCGTGATCTACGGCGACAAGAACAACTGGTGGGCCGCCTACGCCCTCTGGGTCTTCTCGCTCTTCGGCCACGAGGACGTGCGGCTGGTCGACGGCGGTCGCGACAAGTGGATCGCCGAGGGCCGCGAGATCACCAGGGAGAAGACGGTCCGTCCCGCGACGGAGTACCCCGTGGTCGAGCGCGACGACTCCGTGCTGCGCGCGTACAAGGACGACGTGCTGGCGTTCATCGGCCAGGGTCCGCTGATCGACGTGCGCTCCCCCGAGGAGTACTCCGGTGAGCGCACCCACATGCCGGCCTACCCCGACGAGAGCTCGCTGCGCGGCGGTCACATCCCCACGGCGAAGAGCGTGCCGTGGAGCCGTGCGGTCGCCGAGGACGGCGGATTCAAGACCCGCGCCGAGCTCGAGGAGATCTACCAGGACGGAGCGGGCCTCAAGGCCGGCGACGACGTGATCGCCTACTGCCGCATCGGTGAGCGCTCGAGCCACACCTGGTTCGTCCTGCAGCACCTGCTCGGCTTCGAGAACGTGCGCAACTACGACGGCTCGTGGACCGAGTGGGGCAGCGCCGTGCGCGTTCCGATCGTCACGGGGACCGAGCCCGGCTCCCTCTGAGCGTGGGAGAATCGGTGGGTGACTGACACGCATCTTCCCGCACGCCTGGCGGAGGTCCGCGAGGAGTTCCTGGAGCTTCCTCAGGAGGACCGCCTGGAGCTGCTCCTGGAGTACTCGTCCGAGCTCCCGCCGGTGCCGGAGCACCTCGCCGGCAATGTCGACATGTACGAGCGCGTCGCGGAATGCCAGTCCCCCGTGTTCATCAACGTCGAGGTCACCCACGGCGTCGTCGCCATGCACGCGACGGCGCCGCCGGAGGCACCGACCACCCGCGGGTTCGCGAGCATCCTGGTGCAGGGCCTCACCGGCCTCACGGCCGACGAGGTGCTCGCGATCCCGGGCGACTACCCGCAGACCATCGGTCTGACGAAGTCGGTCTCGCCCCTGCGGATCGCCGGCATGACGGGGATGCTGGTGCGCGCCCAGCGGCAGGTCGCCGAGAAGCGCTGACCCCGGCTCAGGAGCCGGCGCGCGAGCCGAGGCCGCGCTCCGACATCCAGTCGGTGATCGCTGCCGTCCATCGCGTCTGGTCGTAATTCCAGAGCTTCGTGTGCCGCGCCACCGCGAATGCGGGCATGGTCACGAGGTCCGGCCGCGCGGCGGCCAGCGCGTGGGACGCATCCGCGGGGACGAATCCGTCGTCGTCGCTGTGCAGGATCAGGATCGGTGCCTGCAGCTCGGACGCCCGTGCCACCATGTCCAGACGATCGAAGCGGATCGCGTTCTCCGCGCCGCCCAGCCGCGCCGTGAAGGTGTTCTCCAGCACGCCCATGGCCAGGGCCGGAAGCGGTTCTCGCAGGCCCTCCTCACGCGCCTGGAAGCGCAGCACGGTGCGCCAGTCGACCACGGGTGAGTCCAGCACGAGACCCGCGATCCGGTCACGGTTGCCGGAGGAGACGGCGGTCTGCAGCGCGATCGCGCCGCCCATCGACCAGCCCATCAGCACCACGCGCCGCGCTCCGTGCCGCAGCGCGTATCCGATGGCCGCATCCACGTCGCGCCACTCGCTCGCGCCCAGCGCATAGCTGCCTCCGCGGGAGCGCGGTGCCTCACCGTCGTTGCGGTAGGACACCACGAGGTTCGGCAGCCCCAACGCGTGGAAGACCGGCACGGCGCGCAGGCACTCGGATCGCATGGTGCCGCGACCATGAACCTGGATGACCCACGTGTCGGCGTTCCCGGTGTTCGCCGCGGGGAAGAACCACGCAGGGCACGGGCCCGCCGGCGAGCCGATCAGCACGCTCTCCCACGGCAGGTGCAGCTCGCTCGGGGTCACGTAGTACCAGCCGCTGAACGCGGCGTCCCTGTCCACCTGGGCACCCGGTTCGATCTGGGTCAGCAGCTTGCGGCGCACGGTCCGGGAATCCGCGCCGAGCACCGCGCCCAGCTTCACATAGCCGTACGTGCCCGACGTGAACAGTCCATAGCGTCCGGGCAGCTCGGTATCCGGCGTGCGATCCAGCTCGATCGTCTGCGCGCCGGTGTCCACCGCCAGGATGTGCGTGTCGTTGCGTCGCACCGTCGGCGTGACCACACGGCGGGCGACCGTGAGCACGACCGCTCCGGCGACCGCTCCGGCTACGGCGCCCAGCGCCAGCAGCGCGGGTACGGCGATGGCTACGGCGTGCCTGAGACTCTTCATCGCCTCCTGACTCTAGCCTGTCCACGTGACTGCACACCCGGATGCCGCAGCGCTCTTCGCCGTCGCCGCCGCAGAGCTGCGCGAGACGACGTTCCGCGCCGACATCGTCGTGCGGGAGATCCCGTCCCCCGCAGGTCTGGCGCCCTTCTCGCTGGCCCTCGCTGCGGACGTTCGCCCGGATGATCACGGCGACTCCATCTACGGCACCGGACGGTTCGTGCTGCTGCACGATCCGGACGAGCCCGCGGCATGGGGCGGCGCCTGGCGCGTCATCGCGTTCGCCCAGGCCCCGCTGGAGCCCGAGATCGGCACCGATCCCCTGCTCGCCGACGTCGCCTGGTCGTGGCTCGTCGACGCTCTGGACTCCCGCGACGCGCAGTACCACTCCGAGTCAGGGACCTCGACGAAGATGCTCTCGAAGGGCTTCGGCGGCCTGGCCGAGGAGGGGGACGGCGCCCAGATCGAGCTGCGCGCGTCATGGACCCCGGATGCGCCGCTGCGCCCGCATGTGGAAGCATGGGCAGAGCTGGTGGGGATGCTGGCGGGTCTCCCGCCGGGTTCCGAGGATGTCGCCGTGTTCGGCGCGAGAAGGGACGGTCGTGGCTGAATACTCCGTGATCGGTGACCGCACGGAGTTCGAGAAGGCGTGTCTCGCCCTCTCCCACGGCCAGGGGCCGGTGGCCGTCGATGTGGAGCGCGCTTCCGGCTTCCGCTACTCGCAGCGCGCGTACCTCGTGCAGGTCTTCCGGCGCGACGCGGGCGTCTTCCTCTTCGATCCGCCTGCCGTCGGCGACTTCAGCGCGCTGCAGGATGCCATCGGCGACACCGAATGGGTCTTCCACGCCGCCAGCCAGGATCTGCCGTCGCTGCGCGAACTGGGCCTGAACCCGCCCCGCATCTTCGACACCGAGCTGGCATCCCGCCTCCTGGGCAGCGACGGCTTCGGTCTGGCTGCCGTCGTCGAGCACGCTCTCGGGATCACCCTGGCCAAGGCGCATTCCGCCGCCGACTGGTCCACGCGCCCGCTCCCGCAGCCGTGGCTCGAGTACGCGGCCCTCGACGTGCTGCACCTGATCGACGTCGCGGACGTGCTCGCCCGCGAGCTCGCGGAGGCGGGCAAGACCGAGATCGCGGCGGAGGAGTTCCAGGCGACTCTCGACAAGGAGCCCAAGGCCCCTCGCACCGAGCCGTGGCGCCGGTTGAGCGGACTGCACAAGGTGCGCGGGGCTCGTCAGCTGGCGGTCGCCCGCGAGCTCTGGACCGCACGCGAGGCGTACGCGCAGGAGATCGACGTCTCCCCCGGCCGTCTCGTGCCGGATCGCTCCCTGCTCGCGGCCGTGCTCGCCTCGCCGCAGAGCAAGTCCGCGCTCGCAGCGCTCAAGGAGTTCAACGGACGTGCCAGCCGCACCCAGCTGGATCGTTGGTGGGACGCGATCGAGCGCGGCCGCACCACGGAGGACCTCCCTCGTGAGCGCGTACCCAGCGATGCGCTCCCCCCGCCACGAGCATGGGCGGATCGCAACCCCGAGGCCGATCTGCGCCTGAAGGCCGCCCGCCCCGTGGTGGAGGCCATCGCCGAGGAGCTGCACATGCCGACGGAGAACCTGCTGACCCCGGACTTCCTGCGCCGCGTGGCCTGGCAGCCGCCGGCGCTGACAGCGGAGGCCGTCGGCGAGGCTCTCGCCGCGCTCGGGGCTCGACGGTGGCAGGTTGCGCATACCGCACAGAAGATCGCGGATGCCTTTGTAGAGGGACCGCAAACCGATTCGGACGCCCCCGAAACGGCTTCGTAGGTTCGATCCAACCGATTCCTGACGCTTCGAACGCCCTCCTAGGCTGGGGTCATCCCAACCAATGGAGGCAGGAGTGGCCGAGATCTCGGACGTCTTCTTCGTCGATGGAGTGCGCACGCCTTTCGGGCGCGCCGGCGAAAAAGGAATGTATTGGAACACCCGCGCGGATGACCTCGCCGTCAAGGCGACGATCGGGCTGATGGAGCGCAACGCCTCCGTCCCTGCCGACCGCATCGATGACGTCGCGATCGCCGCGACCTCGCAGACCGGCGACCAGGGCCTGACGCTCGGGCGGTCGGTGGCGATCCTGGCCGGTCTTCCGCAGACCGTTCCCGGTCTCGCCGTCGAGCGGATGTGCGCCGGCGCCATGACCAGCGTCACCACCATGGCGGCTTCCATCGGCATCGGCATGTACGACTTCGCCCTCGCCGGCGGTGTCGAGCACATGGGCCACCACCCGATCGGCGGCAACGCCGACCCGAACCCGCGCTTCGTCGCAGAGCGCATGGTGGACCCGGGCGCTCTCAACATGGGCGTCACCGCGGAGCGCATCTTCGACCGCTTCCCCCACCTGACCAAGGAGCGCTCGGACCGCTTCGGCATGCTCAGCCAGCACAAGGTCCAGGCTGCGTACGACGCCGGCAAGATCCAGCCCGACCTGGTGTCCGTGGCCATCAAGGACGCCGACGGCGCCTGGGGGCTCGCCACCGAGGACGAGGGTCGTCGCCCGCAGACCACCATGGAGGACCTGGCGGCGCTGAAGACCCCGTTCCGTCCGCACGGCCGCGTCACCGCCGGCACCTCCTCCCCCCTGACAGACGGCGCGACCATGTCGCTGCTCGCCGGGGGCGGTGCCGTCAAGGAGTTCGGCCTGACCCCGAAGATGCGCATGGTCTCGTTCGCCTTCGCCGGCGTGCAGCCCGAGATCATGGGCATCGGTCCGATCCCGTCCACGGAGAAGGCCCTCAAGAAGGCCGGGCTCACCATCGACGACATCGGCCTGTTCGAGCTCAACGAGGCGTTCGCCATCCAGGTGATCTCCCTGCTCGACCACTTCGGCATCGCCGACGATGACCCGCGCGTCAACCAGTGGGGCGGCGCGATCGCCCTCGGGCATCCGCTCGCCGCGAGCGGCGTGCGCCTGATGATCCAGCTCGCCGCGCAGTTCGCGGAGCGCCCGGACGTGCGCTACGGACTGACCGCCATGTGCGTCGGTCTCGGCCAGGGCGGCTCGGTCATCTGGGAGAACCCGTACTACGACGGCAAGAAGCGGAAGTGACGGCGGACATGACGAACTACGACGACATCGACTTCTCGCCGATCATGGCCCTCACCGAGGGCGAGGTCGTCACGCACTCCCCCGTGCGCGACATCCGCCTCGCCTCGGGCAAGGTGCTCGCCCTGATCACCCTGGACAACGGCCGCGACCACACCCGTCCGAACACGCTGGGGCCCGCCACCCTCACCGAGCTGGGCGAGACCCTCGACGGGCTCAAGGCCCGTGCGGCCGCCGGCGAGATCCAGGCGGTCGGCATCACCGGCAAGCAGTACATCCTCGCCGCCGGCGCCGACCTCTCCGACATCAGCCGGGTCGGGTCGAAGGACAACGCCCGCCTGATCGCGCAGCTGGGCCACAAGGTCATCGGCTCGCTGTCCGACCTGGGCGTCCCGTCGTTCGCGTTCGTGAACGGGCTCGCTCTCGGCGGTGGCATGGAGATCGCGCTGAACTCCACATACCGCACGGTAGACGCCTCCGCCGCAGCGCTCGCGCTGCCCGAGGTCTTCCTCGGCATCATCCCCGGCTGGGGCGGCGCGTATCTGGTGCCCAACCTGATCGGCATCGAGAACGCCCTCGAAGTGGTCATCTCCAACCCGCTCAAGCAGAACCGGATGCTCAAGCCGCAGCAGGCGTTCGAGCTGGGCCTGTTCGACGCGATCTACCCCGCCGCGAACTTCCTGGAGAACTCGCTGACCTGGGCCGATGCGGTCCTCGGCGGCAAGAAGGTGGAGCGCAAGAACGCCCCGGGCAAGATCGAGCGCACGGTCAAGTGGCCGGTTGCCATCAAGATGGCCCGCACCATGCTGGAGTCGAAGATCGGTACCGTGCCGAAGTCGCCGTACGCCGCGCTCGAGCTGCTCGACAAGGCCAGGAGCGGCACGAAGGCGGAGGGCTTCGCCCGCGAGGACGAGGCACTGGCCGAGCTCGTGACCGGCGATCAGTTCGCCGCGTCGATGTACGCGTTCGACCTGGTGCAGAAGCGCGCCAAGCGTCCCGTCGGCGCACCCGACAAGACGCTCGCGAAGAAGGTCACCAAGGTCGGCATCATCGGTGCCGGCCTGATGGCCAGCCAGTTCGCGCTGCTGTTCGTGCGCAAGCTGCAGGTGCCCGTGCTCATCACCGACCTGGACCAGGCGCGCGTCGACAAGGGCGTGGCGTACATCCACGAGGAGATCGGCAAGCTCGAGGCGAAGGGCCGTCTCGACGGCGACACCGCCAACAAGCTGCGCAGCCTGGTCACCGGCACCACGGACAAGAGCCTCTACGCGGACTGCGACTTCGTGATCGAGGCCGTGTTCGAGGAGGTCGGCGTGAAGCAGGCCGTGTTCGGCGAGATCGAGAAGATCGTCGCGGAGGACGCGATCCTCGCGACCAACACCTCGTCGCTGTCCGTCGAGGAGATCGGTTCGAAGCTCGCGCACCCCGAGCGCCTGGTCGGCTTCCACTTCTTCAACCCGGTCGCGGTCATGCCGCTGATCGAGATCGTGAAGACGGACGCCACGACGGATGCCGCTCTGTCGACCGCGTTCGTGGTCGCGAAGGGCCTCGGCAAGAACGCGGTCCTCACGGCCGACGCCCCCGGCTTCGTCGTGAACCGTCTGCTCGCGAAGGTCATGGGCGAGGCCGCGCGCGCCGTGTACGAGGGCACCCCTGTCGCCGACGTCGAGAAGGCATTCGGCCCCCTGGGCCTGCCGATGGGCCCGTTCCAGTTGATCGACCTGGTCGGCTGGAAGGTCGCCGCGCACGTGCAGGACACGATGGTCCGCGCCTTCCCGGAGCGCTTCTACGCGAACGACAACTTCCACGCCCTCGCCGAGCTGGACGCAGTCGTCGAGAAGGACAAGGGCGGTCGCGTGACCGGCTGGACCAAGGCCGCCGAGAAGGCGCTGAAGGGTCAGACCGGCTCCACGCCGGCCTCCGCGGAGACGATCCTGCGCCGCGTGCAGGACGGCCTGGCGCAGGAGATCCGGATCATGCTCGATGAGGGTGTGGTCCCGGAGGTCGAGGACATCGACCTGTGCCTGATCCTGGGTGCGGGCTGGCCGTTCATCGACGGGGGCGCCTCGCCGTACCTCGACCGCGAGGGAGCTTCGGAGCGCGTGTTCCAGGGCACCTTCCACAACCCGCCGATCCGCGGGATCGCGCACAACTGACGAACGTCGTCTGACGGGCCGCTCCGACTTCGGGGCGGCCCGTTCCGCGTCTGCGGGGAACGGACGGCGAACACCCCGTGAACTCCTGCTCGACGAGGCTCGATCGGGGTACAGCATCCGCACAGACCCGGCACAGTGGTCTCATGGAGATGCTCCTGACGATGGTGAGCGGCAAGGGGGTCGCGAGCCTGCTGAAGACCGGAACCGCGATCCTCACGATCGTGCTGGTCTTCCCGGCACTGATGAAGCTCTTCATCGTGACCGTGGACGAGGGCTGGGCCGCGATCCGCACCCGGAACGGGAAGCCGATCATCCGCAACCGGCCGCCACGGCGCAAGACGAGCCTCAGCGGCGCCGTGGGCGAGGTCGTCGTGCTGCGACCGGGTTCGCACGGCGCGTTCCCGCTGTTCTACTGGTACCGGCTCGTGGACGTGCGCTGCCGGGCGACCGATCTGCCGGTACGCGAGCTGACCGGCGCAGGGGGCGTGCAGCACAGAGTGCATGCATCGTTCGAGTGGCGGCCGATCCCGACCGGGCACGATCTGAGGGTGTTCGAACTCGACGTGGTGAACGTGCGGGAGCGCGCGTCGAACATCGTCGGCGCCGCTCTGCGCGACGCGGTGCGGAAGCTGGACGGCGAGGAGCTCCCGCACAACGACGAGATCAGCACCCGGGTGCTCGCCGCGTGCGCCGAGTCGGTGCGCGTCGCGTGCGGTGTGGAGCTGGTGCGGGTGATGATCACCGGTGACTCTCTGACGGACGGCTACCTGCTGGCCGGCGCCCTCCGCGCCGGTGATCGCGCACCGGATGCAGTCGCCGCCCTGCACGCCCTCAACTGAGCGCCTCGTCCTGCGGCGGGCGCCGATCCTGTCCGCCGCGTTCCGGCCAGTGCGCGAACGCCCGCTCGGCGATGGCGGTGATGGTCAGTGAGGGGTTCACACCGGGGTTCGCCGGCACCGCCGCGCCGTCGACGACGTGCACGCCCGGATGCCCCCAGACGCGGTTCCAGGCGTCGATGACGCCGTCCTCGGGGGTGCTGCCGATCACCGCGCCGCCGAGGAAGTGCGCGGTCAGCGGGATGCCGAAGGCCTCGGGCCATGAGCCCCGCGCCTCGGTGCGCACTCCGGTCTCGGCCTGCATCCGCGCGGCGATCGCCTCCGCGGCGCGATGCGCCTGCGGCAGGTACGACGGATTCGGCTCCCCGTGCCCCTGCCTGCTCGTCAGCACGTCGCGGCCCAGGCGACGCCGCAGCGAGAGCGTGAGCGAGTTGTCGGCGGTCTGCATGACCAGGGCGATGATGCCGCGCTCGCTCCACCGGTGCAGATCCGCCAGCCGGAACTGCCGCACCGGATGCCGCAGCACCTGCGCGGCCATCGAGCCGAGACGCCTGAACAGCGACCGGTCGCCGTCGACCAGCAGCGTGGCGAGACCGCCCATCAGATTGGAGCCCGGGCCGTAGCGCACGTTCTCCACGTGCGTGTGCTCGTCCACGTGGAACGAGGTGGTGATGGCCACGCCCTCCGTGTACGCGACGCTCTCCGGGACGCGGGTGGAGATCGCGCCGTCCAGCGCCTCGGAGTTGGTGCGGGTCAGGCGGCCCACGGCATCCGAGATCCGCGGCAGGGCGCCCGACGCCTTCATCCGGTGCAGCAACTGCTGCGTCCCCCAGGTGCCGGCCGCGAGCACCACCTGCTCCGCGCGGATCGTGCGGCGCTGCCGGCGCGCCCACGCCCCGGAGCGCTCGGAGGAGACGAGATACCCGCCGCGCGGATCCTCACGCACCTCGACGACCGTGCGCAGCGGCTCGATCACCGCACCCCGGCGCTCGGCGAGGTGCAGATAGTTCTTCCGCAGCGTGTTCTTGGCTCCGACGCGGCACCCCACCATGCAGTTGCCGCACAGCGTGCAGCCGGTCCGCGCCGGACCCTCTCCGTCGAAGAACGGGTCCGGGACGGTGACGCCCGGCATGCCGAGGAAGACGCCCACCGGCGCGCGCCGGAAGGTGCCGCCGACTCCGAGGTCCTCGGCGGCGCCGGCCATGATCCGCTCCACGGGTCCGGTGTGCGGATAGTGCTCGACGACGCCCAGCATCCGCTTCGCCGTCGCGTAGTGCGGCGCGAGTTCGGCCTGCCAGGAGAACCCCTGGGGCCATTGCCGGTCGGCGAAGAACGCCGCACCCGGCTCGTAGAGCGTGTTGGCATAGTTCAGCGAACCGCCGCCGACGCCCGCACCGGCGAGGATCATCACGTGCGGCAGACGGTGGATGCGCTGCACGCCGAAACAGCCCAGGCGCGGCGCCCACAGGTAGCGGCGCACGTCCCACGACGTCCTCGCGAAGTCCTCGTCCTCGAACCGGCGGCCGGCCTCGAGCACCCGGACGCGGTACCCCTTCTCCGACAGGCGCAGGGCGGCGACCGAGCCGCCGAAGCCCGATCCCACGATCACGACGTCCTCGTCGTAACTCATCCGTTCATCCCTTCGGAGTCCTCATCGTCGCGGCACCATCATGGTCACGGCACCGGGTCGGATGCCGATCACGCACTCACCCGCGCCGACGCGCTCGCCGTCGGCGTAGACCACCAGGTCGGGAGCCGACACCTGCACGCGTGTCGCCTGCCGGTGCCGCACCTCCGGTCGTGACAGGTGGGTGCCGCGCAGCAGCAGCGGGAACACGGTCAGCAGCCGCAGGCGGCCGAGCGGTGCGACGTGCACGAGGTCGAGCGCTCCGTCATCGGGCCGGGCGCCGACGCAGATCGGCATCCCTCCCCCGTAGCTGGAGGTGTTGCCGACGGCGAGCAGCGTGCCGGGAATCGACTGCTCCTCTCCGCCGTCGACGCGCACCCGGAAGTCGGTGGGTCGCAGCCGCAGCAGTTCGATCACCAGCGCGAGGTAGTACCGCAGCGGGCCGCGGGGATGCCGCAGCGTGTTGGTGCGCTCACTGACCTTGGCGTCGAAGCCGAGGGCGGCGATCGTGAGGAACGCCCGGCTCTCCCCCTGCGAGGCGATGCTGCCGAGGTCGATGCGACGCGGGTCACCGTGGACTGCCGCTGACGCCGCTGCGGCAGGATCGCCGGTGGGGATGCCGAGCGCGCGAGCGAGGTCGTTCCCCGTGCCGGCGGGCACGAGCGTCACCGGCACGTCGGCATCGGCGAGAACGTCGATGATGCCGGTGAGGGTCCCGTCGCCGCCCACGACGACCACGCCGTCGGGATGCTCGTGCACGGCCCGGTGCGCGAGCGCGCGGGTCTGCGCGGCGGTGTCGCCTGCCAGCACCGACACGACGGCGCCGGAGTCCCGCAGCATCCGCTCGGCGACGGCGGCAGCGCGAGCGCCGCGCCCCTTGCCGGCGCGCGGGTTGACGATCATCGCGAGACGCACGGGTTCAGGCACCGGAGCGTTCCGCGGGGACGAGCACGCCGGGGTTCATGATCCCCTGCGGATCCAGTTCGCGCTTGACGGCGCGAAGGATGCGGATGCCGGTCTCGCCGATCTCGTCCACCAGCCACGGCGCGTGGTCGCGTCCGACGGCATGGTGGTGCGTGATCGTGCCGCCGGCAGCCACGATCGCATCCCCGACGCGATGCTTCACCGCATCCCACACGCCGAGCTGCTCGCCCTTGAGCCCGGCGAGCACCGTGAAGTACAGCGAGGCGCCCGTCGGGTACACGTGCGAGACATGGCACATCACGAAGCTCTTCGCCCCGGCATCCGAGAATCCGTCCTTGAGCGCGGCGGTCACCGCCGCGCGCAGAGGGTGCAGGTTCGACCACGTCGTCGCCGTCTCCAGCGTCTCGCAGAACACCCCCGCGTCGAGCAGGGCGTCGCGGAGATAGGGACCGTCGAAGCGCGTGCGCATCCACTCCTCTGCATCGCCGCGGCCGGTGCTGGAGCCGCCTGCCTCCGCGATGAGCGCCGCCGTGCGCTCACGGCGTCTCTCAGCGTCCTCGCCCTCGAACACGGTGACGGCGCTGGCGCCCTTCGCGAGCACCTTCCCGATCCGGCCGAGCTGCGCGAGGCTCACACCGGTCTCGGCCTCGTCCGAGAGGCGGATGACGGTCGGTGACCCACCACGCTGCACGACCTGCCGCAGCGCGTCGACCCCGGTCACGAAGTCCGGGAAGGTCCACGACTCCACGATGCGCTCCTGCGGAGTCCGGTGCACGCGCACGCGCACCTCCGTGATCACCCCGAAGGCGCCCTCCGACCCGAGCAGCAGGCGGGTCAGGTCCGGGCCGGCGGCGGAGCCCGGTGCACGCCCGAGGTCCAGGTCGCCGGTCGGGGTGGCCATGCGGATGCCCGTCACCATGGCGTCGAAGCGGCCGTAACCGGCCGAGTTCTGCCCGGATGAGCGCGCGGCCGCGAAACCGCCGACGGTGGCGTAGCGGAAGCTCTGCGGGTAGTGCCCGAGTTCGAAGCCGTGCGCGGCGAGCAGGCGCTCGGCCTCCGGTGCACGCGTACCGGCGCGCAGCACCGCCTCTCCGCTGACCTCGTCGAGACGGATCAGACCTGACAGCAGTGCGAGATCCAGGGCGATCACGGCGCGGTGCGCGCCGGCGACGGGATCCACTCCGCCGACGACACTGGTGCCGCCTCCGAACGGGACCACCGCGAGATCGCGCTCGGCGGCGGTGCGCAGCGTCTCGCGCACCTGATCGTGGTCGGTCGGTCGCACGACCGCATCCGGGGCCTCCTGGCGCGCAGCGCGACGGTGCAGCAGATCGGGCGTCGACTTCCCGCCCGAGCGCCGGATGCGGGTCTCCGCGTCGGTCAGCACCCGATCAGCGCCGACGACGGCTCCGAGCACGTCGATGTCCTCCCCGGTGAGTCGCGAGGCAGCGACCTCGACGGCGCCGATCGCCGGTGCGGGATCCGGCCGACGCACGCGCCCCAGCATGAGCGGCAGGAGGGCCCGCACCGCACGAGGCAGGTCGGTGGCCCGTTCGGGGTCGCCCCAGCCGTCCCAGCGCATCTCCTGCGGCGAACCCGCCCTGTCGTCCTCGACATCCATGCGTTACAGTGTGACACATTGTGGAAAATCGTCAATCATCACACCGGAACCCGCCGCAGTGGGATGCGACGCAGTTGCGCATCCTCGGTGCCGCGGAGCAGCTGATCGCGCAGCGCGGCGTCGGTGGCCTCACGATCGCCGAGCTGGCTCGCGAGGCGGGCGTGAGCAGGCCGACGATCTATCGCAATTGGACCGGCGCGGATGAGGTCGTCCGTGCCGCTCTGCTGCACCGCGTCGTGACGCTGCTCGAGCGCCTCCCGCTCGCGCAGACGCGCGAGGGAATCGTCGACGACGTGCTCCGCTTCTCGGCGGCGTTCCAGACCGACCCGCTGTACTCGGCGCTGCTCGCTCGCGAACCCGAGGTCTTCACCCGTTACACCCTGCACCGGTTCGGGGCCAGCCAGCAGGCCATCCTGCAGCGGATGGCCGCCTCGATCGGTGCGGCTCAGGCGGGCGGCACGGTGCGCGACGGCGACCCGCAGCACATCGGAGTCATGCTGCTCCTCATCGCGCAGTCGGCGATCCTCTCGCACGGCACGGTGAGCGAGCTCATCGACGACGCCGCGTGGGAACGCGAGCTGCGCGCCGCGCTGGACGGGCTGTTGCGACCATGAGCTCGCCCGATCTCACCGCGGCGCGCCGCCGCGCAGAGCTCGACCGCGCGGCAGTCGACACCGTCGACGTGCTCGTGGTGGGCGGCGGGATCACCGGGACCGGCACCGCGCTGGATGCCGCATCCCGCGGCCTGAGCGTGCTGCTCATCGAGGCGGAGGATCTCGCGTTCGGCACCAGCCGGTTCAGCTCCAAGCTGGTGCACGGCGGACTTCGCTATCTCGCCACGGGCGACATCGCGACAGCACAGGAGAGCGCCAGGGAACGCCATCTGCTGATGACGGCGATCGCCCCGCACCTGATCCGCCCGCTGCCGCAGCTGCTCCCCTTCTCCCCCGCGGTCTCGCTGCGTCAGCGTGTCGCGGGCGCCGCGGGAATGGCCATGGGCGACCTGCTGCGGCTGCAGGCGCGCACGCCGGGACGCATCCTCCCGGGCCCTCGCCCGGCATCGGCCCGCACCGCGCTCGCGCTGGTGCCGGGCCTGGACGCGCACCGTCTGCGCGGGGGAATGATCACGCATGACGGACAGCTCGCCGACGACGCGCGCCTGGTGATCGCGGTGGCTCGGACCGCCGCGGCCCTGGGCGCGAGCATCCTCACCCGGGTTCGCGCACTACGGTTGCGCGCCGACGGAGCGGACGCCGACGACGTGCTCACCGGCGAGCGGCTGACGATCCGCGCACGCAGCGTCATCAACGCCACGGGCGTATGGGCCGGTTCGCTCGACGACGCGATCACGGTGCGTCCCAGCCGCGGGACGCACATCGTGGTCGACGGCTCGGATCTCGGGCATCCGCGCGCGGCCCTGACCATCCCGCACGTCGGCTCCGTCAGCCGGTACGTGTTCGCTCTTCCGCAGCCGGGCGGACGCGTCTATGTAGGACTCACCGACGAGGACGCGCCGGGGGACGTGCCGCGCGTCGCGCAGCCCACGGAGCCGGAGATCGCGTTCCTGCTCGAGAGCCTGAATCGCGTGCTGCAGACGCCGGTCGACCGGGGGCAGGTGCTCGGTGCGTTCGCCGGGCTGCGCCCCCTGGTGGACAGCGGCGGCGGGAGCACGGCCGACGTGTCCCGCAGACATCTCGTCACCGCGTCCGACGACGGCTTCGTCTCGGTGTTGGGCGGCAAGCTCACCACATATCGCCGGATGGCTCAGGACGCCGTGGACCTGGCTGTGCGCATGCGCGGCCTGACCGCCCCGCCCAGCCGCACGGCCACCCTGCGACTGGCATCCTTCTCCCCTGTTGAGGCCGCGCCTCCGCTGGTGGAGGGCCTGACTCTCAGCGCGGCCGAGGTCACGGATGCCGTGCGCACTCAGGGCGCCATGACGACTGATGACGTCCTCGACCGGAGGACCCGCGTGGGCCTGGTTCCGGATGAGCGAGCACGAGTACTCCCGTCGGTCGCCGATCTCGTCGCGCGGACGCTCGACGAACTCGACTGACGACGCGCCTCGTCTTCGCCCTCCGTCGGCGCTAGTATTTGAACATGTTCAGTTCTGAGCTCACTCCGAAGGCCGAGCAGACGCGAGCCCGCATCCGGGCAGCCGCGATCGACTCCTTCATCGAACGCGGCTACCCCGACACCACGATCCGGCTGATCGCCAGGGAAGCCGGGGTGTCAGTCGGGAACGCGTATTACTACTTCCCCTCGAAGACGCACCTGGTGCAGGAGCTGTACGAGCAGGTGCAGCAGGATCACGCACGCGTCGCCGTCCCGCTGCTGGAGGGGGTCACGGGCCTGGTCGACCGCCTGCGGATCGTCTTCGACACCGGCCTCGCGACGCTCGAGCCGTATCAGCGCGTGGCACCGGGCTTCCTCAGCGCCATGATCGCTCCGGACTCCCCCATCAACCCGCTGGCGCGCGAGTCGACCGGCGCGCGGGAGATGACGATCGGCCTCTTCCGTCGCGCGGTGGACGGAGCCGAGCACCGACTGCCGGAGGACATCGCGAAGCGGCTCCCGGAAGCCCTCTTCGTCGCCTTCCTCGGACTCATCGTGCGCTGGACCTATGACGAGGACGACCACACCCGGACTCGCCGCCTGCTGGACACCGCCCTGAAGCTGCTCGCGGTGGCCCTGCCGTTCCTACGCGTCCCTGGCGTGCGCGGAGTCGCACGCGACCTGCTCGACCAGATCGCGGAGGTGCGGGCATGAGCGCGGCGGGAACGCTGTCGCCGCGCACTCCCGATCAGCCGATGGCGTTCACGCGGGACGAGTTCGTGATGGGGGCGGTGTCGTCCTGGCTCTTCTTCCTCGGACTGCTGGGGGTGACGGAGGTGGTCATCGCCGTCGTCCCCGATGTCATGGCCTCGATACGCGGTGGCTCCTCCGGCTTCTCCTCGCTGGGGCTTCTGGTCCCCGCGCTGTTCATCTCCCTGCTGGTCGCGGCACCGATCTCCGGAATCGCGACCCTGATCGCGGCGCCGGCTGTCCGCAGAGTCGCGTGGAGCCTGCGCGCCAGGCGTTCGCTCTGGCTGCACGCAGGCGTCCACGCGGCCTCTGGCGCGATCATCGGCATGCTGACCATCGTGGTGCTGCAGTTCTGCTTCGCCTTCTGGACCGACTCCGCGGCTCCGCTGCCGGTGTTCGCCGGATACACCGGGATCGCCGCGGCTCTCACTGCCGCATCCAATGTCCTGGGCTGGGCCGCCACCGCGCGCAACGCGCGCCGGTGGGACAGCGGCCGGCGCACAGCGAGGCGCATCCAGGCGCGCGTCGATCGTGATGCCACCGTGGAGGACGGGGCTCTGGAGGCCTGAGGCTCAGCTGCGGTGATGGATCGGCAGCTCGATCGCACCGGTCTCACCGGTCTGGCGCGCCATCGGGACCCGCTTGCCGAGCACCTGTGCGACGACGTCCTGCGCGATCTTCGCGGCCGTGAGGCCGGCATCCTGCAGCACCTGCTCGCGCGACGCGTGCGCGATGAACTCGTCCGGCACGCCGAGCTCGTCGACGGCGGTGTCGATCCCCGCCTCACGCAGCACCTGACGCACCCGAGTGCCGACGCCGCCCACGCGGATGCCGTCCTCGAGAGTGATCACCAGGCGGTGACGCGCCGCCAGCTCCAGGATCGACGGCTGCACCGGGATCGCCCAGCGCGGGTCGATCACGGTGGCGCCGATCCCCTGCGCGCGCAGGCGGGCGGCGACGTCGAGGGCGAGCTCGGTGAAGGGCCCGATTCCCACCAGGAGCACGTCCTCGGTCTCGTCGCGGGAGAGCACGTCGACCCCGTCCGCCAGTCGTTCGACGGCGGGGATGTCATCCGGTACGGACCCCTTCGGGTAGCGGATCACCGTGGGCGCGTCGTCGACGGCCACAGCCTCGTCGAGCACCTCCTGCAGACGCGCCGCGTCCCGAGGGGCCGCGATGCGGATGCCCGGGACCAGCTGCAGCATCGCCAGATCCCAGATCCCGTGGTGACTCGGGCCGTCAGGCCCGGTGACACCGGCCCGATCCAGCACGAACGTGACGCCCGCCTTGTGCAGCGCGACATCCATCAGCACCTGGTCGAAGGCGCGGTTCATGAAGGTCGCGTAGATCGCCACCACGGGGTGCAGACCGCCGAACGCGAGGCCGGCCGACGAGGCGACGGCGTGCTGCTCGGCGATGCCCACGTCGTACACGCGGTGCGGATAGCGCTCCGCGAACGGCGCCAGGCCCGTCGGTCGCAGCATGGCGGCGGTCATCGCGATGACCTTCTCGTCCCTGCCTCCGACGTCGACCAGGGCGTCGGCGAACACCGAGGTCCACGAGCGGCCCGAGGACTTCCCCAGCGCCCCTCCGGTCTTCGGATCGATGCGTCCGACGGAATGGAACTGGTCCGCCTCGTCGTCGAGTGCCGGCTGGTAGCCGCGGCCCTTCTCGGTGATGACGTGCACGATCACAGGTGCACCGAAGTCCTTCGCCAGCTGGAGCGTCTCCAGCAGAGCGGGCAGGTCGTGACCGTCGACCGGACCGAGGTACTTGATGTCCAGATTGGAATACAGCGCGACGTTGTTCGTGAAGCGGGAGAGGAAGCCGTGCGTGCCACCGCGCACTCCGCGGAACAGCGCCCGCCCGAACGGGCCGAAGGCGCGGAACACCCGGTCGGACTTGCGGTGCAGGTCGCGATAGGCGGCGGCGGTGCGCACGCGGTTGAGGTAACGGGACATGCCGCCGATGGTGGGCGCGTAGGAGCGTCCGTTGTCGTTGACGACGATCACGAGATTGCGATCGTTGTCGTCGGAGATGTTGTTCAGAGCCTCCCACGTCATACCGCCCGTGAGCGCGCCGTCGCCGACGACCGCGACCACATGCCGGTCGCCGCGTCCGGTGGCCGTGAGCGCGCGGGAGACACCGTCCGCCCAGCTCAGCGAGCTGGAGGCATGCGAGGACTCCACCACGTCGTGCGCGCTCTCCGAGCGCTGCGGGTAGCCGGCGAGGCCGCCACGGGAGCGCAGCTGCGAGAAGTCCTGTCGGCCGGTCAGCAGCTTGTGCACATACGACTGGTGGCCCGTGTCGAAGATGATCGGGTCCTCCGGCGAGGAGAACACCCGGTGCAGCGCGATCGTCAGCTCGACGACGCCGAGGTTCGGACCCAGGTGACCACCGGTGCGGGCCACGTTCTCGACCAGGAAGGTGCGGATCTCCGCCGCCAGCTCAGCGAGCTGTTCGGGTGAGAGCCGGTCGAGATCCCGGGGACCGGTGATGCTCGGCAGGATCGGCATGGACGCTCCTCCGCGACTCGACGACTGCGCGGCCGGAGGGCTCGCGCGAACCTGTCCAGTCTATCTCCGAGTCGGTGGGAGTTCGGTGCGTGGCGCGGGCGACCGGTGGTTCGGCTCTGCACTCCTCGGGGACGCGGAAGCGCCCCGCCCGGTCGAAGCCGGGCGGGGCGCTCTCGTCACGGGATCAGACCAGCGAACGCAGCACGTACTGCAGGATGCCGCCGTTGCGGTAGTAGTCCGCCTCACCGGGGGTGTCGATGCGCACCACGGCATCGAACTCGACGACCTGCTTGCCCTCAGGCGAGAACTCGCTCGGGGTCGCGGTGACCTTCACCGTCTTCGGCGTGATGCCCTCGTTGAGCGCGGTCAGGCCCTCGATCGAGATGATCTCGGTGCCGTCCAGGCCCAGCGACTCCCAGGACTCGCCCGCGGGGAACTGCAGCGGGACGACGCCCATGCCGATGAGGTTGGAGCGGTGGATGCGCTCGAAGCTCTCGGTGATGACCGCCTTGACGCCGAGCAGGTTGGTGCCCTTGGCCGCCCAGTCGCGCGAGGATCCGGAGCCGTACTCCTTGCCACCGAAGACCACCAGCGGCACGCCCTGCTCCTGGTAGTTCATGCAGGCGTCGTAGATGAACGCCTGCGGACCACCGGGCTGGGTGAAGTCGCGGGTGTAGCCGCCCTCGATCTGCTGACCGTCGTTGACGGCCTTGACCAGCGTGTTCTTCAGGCGGATGTTTGCGAACGTGCCGCGGATCATGACCTCGTGGTTGCCTCGACGCGATCCGAAGGAGTTGAAGTCCTTGCGCTCCACACCGTGCTCCTGCAGGTACTGCGCAGCAGGGGTGCCCGGCTTGATGGCACCCGCCGGCGAGATGTGGTCGGTGGTGACCGAGTCGCCCAGGGCCGCCATCACACGGGCGCCGGTGATGTCGGTGACCGGGGTCAGCTCCATGGTCATGCCGTCGAAGTACGGCGCCTTGCGCACGTAGGTCGAGTCCTCGTCCCACTCGAAGATCGGGCCGGTCGGCGTGGGCAGGCCCGTCCAGCGCTCGTCGCCGTCGAACACGGTGGCGTACTGCTTGATGAACTGCTCACGCGAGATCGACGAGTCGATGATCTCCTGCACCTCTTCCGAGGTGGGCCAGATGTCCCGCAGGAACACGTCGTTGCCCTCGGTGTCCTGACCCAGCGCGTCGTTCTCGAAGTCGAAGTGCATCGAGCCGGCGAGAGCGTAGGCGATGACCAGCGGCGGCGAGGCCAGGTAGTTCATCTTCACGTCGGGGCTGATGCGGCCCTCGAAGTTGCGGTTGCCGGAGAGCACGGCGGTGACCGCGAGGTCGTGCTCGTTGACGGCGGACGAGACCTCATCGATCAGCGGGCCGGAGTTGCCGATGCAGACCGTGCAGCCGTAGCCGACCGTGTAGAAGCCCAGGCCCTCGAGGTCCTCGTTCAGGCCCGACTTCTCGTAGTAGTCGGTGACGACCTTCGAGCCGGGAGCCAGCGTGGTCTTGACCCACGGCTTCTGCTTCAGGCCCTTCTTCAGCGCCTTGCGGGCGACCAGACCGGCCGCGACCATGACCGAGGGGTTCGAGGTGTTGGTGCACGAGGTGATCGCCGCGAGCGTCACGGCGCCGTTGTCCAGGATGTACTGGTCGCCGGCAGGCGTGGTCACGGGAACCGGCTTCGACGACGCGGCGGGCGCGCCGCTGCTGATGTGCACCGGACGGGTGTGCACCTCCTCCTCACCGGGGACCTGACCGGGGTCGGATGCCGGGAAGGAGTGCTTCGACTCGAGGTCGGCGAGCTCGTCCGAGGTGGACGGGGTGGCGTAGTTGAGGATGTCCTTCTCGAACTGCGTCTTCGCCTCGGAGAGCAGGATGCGGTCCTGCGGGCGCTTCGGGCCAGCGATCGAGGGGACCACGGTGCCGAGGTCGAGCTCCATGTACTCGCTGTACACCGGCTCGTTGGCGGCATCGTGCCAGAGGCCCTGGATCTTGGCGTACGACTCGACCAGCGCGATCGCCTCGTCGCTGCGGCCGGTGAGGCGCAGGTAGTCGAGGGTGACGTCGTCCACCGGGAAGATCGCGGCGGTGGAGCCGAACTCCGGCGACATGTTTCCGATGGTGGCGCGGTTGGCGAGGGGCACGGATGCCACGCCGGCACCGTAGAACTCGACGAACTTGCCGACCACGCCGTGCTGGCGCAGCATGTCGGTGATCGTCAGCACGACATCGGTCGCCGTGACGCCGGCGGGGATCTCGCCGGTGAGCCTGAAGCCGACGACGCGCGGGATGAGCATGGAGACCGGCTGGCCCAGCATGGCTGCCTCGGCCTCGATGCCGCCGACGCCCCAGCCCAGCACGCCCAGGCCGTTGACCATGGTGGTGTGCGAGTCGGTGCCGACGAGCGTGTCGGGGTAGGCGCGCAGCACGCCGTCGACGGTGCGGTCGTAGACGACCTTGGCCAGGTGCTCGATGTTCACCTGGTGCACGATGCCGGTCCCGGGCGGGACGACCTTGAAGTCGTCGAAGGCGGTCTGACCCCAGCGCAGGAACTGGTAGCGCTCGCCGTTGCGCTCGTACTCGATCTCGACGTTGCGCTGCAGCGCGTTCTCCGCGCCGAAGAGGTCGGCGATCACGGAGTGGTCGATGACCATCTCGGCGGGCGAGAGCGGGTTGATGCGGCTCGGGTCGCCGCCGAGGGCGGTGACGGCCTCGCGCATGGTGGCGAGGTCGACGATGCAGGGCACGCCGGTGAAGTCCTGCATGAGGACGCGGGCGGGCGTGAACTGGATCTCGGTGTTGGGCTCGGCCGTGGCATCCCACGAGCCCAGCGCCTCGATCTGCGCCTTCGTGACGTTCTTGCCGTCCTCGGTGCGCAGCTGGTTCTCCAGAAGCACCTTCAGGCTGAAGGGGAGCTTCTCGTGACCGGCGACCGTGTCGATGCGGAAGATCTCGTAGTCGGTGCTGCCGACCGTCAGGGTGCTCTTGGCACCGAAGCTGTTCACCGTGGACACGGATCCGTCTCCTTCTGTTCGGATGGGAGCGACAGGCGACTCCATCTTGCTCGCCTCCGGATGCCGCGGCTAGCAAGGTTCGCCTTACCAGTGTGCTCCGCGGAATCGCTCGGCAAAAGCCCGAGATTTATCTTGATGTCGAGATAAATCTAGCAGAGGTGAACGGCGCCTGCGTCACTCGCCGCGCCGGTACAGCGCCCGGACGACGAGCCAGGTGACGGCGACGAGCGGCGCGAACAGCGGCAGCCCCATGATGAGCTTCAGCGTTCCCAGGAGGGTCACCTGGTCGGTGAGATAGAGCGGCAGCTGCACGCCCAGGCGCGCGAAGAAGAGCACGCCCCACGCGATGCCGAGCCAGAAGAACGCCCGCCGCTTGCGGCGATCCTGACGCCAGGCCGTGCCCTCCCCCATCAGGAAGCCGACGGCCAGCCCGATCAGCGACCAGCCCACCAGCGCGGCCACGATCATGGCGGTGCCGTAGACCGCGTTCGTGATCAGTCCGGGCACGAAGTTGTCCGCTCCGCGTCCGGTCCACAGCGCCAGCACCGCCGCGACGCCGGCGGCGACGAGGCCGCCGATCGCGGCGGACGGCGGCGACTTCTGCAGCAGGCGGATGGCCGTGAAAACCGCGGCCAAGCCGACCGACACGCCGAGGGAGAGGATCAGCGGCTCGGGGCGCACAGTGAAGAGGACGACGAAGGCGAGGCTCGGGAGGACCGACTCCAGGATGCCGCGCCAGCCGCCCATCGCGGTCCAGACGACCTTCTGCGTGCTCTCGCTGCTGTCAGCGCCGAGTCCGGCGCGCCGCGCGGCGCCGCCGAGCGCCGCACCGATCAGATCGGCCGCGGACGGCTCCGCGGGCGCGGCGGTGTCGTTCTCGCGCGCACCCTGCTCGCGGTCGGCGTCGGTCACGCCGAACCCGGCGTGGACGGCATCTTCAGCGGGATGAGGTCGCGGGGCGGCATCGGGGATCCGCCGCGCACGACGACGATCGAGCGGAACAGGTCCTCGACCTGCTCGGCCGCGGCCGGGTCGGAGGCGGCCTCGCCGCCGATGACACCGCGCAGGAACCAGCGCGGGCCGTCGACGCCGATGAAACGCGCCAAGCGCATCTCGGAGCCCTCTGCGGCGGTCGCGGGCACCTCGGCCAGCAGCTCCTTGCCCAGAGGCCCCTCGCGCTCCTCGACGCGACCACCCTGGGTGCGGATCTGGTCGCGCAGTTGCACGCGGGTCTCGTCCCACAGGCCGCGCGTGCGCGGGGCGGCGAACGGCTGCACCTGCAGCGAGGAGTTCGCGTAGTCCAGACCGACCGCAACGATGCGCTTGGTCTGCTCCTCCACCTCCAGCCGCAGGTTCAGGCCCTCACGGGGCAGCACCTTGATGCCGCCGAGGTCGATGTAGGGGCGGACGGGGTTCGCCTCCGCGTCGTCGAACGGTCCCGCGGTGGCCCGGTCCTCCGGTGCCGACTTCAGCGTGGGCTCGATCTCTTCAGTCATTCGCTCTTTCCCTGGGTATAGCCGGTGGACCCGAAGCCGCCTTCGCCGCGGACGCTGTCGGGCAGCTCGTCGACGGGTTCGAAGTGCGCCTGGATCACGGGCATCACGATCAGCTGCGCGATGCGATCACCGACCGCCACATCGTACGCGTCCTTGCTGTCGGTGTTCAGCAGGCTCACCTTGATCTCGCCGCGGTATCCCGCATCGACGGTGCCCGGGGAGTTGACCACAGTGATGCCGTGCTTGGCCGCGAGTCCGCTGCGCGGAACCACGAAGGCCGCATAGCCCTCGGGCAGCGCGATCCGCACGCCGGTGCCGATCAGGGCGCGTTCCCCCGGTTCCAGACGCACGGCCTCGGTGGAGACGAGGTCCGCGCCGGCATCACCCGGATTCGCGTAGAACGGGGTGTGCGCGGCGATAATGGGGACGGCAACGGAATGAGTCACCCCATGAGGCTAATGCAGAACACCACGCAGGAAACGCGGGAGAGCTATCGCGAACGGCTCTCGCCGAGCCTGTGGATGCTCGTCACCATCGCGCTCGTCGGCCCCATGGTGTCACTGGTGTTCACGCCGGTCGCCTCCAATATCGCGATCGCGATCGGTGCGGCCGTCTCACTGGTGCTCGTCGTCCTCAGCATCCTGCTGGCACCGGTCATCCGCGTGCGCGGGACGGTGCTCCACGCCGGCCGCGCGCACATCGACGCCCGCTGGCTGGGCGAGCCCGAGCACTTCGCCGGGCAGGATGCCCGCGACCGCCGCACGCGCGACATCGCGCGCGACGGCTGGTATCTGATCCGCGGCGGCATCGACGGGCTCGTCGTGGTGCCCCTCACGGATCCCGATGACCCGGTGCGCTCCTGGACCATCTCCTCGCGCACGCCGGATCGGCTCAGCGCGGCGATCCGCGCGGCGCGCGCCGCGGCCTGATCGGGTCGATCAGGCCGACTGAGCGGGGCCGGCCGATCACGCCCGCAGAAGCAGAACGCGCCCCGAGCCGAATGGCCGGGGCGCGTGCGTACAGGGGTGCGTCAGGCGGCGCACTCCTTGCAGATGGGACCTTCGGGGCCCTCGTGGTCGAGCTGCGAGCGGTGCTTCACGAGGAAGCAGCTCATGCAGGTGAACTCATCCTGCTGCGCAGGGAGCACGACCACATCGAGCTCCACATCGGACAGGTCCGCACCCGGGAGTTCGAAGCCCGAGGGGTTGTCGGAGTCCTCGACGTCGCCGGCGCCGGACTGGTTGCTCGGCACACGCTCCTTGAGGGCTTCGATCGACTCGGAGTCGTCTTCGCTCTTACGGGGCGCGTCGTAGTCGGTTGCCATGTGGTGAATCTCCACTTCAGTGGTACGAGTGGTTTGTGGGGGAGCTGATTCGGGTGTTCAGCGGGCGTTAGTTTGCACGACCGCGGAGGATTTAGCAAATGCCTCCGCGTTCGCCCGGGGAAACTCACGGCGCGCCCAGAGTATTCCCGGGCCTGAGCGGGTCGCCGTGACAGCATGAACGCACACCCACCAGAGGGGCATCGGTATGGAAAACGTCACCATCGTCGGAACAGAAGCGGGAGTCCTCGTCCTCGCCACGGAGTCCGGGCAGCGCTTCGCGCTCCCGATCGACGACGTGCTGCACCGCGAGGTGCGCCGGGCGACCCGCGAGACGGAGCCCGCCGCCGCGCGACTGGCCGCGAGCCCCCGCGACATCCAGGCTCAGATCCGCGCCGGGCTCTCGGCGTCCGAGGTCGCGGCGCTGCTCGGCGTCAGCGAGGCGGACGTCGCGCGCTTCGAGGGTCCTGTGCTCGCCGAGCGCGAGCACATCGTCGGTCAGGCCCTCGCCGTTCCGGTGCTTATCGGCAGCGAGGTCGAGCCCGACGCGCAGCCGACCTTCGGCGTCGCCGTGCGGGCCAAGCTCGCCGATCTGCAGGCGAGCGACGAGCGCTGGGCGAGCTGGAAGGACGATTCCGGCTGGACCATCAAGCTGGAGTTCACCGCCGACGAGGTCGAGCACGACGCACGCTGGGCATTCGATCCGCGTCGCAGCACGCTGTCGCCCCTGAACCCGGATGCGACGCAGCTCTCCCGCCAGGGCGCACTCCCCGAGGGGCTGATCCCGCGTCTCCGCGCCGTCGACCACGAGCGCGTCTCGCCGTACAAGGACGACAGCCGCTTCGACTCCGGTGCGTTCGGCCCCCGTCTGCTCCCCCGCCCGGAGGAGGAGACCGCGGACGCATCCCCCACTGAGCACTCCAGCGCCGCCGTGCAGGCGGCCGCCGCGCGCCGCGCGCCGGAGGAGAGCCACCCCAACGCGGAGACCGCCGACCTGCTGGAGGCGCTGCGACGCCGCCGCGGGCAGCGCGAGTCCGCTCCCCTGTTCGGCGAGGACGAGCACGACGAGCCCGCGCCCATCGCGCTGTTCGACGCCATCGAGGATGAGACGCCCGCCGAACCGGAACCGGCTCCGGAGCCCGAGCCGTCTGAGCAGCCGTCCGGCCGACGCAAGCGCCGCAACGCGATGCCGAGCTGGGACGAGATCGTCTTCGGGGCCCGCACCGAGGAGTGACGGCCGCCGAGACCTCGCGCTGATCAGCGCGAGAAGGCGCCCATCCGGATGAGCGGGACCCGCCACTCCTCCATCGTCAGCGCGCCGTGCTGGCCGACCATGCCCCGACCGCGCTGATCCGCCGCCTCACCGTCGTAGAGCGCGTGATTGGAGCGCGCGATCACGAGCAGGTCGCCGACGCGCTCGCGCGCGGCATCCGTCACCATCCCGCCGAAGAGCCCTGCGTCGATCGCCTCGACGCGGCTGACCACGTCGGCGAATCCGTCCAGGTCGCGACGCCAGCGGCTCAGGATGCCCGGCTGGTCGGCATCCGGCTCGGTGTACACGTGCAGCATCCGCGGCTCCCCACCGATGTGCCGGATGCCGTCGTGCCAGCCCCCCGCGGCGTCCAGGATCAGCTGCCGGTGCGCGGGCACGTCCACCATGCCGTGGTCGGCCGTGACCAGCACTCCCACGCCGTCCGGCACCCGTCGCGACAGCGCCGCGTCGATGTCCTCGAGCGCGGAGACCCATTCGGCGGAGTCGACGCCGTGCTTGTGTCCGGCCTTGTCCGCTTCCGGAAGATAGCAGTACACCAGGGCGCCGTCGTGCGCGTCGGCGAGCTCCCATGCCAGCTCCACACGGTCGGCCGGTGACCCGGCGCTGCGGAACTCAGCGCCGCGCAGGATCGCGTGGGTCAGTCCGGTACCCGCGTGCGCGGCGATGCCCACAGCGAAGGTCGGATGCCCGGCGGCAGCCGCCTGCTCGAACACCGTCGCCTGCGGCTGCCAGGCCGTCGGGTCCACACCGTCCCATTCCGTGAGCTGGTTGACGAGCACGTCGCGCTCCGGGTGCCGCACCCGATAGCCGACCATCCCATGCACTCCCGGAGCGGACCCGGTGAGCAGGCTGGTCAGTGCAGCGGCCGTCGTCGTCGGGAACACCGAGCCCGCGACGTCCTTCTTCGCCATCGCCGACACCAGGGTGCGAGCGTGCCCGGCGTGCGCGCGCAGCGGCAGGGCGCCGAGTCCGTCCACGACGACGAGCACGGCGGATCGCACAGGCGGCAGCTCCCCCGGAGCGTCGCGCAGGGCGCCGAGCAGCTGGGGCGCCACCCCGGCGATGCTCCGCGTCGATTCGAGGCTGGACGGTAGCATGAGAGGCATCCGGGCCAGTCTTCCACAGGCGGCCCGCCCGCCCCGCACTCGTGCCCAGCCACCCGTGCGCACCCGAGCGTCCAGCAGGAAGTCCATGCCAAAGCCCTCGTCATCCGAGCCCGTCCAGGAGCGCATCCAGGACATCGACCTCTCCCAGGAGATGCAGGGCTCGTTCCTCGAGTACGCGTACTCGGTCATCTACTCGCGCGCCCTGCCGGACGCGCGCGACGGCCTCAAGCCCGTGCAGCGCCGCATCCTGTACCAGATGGCCGAGATGGGTCTGCGGCCCGACCGCGGCCATGTCAAGAGCGCCCGCGTCGTCGGCGAGGTGATGGGAAAGCTGCACCCGCACGGCGACTCCGCCATCTACGACGCCCTGGTGCGCCTCGCGCAGGACTTCGCGCTGCGCGTGCCGCTGGTCGACGGGCACGGCAATTTCGGCTCCCTGGACGACGGCCCCGCCGCATCGCGCTACACGGAGGCCCGGCTCGCGGCATCCGCTCTGGCTCTGACCGAGAACCTCGACGAGGACGTCGTCGACTTCGTCCCCAACTACGACGGCCAGTTCCAGCAGCCGGCGGTGCTGTCGGCGGCCTTCCCCAACCTGCTCGTCAACGGCGCGAGCGGCATCGCGGTGGGCATGGCCACGAACATGGCTCCGCACAACCTCATCGAGGTGATCGCCGCCGCGACGCATCTGCTGGAGAACCCGGATGCCACCACGGCCGAGCTGATGGAGTTCGTGCCGGGCCCGGACTTCCCCTCCGGCGGCATCCTGATGGGTCTGGACGGCGTCAAGGAGGCCTACGAGACCGGCCGCGGCGCGTTCAAGCTGCGCGCCAAGACCTCGATCGAGCCGCTCGGCCCGCGCCGCACCGGCATCGTCGTCACCGAGCTGCCCTACCAGGTGGGTCCCGAGCGCGTCATCGAGAAGCTCAAGGACGCCGTCAACGCCAAGAAGCTGCAGGGCATCAGCGATGTGCAGGACCTCACCGACCGCAAGAACGGTCTGCGCCTGGTCGTGACGGTCAAGACCGGGTTCGACCCGGCGGCGGTGCTCGACCAGCTGTTCCGGTTCACCCCGCTCGAGGACTCGTTCTCGATCAACAACGTCGCGCTGGTCGACGGGCAGCCCCGCACCCTGGGCCTCAAGGAGCTGCTGCGGGTCTACCTGCAGCACCGCATCGAGGTCATCGAGCGGCGCAGCCGCTACCGGCTCGCCCGCCGCAACGAGCGTCTGCACCTGGTGCGCGGCCTGCTGCTGGCGATCCTCGACATCGACGAGGTCATCCAGGTCATCCGCTCCTCGGATGACTCCGAGACGGCGCGCACCCGCCTTCAGCAGGTGTTCGAGCTGGACGAGGTGCAGGCCGAGTACATCCTCGAGCTGCGCCTGCGCCGCCTGACGAAGTTCTCCCGCCTCGAGCTGGAAACAGAACGCGACAAGCTGCTCGCCGAGATCGCCGAGCTCGAGAAGCTGCTCGCCGACCCCGCTCTGGTCCGTGCCCAGGTCGCGCTGGAGCTGGATGCCGTGGCCGAGCAGTTCGGCACGCACCGGCGCACCCTGCTGCTGAACGCGGCACCGCCGAAGGCGCGCACGACGAAGTCCGCTGCCGAGCTGCAGCTCGCGGACGCCCCGACCACGCTGCTGCTGTCGACGACCGGGCGTGCCGTGCGCGTGGATCTGGAGCCCGGGGCGACGATCGCGACACCCGCCCGCCGCAGCAAGCACGACGCGATCCAGGCTCGCCTCGAGACGACCACGCGCAGCGAGATCGGCGCGGTCACGAGTGCGGGCCGGGTCGTGCGGTTCACGCCCATCGACATCCCCGCCGTGCCGGCGAGCTCGGTCGGACTGGGCGCCGGGGTGCGGATCCACGACTATCTGGGACTGACCGACCGGAGCGAGCGGGTGCTCGCCCTGATCCGGTTCGACGACGACACGCCATTGGCGCTGGGCACCAAGGACGGCGTCGTCAAGCGGGTCGTCCCGTCGGGCCTGGCCGTGCGCCCCGAGCTCGAGATCATCGGGCTGAAGCCGAAGGATGTCGTCATCGGCGCGGCGCCGGCATCGGACGAGGCGGAGCTCGTCTTCGTCAGCTCGGATGCTCAGCTGCTGCACTTCCCCGCGTCGAACGTGCGCCCTCAGGGCGCACCAGCCGGCGGGATGGCGGGCGTGAAGCTCGGTTCCGGCGCCGAGGTCATCTCGTTCACCGTCGTGGCCTCTCCGGAGGACGCCGTGGTCGTCACGGTCTCCGGCTCCGAGGGGATGCTGGCGGGAGCGGATGCCGGACGCGCCAAGGTGTCGGACTTCGCGGAGTTCCCGGGCAAGGGCCGCGCCACCGGTGGTGTGCGTGCGCACGCGTTCCTGAAGGGCGAGGACCGTCTACGTCTGGCCTGGGTGGGCGTGGAGCCCCGTGCGATCGGATCGGACGGCGCCGCACGTCAGCTGCCGGCATCCGGCGCCAAGCGCGACGCCTCCGGCCAGCCTCTCGACTCCGTGATCGGCTCCGTCGGCACCGCGATCGGCTGAGCGTCCGGCCCCTGACCTCGGATCCTCGGGCTCAGGGGGCCGGGCGGCGCATCCAGACGTCGATGCCGTCGTCGTGCTCCACGACGAAGCCGTGACGAGTGTAGAGCCGCTGAGCCGGCGAACCGACGAGCACCTGGAGGCGCAGCGGGGTGGTGGCAGCCGCCAGCACGCTCGCCAGGACGGACGTCCCGATGCCGCGGCCGTGGAGCGTCGCATCGAGGTAGAACATCTCCAGCCAGACCGCATCCCGGTCCGGCCGCAGCGTGATCGTGCCGACCAGGGCATCGTCCAGCAGGATCATCCGGGTGTGCTCCGGGGAGAAGTGCTCGACGACGCGTGCCCTCGACTTCGCCGGATCCCAGCCGATCAACCGCTCCAGGTCCGCACGGAGCACGCGCTCCTTGAGCGAGACGACGTGCTCCAGGTCATCGGCGGTCGCAGCCCGCAGCTGCACCCCCGGCGCCATCATGCGTCGATGGACTCGCGGCTCAGCCTGTCACTGGAGCTCATGATGAACTCTCGACGCGGCGCCACCTCACTGCCCATCAGCAGCTCGAAGGTGCGGATCGCGGCATCCGCCGCCTCAGCATCCTCGATTGTCACGCGACGCAGCAGACGACCCTGCTTGTCCATGGTCGTGGTCGCCAGCTGATCGGCGTCCATCTCGCCGAGACCCTTGTAGCGCTGGATCGGATCCTGCCAGCGCTTGCCCGCCTTCTGCAGCTTCGCCAGCAGCGCGTGCAGCTCCGCTTCGGAGTACGTGTAGATCGTCTCGTTGGGCTTGGATCCGGGGTTCATCACGATCACACGGTGCAGCGGCGGCACGGCCGAGAAGACCCGGCCCGCCTCCACCAGCGGCCGCATGTAGCGGAAGAACAGCGTCAACAGCAGCGTGCGGATGTGGGCGCCGTCGACGTCCGCGTCACTCATCAGGATGACCTTGCCGTAGCGAGCCTGGCTCAGATCGAACGTGCGTCCGGAGCCCGCGCCGATCGTGGTGATGATCGCCGCGCACTCGGCGTTGCCGAGCATGTCGCTGATCGACGCCTTCTGCACGTTGAGGATCTTGCCGCGGATGGGCAGCAGCGCCTGGAACTCGCTGTTGCGGGCGTGACGGGCGGTGCCCAGGGCTGAGTCGCCCTCGACGATGAACAGCTCGCTCTGCTCGAAGTCATTGGAGCGGCAGTCCACCAGCTTCGCGGGCAGCGACGACGACTCGAGCGCGGTCTTGCGGCGCTGGGTCTCCTTGTGGGCGCGCGCGGAGACCCGGGCCTTCATCTCGGAGACGATCTTGTCGAGCAGCTGAGATGTCTGGCTCTTGTCGTCGCGCTTGGTGGATCCGAAGCGAGCCGCCAACTCTGTGCGCACGACCTTCGCGACGATGGAGCGCACCGCCGGGGTGCCGAGCACCTCCTTGGTCTGACCCTCGAACTGCGGCTCCGGCACGGTGACGGTCAGCACGGCGGTGAGCCCTGCCAGCACGTCGTCCTTCTCGAGCTTGTCGTTGCCGACCTTGAGGCGTCGCGCGTTCTGCTCGACCTGCCCGCGCAGCGACTTGAGCAGCTCCTGCTCGAAGCCCTGCTGATGCGTGCCGCCCTTGGGCGTGGCGATGATGTTCACGAACGAGCGGGTGACGGTCTCGTAGCCGGTGCCCCAGCGCAGCGCGATGTCGACCTGGCACTCTCGCTCCACCTCGGTGGCCTTCATGTGACCGTCGGCCTGCAGCACGGGCACGGTCTCGGTGAACGAACCGCTGCCCTGGATGCGCCAGGTGTCGGTCACGGGAGCATCGGAGGCCAGGTAGTCGACGAACTCGGAGATGCCGCCCTCGTACAGGTACGAGGTGACCCTGGGACCGGCCTCGTCGTCCGGGGAGGACGAAGGACGCTCATCGCGCACGACCAGTTCGAGGCCGGGCACGAGGAACGCGGTCTGGCGGGCCCGGTTCTCGAGGTCTCCGAGCTGGAACGCGGCATCCTTGGTGAAGATCTGCCGGTCGGCCCAGTACCTCACGCGCGTGCCGGTGACCCCCTTGGCGACCTTGCCGACCACCCGCAGCTCGCTCTTGTTCTCGAAGGGTGTGAACGGCGAGTCCGGGCGGGGCTCCCCCGTGTCGGCGAACACGCCGGGCTCACCGCGGTGGAAGGACATGGCGTACGTCTTGCCGCCGCGGTCGACCTCGACGTCGAGTCGCTCGGACAGGGCGTTCACGACCGATGCGCCGACACCGTGCAGACCACCGGATGCCGCATAGGAACCGCCGCCGAACTTCCCGCCCGCGTGCAGCTTCGTGTAGACGACCTCGACACCGGTCAGCCCCGTGCGCGGCTCCACGTCGACCGGGACTCCTCGCCCGCGGTCGGCGACCTCGACACTGCCGTCGGCGTGCAGCACGATGTCGATCTTCGACCCGTTGCCGGCGACGGCCTCATCGACGGAGTTGTCGATGATCTCCCAGAGGCAGTGCATGAGGCCCGGTGATCCGTTGGATCCGATGTACATGCCGGGGCGCTTGCGAACCGCTTCGAGCCCCTCGAGCACCTGGAGATGATGGGCGGAATACTCGTTGGTCACAATGTTCGATTCTATTTCGCGGCCGCCTCAGCGGATGCCGCGACACTCCCCCGCGACCCAGCCGTTACGCGGCGCGTACGCGCACAGCGAAACACGCCGTGATCCGGGCATGCACTCAGGCGACCCGTGGTTGTATTGAGCACGATCTCGAATCGAACCCGGATCCCGAGGAGGCACCGACATGAACGCTACGACTGAGCGAGAGACCGTCCAGTACCGCCTCACGGCGATGGACCGGTGCGACTCCTGTGGAGCGCAGGCCTACATCGCAGCCGAGGTCAACGGCACGGAGATGCTCTTCTGCGCCCACCACGGCCGCAAGTACGAGGAGAAGCTGCGCGCGGTCGCCACCAGCTGGCACGACGAGACCGCCCGCCTCATCGAGGCCTGAGCCTCAATCCACGAGCTCACGCCGCACCGTCGGCGTGAGCCGGGTGAGGATCTCCTCGCCCACCGTGTCGATGCGCTCGGCGAGAGCCGTGGCATCCGACTCGCCCTCGGCGCCGGGTCCGAACACGACCACCCGATCCCCTGCCTGGGCACCCGGCCAGCCGTCCACGAGCGTGCTGTCGCCGTCGATCCGGGAGATCGCCCGCAGTCCTCCCGGGGTCACCACCTCCGCGCCTCGGAGAATCGACGGCAGGCCGTCGAACGCACCGATGCCGATCCGCACGAGGTCGCCTTCCACGGCGTCGACGGTCGCCACCAGTCGCGAGATGAGGGACAGGCCTTCCAGCTGCGGCCCGTCGGCTGAGCGAATGCCGTAGCAGAACGCGCCGATACGGCTCAGGGTCCCCCGCAGCTCGGGGCGCCACCAGGCGGCGGCGGATGCTGTCAGATGCAGCACCTCCGGCTCCCCACCGGCGTTGTGCAGCTCGCGCACGGCGTTCAGGAACACCGCCTGCGCGGCGTCGTCCTCCTCATCGCTGGCCTCGGCGAGATGACTCCAGACCCCGGCGATCCGAATGCTGCCGCGATCCTCCGCATCGCGCGCGACGGCGACGGCATCCGCCCACGCCTCCGGCCGGAAGCCGTTGCGGTGCAGACCCGTGTCGATCTTCAGGTGCACTGCGACGCGTGCGCCGAGGCGCTCGGCCGCCGCGATCACCGCATGCAGGTAGTCCATCGAGCCGACCCCCAGGTCGACGCCCGCGCCGATCGCGGCGTCGATCTCCGGTCCCGTCGACGGCGCCCACGCGTACACCCGCTGCGCCGTCACGGCGCGGATGCGCAGCGCCGTCGGGATGTCGTAGCTTCCGAACCAGGAGACGCCACTCGCCTCGGCTTCGGCGACGACCCATTCGATGCCGTGCCCGTAGGCATCGTCCTTCATGACGAGCATCAGCTGCGACCCGTCGAGCCGCTGCAGCACTGCGGCGATGTTCGTGCGGAATGCGGCGCGGGAGATCTCCAGGACCGGGGTGCTCATGCCTGCCAGCTCCGTTCGCCGTTGCGTCCGATCACGACCGCCATCTCCAGCGCGGTCAGGCCGGTGGCCGCGGACCACTGCGCGAGTGCGTCGCGTATCGCACCGCTGCCGCCGAAATAGGTCACGGGAGCGCCGACCGGGGCATCCGCCCCCTCCAGATCGACCACGCAGACGTCCATCGCGATGCGACCGACGATCGGATGCGTGTGCTCGCCGATCTGCACGCGGGCCCGATTGCCGAGCGCGCGCAGGATGCCCTGGGCGTAGCCGCCGGTCACCAGCGCGACCCTGGTGTCCCGGCTCGCGCGGTGGGTGTAGCCGTACGAGACCGCCTCCCCCGCGTGCAGGGGTTTGGTCGAGAGCACGCGGCCCTGCAGGCTCATCACGGGCTGCGTGGAGACGGGGCCCTCGGCATCCGGGATGCCGAGGAGCCGGTGCGGGTCGACATCCGGCAGGGTGTCGGTCGTCGCGGGGATGCCGGCTGCCTCCAGCCGACGCGCCTCCTCCACGGAGCCGACCCGCATCGCGGATGCGCCGGCCTCCAGGACGATCGGGGCGACCTCGTCCAGGCCGTGGCCGTAGGCGTCATGCCGCAGATCGACGACCCCGCCCGAGGACGCGAGCAGTCCCTGCGCGTTCTGCATCAGCACGGAACGGCTCAGCAGGACCCGGGGCGCCGCACTGCCTGACATCTGTCGCCTCCGACTCAGAGCTGGATGGAGTTGAAGCCCTTGCCGTGCACGAGGGTCTCGATGGCCGCGCGAGCACCGGCCGCGTACGTGTCCAGCGACTCGACGCCGATCGACAGGTCGAGCTCCAGGCCCCGCCGCTCGGCGACGCCGGTGATGATCTCGCGCACCAGCTCGGGGTTCAGCGGGAGCATCGGCCCCTGGATGTTCGCGGCGATCGCGTTCGCGACACGGATGATCTCGCCGCGGGCCGGCTGGTCCCCGTCGCCCGGAAGAGCGAAACCGCCCTGACCGAATGCCACGCGACCGTAGCTGTGCGCGGCGTCGGAGAGCGTCCACTCGCTGGCGTGATCCTCGAAGCCGATCACGCGGCCGACCGCGGTCTCGACGACGATGTAGCCCACCTTGCGCTTCTTGGTGCGCGACACGGTGGCGTCGAAGATGCCGAGGCCCTCGACCGTCTCGCCCTCGAGCGTCGTGACGCCGTTGCTGAGCAGCTCGGCGCCGCCGCCGACGGCGAGCAGCGCACGTCCGTCGGCCACATGGGAGCGGATGCCGTCGCCACGGGCCACCAGATCCGCGTGCACGCCGCGCATGGCGGACAGCGGGCCGTTGCCGATCACGAGGATGTCGAGGTCGGCGGGCAGCTCCTCGCCGATGCCGACGGGCAGCACGTCGACGGTCGCTCCGGCGCGCTCGAGGCGCACCTGCAGGGCGCGGACGTTGCCCCGGTCGCCGGTGACGCCCAGGATCTCGGGGTACAGCTGCGCGATGCGCACGGTCGCGGTCATCGGCGAGCCACCTCCTGGTCACCATGGCCGAGGAGCCTGCGGCCGATCATCATGAGCTCGTAGTTGACGAACCAGATCTGACGGCCGGCGGCGGTCTGCGGCAGCTCCCGCATCATCGCGACGGCCTTCTCCATGTCGGGCTCGACGGTGCCGATGCGGACGCCGGCGTGCTCCAACGCCAGCGCGAGCTGGTAGGCCTTCTCGCCCGTGACGACGTCGACGGACTCCAGCGCGTGGAAGTCCACGTCGTACAGCCACGAGACGTCGGGCGTGCCCTCGTCGATCGCCATCAGGGCGCGCTCGGGTGCCCCGTCCAGCGCGTCGAGGTTCATCTGCAGGCTCGGCGCGTTCTTGAACATCACGAACTCGACCTGCTCCCCCGCGGGGTCGCGACGCAGCGGGATGACCTCGCCGCGCCCGTAGGCCGGCGCCATGCGCGAGAAGCCCCGCGCGGCGGCATCCGCGGAGAACTCGTCGCCGAGCACGCGCGAGGCCACTGCCAGTGCGGCAGCGGCGTCGGCGGCGTAGTGCAGACCGCGCGCGGGCAGGCGCACAGCGGCATCCGCGTCGCCGATCCTGATCGACACCTCGCGTCCGTCCACGCTGCGCACCTCGGAGTACGCGTCGCGCTCCGCGGTGCCGGCGTTGCCGCTGCGGGTGTCCGCGGCGTTGACGAGACCGTGCGCGGATGCCGCGATGATCTCGGGTGCGACGCCGAAGAACGACACCGGGGCGCGCATGGCGTCGACGTCGATCTTGCTGAGGTACGGATCGTCGCGGTTCACGACGACGTGAGCGGATGCCCGCGTCGAGGCGTCGAGCATCATGTCGGCGACGCGCTCGGTCTCGTAGAAACGATACAGCTGGTCGACCTGAACATTCAGCGACAGGATGACCGACGGAGAGAGCCGGTCGGCCAGATCGGCCGCGTAGCCCTCATCGATCTCGAGCACCGCGACATCGGCCTTGATCCGCCCGGTGAGGGTGGCATCGGCCAGCAGCGCACTGGTCACGCCCTGCGGCAGGTTGGCGCCTGTCGGATTCGTGAACACGGTGAGCCCGTGTGCGCGCAGCACCTCGCTGACCATGTGCGTGGTCGTGGTCTTACCGTTCGAGCCCAGCACGAACACCACGCCGTAGCGGAACTGGTCCGCGAGCGTGGGCAGCAGCGACGGGGCAAGCCGGTTGGTGAGATAGCCGGGGAAGGCGGAGCCTCCCCCGCGCAGACGGGTCGCGAAGCGCGCGAGCTTTCCCGCCAGCACAGGGAAGACGTACCGCAGGCCGGCTGAGCGCGCCTGAGGTGCCGTCGACATCATTCGAGGTAGTCCCGCAGCGACTGCGACCGGCTCGGGTGGCGGAGCTTGGCCATGGTCTTCGACTCGATCTGGCGGATGCGCTCGCGCGTCACGCCGAAGGTGTCGCCGATCTGGTCGAGGGTCTTCGGCTGCCCGTCGCCCAGGCCGAAGCGCATCCGGATCACACCGGCCTCGCGCTCGGACAGGGAGTCCAGGAGCTGCTCGAGCTGACGCTGCAGCATCGTGAAGCCCACGGCGTCGGCGGGCACGACGGCCTCGGTGTCCTCGATCAGGTCACCGAACTCGCTGTCGCCGTCCTCACCGAGGGGCGTGTGCAGCGAGATCGGCTCACGGCCGTACTTCTGCACCTCGACGACCTTCTCGGGCGTCATGTCCAGCTCGCGGGAGAGCTCCTCGGGCGTGGGTTCGCGACCCAGGTCCTGCAGCATCTGGCGCTGAACGCGGGCGAGCTTGTTGATGACCTCGACCATGTGCACCGGGATGCGGATGGTGCGGGCCTGGTCGGCCATGGCGCGGGTGATCGCCTGACGGATCCACCAGGTGGCGTACGTCGAGAACTTGAAGCCCTTGGTGTAGTCGAACTTCTCGACTGCGCGGATGAGGCCCAGGTTGCCCTCCTGGATCAGATCCAGGAACTGCATGCCGCGGCCGGTGTAGCGCTTGGCCAGCGAGACGACCAGACGAAGGTTGGCGCCGAGCAGGTGGCTCTTGGCACGCTGACCGTCGCGGGCGACCCACTGCAGGTCGAGACCGAGCTGGCTGGACTTCTCGGCGGCCGACATCGTCGACAGCTTCTCCTCGGCGAACAGGCCGGCCTCGATGCGCATGGCGAGCTCGACCTCTTCGGCCGCGTTCAGCAGCGCGACCTTTCCAATCTGCTTCAGGTAGTCCTTGACCGGGTCGGCCGTGGCGCCGGTGATCTGGGTGGAGTACACCGGGACATCGTCCTCGTCGGCGGACGAGATCACGATCGCGCCGGTCGGCAGCGGCTCGGTGAACGCCGGCTTCTTGTCGTTCTCCTCGTCGTCCACGTCCGCGGCGTCGACGGCTTCGTCGTCGACCTCGGGCGTCTCGTCCTTCTTCTTGGACGCGCGCTTGGCGGGAGCCTTCTTGGCGGCGGCCTTCTTCGCGGGCGCCTTCGCAGCAGCCGCTTCTGCGGCCTCGTCGACCTCGGGGGTCTCGACCTCTGCGGCGGCCGTCTTCTTGGTGGTCGTCCGGGTCTTCTTGGTCGTGGCAGGAGTCACGTTTCGCCTTTCACGGAGCGGTGCACGCGCTCCGGGCCATTTCGGACACTAGTAAGACCCTTGTCAAGCCGGATCACGAAGATCGATGGTTGACAACGGGTCAGACGTCCATTATCACACACATGACGGCATGCGGCGTCCCAGGTGGTGATCTCCGCGCGTCGGCTCAGCCGCGCTTCTCGTCGTCGCCGGGTCTGCGGTTCGCCAGATACCGCTCCAGCTCCGCGGCGAGCTCGTCCGCGCTGGGCAGGTCGCGCTCGTCGAAGCTCTCGTCGGCCTCATCGCCCTCGTCGTCGCGCCCGGCCATGTAGGCGTCGTAGCGCCGTTCGAGGGTGTGCACCATCTGCATCAGTTCCTCGCTGCCGTGCACCTGCTCCTCGACACGGGTCAGGTACTCCTGGCGGCCCTCCTGCACCTCGTCCATCCGCAGCACGAGACCCGTCGCGATCATGAGCTTGTCGGCGGCGGCGATCACGGTGTCCGGGTACTCCGTGTCGGCCAGGTAGTGCGGCACGAGCAGCACGAACCCGGCGACGCGCACGTCCTGCTGGATGAGCCGGTACTCGAGCAGGTGGCCGGCCGTCGCGGGGACCTGCGTGCGCGGTCGCCACACCGAGTGCGCGGCGATCAGGTCGCGCCGGTTGCCGCTGACGGTCGTGCCCAGCGGACGCGTGTGCGGCACGGGCATGGCGATCGAGTGCACCCAGGTGACCGCGGACACCTGGAATCCCTCCGCGAAGCTCACCACCGCGGCGGTGAAGGCGTTCCAGGCGAAGTCGGGCTCATAGCCCGACAGGAGCAGGAACGGCTGGCCGAGCGCGTCGTGAGCGAGCGCGAGCTCGAGGCGGGCGGGACGGAACTCGGTCAGGTGATCCTGGTCGAAGACGATCACCGGGCGCCTCGCGCGGTAGTCCAGCAGCACGTCGTTGTCGAACACGATCAGCGGCTGCGGGTCGGTGGTCTCGTGGAGGTGCTCGATGAGCCCGGAGACCGCATTGCCCGCATCCGTGAAGCCGGTGAGCAGGATCACCAGGGGAAGGCCGGTGGGCACATCCGGCGCGCCGGCGATCGACTCGTAGAGCTCATCGGAGAAGGGCATGTGTCAATGCTACGAGCCGGGGTGCCCTCGGGGCGGGCGCCGCTCATGCTGACAGCGAACACGGGCGCCGCGGTGATCCCGGGAGCAACCGGCGGATCCCTAGGATGGAGACATGACGCTTCCCGTGATCTCGCACACGACCGATCCGTTCCCTGGAAGTGCTGCAGACGCCGCAGTGCTCGTCATCCCCGATCCCGCAGGCGCACACGACGCGCTGGACGGCTACGAGGGCCTGACCGGAACCCTGTCCGCCATCGGCTACAAGGGCACCGCATCCGCATACACGCGCGTGCACCTGCCGGCCGTGACCGACCTCCCGCTGGCCGTCGTGAGCGCAGGTGCGACTCCGAGCGCCGAGCGCGTGCGGGATGCCGTGGCCACCGCCGTTCGCAGCCTGACGGGCTTCGCGACCGTCTCGATCGGGCTCGCCCCCGGTCTCGAGCAGTTCGCGGATGCCGCAGCCGAGGGCGCCCTGCTCGGCGGATACCGCTTCGACGACTACCGCACCGAGAAGAAGCCCGCTCGCGCGGACGCCCTCGTGCTGCACGCGCCGTCGGTCGGTGACGGCGCGCTGGAGAACGCCCGCGTCGTCGCGGAGGCCGTCGCCCTGGTGAAGGACCTCGTGTCCGTGCCCGCCGAGTGGCAGAGCCCCGCGCAGCTCGCCCAGTCCGCCGCGGACGCCGTCGTCTCCCTGCCCGTGGAGGTGGAGATCCTCGACGAGAAGAAGCTCGAGGAGCAGGGCTTCGGCGGCATCATCGGCGTCGGCCGCGGCTCGGACCGCCCGCCCCGCCTCGTCAAGCTCAGCTACTCCCCCGAGGGCGCGGGCCGCCACATCGCACTGGTCGGCAAGGGGATCACGTTCGACACCGGCGGCCTCTCGCTCAAGCCCGCCGCGAGCATGCTCGGCATGAAGTTCGACATGGCCGGCTCCGCCACCGTGCTCGCCGCCATCCGCGCGATCGCCGCCCTGGCGCTGCCCGTCCGGGTCACGGCGTGGATGTGCATCGCCGACAACATGCCGTCGGGTCGCGCCACGCGCCCCGGCGACGTGCTGCGGATGCTGGACGGCCAGACCGTCGAGGTGCTGAACACGGACGCCGAGGGCCGCCTGGTGATGGCCGACGGCCTGGTCGCCGCGAGCCGGGAGAACCCGGATGTCGTCTTCGACGTCGCGACCCTGACCGGAGCGATCATCACTGCGCTCGGCAAGCGCCACACCGGCGTCATGGGCGAGGACGCCGCGGTCGCCGAGTACCTCGCCGCCTCCGAGCAGGCCGGCGAGCCGGCCTGGCAGCTGCCGCTGCCGGAGTACATGGAGGAGCTGCTGGAGTCCCCCATCGCCGACATGATCAACTCGAACATGTCCGATCGATCGGGCGGCTCGATGTTCGCGGGTCTCTTCCTGCAGCGCTTCGTGGGCCGCACCTCGGATGCCGAGGACGCGCCCCGCATCCCGTGGGTGCACCTCGACATCGCCGGCTCCGGCGAGCACACCGGTGCGCCTTACGGCTTCACGGAGAAGGGCCCCACCGGCGCCACCGTCCGCTCCCTCATCGCGTTCGCACGCGCATCGGTCAAGGAGGCCTGATGGCTGTTCACGAGTTCGACCTCGTCATCCTCGGCGGCGGCAGCGGCGGCTACGCCGCGGCCCTGCGCGCCGCGGAGCTCGGGAAGAAGGTGGCGCTGATCGAGAAGGACAAGGTCGGCGGCACCTGCCTGCACCGCGGATGCATCCCCACCAAAGCGCTGCTGCACGCGGCCGAGGTCGCCGATCACGTGCGCACCGCGGCCTCCGTCGGAGTGACCGCCACCCTCGGCGGCGTCGACGCGGCCGGCGTGACCGCGTACCGCGAGGGGATCGTCGCGAAGAAGTTCAAGGGCCTGGAGGGTCTGATCAAGGCGCGCGGGATCACCGTGATCGCCGGTGAGGGCCGTCTCGAGAAGGACCGCTCGGTGAGCGTGGGCGACGACCGCTACGTCGGCGCCGACGTGGTGCTGGCCACGGGCTCGTACAGCCGCAGCCTCCCCGGTCTGGAGATCGGCGGACGCATCCTCACCAGCGAGCAGGCGCTCGCGCTCGAGGAGATCCCGGCCAAGGTCATCGTGCTCGGCGGCGGCGTGATCGGCGTCGAGTTCGCCAGCGTCTGGCACTCGTTCGGCGCGGAGGTCACGATCGTCGAGGCTCTGCCGCATCTGGTTCCCAACGAGGACATCGTGCTCAGCAAGGGCCTGGAGCGCGCGTTCCGCCGCAAGGGGATCTCGTACAACCTCGGCGTGCGCTTCCAGAAGGCGGAGCAGGACGAGAACCAGGTCACGGTCACTCTGGAGGACGGCAAGACGTTCACGGCCGACTATCTGCTGGTCGCCGTGGGTCGCGGTCCCGCCACCGCCGGGCTGGGCTTCGAGGAGGCGGGCGCCACGCTGGACCGCGGCTTCGTGATCGTGGACGAGCAGCTCCGCACCGGCGTCCCCGGCCTGTGGGCCGTAGGTGACATCGTCCCGGGCCTTCAGCTCGCGCACCGAGGATTCCTGCAGGGCATCGCGGTCGCCGAGCGCATCGCGGGCATGGAGGTGCCGGCACTCCCCGAATCGCAGATCCCCCGGGTGACCTACTGCAGCCCGGAGGTGGCGTCGGTGGGCATCACCGAGGAGGCCGCGATCACGGCCCACGGCGCGGACGCCGTCGTCTCCTACGAGTACAACCTGGCCGGCAACGGCAAGAGCGAGATCATCGGCACCGGAGGCACGGTCAAGGTCGTGCGCCAGAAGGACGGACCCGTCCTCGGCGTGCACCTGCTCGGCGACCGCGTCGGCGAACTCATCACCGAGGGCCAGCTGGCCGTCGCGTGGGAGGCGCACCCGGAGGACATCGCTCCGCTGATCCACGCGCACCCCACTCAGAGCGAGGCGCTGGGCGAGGCTTTCCTCGCTCTGGCCGGAAAACCGCTCCACGCACTCTGAACCGCACCAACAGGGCGCCCGGGTCACTAAGCTTGGGGCGTCACAGATTTCTGAAGGAGACTCCGTCATGAGCACACCCGTGGTCCTTCCCGCACTTGGGGAGAGCGTCACCGAGGGTACGGTCACTCGCTGGCTGAAGCAGGTCGGCGACACGGTGCAGGCGGATGAGGGCCTGCTCGAGATCTCGACCGACAAGGTCGACACCGAGATCCCCTCGCCCGTCAGCGGCGTCATCGAGGAGATCCTCGTGGCCGAGGACGAGACCGTCGAGGTGGGCGCTCTGCTCGCCCGCATCGGCGATGGCAGCGGTGCCGGTTCGACCGGCGACGCGCCCGCAGCCGCGGCGCCCGCCGCCGAGGCCGCGCCGGCCGAGACCGCGCCCGCCGAGGCAGCCCC
>NZ_BRZC01000003.1 GCF_030268005.1 Microbacterium arabinogalactanolyticum | reverse complement strand
CACGCTGTTGAGTTCTCAAGGATCGGACGCACCCACACACCCACCCCATCAGGGCAAGAAGCGCAGGGCAACTTCACAATCTTATCTGTCCCGACCAGGCTGTCAAATCGACGCGCCGTGAGGATCAGGACCAGATCCGCTGTCCCGTCTCCGGGGCAACCGTTCTAGCTTATCCGTCTCGGCGAGCTTGTCAAATCGACCATCTCGGCGGGACAACCACGCTCCCCGGGCCTAAGGACCGGTGCCGATCTCACGAGTGAGAAGAGCTTGAGGTGGGTGGTTCGCTGCTTGGAGGGGAGCCAGGCCTTCAGGCCTTCCGCTCAACCGCTTGGGGCGAACAAGTAATAATTTACGTGGATCCCGGGCATCCGGCAAATCAGTCGCGGAGCCCGGGCGTGTCGCCCGTTGTCCGCCGCAGCGCGGCCGCGATCCCGCCCGCATCGTCGAGCTGCTGCGGGGAGAGCGCGTCGACGAACAGCTCCTTGACCGCGCGCAGGTGCGAGACCGAGCCGGCGCGGAACAGCTCCAGGCCGGCGGCGGTGATCGCCACCTCCACGCCGCGTGCCTCCGCCTCGCTCGCGTCCCTCATGATGAGGCCGCGGCCCTCCATCCTCCTCAGGTGATGGGACAGCCTGCTGCGCTCCCACCCCACGGCATCCGCCAGCTCCGAGGAGCGGAGCGTGCGTCGCGGCGCCTCACTGAGGGCGAGCAGCACGGCGTAGTCGCCGGACGACATCCCCGACTCCGACAGCATCCGGCCGTCCAGGGTCCTCCGCAGCGCGTCGGCCGTCTCGATGTACTCGCGCCAGACGCGCAGCTGCGCAGGGGTGGGCGTGGTCCTCGTCCTGTCCGCGGGCATCCGTCCTCCTCGGGAATGGATGGGCCCACCTTACGGTTGGTGCGATTGACACGTCAATCAAACCGGCGTCGCACAGGAAGGTCGGCACATGATGAGCGCCACGGTCGAGGACATCGAGTTCGGGCTGAACTCCTTCGGGGACGTCGCCACCGACGCCGGCCGGGTGATGTCGGATGCCGAGTCCCTGCGACTGCTGGTGGACGAGGCGCAGCTCGCCGAGTCCGTGGGCCTGGACGTCTTCAGCATCGGCGAGCACTACAAGGAGGACTCGGTCGACTCGGCCACGCCTGTGGTGCTGGCCGCCGCAGCGCAAGCGACATCCCGCATCCACCTGGGCACCTCCGTGACCGTGCTGTCCACGCAGGACCCGGTGCGGCTGTATCAGCAGTTCGCCACCGTCGACGGCATCTCCGGCGGCCGCACCGAGATGGTGCTGGGTCGGGCATCCGCCATCGAGTCCTTCCCCCTGTTCGGCTACGACATCGCCGAGTACGAGGAGATCTTCGAGGAGAAGCTCGAGCTGTTCACGCGCCTGATGCGCGAGGATCGGGTGACCTGGTCGGGGAAGTACCGCACCCCGCTGGAAGACGTGCGCCTGCATCCGCGGATGCCGGAGGGCGGCATCCCCGCCTGGATCGGCATCGGCGGCAGCCCCGACTCCGTGATCCGCGCCGCCCGGTACGGCCTGCCCCTGATGATGGCCATCATCGGCGGGCGTCCCGAGCGCTTCGCCGGCCATGTGGAGCTGTACCTGCGCGCCCTCGCCAAGTACGGCCACCGGGAGCTGCCCGTCGCGCAGCACTCCATCGGGCTGATCGCCGACTCGGACGACGAGGCGAAGAACATGCACTGGAAGTACTGGGAGCCGATGGTGCAGCAGCTCAGCAAGGAGCGCGGCTTCTACCCGCCGACGCCGGAGCGCTACGCGGAGGAGGTCGACTCCGGCGCGCTGTACGTCGGCTCGCCCGAGACGGTCGCACAGAAGATGGCGAAGGCGTTCCGTGACAACCACCTCTCCCGCTTCGACCTGAAGTACGACCTGACGCACCTGCCGCGCGCGGCGCGGGAGGACAGCATCCGCCTGTTCGGAGAGAAGGTGGCGCCGCGGGTCCGCGAACTCCTCGCCCAAGACCCGGGGAGCTGGTATCCGACCCGCCGCCCGGTCGCCCAGATCACCAAGGACGGCAGGGCCGTCCATGCCTGACACCACGAATCCCCAGGAGAAGACCATGACCACCATCGGCATCCTCGGCGCCGGCAAGGTCGGCACCGCGCTCGCCCGGCTCGCCGTGGCTGCCGGTCACCGCGTGCTGATCGCCGGCTCGCGCGATCCCCAGCGCATCGCGCTGACCGTGGAGGTCCTGGTGCCGGGCGCGACCGCGGTGCTCGCCGCCGACGCGATCCGCGAGGCGGACATCGTGGTGCTCGCTCTGCCGCTGGGCAAGCACGACTCCCTCGAGGCCGACCTGCTGCGCGGCAAGCTCGTGATCGACACGATGAACTACTGGTGGGAGACCGACGGCATCCGTGACGACCTGAACGATCCCCGCACCTCGACCAGCGAGCTCGTGCAGGAGCACCTCGCGGGCGCGCGCGTGGTGAAGGCGCTGAACCACATGGGCTATCACGACCTCGAGGACGAGGCCCGCCCCGCCGGCGCGCAGGGCCGCAAGGCGATCGCGGTGGCCGGCGACGACGCGGACGACCTGGCGACGGTGTCGGCTCTGGTAGACGCGCTGGGCTTCGATCCGGTGCTGGCCGGCGCGCTCGCGGACGGCGTCGTGCTGCAGCCCGGGTACCCGACCTTCGGCGCGAACGTCACCGCCGGGCAGCTGCGCGAGCTGATGGACGCCGCGGCCGTGCAGCACGGCACGGCGCTGGAGGCCGCGCGGCGTTCGGCCTGAGCCGGGACGGATGCCCTGCGCGGGCGCCCCTGACGGCAGAGCGCGGCCGCCGGCAGGCGCAGCATCCGCGGCCGCCGGCAGGCGCAGCATCCGCTCTTCTGAAGGACACTCGCGGTTCTGAAGGATGCGCGGGCGCCGAGCGTCCTTCAGAACCGCATTCATCCTTCAGAGTTGGCGGGTAGCGAGCACCCGACTTACACCTCTCTCAGCCGCCACGCCCGAATCGAACCGATTCGATCCCTGCACTTCCGGAACTGTAAGCGCTTCCAGTAGCCTGTTCGCATGGCACAGCTCGAGCAGGTCGCATCCCCCGGTTCCGAATGGTGGCGCACGGCCGTCATCTACCAGATCTATCCGCGCTCGTTCGCGGACGCCTCGGGCGACGGCATCGGCGACCTGCCGGGCATCACCGCGCGACTCGACGACCTGAAGAGCCTCGGCGTCGACGCGATCTGGCTGAGCCCGTTCATGACGAGCCCGCAGAAGGACGCCGGCTACGACGTGGCCGACTACCGTGACGTCGACCCGCTGTTCGGCACGCTCGCCGACTTCGACGCCATGCTCGATGCGGCGCACGCCCGCGGCATCCGCGTGATCGTCGACCTCGTCCCCAACCACTCCAGCGACCAGCACGCCTGGTTCCAGCAGGCCCTCAAGGCCGCACCCGGCAGCCCCGAGCGCGCCCGCTACGTGTTCCGCGACGGACGAGGCGAGAACGGCGAACTGCCCCCGAACAACTGGGAGAGCGTGTTCGGCGGCGGCATGTGGGAGCGCGTGACCGAGGCCGACGGCACCCCCGGACAGTGGTACCTGCACATCTTCGACGCCAGCCAGCCGGACTTCGACTGGACCAACGAGGAGGTGCGTGAGGAGTTCCGCAGCATCCTGCGCTTCTGGCTCGACCGCGGCGTCGACGGCTTCCGAGTCGACGTCGCGCACGGGATGGTCAAGGAGGCCGGCCTTCCGGACTACGCGCCCGTGGCCGACGCGGACTCCATGGGCGGCGGCGAGGAGAACGTGCCGTACTGGGGCCAGGACGAGGTGCACGACATCTACCGCGACTGGCACAAGGTGATGGCCGAGTACGACGGCGACCGCGCGCTGTGCGGAGAGGCCTGGCTGCCCACCCTGAAGAAGACCGCTCTCTGGGTGCGCCCCGACGAGATGCACCAGACCTTCAACTTCCCGTACCTGATGACGGAGTGGGATGCTGCGGCGCTGCGCGCCGTCATCCGGGACTCCCTGGACGCCTTCGGCGAGGTGGGCGCTCCGAGCACCTGGGTGCTGTCGAACCACGACGTGATCCGGCACGCCTCGCGCCTGGCGCTGACGGCGGACAGCCCGCAGGGCGACGGCATCGGGCCGAAGTCGAAGGGCAAGCCCGACCCGGCCATCGGGCTCTCCCGCGGGCGTGCGGCGACCACCGTCATGCTCTCCCTCCCCGGTTCGGCGTACGTCTATCAGGGCGAGGAGCTGGGCCTCCCCGAGGCGATGGAGATCCCGGACGAATTCCGCCAGGACCCCACCTGGTTCCGCACGAACGGCGAGCGCTACGGCCGCGACGGCTGCCGCGTGCCGCTGCCGTGGACGGCATCCGGCACGGCGTTCGGCTTCAACGACACCGGCGCGTCCTGGCTGCCGCAGCCGGCCGAGTGGGCGGGCTTCGCCCGGGATGCCGAGGAGCAGGACCCGGCCTCGACCCTGAATCTGTACAAGGCGCTGCTCGCGGAGCGCCGTGCGCGTGCGCTCGGCTCCGGCTCGCTGGTGTGGGACGACGTGGATGCCGCTGCCGTGGCCTTCCACCGGGGCGACCTGCACGTGGTGGCGAACCTGGGCGCCGAGCCGATCGAGCTCGGCGAGGGCGTCACGTTCGTGATCCAGTCCGAGCCGTTCGCCGGCACCGCACTGCCTCCGAACACCGCAGCCTGGTTCACCCGGGCCTGATCCCGTGCGCGAGACTTGCCTTGCGGCGTGAGACGACCGCCCTCCCCGGTGGCCGTCTCACGCCGCAGGGCCGGTCCCGCGGCACCAGAAGAGCAGGAGTGACGACATGGTGAGCATCGACGAGGTCGCCAAGCTCGCGGGGGTGTCGACCGCGACCGTGTCGCGAGCGCTCAGCGGACGGGGACACGTCTCGGCCGGCGCCCGCGATCGCGTGCACGTCGCAGCCGAGACCCTCGGGTACGTCGTCTCCTCGCGGGCGTCGAGCCTGGCATCCGGCCGCACGCAGAACGTCGGCGTGATCGTCCCGTTCCTGGACCGCTGGTTCTTCAGCACGGTGCTCTCGGGCGCGACCAGCGCCCTGATGCGCGCAGGCTACGACATCACGCTCTACAACATCACCGCCGATGCCGCCGTCCGGCGAGAGGTGTTCTCCACGTTCCTGCGTCGCCAGCGCGTGGACGCGGTCGTCGCCGTGTCCATCGAGCTCGACGACGACGAGACCGGCCAGCTGCTCGACCTGGGGCTGCCGGTGATCGCGATCGGCGGCCCGAACCCGCGGCTGCGCACGCTCACCGTCGACGACACCGCGGTCGCCCGCCTGGCGACCGATCACCTGATCGGCCTCGGCCACCGCGACATCGCGCACATCGGCGCGAACCCGGAGTTCGACATCGACTTCCACATCCCGACCCAGCGCCGGCTCGGCTTCGAGCAGGCGCTGACGGATGCCGGGATCACCCCGAACCACGCCTTCCTGGAGCCCGCGGACTTCACCGTCGACGGCGGCTTCCGCGCGGCCAAGCAGCTGCTGGGGCGCCCCGGCCCTCGTCCGACGGCGATCTTCGCAGCATCTGACGAGATGGCGATCGGCGCGATCCTCGCCGCCCGCGATCTGGGCTTCCGGGTGCCGCAGGACCTCTCGATCGTCGGGATCGACGGGCATGAGCTGGGCGAGTTCTTCCAGCTCACGACCGTCGACCAGTTCCCGATGGCGCAGGGCGAGCGCGCCGCGCAGGCGATCCTCGCGCAGCTCGAGGGCGGTGCGGATGCCCCCGGCGGCGAGCTGCCCTACGAGCTGATCGTCCGCGGCACGACCGCGCGAGTGTAATCGCGGGCTGGTCCTGCGTGCGGCGGCGCAGGCGCAGGCGCGACCGCGCCGAGCACTTCGCGCGGAGATGTGCGCTTCCCGCGGACCGAATCACAGCATCCGTCCGCGCGAAGCGCACATTCCCGCGCCAAGCGCACGGGCATACGAGAGCGCGTCGCGGCGCGCGGCGACGACCGCGCGGGGTCAGCGCACGGTGAACCCGGCCCGCAGCAGCGCCTCGTCGCGGGACGACGGGCCGACCAGCAGCTCGAAGTCGCCGGGCTCGACGATCCGGCGACCGCGGGCATCGACGATCGTGCAGTCCGCGACGGGCAGTTCGATGCGCACGCGCTGCGACTCCCCCGGCGCCAACCGCACCTGCCGGTGGGTCTTCAGCTCCTTGTCCGCCCAGCTGACGCTGGTCACGGAGTCGCGCACATAGACCTGCACGGTCTCCAGCACCGGCCGCGAGCCCGTGTTGGTCACCGTCACGTCCGCGGCGAGCGTGTCGTCGGCGCCGAACGAGGCCGAGAGCACGGTCAGCGCTGAGTACTCGACGGTCGTGTACGACAGCCCCTCGCCGAAGGCCCAGGCGGGCGACTGGGTCAGGTCGGCGTAGCGGTGGCCGTGCTGGCCGCGGATCTGGTTGTAGTACGTCGGCTGCTGGCCGACGTGACGCGCGAACGAGATGGGAAGCCGTCCCGAGGGCTCGATGGCACCGGTGATCAGCTCGGCGATCGCGCGGCCGCCCTGCATCCCGGGGTTCGCCGCCCAGATCACGGCGGCGGCCCGAGAGGCGGATGCCGGCAGCACCAGCGGCTTGGAGGCGAGCAGCACGATCACCACCGGTCTCCCGGTGGCGATCAGCGCGTCCAGCAGCGCGTTCTGCCCGCCGATGAGCTCGAGCGTCGCCGTGGATCGCCCCTCGCCCACCAGCTCGATCCGGTCGCCGACGACGGCGACGACGACATCCGCGGCCTCCGCCTCCCGGACGGCCTCGGCGATCAGCCGCTGATCCGGCGGCGTCGGCACCACCAGCGGCGGGCGCGGCTGTCCGTCGGGGAACCTCGCACCGAGCGGGTCGTCAACCAGCGTGAGGATGTCCGCGCCGCGCGCGTGACGCACGGTGAGGCCGTCGACGGCGCGGAGCCCGTCGAGCACGGTGGTGATCATCTCCCGCGGCTGCCCGTCCAGCCAGCCCGCCTGCCCCGAGCCGCCGGCCCAGTCGCCGAGCTGGGTCTGCGCATCGTCGGCGAGCGGACCGACCACGGCGACCCGCAACGGCTCGGCAGCCGGCGGGAGAGGCCCACCAGGCGCAGCCGGCGAGAGCGGGCCACCAGGCGCAGCCGGCGAGATCGGGCCACCAGGTGCAGCCGGCGAGATCGGTAGAGTCCCGTCGTTCTCGAGCAGGACGAGCGAGCGCCGCGCGACCTCGAGGTTCAGGTCGGCGTGCGCCCGGCTGCCGACCACCGCGCCGAGGTGCTCGGACGGCATCCGCGGGTCCTCGAACAGCCCGAGGTCGAACTTGAGAGTCAGGATGCGGCGCACGGCGTCGTCGAACGCGTCCGGCGCGATCAGCCCCTGCTCCACCGCGGCGAGCGCGCCTTCGAAGAACCGTGGCGTCGTCATGATCATGTCGTTGCCGGCCTTCGTCGCGGCCGCGGCGGCGTGCGCGTAGTCGGGCTGCACGTGCTGCTCCCACACCATGCGCCCGACATTGTCCCAGTCGGTGACCAGCGTGCCGGTGTAGCCCCACTCGCCCTTGAGGACGTCGGTGAGCAGCCAGTCGTTCAGCGTGATCGGCACGCCGTCCGTGGTCTGGTAGCCGAGCATGAACGTGCGGCAGCCCTCCCGGGCGACGCGCTCGAACGGAGGCAGGAACCACGAGCGGAGCTTGCGGGGCGAGATGTCGGCCTCGCTGGCATCCCTCCCGCCCTGTGTCTCGGAGTAGCCGGCGAAGTGCTTGGCCGTGGCGAGGACGGCCGTGCGATCCGACAGGCCGTCCCCCTGGTAGCCGCGCACCATCGCCGACGCCAGCTCGCCGATCAGGTACGGGTCCTCGCCGAAGGTCTCGTTCACCCGCCCCCAGCGCAGATCGCGGGCGATGCACAGCACCGGGGAGAAGGTCCAGTGGATGCCCGTGACGGCGACCTCCTCGGCGGTGGCCCTCGCGACGCGCTCGAGCAGATCGGCGTCCCAGGACGCCGCCATGCCGAGCTGGGTGGGGTAGATCGTCGCGCCGGGCCAGAACGAGTGGCCGTGGATGCAGTCCTCCGCCACCAGCAGCGGGATGCGGAGCCGGGTCTGCGCGACGAGGTCGTTCGCCAGCAGGATCCGCTCCGGAGAGGTGTGCAGGATCGATCCCGCGTGGCGGGAACGCACCGCGTCGTCCAGGTCCTCGCGGGCGTCCAGCTGCAGCATCTGCCCGACCTTCTCCTCGAGGGTCATCCTGCTGAGCAGATCCTCCACCCGATCGGCGGTCGGCAGAGCGGCATCCTGATAGGGGTGGGAGGTCAACGTACCGGTTCCTTCGCGTGGTTCTCACCGGGCTGAGCTCCGGCCTCATCGGTGCGGGCGGATGCCGGCTGCGTCCGCACCGAGGTGACGGCGGCGTTCAGATCCAGGCCCTTCTTCCTCATGGCACGAGCGCGCTCCCCCGCGGAGCGGAGCCGCGGGTTGACGTACTCGTCGATGCCGAAGTTGATCAGCGCCAGGGCGACACCGACCAGCGCGATGCACAGGCCGGCGGGCACGTACCACCACCAGTAGTCCGGGAACGCGTTGTTCTGCTGCGCCCAGAACAGGATGGTGCCCCAGTTCAGGTTCGACACCGGGATCACCCCGATGAAGGCGAGCGTCGTCAGCCCCAGCACCGCGGCGGTCATGGTGCCCACGAAGCTGGAGGCGATGATCGCCATGAGGTTCGGCAGCATCTCCACCAGGATGATGCGGTGCAGCGGCTCGCCGTTGGCCCTGGCGGCCTGGATGAAGTCGCGGTTGCGCAGCGACATGGTCTGCGCGCGCAGCACCCGGGCGCCCCACGCCCATCCGGTCAGCCCCAGCACCGCCGCGATGACCCACAGCGGCGGGTCGGCGAACTGCGACGCGATGATGATCATCAGCGGCAGCCCCGGGATGACCAGGAAGACGTTGGACAGCGCCGACAGCGACTCGCTCTTCCAGCCGCGCAGGTAGCCGGCTGTCACCCCGACGACGATCGCGACCGCCGTGGCCATGATCGTCGCCAGGAATCCGACCACGAGCACGCCGCGGGTGCCGTAGACCATCTGGCTGAACACGTCCTCGCCGATGTGGGTCGTCCCCAGCAGGTGCTGGAGCGACGGCGGCTGCAGCGTCTGGTCGAGGTGCTGCGCGGTCGGGTCGTATGGGGCGATCAGCGGCGCGAGGATGGCGACCAGCGTGAAGATCGCGAGGATGACGAGCCCCGTGGCCGACTTGGCGTTGCTGAACATCGCCATCGATGCGGCGAGCTGACTCCAGAACGTCTTCCGCCGCGGCGCCGGGGGCGCGGTGAACGCCTGCTGGGCGATCAGGTTCTGCGTGGGAGCGGTCATGATCAGGCCTCCGTCTGCCGGGTGCGGGGGTCGAGGATCGCGTAGGCGATGTCGGCGAGGATGTTGGCGATCAGCACGGCGAGGACCAGCACGAGGAAGATCCCCTGCATCAGGGCGAAGTCCTTGGCGTTGGTCGCGCTGAGCAGCAGCAGGCCGATGCCCGGGTAGGAGAACACCATCTCCATCACGATCGTGCCGCCGACGATGAACCCGAGGGCCAGGGCGAAGCTCTGGATCTGGGGCAGCACGGCGTTGCGAGCGGCATAGCGCCACAGCACGCGGTTGTCGGGCATGCCCTTCGCCTGGGCGACGGTGACGTAGTCCTCGTCGAGCACAGTGAGCATCATGTTGCGCATCCCGAGCACCCAGCCGCCCAGGGAGACGAGCACGATCGTGATCACGGGGAGCGCGGCGTGCGAGACGACCTGCGAGATGAACTCGCCGTTCCAACCAGGCTCGACGCCCACCTCGTACGCGTGGCCCGCGGGGAACCATCCGAGCAGGGTGGCGAACACCGCGATGAAGATCAGGCCGAGCCAGAAGTAGGGCACGGTGCCGAGGAACGTGGTGATGGGCACCAGCGAGTCGAGCCTGCCGCCCCGCTTCCATCCGATCACGGCGCCGAGCACGGTGCCGATGATGAACGAGATCACGGTCGCCACGCCCACCAGCCCGAGCGTCCACGGCAGCGCCGCGGCGATCGCCTGACCCACCGGCGCCATGCCCGTGGATATCGAGACGCCCAGATCGCCGTGCAGCAGGTTGCCCCAGTAGGTGAGGTACTGCTGCCAGAGCGGGATGGACTTGTCCAGGCCGAACAGGATGCGCAGCGCCTTCTCGGCATCCGGCGTGAGCTGTCCCTGACTGCGCGCCATGTACGCGTCGACCGCGTCGCCCTTCATCAGCCGGGGGAGGAAGAAGTTGATGGTGATCGCCGCCCAGGCCGTGAACGCGTAGAACGCGACGCGACTGGCGATGAACCGCCAGGGCACGCGGATGCCGCCGTGCTCGGCCTTCGTCGCCGTCGTCCCGACCAGTGTCGGGTCGGTCGCCTCCGTGATGGCGGGCTGCTCCGCGGATGCCCGGTCCACCGCCTCCGCCGATGTCTGCTCCGCGCTCATCGTGCGCCTCCTGCCTGTGTCGCGGCGGTCCGGAAGAACTCCTCCGGGTCGGGGGAGGCGGCGCGCAGCTCGCGCGTGTAGGGGTTCTTCGGGTTCAGGATCACGTCGTCTGCCGGCCCGTACTCGACCGCCCTGCCCTGGTTGAGCACCATGATCTCGTCGCTGAAGTGCCGGGCCGTGGCGAGATCGTGCGTGATGTAGAGCACCCCGAGCCCCTGCTCGCGCTGCAGGTCCGCGAGCAGGTTGAGCACGCCCAGGCGCAGGGACACGTCGAGCATCGAGACCGGCTCGTCGGCGACCAGCAGCGCGGGCCGGGATGCCAGCGCACGGGCGATCGCCACGCGCTGGCGCTGCCCGCCGGACAGCTCATGCGGGCGTCGCTCCATCACGGCATCCGGATCGAGCTTCACGCGCTCCAGCAGCCGGCGCACCTCGGCGTCGATCTCGCCGGGCGGGACGACCTTGTCCAGGCGCAGGGGACGCTCGACGTGGTGGCGGATGGAGTGGTACGGGTTCAGCGAGGCGAACGGGTCCTGGAACACCATGCGCAGCTGCTGCCGGTACTTGCGCAGCCCGCGCCCGCCGCGCGGGATGGGCGTGCCGTCGAGCAGCACCTCGCCGTGCGTTGGCGTCTCGAGCTGCGTGAGGATCTTCGCGATCGTCGACTTTCCGCTGCCGGACTGTCCTACCAGTCCGATCGTCTGATGCGAGCGGAGCGTGAAGCTCACATCGTCGAGGGCCCTGATCTGCCCCGATCCGCGGACGTTGTAGATCTTCGTGACGTTCTTGAACTCGAGGGTCGTCATCGCGTCACCACTCCTCTCTCGCCGGTGAGGCGGGGGAACGAGCGCAGCAGGTTCTGCGTGTACTCGTGCCGGGGGTTCGTCCACAGCTCCCTCGCGTCCGACAGCTCGACGATCTCGCCCTCGCGCATCACGGCGATGCGGTCGCTGATCTCCAGCAGCAGGGGCAGGTCATGGGTGATGAACACCACCGAGAACCCGAACTCATGGCGCAGCTGCGAGATCTGCTTGAGGATCTCTCGCTGCACCAGCACGTCCAGGGCGGTCGTGGGCTCGTCCATGACCATCAGCTGCGGTCGCAGCGCGAGGGCCATCGCGATCATGACGCGCTGGCGCATGCCGCCGGAGAGCTCATGCGGGTACGACCGCGCACGCTGAGCGCCCACCTTCACGATCTCCAGCAACTCGTCCACCGCCTCACGGCGCTCACGTCGTCCCATGCGGGGCCGGTGCACCACGAACACGTCGTCGAGCTGCGAGGCGATGGTCGCCACGGGGTTGAGCGCGTTCATGGCGCCTTGGAACACCATGGAGACCTTGTCCCAGCGGAAGCGCCGCATCTGCTCCACGTCGAGCGCGTGCAGGTCGATGTCGGCGCCGTCCTCGTCGTGGAAGACGACGCTGCCGCCGGTGATCACCGCCGGGGGCTTGAGGAGTCTCTGCACGCCGTAGGCGAGCGTGGTCTTGCCGCTCCCGCTCTCGCCGGCGAGACCGATGATCTCGCCGCGGCGGATGTCGAGGGTGACGTGCTTGACCGCCTCGACCGGCGGATCGACGTCGTACACGACCGAGAAGTCGCGTATCGAGAGGAGGGGATCTGTCATGAGGGAGGACCTTCGGCTCGGTGCAGGTCCGGGGCGGGAGAGCCCGCCCCGGGCCTGCGATGACGACTACTTGACCGGCTTCAGGTTCATCAGCACCTGGACGGCGGACGGCTGAGTCGGGTCGGCCGTCGCGTACTGGTCGCTCTCGCTCGGCCAGCCCGTGAACGTGCGGGTGTTGTACTCCGCCAGCTGGGGATGGGTGCCGATCGGGATGGCCGGGACGTCCTCGACGAAGATCTTCTGGATCTTGTTGAGCGCGTCGGTGCGGGCTGCGTCGTCGGATGCCTGGGCGTACTGCTTGAGCAGGGCGGTCGCCTCCGGATTGTCGTAGCGGCCGAAGTTGTCGGAGACCTTGCCGCCCGACGCCTGCTCGAGATAGGCGCCGTTCATGACGTCGTCGTAGATGTGCCACGGGTTGGATCCGGATCCCGACCAGTGCAGTGCCGCATCGAAGTTCCCGGTCGCCATGTTGCTGAACCACGTGTCGGCGTCCGGGGTCGCGACCTTCGCGTCGGCGCCGAGGGTGCTCTTGACCTGGGTCGCCACAAGCTGGATGCCCGTGACGTAGTCGTTCCATCCCTGCGGGTCCTGCAGGGTGAACGAGACCGGGTTGCCGGACGGATCGATCAGGGCGCCGCCCTTCCAGGTGTAGCCGGCGTCGGTGAGGATCTTCTTGGCGCCGTCGACGTCGACGGTGAAGTTCTTGTCCTTGTACTCGGGGGCGATGTACTGGTCGCCGGTGGGCTGCGGGATGCCGGTGACGTTCTTCAGCTCCGGACCGGCGTTGCTGCGCGCCTTCTCGGCGTGCGCCTTGCGGTCGACGACCATGTTGACGGCCTTGCGGAACGCGACGTCGTTGAACGGTGCCTTGGTGGTGTTGACCAGGATCATGTCCGGGCTCAGGACGTTGGCGCCCCAGAACACGTTGTGCTTCGGGTCCTTGTCGACGAAGTTGGTCTGGTAGTCGGTGATGAAGATCTGCGCCCAGTCGGCCTCCTTGCTCTGCAGCGCGCGGAGCAGGCCGGTGTTGTCGTTGTACTCGAGGTACTTGAGGGTCGCCACCGGGACCTTGCCGCCCCAGTAGTCGCTGCGGGCGCTGAGCACGACGCCCTGCGACGAGAAGCTCTTGATCGTGTAGGGCCCGGTGCCGATGGCATCCTTGACCGGATCCTTGGTCGGGTCGGCGATGCCCTTCCACTGGTGCTCGGGGACGATCGGCACCTGGAGGACGTCGCCCTGCTTGACGAACTTCGACTCGCTGAACCTCATCACGACGTCGTCGCCGTCCTTCTCGATGCCGCTCAGCTTCAGGCCGCCGAGATCGAGGGCGGGGGTGTTCTTGATGAGGGTGAAGGTGAAGACGATGTCATCGGCGGTGAACGGCTTGCCGTCGTTCCACTTCACGTCCTTGCGCGGGGTGACCGTGAGCTGCGTGTAGTCGCTGTTCCACTCCACCTTCGAGGCGAGCCACGGCGTGGTCTCGTTCTTGCCGACGGGGTTGACCATGGCGAGGGGCTCGTAGATCATCCGGTCGTACGCCAGCGACATGCCGGAGCCGGTGCCGATGAACGGGTTGTTGATCTGGGTCGAGAGCACACCGGCGCCGTCCGGCTTCGCGACGGTCAGCGACGTGCCGCCACCGCTGGACCCGGCCGAGCCGCTCGACGAGCATCCGGTCAGGGCGAGCGCACTCAGTGCGGCGATCGCAGTGCCTGCGATCAAGTACTTCTTGAGCTTCATTGCTTCTCCTAGGGCACGGTGTCCTGGTGCGAGGGGCGAGCGTCTGCGCTCGTCCTCCGAGTTTCACTTACTGGCGAGAAAGTGAATTGAGGGTAGGTTACCTACTAGTAAGTAAGCTTTCAAGAGAGCATTATCAGACCGTTACACTCGCCCTGAGGAGGACATCGTGCCGAAGGCCACACAGGACACGCCCCGCACCCGGGCGGCGCAGCACAAGCGCATCGAGATCCTGAACGCGGCCGTCGAGATCTTCGGGAGCAAGGGCTCGACCAACGGCACGCTCGCGGATGTGGCCGAGCAGGTCGGACTGACCCACGCCGGCGTGCTGCACCACTTCGGCTCCAAGCAGAGACTGCTGCTCGAGGTGCTGGCGTATCGCGACCAGGCCGACGTCGCCGATCTCGATGACAAGCACATCCCGGGCGGCCTCGAGCTGTTCCTGCACCTCGTGCGCACCGCGTTCGCGAACGAGCGTCGCCCCGGCATCGTGCAGGCCTACACCGTGCTGTCGTCCGAATCGGTGACCGACGACCATCCGGGACGGGAGTACTTCGAGGACCGGTACATCACGCTGCGCCGCGAGGTCACCGAGGCCTTCGAGGTGCTGTGCAGGGCGGAGGGTGTCACCGACTCCGACACGATCGCCCACGCCGCCGCCGCCATCCTCGCGGTCATGGACGGCCTGCAGCTGCAATGGCTGCTGCATCCCGAGATCGTCGACCTCGGTGAGTCCAGCGAGTTCGCGATCACCGCGATCGTCAACGGCGTGCTGCATCCCGGACCCCCGCTGGAGTCCTACCGCCGCTGATCAGGCCGTGCGCGCCGCGGGTTTCGCCCGCGACACGATGAGATGCAGGACCATCGTCGCCGCGAGGACCACCGCGGATGCCGGCACCAACCCGTCGGCGGGAAGTCCGGATGCCAGCAGCGCGCCGCCCAGCATCCCTCCCAGCGCCGAGCCGAGCTGCATGCCGCTGCCGTTCAGCGCCAGCACCAGTGACATCGCGTCGGGGGCCAGGTCACCCAGCCGCGACTGCAGGGCGACCCCGGAGCCGCCGTTGAAGAACGCGCAGCAGAAGAACCAGGCGAACGCCGCGACCGCACCGGCCGCACCCGGGAGCAGCAGCCCCGCGGTGCCGAGCAGCGCGACGACGATCAGGATGCCGACGATCAGCGAGATCACGTGCACCGGGTCGAACCGGTCGGTGGCGCGCCCTGAGACGATGTTGCCGAACAGGCTGACGACGCCGTACCCGAACATGGCCGCGATGATCGCCGGCCCCTCGCCGACCCGCGGCCCGAAGATCAGGGTGGCGTAGGTGAAGCACAGGTAGCTCGCGCACATGATCCCGGTGGCCACGAGGATCGAGCCCACAAGGGCCGGACGGGCCAGCGGCTTCAACGTCTCGCGCAGCGACAACGCCGGCAGATGCAGTCTCGGAACGTTCACCAGGATGCCGATCAGCGCGACGGCGCCGACCCCGGTGACCAGGTACAGCGGCAGCCGCCAGTCCTCCTGGCCGATGACGAGTCCGATCGGAACGCCCAGGGCGGTCGCTGCGAGGAAGCCGCCCAGCACGAACGACAGGGCACGCCCGCGGCGCTCCGGCGCGGTCTTGGCGAGGACGTAGGCGCTCACGACCGCACTCAGCAGCGAGCCGCCGATCGCGGAGAGGATGCGGCCGCCCATCGCCATGGCGTAGTTCACGGACAGCGCGATCACGAGATTGCCCACGACGAACACGGCCAGCGACGCGGAGATGATCCCCTTGCGCTCCCAGGCGCCGGTCAGCGCGCTGAGCACGGGACCCGCCAGCGCCGCGGTGAGCGCGAACACCGCGACGAGCTGCCCGGCGGCGGGCTCGGAGACGTCGAGGTCCTTCGCGATCTGGGGGAGGAGACCCGCCAGGACGTAGCCGTCGATGCCCATCGAGAACGTCGCCATCGCCAGCCAGAGCAGGGCGCCGAATCCGGCGGGGCGGGTCTCATCCTTCGTCACCGATCCATCCTTCCAGAGTCCGGGGCCGTGCCGGCCCGAGCGGATCCTTCGGGACAACGGTCGCCGGCCGAATCGCGCCGGATACGACGAACCGGCCCGCGAGATCTCGCGGGCCGGTTCGTGGCATCGGTTCAGAGCGGGCGGATGTTCATCGCCTGCATGCCCTTGGGGCCACGCTCGGCCTCGAACTCCACCTTCTGGTTCTCGGTGAGCTCCTTGTACCCCGACGATGCGATCGCCGAGAAGTGCGCGAAGAGGTCGGCGGAGCCGTCGTCCGGCGCGATGAAGCCGAACCCCTTCTCCGAGTTGAACCATTTCACAGTGCCAGTGGCCATGTGCTTTCTTCTTCCTGTTGATACGGCCGCCGAGACGGCCGGGTGCGTCCCGGCGGAAAGCCGACGGACGCGGATCGCGCCTCCCGGACGGGAGCGGATGAACGTTGCGGTCGCATGCGCGGTGTCCGCGTGCGAGATGGAATGGGGCGATGGTGACGGTCGCCGAGGTGAGAGATCACCGGGGCCTCCGGATCGGAGGACATGCAACCGTACCACGCGTACCTGCCGCCGAGCCGACCCCGGTGGCTAGGCTCAGCGTCATGAGCATCGACCTCGAAGCGCTGTACATCGACCTCCATCAGCATCCTGAGCTCTCGTTCCAGGAGACCCGTACCGCCGGCATCGCCGCCGGCCATCTGCGCGACCTCGGACTGGAGGTGCACGAAGGTGTCGGCGGAACAGGCGTCGTGGGCGTGCTCGCCAACGGCGAGGGGCCGACCGTATGGGCTCGTGCCGACATGGACGCCCTGCCCGTCACCGAGGAGACGGGTCTGCCCTACGCCTCGGAGGCGACGGGCATCGATCCGGACGGCAACGAGGCCGGCGTGATGCACGCCTGCGGCCACGACATGCACGTGACCGCCATGATCGGCGCGGTCGAGCAGCTCGTGACGGAGCGGGATCAGTGGCAGGGCACGCTGGTCGTCGTGATCCAGCCGGCGGAGGAGCTGGGCGCCGGTGCGCGCGCGATGCTCGACGACGGCGCGCTGGACCGGTTCCCGAAGCCGGACATCGTGCTCGGTCAGCACGTCGGGCCGCTCCCGGCGGGCGCGGTCGGCCTGCGCCCCGGACCGCAGATGTCGGCATCCGACGGGCTGCACGTCGTCCTGCACGGCCAGGGCGGGCACGGCTCGCGGCCGGATTCCACGATCGACCCGGTCGTGATGGCGGCCGCGACGATCATGCGCCTGCAGACGATCGTCTCGCGCGAGGTCGACCCGACGGGCATGGCGGTCGTCACGGTCGGTGCCGTGCACGCCGGCACGAAGAACAACATCATCCCGGCGGAGGCAACTCTGGAGCTCAGCCTGCGCTACCCCGATGACGCGGCCCGCGAGAAGGTGCTGAAGAAGGTCGAGCGCGTGATCCGCGCCGAAGCCGCGGCATCCGGTGCCGAACGCGACCCCGAGATCTCGACGCTGCACACGCTTCCGGCGACGATCAACGACGCGGATGCCACGGCGCGGGCGACCGCGGCGTTCCAGGCGGCGTTCGGCGAGCAGGCCGTGATCGACACCGGCCTGATCACCGGCAGCGAGGACGTGTCCTGGTTCGCACGGGATGCGGGAGTGCCGCTGGTGTTCTGGTTCTGGGGCGGCGTGGACCCGGCCGTCTTCGCGGCGGCCGTGCAGAACGACTCGGTCGACCACGACATCCCGACCAACCACTCACCGTTCTTCGCCCCGGTCATCCACCCGACCATCGAGGTGGGCGTGAAGGCCCTCGTGACGGCTGCGCGGGAGTTCCTGGACTGAGCGAGCGTCGCCTCTGAAGGACGGATGACGTTCTGAAGGAGATCCCAGGCGGCGTCATCCTTCAGAACGTCGATCGTCCTTCAGAAGGGCGCGCCGGATGCCGGGCGTCAGGCCTCGATCACCCGGTGGTTGATCTCGAGGGCCTCGCGGTGCAGGCGCTCCATGCGCAGGTCGAGCTCGCCGGCGGCATCGGCCGCCTCGGTCAGGCTCTGCACCAGGTGGGCGGGAACACGCCCGTCGAACTTGTAGTGGATCTTGTGCTCCAGGCTCGCCCAGAAGTCCATCGCGATGGTGCGGAACTGCACCTCGACGGGAACGGGGATCGCGCCGGTGGACAGGAAGACGGGCACCTCGACGATCGCGTGCAGGCTGCGGTACCCGTTCGGCTTGGGCTCGGCGATGTAGTCCTTCACCATCAGCACGGTGATGTCGTCCTGCCGGGTGAACAGCTCGAACAGGCGGTACACATCCGTGACGAAGCTGCAGGTGACTCGCACGCCGGCGATGTCGGTGATCTCCCGCCGGATGACGTCGAAGTCAGGGTCGATGCCCTTGCGAGCGACCTTCTCGACGATGCCGTCCGGTGACTTCAGCCTGCTCGAGACGTGCTCGATCGGGTTGTAGGCGTGCATGTGGGTGAACTCGTCACGCAGGATCGAGATCTTCGTCTCGACCTCGCGCATGCCGAACTCGTATTCGCGGAGGAAGCGCTGGAACTGATCCCGCAGCTGCTTCGCCTGGGCGATCGCGACCTCGTCGACAGGCACCGTGCTCATGCCCTCGACGTTACGCCGTGCGGTTCGGAATGGGCTGGACGCTGCAGTATCGAGATGGGCCCGGAGACGACGGATGCCGGGGATGCCGCGTCAGCGGCGTCCCCGGCATCCGGAGCAGTGCGTCAGGCCTTCGGCGCAGCCGGGTCGGCGGGAGCCTCGGGCGCAGCCGGAGCCGCCTCGGCGGGGGCCGAGGGAGCCTCAGGAGCGGCGGGAGCGCCCTCGACCGGAGCGGCCGGCGGAACCGGGGCGCCCTGCGCGGCGGCATCCGCCTGCGGGGCGACCGGAGCGTACTGCGGAGCCGCACCGTCGACCGGCGGAACCGGCTGGTAGTTGAGGCTCTGCGCGAGGGCGCCGTGCGTCGACGGGTCGTTGGCGTCGTACGCCAGCGCGGAGCCCTGCTTCTTCACCTTGGAGGCGGCGACGAAGTACTGGATCACGCTGACCACGGTCAGGATGACACCCGCGGCGAGCGGGTACCAGAAGACCGTGTAGCGGAACTCGCCGTTGGCGTCGGGCTTGGCGAACAGCACCTGGAAGAACGGGATGGCGGCGCCGACCACGAACACGGCGGCCCACAGCACGACCATCCAGCGCATCTTCTTCAGCGACGACTGGGAGACCTTGCCCTTCTTGTCGACCTTGGGCTCCAGCAGACCCTGCTGCTTGCGGGTGAGCAGCGCGAAGACCAGCGCGAGCACCAGGATGACGATGGCGACGATGAGCAGGATCAGCCAGACCATGAGCGTGGGGTTCGAGGTGGGCTGGTTCTTCACGTACTCGTTGTACTTGTCGACCGTCGCGCTGTACGCGTCGACGGCGGCACCGAGATCGGCATCGGCCTGCTGCGCGGCGCTCTGGTCCTGTGCGCTGATCGCGTCGGAGAGCGCGCCGGCGGCGGCGGCCATGTCGCCGGCCTCCCCTGCGAACTCCTTGGCGAACGCGGCGCTTCCGCTGTCGGCCTTCTGCGCGACCTTGGTGAACTCGCTCTTGGCGGTCTCGGCGGCGGCCTGGAACTTCTTCGAGGCGGTGGCGATGTCCTCGAGCGGTGCGGACTGGTCGGAGTAGACCGCGCCGAACTCCTCGGCGGCGGTGCTCAGCGCAGAGTCGACCTTGTTCAGGTCATCGGTCGTGTCGGCCATCGCGGGCGCTGCGGCCCCGACGACCATCATCAGGCCCGCGATGACGGCGACCACCGTCAGACGCGCGCGGGTTGCGATTGCAGTCATAGAGAAAGTTCCCCCCTCAGCCCGCAGCGTGCGGGTCGTGTGCGGCGCCGCCCTCCGACGCCCCCGACATTCTAGGAGAAAGCTGAGAGTCTCGGGCAACCCGTTTCCGCCGCGCGCCCTTCCGCTCGGTCAGACCGCGATCGATAGTGCCGCGGTGTAGCCCTTGTCGACTCCCCCGGTCATGGTCGCCACCTGAAGGACACCGCCGTCGTCGCCGAACACCATGTCGCTCTTCAGCGTCACCTGCGAGGCGTTGCGCACGCTCTTCTCGTAGCCTGCCGTGGCGTACACCTTGGCATTGGTCTCCTCGGGCAGCGCGATCTGCGAGGTCTTCACGATCGGTCCGGTGGCGACGGCTGTGGCCACGTCCTGGTAGACCTCGAAGTGGATGTGCGGCCATCGGCCCGAGTAGCAGGCCGGATAGATCGACGTGAAGCGCACCGTGCCCGTGTCATCGGTCTCCTGCACGCCGCGCAGATAGTTCTCGTCCTTGGCGGCATCCGAGTAGAGCGAGTAGTTCCCGTCGCGATCGCAGTGCCACAGATAGACGCCCGCGCCCGCCATCGCCTTGCCGGTGGCCGCATCGCGGACGGTCAGCACCACCTCCAGCGGCACGCCCTTCGCCGTGGTGGTCGACGAGCCGAAGCTGGAACGGATGTCGCTGCGCACGATGCCGGAGTCGTCGAGCACGTTCACCCCGTTGGAGCCGTCGCCGGGGTAGGGCCCTGCGGTCTCGTTCGGGACCTCACCCTCGAGCAGGTCGCCGTCGTCCTCCGCGGCCGGCGCGCCGCCCGGAGCGCCCTGCGGCGGAGCGGCCGATCCGCCCGATCCCGATCCCGTGGACGCGGATGTGGTCGGCGCGCAGGCCGCGAGCAGCGTCGTCGCCGCGATGCCGCCGAAGATGCCCAGCATCCGACGGCGGTCGATCAGGGTGCGGATGTCGTAGACGAGTCCGCGATGGTCCTCATCGATCTCGTGGCCGTTCTCGTCCAGCCAGCGGGGGTCGGTGGTCTCGGTGCTCATGTTCTCGTCCTCTCGTCGGGCGGGCCGCCCACGTTCCGAGGCAACCAGCACGGCCGATGACCGATGCAGGAGGATGCTCAGCGGACGCCGTGAGCAACCTGTGCGAATCGAATGAGCGGCTTCGCAGATCGGGGCTTGCATGGCACTAACTTAAGTCGTTAAGTTAGTGCCATGGACCTCGCCTACGAACTGCACGATCTGGTCCGCACGCTCGACAGATGGGCGGAGCAGATCCTCAGGCCCGAGGGCCTCAGTTACAACCAGTACGTCGCTCTCGTCATCCTCGGCGAGCACCCTGGCGTCACCGGGCGCATCCTCGCGCAGGCCGTCGGCGTCACCGAGGCGGCGGGCAGCGGGATCGTCCGCGCTCTGCTCGCCGACGACCTCATCACCGACCAGGCCGGCCCTCGTACCGGTAACCGTCGAGAGCTTCATCTCACCCCGCGTGGCGTCGACAGGGCCCAGCACTGCGGCCGGCTGCTGGGACGCTCCGTCGACGACAACGCCCGCGCCATCGGCATCGATCCGGCCGCTCTGGCCGCCACCATCCGCGCCCTCCATGACGAGGTCCGCACCGTGCGCGCCCCCTCCGGAAAGGACCGTCCATGACCTTCTTCCTCGCCGCGGCAGCCGCCGTCTGCGGACTCGCCCGCCTCGCGATCTTCGTCAGCCTCCACGTGATCAGGAACGAGTACTCCCCCGTCCGGCACGCGGTCAGCGACTACGCCGTGGGGAGCACGAGAAGACTCAGCAGCATCATGACCTGGGTCACCGTGCCGTTCTGGGGGCTGCTCGCGGCCGCCGTCGCCACGGGCCTGAACGATTGGGCGGATGCCACGGGGATCGCCGTCGCCCTGGCCGTCCTGGCCCTGATCTTCCTGGTGCTGCCGTTCGTCCCCACCGATCTCGAGGGCGAGAAGGCGTCGCTCATCGGGCGCCTGCACTATCTGCTCGCGATCGCCTGGTTCGCCATCAGCTACGCGTGCATGGGCAACTTCACCCGCCTCTTCTCCGCCCTGGTTCCGGAGTGGCTGGCCGTGACGCTCACGGTCATCTCCTGGATCGCCGCCGCCTCCCTGACGGTCAGCGTCATCGTGCTCGTCGTGAAGAAGCTCCGCACGTGGGTGTTCGGGATCTCCGAGCGGGTGTTCATCCTCTCGGTGAACCTGTTCTACCTCGGCGTCGCCGTCGGACTCCTCCTCGTGGGGTGATCAGGCGTCGCGCGAGCGCCAGAGCAGCCAGACGAAGTACGGGGCGCCGATCAGGGCCACGACCAGTCCGGCCGGCAGCTGCGCCGGCGCGAGCACGGTGCGTCCGATGGCATCCGCCGTCCCCACAAGCACCGCACCGAGCACCACCGACACCGGGATCACGCGGCTGTGCCGCGCCCCCACCAGTGCGCGGGCGGCGTGCGGTGCGACCAGGCCCACGAAGCCGACCACCCCGACCGCCGAGACGCTGAGCGCCGCCAGCAGAGCAGCAGCACCCAGCAGACCGAGCCGGGCCCGCTCGAGCCGGACTCCGACCAGTCGAGGCGTGTCCTCGTCCATCGCGACGATGTCGAGCTCGCGACGCTGAGCGATCACGAACGGCAGCGCGACGGCCAGCACGATCGCCAGCGGGATCACCTGCTCCCACAGCCGCCCGTAGGTGGTGCCCGACAGCCAGGTGTAGATCTTCGGTGTGTCCCACGGGTTGGAGCGCAGCAGAACGAACGTGGTCAGCGCCGTCGCTCCGTAGGAGACGCCGATGCCGATCAGGATGAACCTGTCCGCGCTGAGGCCGCCCCTCCACGACAGCGAGTACACGAGCAGGAAGGCGAGCAGCGCACCGGCGATCGCGGCGGCGATCATCCCGAAGGTGGAGGCCGCGACGCTGGTGACCACCAGCACGGCGCCGAGGCCCGCGCCACCCGTGATCCCGAGCAGCCCCGGCTCCGCGAGCGGGTTGCGGCTGACGGCCTGGGTGATGGTGCCGGCCAGCGCGAGAGCGGCACCCGCGACCACGGCGGCGATCACCCGCGGCGAGCGCTCGTCGAGGGCGAAGGAGACCAGAGGCGGCGCCTGGTGCTGCATCCACAGCAGGATGTCGCCGGTGAGCAGCGGCGTGGCGCCCACCAGCATCCCGACCAGGATGACGGCGGCGAGCAGCGCGACGCCGACGGTCAGCACGACGGCGAAGCGGCGGGTGCTGCGCACCCCGAAGCGGATGCCGGGCGGGCGGCGTGTCGGGCCCGCGTCGCGCAGCCGGCGGGCCATCGCGATCAGCACGATCGCGCCGAGGAGGGTGGTCGCGACACCTGTGGGCACCGCGATCGCTCCCTCGGCGCCGATGATCGCGCGGAGCACGGCGTCGGCGCCGATCACGACGATCGCGCCGATGAGTCCGGTCGCCGGGATGAGCAGCACGTGCTTGGTGAGCAGGGGGAAGACGCGGGACAGCAGTCGGGCGAGCACCGGCGCACAGAGGCCGACGAAGCCGATAGGGCCCGCCAGCGTGACCGCGGCGGCGGTCAGCAGCACGGAGAGCAGGATGCCCATCACCCGCGTGGAGCGGATCGGGACGCCCAGGGAGGATGCCGTGTCGTCGCCGAGGGCGAGCACATCGAGGCGCCGCGTCAGCACCAGGGCCAGCGCGATGGCGACCACGATCACCGGCGCCGCGCGCAGGAACGCCTGGATGCCCAGCTGGGACAGGCTGCCGCTGCCCCAGGCGAACAGCCCCTTGGTCTCCTCCTCGAACAGCACCAGCAGCGTGGAGGTGCCGGCCTGCAGCGCCAGGGCCAGTGCGGACCCGGCGAGCACGAGACGGGTGGTCGACGATGCGGCGCCGCCCGCCAGCCCCAGTACGATGCCCGCGGCGGCGAGCCCGCCGGCGAAGGCGACGATGCCGGATGCCCAGAACGGGATGCTCACCCCGAACGCGGTCGCCGCGGTGACCGCGAAGTACGAGCCGGCGGTCACGCCGAGCGTGTCCGGCGAGGCGAGCGGGTTGCGCGCGAGCGACTGCATGAGCAGCCCGGCGACGCCGAGGGCGGCCCCCACCGCGATCCCCGCCGCCAGCCGCGGCATCCGCGAGCCGAACAGCACATCGGTGTCCGCGAACACCGCTCCGCTGGTGCCCTGCGTGAGATGCCACAGTGACACCGCGACCAGGACGACGAGCAGCGCGAGGAGCACGCCCGCCGCGGGCACGGCGCCCCGGCGGGGCGTCACGCCCCCGGCGAGCGTGTCCAGACGCGCCTCGGTCACTTGGTGATGACGGCTACGTACGCGTCGACGATCTGCTCGGCGGAGCGGGGTCCGCCGAAGGTCCAGATGCCCGCGGGGAACGCGTGGATGCGCCCGTCCTTCACGGCGGGGATCGAGGCCCAGGCGGGGTTCTTGGCCGCCGCGTCGATGAAGCTCTCCGAGTCGGGATCGGCCGTTCCGGTGTGCAGCAGCATGGCGTCGCCGACCGTGGTCATGCCCTCGATGTCGGTCTGGCCCAGACCGTAGGCGGGATCGACCTCGCCGGTCCAGGCGTTCTCGAGCCCGAGCCGCTCACCGAGCTCGCCGATCAGCGAGCCCTGTCCGAAGGGGCGCAGGGACACGTTGCCGCCGTCGACCCAGCCGTCGAAGAACACGAAGGGCGCACCTTCCAGGGAGGCACCCGCGACGGCCTTCTCGCCCTCGGCGAGCTTCTTCTCGAACTCGTCCTTGACGACGTCGGCGCGCTCGGTGCGGCCGGTCGCCTGCGCGATCAGGTCGAAGGTCGCGAGCATCTGCTTGATCGGGTCCTTCGCGTCGGCGCCGGTGGTGCTGAGAACCGGGACGCCGTACTTCTCCAGCTGCGTGATGATCGCGTCGTCGCGGGTGCCCGCCTCGACGATCACGAGGTCGGGCTCGGTGGCGAACAGCGCATCGAGGTTGGGCTCCTGACGGGTGCCGACGCTCTTGACGTCCTTCGGCAGCTCCTCGGCGGTGTCCCAGGTGCGGTAGCCGTCGGCATCCGCCACCGCGACCGGCGTGAGGCACAGCGACAGCACGTCCTCGATCTGCTGCCATTCGAGCACGGCGACCTTCGCGGCAGGCTTTTCCAGCTTGACGGTGCGTCCCAGCGCGTCGGTCAGCTCGACCGGCTTGGTGGAGGTGGAGGTGCTGTCGTCGGCGCAGCCGACGCCGCTCGCCGTGGAGGTCTTCGCGTCGGTGGGCGCGGGGGCCGCCGTGGTGGTGCCGCAGGCGGTGAGCGCGAGGGTCAGAGCGCCGAGCGTGGCGAGGGCGGCGAGGGGCTTGTTCATCAGGATGGCTCCGGGATGTCGGGGTCGGGGTCGGGGAATCGGGTACAGGGAAGGTGCGCGGCGATGCTGCTGCGGGAGATCAGACCGAGAGCGCGGCGAGGCCGCGCCGCGCGCGGTCGTGATGCCTGCCGCGCGGAGAGACCCGCACCCGGCCGGTGCGCAGGTCGTGGTCGGCGTCGATGGGCAGTCCGTACACCTCGGTGAGGTTCTCGGACGTGAGCACCTCGTGCGGGAGCCCCGAGGCGTGCACGCGGCCGCGGTGCATGAGCACGACCTCGTCGGCGACGGATGCCGCGTGGCTCAGGTCGTGCAGCACCACGCCCACGGCGGTGCCGCGGTCGGCCAGGTCGCAGATCAGGTCGAGGGTCTCGACCTGATAGCGCAGGTCGAGATGGTTGGTGGGCTCGTCCAGCAGCAGGATGCCGGTGTCCTGCGCGAGGGCGGTGGCCAGCCACACGCGCTGCAGCTCCCCGCCGGAGAGCTCGTCGACGGCGCGCTGCGCCATGTGGTCGAGGCCAGTGAGCTCGAGCGCCTGGGCGACGGCATCCCGGTCGGCATCGGTCATTCCGGCGAACCTCCGGCGATGCGGATGCCGGCCGTAGGCGACGACGTCGCGCACCTCGAGCCCGGAGGGGTGCGGGCGGGACTGCGAGAGCATCGCGACCGTGCGGGCGAACTCCCTGGCCGAGAGTGCCGCAGCGTCGCGCTCACCCCGGTCGTCGACCACGCGGACGATCCCCTCGTCGACCCGGTGCAGCCGGGCCAGGGCGCGCAGCGCCGTGGACTTGCCACTGCCGTTGGGTCCGATCAGAGCGGTGACGACACCGGGGCGCAGGTGCAGCGACACCTCGTGCACCACCCGGTTGCGGCCGTAGCTGAGGGCGAGCGATTCGCCGTGCAGCTCGTCCGTGCGGGCCTCGGATGATTCCTTCGGAGTGGTCACGTTAGGAGAGCCTAACCTATGCTGAAGTGGTGAGCCACCACCCCTACCGGACCTTCCGCACCACCGTCGCCCGCATCCAGAAGCTGACGCCGAGCTTCACGCGCGTCACCCTGACCGGCGACGACCTGGCGCATTTCGGCACAGACGGCCTGGATCAGCGCATCAAGCTGATCATCCCCTTCGCGGACGGCACGATCACCGACGTCGGCCAGTTCGACGAGACCCAGAGCATGACCGAGTGGTACCGGCGCTGGCGCGAACTCCCCGATGAGCAGCGCAATCCGATCCGCACCTACACGATCCGCTCCCCGCGTCCCGCCGACCGCGAGATCGATGTCGACTTCGTGCTGCACGGCACCGAGGGCCCGGCCTCCGCCTGGGCGACGGGTGCCCAGGTCGGCGATCCGCTGTTCGTCGTCGGCCCGGACTCCCGCTCGGGCGAGCAGGGCGGGGGAATCGAATGGAAGCCGGGAGACGCGACCTCCGTGCTGATCGCGGGCGACGAGACCGCCATGCCCGCGATCTGCTCCATCGTCGAATCACTTCCCGCGCACATCACCGGCGAGGTGTGCATCGAGGTGCCGTCCGAAGCGGATGCCCTTCCCCTGACTGCTCCCGAGGGGATCCGTGTGAGCTGGCTGGGCCGCGGCTCGACCGCGCACGGTGTGCGGCTGAGCGCAGCCGTGCACGCCTGGGGGCGCAGGCGCGGCGCATCATCGGCATCCGCTCACGGCGCGGAGCCCATCCACGCGCTCGACGAGGACGACAGGGCAGACGCGTCCGATGAGATCCTCTGGGAGGTTCCCGAGACGGTGTCAGGCGGCGAGTACGCGTGGTTGGCCGGCGAGGCCGGCACGATCACCGCGCTGCGGCGCCACCTGGTGCGCGATCTCGGCATCGACCGTCACTCGATCGCGTTCATGGGCTACTGGCGCCGCGGCCGCGCCGAGGCATCCTGACCTCAGCCGCTCAGCGCGGGGAGCGGGCGTCGGTCAGGTACTGGCCGGAGAGGATGCCGGGCAGTCCACGGCCCCGACGGGTGAAGAAGAACATCACGCACGCGACGAACATCGCGGCGCTCGTCAGCGGCACGGCGATCCCGCCGATCAGCCCGATCGTCGACACCCCGGCCACACCGCCGACCCAGCGCAGCAGACGCGCGACCGGCTGAGGCATCCGCGCTCCGTCATAGCGCAGCTCCACCGCGAGGTCTCCGACCGAGCGGCCGGTCGCCAGGATCGTCGCGAGCCAGAACGCCCCCGCACCGCCCGTGCCGACCAGCTCCGACAGGGTCCCGTCCAGCACGGCGGTCCGATCGCGCACCACGTACTCCAGGAACAGCTGCATCCCCACGCCCAGCGTCGCCGAGACCAGGAAGAAGCCGAGCCCGTCGCAGATCATCGCCAGGGCTCGGCGCCCACGGGTGACGGGGCGCGGCATCCCGGCATCCGCCGCACGGGACAGACCACGGTGCGCCCGAGGCACCACGAGCCCGAAGAGCGAGCCGAGCAGGGCGCCTGTCGTGTTGGTCATCAGGTCGCCGACGTCGAAGAACCGGTACGCGCAGGGATAGATGCCCCAGACCCCGGTCAGCTGCGTGGTCTCGATGAACAGAGACAGGCCGAGGCCCACGAGCAGGGCCGTGATGACACCCCGTCCGCCCAGCACGCGCAGGAAGAAGCCCAGCGGCACGAACAGCAGCACGTTGAACGCGAGCTGCAGGATGCCCGGATGCGTGAGGGGGTTGCCCGGCGCGGCGAGCGCCTGCTGCACGTCCCGCACCACCGACATCGGGTCGGTGATCGCCCCGACGCAGCGGATCGACGAGGGCTCCGGAAGCGGCAGCAGCGTATACGTCCAGATCGCCCAGAAGTAGATGAGCGCGGCCAGCCACATCAGCAGTCGCACCGGGCTGAGCCGCCCGCGGCGACGGTAACTGATCGCCACGAACGGCACGAAGAGGCCGATGCCGACGAGTACGCCGATGCCGATCGCGATCGCTCCGGACATCACCTGCTGGCTCATCGGAATAAAGTCTACGGGCGCCGTGTTGCACGGCCGCTCGCGCAGGCGTATTCTCGCCCGTCGTGGCACACGACGCACGCGAGAACACGGATGCCCCGCAACTCGCCAAACGCATCCTTCTCGGCGACCCGCTGACGACCGAGCAGGTCAACGACCAGCTGCTCCCCAAGCGCATGGCCCTGCCGATCTTCGCGTCCGACGCGCTGAGCTCGGTGGCCTACGGGCCGCAGGAGATGCTGATGATCATGCTGATCGGCGGGACGGCGTTCCTGACGCTCAGCCCGTGGGTCGCGGCGGCCGTCGTGCTGCTGCTGATCGTGGTCGTGCTCAGCTACCGCCAGATCATCAAGGCGTACCCCTCCGGCGGCGGCGACTTCGAGGTGACGCAGAAGAACCTCGGCGAGGTGCCGTCGGTGATCGTCGCTGCCGCGCTGCTCGTCGACTACGTCCTCACCGTCTCCGTGTCGATCGCGTCCGGCGTCGACAACATCATCTCGGCGGTACCAGGGCTGAACCCATGGCGCGTGGAGCTGGCGGTCGGTTTCGTGATCCTGATCGTCATCGTCAACCTGCGCGGCGTGCGCGAGGCATCCACCGTCTTCGCGATCCCGACGTACGTGTTCATCGGCTCGGTGGTCGTGATGATCGGCACCGGACTGGTGCGGATGCTGCTCGGCGACGCCCCTGTGGCGGCGAGCGCGGCGTACACGGTGCAGGCCGAGAGCCTCAGCCAGGCGGCGATGGTGCTGCTGATCCTGCGCGCGTTCTCCAGCGGATGCTCCGCCCTGACGGGCGTGGAGGCCGTATCGAACGGCGTGCCGGCGTTCCGCGTGCCGAAGATCCGGAACGCCAAGACCACCCTGGCGATGATGGGCTCGATCGCCGCGCTGCTGTTCGCCGGCCTCACCGCACTGGCGCTGATCTCGGGCGTCAAGTACGCCGAGAACGCCTGCGACCTGGTCGGCTTCGACTGCTCCAACCCCCAGCCGAGCCTGATGGCGCAGGTCGCATCGGCAACGTTCGGCGCCGGCAGCATCCCGTTCTTCATCATCCAGGCCGCCACCGCGTGCGTGCTGCTGCTGGCCGCCAACACGGCGTTCAACGGCTTCCCGCTGCTGGGCTCGGTGCTGGCTCGCGAGGGCTATGCCCCCAAGGCGCTGAACACCCGCGGCGACCGGCTGGTGTTCTCCAACGGCATGATCCTGCTGGGTCTTGCCGCGGTCGTCGTGCTGGTGGTGTTCCAGGCGAACCTCACCAACCTCATCCAGCTGTACATCATCGGTGTGTTCGTGTCGTTCTCGCTCGGCCAGATCGGCATGGTGCGGCACTGGAGGCGCGTACTGCGCGAGACGCATCACCGACCGCTGAGCGAGGTGGCCACGGAGCGGCGCTCGGCCATCGTGAGCCTGTCCATCAACTCCCTCGGTGCCGTGATGACCGTGAGCGTGCTCATCATCGTGACCATCACGAAGTTCACCCACGGCGCCTGGATGGTGTTCTTCGCCATCCCTGTGCTCGCTCTGCTGATGCTGGGCGTCAAGCGGTACTACCGCGACGTCGAGAAGGAGATCGCGATCGAGGACACGACCCACTTCGGGTCGCGCGGCGACGTCGCGATCGTGCTGGTGAACCGGATGCAGAAGCCGGTCATCAAGGCCCTGGACTATGCGATCGCCGCACGTCACGAGAAGACGATCGCGCTGCACGTCGCCCTCACGCCCGAGGACGGCCAGGTGCTGCAGCGGCAGTGGCAGGAGTACAAGATCCCCGTGCCGCTGGTGATCGTGGACTCCCCGTACCGCACCTTCGCACAGCCGGTCGAGCAGTACATCCGCAAGTACCGCGAGAAGCACGGTCCCGCGGTGGTCACGGTCTACCTGCCGCAGTACATCGTGGGCCACTGGTGGGAGTCGGTGCTGCACAACCGCCGCTCCCGCCGGATGGCCAACCAGCTGATGCTCGTGCACGGGGTCTCGATCACGCTCGTGCCGTGGCTGCTCGACTCGTCCGAGCTCATCTACGGACGCCGTTCGCGCCCGCTTCCGGGCCAGGAGCGCGCCGGCCGGCCGTTCGCCCTGTACGGCGGCGACCAGCGGAGTGGCGAGCGCCGCGTGCACCGGCCCGCTGGGCCCCCGGACCAGGGCTGACGCATCGAGTGCGCCCCTTGCCGTCGAGTGCACCGTTTGCCGACGTCGGCAGGTGGTGCACTCGACGGCATTCGGTGCAGTCGTCGCCGAAGCCCCGGCCGTGAGCACGGCGCATGGATCCGCGGCGGCGCCGTAGGGATTCCGTGAGGATCGCGTCCGACCCCCGCTGACCGGAGTGGGATCGGAACGTGCTCGATCTCATCTACCTCGCGCTGACCGCGCTGGTCTTCGTCCTCATCGGCCTGATCGCCAAGGGGGTGGAGTCGCTTTGACCGCCTTCGCCATCGCCGCGGCGGTCCTCGCCGTCGTGGCCATCGGCTACCTGCTCGTCGCCCTCGTGCGCCCGGGGAGGTTCTGATGAACGACCTCTCGGCCGGCATCCTGCAGGGTGCCACGCTGGTGCTCATCCTGGTGCTGCTGTACCGCCCGCTGGGCGATGCCATGGCGCTGGTCTACACCAGCCCCCGGCACCTGCGCATCGAGCGCGGGCTGTACCGGCTGTTCGGCGTCGACCCCGAGTCGGAGCAGACCTGGCGGGCCTACGCCCGCGGGCTGCTGCTGTTCTCGGTCGGCGGGATGCTGGCGGTGTACCTGCTGCAGCGGATGCAGTCGCTGCTGCCGTACTCGCTCGGGCTGCCGCCCGTGCCACCGGGCCTGGCGTTCAACACCGCGGCATCGTTCGTGGCGAACACGAACTGGCAGTCGTACTCACCCGAGCAGACCGTCGGCTTCGTCGTGCAGACGTCGGGGCTGGCCGTGCAGAACTTCCTCTCCGCGGCGGTGGGCATCGCCGTCGCGATCGCCCTGGTGCGCGGTTTCGCGCGCCGCGGCTCCGGCACCATCGGCAACTTCTGGGTGGACACCACCCGCGGCGCCATCCGGCTGATGCTGCCGATCGCCGTGCTCGGTGCCGTCGCGCTGATCGCCGGCGGTGTGGTGCAGAACCTGACCGGAGTCGCCGACGTGCACACGCTGGCCGGCGGGACCCAGCACATCCCGGGCGGGCCGACCGCCTCGCAGGAGGTCATCAAGCTGCTCGGCACCAACGGCGGCGGATTCTTCAACGCGAACTCCGCCCACCCGTTCGAGAACCCGACGCCGTGGACCAACCTGTTCGAGATCCTGCTGATCCTCGCCATCCCGTTCGCGCTGCCGCGCACCTTCGGGCGGATCATCGGCGACGACCGTCAGGGCTATGCGATCGTGTCGGTGATGGGCGTGCTGTTCCTCGCCTCGACGACGCTGCTGTCGGTGCTCGAGTCGGCGGGCGGAGGCGCGGCCCCGCAGCTGGCGGGCGCGGCGATGGAGGGCAAGGAGCAGCGCTTCGGCATCCTCGGCTCCACGCTGTTCGGCAGCGCGTCGACGCTCACATCGACCGGTGCCGTGGACTCGATGCACGACTCGTACACGCCGCTCGGCGGCATGATGCCGCTGCTGAACATGATGCTCGGTGAGATCGCCCCCGGCGGCGTCGGTTCGGGCCTGTACGGGATGCTCGTGCTGGCCGTGATCGCCGTGTTCGTCGGTGGGCTGCTGGTGGGGCGCACGCCCGAGTACCTGGGCAAGCGCATCGGACAGCGGGAGATGACCCTGGCGAGCCTGTACATCCTGGTCGTCCCGATGCTCGTGCTGGGCGGCGCGGCGCTGAGCTTCGCGATCCCCGGCATCCGCGCGGACGTGGAGAAGACCAGCATCCTGAATCCGGGCGCGCACGGACTGAGCGAGGTGCTCTACGCCTTCACCTCGGCCGCGAACAACAACGGCTCGGCCTTCGCGGGCCTCAACGCGAACACGCCGTGGCTGAACACGTCGCTGGGCGTCGTGATGCTGCTGGGACGCTTCCTGCCGATCGTGCTCGTGCTGGCCCTCGCCGGCGCCCTCGCGCAGCAGCGGAGCGTGCCGGCCACCACGGGCACCCTGCCCACGCACCGCCCGCTGTTCATCGGGCTCCTCCTGGCGGTGGCGATCGTCATCACCGCCCTCACCTACTTCCCCGTGCTCACGCTCGGGCCGCTCGCCGAAGGACTGGTCTGACATGACCCTCACCGACACCCCCGTCCACCACCACGACGACGCGCATCATCCTGATGCGCCCGCGGCACCCTCGCGCGCGTTCGGCTGGCGCCAGCTGATCGCCGCCGTCCCCGGCGCTCTGCGCCGGCTCAACCCCGCGCTCCTGCTGCGCAATCCGGTGATCCTGCTGGTCTGGGCGGGCGCCGCCTTCACCACGGCACTGGCGATCGCCGAACCCTTCCTGCAGGCGCCGATGCCCGGCATCCCGGCGGGCTTCACCTGGGGGATCGCCGTCTGGCTGTGGCTGACCGTGCTGTTCGCCAATCTCGCGGAGTCCGTCGCCGAGGGACGAGGCAAGGCACAGGCCGCGAGCCTGCGCCGCACCCGGACCACCACCACGGCCCGGCGTGTGACGGCGTACGACCCCGCCGACCCGCTGGCAGAGCACGCCTCCACCGAGGAGGTCGCCTCGTCCGAACTGCATCTCGGCGACGTCGTGATCGTCGAGGCCGGCGAGCCGATCCCCGGGGACGGCGACATCGTGGCCGGCATCGCCACCGTCGACGAGTCGGCGATCACGGGCGAGAGCGCGCCCGTCATCCGCGAGTCGGGTGGTGACCGCAGCGCCGTCACCGGAGGCACCCGCGTGCTCTCCGACCGGATCGTCGTGCGCATCACCTCGAAGCCGGGCGAGACGTTCGTCGACCGGATGATCGCGCTCGTCGAGGGCGCGAACCGGCAGCGCACGCCCAACGAGATCGCGCTGAACATCCTGCTCGCGAGCCTGTCGATCGTGTTCCTCGTGGTGGTGCTGGCGCTGAACCCGCTCGCCGGCTACGTCGCCTCGCCGGTCGGCATCCCCGTGCTGATCGCCCTGCTCGTGTGCCTGGTCCCGACCACGATCGGCGCCCTGCTCAGCGCGATCGGGATCGCCGGGATGGACCGGCTGGTGCAGCGCAACGTGCTGGCGATGTCGGGGCGCGCGGTCGAGGCCGCCGGCGACGTGTCCACCCTGCTGCTCGACAAGACCGGCACGATCACCTACGGCAACCGCCGCGCCGACGACGTGCGTCCCGTCGCGGGCACGGACGCCGCAGAGCTGCTGCGTGCAGCCGCACTGTCGTCGCTCGCCGACCCGACCCCCGAGGGCGCCTCCATCGTCGAGCTGGCGGCCGCCCGCAGCATCCGGGTCTCCTCGCCGGAGGGTGCGGTGTCGGTGCCGTTCACGGCGCAGACCCGGATGAGCGGGATCGACCTGCCCGACGGGACGGTCATACGCAAGGGCGCCGGCTCGGCCATCCGCGCCTGGCTGGAGTCGCAGGGAGCGGATGCCGCGGATGCCTCTGCCGAGGCCGCACGCTGCGCCGACGAGATCGCGGCGAGCGGCGGCACGCCCCTGGTGGTGGCGACCGCCGGCCCCTCGAAGGACTCGGCAGCCCCGGCTGCCAGGATCCTCGGCGTCGTCCACCTGAAGGACATCGTCAAGGACGGCCTGCGCGAGCGGTTCGACGAACTGCGGGCGATGGGCATCCGCACCGTGATGATCACGGGTGACAACCCTCTCACCGCCGCGGCGATCGCGAAGGAGGCCGGAGTCGACGACTTCCTCGCGGAGGCGACCCCGGAGGACAAGCTCGCCCTGATCCGCCGCGAGCAGGAGGGCGGCCGGATGGTCGCGATGACCGGGGACGGCACCAACGACGCTCCGGCGCTGGCGCAGGCCGACGTGGGCGTGGCGATGAACACCGGCACCTCGGCGGCGAAGGAGGCCGGCAACATGGTCGACCTCGACTCCGACCCGACCAAGCTGATCGACATCGTGCGCATCGGCAAGCAGCTGCTCATCACCCGCGGTGCGCTCACCACGTTCTCGCTCGCGAACGACATCGCCAAGTACTTCGCGATCATCCCGGCCATGTTCATGACGGCGTTCCCCGGTCTGGGCGTGCTGAACATCATGCAGCTGCACTCCCCGGCATCCGCCGTGCTCAGCGCGATCGTCTTCAACGCGATCGTGATCGTGTTCCTCATCCCGCTCGCACTGCGCGGCGTGACCTATCGTCCGGCCAGCGCGGCGCAGATGCTGCAGCGCAACCTGCTGATCTACGGCCTGGGCGGCGTGATCGCCCCGTTCATCGGCATCAAGCTCATCGACCTCGTCGTGAGCCTCATCCCCGGCTTCTGACCGGGCGAGGAAAGGACTCCCATGTCGAATCTCCGCACCACCGGTCGCACCGCGCTCGTCGCCGTGCGCGCCGTGCTCGTGTTCACCGTGCTGCTCGGCATTCTGTACCCCCTGGCCGTGACCGGGATCGGGCAGCTCGCGTTCCCCGCGCAGGCGAACGGCTCCGTCGTGACCGTCGACGGGAAGGCCGTCGGCAGCGCCCTGATCGGGCAGGCCTTCACCGCCGAGGACGGCACGCCTCTGCCGCAGTACTTCCAGTCCCGGCCCTCGGCGTCCGGCCAGGACGGTTATGACGCGATGGCATCCGGCGGGAGCAACCTCGGCCCCTCCAACCCCGACCTGCTGGCGCAGATCCGGCAGCGCCGCGCCGCGATCGCGGCGTTCGAGGGCGTCGACCCGTCACTGATCCCGCCGGATGCCCTCACGGCATCCGCTTCGGGCCTGGATCCGCAGATCAGCCCGGAGTACGCGCTGCTGCAGGTGCGACGCGTCGCAGACGCGCGCGGGCTGACCGCCGCCGCCGTGCACGCACTGGTGGAGTCTAGGATCCAAGGACGGGACCTCGGATTCCTGGGCGAGCCGCGCGTGAACGTGCTGGAGCTGAACCTCGCCCTCGACCGGCTCTCGAGCAGCGAGGAGGGCTGATGGCACGCGGGCGGCTGCGGGTGCTGCTGGGCGCAGCGCCCGGTGTCGGCAAGACCTACGAGATGCTCGCCGAAGCGCACCAGCTCTCCGCGGCCGGCCGCGATGTCGTGATCGGGATCGTCGAGACCCATGGGCGCTCCGCGACCGCCGGACAGGTGGCAGGACTGGAGACGATGCCGCGGCGCAGCATCCGCCATCGCGACGTGGAGCTGACGGACCTCGACGTCGACGCCGTGCTCGCCCGGGCACCCGAGGTCGCGCTGATCGACGAGCTCGCGCACACCAACGCGCCCGGCTCCCGTAATGCCAAGCGCTGGCAGGATGTGGTTGAGCTGCTGGACGCGGGCATCGACGTGCTGACGACCGTGAACGTGCAGCACATCGAGTCGCTGAACGATGTGGTCGAGAAGATCACCGGGGTGGCGCAGCAGGAGACCGTGCCGGATGCCGTGGTGCGCGCCGCGGATGACATCGAGGTCGTGGATCTGGCCCCGCAGTCCCTGCGCGACCGGCTTTCGGCTGGGCAGGTGTATCCGGCGGAGCGGGTTGATGCCGCGCTGTCGAACTACTTCCGGCTCGGCAACCTCACGGCGCTGCGCGAGCTGGCGCTGCTGTGGCTGGCCGACGAGGTCGACAGCGCGCTGCGCAGTTATCGCGAGGCGCACGGCATCGACTCCGCCTGGCAGACCAGGGAGCGCGTCGTCGTGGCCCTGACCGGGGGTCCGGAGGGCGAGACGCTCATCCGGCGGGGAGCCAGGATCGCAGCCCGCTCGGCCGGCGGCGAGCTGATGGCGGTCCATGTGTCGACCCAGGACGGCCTGCGCACGGTGACCCCCGGCGCGCTCAGCTCCCAGCAGCAGCTCGTCGCCTCTCTGGGCGGCACGTTCCATCAGGTGGTCGGCGACGACATCCCCGCGACCCTGGTCGAGTTCGCGCAGTCGGTCGACGCGACCCAGCTGGTGATCGGGGTGAGCAGGCGCGGCCGGCTCGCCGCAGCGCTCACCGGTCCGGGGATCGGCGCCGGGATCATCCGCAGCTCCGGCGACATCGACGTGCACATCGTCAGCCACTCCGCGGCCGGCGGCCGGCTCACCCTGCCGCGCGTCTCCGGCGGCGCGCTGGGATGGCGCCGCCAGGTGCTCGGCTGGGCGGTCGCCCTGGTCGGCGGACCGCTGCTGTCCTGGCTGCTGTTCTCGCTGCGGACGGAGGAGTCGATCACCTCGGACGTGCTGGCCTACCAGCTGCTGGTGGTGATCGTCGCCCTGATCGGCGGGCTTCGTCCGGCCCTTTTCGCGGCCGTCCTCTCGGGCCTGACCCTGGACTATCTGTTCGTGGTGCCGCTGTTCACGATCACGATCGCCGAGCCCCTGCACGCGCTGGCGCTCGTGCTGTACGTGATCATCGCCGTGCTGGTCAGCATCGTCGTCGACCAGGCGGCCCGGCGGGCACGGGCGGCACGGCGGGCGTCGGCCGAGGCGGAGCTGCTGGCCACCGTCGCCGGCAGCGTGGTGCGTGGGGAGAGCGCCCCGCTGGCGCTGGTGAGCCGCGCCCGCGAGGCGTTCGGGCTGAGCGGGGTGCGGCTGATCGCACCGGACGGGTCGGTGCTCGCCACGGACGGCGAACCGCTGCCGGATCGGGCTCCGGTCCTCGTGCCCGTCGGCGAGCAGCAGGGCGGACCGCGGGCCGTGCTGGAGCTCCACGGCGACGAGCTCGATGCGCCGGCTCGCCGGCTGCTGGATGCGATCGTCGCCCAGCTGGCTGCGGCGATCGAGCACACCGAGCTGACTGCGGCGGCCCGCCATGCCGAGGTGCTGGCCGCCACCGACCAGGTGCGGGCAGCGCTGCTCTCGGCGATCAGCCATGACCTCCGTCGACCGCTGGCCGCGGCGATGGCCGCGATCGGCGGGCTGCGCGGCGCGGGACGGCTCAGCGACGCCGACCGTGGCGAGCTGCTCGCCACCGCGGACGAGAGCCTGTCGGTGCTCACCCGCCTGGTCACCGACCTGCTCGACGTCAGTCGCGTCGAGGCCGGCGTGCTGGCGGTCTCGCTCAGCCCCGTGGACGCCGCGGATGCCGTGCTCTCCGCGATCGACGAGCTGGGCTCGGGCCCGTCCGAGATCGACCTGAACCTCGACCCGGATCTGCCGCCGCTGCTCGCCGACCCCGTGCTGCTGCAGCGCGTGCTGGTGAACGTGATCGCCAACGCGCGCCGGCACTCCCCCGAGGGGAGCCGGATGCTGGTGACCACCAGCAGACTGGGCGCGGTCGCCGAGATCCGCATCATCGATCGCGGCCCCGGGGTCGCCACCGACCGGCAGGAGACCATGTTCGCCCCGTTCCAGCGTCTCGGCGACTCCGACAACACGATCGGGCTCGGCCTGGGCCTGGCCCTCTCCCGCGGATTCACCGAGGGGATGGGCGGTACGCTGACCCCCGAGGACACGCCGGGAGGAGGCCTGACGATGGTCATCGCCCTGCCTGTGGCCCCGTCCGAGCCCGAGGTCGTCTCATGAAGCTGCTGGTCGCCGACGACGACCCGCAGATGGTGCGCGCGCTGCGGATCACGCTCGCCGCGCACGGGTACGAGGTGGTCGCCGCCGTCGACGGCCCCGGCGCGATCGCCGCGGCCGCGCAGACCCATCCCGACATCGTCCTGCTGGATCTGGGGATGCCGCACCTCGACGGCGTGCAGGTGATCCAGGCGCTGCGCGGATGGACCGCCATCCCGATCATCGTCGTCTCGGGCCGAACCGGCTCGGCCGACAAGGTGGAGGCGCTGGATGCCGGCGCAGACGACTACGTGACCAAGCCGTTCCAGATCGACGAACTGCTCGCCCGGCTGCGCGCGCTGTCGCGCCGCGCCGCAGCCGAGTCCGGCGAGGCGACCGTCGCCTTCGGTGACGTGTTCGTCGACCTGTCCGTCAAGTCGGTCACCCGCGCCGGGACGCGCGTGCATCTGACGCCGACGGAATGGCGGATGCTGGAGCACCTCGCCCGGCATCCCGAGGCACTCGTCACCCGGCAGGAGCTGCTGCGCGAGCTATGGGGCTCGGATCAGGTCGCCGACACCGGCTACCTGCGGCTGTACATGTCGCAGCTGCGCAAGAAGCTCGAGGCGGATCCCGCGCATCCGGTGCACCTGCTCACCGAGCAGGGGATGGGCTACCGGCTGGTGCGCTGATCACCCCCGTACGGGGGTGGACGGGTAGCCGGCCCGGGAGCATCCTGATGCGATGAGCAATGGCGCTTCCTATGCATCCGGAACCAGCACGACCCCGCTTCTCGGCCAGACGATCGGCGGGATGCTGCGTGAGACGACGGCCCGCTTCGGCGAGCGAGAGGCTCTGGTGGACTCGGCATCCGGCCGCCGCTGGACCTTCGCGCAGCTGCTGCACGACAGCGAGCGCCTGGCCTCGGCGCTGCGCGAGCTCGGCATCCGCAAGGGCGACCGGGTCGGCATCTGGGCGCCGAACTGCGCCGAGTGGGTGCTGACGCAGTACGCGACCGCGCTGATCGGCGCCATCCTGGTGAACGTCAACCCCGCGTATCGCACGCATGAGGTGAAGTACGTGATCGAGCAGTCCGGGATGGCGCTGATCGTCAGCGCGGTCGAGTACCGCACGTCGAAGTACGCCGAGATGCTCGCCGAGATCGGCTGCGAGCAGACGCTGTTCATCGGCACCGATCGCTGGGATCAGCTGATCGACGCGGCGCCCGCGTTCGAGGACACGGATGCCCTGGCCTTCGACGACCCGATCAACATCCAGTACACGTCGGGCACCACCGGGTTCCCGAAGGGCGCGACGCTGACGCACCACAACATCCTCAACAACGGGTTCTTCGTGGGCGAGGGCATCGCCTACACCGAGCAGGACCGAGTGTGCCTGCCGGTACCGCTGTACCACTGCTTCGGCATGGTGATGGGCATCCTCGGAGCGCACTCGCACGGCGCCGCCGCCGTACTGCCGGCGCCGGGCTTCGACCCCGAGATCACGCTGCAGGTCGTGCAGGATGAGCGCATCACCTCGCTCTACGGAGTGCCGACCATGTTCATCGCCGAGCTGGCCCATCCTCGCTTCGCGGAGTTCGACCTCTCGTCGCTGCGCACCGGGATCATGGCGGGTTCACCGTGTCCGGTTGAGACGATGAAGCGCACCATGACGGAGATGGGCATGCGCGAGGTGGCCATCTGCTACGGGATGACCGAGACCTCGCCCGTGTCGACCATGACCAAGATGGACGACGACGTCGCGGCCCGCACGCAGACGGTCGGACAGGTGATGCCGCACGTCGAGGTCAAGATCATCGATGAGGACGGCCAGGTGGTGCCTCTGGGCGTTCCGGGGGAGCTGTGCACGCGCGGCTATTCGGTGATGCTCGGCTACTGGAACGAGCCCGCGAAGACCGCCGAGGCGATCGACGCAGGGCGCTGGATGCACACCGGCGACATGGCGACCATGGACGAGAACGGACGGCTGCAGGTGGTCGGCCGCATCAAGGACATGGTGATCCGCGGCGGCGAGAACATCTACCCGCGCGAGATCGAGGAGTTCCTGTACTCGCACCCCGACGTGCAGGACGTGCAGGTGATCGGAGTTCCCGACGAGCAGTACGGCGAGGAGCTGATGGCCTGGATCGTGCTGCGGCCCGGCGCTTCCGCGCTGACCGCCGAGGACGTGCGGACGTTCGCGACCGGCAGGCTCGCGCACTTCAAGATCCCCAGGTACGTGCACCTGGTCGACGCGTTCCCCATCACGATCACGGGCAAGGTGCGCAAGGTCGAGATGCGCGAGATGGCCGTGCAGCTGCTGGCCGGGCGCTGAGCGCCGACGGCGGTGTAGGTTCTATGGCGGGCGGCGGCACCGGGGCACCGCCCGGCAGGAGGTGCGGGATGCCGTTGTTCGGATCCTCATTCCACGCGCTGCGCGACCGCAGCGGACTGGACATCGTCTTCGGCGGCATCGCGCGCCCGCGCGCCAACCACTTCGCCATCTCGCACACGCTCGGCGGCCGCACCGATCGGCTGAACGGTCTGGTCATCCGCACCGGTCACGGCCTGGGCGGGCTGGTGATGGCATCCGCCCGTGCGGCGACGGTGCGCGACTACCTCAGCGACGGGCACATCACCCACGCCTACGACGCCGCGGTGGCGGCGGAGCGGATGCGCACGGTCAGCGCCTTCCCGGTGATCGTGAAGGGCGACGTGCGCGGGGTGATCTACGGGGCCACGCGCGATGCCGCGATGCTCACTCCCGAGGCGTCCGCGGCGATGAAGCGCGTCGCCGACGGGTTCGGCTACGACCTGGCCGTGGAGGAGGCGCTGGCGCAGCGCGCGGAGGTCGCGGATGCGGCAGCGCGGATGCGCTCGGGCGAGCACCCGGCCCCCGATCGCGAGTGGGAGGATGTGCGCGTCGCGTTCGCCGAGCTGCGCGAGCTGGCGCAGGACGTCGAGGATGCCGGCATCCGCGCGCGGCTGGATGCCATCCTGCAGCGCATGGCCCATCCGCGATCCGCGGAGGTCGCGCCGTTGTCCGCGCGCGAGGTGGACGTGCTCGCCCTGGTCGCGATGGGCTGCGGCAACGCCGAGATCGGCACGCGCCTGAATCTCGGTGCCGAGACCGTGAAGAGCTACCTGCGCACGGCATCCCGCAAGCTCGGCGCGGCCAACCGGGTCGAGGCCGTACGGCTGGCCCGCGCCGCGGGGCAGCTGCCCTGAGGCGGCGGGACACCACCCAGGTCGCAGTACGTCCTGCTCTCGGCATCCCCCGTCGGTCCGGGTGGCAGTTCGTCCCGCAATCAGAGCGGCCGAGCGGGACGAAGTGCGACCCGGGTATCGCGTGCACTCGGAGAACGCGACGAAGTGCGACCCGGAGCGACCGGCCGCGGCCGCCGCCGGTGGACACGTGAAGGCACATGGCGTGGCAGCGGCGCGGGACCCCGGCGCTACGCTGGCGGAATGGCTTCATTGAGCACCGTCGACTGGCCGATCCGGACCGAGCGGCTGCGGATCCGGCCGCTCGAGGACGCGGATCTCGACGCGGTGTGGAAGTTCCGAGGGCTGCCCGAGGTGAACAGGTGGCTCGGCCGCGCTCCGGCCACACGCGAGAGCTTCGGCGAGACGTACTCCGACCCCGGGCGGCGGGCGATCACCTTCGTGATCGAACTCGCGGATGCCACCGGCGGCGCACCGGCGATCATCGGCGACCTCATGGTCAAGGTGGGGGATGCATGGGCGCAGGCCGAGGTCGCCGCGGAGGCGGAGGGCACCGAGGCGGAGCTCGGCTGGGTGCTCGCGCCCGCGTACGCCGGCCGCGGATACGCCTCCGAGGCGGTCCGCGCGGTCATCGACCTCTGCTTCGGGACGCTCGGTCTGCGCCGCGTGCACGCCGGATGCTTCGCCGCCAACGAGCCGTCGTGGCGGCTGATGGAGCGCCTCGGCATGCGCCGTGAGGAGTTCAGCCGGAAGACTGCCCTGCACCGCTCGGGCGAGTGGATGGACGGCATGAACTACGGGCTGCTGGCCGAGGAGTGGCCGGGCCGCCGCTGACGTCGCCGACCCCGCCACCTCCCGGCGGCGTCAGCGGGCGACCACCCGTTCGGGGCGCAGGTCGAGGCGGCGCAGCGCCTGGGCGTTGAGCGCCACGACGATCGTGGACAGGCTCATCAGCACGGCGCCGACGGACATCGGCAGCACGAACCCGATCGGGGCGAGCACGCCGGCCGCGAGCGGCACCGACATCAGGTTGTAGCCGGCCGCCCACCACAGGTTCTGCTTCATCTTGCGGTAGCTCGCCTGCGACAGCTCGATCACCGAGACCACGGAACGCGGGTCGTCGGATGCCAGGATGACCCCGGCCGAGGCGATGGCCACGTCCGTGCCTGCACCGATCGCGATGCCGACGTCGGCCTGGGCGAGCGCCGGGGCGTCGTTGACGCCGTCGCCGACCATCGCGACCTTCTTGCCCTCGCGCTGCAGCTCGGCGACCTTGGCGGACTTGTCCTCGGGCCGCACGCCCGCGAACACCCGCTCGATACCCAGCTCGCCGGCGACCGAGCGCGCCACGGCCTCGGCGTCACCGGTGATCATGACCACCTCGACGCCGCGCCTGCGGAGCGCCGCCACCGCCTCGCGCGACTCGGCGCGGATCTCGTCCGCGAGCCGCAGCCCGCCGATCACCCGCCCGTCGCGCACGACGTGCAGGATGATCGCACCCTCGGTGCGCCAGCCGGCGGCAACCGGCACCTCGTCGGCTCCGACCTCCTCCAGCAGCCGGGGTCCGCCGACGCGGATCTCGTGCCCGTCGACCGTCGCGGTGACGCCGACGGCCGGCGAGGACGTGAAGCCGGTCGCACCGGCGACGGTCAGGGCGGATGCCGCGCGCACGATCGCCCTGGCCAGCGGATGCTCGCTGTCGGCCTCCGCGGCCGCGGCGAGCGCCAGCACGTCGTCGTCCGACCATCCGTCGACCGGCGCGATACCCGTCACGGTGGGCTCGCCCTTGGTGAGCGTGCCGGTCTTGTCGAACAGCACGGCATCGATGTCGCGCATGGTCTCCAGCGCGAGACGGTCCTTCACCAGCACTCCGGCGCGGGCCGCGCGCTCGGTCGCGATCGAGACGACCAGCGGGATCGCCAGGCCCAGCGCGTGGGGGCAGGCGATCACGAGCACCGTGATGGTGCGGATGACGGCCTCATCCGGCAGGCCGACGAACGTCCAGACCAGTGCGGTGATCACAGCGGCGCCCAGCGCGAACCAGAACAGCCAGGCGGCGGCCCGGTCGGCCAGCCGCTGAGCGCGGGAGCTGGACGCCTGCGCGTCGGCGACGAGCTTGCGGATTCCGGCGAGCGCGGTGTCGTCGCCGGTGGCGGTGACCTCGACGCGCAGCCCGGAATCGGTCGCGACGGTGCCGGCGGTGACGGAGTCGCCGATGGTGCGGCTGACCGTGCGGGACTCCCCCGTGAGCATGGACTCGTCCATGTCGGCGCGACCGTCGACGATCACGCCGTCGGCCGGGATACTGCCGCCGGGGCGCACCCGCACGATGTCACCCACCCGCAGGTCGGCGGGGCTGACGACGGTGATGTCGTCGCCGTCCACCCGCTCGGCTTCGTCGGGCAGCAGGGCCGCGAGCGAGTCGAGGGCCGAGGTGGTCTGCGCGAGCGAGCGCATCTCCAGCCAGTGCCCGAGCAGCATGATCACGATCAGCAGGGCGAGCTCCCACCAGAACTCGAGCTCATGGTGCAGGACGCCCAGGCTCGCGCCCCAAGAGGCGAGGAACGCCACGGTGATCGCCAGGCCGATCAGCAGCATCATGCCGGGCTTGCGCGACCTGAGTTCGGAGACGGCGCCGGTGAGGAACGGTCGCCCGCCCCAGACGTACATGACCGTGCCGAGGATCGGGGCGATCCAGCGCGCCCAGCCGGGGACCTCGTAGCCGAGGATCATCGCGAACATGCCGCTGGACGCGACCACGGGGGCGGCGATCAGCAGGTTGATCCAGAAGAGCCGGCGGAACTGGCCGACGTGGTCGCCGTGTCCGGCGTGGCCCCCGTGACCGGAGTGGTCGCCGTGGCCGGCGTGGTCGCCGTGGCCGGCGTGGTCCCCGTGCCCTGCGTGACCATCGTGGCCCGCGTGCACGCCATGCCCCGCGTGCACGCCGTGCCCCGCGTGCGCACCATGACCGGAGGAGTTCTCAGCCATGGGAGGAGGCTCGTGCTCGGAGGCTCCTCCCATCGAGGAGTTCTCCTCCCGAACGGGCGCGTGACGCATATGCTCGGCGTGGTTGTGCGGGTCCATCGGGGCCTCCTCGGCATCCGGTGCCGGGGGTACCGGCTTCTGATGTCTTCCAACTAAGATACCCCCAGGGGGTATTCCCGACAAGGGTCCCGAAGATGTCGACAGAGGAGGCGCACCATGCAGCGCAGCACCGGCGCGCCCCTGCTGCTGGCGATCGCACTCGGTGTGGTCCTCGGCCTGCTCGGAATGCACACCTTCAGCGCCGACCCGGTGGGACACGGGCCGGGCCTCGTCACCCACGCCGTCGAGGCCGACGACGCCGCCCACGACTCACCCCTGAGTGCAACGGCGCACGGCGAGCCAGGATCCCCCGCGCAGGGCCTCTCGTCCGCCGCACAGCCCGAGCCCTCGCACTCCGGCATGGCCATGACGTGCGTGCTGGCCCTGCTCGCGGGTCTGCTGCTGGCGATCCGCCCCTCGCTCGCGCGGCGTGTGCTGCGCCGCATCCGCTCGGGCGCGGTCCGCAGCAGGGCATCCGCTTCCCGCACAGCGCCACGTCGTCCGCCCTCGCACATCACGCTCTGCATCAGTCGGACCTGAGTCCGGGATGGACGCCGCGCGCGGCGTCACCCCCACGACCCAGACGACAGATACCAAGGAGACTCAGATGCGAATCCGCACACTCACCATCAGCACCATCACGCTCGCCGCGGCCCTCGCGCTGGCCGGATGCTCGGCCCCGTCCGACATGAACGGGATGGATCACGGCTCCTCGAGCACCTCACCCGCGCCGAGCAGTCCGAGCGGCGCCACCGCGGCGGCCCAGGCCGACATCGACTTCGCGATGAACATGATCGCCCACCACCAGCAGGCCGTCGAGATGTCCGACATCGTGCTCGGGAAGGACGGCACCGCCCCGCAGGTGGCCGAACTGGCCGAGCGGATCAAGAACGCCCAGCAGCCCGAGATCGACACCATGCGGGAATGGCTGACCGGGTGGGGGCAGGACCCCGACATGGGCGGGATGGACCACGGCGGCGGGATGATGTCGCCCGACGACCTCGCGGCGCTCGAGGACGCCGACGGCGTCACCGCGTCCCGCCTGTTCCTGGAGCAGATGATCATGCACCACGAAGGCGCCGTCCAGATGGCCCGGAAGGAGCTGGCCGCCGGGAAGGACGCCGACGCCCTGGACCTCGCGCAGCGCGTGGTCGACGATCAGACGGCCGAGATCACCGAGATGCGGAAGATGCTCAACACGCTCTGACACTCGGGCGCACGAAGGGGGCGGGTCGCGATCGCGACCCGCCCCCTTTCGTCGTCGCCCGCTCGGTGACGTCGCTCAGCGGAAGGAGCGCAGACGAAGGCTGTTGCCCACGACGAACACGCTCGAGAAGGCCATCGCCGCTCCCGCGAGCATCGGGTTCAGAAGGCCCAGCGCCGCGAGCGGGATCGCCGCGGTGTTGTACGCGAACGCCCAGAACAGGTTGCCCTTGATGGTGCCGAGCGTGCGGCGCGAGAGACGGATGGCATCGGATGCCGCGCGCAGATCCCCGCGCACGAGGGTGATGTCGGATGCCTGGATCGCCGCATCCGTGCCCGTGCCCATCGCCATGCCCAGATCGGCCTGCGCGAGGGCGGGTGCGTCGTTGACGCCGTCGCCGACCATCGCCACGACGCGGCCCTCGGCCTGGAGCCGCGCCACGACGGCGACCTTGTCCGCCGGCAGCACCTCGGCGATCACCTCGTCGATGCCGACCTGCGCGGCGATGTGCCGGGCGGCGGCCTGGTTGTCGCCGGTCAGCAGCACGGGCGTCAGCCCGAGCGCCTTCAGCTGCGCGACCGCCTCGGCGCTGGTCGCCTTGACCTCGTCGGCGACCACGATCATGCCGCGCGGCACACCGTCCCAGGCGACCAGGATCGCGGTCTGCCCTGCGGACTCGGCATCCGCCTTCGCCGACAGCAGTTCGGCGGACGGATGCACGGACCAGTCCTCCAGCAGCGACAGACGCCCGACGAGCATGGCGCGTCCTTCGACGACGCCCGTGACGCCGCGACCCTCGTGGTTCTGGAACGACTCGACGGGCGGGAGCTCGACGACCGCCCCGTCCGCGGCCGCGGCGGATGCGATGGCCCTGGCGATCGGGTGCTCGCTGGCGTGCTCGATCGCTCCGGCCAGCCGCAGCAGCTCCGGGGCATCCGTGCCCTGTTCGGGCACGACGGAGACGACGGACATCCGGCCCTCGGTGACCGTGCCGGTCTTGTCGAGGACGATCGTGTCGACGCGGCGGGTGGACTCGAGCACCTCGGGGCCCTTGATCAGGATGCCCAGCTGCGCGCCGCGACCCGTGCCGACCAGCAGCGCCGTGGGGGTCGCCAGGCCCAGGGCGCACGGGCAGGCGATGATGAGCACCGCCACCGCGGCGGTGAAGGCCATGGATGCGGGGAAGCCCAGCAGCAGCCATGCGGCGAGCGTCACCAGGGCGATGCCGATGACGATGGGCACGAAGATCCCCGAGATCCGGTCGGCCAGCCGCTGCACCTCGGCCTTGCCGGTCTGCGCGTCCTCGACGAGGCGCGCCATCTGGGCCAGCTGCGTGTCCGCGCCGACCCGGGCGGCTCGCACGACGAGGCGCCCGCCGGCGTTCACGGTGGCGCCGGTCACAGCATCCCCCGCCGACACCTCGACCGGGACGGACTCGCCGGTGATCATCGACCGGTCCACCGCCGACGTGCCGGAGACGACCACGCCGTCCGTCGCGATCTTCTCGCCGGGCCGGACGACGAACTCGTCGCCGACACGGAGCTCGGCGATCGGGATGCGGCGTTCGACCTGGGTTCCTGAGCCCGTCGAAGGGCGGAGCACCGCGACGTCCTTCGCCCCGAGCTCCATCAGCGCGCGCAGCGCCGCCCCCGCCTGGCGCTTGGCGCGCTTCTCGAAGTAGCGCCCGGCGAGCACGAACATCGTCACGCCCGAGGCGACCTCGAGGTAGATGCTCCCGGCGCCGTCGGTGCGCTCGAGCGCGAACGAGAACCCGTGCGTCATGCCCGGCATCCCGGCGGTGCCGAGGAACAGCGCATACAGCGACCACAGGAACGCGGCCGAGGTGCCGAGGCTGATCAGCGTGTCCATGGTGGCCGCGCCGTGGCGCAGGTTCACCCATGCGGCTCGGTGGAACGGCCAGGCCGCCCACACGATCACCGGTGCCGCGAGCGCCAGCGACGCCCACTGCCAGTACGTGAACTGCAGCGCGGGGATCATCGCGAGCAGGATCACCGGCACGCTCAGCACGACCGATCCGATCAGGCGGTGCCGCAGCGCACGCAGCTCGGGACCCTCCGCATCCGGTTCGGCGCCCGCGCCGTCCGCATCGGCGGGCGGCGCGGGCACGGATGCCGTGTAGCCGGCGTTCTCGACGGTGGCGATCAGCAGGGCCGGGTCGAGCGGTCCGTCGACCACGACCTGCGCCTTCTCGGTCGCATAGTTGACGGTGGCCGTCACGCCGTCGATCCTGTTCAGCTTCTTCTCGATGCGCATGGCACAGGACGCACAGGTCATTCCGCCGATCTCGAGATCGATGCGGGACGGCTCTGCGATGGTCATGTCATGCTCCTCGGGTTCGGGCTGGATCGGCGGAATCAGTGTCGTGCGGGCAGGGGTCAGGCGGCGACGGCGCGGTAGCCGGCCTCGTCGACGGCTGCGATCACGGCGTCGGAGTCGACGGCGGATGCCGAGCTGACGACCAGGCGGCCGGTCTGGGCGCTCACGTCGATGCTGTCGACCCCGGCGATCTTCGCGACCTCTTCACGGACGGACATCTCGCAGTGCCCGCAGGTCATTCCGGTCACCTGGAACTCGGTGGTGGTCATGGCGTCTCCTCTGTGTCTCGAGTACCCCCGCAGGGTACTTCCATCAGAGTACTACCAAATACCCCCAGGGGGTATTCCCGCGAGTGCAAGAAGCCTCGGAAGCGAGGCACTCAGGCGCGGTGGCGGGCAGCGGCCTCGGTGCGGCTGGAGGCGCCGAGCTTGCGGAGCACTGCGGAGACGTGCACGCTCACGGTCTTGATGCTGATGAACAGGCGCTCGGCGATCTGCCGGTTGCTCAGGCCCTCGGCGATCAGCTCGAGCACCTGCTGCTCCCGCTCGGTGAGCTCGGATCCGTCGCCCCGGGCCGGCGAGGCACCCAGCCTGCTGGCATCCGCGAACTCCCTCGTCTCCCGTCGCAACCGGGCATGCCCGGTGCGCTCGGCGATCCTCGCCGCCTCGGCCAGCGCCGTGGCGGCCTCGCCCCGATCGCCCTGCACGGCGACGAGAGCCCGCGCCAGCTCGAGCCGCAGTGCCGAGCGGAACATCACGGGCCCATCGATGCGATCCGCCACCGCGATCGCCTCGCGCAGCGAGACGGCGTCGCCGTTCAGCAGACCCTCGACCAGCACACCCCAGTCCTCGAAGTACGCATGGTGCTCGGACCACGCCTCGCGGATCCGCTCGGCGAGAGCACCAGCTCGGGCAGCGTCACCCGTGGCGCGCATGCCCGCCACGATGAGCGCCCCGTCGAGCAGCCGCCGGGCGCTGTGCGCGAGGCGCGGAGTCTCGTGGTCCAGCATCCGCTCGAGAGCCTGCGCGGCGTCGGCGAGCCGTCCCGAGGCGAGCCCGATCGCCATCTCGACGTCGATGATCGAGTACCAGACCTGACGCTCAACCTCGGACGCCGCCAGGAAGGTCGGACGCCACTCCTCCAGAAGCGCGCTCGCCTCGTCGATCCGGCCCCGCCAGATCAGCGCGCGGATGCGGGATGCCGTGGTGTACACCCGGAAGATGCGGAAGCTGCGCAGCGTGAGGTCCTTCGACAGCAGCTCCTCGGCGCGGTCGACCTCGCCCAGCTCGAGCAGCGGCTCGACCATGTTCTCGGTGAGGATCGACCCGCTCGAGCGCTCCAGGCCGAGCTCCTTGGCGTGCTCGACGCCGCGCTCCGCGGCCTTCAGCGCCTCGCGGTAGCGCCCCAGCGTGCTCAGCGAATCGGAGTGGTTGACCCAGTAGCGCAGCTTGGCGTCCGTGTCGCGGGCGTGCTCCCACGACAGCTCGTACAGTTCCAGGCCCCGGTCGACCTCACCGAGATGCAGCCGGCTGCTGGCGATCAGGTTCGCCGCGACCGAGACCACGTTCTCGAAGCCGCCTTCGCGCCCGATCCGCAGCGCCTGCTCGCCGGCATCCACCGCCGCCGCCAGATCCCCCTCGACCATGAGCCGCCCCGCGAGCAGGTTCAGCAGCACCGCGCGAAGCCGCTCGTCCTCGACCCCGTCGTGCATCGCGGCCAGCGCCTGGCGCACGAGACCGGCGGCGCCGGGGCGTCCGCTGTTCTGCACGTACAGCGCCTTGTCGCGGAGGAGCTTCACGCGCACGATCGGCGGCGTGCTGTCGTCGACCTCGTCGAGGGCGAGATTCACGACCGCGATCGCCCGCTCGTCGTGTCCTGCGTTGCGCAGCAGGGACCCGAGACCCTTGAGCAGTTCGAGGTGCGACCGGCCGGCGACCTCCTCGGCATCCGGCACCTGGTCCCACAGCTCCAGCGCGAGCTCGCCGAAGCGGACCGCACTCGAGAACGCGAAACTCGTGCGCGCCCGCTCCGCCGCGGCGATGGCCGCGCCGAGTGCGCGGCGCGCGTCGTGCGCCTGGTGCCAGTGGAACGCGAGCGCCGCCTCGAAGCCGCACTCCCCTCGCTCCGCGCGCCGCTCCAGCGCTTCGGCGTAGGCGCGGTGCAGACGGGAGCGCTCACCCGGCAGCAGGTCGTCATGCACGGCCTCACGCAGCAGCGCGTGCCGGAAGCCGTAGCCCCGGTCACTGCGCACGGCGAGGATCGCCGCGCCGACGGCGGCGCGGATGCCCGCATCGAGCCGGTCGTCGTCGAGCCCCGCGAGTTCCGTCAGCAGATCGTGGTCGACCACGGCATCCGATGCCGAGATCACCCGCACCACGCGCCTGGCGTCCTCGTCGAGGGCGTCGAAGCGCACCAGCAGCACGTCGCGAAGGGAGTCGGGCAGGGGGCCGGATGCCTCGCAGGAGAGCTCTTCGATGAAGAACGGCACGCCCTCGGAGCGCTCCAGCAGCCGGGCGAAGCCGGCGTCATCGGTGGGGCCGTTCAGCGCCTCGACGAGAGCGCGCACCTGCACCGGGTCCAGGCGCTGCACCTCGATGCGCTCCAGCAGCCGGGCGCGCTCCGCCTCGACCAGGAACGTGCGCACGGAGCCGCCGCGGCGCACCTCGTCCACCCGGCAGGTGAACACGAACAGGATGCGGTGGCCGGCGAGAGCGCGCAGCAGGAACGCGAGTGCGGTCAGAGTGGCGTCGTCGGCCCAGTGCAGGTCTTCGACGACGATGACGAGCGGATGCCGCGCGGCGGCCACCTCGAGCACGTTGGCGATGGCCTCGCGCAGCCCCTCGGCACCCGAGGTGCGGTCGGCCGGGGCCGGGCCCAGCTCGGGCAGCAGCACCCGCAGCGCATCCCGGCCGGGACCGGCGGCGTGCGCCGCGTCGTCGCCGAGAGCGGCCAGCGCGGCGCGCAGGATCGCCGGCAGCGGGCCGTACGGCGCCGGCGTGGAGCCGTAGTCCAGGCACCACCCGGCGAGCATCAGCACGTCGTCACCCGCGCGTGCGCGGAACTCGCGCAGCAGCCGCGACTTGCCGATGCCGGCCTCGCCCGCGACCAGCACGGCGGAAGTCTCCCCCGCCATGGCACGACGCAGCGCGGCGCCGAGCAGTTCGAGCTCGGCGTCGCGACCCACCATCTCGGCGGTCGAGGCGATGAGGGACATGCCTTCATCGTGCCATCCGCCGCCGACGTCGGGGGTCGGTGCGGCGGATGCCGTTCGAGCGCCCCGCCCGACGACCTTCCGCGCGGCCGGGGCGGGGGAGGTCGGGGACGCGGCACCTGCTGCGAGGGTCACAGGCGTCTCGCGTCAGGCGTCGGCGAGCGCGCAGCGGGCGCCGGCCGGGCAGTCGGCGCTCGAGGCCGCGGTGCGATGCGCGGCGAGCCGCCGCATCATCCGCCGCCAGACGCCGTCCTTCGCGACGACGCCCGCGCGCTCCGCGATCATGCGCTGACGCTCCGCCAGCTCGGTCGCGCGCTCGAGCTCGAACACGGCGACGCGGTAGGTTCCGAAGGTGTCCAGATTCATGGGATGTCCCCTTTCGATGCATCCCTACACTCCTCGGTAAGGGGGAGCGCGGGCATCGGGAGGAATCCCTATTCCTGCAGGCTCGGCGCCTCAGATCAGATCACGCGCGTCGAGCGCCTGCGCGACGATGCCGTGCACGGCGTCGGGGCCGGGCGAACGGCGGACGGCTGCGCCGATATCCTCCGCGCGCCGGCGGTAGGACGGGTCGTCCAGCACCGCGCGGACCGCGGCGCCGACCTGCGACGGACTCGGCGCATCGGTGCGCAGGTCGATCCCCACGCCGCTCCAGGCGATGCGGGCGCTCACCTCGATCTTGTCCTCGGTGCGCCCGGCGACGACGATGGGCACCCCGCTCTCGAGGGCGTAGTGCACTCCTCCGTAACCCCCGTTCGTGACGAGCGCGTCGGTGAGGGGCAGCAGCCGGTCGTACGGAAGGAAGCTCGCGACTCGCACATTGTCGGGAAGCGGACCGGGGATGGAGTCCACGGGCCGTCCTCCGGTGCTCACGACCACGATCGCATCGGCGCCGGCGAGCCCGGCTGTGGCAGCCGTCACCAGAGCCCAGTCGGAGTTGGCGACGGTGCCCTGCGTCACGTGCACCACCTGCCGCCCCTCCAGGTCGCCCCACCACTCGGGCAGCGAGGCGGTCGAGACGCGCGCACGTGACACCGGGCCCACGAAGTGCACGGTGTCGGGCATTCCGGGACGCGGGTACTCGAACTCCGGCACGGTGAACTGCACGAGCAGATCGGCGCCGGCCGGCCAGTCCAGGAAGAACCGCGTCAGTCCGCGCCCCGTCTCGGCCCGTGCGATCGTGTCGGCGAAGCGCTGCACGGGCGCGAACACGCCCTTCTCAGCCATGGTCGTCAGCACGGCGTTGCGCAGGCGCCCGATCGGACCGGGATGGGGGCGGATGCCGAGGCCGAACGGGGCGACATCAGGATGCTTCAGGGCGAGCGGCACGATACCGAGGTTGACGAGCAGCGGGCGATCCTCGCGGGGCAGGCCGCTCAGCACGGCTGCGGCGGCGAACATCGATTCCGCGAGGACGGCGTCGGTCTGCTCGGCGGCGATCGCCTCGCACACTGCGCGCAATTGGGCGGGGACGGGCTTCAGGAAGATCTCGATCATGTCGTAGCGGATGCCCGCGGGGCCCTTCAGGCCTCGGCGGCCGGGGAAGGCGGCATCCATGTCTCGGTCGTCGTAGTCGGCCTCGGCGGGCAGCGGCAGGAAGTCCGCGCCGGTGGAGAGCACGGCGTCGCGGTATCGGGAGCCGGTGAGGAACCTGACGCGATCGCCCGCGGCGACGAGCGACGAGGCGACTGCCAGCAGAGGTGCGACGTGTCCGTGGACGGGGGTGGCGGCGAGAAGGATGGACGTCATGGTGAAGGCCTCGGCTCAGGGGATATGATCGACTACACCGATGAAGCATTCACCACCTCATCATGGTTGTCAATAGGAAGAACGATGCCCGAATCCCGTACGACCCGCACCTACCGTTCGGAGCTGCGCACCGAGCAGGCCGCCACCACTCGCCGCCGCGTGCTCGACGCCGCCGCCGCGAGCTTCACGGAGGGCGGCTACTCCGGCGTCTCGCTCGCCGAGATCGGACGGCGAGCGGGCGTCTCCGCCGAGACCGTCAAGGCCAACGGGCCGAAGCGCGATCTGCTGCTCGGCGCCTTCGAGCAGGCGTTCGCCGGCGCGGAGGGCGACGCGCAGCTCGCTGACAGCACGGAGGGCGTGCGGATCGCGGCGATCGGCGACGGCGACGCCCTGCTCGCCGCAGCTGCCGGCTTCATCGCCGCTGCGAACGCCCGGACGAGCCTGCTGTGGATCGAGATCCTCAGCGCCGCAGGCGCCGACCCCGTCATCGCCGAGGCGCTCGAGGCGCTGCTCGCACGCCGCATGGCCGATTACCGAGCCACCGTCGAGCTGCTCATCGACCGAGGGATCGCCCCGGCCGACATCGACATCCCCGGCACAGCGGCCGCCCTGTCGTTCCTCTGGTCACCCGAGGGGCATCAGCAGCTCGTCCTGCAGTCTGGCTGGAGCATGCCGCGCTACACGGCCTGGCTGTGCGACGCGGCGCGACGTCAGCTCGCCTGAGAGGCGGTGACGGATGCAGCTGCCAGGCATCCGTCGTCTGAGGAACGTCCTGTCGCGCATCACCTCATGCGACGGCAGAGGAGGGCACCGGATGCGGGTTCGCTCCCGGCATCCGGCGCCCTCCGTCCGCCACGATCAGGCGGGCGCGATCTCGATTCCGCCGTCCTGCCGGTGCGCGGCGCTCCGCCCGGCCTCGACCACGATCGTCACCGCGGCGCGGGCGTCGTCGGTGCCGCGCGCGATGAGCTGATGTGTGCCAGGGGCGAGCCCGGCGATCCGCAGCGTGACCGAACCGGCCCCCTGCGAATCCGTCGTGATAGCACCGCGCGGGCGTCCGGCGCCTTCGACCCCCACGGATACCTCCGAGGATGCGGGGAAGTCCGCCACCGAGACGACGACCTCGTCGCCGACCTTCACCGTGCCGGAACCGAGCGAGACGGTCGGCTCCCCGTCACGGAAGCCGACCTTCCAGCCCTGGGCCTGCAGTCCCTGGAACACCTCGCGCGCCGTGCGGTCGCCGAACGTCGGCGGCTCATGACCGTCGTACACGTCCACGACGATCGGGGCATCCGCTGTGCCGTAGCCCCAGAACGGCGTGTCGGAGCCGGCGCAGGCCGTGCCGGCACGCAGGTGCACGGCGGCGCCCGGCGCGAGCTCGGTCTCGCGGAACTGCTCCAGCGACGAGAACGGACGCGCCTTCGAACCATCACCCGCACGCTCGGCCGTGCAGTCCAGCCACACCTCTGTCAGGCGCCCGGGGTCGGCGTCGAGCGTCGGGTGCAGGGCCAGCTTCGCCAGGGCGAACGGCCCTCGCGCGGAGTCGACGACCAGGCGGAACCGCTGCGCGGTGGTCGGCGCGTCCAGGGTCACGATCCGGCTGACACCGATGGTGCCCGCGGACCCGACCTTCGTCCAGGCGCCGTCGACCTCCGCCTCGATGTGGAACCCGTCGACGGACTGGCCGGCGACGTCGACGCCCTCCGACAGGGTGACTCGGGTGATCGTCTGGGCGGCACCGAGATCGATCGTGAAGGTCGCGGGTGCGCCGTCGCCCTTCCAGGCCGAGCGGCGATCGCCGTCGGTGAGCGCGGCGGACGTCCCGTCGGGGGCCTCCACCGGCACGCCGAGGGCGAGGTCGACCCCGAAGGCCTTGCGACGCTCGGCCGCGAACGAGGCGAGGGCGTCGACGGATGCCGGCGCGAACGACCCGTTCGTGGTGGGCGGGTTGTTCAGCAGCATCACCGAGTTGCGGCCCACCGTGTTCAGGTAGTGGTTCAGCAGCGTCGGGCCGCTCTTGGGCGTGTCGGTCGGGTGTGCGAACCAGCCCTGCGTGAGCTTCATGTCCGACTCGGTGGGCCACCAGTGCAGAGCATCCGCGCCCGCCCTGGCGCCGGAGACGAGCGTGTCGGCCGAACCGACCTGCTCGAACGAGCCTCCGGCGACGACGCCGATCTTGCCGCCGTCCTGCGGCACGTCCACCGCCATCGGCGCCCACTCGTTCTGGCGGGCGGTGCCGGACTCGTTGCCGACCCAGCGCACGTCCCGGCCGCCGACCGCGACGACGGCGTTCGGCTGCAGCTTGCCGATCAGATCGTAGAAGGCCGGGTAGTCGAAGATCTCCTGCTTCTCGGTGTTGCCGTTGGAGCCGTCGAACCACACCTCGTCGATCTGCCCGTACTGGGTGAGGATCTCGTACAGCGAGTTGAGGAAGTACGCCCCGTAGTCGGTCGCGTCGTAGGTGAAGCCGGGCAGATCCTGTCCCGCGCGGTCATCGCCCTGCACGAGGGTGGGGATCGTGCGCGGCGACTTCGGGCTGCCGTTGCCGAAGCGGCCGGTGAGCTCCTCGTGCGAGTCGGCGGGCGACATGTAGAGCCCCACCTTCATCCCGTACTTGCGCGCGGCGTCGGTGAACTCGCGCACCAGGTCGCCCTTGCCGTCCTTCCACGGCGTCGCCGCGATGTCGTAGTCGGTGTAGCGCGAGGGGTACAGCACGAAGCCGTCGTGGTGCTTGAGCGTGAGGATCGCCATGCGGTGACCGGAGTCGCGCAGCGTCTTCATCCAGCCGTCGACGTCGACCTCTCCGGTCGGGTCGAAGCGGGCCGGGTCCTCGGTGCCGTGGCCCCACTCCTGGTCGTAGAACGTGTTGATGCCGAAGTGCAGGAACGCCGTCAGCCCGAGCTCCTGCCAGCGCAGCTGCTGCGGGGTCGGCCGCACCAGTGTGGACTTGGCGATCACGTTGGCGGGGCAGTCGTCGGCCGAGATCGGCACGTAGTTGCCCGGCTCGACGCCCGTCATGTCGGCGCACGGCACGACCGGCTTGAGGGACTGATACTCGAACGCCTGCGCGCTGAACGGCTCAGTGAGCAGGGCGAACCGGGCCCTGTCGAAGGAACCGATGAACGCACGGCCGCCGATCGCCGGCACCTCGTTCCCGAGGGATGCCGTGCTGGTGACGCCCGTGTTGCGGGTTGAGCGCTCGGTGGCGCTCACCCTCGGGAGCTCCTCACCGTCGAGCCACGCGATCACCTCGGCGCCGCCGCCGTCGAGAGGCTGATACGCCAGCGAGAGCACGTGCGCCTTCCCGTTCGCCGGAAGGGCGACGGTGCTCATGTGGTCGACCCAGCTGCCCGAGGCCTTCGAACTGAAGCCGTACTGCAGTCCACCCGCACGGTAGCGTGCCGAGAAGTTGCCGCCGACGGCCACGAGGGTGGCGAGGTCCTTCTGCGCGACGTCGGTCGTGAACTCGAGTTCGGTCACGAACCCGGCGTCCAGGGTGGTTCCCGCGAACGGATCCGCGGATGCCGTGAAGTCGGCCGCCTGTGCGGCACCGGAGAGCACGAGGCGCCCGGACGACACGGTCGCGCCACCTCGCGCCGCGAGCGCGCCGTCGACGATCTCACCCGCGGCGGGCACGTATGCGGTGCCGTCGACGGCACCCGAGAACCCGGCGTTCATCAGGGTCTTCGTGACGGGTGCGGGCTGGTAGGTGTTCTGCGCGGGATCGTAGGCGCTGAGACCCGACGCGACGCGCACGCGGTGCAGGTCTCCGACGTAGCCGCGGCCTGCCGCTGCGGGGTGCACGTCGTTGCCGAATCCGAAGGACGACGCGGCCGATGCGTCGATGCCCGCGGGGGCATCGGCGGTGACCGTGGCGAGGGCGGTGCCGTCGATCGAGACGTGCATCTCGGCTCCGGCCCCCACCCGGATGTACTGCACCGACAGGTCGTGCTCGACCCCGCCGGCGGGTGCCGGGGCGGTGCGGCGGTTCTGCTTCCAGCTTCCACCGGCCTGCGAGTCGAAGCCGTACACGAGCTCGCCCTGCTGGATGCGGACGAACAGGTTGCCGCCCGCGGCGAAGAGCGTGGCCATGTCGCTCTGCGACGCCGCCGGCGTGACGGAGAGCTCGGCGACGAAGCCGCTGGTCGCGCCGGGGTCGGCGAGCGTGAAGGCGGAGGCGTCGAAGCGGATGCCCTGCGTGCCGCCGCCGAGGGTGACGCCGCCGCCGGGGATCTGCTCCTCGGCGCCGTTCATGCGCCGGACGACTCCGCGCATGGTCTCGCCCTCGACGGTCGTGTACGCGGTCGTGCCGACCAGGGAGCCGCCGAAGGCGATGTCGAGATCGTCGGTCTCAGCTGCCGAGGCGGTGAGAGGGGTCACGAGCGCACCGACCACGACGGCGGCGCTGAGCGCGGCGAGCGCGCCGCGCAGAGTACGACGGACCGGTGATCGCCCGTGCTGGTGTGTGAGGGGGACACGCATTCCTTCTGCTCCATTGCGTTAGGGGATGGGGATCACCGCGAACGTAACAGAGATCGGATGTATCAACAATGGAATCTCGTATTTCGGCACAGGAAGTGCACCGAACCGAACACTGACCCGATGTATCCGGTCAGTGCGGCCGGATCACGACCCGACGAACTCTTCGCGCGGGCCGTAGTCGGCGCTCTCGCGGATCTCGACGGTGACGCCGAGGCGGTCGGTGTCGAGCACGACGATCTCGTTCTCGCCCTCGCGCCACAGCGGCCCGGGGGCGTACAGCGTGACCTGCGGGCCGCGCTCCCAGTACCGTCCGAGCAGGAAGCCGTTCAGCCACACCATGCCCTTCGCGGAGCCGGGCAGCGCGATCCACGCGTCGAGCGGGCGCGAGACGGTGACGGATGCCGTGGCCAGGCCGTCCGCTCCGGCGGCGAGCCCCGCCGCGGGCACCGCGTCGCGCGGCAGCATCCGGTGCTCCCAGCCGTGCTGGAACCGGCGGCCGATCAGCACCCCGCCGAGGATGCCCTTGCGCTCACCGGTGAGCGGCCCGTAGTTGATGCGCCCGAGGCTCTCGACGACGATCGTGAGCCGCCCGGCGCCACCGCCCGAGGGCAGCGCCAGGCTCTGCTCGCCGTCGTGCTCGACCGTGCCGAGACGCACGTCGTCGAGGAAAACGGTGGCGCGATCGCGCAGCTCGCGCAGCGTGAGCACCGTGTCGGCCTCGAACACGACATCCGACTCGTAGGCGACCAGGCCGTCCTCCGCACCCAGCTCCTCGTACGGGAGCGGCTGGGGCGCGGTGGCGACGACCGGCTGCGCGCGCACGACGTCGAGCAGCGAGGCGATCGGCACGAGCGGGGCGGATGCGGCGGGCTGGTGCTCCGGAGCATCCGGGACCTCCGGGAGCTCGCCCGCATGGAACGGGGCGAACGCCGCGCGCAGCGCGTGGAACTTGTCGTTCAGCGAGCCGTCCTCGCCGATCGGGGCATCCGAGTCGTACGACGTGATGGTGGGCTGGATGACGCCGTCGTGGTTTGCTCCCGCCCACAGCCCGAAGTTCGTGCCGCCGTGCGCCATGTAGATGCTCACCGACCCGCCGGCATCGAGCAGCTCCTGCACCGTGCCGATCATGCTCTCGGCCGATCGCACGTGGTGCTGCTCGCCCCAGTGGTCGAACCAGCCGCCCCACAGCTCGCTGCACATCAGGTGATGATCGTCACGGCGCAGTTCCTGCGCGAGGGCGACCCCGGTGCCGAACGTGAACGTGCCCATCGCGCCCGGGATGCTTCCGTTGCGCACCATGTCGGCGGTGGTGCCGTCGGCGGTGGTGAGCATCTCGACCATCCCGCGTGAGACGAGCGCATCGCGCTGGTGAGCGAGGTAGGCCTGGTCGCTGCCGTAGGAGCCGTACTCGTTCTCCACCTGGATCAGGCGGATCGGCCCGCCGTGCACGGCCTGCAGCGGTTCCAGCTGCGGGATGAGCGCGTCGAACCACGCATCCACGGCGGCGAGGAAGCCGGCATCCGACGAGCGCAGCGCGCGCGCACTGCCGGACAGCCAGAACGGGATGCCGCCATTGGACCACTCCGCGCAGATGTACGGGCTGGGGCGGACGTAGACGTCCAGGCCGACCTCGCCGGCGATGCGGATGAAGCGCGCGACGTCGCGCCAGCCGGTGAAGTCGAACTCGCCCTCGGCGCGCTCATGGAAGTTCCACGCGATGTACGTGTCGACGGTGTTCGCACCCATCGCCGCGAGGCGGCGCAGCCGGTCCTCCCACTGATCGGGGTGGATGCGGAAGTAGTGCACCGCGCCGGAGAGGATGCGGTGCGGTTCGCCGTCGCGGAAGAGGCGGCCATCGCGCCAGGTGAGCGAGGGGGCGGCGAAGCTGGTCATACGTCTCCTGAGATGCGGATGTTTGCGTTCACACTATCTCATCCAGACCCGGGAACAACCGCGGGATCATGCGGTTGTGCCGCTACCATCGTTCCATGTCACCACGTCGCCCGAGCCCCGATCGGGCCCCCAACCAGCTCGACGTCGCACGTGCCGCCGGGGTCAGCGCGCAGACCGTCTCGCGCGTGCTCTCCGGGCAGCAGAACGTGCGTCCCGAGACGGCCCGGCGCGTGCACGCGGCGGTGGAGACCCTCGGCTACCGCATCCACGCCGCCGCGGCGTCGCTGGCCTCGGGCCGCACCCGCATCCTCGGCATGATCCTCGTCTCGACGGACCGGTACTCCTCCGCCGCGCTCGGCGCCGGCGTGGAGCAGGCGGCCGCCGCGAACGGCTACACGGTCACGATGGCCGCCGTCCCCGACCACGCCTCCACCGACGCGTTCGTGCAGGCCTTCGACCGGCTGGAGCGGCAGGGCGCCGAGGGCATCGTGCTCGGCCTGCCGGTCGAGCTGAACTCCCCGGCGATGCGCATGCGCACCGACCGCACCCCCTCGACGCGCACCGAGCGCGCCTCCCTCGACATGGACGCCCCTCTCATCGTCGACCAGCATGCGATCGCACGGCTGGCCGTCGAGCATCTGCTCGACCTCGGGCACTCCACCGTGTGGCACGTGCCCGCCGACGACTACTGGCTCGAGTCCCGCCAGCGCCGCGAGACCTGGGAGCAGGTGCTCATCGAGCGCGGCATCACGCCGCCGCCGGTGATCCCCGGCGACTGGACGCCCGAGTCCGGCTATCGCGCCGGGCGCACGATCGCCGCGATCCCGGATGCCACCGCCGTGTTCGTCTCCAGCGACGAGATGGCGTTCGGCCTGATCCGCGCGCTGCACGAGGCCGGCCGGCGCGTCCCGGAGGACGTCTCGGTGGTCAGCGTCGACGACATCGCACTGGCGGCCTTCGCCTCGCCTGCGCTGACGACCGTGCGGCAGCCCTTCGAGGGCATGGGCCGCGCCGCCGCGTCGCGCCTCATCGCGCACATCGAGGGCCGCGACCTCGATGACGTTCCCGACCTGCATCCGGAGCTCATCATCCGCTCGTCCACCGCCGCGCCGCGCGCATGACGTGAAGGAGCGGATGCTGCATCCGCAGCATCCGCTCCCCACGACTCACCTGCCGCGTCGGGTCACCGTCACGGTGCGCAGGTGAACTCGGCGTCCGCCCAGTCGGCGTGGTCGTTGCCGTTGCCGTCGCCGCCGTCACCGACGACGAGCTCGACGAACTGACCACCGGTCACGTCGGCCGTGAGGTCGAACGTCTCGCTGGTCGGCTTCATCAGCGGCGAGGTGACGACGGTCCTGCCGTCGACCTTCACCGAGAACACGACCGATCCGCGCGACGTCTGCACGTCGTCGACGCCGACCTTCGCGGTGAAGGCGGTGCAGTTGCCGCCGAGGAAGTACTTCACGTTGCTCGGCGCGTGCGCACCGAGCCCCTTCGCGAAGACCACCCCGTTGAGCGTCAGCGGCGTGCCGTCGCCCTGGCCCTGCTCGCCGTTGGACAGATCGCGCTCGACCGGACCCCAGCCGTTGCTGGAGGTCACCCAGTCGTGATCGCTGGCGTAGACGGTCTTCGTCGGCGGAGCCGGCAGCGTCTTGACCGTCACCGTGCCCGTCGCCGTCCGCGGCCCGATCGGCTCGACCGTGGTGCTGTACGCGCCCTTGACCGTGATGTCGTACGAGCCGTCGGCCTCCGCCGGCGCGTACAGGTTCCACTTCGTGGTCAGCGTGCCCTTGGCGGGCAGCGTCGCCGCCGTCGCCGGGGTCACGGCCTCGGCCGTCCACCCCTCAGGCAGTTCAAGAGACACGGCGAGATCCGAGATCGGGGCGCCCTCGTCCGAGATGAACGTGGTCGTGAACGGCGTGGCCTCGCCCTGCTGGATCACGTCCGCACCGAGCTTTCCGCTCACCTGCGCGCAGGCGGGGATCGCGTCGGACGCTCCGAGGTCCTCGACCAGGAAGTCGTCCAGGATCATGTCCGCACTGCCGCCGCCGATGCGCTCGAGGCCCACGAAGGTGTCACCGCAGGCGCTGGCGTCGATGACCTGCTCGAAACGCGTGGTCTCGTGCACCGCACCGATCGACGTGCGCTGCGTGACCCGGGGCCCGTTCGCCGCGTCGTACCCCGTGACCCAGGCGTACTCGCCCGCGCTCGTCGACTGGTGGTCGAACGACACCCGGTAGCGGTGACCGGCCTGGAACGGCACGGAGTACTCGGAGGTGCGGTACACGATGCCGGAGTTCTCGTCGTGCGCCATGAGCGAGTACTCGCCGTTCAGGATGTTGTCGATCTGGCGACCGTTCCATCCCTTCTGGGTGTAGTCGTTGCGCTTGGCGATGTGCGTGCGCGGGTCGGTGCTGCCACCGGCCGCGCCCTTGTAGAACGGCCCCCATCCGGCGTCGACGTCCTCGAAGTCCTCGCGGGCGATCACATCGCCGCCGAGCTTCGGGGCGGCCGCTGTGATGATCCGCACGTCGTCGATGCGCACGGCGGCGTCGCCCGCGCCGGCGCTGAACGTCAACGTGGGGCGGGTTCCGTCAGCACTCACGGTGAAGGGCACCTTCAGACGCTGCATGGTGGTGCCGTGCCACTCGTCGGCCGCCACGTAGTTCTGCGCGTTGGAGGAGTCGATCGCGATCCCGACGTCCTTGCCGCCTGGCACCTGCACTCCGAGCTTCACGTCGCGGGTCTTGTTCTTGTCGATGCCGACCCACGCGCTGGCGGTGTACTCGCCGGCGGGCAGGGCGCCCAGACGCTGGCTGAGGGATGCCTCGCCGGCACCGATCTTCGCCGCTCGCCGGCCCAGGCCGTCGCGCTCGATCGTGACCTCGCCGGTCGGGCTCCAGGCGTCCAGCGTCGTCTCGTTGAATCCGGGGTCGACCACCGGGGTGCTCTCACCGAAGCGGGTCTTCTTGGGCAGGCTGCTGCCGGCATCCGCCTTCTTGCCCGCCACGAGCACGTAGGGCTGCCCGGCCTTCGCGTCGATCGTGACCTTGCCGTCCACGACCGGAACATCGGCGACCTTGGTGCGACCGCCGTCGCCGAGCGAGAACAACTGCATGGTGGCGTTGCCGGCGAACTGGCTGGTCAGCGTCCACGTGGTGCTGCCGCCCGCGGGGTTGTAGTGGTACAGCTTGTCGACCTTGCCGCCGTCCTTCGAGGCCCACGGCAGCAGGTAGTTCCCGCCGTGCAGCACTTCGGCGCCCCCGACGGTGATCGACCGGCTCGCGGCATCCGTGCCGGTGACCCGCACGCCGTCCTCGAGATCGATCGCCTCATCGGTCCAGCGCGTGATCTCGTGGTGCTGCAGGAACTTCGCCGGAACGTTCGCGGTCCACACGTTCTTCAGGAACCCGTTGAAGTCGTTCTGGTTGGTCCAGCCCTCGAACTCGACGATGTGGCTGGTACCGAGTCGCGGATCGGGGTTCCAGACGTCGGCCTCGGTGTTGTTCACGAAGCGCAGGATCTGCGAGTTGATGCCCTTGTTCGTCGAGCCACCGTAGCTCTCGTCGTTCGCCCAGTGCGACCAGGTGTTGTTGGCGGGCAGCTTGTCGGCCCACTCCGAGCCCACGCGGAAGCCGTGGTCGACCAGCGACTCCTGGATCTTCTTCGCCAGCCATCCGTACTGGTAGTAGACGTCGACGTAGACGAAGTCGAGGTTGTCGTTCGTGGCATCCGCCAGCTCGCCGATGCGCTTGTCGAGCCGACCCGAGTTCGTGTCGAAGCGCTGATCGATGTAATAGGACTGGTCGAGCCAGTTCCAGCCCGGCGACTTCGGGTTCATGATGTCGTCGCTGAACGAGTTCGCCTCGGGGTAGATCTCGGTGGCGTTGATGTGCACGCCGAACGAGGCGTTCCACTTCTTGCCTGCCGCGAGCGCGTCGTTGAGCTCGTCGAGCCCGCCGGCGCGCTCGTTGAAGTTGTCGCCGTAGTCCGTGTTGGCGGAGTCGTGGCCCTCGCTGGTGTAGCCCTTCAGCATCGCGACCTGGCCGAGCCCGTCGGTGTTCAGCGCGATGCGCTTGACGTCGTCGAGCGTGCGCAGGAACGGGTGCGTGGCCTGCGAGGCGAAGTTGAACGGGATGTGCGTGACGACGTTGTCGGGGGTCTGCTCGCCCTTGTACGGGCCCACGCGCAGGTCGCGCAGCGCGATCGCGCCGTCCTGCCAGTCGACGGTGCCGTCGGCGTTCGCGTCGGGGGTGATCGCGACCTTGACCCAGGGCAGCTCCTCGGGTTCGGGTGCCCCCTTGGCGCGATACAGCCACTGGCCGCTCGAGATGCCGACCTCGACGTCGTCGCCGTCCTTGACGGCCTGGCGCCAGAAGTTGCCGGAGTCCTTGTTGGCGGGGCCGCTGGACTCGTCGTACATGGCGTTGGTGGTGAAGGCCGCCGCGAGCCGCGCGGTGTTCGCGATGACGGCGTTCGACGACACCGGCGACGCGTTCAGCGGGGTCTGTGCGTTCACCGGGATGAAGGTGTCGCCCGAGACGGCGCGGTCCACGGAGAGGTTCGCCGCGGCGACGGCCGATCCCTCGTCGGCCGAGGAGACCGTCACGAGGTTCTGTCCCGGGATGCGCAGGGTCGCGACCTTCTTGCCGGGGTCCTGGATGTCGGTGAACTTCAGCGTGACGACGTTCTTCTTCACGCTCAGGCGCGCCGTGAGGCGCACGCCGTCGAGGGCGGTCGGGGTGAGCACGTATTCGACCGTGCTCCCGTCGATCTGGGCGGAGCTCACCGAGACCGGCTGCGGAGTGCCGTTGATCTGGATCGAGGTGAGTGCACTGTCGTTGCCGCGCATGACGGCGCCGCTGGCTCGATCGATGTACTGGACAACCTGCGGGAAGGCGCTGGAGGCTCGCACCTCGAGCACGCCGGTGCGCAGCACCACCTGTCCGTCGCCCACCGCCCACGCGGGGGCCGTACTGAAGGCCGACAGGCCGGCCGCGACGACCGCACAGGTCAGGCCCACCCCCGCCCAGCGTCGTTGCGTTCTCTTCACCCTGGTTCTCCTTCGAATCGGCGTTCGGTCACGATGATCGCAGAAGATGTTTGCGGAAACAACCCTGGACTTCTGGCTATCACTGCGTAGAACGTGTCGACGAACTGCCAGGAATGGATTTACTGTAGAGCGCAAACACTCGGTTCGACGAAACCGCTCCTGACCAGGGGCGGACGCGGGCATTCGACCCTCATGCATCGGATGAATGCGGGGCCAAGACGAGGCACGGGGGCCAAACGGGTTCGTTGATCACCCTAGACATCCGATCAATCGGTGCGTAAGAATGCCACACGATGCCTCATTCCTCGGGCATCACTCCCCGATCGACGACGCTCAGGAGGCATCCGTGCTCGACATTCCGATCTCCCGCCGCCAGGCATTGCAGGTCAGCGGCTTCGCCGCCCTCGCCGCGCTGACTCCGACCTTCCTCGCCGCCCGGCCGGCATCCGCCGCCGTGGGCGCCCCGCACTCCGCAGCATCCGCCGCCCGGTCGCTCCCCCGCCCTCGGCTCTCGCGCTCTGCGCTCTGGTACGGCACGCCGGCCAAGGACTGGGAGTCACAGGCACTGCCCATAGGCAATGCACGTCTCGGCGCGAAACTGTTCGGCGACCCCACCGCCGATGTCGTGCAGTTCAACGAGCAGAGCATGTGGGGCGGCGTGAACGACTACGACAACGCCCTCGCAGGTCAGGGTGACGGCGCCTACGACACCTCGGTGACCGGGTTCGGCTCGTACCGGGACTTCGGCACGGTGACCGTCTCGTTCGGCGGGACCACCACCGTGACGTCACCCGGCGGTCCCTACCGGACCTCGGGTTCGGAGGGCGTGGACCGCAGCTACGACGGCGACTCCCGCACCAAGTGGTGCATCGACGGCCCGCCCGCGCAGGTGCTCTGGCAGGCAGACCTGGCGGACGCGGCCGAGGTCGCCTCGTACAGCCTGACCAGCGCGAACGACGTCCCCACCCGCGACCCGCAGGAGTGGACGTTCCAGGGTTCGGCGGACGGATCGTCCTGGACGACGCTGGACACGCGGACCGGCGCGCCCTTCGAGAGCAGGTTCCAGACCAAGACCTATACCGTGGCGAACCCGGGGACCTACCGGCACTACCGCTTCGTGTTCGTGCCGAAGGCCGGCGTCAGCCACTTCCAGCTGTCCGAGATCGGCCTGGCGGGTGTGGCTCTCGCCGGCGGGGACGGGTGGTACGTCTCGTCTCCGAGCGGGCACGCCGATTCGCTGCTGGGCAGTGTCGACGGCGACGCCGGCACGGTGTGGCAGGTCGGCGACGCCGGGTCGGGAGCCATCTGGCAGGTCGAGTCGGCCACGAAGCGCGCCTTCACCGGCTACACCCTCACCTCCGCGGCCGATGACGCCGCGCCCGATCCGCGGGACTGGACGGTCGCAGGATCCGACGACGGCCTGACCTGGACGACCCTGCATCAGACCACCGGCGAGACGTTCGCCGAACGCGGCCAGACCCGCGCGTTCTCGTTCGCCAACACGAAGGCGTACGCGGTGCACCGCATCGTGTTCACGGGTCCGTCGGCGTTCCGGGTCGCCGGGATCGCCTTCACCGCCGGAGCGTTCAGCACGGCGGGGGCGCGCACGGTCGTCGACTACCGCCGGGCGCTCGACATCGCCGACGGCACGTACAGCACGCACTTCGCCACCACCGGCGGCACGGTGCTGCGCGAGGCGTTCGCGTCGCGTGACGCCGACGTCATCGTGCTGAGGTACTCGACCGATCGCGCCGGATCGCTGAACGCCGACATCGGCATGGTCTCGGCGCAGGAGGCGAGGACGACGGCGGATGCCGCGAAACGGCGCCTGTCGTTCGCAGGAACGATGGCGAACGAGCTGAGCCACGCGGCCGTGCTGCAGATCGCCGACACGGACGGCGAGGTCGCGGCGGCGGGAGACGGGCTGCGCGTGACCGGGGCGACCTCGATCACCCTGCTGCTGGACGCGCGCACCGACTACCTGATGGATGCCGCGAAGGGATGGCGGGGCGCGGCGCCCCTGCCCGGGATCGAGAAGGCCCTGGCCGCGGCATCCGCCCGCTCCTTCGACGAGCTGCGCTCGTCGCACGTCACCGAGGTGTCGGCTCTGATGTCGCGCGCGAAGGTGGACTGGGGCAGCACCGCGGATGCCGTGCTGGCGCTGCCGACCCAGCGACGGCTCACCCGCTACGCAGCGGGCGAGTCCGACCCGACGCTCGAGCAGACCATGTACTCCTACGGGCGCTACCTGCTGCTGAGCTCGTCGAAGCCCGGTGGGCTGCCGGCCAACCTGCAGGGGCTGTGGAACAACAGCAACCAGCCGGCCTGGGCCAGCGATTACCACACCAACATCAACATCCAGATGAACTACTGGGGCGCCGAGACCGCCGATCTGCCGGAGGCGCACGAGGCGCTCGCCGCGTTCATCGAGCAGGTCGCCGTGCCGAGCCGCGTCGCGACCCGGAACGCCTTCGGCGACGTGCGCGGCTGGACGGCGCGCACCTCGCAGAGCATCTTCGGCGGCAACTCCTGGGAGTGGAACACCGTCGCGAGCGCCTGGTACGCGCAGCATCTCTACGAGCACTGGGCGTTCACGCAGGACAAGCGGTACCTGCGCGATCACGCCTACCCGCTGATCAAGGAGATCTGCGAGTTCTGGGAGGACCGCCTCAAGACGCTCCCGGACGGCACGCTGGTGTCGCCGAACGGATGGTCGCCCGAGCACGGGCCCCGCGAGGACGGCGTGATGTACGACCAGCAGATCATCTGGGACCTCTTCCAGAACTACCTCGACTGCGCCGAGGCGCTCGACGTGGACCAGGACTACCGGGCGACGGTGGCCGACATGCAGAGCAGGCTCGCGCCGAACAGGATCGGTAGCTGGGGTCAGCTGCAGGAGTGGCAGACCGACCGCGACGATCCGAAGGACATCCACCGCCACACATCGCACCTGTTCGCCGTCTACCCCGGCCGGCAGATCACGGTGGACGACACCGAGCTCGCCGCGGCCGCGCTGGTGTCGCTGAAGGCACGATGCGGCGAGAAGGAGGGCGTGCCGTTCACCGCCGGCACCGTCTCGGGCGACAGCCGCCGTTCCTGGACGTGGCCCTGGCGCGCCGGCCTGTTCGCCCGCCTCGGCGACGCGGAGCGCGCCGGGATCATGGTGCGCGGCCTGCTCACCTATAACACGCTGCCGAACCTGTGGGCGAACCATCCGCCGTTCCAGCTGGACGGCAACTTCGGCATCACCGGGGCGATCGCCGAGATGCTGCTGCAGAGCCACGAGGGCGCCATCCGCCTGCTGCCGGCTGTTCCGGCGGACTGGGCGGCGAAGGGCTCGTTCACCGGCCTGCGCGCTCGCGGCGGGTACCGGGTGAGCTGCGAATGGCAGGACGGAAGAGTGGTGTCGTACGACGTCGTGGCGGACCGTGCACCGAACATGTCGAACGTCGTCGTCATCGTGAACGGACGGCGCCGCAAGGTCAAGCCCGCCAACCCCAAGGCCGGACAGCCGATGCGCGACCTCGGCCCGGCGAACTGAGTCCGGCGGCACGAGTCCGGCGGCACGGCGTCTCCCCCTCGGGCGCCGTGCCGCCGGACTCAGCTCAAGCGGGCGGGTCCGGTGATCGGGGCTGTCCAGGCGCTCAATGGATCGGCACCCGGGCCGCTGCGATCTCAGCGCCGGTCCGCCGGGCGAAGGTCACGGTGCGCAGCACCGACATCGCGCCGGGATACTCCCCGTACCAGACACCGGTGACCACGCCTGCTCCGTACAGGCCCGGGATGGCGGTGCCGCGTGGCGTGACCACTCGGCCCTCCAGGTCGATGCGGATGCCGCCGTAGCTGAACGTCGACGCCGTCGCCAGGGGATACGCGAAGAACGGGGCCTCCTCGATCGGCAGCGCCCAGTTCGTCTTGTCGATGTCCAGCCCGTGCGTGCGCCGGCCGTCGAGCACCCCGGGATCGAAGTCGCCGTCGCCGACCGCGGCGTTGAACCGCGTGATCTCGTCCTCGAGGGCGGCCGGGTCGACGCCGATCAGTCCGGCGAGCTCGGCGAGGGTGTCGGCTCGGTACGGCTGGATGTCGCTCTGGTTCAGGAACTCCCAGCCCGGGATCCGGGCGGCGCGTGCGTCGAACACGAAGGATGCGGTGGCGTCGTGGTCGCGCCACACAGACCAGGCGAGCGGCGCGTTGAGCGCCTCCGCCGTCGCGGAGCCCTCGTCCACGAATCGCCGGCCGCGGCCGTCAACGATCACGCCGTAGGGGATGCCGAAGATCCCGGCATCCGGCTTGCTCGTCCGCTCGTCGACGAGCTGCACGTGCAGCCGGTCGAACTGGCCCGCCGTCGCCGCGCCGAGCTCGGTCGCCATCCGCAGGCCGTCGCCCGTGTTGAACCGCAGTCCGGGGACCACGTGCCGGATCTGTCCGGCCCGCTGACCGACGTAGCGGGTCACCGCCTCCAGGCTGCCCTCGAACCCGCCGGTCGCGAGAACCACGGCGTCCGCGGCCAGCCGTCGCGTCAGGCCGTCCGGGCCCCGCGCGATCACGCCGTCGACCCGGCCGTCCGCATCCGTCGTGAGGCGCAGGGCCTCGGTGTCGTAGCGGATCTCCACGCCTTCCCGGGCCTCCAGCAACGCGCAGAACGCCTCGACCAGGCTCGCTCCACCGCCCACCATCGCGCCGTAGTCGTTCGCCATCGCGAACGGCGGGCGCTGGTGGGCGATCTGCACGCCGTGCTCCTCGAGCCACGCCACGGTCGCGGCGCCCTCCCGCTCGATCACCCGGAAGTACTCCTCGTCCACATCGGGATGCGAGGTCAGGATGCGCGCGATGACGCCGGGATCGACGACCCCGTCGGTGTCGACGGTCACGTTGACCCAGGACCACCGGGTCGCCCCGCCGCGCTCGGCGCGCGGTGCCCGCTCGAGGAGCACGACCCGCGGGGAGCGGCCGTCACGGTCCACCTCTTCGAGGAACGCCTGCGCGACCGTCAGGCCGCCCGCTCCACAGCCGACGACGAGCAGGTCGAGCGGCGCGGCCTCCTGCGGGACGCTCATTCCCCCTCACCGCCTTCCGGGACGAACGCGAAGACGCGTGCCGGGCCGGCGGTGCCGCCGACGAGCGGCAGCGGCGCGACCACGACCCATGCGCCGGTCGCCGGGAGGGCGTCGAGGTTGCGCAGCGAGGTCAGGCCGTACTTGTCCGATCCGAGCAGGTAGTAGTGGCCGGGGCCGAAGGCCCCAGGATCGTCCTGCGCGTCATCCGCCTCCGGTCCGGCACCGAGACCGTCGATGCCGATCGCCTCGACGCCGAGGCCCGAGACGTTCGGATGCGCCGCCAGCCACTTGGCGGCCTTCAGAGTGAGGCCCGGCCAGACGTTGTCGTTCAGGAATCGCGCCGGATCGTCACCGCGCGCGCTCCAGCCGGTGCGCACGAAGAGCCAGGTGCCCGGCTGGATCCGGCCGTGCTCCGCCTCCCAGCCCTCCAGGTCGGCGACGGTGACGAGGTAGCCAGGGTTCTCGGCGACCTCGGCCGTGCAGTCCAGCACGCCGACCGGACCCACCAGGCGCTCCGGCGGGATCTGGTCGACCGAGCGGCCGTCCCGACCGCTGATCCAGTGCCGCGGCGCGTCGACGTGGGTGCCGGCGTGCTCGCCGAGGGTGATGTCGCTCCAGGACCAGCCGGGGCCGTGCTCGTCGAAGTCGCTCACCGGAGTGAACGAAAGCGCTGCCGTCGGGGCGAAGGGCTCCGGCACGGGGACCACCGGGGTGGACGGGCCCAGTGGCGTGGTCAGATCGACGATGCGCGATCCGAGAAGGGTGGGAATGCTCATGCGTGTGCTCCGTTCGGGGTGATCGGGTGAGGTGTGGTGGTGTCGTCGGCGAAATGCGGGAGATAGGCCCTGACCTCGACCTCGATGAGCATCCCGGGGCCGAGGAACTCGGCGACGTAGCCGCTGCCCACGAAGCCGCGCTCGGGGATCCGCTCGCGGAAGATGTCGTTCAGCGTGCCGAAGTCCTCGGCGCGCGCCAGGGTCGCGTGGATCTCGTAGACGTGCTCGAAGCTCGCGTCGACCGAGTCGAGGACGACGGCGATGTTGTCGAAGGCCAGCTCCGCCTGCGCGCGGAAGTCGTCGGGCAGGCGCCGCTCCTCGACAGGGCCGGTGAGGTTCGTGAGCGCGGATGTGCCGGAGACGGTGAGCCAGGGACCGATGCGCATCGCACGGTCGAAGTGCCCCGCGGGCGGCGCGAGACGGGACGGGTTGATCGCCTCGATGAACGGGCGTGCAGTGCGGATCATGTGGCGCTCCTCGGGTTGATGGTCGGCTGTTCTCGCCTGGATGGGTCCCGCTCGTCGATGACGCGCGTGCGCATGCGCCCGAGCCCGGTGGCTCCGGCCTCGACGACGTCTCCGGGGTGCAGGAAGACCGGCGGATCCTGCTCGAATCCGCACCCCGGCGGGGATCCGGTGAGGATGATGTCGCCGGGCTCGAGCGGGATGCCCGCGCTGACGAAGGCGACGAGTTCGGCGATGCCCGTGATCATCTCCGCGGCCCGTGCCCGCTGGCGCACCGCGCCGTTCACGCTCAGCTCCAGAAGCAGGTCCGCGGGCTGCGGTGTCTCATCCGCCGTCAGCAGCCAGGGCCCGAGCGGGCAGAAGGTGGGGAACCCCTTGGCGCGGGTGAGCTGCAGAGAGAGCGGGTGCGCGAGGCCCGCCCCGAGCGCGATGTCCCGGGCCGACACATCATCTGCCACCACGAACCCCGCCACGTGCGTGAGGGCGCGTTCCGCCGGGACGCGGTGGGCGACCGTGCCGATCACGACGCCGAGCTCGACCTCGTGGTCCAGCGCGGCCGTCTCGGGCGGGCGGACGATGTCGTCGTACGGCCCGCAGACGGCGGTCGGCGGCTTGAGGAACAGCACGGGATCCCCGGCGCGGGTGTCGAGCCCGGCCGCGTGCGCCGGGTAGTTCATGCCGACTCCGACCACGAGACGCGGGACCGGGATGGGCGCGCCGATGCGGCGATCACCGAGGCGCTCCCCCTCATCGCGCAGCCGTGGTTCTGCCAGCCAGCGGGCCAGGTCCGCAAGCCGCTCCAGCACATCGCTCAGTGTCTCGATCCGGGTGCCGTGGCGTGCGGCGAGCGGGCGCAGCGGCATGACCACCGCTTCGGGCGAAAGCGGGCCGTCGGCTCCGGCGTCGTCGATGAGCGCGAACGGCTCCTCTGCGCCGGCGGGCCCGATGCTCAGCAGACGCATGCGCGATGCCTGACCTCGTCGACCATGACTCCTCCTCGTGCCTGTCGTTTCGATGACACTAAGAGGACGAGGACGCTGAGCTCCTCGGCGGATAGGTGCTCTTGGGCCCTGGTTCTTCGTGGATTCGACGAAGGAGTTGCGGGCGTCGGCACTCCGGCCGTTTCGGCGCGCCGCCGATCGACTCAGGGATTCATCGCGGCGGGCCGATCGACAGCATCGAGAGCGCCAGGCCGTCGAAGCGCCGCGGGTCGTGTCCCGTGAGCTCGTGCCACCGATCCAGCCGGTAGGCGACGGTGTTCGGATGCAGCTGCAGAGCCGCCGCGGCCGCAGCAAGGCTGAAGCCCTCGTCCGCGAAGGCTCGCACGGCCTGCGCGAGACCCGGATGCTCCGCGGCGATCGCCTTCGCCTCCCCGTAGAGGGGCGTGAGCCGGGTGCGCGCATCGACCAGTCCCGAATGCAGCCACGCACGCTCGAAGAACGAGACGGACTCCGGCCACGCGACCCGCAGCGCGCGTTCCGCGTCGCCGATGCTGGTCTCGGCCCCCGAGACGCCGGGCCGTTCCAAGCCGACTCCGACGCTGCCGTGGCCGGGCAGCTGCCGGTGGACCTCCTCGGCCACCGCCTGCGGGGACGCGCCCTGGCAGAGCACGATCATCAGCGTTCCGTGCAACCCCGCGTGATTCGTTCCGGGCAGGCGCGCGAGGCCCCTCTGCAGCAGCTCCAGATCGCCCTCCACCCAGGGCGCTGCTTCCGTGCACACGGCGCGGAAGCTGCCCCCGGGGACGAACCCCAGCCGACGGGCGTTCTCCACCGCGTCGCCTTCCGCGGCGTCGCCGGCCCGGACGGATTCGAGAAGGCGCTGACGCAGCACGACCTGACGGCCCTGCGCGCCACCACCTGCGGCCGATGTCTCGGCGACCAGCGCGCTCGCCCGCTGGATCCATGACCACAGCGGATCAGCCAGTTGCACCAGCGTGCCGGCCGAGATCCCCTCGACATGCGCGAGCGCATCCCACACGTCCCGTCCCACGACATGGAACGCCGCGAGGACGTCCTGAACCGGGATGCCGGTGCCCTCGCGGCGCAGCGCCGCGTAGCGGATCACCCTGGCATCCTCAGCCGAGAAGCCGCCCTCCCCGGCGAGCGCGTGCAGCAGTGACTGGATGGTGTCGCGCACGGTTCCCTGGTGCTGTTCCACCGGCACCAGGGCGTATCGGGGGAGCTCCGCGCGCACATGATCTGTGGCGGATGCCGTCAGCGCGCCGATCCCTGCCTCGACCCTGGCGCACGCCTTCTGCACCGCGGTCTGCTTCCTCGTTGTCATGCCTCTCCCGGGCGAAGGGCGATCTCGTCGTGGAATGCAGGTTACTCCGCGGGTTCGAGCAGTCTCGCCCACGGATGCGACCGGGGACCGGTGCCGATGCCGTCCCAGGCCCGGCGACGCTCGGCATCCGGATCCGGAACGTCCGCCGCCCCCGTCTCACGGAACCGGCGCTCGTGCCGCGAACCCCTCACGTATGCCTCCCAGTATGGCCCGGGAGAACCAGTGCGGGCGAAGGCTGCGAGGCAGTCCGCCGCGGCTGTATCCGCAGTCCCGCCGAAGAACGCCGCGACCTCTGCGCCGTGCGGGACTGATCCCGCCGCGTCGGGCACGTCGTAACGGTACACGTGCGTCGCGGCGGCGCCGCCGTCCAGACGCGCCTCGGCGAGACGGAGGCTGCGGATCCGGAACTGGTCGGAGGCGATCGACAGCCAGAGCGCTCCCGGCGGGGAGCCCGGCAGCAGCTCGCGGTACCGCCGCAGGATGCGCGATGCGTCCTCCGGCCTGTCCAGCCCATCCGCGACGAGCCGGCGCAGTGCTTCCGGTGGCAGGTCACGGGACGCTGCCGCCGGATCGGCTCCGAGGGCGATGTGCGACTCGTCGCGTGCCGTCCCGATGATGAGGGGGATGCCTGCTCCGATGCCGGCCCTCGCGGCGGCGGTCGGCACGAGGGGCAGTGGGTCTCGTCCGACGACCGGCGAGAATCGCATGCTGTGCGGACCTGGGACGGCACCCGCGCCGAGGTGCTCCTGCACCTGCAGGAGATCGGCGACGGGAACGCGGCGGAGCCGTTCCGCGAGCTGCTCCGCCGTGCCGTCGAGGCCCAGCGCGTCGGCGACGGCGGTCCTCGTCGCGGCCGCGCGCGACGGATCGTTGAGATCGAACTCGGGGCCGGCCATGATCACCGCCCCGTGCATGAGCTGGGCGGCCGACGGCGTGCTGAGCAGCATCGACGTCTTCCCCCCGCCCCCGGAATGCCCGACCACCGTCACCCGCTCCGGATCGCCGCCGAACGCCGTGATGTGCGACCGGATCCACCGCAGTGCCGCGAGGAGGTCGAGGTGTCCGGCGACGCCGGAGCCGGGCACGCCGACGGGTTCGAGGTCGAGGAACCCGAGGATGCCCAGTCGATGCGTCACCGAGACCACCACGAGGTCGTGCTCCGCGCTCAGCCGGGTCCCATCGCTGTCCGGTTCCAGTGAGGAGCCCGCGAAGTATCCCCCGCCGTGCAGCCACACCACGACCGGACGCCGACCACGGACGGCCGGCGTGACGATGTCCAGGCGAAGACAGTCCTCGCTCATTCCCCGGCTGACATCGGCGAGGGGGCTGAGGGGCTGAGGAGCGATCGGGCCGGGCGCGGAAGCGGACAGGATGCCCGCCCAGGGCTGCACCGGCACCGGGGCGGCGAACCGGCGCCCCCCTACCGGCGCCTCAGCGTAGGGGACGCCGTGGAACCTGAGCACGCCGTCGTCCTGGCGCCCAGCGAGACGACCCGAGGGCGTCGACACCACCAGTTCAGGCACTCGCGCCTCCGTCCGCCACGTCCAGGACATGACGGCCGATCTGCTCCGCGACGCGCTCGGCCTCGGTGTCGAGCAGCCAGTGCCCGCCCTGCTCGAACGCGACCATCCGGTACCCGCCGTGCGCGTACTCCGCGCAGAGCTCCGCCGTGGCCGGGAGCAGGGCGGGCCCCTCGCTGAAGATGTAGAGCGCCGGCACGGTGACCGGCGGGACCTGCGCCATCTCCTCGACCGGGATGAGGTGCCAGGCCACGGCCGCGGCGAGCGCCTCCGGGTCGCGCAGGCGCTCCGTCGTCTCGTCGACGAGCTCCTGGCGCATCCCGGACCCCGCGAGGAACGATCGCAACGCGGCAGCGTCATCGCGCAGCAGCTGCTCGGCGGCGGGGCGGGGCGGACTCATGCTCTCCAGCGCATCCCACGCCCGTCGCTGTTCGGCATCCGTGCGGACGCCGCGCGCGAACGCCGCCGGGTGCGGAAAGCGCAGAGCGGTCAGAGATGCGATCCGGTCGGGATGCGCCGCAGCGGTCGCCCAGCTCTGCAATGCGCCCTGCCCGAAACCGGCCAGGTGCAGGCGGTCGCACCCGAGCGCATCGGCGATGCCGATGACGTCGCCGACCACGGCATCCAGCGTGTACTGATCCAGCGGCACGCGTGCGCCCGGCGAATAGCCGCGCTGGTCGAAGGCGAGGGTCCGGATCCCCTGCTCCGCGAGCAGAGGCGCGACGCGCGCCCAGCTGGCGGCGTGCTGGGGGAAGCCGTGCAGGGCGAGGAGGGGGATCCCGTCCTCGGGACCCCAGGAGAGCGCGCGGAACAGCAGGTCTCCGACGCGGAGGGTCGACGCGCGACCCTCCGCGAGCACCCGGGGCGCCATCATGCGCGGGCCTCGGTCGTGGTGTTCCCAGCGACGATGGCGCTCTCGGCAGGCGCGAGGGACGCGTCATCCGCCGGCCCTTCTGCCGTCCGGCGGGCACGTCGCAGCAGCACCGCGCCGACGATCCCGGCCACGGTCGGCACCGCGATGGCCAGGAACAGCTGCGTGGTGCTGAAGCCGGCAGCGAGCATGGCTCCCCCGGCCCAGCCCCCGCCGAGCCGGCCGATCTGCCCCGCTCCGTTGGCCCACGAGACGCCTGTCGCCTTCGCGCGTGCGGGGTACAGGGCGGTGGCGAGAGTCGGAAGCACGGCATTGGATCCGGCGATGGTGAAGGCGATCGCCGAGATCGCGATGAGGAATCCCGCGATGCCGAGGTCGACCACGGCGAGCAGCACGATCCCGAGGGTGCCGACGCCCCACACCACGGCGAGTACGGAGCGCGGGTCCCAGCGCCTCAGCGCGAATCCGAGACCGAGCTGGCCGAGCAGTCCGCACAGCCCGAACAGCCCGGTGACCAGTGCGGCCACGCCTGCGGTCATGCCGTACTGCTCGACCATGAGCGGCAGATACGTGGCGATGAGGTAGGCGACGCCGAGTCCCACGGCGAAGCAGATCCACGTCAGCAGCGTGGAGGCGAGGTAACGACGTGTGAACAGGGTGCCCACTGCTGTGCCGGCTTCGGCATGGGAGGTGGCGGGGATCGGCTCCTCGAGACGCTCGGCGCGGCGCGGAAGCACCCGGAGAAGGAACGGCACCAGCACGATCGAGAGCACCCCGCTCACGATGACGAGGACGCGCCAGCCTGCGGCGGGGATCACGACGGCCGCCAGCACGCTTCCGAGGATGAACCCGAACGCGCCGCCCGACCACACCAGGCTCACCATGTGCGACCGGGTGCGTCCGGGGACGAGCTCGGACACCTGCGCGATCACGACGGGCACCAGGGCGCCGAGCCCCAGGCATGCCGCGAGCCGCACGATCATCAGCCCGGCCATCCCCGGGACAGCCGCCGTCGCGATCGTGAGCGCCGAGAACTCGAGTGCGCAGACGACGATGACGGGCCGACAGCCGAATCTGTCAGCGAGCGGCCCGGCGAGATAGCCGCCGACCGCGCCCGCCACGACGCTGAGGGTGACGAGGGTGGTGATGTCCTCGATCGATGTGCCCCACTCCTCCATGACGCGAGGGAAGACGAAGCTCGCGACCACGAGGTCGAGGCCTTCGGCCACCATGGCCAGCATCAGGATGAAGAGAGCGGAACGGATCCGGGGTGTTGCAGTCGACGTTGACATGTGAAGCTCCGTGCTCGGGTCGGTCGGCACGAACAGTGCCGTGCACGCACGCTAACGAGCCCGATCTACGCCTCGCATCGGCGATTCCCCAACCCGGACCCGTCGATCCCACAGGAGGTTCAGTCCCCTCTCGCCTACCCTGTTCCCATGTCGATGACCGCCCCTGAAGCCCTCGCCGAGCTCGCAGCGCTGGAGGACCCGAAGGCACGGGCCGTGAACGAGCGCCACGGCGATGCGCACGGTGTGAACCTGTCGAAGATGCGCGGGCTCGCCAAGCGGATCGGGCTGTCGACCGACCTGGCCCGGTCCCTCTGGGAGTGCGACGACGTGGCCGGTCAGCTGCTCGCCCTGCTGATCGCGAAGCCGCGGGAACTCTCGGCCGACGAGATCGACCGGATGCTGCGCAGCACCCGCAGCGCGAAGGCGCACGACTGGCTGGTGAACTACATCGCCAGGAAGTCGCCTCACGCCGAGGATCTGCGGCTGCGCTGGTCGGACGATGCGGACGCCGATGCCCGCGCCGCGCACTGGTCGCTGACCTCGACGCGGGTGCAGAAGACGCCGGACGGCCTGGATCTCGACGCTCTGCTCGACCGCATCGAGCGCGAGCTGAAAGATGCTCCCGAGCGCGAGCAGTGGGCGATGAACGAGACGCTCGCCTACATCGGCATCCATCACCCCGCGCTGCGCGACCGCGCCGTCGCGATCGGCGAGCGGCTGCAGGTGCTCGCCGACTACCCCACCCCGCCGAACTGCACGAGCCCGTTCGCGCCGATCTGGATCGCGGAGATGGTGCGCCGCCAGGGCTGACCCGGCGGGCGCCGCAGTTACGCCCGCAGCGGAGAGCGGCGGGACGAGGGGCGCGACTCGTCGGGAGCGAGGATGCCGAGCAGCTGGACCAGCGTCGACAGCCACAGCAGCACCAGTCCGACGACCACGGCCTCGAGCGCGGCCACCGACAGCATCCGCAGGACGAACGCGAGCACCACCGCGACGGCGATGAGCACCGCCAGCACCACCGTGAGCGCGCGCAGCATCCGCAGCTCCCCCATCAGCACGGTGGTCGCGATCGCCGCTGCGACGATCAGGCCCAGCGTCGCGAACGCGGCGATCGCATGCGGCACCGGCACCTGATCCAGCGGCAGAAGACCGACGGCGGCGAGCGCCAGTCCGGCACCCGACCACGCGACCACGACGACGGCGATGCCGCGCAGCGCGGCGTCGCCCAGCATCCGGTGCAGATCCCGGCCCACGTACGAGCCGGTCGTCGCGATCAGCAGACCCGCGATGATCACCGTGCCGTTGAACGCCCAGCCTCCCGCGCCGATCCCGAGCTGCGAGAAGCTGCGGTCCCACCAGGTCGTGTCGGTGGCGGTGAGCACGGCGAACAGCGTGCCGATCACGAGGAACGAGAACAGCAGCGAGGCGACGTCACGCGTGCTCAGCCGGATGCCGGTGCGGAACGCGAACCTCCCGCCGAGCGCCGACGCCACACCCGCCAGCAGCCCTCCGCCGATCGCCGGCAGCTGCAGGCCCTGCAGCCCGGTCGCCAGCACCTCTCCGGCCAGCAGCACTCCCAGGCCTGCCACGCCGACGAGTGCGAGCGCGACGGCGACCGTGCTGACGTCGGAGACCACCGCCTGCCAGGTGGGCATCGGTGCGGTCTCTCCTGCCCGATGCATCCGGGTGCTCACCGCGAACGCCGCCGCCGCGATGATCCCGGCGACCACGGCGATGGGCATGAGCACTGAGCCGTCGCCGCTGAACGGGCGCGTCCCGCCCCACAGCGCGACGGTGCCGGCGAGCAGGCCCACGGCGAAGCAGACCGCGGTCGCCCACAGCATCCGTCTCTGCTGCCGCAGCATCCGCTCCACGTCCATGACTTCATGCAACCACCACAGGGGGACATCCACGGGGACATAACCTGGGATCATGAGCACCCACATCGGCGCCGCACCCGGCGAGATCGCCCCCATCGTCCTGTTCCCCGGAGACCCGCTGCGGGCGAAGTGGATCGCCGAGAACTTCCTCGACGACGCGCAGCTGTACACCGAGGTGCGCGGGATGCTGGGCTTCACGGGCACCTGGAACGGGCACCACGTGTCGGTGCAGGGATCGGGCATGGGCCAGCCGTCGATGTCGATCTACGCCAACGAGCTGTTCGACTCCTACGACGTGCAGACCATCGTGCGCGTCGGCTCGTGCGGCGGCCTGACCGAGCGCGTGGGCATGCGCGACATCATCATCGCCAACGGCGCCTGCACCGACTCGGGCATCAACCGCACGCGTTTCCACGGGCTCGACTACGCCCCGGTCGCGGACTTCTCGCTGCTGCGCGCAGCGGTCGAGGCCTCGGAGGCGCTCTCGCTGCAGGACCGCACGCACGTGGGCCTGCTCTACTCGAGCGACCAGTTCTACACGACCCGTCCCGAGCTGACCGAGCCGCTCGTCGCGCACGGTGCCCTGGCCGTCGAGATGGAGACCAGCGCGCTGTACACGCTCGCCGCCTACCGGCAGCGCCGCGCCCTGAGCATCTGCACGGTGTCCGACCACCTCGTCACCCACGAGGAGACGACGTCACAGGAGCGCGAGCAGACCTTCGGCGACATGATCGAGATCGCGCTGCGCGCCGCGACCGCCTGAGGGCGGACGTGCGGGCCGCTCGGCTCCGGGCGATCGCCCACGATGTCGGTCGGGGAACCTATGCATCCTGCGCGTCATCGCCCGAGTCGCAGCGCGAGCTCCTCGAGGTGAGGCGGGTTGGCGCCGGCGCGCGACACGGTGATCGCAGCCGACGCGAGCGCGGTGTCCAGGGCGCTCAGCACGGCTTCCCCTCGGACAGGACGTCCCTCCCGGATGAGCCGATCGGTCCCGTCACGGAGCAGCGCGAACAGCAGACCGGACATGAAGGCGTCTCCGGCGCCGATCGTGTCCACGACGGTGACAGGCGATGCGGGGCGCTCGTACCGGACGCCGTCGACGAGAGCGAGCGCGCCCTGCGAGCCGCGAGTGATCACGGCGAAGCGCGTGCCATTGTCGGCGAACTCGCGCAGCACGTCATCCGGTTCGGAGCCTGGACGAAGCCACTCGGCGTCCTCATCACTGAGCTTGACCACCTGTGCCGCCGCGGCGATCGCGAACACGCGGGCCCTGGCCTCATCGGCGGCCCCGATCACGTCGGCCCTGATGTTCGGATCGAAGCTCCGCAGCGTCAGTGCAGGAGCAGCGCGGAACGCGTCCAGCAGTGCGGTCGATCCGGGCTCGCGCAGTGCTCCGATCGACCCCGCGTGGATCAGCGCGAAATCCTCGATCTCGGGAATCGGGATCTCCCCGTGCAGTGCGAAGTCGTACTCGGCCCTGCCCTCGGCATCCAGCCGCACCGACGCGGCCCACGACGCCCCCTCAGCCAGCGTGCGAGCCCCGAGGGGCACGCCGTCGGCGGCGAGGTGAGCACGGATGAGGTCCCCGTGCTCGTCGGCCCCGATGCGGGAGTGCAGTTCTGCCTGCCACCCCAGGCGAGTGAGCCCGACCGAGACGTTCATCGGAGATCCGCCCGCGTGGGCCTGTCCTCCGACGACGACATCGACGAGCGCTTCACCGATGACCGCGATCCGCGTCACGCGTGATGCCCTTCTGCTTCCGCGAGCACCGTCCGGGGGATCTCGGCTGACCACTCCTCCACGAGCATGGCGTCACCGACGGCGACCAGCTCCACGCACGTGATCCGGGTACCGACCAGATCGGTGAGGGCGACGGCGCCGCCATCGGCGAACACCTCGACCGACCCTCGTCCGCTGTCCGCGTTATCGACCCAGATCTCCGCCTCGAAGAGGCCCGGCTCCGCGAGCTGCACGCGCTGCACGCTTCCGAACGCCGAGGACAGGCCCGCCGCCCCCGGGCGCCTGTCCAGACTCAGCGCCCCATCGGCGAATCGCAGAACCGCCGACACGCCACGCGCGTCGCGGAATCGCAGCTCGGCCGCGAGACCGGCACCCGCTCCTCCGGCGGGATGCAGACGCACCCGAAGCCGCGCCTGCGGTGCCAGGTCCAGAGCGAGCGTCGCCCCCGCCGCGACCTCGCGCGGCCATGTCGAACCGCGCGGGTCCGGATCGAGCGGGGTGGTGGCAGGGCCGATCGCCTCCTGGATGAGCCGGACCCGTCCTCCTCGCCGGGAGAGCGAGAGCCGGCGCGCGAGGGTCATGGCACCCCGCTGCGGGCGCTCGGCATCCACCGGCAGTTGTCCCGCGTAGTCCCAGTTGCTCATCCAGGCGATGAGGACCCGGTCCTCGCTGGCCAGGCCCGAGAACGTCACGCCCGCGTAGCAGTCCCGCCCGTAGTCGAGCCAGTCGCATGCCTCGAGCTGCGCGCGAGAGCAGTCCCACCCGTCCCGTGGTGCAGCCGGAGGACCCGGCTCGTCTGGGACGAAGCGCACCCCGTCGAACCGTCCGACCACGTACTGCGTCCCGGATCCTCCGGCGATCCCGCCCGGGTTGAGGCTGATCAGCAGCACCCAGCGCACGTCGTCCGGATCGCCGTCCACGGCGAGCGGGAACAGGTCAGGGCACTCCCACACCCCGCCGGTCGCGCCGCGCGGCCCGTAATCGGACAGGTAGGTCCACGCCTTCAGGTCGTCGGAGCGGTACAGCACGACCCGACGCTCCTGCGCTTCGACGGCGACCATCACCCAGTAGTCGCCGGCCGGCCCCGAATAGCGGAACACCTTCGGATCGCGGAAGTCCGACGATCCGCGGTCGAGCACGGGGTTGCCCGCGTACGACGTCCAGGTGAAGCCGCCGTCCGTGCTCGACGCGATGCCCTGCGCCTGGTGCCGGCCGCGCTGATCAGCGAGGGTGAACACGGCTACGAGAGGCGGCGTGCCCTCCGTGCCGAGCCCGCTGCTGTCGTGCTCGTCGAACACGGCGGAGCCGGAGAAGATCTCATGCTCATCCGTGTGTCGGATGGCGACCGGATGCTCGTCCCAGTCGACCAGGTCGGCGCTGGTGGCATGCCCCCAGCTCATGAAGCCGTGGTCCGCTCCGTTCGGGTTGTACTGGTAGTAGAGGTGGTAGCGACCGTCGTGGAACACGAGTCCGTTCGGGTCGTTCATCCAGTTGCGTGCGGGTCGGAAGTGCATGTCCCTCATTTCCCGCTTCCGGCGGTCAGGCCTTCACGCAGCGGCTTCTGCCCGAAGATGAACACGATCAGGGCGGGGATCATCGAGATAACGACGCCCGCCAGCACCGTCGACACGCTTCCCGTTCCGAGGTTGCCCTGCAGGGTGACCAGACCGAGCGGGAGCGTGAAGTTCTGTTCGCTGATCGTCAGGATCAGCGGCCGGAAGAACTCGTTCCAGTGGTAGTTGAACGCGAGGATCCCCACGATCGCGAGCCCTGGCGTGGCCAGAGGCAGGTAGATGCGGAAGAACGTCCGCCACGGGCCGGAGCCGTCGATCTGCGCGGCCTCGCCGAGCTCGGCAGGCAGGCCCATGAAGTACTGCCGCATGAGGAACGTGCCGAACGCGGTCGGAAGCGCCGGGATGATCAGGGCGAGCAGAGTGTCGGCCACCCCCATCCCGCGCACGAGCATGAACACCGGCACGATGATCACCTGCAGCGGGACCATCATGGTCGCGAGGATCATTCCGAACAGGAGCTTCTTCGCACGGAACTCGTACCGCGCGAACACGTAGCCGGCCATCGCCGCACTGAGCATCTGCCCGGCCGCGATGAGCAGCGTGACGAGCACGCTGTTCCAGATGTACAGCCAGACCGGGATCTTCGCGAAGACGTCGGCGAAGGCCGCGAACCCGAACGAGGTGGTGTGCGTCACCGCGTCCGACGGAGTGAGCGCCGTGATGACGGTCCAGATCACCGGGCCGAGCGTCAGCCCGGTCGCAGCGATCAGCAGGACGAAGGTGCCGATGCGGCCGATGGCGAAGCCGCGTCCGCGCGAGAGAACTGCTTGAGTAGACATGTCTGGCCTCACCCGTAGAAGACGAAACGCTTGCTGAGCTGGAATTGGATGCCGGTGACGAGCATGATCAGCAGCGTCAGGACGATGCCGATCGCGGATGCCCCGCCGAAGTCGAGCTGCCGGAAGGCCGACTCGTAGATGACCATCACGGCGGTGCGCGTCTCGTCGCCGGGGCCGCCCCGTGTGAGCACGTACGGCTGGTCGAAGATCTGCAGCGCGTTGATGATGGCCATGACGGTGGCGACCAGCATCGTCGGGCTGATCAGGGGCAGAGTGATCTGCCTGAACTGAGCCCAGCCCGTCGCGCCGTCGATGGACGAGGCCTCGTACACCTCCTGAGGCACGGCAGCGAGACCGCCGAGGAAGAGCAGGAACGTGAAGCCGAAGTTCTGCCACACGTACACGAGCAGCACGACGACCTTCGCCCCGATCCCGGTCGTCAGCCAGCCCACCTTGCCGATGCCGAGCAGCCCGAGGAACTGGTTCACCAGCCCGAACTCCTGGTTGAACAGGTAGGCCATCACCAGCGACACCGAGGCGGCCGAGAGGATCAGCGGGAAGAACAGCGTCGAGCGGAAGAAGGCCCGCAGCCACGTCGGCATCTTCGACTGCACGAGCACGGCGAGCAGCAGCGCGACCGCGAGCTGCAGTGCGACCGCGACGATGACGAAGCCGATGGTGTTCAGGAACGACACCCGGATCGTGGGGTTCGTCGCAGCCCGTACGAAGTTGTCGAGACCGACGAACTGGGGTGCCGTGATGATGTCCCAGCGGAAGAAGGCCAGCACCACGGAGGCGATGATCGGAATGAAGCTGAAGAGCCCGAGACCGATCACGGTGGGTGCGAGGAAGACCGCGATGAGCGCGCGTCCGCCTCCGCGCTTGGACGCTCCGGTGGCGGCTCCCGGCGCGGTGATGGCGGCGGTCGCAGGGGCTGCGGCGGGTGTGGTGACGGACATCAGCGTCCCTTCAGGGCGAGCTCGAGGTCGCGCTGCATCGTCTCCAGGCCCGCGCGCACTCCGCTGCGGCCGTTGGTGATGGTGCCGACGACGTTCTTGATCAGGGCCTGCTCGATGGCGGCCTGCTGGGGTGGGGCGGGAATCGGTCCCGTGGTGGGGAACTTGTCGAGGGTGTCGTAGAACACCTTCCAGTGGGCGGGGCCCACGCCTGCCCCGTACAGCTCGTCGTTCAGTGAGCGACGGGTCAGCGACGAGTCGGGCTGCGGGTGCGCGGTGCGCATGCCTTCGACCGAGACGCAGTACTTCAGCCATTCCCAGGCCTCGTCCTTGCGGTGCGAGGTCTCCATGATCGCGTACCCGGCCGCCCCGAACTGATGCCGTTGGCTGCGCATCTTCGGGAAGAACGAGACGTCGTAGTCGTCGTTGGCGAAGCCCGCGTCGGCGAGGCCCTTGACCCAGAATCCGCCGGCGGGGGTCATGCCGACCGATCCGCGGGAGAACAGGGCCACGAGCTCGTTGCCGCCTCCCTGTGCCGGGTTGGCCGCGAGCCCTTCGGAGACCATGCGCTGCAGCACCTCGAAGCTCTCGATCGTGCGCTCGTTGAGAGCATCCGCGTTCTGCCAGAGATAGCCGCCTCCGCGCGGCTTCTCGTCCGGGTAGAACTGCTTCCAGAACCAGTCGCCGCCTGCCGCCTTCTCCTCGGTGAGGATGCTCGTGTCATTGATGTAAAGCCAGGGGACGACGCCGCCCCAGAGCCGGTTGTTCCAGAAGTACGGGAGGAACGGCGACTGCCCGGACTTCTTCATCGCCTGCGCGACGCCGAAGAAGTCGTCCACGGTCCAGTGGTCCGAAGGGCGTTCGAGACCGGCCCTGTCCATCGCCTTGGTGCTGTAGTAGACGTTGGCAGCGTTGAAGTTGTCCGGGAGCTGGAACAGGCTCCCCTGGTAGAGGAACGCTTCGACGAGCGACGGATGCACATCGTCGAAGTAGTCCTTCATCTCCGCCGCGTCGCGTCGCACGTAGTCGTCCAGCGGATGCGCCATCCGCGAGGCGAACAGCTGCGCGCCCTCCGTCGCGACGGTGACGACGTCGGGGGAGGTGCCCGCCGCGACCATGGTCAGGATCTTCGCGAAATAGTCACCCCAGTCCGTGCCCTGGATCGCCACGATCCGGACCGGGATGTCCGGATGCTTGCGCTGGAAGCCGTCCACAAGGCTCTGCCGTGCCGCCGCATCCTGCGCCGTGCCCAGCAGCGCGACCGTCAGGGCATCGCTCCCGCGCCCTGGAATGTCCATGCCGGTGAGCCTCGGCCACGAGATCGCCGTGCCGACGATGCCCAGGCCCAGTGCGCCCAGCATCATCCGCCGTGAGATGTCAACCACTTCGTCGCTCCTCTTCGATCGGATGCTGAATTGATTCAGCACTGCATGCTAACAACGCGTTCGACGCGCACGCAAGGGTTTGCTGAATTAATTCAGCAAACCTCGGCCCCGTCGCCTCGAATCGCTATGGTGGGAGGAGAGCTGCGAGTCGCAGCCCGCAGTTCGCGACAGGACGGAGACACGATGTCGGAGCCGCGTCCCGGTCGGCGCCCCACCCTGTCCGATGTCGCCGCGCGCTCGGGCATGTCCAAGGCCGCCGTGAGCATGATCCTCAACGATCGCCCCGGCTCCCGCCTCTCCGCGGAGGCGGCGGCACGCGTGCGCGCAGCCGCCGACGAACTCGGCTATCGACCGAATCCCGCGGCGCAGAGCCTGCGACTCGGCCGCACGGGCACCATCGGCTTCATCTCGGATCAGGTCACGATCACCCGCTACGCGTCGGGCATGATCCGCGGCGTGCTGGAAGCCGCGAAGACGCGCGAGCGGACCGTGCTCATCACCGAGACCGGCGGCAGCGACGACCTGACCGTCGCCGTGCAGGAGATGACCGATCGCCGGGTGGACGGAATCATCATCGGCCTGATGACGGCGCGCATGATCGACGTACCCAAGATCCCCCACGGCGTCCCCGCCGTCCTCGTCAACGGCGTGTCGAGCGCCGATCATCCGAACGTCCTCCCCGACGAGTACGCGGCAGGCGCCGCGGTGGCCGAGCACCTGGTGGAGCGTGGACATCACCGCATCGGGATCATCGGCGACATCCCGCAGGTCGTCGGGGATCCGCGTCGTTCCGCCACCATCGCCGAGCGCTTCGCCGGCCTGGACGATGTGTTCGCCCGAGCCGGGGTCGACATCGCGCGGGTCGACGTCGACGACTGGCGCCCGGAGATCGGATACGAGCAGCTGCACCGCATGCTCGACGCGCACCCCGACCGCACCGCCATCGTCGCCGGAAACGACAACGTCGCCTTCGGCGTGTACCAGGCGATGGCCGAACGCGGTCTGAAGGTCGCCGAGGACGTCTCGGTGATCTCCTTCGACGACGAGGAGCTGGCGAGCTTCCAGCGCCCGGGATTGACGACTGCGCGCCTCCCCTACGAGCAGATGGCCCGTCGCGGCATCGAGATGCTGGTCGGCGAGGCCGAACTCGCGCACGAGCGAGTCCCGATGCCGCTCATCGTGCGCGATTCCGTCCGACGTCTGGGCTGACCGCGCCTCCCGAGCCGGTGGGCCTGAAAGGCCGCGGGGGAGCGAAAGCAGGACCGAGCGACACCGGCCCCCAGGGCGACGCCGCACCCGGCTACCGTTGTCCCATGCGCTTCCACGCCACGCTCCGCTCGGCTCGACGGGCCCCGCTGCTGCAGGTGCTGAAGTCGGCGGCCGCCACGATCGCGGCCTGGCTGATCGCGGGGTGGGTGCTGCCGGGTCCGCTGCCGGTGTTCGCGGCGATCGCCGCCCTGCTGGTCGTGCAGCCGAGCGTGAACCAGTCGCTGTCGAAGGCGATCGAGCGCAGCGCAGGGGTGATCCTCGGCGTGATCATCGCGGTGCTGCTGACGGTGGTGCTGGGCGCGCAGAGCTGGGTCGTGCTGGCCGCCGTCGTCGTCGCGATGCTGGCGGCCTGGGCGATGCGGGCCTCCACCGGCACGGGGAATCAGGTCGCGATCTCGGCCGTGCTCGTGCTGGCCCTGGGCGCCTCGAACCCGGACTACGCCTTCGACCGGATCATCGAGACCCTGATCGGCGCGGCGATCGGCTTCGTGATCAACATCGCGATCGTGCCGCCGGTCCTCACCGCACCCGCCCGGCGTGACATCGGGATGCTGGGGCGCGAGCTCGCGGCATCCCTCGACCGCCTCGCGGAGGCGCTCTCCGCGAACCGCAGCGGTCCGCAGCTGCAGGAGCTGATGCTCGAGGCGCGTCTGCTGCGCCCGATGAAGGATGCCGCGGAGGCCTCGCTCAAGGAGGCCGAGGAGTCACTCGCCCTGAACCCGCGCCGGGGAAGGCACCGCGACGATCTGACCGCGCTGCGCGCCCTGTTCGAGCGCATCTCCCCCGTGGTCACTCAGGTGATCGGCATGACGCGCGCGTACATCGACCACTACGAGGACTCCCTCGCCCAGGACCCCGCCGTGCGCGCGATCGGCGATCAGCTGCGCCGCGCAGGACACGACATGCGACTCGCCGTGCAGACGGCCGACGTCGCCCCGGAACCGGATGCCATGACCTCGACGATCCCGGCGCTGACCACCCCGCTGGTGGTGCGTCCACCGGCATCCGATCATTGGATCCTGGTCGGTTCGCTCATGGAGGATCTGCGCCGCATCCACGGCGAGCTGCGCGACGAGGCCTGAGCACTCGGGAGGAGATCCTGCCGGGGACCTCCCCCCGAGTGCGCCACGCGTCGTCAGTCCGCGAGCCGCCCCACGGCACGCGCGCGGATCAGCACCTGCTGACCGTCGGAGTAGGCCGCGGGCAGCTCCTCGACCGCGACGACCTCGATGGTGGACGACGCGGCGCCCGCGAGGCGCGCCCGCTCCACGGCATCCCGCGACGCATCCTCGCGCGCCGCCCGGCGGCCCGCTTCGGTCCCGTCGACCCGGTAGATCTTCTCGACCTGCCCTGCGACGTCGCCCAGGGCAGCTCCTACGGCGTTGGCCGCCCCGAAGTGATCGGGCCGGATGAGCTCGCTGACTCCGTCCAGCGTCTCGGGCGCGATGATCCCACCACCGCCCACGAGGATCACCGGCACCGGCGCGGCGCTCGGCTTCATCCTGTCGACGCTGTCCTCGAGAAGCGCACGGATGCCGTCCCAGGCGGTTTCGGTGACGGTGTCGTCCACGGCCGGGGCGGCGATCCCGTCGATCTGCGCCGCTCCGATCCGCAGGGCGATGTCGGTCGCGGTGAGCGTGCTGCCGCCGAAGGCCAGACCCTCCTGCAGCAGCCGATAGCCGACGCTGTCGGGCCCGAGGGAGGCACCGCCGGAGCGCACGATCGTGCCGCCGCCGAGTCCGACCGAGAGCACATCCGGCATGCGGAAGTTGGTGCGGATGCCGCCGATCTCCACAGCGTGCGCGGACTGGCGGGGGAAGCCGTCCACGAGCACCCCGATGTCGGTGGTGGTGCCGCCGATGTCGACCACGAGGGCGTCCGTGGCGCCGGACAGGTGCGCCGCACCGCGGATCGAGTTGGTCGGGCCGCAGCCGATCGTGAGCACCGGGAACTCCAGCGCGTAGTCCAGCTGCATCAGCGTGCCGTCGTTCTGCCCGAAGTACGGCGTGGCCGGGATGCCGCGGTCGCGCAGTGCCGCCACGAAGCCGGTGGCCATCTGCTTCAGGGTCTGCATGAGCGCCGCGTTCAGCACGGTCGCGTTCTCTCGCTCGAGCAGCCCGAGCGAGCCGATCCGCGCGGATCGGGACACCGGGACCCCGAGTTCGGATGCGACGATCTCGGCGACGCGCTGCTCCTGGCTCTCGTCGACCGGCGAGAACACGCCGATCACCGCGACGGCGTCGACCTGCCCGCTCATGCTGTCGCATGCCGCTCGGACGGCGTCCTCGTCCAGCGCGGACAGCGTGCGACCGTCCACCTCGAAACCGCCGGCCAGAAGGTGCACGTGCTCGCCGACGGCGCGGCTCAGGTCGTCCGGCCAGCCCTCCAGCGGCGGCACGGCGGTGGTCGCGGGTGCGCCGAGGCGCAGGATGCCGACCTTTCCGAGTCCGCGCCGTTCGACGATCGCGTTGGTGCAGTGCGTGGTGCCGAGCATCGCGTGCGAGATCCGCGCGGGGTCGACTCCGGATGCTGCGAGCACGGCGTCGATGGCATCCGCGACGCCCTCGCCGGTGTCGGCCGTGGTCGGCCGCTTGACGGATGCCAGCACGGCGAGGTCCTCGTCGAGGATGACGGCGTCGGTATTGGTCCCTCCGACGTCGATTCCGATCCGGTACCCGGTCATCGTGCGATCTCCGTTCCTGCGGCGGCGAGCTGCTCCACCGGCGTCCACTCCACGTCGTAGCCGAAGTGCGCGGGCCCCGCGGTCTCGAGCCCGCGCGGCGTGCGCCACTTCTCATGGCAGGGGATCGCGATGATCGCGACACGCGCGCCGTAGCGCACCGCATCCGTCGTCATCGGCATCCCGGTGGCGAGATCCAGCACGGCGATGAGATCGGGTGTCACGGCCGCGAGCGCGCCGTCGCGGCGGGCCAGCAGCATCTCGTTCTGGAAGTCCAGCCGGAAGGTGCTTCCGCGGTCGGCGCCCACGCCGTCGAGCTCGGCGGCACCGCGGGTGAAGCCCCCGTCGACGGCGCGCTGCAGGTCGCGCACCTTGCCGTCGAAGAGCCGGATCGCCCCGAGATCGGTGCACAGCGCGTCGATCCGCTCGTCGTCACGCAACTGGCGCCCCGCTGCATCCCGGCCGCGCAGGATCCCGCCGATGCGCTTGGCGAGCGTGAGGGTCCCGGGGATCGCGCACTCCCGTGCGACCGCCCCGCCGTACGCGTAGTCGATCATGGTGGCGCCGCCGCCCATCTCGACGGTGACGGCGCGGGCGAGCCGCTCCGACCACTCGCCGTTCACAGGGCGGCTGACGACCTCGTTGCCGTGATGGTCGACGAGCACGGTGGTGCCCGGCCCGTACCCGGCGAGATGGTAGGTGACCATCTGCGCCTCCGGGAACGCACGTCCCATCGCATCGCCGTCGACGACGGGGATGCCCGCGACGGCCGCCGCAGCGATGGGGATCATCGAGTTCCCGCCGCCGACCTCGATCGGCATCACCGCGGTGGGCCTGCGCCCCGTACCGCGCTCGATCGCCTCCAGCGCGGCGAGCAGCTCCGACTCGGCCATGATCCGCTCGACGCTTACCGACGGTGCGCCGATCCCGCCGACCGGCACGACGAAGTCCTCGTCCGTCACGTCGGCGACCGTCAGCATCCGCACCGCACCGTGCATGCGGATGAGGCGCTTCGCGATCAGCGAGCCGACATGCGGATCGCCGCCGCCGCCGGTGCCCAGCACCGCCGCGCCGAGCGCGATCTCGTCGACGTCGGCCTCGGTGATCAGCGCGGTCATGCGGCCACCTCGTCCGTCCGGGCATCCGGCACCGCTTGCGCGGCATCCGCTCGCCGTCCACCGCGGACCAGCCACAGCAGGACGTACACGGCGAAGCCGACGAGCAGGCCGTCCAGTGACGAGATCGTCGTGATCGTGAACCAGCCGAAACCGGGCCCGTCCGCCGGGTTCGTGGTCGCGAACGCGACCAGCACGCCGGCGGCCCAGGCGATGATCGACCACGCGTCCACATGCGGCACGGCGGCGCCGTGCGCCCACCGCGCGGTGCGACGTCCGGTCAGGAACGACGCCAGGTAGACGCCGCCGTAGGGCGCGATGAGCGTGCCGATCACCAGGATGAACGAGACGAACACGTCCGCCGCGCCGACGACCCCGATCACGATGCCGATCACGGCGAGCACGGCGGTCACGGTGCGGCGTCCCAGCCTGGATGAGATCGACGAGAATGCGAGGCCGGCCGAGTAGAGGTTGGTGGTGTTCGTGGTCCACTGCGCGAGGATCAGCACGACGACGGCGATGCCGCCCATCCCGAGCGTGAAGTACATCGTCATCAGCTCGGTCTGGTTCAGCACGCGGGCCAGCAGGATCGCCACGACGAGGATGATCGAGTTGCCGAAGAAGAACCCGACGAAGCCGGCCGCCATGGCCTGCTTCGGCGTCTTCGCCCAGCGGGCCATATCGGGAGAGAGCACGACGCCGAGGATGAAGATGCCCATGACCAGCGACACCGCGCCGCCGAACGTGTAGGTGACGTCGACCCGGGCGTCCAGCCCCGCGGTTCCGTGCTGGATGAACGCGACGACCACCCCGACGACCAGCAGCAGGAGCAGCAGCGGCACCGCCAGCGAGCTCAGGCGGTTGATCGAGCGGTAGCCCCAGAACGCGGTGATCGCCATGAGCACGCCGCCGACGGCGTTGAAGAGCTGCACGGGCACGTCGATGCCGGTGAACTCGTGGAAGGCGATCTGGGCGTTCTGTCCGAAGAAGCCGGTCTGCACGGCGAACCAGCCGACCAGGCTGATCGTGATGGCGATGGCCAGCACCGCGCCGCCGATCCGGCCGAACACGGCGCGCGAGATCATCGCGGTGGACAGGCCGGTCGAGGCGCCGACGTAGGTGCAGGCCATGGCCAGCAGTCCGAGCAGCAGCGAGCCGAGCATGGTGGCCCAGATGGCGTCCCAGAACGCCATGCCGGAGGCGAGTTCGATGCCGAGGAACGCGCCGGAGAGATCGATTCCGATCGCGATCCAGACGGCGGCGATCGAAAGCCAGCCCTTGCGCTGATCCTGGGGCACGACGCCGTGCTCGTAGTCGGTGGTTTCCATGAGGGGTCCTTGCTTGATGACGGGTGAGGGGGCTTGATGACGGGTGAGGGGGCTCAGTGACGGGTGAGGGGTTCGGGCCAGGCGCTCGTGGCGCCGGAACGGCGGGGGTAGGTGATGAGACTGCCCGCGAGGCCCATCGCGACGATGGTCTCGAGCATCCGGGTTGCGGCGGCGGAGGGGTCGATGACGGGCACTCCGATCCCCTCGGCCTCGAGCGCGGACTGCACCTGGGCGGCCTGGCCGGCCAGCCCGGTGCAACCGAGCACGATCGCCTGGGCATGGTCGTGCTGCACGGCCTCGCGGGCACGCGCCACCATCGTGCGGAAGGTCGCGTCGGGGTCGTCCTCGAGTTCGAGGACGGGGATCTGCAGCGACCGGACGGATGCCAGCCGCGGCTCGACACCGTACCGGCGGGCCTGGTCGATCATCAGATCGCGGTGGTGCTCGGCGACGGAGATCACCGAGAACCGGTGACCGAGGGTGGCGGCCAGATGCATGGATGCCTCGCACGGGCCGAGCACGGGGATGCCGACGACCTCGCGCGCCGCGTGCACCCCGGGGTCGAGCATGCAGTCCACGGCGATCGCGTCGCACCCCTCGGCGTCCGCCGCCTGGGCGGCGCGCAGCACCCACGGGGTGACGAGCGCCTCGTCGCGCCGGCTCTCGATCGACGGGGTGCCGGCGGGGATGGTCGCGACGGTGACGGTGGTGCCGTCGGATGCCGCGTCCTCGAACATCGCGAGGGTGTCGGGCACCCATGAGGTGGTCGTGGTCGGGTTGATCACGCGCAGGTGCATCAGCGGACGCTCCCCTCGGAGTGCGGACCGCCCGCGGCGAGCGCGCTGCCCTCCGCCGCCGCAGGGCCGAAGTGCACGTCATCCGCGGGCCAGCTGATGGGCTTGGCGTCCGGGGCCGGGTAGCCGACGGCGGAGTGCGACACCCCGAGGCGCACCAGCGTGAGGGCGTGGTGCAGGGCGGCGGAGAGCGGATCGATCACGGGGATGCCCGGGAGCTCGGCGGCCAAGCGATCGGTCAGGCTCGCGAACAGGGTGCAGCCGAGCACGAGAGCGGCCGCCCCGTCCTCGACCGCCGCATGCGCGGCCGCGGTCAGCCGGCGGAGCGTGTCGTTCTCATCCGCTCCGATGCCCAGGACGGGCAGGCCGGCGGCGCGGATCGAGGCGCAGCGGTGCTCGAGGCGGTGGCGCTCGACCATCTCCCGCACGATCGGGATGTCGGCGGCCTCGGTGGTGAGGATGCTGAACCGGTCCGCCACGCACAGAGCCAGGTGCATGCCGGCCTCTGCCGGCCCCACCACGGGAATCCGCACGACCTCGCGGGCGGCGTCGACCGCCGGATCCTCCATGCAGTTGACGACCACGGCATCCGCGCCCGCGGCTTCCGCTCGGATGGCGGCGTCGATGATCCCGGGCGCCGCGAACGCGTCATCCCAGCGGCTCTCGACGGATGCCGTGCCGAAGGCGAGGCTGCGGCGCTCGATGACGGCGCCCGGGATCTCGGGGGCCGGGTCGATGAGCACCTGGCCGTCGAGGACGACGGGGTCGATGATCGTGATGCGCACGACGGGGTGGCGCGAAGAGGGCATGGCACAGGCTTTCGGGGGTGCCTTCCCGTCGCTGCGATGCGGCGGGTCAGGCGGAGAGGAGTGCGGAGAGGTGCCGCCAGGTCTGCTCGAAGCGCTCCGCGTACAGCACGGGGCTGTAGTGGGCGTACTGCAGGAACAGGCCGTCCATGACGACGAACACCAGCGCGGTGAAGCCCTCGGGGTCGCCCCCCGCGAACGCTCCCGTCGTCACGCCGTCGTCGTACGACTGCCTGACGGCTTCGGCGAGGGTCGACTCGGAGTCGAGGAAGATCTCCCGGAGGCTCTGCCCGCTGGGCCCGTTCTCGTCGACGGCGGCACGCATGCTGAACTCGTGCTGCTCGGGGCGATCGCGATAGAAGGTCCCGATGCCGCTGAGCAGATGGCGCAGTCGCGGCAGGGGCGGGAGGTCCGCGCTGGTGCGGACGAGCTCGTCGAAGAACGCAGTGTGCTCTGCGACGACCTCGGCGTAGACCGCCTCGTACAGCGCCTCCTTGCTGGGGAAGTGCGCGTACAGGGAGGGCGTCTTGATTCCGACGGCCTCGGCGATCTCACGAAGACTGGCCTCGGCATACCCCCTGCGCGCGAAGACCGTCCGGGCTTCGGCGAGGATGCGTGCTTTGGTCATGTCCTACCTAACGATCATTAGTTAGGAAGAGAATAGGCGCGTCCGACCCTGCGCGCAACCATCGCGCGGATCTGTTTCAGAAGGGTGCGCTCATCCGAGGCCGCGCAGCACCGCATCGACGGCGAAGCGCAGTTCGACGCCGGCATCCGTGACGTCCTGCCGCTCGGCACCCGCGAGCCGCGGGAAGCGCTCGGCGATCGCCCCGCCCAGCCACGACGGCGACGGCGCCCCCTGAACCGTCCGCTCCAGAGTCGCGTAGGTGCGCACCAGGCCGTCCAGCAGCATCGCGAGCCGAAGAGCGTCGACGGACTCCTCGTCGATCGCACCGACGAGAGCGTCGATCCAGGCGTAGGCGTGCGGCTGCGTGGGCATGCCCGTCGGCGACACCTCGGAGAGCCACGGATGCCGCCCATACCGCGCCGCGAGCAGCTCCACCCACCGGCGGCAGCGGTCCCGCCAGTCGGTGCCGTGGATCGCAGGCACGTCGCCGACGGCGCGATCCACCATCAGCTCGATGAGCGTCGCCTTGTCGTCGACGTAGCGGTACAGCGCGGTCGTGGTCATCTCCAGGCGCGCCGCCACCCGGGCGAGCGAGAGCGCCTCGAGTCCGATCTCGTCGGCGAGCATCACAGCCGCGTCGGCGACCTCGAGCGGACTCCACCGCGCCTTCGGTCCGCGAACAGTGGGCGGATCGATGCCCCAGAGCTGACGCAGCGCCCGATCTCCTTGACTGTGCATGGCGTTCACTGTAACGTATACACATCAGTGAACGACATTCACAGTAAGGGGCAGGGCATGGCGAACATCCTCATCACCGGCGCATCCTCGGGCATCGGCGCGCGCGCCGCCGGCATCCTCGCGGCTCGGGGGCACCGCGTCCATGGCGCCGCCCGCAGCACGGGCGCGATCTCCCGCATCGAGGGCGTGATCCCGGTGGCGCTCGACCTCACCGACGAGAGCTCGATCCGCGACGCCGCTGCCGCGGCATCCACCACCGGCCCGATCGACGTGCTGATCAACTGCGCCGGCTACGGCGAGTTCGGCAGCGTCGAGGAGACCTCGCTGGCCGACGCCCGCGCACAGCTCGAGGTCAACGTGCTCGGCGCCGTCGGGCTGATCCAGGCCGTGCTGCCCAGTATGCGTCAGGCCGGACGGGGGCGGATCGTGAACGTCTCCTCACTCGCCGGCGAGTTCGCGGCACCGCTGGGCGGCTGGTATCACGCCTCCAAGTTCGCTCTGGAGGCACTCTCCGACTCGCTGCGCGGCGAGGTCGCGCGGTTCGGCATCGATGTCACGCTCGTGCAGCCGAGCTACGTCGCGACCGACTGGCACGACACGGCGATGGAGCACCTCGACCACGCCTCCGCGAACGGCCCCTACGCGAGCATGGCCGCGGCGATGCGCCGGTACTTCTCCAGCCCATCACTGGCGAAGCAGATGTCCAGCCCCGCCGACGTCGCCGAGCTGATCGTGAGAGCCGCACTCACCGCACACCCGAGGACCCGCTACCGGATCGGCCCCGGCGCAGGCCTCGCGGTCGCGCTGTCGACGATCCTGCCCGACCGTGCATTCGACGCTCTCACCCGCAAGCAGTTCGGATACGCCTGAGCCGCCCCGGCATGTCGGACGCGCACGTTCGGGAACCGGACGCGAACGTTCGGGAGGAGTTCTCACGGATGGGAGGAGACTCTGCGAGGAATCCCCCTCCCATCACGGAGTTCTCCTCCCGAACGAGCGAGGGACCAGCGGAAATCGACCTCGCGCGCCCGCGCCGAAGCTCGGGGCAGCTCAGGCCGAAGCCCGGGCCACGTGGCTCCTGGCATGCGCGACGGCGGCGCCCAGGTCGTCGAAGAGATGGTTCTGGTGGCGCAGCGAGCGCAGCACGCCGACCCGCTCCGCAAGCTTCAGATGCCGCGGCTGGATGCCCTTCACGAGCACGGTGATGCCGCGGCGCTCCAGGGAGACGATCATGTCGGTGATGACCTGCGCGCCCGTGGCGTCGAGGATCTGCAGCTGCGACATCCGGATGAGGACGACCTCGATGTCGCGCAGCGCGGTGACGCGCTCCAGCATCCGCTCGGCCGCACCGAAGAACAGCGCACCCTCCAGACGGAACAGCGCGATCCGCTCATCGCCCGGCTGCGCCGCACCCGGCAGTTCCTCACGATGCACGCCGCTGGCCTTCGCCAGCTGCCGCAGGGCGAAGAACCCGGCGGCGAGCAGGCCGATCAGCACGGCGTAGATCAGGTCGACGCTCACCGTCACGATCGCGGTGATCACGAACACGACCGCATCGGCCCGCGTGGAGCCCATCACGGCACGCACCGTGGACGGCGCGATCATGCGACAGGACGTGACCATCAGCACCCCCGCGAGCGCGGCGAGGGGGATGTGCGAGACGACGGATGCCCCGACCAGCACCACCGCGAGCAGCAGCAGTCCGTGCACGACGGCGGCGAGGCGGGTGCGCGCGCCGGCGCGGATGCTGACCGCGGTGCGGGCGATGGCGCCCGTGGCCGGCATCCCGCCGAAGAGCCCGGCGGCGATGGATGCCAGACCCTGACCGACCAGTTCGCGGTCGGCGTCGTAGGGACCGGTGTCGGAGATGCTCGCGGCGACGCGGGCGGCCAGCAGCGACTCGATCGCGGCGAGCGCCGCGACCGCGAGCGCGGGCGCCAGCAGGGAGCCCGCGTGCGAGAAGTCGGGCAGTGTCGGCGCCGGCAGACCGGCGGGCAGCTCGCCGATCGCGTCGACCGGCAGTCCGAGCAGCGCCGCGAGGAGGCCGGTGACCACGATCGCGAGCAGCGAGCCGGGGAACTTCGGGGCGAGCGTGAGAGACACCAGCATGATCGCGACGACGATCCCGACGAGCAGCAGCGACCAGCCGAGTTTCGGCCAGGACGCCGTCAGCAGCGACTGCACGGCCGCGACGGCGGCGTTCGTGCTCTCTCCCGGCGTCGTGCCGGTGGCGGTCGGAACCTGCTGCAGGAAGATGATCACCGCGATGCCGAGGGTGAACCCCTCGATGACCGGCCAGGGGATGTAGCTGATCGTGCGCCCGAGACGCAGGACGCCGGCCAGCAGCACCAGAACACCTGCCAGCAGGCAGATCAGCGCGAGTGCTCCTGTGCCCTGGGCGGCCATGATGGGCGCGAGCACCACGACCATCGCCCCGGTCGGACCGGAGACCTGCACGTTCGAGCCACCGAAGACGGCGGCGACGATACCCGCGATGATCGCGGTGACCAGGCCGCTCTCCGCTCCGGCGCCCGAGCTCACACCGAAGGCGAGGGCCAGCGGGAGCGCGACGATGCCGACCGTGATGCCGGCGAGCAGATCGCCCCGCCACGTGCGCGGCAGCGCCGAGTAGTCGGCACGGGACGGAAGCAGGCCGCGCAGCCCGCGCTGGGTCACAATCGCACCGGGATCTCGGGGAGTCCGTCGTGCTCGACGAGCTGCTGCTGTGTGGTCTGCAGGATCTCTCCGAGCAGGGTGCGCGCGACGCGCAGCAGGTCGGCGACCTCGGGATACGCGAGCCGGTAGTAGACCAGGCTGCCGCGGCGCTCGGACACCACCAGCCGGTTGCGTCGCAGCACGGCCAGGTGCTGCGAGACGTGCGAGGCCTCCAGGCCGGTGTCGTCGAGCAGCCCGGACACCGAGACCTCGGGGGATGCCGACAGCACCTCGAGGATGCGGATGCGGATCGGGTGCGCGAGCCCCTTGAACAGGCCGGCCTTCACCTCGTACAGCGGACGGGTCGGGTCGCTCAGCATCCCCTCTCCTCCTCATCGATCGGAATGACGAATTCATCATATCGCGATATGGTGGTCGCATGACCGACGCGCTTCCGCTGTGCCCCGAGTGCTCCAGCGAGCACGCCTACGAGATGGGCGCGCTGCTCGTGTGCCCGATGTGCGGGCACGAGTGGTCACCCTCCGCGACAGACGATGCGGCCGATGCCGCACCCGTCGTCAGGGATGCCGTCGGCAACGTCCTCTCCGACGGGGACACCGTCGTGGTCACGACCACCATCAAGGTGAAGGGCTCACCCCAGGGCATCAAGGCCGGCACGAAGGTCCGGGGCATCCGCCTGATCGACCCGGTGAACGGCCACGACATCGACTGCAAGGTCGACGGCTTCGGCGCGATGCTCCTGAAGTCGTCGCTGGTCAAGAAGGCCTGACGGCGCTTCAGCGCACCGTGATCGTGAAGGTCAGCGGACCTCTGTCCTTCGACGCCTCGCCGCGGAAGCGGTACTCGTAGGTCAGGGTGGTCTCCCCGGCGCCGACCGCATCGAAGGTGACCGTCATGTTCGAGCTCGAGCCCGGCGGCGGATTCGGCTGATCTGAGTCGAAGTCGACCTCCTCGCCACCCAGCACGGCCGGATCCGGTTCCTCGACGAGCACCCACTCCGTGCCGACGGAGGAGTTCACCTCACCGAGATCAACGACCACCTCTTCGCCCACCTTCACCACCGCGGTGGGTTCGTCGGCGTCCACCCTCGTCTGAGCGGCCGCACAGCCCACGAGACCCGCGGCCAGGGCGGCGAGCATCACCGCAATCGCGCCACGTCTCCGCATCCGTCCCCCTCTCGGGCGGCGTGCTCGTCGTCGCCCTGCTCCTGCGAGGATGCCGTGCTCACGCCGCTGCGCCCTCCTGCCGCGCCGCGTGCAGACGAACGCAACACGTGGGGACAACACCCCATCGGCGTCGGCACCACGCCGCCGCTATGCTCCGATCCAGAGGAGGCAAGCCGATGACGATCCCGGAGATCCCGCAGCAGGCGCCCGAGCCCGCGGCACCCACAGCCGCGTCGCAGCGCAGGGCGGGCGGGAACGGCCTGCTGGTGGCACTGTCCGTCGTCTGCGCCGTGCTGCTGCTCGCGACGCTCGGCTTCGGCGCCGGCGCGGCCATCCTGTCCGTGACGAACGTCAGCGCCGCAGCGGACCCCGGCGCGACTCCCACGCCCAAGCCGACCGCGAAGGTCGACCGGGACCGCACGGTGCACGGCATCCCGGTCGATGTCGTGTCCGACATCGACTTCGGCTACTTCTTCATGACCGACACGGATGCCAGGGGCTTCACGTCGCTGTACTCGCAGATCCGCAACCACGACGAGAAGCGCGCCGCCATCGTCTTCTTCGATGTGAGCCTGTATGACGAGGATGCCGTGCTTCTCAGCCGCTGGCCCTCGAGCGTCTACATGCTTCCGGGACAGGTGACGCTCTTCACGGGCGTGACCGTCGGGAACATGCTGGACGTCGCCTCGATCAGGATCGAGCAGACCAGCCTGAAGTACGAGGAGCCGCGGAGCACGGGCACCGTGGTCCTCGATGAGGCCCGCAGCGGCGACAACGGCCTGGTCGGCGGCAAGTACACCTCGACACTCGGCGTCGAGGGCCGAGGGGCGCACGTGTACCTGATCGCCGCCGTCGACAACGAGGTCCTCGGCGTCTGCTGGGACGTCGAGAACATCCCCGCATCCGGCGCGTTCGACTTCCGCTGCACCCTCGAACCCGCCTCACGCGACGAGCCGCAGCCGATCGGCACGCTCCCGGACGACGCCGTGGTCGCCAGCTACTACACCCTGGACACGATCCAATGACCGCGCCGCAGAACGCCTCAGCACCCCGCGACCTCCGGCGCGGCCTCCTCATCGCCCTGAGCATCGCAGCCGTCGTGCTGGTCGCCTCGACGATCACCACCGGCATCCTGCTGTTCGGGATGCTGGGGCAGCGGCCGGCGGCGGCACCAGCGGCATCCGCCTCACCGTCGCCGACCGCGACACGCGAACCGCAGACGGTGCACGGCATCCCCGTCAGCGTCCGTGACACGGCGCTCGAGTTCGGCACCTGGGTGGCGGAGCCGTGGGTCGACGGCGAGACGCGGTTGTTCGCGCCGCTGAGCAACCCCTCCAAGACGCAGGCCGTATCGATCTTCTACGACGTCACGGCATACGACGCGAAGGGACACATCCTCGACCGCACGCTCGCCAGCGCCGACCTGCTGCCGGGCGACGAGGGCGTCTTCTCGTCGTCGAGCCTGAGGGCCGAACCCGATGACATCGCGGAGATCGTGATCGAGCAGACCAGGATCTCCGCCGCGGCATCGCCGTACACGGGCGAGATCAGCGAGCCGCAGGTGACCGCCGACCGTGAGTCCGGGGCCGTCGACTTCGTCATTCCTTCGTCCCTCTCCCCCGACCTCGACCGCCCCTGGGTCGACGTCATCGCCCTCGTCGACGGCGAGATCATCGGCCAATGCGAGGCGGTCACCGCCGAAGGAGCCCGCCCGTTCACCGGAAGGTGCTACCTCCAGCCGACGGCGAAGGGCGTCGCCGAGACCCCGGAGAACCACTTCATGACGTTGCCGGAGAATGCCGAGGTGCGCGCGTTCCTGAGGGTCGAGCTCGAGCTCGAGTGAATCGGTGACGCGGCGGGGGTGAAAGGATCGAGGGGTGACCCTCCTCGATCCCACGACCGTCAACGGCGCCGATGCGGATGCCGTCTACCTGGCGTTCGTGGAGTGGGCGGAGTCCACCGGCATCCGCCTGTACCCCGCGCAGGACGAGGCGGTCATCGAGATCGTCTCGGGTCAGAACCTGATCCTGTCCACGCCCACGGGCACCGGGAAGTCCCTGGTCGCGATCGGCGCCCACTTCGCCGCGCTGACCGAGGGACGCCGCACCTACTACACGGCACCGATCAAGGCGCTGGTCAGCGAGAAGTTCTTCAGCCTGGTCGACGTGTTCGGCGCCGCGAACGTCGGCATGGTCACCGGCGACTCCGCGGTGAACGCCGATGCCCCGATCGTCTGCTGCACGGCCGAGATCCTCGCGAACCTCGCGCTGCGCGAGGGCGCGGATGCCGACGTCGGCCAGGTCGTGATGGACGAGTTCCACTTCTACGGGGACCCCGACCGGGGCTGGGCATGGCAGGTGCCGCTGCTCACGCTTCCTCAGGCGCAGTTCGTGCTCATGTCCGCGACCCTCGGCGACGTCACGGAGCTGGCATCCGATCTGACCCGCCGCACCGGACGGGAGACGGCCGTGGTCACGGGCGTCGAGCGGCCCGTTCCGCTGCACTTCTTCTACGAGACGACGCCGATCCACGAGACCATCGAGGACCTGCTGCACACCGACCGAGCCCCGGTCTACATCGTGCACTTCTCCCAGGCCGCGGCGATGGAGCGCGCGCAGGCGCTCGCCAGCGCGAAGGTCGCGACGCGCGAGCAGCGCGATGCGATCGCCGACCTCATCGGAGGCTTCCGGTTCACGACCGCCTTCGGCAAGACGCTCTCCCGCCTGCTGCGGCTCGGCATCGGCGTGCACCACGCGGGGATGCTGCCGAAGTACCGGCGGCTGGTCGAGCAGCTCGCCCAGCGCGGGATGCTGCGGGTGATCTGCGGCACGGACACGCTCGGCGTGGGCATCAACGTGCCCATCCGCACCGTGCTGCTCACCGCGCTGACGAAGTTCGACGGCCAGCGGATGCGGCAGCTGAACGCCCGCGAGTTCCACCAGATCGCAGGGCGTGCGGGCCGCGCCGGCTTCGACACGGCGGGCACGGTCGTGGCGCAGGCGCCGGAGCACGAGACCGAGAACCTCGCCGCGATCCGCAAGGCCGGCGACGACCCGAAGAAGAAGCGCAAGATCATCCGCAAGAAGGCGCCCGACGGGTTCGTGTCCTGGGGAGAGCCGTCGTTCCAGAAGCTGATCTCCTCCGAGCCCGAGACGCTCACCTCGCACATGCAGATCACCAGCGCGATGATGCTCAACGTCATCGCTCGGGGCGGCGACGCGTTCGGCAATATGCGTGCGCTGGTATATGACAATCACGAGCCCAGGGCGAAGCAGCGCCTCCTCGCTCTGAGAGCGCTCGGCATCTACCGCACGCTGCTCGAATCGGGCGTGGTCGAGAACGGTCCGGACGGTGTCCGGCTCACGGTCGACCTGCAGCCGAACTTCGCTCTCAACCAGCCGCTGTCGCCGTTCGCCCTCGCGGCGTTCGAGCTGCTCGATCCGGACTCGGCGACCTTCGCCCTGGACATGATCTCGATCGTCGAGTCGACCCTCGACGATCCGCGCGCGATCCTCTCGCAGCAGGAGTTCATCGCGCGGGGCGAGGCCGTCGCCGCGATGAAGGCCGAGGGCATCGAGTACGACGAGCGCATGGAGCTGCTCGAGCAGATCACGTGGCCCAAGCCGCTCGAGGAGCTGCTCGCCGCGGCCTTCCAGACCTTCAGCGCCGCCCAGCCGTGGATCCGCGACTTCGAGCTGCATCCCAAGTCGGTGGTGCGCGACATGTACGAGCGTGCCATGTCGTTCGGGGAATACGTCGCCTTCTACAAGACCGCGCGATCGGAGGGCGTGGTGCTGCGCTACCTCTCCGATGCCTATCGCGCGGCCTCCCAGACGATCCCCGAGCACCTCAAGACCGAGGAGCTGCGCGACCTGATCGAGTGGCTCGGCGAGCTGGTGCGCCAGGTCGACTCGAGTCTGCTGGACGAGTGGCAGGAGCTGGTGAGCGGCGTTCTGGTCGATCCGGACGACGAGCCGGTCGTCCCGCCTGCACCCAAGCGGCTCACCGCGAACGTGCGCGCCTTCCGCATCCTGGTGCGCAACGAGCTGTTCCGGCGCGTGCAGCTCGCCGCCCGCGAGGACCTCGAGTCGCTGGATGCCCTGGACCCCGCGTTCGACGGCTGGTCCGACGCCCTCGACGCGTACTTCGCCGAGCACGATGAGATCCTCACCGGGGCGGATGCCCGCGGGTCCGCCCTCCTGCTGATCGAGCAGGGCGCGGAGCAGTGGACCGTGCGGCAGATCCTGGACGACCCCGCCGGCGATCACGACTGGGGCATCTCCGCGACCGTCGACCTGGCGGCATCCGACGAGGCCGGCGAAGCCGTGATCCACGTCACGGGCGTCGACCGGCTCTAAGACGCCGAACGGGTGCCGGAGCAGCTTCGGGGCTCAGCCCGCCTGAAGCCCCAGCAGCACGCAGCCGTTCGCGCCGGCCCAGCCGCCCAGCGTCGCGGGCACGATCGGCGGCACGCGGTGGAACGTCGCCCGCTCGCCGACGAGCCCCTCGGCCAGGGTGACCAGGGCGTGCGGCGCCTGCGCGAGCCCGCCCCCGACCACGATCCGCCCCGGGTCGACGAGGGCGCACAGGGTGAGCAGCGCCTCCGCCAGAGCGGATGCCGCGTGGAACACGATCCCCTGGGCGCGCGCCTCGCCCGCGCCGAACGCGGCCAGCAGTGAGCGGGGACCGCCCTCGCCTCCCGCACTGTTCCAGGCCGTGCGCAGCGCCGGGGCGCCGATGATCGTCTCGAGACAGCCGCGCCGCCCGCAGGAGCACAGCGCGCCGTCCGGCTCGACCGTGATGTGGCCCAGCTCACCGGCGGATCCGTGCGCTCCGGGCACCACGGTGCCATCCACGACGTGGGCTCCCGCGATGCCGGTTCCCAGCGCCAGGACGAAGCTGTCGTCGCTGCCCGCTCCGGCGCCCCAGGTCGCCTCCGCGACGGCGGCCGCATGTCCATCGTTGACCACGTCGACGGGCACGCCGAGCAGTCCTCCCAGACGCTCGCCGAGGTGGCATCCGTCCAGCGACGGGATGTTGGTGGAGCGGATCACGACGCCGTTCGCCTGATCGACCAGGCCGGGGATCGACAGCACGACGCGCTGCAGGGAGCGTTCGCCGCGCACCTGCCGCACGATCTCGGCGAGACCGTCGACGGGGTCGGCCAGCGGAGTGGTCATCCGGTCGCGGAACAGCGGCTCCGGCGGGGTCGAGAGAGGGGATCGGGCGTCGACGAGCAGCGCCTTCACGCTGGATCCGCCGACATCGACACCGAGGACAGCAGGGGATGTCATGCGTGCAGTGCCGCCGCCCTGGCTTCACGGCGCAGCGCCTGCTTGGCGGGATCGGGCACCGGGACCGACCCGAGCAGCCTGCGACTGTACGGGTGCTGCGGGGACAGCAGCACGTCGTCGGCGGAGCCGGTCTCGACGATCTCGCCCTTCAGCATGACCGCGACGCGGTCGGAGATCTCGTGCACCACGGCGAGGTCATGGCTGATGAACAGGCACGCGAAGTGCATCTTCTGCTGCAGATCGCGCAGCACGTCCAGCACCGCGGCCTGCACCGAGACGTCGAGGGCCGAGGTCGGCTCGTCGGCGATGATCAGCTCCGGTTCGAGGGCGATGGCCCTGGCCAGTCCGATGCGCTGGCGCTGTCCTCCGGAGAGCTCATGGGGATACCGGGTGGCGTAGCCGGCGGGCAGTTCCACCGCATCGAGCAGCTCGGCCACCCGCGCCCTGCGCTGTGCAGCACTGGTCGGGAAGCGGCGTCGCTGCACGAGCATCGGCTCGGCGATCGCCTCGCCCACCGTCATCCGCGGGTCGAGACTGGAACCGGGATCCTGGAAGATCGCACCGACCCGCCCCCGCAGCTCGCGCTCCCGGCGTCGCGAGACGCCTCCGCGCCCGATCTGCTCTCCGAAGAGCGTCATCGTGCCGTCGGACAGCGGCAGCAGGCCCAGTGCCGCCCGCCCCAGCGTCGACTTGCCCGAACCGGACTCGCCGACCAGGCCGACGATCTCGCCGGGCGCGATGCTCAGGCTGACGCCGTCGAGCGCCTTGAACGAGCGTCCGCCGCGACGGTACGTCACCGCCGCGGACACGATGTCCAGCACCGGCGCGGGCGTCTGCTCCGCAGCATCCGCGCGAACCGCCGACGGGGCGTCGGGCAGCGTCGGCACGGCGCCGAGCAGCTTCTTCGTGTAGTCCTCACGGGGCGCGGTGAGCACCTCGCGCGTGGTCCCGACCTCGACCATGGTGCCGCGGAACATCACCGCGACCCGGTCGGCGATGTCGGCGACCACGCCCATGTTGTGCGTCACCAGGAGGAAGGCGGTGCCCGACTCCGCCGCCAGCGCACGGATCAGGTCGAGGATCTCGGCCTGCACCGTCACGTCGAGGGCCGTGGTCGGCTCGTCGGCGATGATCAGCTGCGGCTCGCAGGCCAGCGCGATGGCGATCACCACACGCTGCCGCTGCCCGCCGGAGAGCTCGTGCGGGTAGCTCTTCGCGCGTCGCTCCGGGTCGGGGATGCCGACGCGCGCGAGCAGCTCGACGGCGCGCGCCCAGGCGGCGTCCTTGCTGGTCTTGCGGTGGTTGTGGAGCGCCTCGGTGATCTGGTCGCCGATGCGCATGCTCGGATTGAGCGCGGTCATCGGCTCCTGGAACACCATCGAGATCTCGCCGCCGCGGACCGAGTTCATCGCATCCTCGTCGAGACCGAGCAGCTCGCGGCCGGTGAGGCGGATCGAACCGGTCACGGATGCCGTGCGGGGCAGCAGGCCGAGCACGGCCATGGCCGTGACCGACTTGCCCGAGCCGGACTCGCCGACCAGGGCGAGCACCTCGCCCGCCCTCACCTCGAGGTCGATGCCCTTGACCGCCTCGACGGGGCCGTCCTCGGTGCGGAACGACACGGCCAGGCCGGTGATCGACAGCAGTGCGTCGCTCATGCGGCACGCCCCTTCACGTCGAAGAAGTCACGGAGCCCGTCGCCGATGCTGTTGAAGGCGCAGACGGTGAGCACGATGCAGAAGCCGGCGGGGAAGATCAGCCACCAGGCGCCGGCGTAGGTGTAGGTCATGCCGCTGGTCAGCATGGCGCCCCAGTCGGTCGCGGGCTTCTGCAGTCCCATTCCCAGGAACGAGATGTAGGCGACCAGCAGGATCGCGTCGGCGACCTGGAACGTCGCGTTCACCACGATCGTGCCGACCGTGTTCGGCACCACGTGCTTGAGCACCGCGCGGGAGTGCGAACCGCCCATGGCGCGCAGGGCCAGCACGTACTCGCGGGACTTCAGCGAGATCGACTCGGCGCGCACCAGGCGGGCGGGCACCAGCCAGGACACGAGTCCGATCACGCAGATCATCAGCGGCACGCTCGGACGCAGCACCGCCGAGAGGATCAGCAGCAGGAAGGTCGCGGGAATCGCGATCGCCGCGTCCACGATGCGCATCATCACGGTGTCGACGATGCCTCCGACGTACCCGGCGATCGCGCCCCAGAGCGTGCCGATCACGGTGGCGAGCACGCCTGCCGCGAGGCCGATGAGGATCGAGATCTGCCCGCCGGCCATGAGCCGTCCGAGGATGTCGTAGCCGACGTCATCGGTGCCCAGCGGATGCCCCGGAGATCCGGGCGGCAGCATGGTGCTGCGCAGGTCGGTGTGCACCTGATCGGTCGGGTACAGCAGAGGCCCGACGAAGCAGAACAGCAGGAACAGGGCGATGGTCACGATGCCGAAGACCGCGAGCCTGTTGCGCAGGAAGCGCCGCACGCCGCGCTGCCGCGGGCTGAGCGTGCGGGTGGCGAGTGCCACGGTGGAGGTCGGGGAGGGAGTGCTCACGAGAGCTCCTCTCGCGTGCGCGGGTCGAGCAGGGCCTGGATGATGTCGGCCAGCAGGGAGCCGATGACGGTCGCGACGGCGATGATCAGGATGCAGCCCAGCAGCACCGGATAGTCGGACGTCTGCGCCGAGGTCCAGAACAGCAGACCCATGCCCGGGTAGTTGAAGAGGGACTCGACGACGATCATGCCGCCGAACATCACCGGCAGGTAGTAGCCGAGCATCGCGATGACCGGCGTGAGCGAGTTGCGCACCACGTGGCGCGCGACGACCACCGCGACCGGCGTGCCCTTGGCGCGGGCGGTGCGCACGTAGTCCTCGGAGAGGTTGTCGATGGTCGACGACCTCATGTAGCGCGAGAAGGTCGCGATGATGCTGAGCGCGGCCGTGAGGACGGGGAGCACGAGGCCGCCGGGGTTCGCCAGGACGGCGGCGACGCTCTCGCCCTGCGGCGCCTGCGCGGGCAGGATCCGCAGCGACTGCGAGAAGACGATGACAAGGATGAGCCCGAGGAAGAACGACGGGGTCGAGTAGACGATGAAGTTCCACGTGGTCAGCACGTAGTCCGACGTCCTGCCCCGGCGCACCGCCTGGAAGATGCCCATCGGGATGGCGATGATCAGGGCCACCAGCATCGAGATGAGCGCGAGGATCAGCGTCTTGGGCAGGCGCTGCACGATGGCGTCGGAGACAGGCCGGTTCAGCTTGAACGAATCGCCGAGGTCTCCGGTCGCGATCTGCCCGAGGAAGTTGAGGTACTGCTGCCAGACGGGCAGGTCGAAGCCGTGCGCCTTGTTGAAGGCGTCGATCTGGGCCTGGGTCGCCTGCATCCCCAGGATGCCGGTGGCCGGCCCGTCGGGCATGGCGAGGTGGAGCAGCGCGAACACGATCAGTGTCACGAGCAGGATCACGATCAGACCCTGGCCGACCCGCCTCAGCAGGTACCACCAGAATCGGCTGTCGCTCTTCTTCTTCGCAGCCGTCGGCTGCGCTGCGTCCACCACGCTCATGTCCTATCCTTCAGGCTCTGCCGGTCACTTCCAGGACCAGCGCTGCGGCATGAAGTTGCCGCCCGGGTCCTGGGTGCCGATCTCGAGGCCCTTGCGCACGACCGAGACCTGGTACACCGGGTTGGGCATCCACATCACCGGCAGGTCCTTCGCGAGCAGCTCGGAGTACTTCTTGCTCGTCTCGGAGTCGGAGGAGAACATCATCTCCTGGATGAGCGACTCCGCCTCGGCGTTGTAGTACTGGCCGGCGTTCCACTTCGTGTCCTTGGCGAAGAGGCGCTCACCGGTGGCGTACGGGCTGAAGTACCAGCTGCCCGCCGTGCCGAAGAAGACCAGGTCCCAGGTGCACTTGGCGCCCTCAGCGGTCTTGCACTCCTGAGCCTGCGTCAGCACGGTGTCCAGCGGCTTGGCGTCGACGGTCACCTTGACGCCGACCTTGGCCAGCGACGACTGGATCTCGGCCATGGTGTTGTCGGTCTCCTGCGAGCCGTTCTGCGTGGTGATCACGAACTCGGCGAGGTCGCCGGCCGCGATTCCGGCGCCGCACTGGTCTGCACCCTCACCCGGCGCCGCGCACTCGAGCACGCCGTCGGAGTTCTTCTTCCAGCCGTGGTCGGTGAACAGCTGAGCGGCCTTCTTGAGGTCGAACGGGTACGGATTCTTCGCCTGCGCGTCGGAGAGCTGATCCGAGGGCACGGTCTGCGGGATGGGGCCGTAGTCCGGGGTGGCGGCGCCGTGCCAGATCGCGTCGGAGATGGTCTCCTGGTCGATCGAGTGCTGCAGGGCCTGACGCACGTACAGCTGGCTGAACAGGTTCTTGTGCGGTCCCGCGAAGTTGTACGGCATGTACGTGATCGACCAGCCGGCCCACTGCTCGACGCCGTAGCCGAGGTCGGTGAACTGCTTGTCGTTGGTCAGCTGCGACGCGCTGATGTAGCCGTAGTCGACCTCGCCGGAGCGGACGACGTTCATCTCGGCGTCCGCCGAGGTGAACGGCAGGAAGCGCACGTTCTCGATCTGCGCCTTGTCTGCGCCGGTGTACTTCTTGTTGGCGGTCAGCTCGACCAGGCCCGAGTCGGACCAGCTCTTCACGGTGTACGGACCCGAGACGGTCTTCCAGAGCGGGTTCGTGGCGTAGGTCTTCATGTCCTCGGCCTGCGAGAACAGGTAGTCGAACACCTTGACGGCGCCGGCCGGGTCACGGTCGAAGTCGCCGATCTCGCCGTCGTCGCTGGTCTTGTCCCACACGTGCTGCGGCATCGGGTACACCAGGCTCAGCTGGTTGCCCACGAAGTAGTCCTGGTTGTAGACCTTGTCCATCGTGAGCGAGAAGGTCTTGTCGTTGACCGTCGTGAACGAGGTCACGTTGTCGGGGATGTTGCCCTTGGAGTAGCCACCGGTCTTCTCGGCGTTGGCCTTGACCAGGTTGAACCAGAACTCGACGTCGCGCGAGGTCACCGGCTTGCCGTCCGACCAGTCGAGGTCGCCCAGCGTGATGGTGATGGTCTTGCCGTCCTCCGAGAACTCGTAGGACTCGGCGGCCGATCCCTTCTTGTCCCAGCCCATGTCGCCGGACTGCCCGTTGTACTCGAACAGGCGGGGCCACAGCGTCGCCTTGATGGCGCTGTTGTGGGTCGCCATCTTGTCGGGCGCCGAGAGCGGCAGGATCCAGTTCGGGCCGGTGCCGACGGGCAGCGCGTAGCTGACCGTGTCCTTGTCCCCGGCGGAGCCGGCGTCGCCGCTCTGCGCGGCCTGGCAGCCGGTCAGGGCGATCATCGCCACCGCGATCGCCCCGAGCGGGGCGAGCATCCGGCGGCGCAGCGTCTGGGTGCGCATGGAAACCTCCTTGTTCGCGACGTCCGACCTCGACGGTCGTTCGTTCGATGTGTCACGCACTTTGAATTATGAACGAAGCAAGTGCGCGAAACAAAGCCGATGCGTCACGTTTGAATAACACACTTGTTTCGGGTGGCGAAATAACTGTCGATCGGATGCGGTCAGCGCACGATCTCGGCTGTGAGGTCCGGGTCGCTGTCGAACGCGTCGAACGGGAACATCGGCCGCTGGATGCGGTGATGCCCGAGACGCTCGAGGTCCTGGTCCACGCCGCCCGGCGTGAGGGCGAGGGTCCAGCCGCGCTGGATGTCGTACAGCTCCGGCTCCAGGTACCCGATCTTCGTGACGATGATCGCCGCGTTCTGCGCATCGAGCCCGATGGAGGTGAAGTCGCTGACGTCGTGATACGCCTTGCGGTGCTCCGTGATGATCACATGCAGGCCGCCGACGCGGACGACCGCGATGCCGCCGGCATCCGGATCACCCTCGTGCAGGCTGTGCAGCACGCCCTCCACCCGCACCGGTCCGTGCGGACCGTGGTCGATGCGTGCGCCGGCCTCCACCGAGACCGCGTCGCCCACGGCGTGCGTGCGCAGGATGTCGATCGCCCCCTTGTCGAACACGGAGGCGCACAGCGTGACGGGCGAGTCGGGTCCGGTGAGCTCGGGGCGCTGCAGCAGCTGCGCCAGCGTCCAGGTCACGTCTCCGGTGCCACCGGCCCCCGGGTTGTCGCCGGAGTCGCTGATCAGGTAGGGCGTGGTCGCCGAGGAGAGGGCGCGCTCCGCCGCCTCGTCGAGGGTTCCGGGAGGGCCGACGAACTCGAAGTCGTCGCGCACATCCCACAGTGCGCGACCGAGCTCCTCTGCCGCCGCGGTGGTGACGGCCTCGTCGGTGCCGGTCACCACGACGGTGGCGTGGCAGCGCGGCTCGTCCGCCCAGGCGTACCCGATCCAGATCGCCGCGTCGACCACACCCGCGCGGGACTCGACCTCGGGGATGCGGGCGTAGAGGCTCTTCGCGGGCTCCACCCGCGTGCTGGTCTTCTCGCCGGGAAGCAGGATCGGCACCCGCACCCACGCGCGGTGCGGCGCAGTCCCGCTCTCGAGCGTCGTCACGAGATTGCGGAGGGCCCGGTCCCGCGTCTCCCACGCGTCCTCGTGCGGCGCCAGGCGGTAGCAGGTGATGAGGTCGACGTTCTCGACCAGTGCGCGCGAGACGTTGCCGTGCAGGTCCATGGTCGCCGAGACGACCACGTCCGGCCCGATCACCTCACGGATCGCGGCGATCAGGTCGCCCTCCGCGTCGTCCATGCCCACCACGCTCATGGCGCCGTGGATGTCGAGAAGCAGACCGTCCAGCCCGTCCCCCGAGGCGACGATCTCGGCGAGACCGTCGCAGATGCGCCTCTTGATCGACGCATAGGTGTCCGCGAGCACCGCGCCGCCGGGGATCGAGCGCGCGTGATAGACCGGCAGCCACTCGGCCCGATCGGCGAGCTCCCCTTCGCGCAGGGCGTCGTAGCGGTTCACCAGCGCCGCGCCCTCCAGGCGCAGGAAGTCGCGATCACCGGCCCGGTGCGGCGAGAAGGTGCTGGACTCGATGCCCATACCGGCGATGGCGATGCGGGGAAGCGAAGCTGTTTCGGACATACGAAAGAGCTTATTCAATCAGGCGACTGAACTCCGGTCGCTTGAATCGGCATCGGTCAAAGATGCTTCGCTGATCGAACTTTCATCGGGAGGGCGGGGCGACGTCGCGCAGCTCCGCATCGATGCGCGCGGGAGACAGCATGGTCTCCAGCAGCTCCCAGCCGACCCCGCGTGCCCCCGCCAGCGCCCCGGCCCTGCTGACCTCGATCTGCAGCGCATCGGTGGACATCGGCAGGCAGAGGGTGAACAGGGCCTGACGGATGCCTGCGACGAAGGCATCCGCCGTCGCCAGACGCCCGCCGACGACCAGGGCCTGCGGATTGAAGAAGTTGATGATCGTCGCGAGCACCTCGCCTGTGCGCGCGCCCGCCTCGCGCAGCAGAGCGGTCGCGCGCGGATGCGCGTTCTCGGCCAGCGCCAGCACGTCGTCGAGGTTGTCGATGCGCTCCCCGGCCTCCTTCAGCGCGTCGACGATGGCGGAGCCACTGGCCACCACGTCCAGGCAGCCCGCTCGCCCGCAGGAGCAGATCACCGGAGGCGCATCATGCAGGGCGACATGACTGATGTCACCGGCGACGCCGCGGAAGCCGCGGTACACCGCGCCGTCGACCACGATCCCGCAGCCGATGCCGCTCCCGGCCTTCACGAACACCATCTGCTCGAAGGCCGCATCCCTCTCGATGTACTCCCCCACCGCCATCGCATTGGCGTCGTTCTCGATCACGAAGGGCAGGCCCGTGACGGCGCCGAGCACCTCGCCGACGTCGACGCCGTTCCACCCGGGCATCCGGGTCGGCGACAGCAGTCGCGTGGTGCGCGAGTCCACCGGTCCGGGAAGGCTCATCGCGATGCCGGCCAGCGGCATCCCGCCGCTCTCCTCCGCGAGCCGGCGCGTGCTCGCCCACACCTGCGTCACGACGGCCTCCACGCCGTCGAGCAGCGAGACGTTCTCGAACGCCTCGCCCACGATCTCTCCACGCCGGTCGAGCAGCACGATCGTGGCGTGCCGCTCGCCCAGGTCGACGCCCGCGACGACGCTGCCCGCAGCCTTGACCGCCAGGGCCCGGGGGCGGCGGCCCCCGCGTGATTCGCCCTGGCCCACCTCCTCCAGGTAGCCGCTGGCCACCAGCGCGTCCACGCGCAGCGCCACGGTCGATGCGGAGAGACCGGTCATCCGCGCGAGATCCGCGCGCGAGTGCGCCTTCCCACCCCGGACGAGCGCGAACAGCTCGCCCGCCGAATGCGAGGTCTGGCTTGTCGATCGCACGGAGGCCTCCTGCATCTTCGGTCGACGGTCACACAAAGATAGTCCTACTTTGGGGCCATCTGTCGTCGATTTTCCGTCGCCGCGGCGCATCAGCCGGTCGCGTCACGCGACGTCACGTCACTTCTGAAGGACGTTCTCGGTTCTGAAGGAGGTACGAGCGCCTGGCATCCTTCAGAACGTCATCCGTCCTTCAGACGCGCGCTGCCCTCCGGCCGAACCACCCCGGCAGCAGCGGGTCGAACAGCGCCTCAGCCCGCATCCGCCGCAGCAGCGCGTGCGCGCCCAGGCTCGCGGCGATCACGAGCGCTGTGATCAGCAGGGGCTCGATCACCGCAAGGACGGGCCCGCGGTACACCCAGGGCTCGACTCCGCGCAGCATCCGGTCCAGCAGCGCCAGCGGGATCATGTGGATGACGTAGATCGGCAGGGTCCGCCGGCCGATCCAGCGCAGCGGCGCCGCGAGCGGCTCCCACCTGTCGATCAGGGCGCACGCGCTGATGCCCGCGACCACGGCGAGCGCCGACAGCAGGGTCCACACGCCGAACCACTGTCGCGCACCCAGCAGCGACACCACCACCAGGGATGCGACGTAGAGCGCCCCGAGCCCTGCGGCGGTCGCCCAGCTCGCGCGCGCGGCGAAGCGTCGCATCAGCCCCGGCAGGTGCAGGCCCGCCAGGAAGAAGACCACGTTCTGGACGACCTGCCAGAGGTTGCCGCTGTCGGGCAGCAGCCCGGCCGCCGCTACCGCCGACACGAGGAAGCTGAGAGGCAGCAGCACGGCCGTGGGGATGCCGCGACTGACTCTGCCCACGATCAGGTAGAGCGCCAGCGCGAGCAGGTACCAGAGATTGGTCGGGCTGACCGTCAGCTGCAGGAGCAGGCTCCAGGCGTCCGTCGCCCGCGCGGTGTCGAAGTCCGGCCCAGCCGCGGCGAGGGCGAAGGTCTGGATGACGACCCAGAGCAGGTACAGCAGTGCGAGCCGCAGCGCCCGGATGCTGACCCTCGCGCGCGTGGGCGCGAGAACCGCACTCGCCGCGAACATGCCCGAGACCACGAAGAACAGCGGCATCCGCAGTGGCAGCAGCTGCGCGCTGACCACGGTCCACATCTCCGGGATGCCGCCCGCGTCCTCCCACGGCAGATCCGAGCTGTGCTTGACGACGACGTGCCACATCACCACGAGGATGATGCAGATGCCCTTGACCACGTCCGGCCACCCTTCCCTCGCCGGGATGGTCATGAGAGGCATGGTCCCCGCCTGCGTCGTCCCGGCCGCAGCACCTCGGCCCTCGCTGCCGGCCGTCATCCTGCGGCTTCCGCCCCGGCCCGCGCGTTCGCGGACTTCGAGTGCGCGGCCAGTGCCGCCGCCACCAGCCGTCCGGCCAGTTCGCCGTAGCCGACCCCGGCGGCCTGGAACATGCGCGGCACCTGCGAGTGCGCCGTCATCCCCGGCATGGTGTTCACCTCGTTGAGCACCGGGCCGTCCTCCGTGAGGAAGAAGTCGATCCGGGCGACGCCCGCGCAGCCCAGGGCATCGAACATCCGCACCGCCGCCGCGGTGAGCGCCGTGCGCTCCCGCCTGGTCAGGTCGGCGGGCGTCGTGAAGCGGGCGGAGCCGTCGTACTTCGCCGCGGTGTCGAACAGCGCGGAGCCGTCCGCCGCGGCGGCGTGGATCTCCAGCGGCGGCGTCGCCCAGCGCACGCCTCCGGCTTCGCGCAGCACCGAGACGTCGATCTCCCGCCCGCGCACGACCTCCTCGATCAGGATGCGGTCATCGAACCGCGACGCGAGCCACAGCGCATCCTGCAGTTCACCGGCATCCGTGACCAGCGTCACCCCGTGACTCGACCCGGCCGCGACGGGCTTGACGACCACCGGGCTCTCGAACTCCACATCGCCGATGTCGGCGCTGCCGACCAGCACGCCTCGTGCGGTGCGGATGCCGACGGCCTCGGCGACCAGCTTGGTGGCCCACTTGTCCATCCCGATCGCGCCCGCCCGCACGCCCGATCCCACCACCGGGACGCCGGCCAGGTTGCACAGCGCGGCCAGCGAGCCGTCCTCGCCGTTCATTCCATGCAGCACGGGGAATACGACGTCGGCGCGCGCCATCGCCTCCAGCGCACCGCGCAGGGACAGCGCGGGCGACTCCCCCAGCGCGGCGTCGCCGGAGCACCAGCATCCGTCCCTGCCGATCGTGATCTCGTCCACGATGAATCCGGTCTCGCGCAGTGCGGCCGCGACACCCGACGCACCCGCCAGCGACACCTCGTGCTCCGCGCTCTGTCCGCCGCCGATCACCAGCACGCGGGTCATGCGACGGTCCTCGCCACGCGCGCACCGATGCCGGTGACGATCGTGTGCGGGATGGTCCCCGCCCAGTCGCCCCACTCCTGCACGGTCGGGGCGATGCCGCCGGGTCCGAACACGGTCGCGACGCTCCCGCGGGGAAACGACGCATCGCCGGTGTCGACCACGATCTGGTCCATCGACACCCTCCCGATGACGCGATGCCGCCTGCCGCCGATCTCCACGCAGGCCTCGCGGGACAGCTCCCTCGGTATGCCGTCGGCGTAGCCGACCCCCAGCACCGAGATGCGCGTGCGCCGGTCTGCGACATGCGCGCCCCCGTACCCGACCGGGGTACCCGCGTCGACCTCCGCGCTGTGCACCACCGGAGCCGTGAACCGCCCGGCGGGTGCCAGCTCGACCGTGCGCGACGGGTCGATGCCGACCAGCCCCGCACCGACCCGCACCAGGTCGAAGCGCGTGGACGGATCGCTCAGCGCCGCCGAGGTCGCACCGAGATGCGCGATCAGCGGGGCCAGCCCCGCGCGCAGAGCGGTGTCGCGGGCGTGCTGCAGACGCATCACCCACGGCACGTTCGCCCGAGGGTCGGCCAGGTCCGCCTGCGGCAGGTGACCCATCACCCCGACGATGCGCAGAAGCCCGGCGTCCCGTCCGCGGCGTGCGAGTTGCAGCATCCGGTCCCAGTCGCGCACGGGGCAGCCGCCCCGCGCCATGCCGGTGTCCAGGTGCAGATGCACGCGCACGCGCGCCCCCTCGTCGACAAGACCGGCGACCCCGGCGTCGTCGATCAGCTCGGCGAGCTCGTCCACCGACCCGACAGCGACGTCGATCCGGTTCCGCACGGCGGCGACGACGTCGATCCCGGCCGGATGCAGCCAGGCGAGGATCGGCGCCTCGATCCCGCCTCCGCGCAGCACGGCACCCTCGGCCACGTCCGTGACACCGAGCCACTCAGCACCGGCGTCCACGGCGGCACTCGCCACGGCGAGCGCGCCGTGCCCGTACCCGTCGGCCTTGACCACGGCCATGACAGGCCCTCCGGTGCGCATCCGCCGCAGGTTCTCGGCGACGGCACCCCGGATCAGCTGCAGCGTGGGCCCGGCGAAACGCGCGGCGGCCATCGCTTCCGTCCGCCCCTCCTCGATCAGCATGCTCATCGCCTCCGCTCCGTGGGATCGCGCAGCATCCGCGGACACCCTTCAGCCGACGCCTTCGCGCGCAACTCGAAGTGCCAGGGCTCGTTGCCGTAGATCTGGCACAGCCCGAAGGCCGCACCGTGGCGTCCCAGCCATTCGGCCGCCGCCCACGGGCCGATGTCGGCGGCGTCGCCGGAGACGTGCTCGGAGGCGTCGGCGGTCGCCACCCAGCGCGCGGCCTCCTGCGCCGACCCGTACTTCTTCACGGCGTCGGCCAGCAGCCGGTCCTGGAACTCCCGCGACCGCCAGCCGCTGTTGATCCGCAGCTCGACCCCGTCCGCCGACGCCGCGGCAGCGGCGCGACGCAGCGCCGCGAGGAGCTGGGGGTCGAGGTTGGTCACGGCGGGCACGTCGTCCTCCACGCCCGCCGGCCTCCCCTCGGCGATCAGCCCGTCGGCCGCCGTGATGCGCCCGTCGTCGGCGGCGGCCTGCTTCACCGGCACCTCCTGCTGCTGCGCCTGCCCGGCCTGCGAGGGCGGGCTGGTGGAGGCGGACGCCCCGGTCAGGGCCTGCTGCACCACGAAGACCGCGGCGATCAGCGCGACCACCAGGGTGGCGAAAAGAGCGGCGGCCCGTCGGTTGCGTCGGGCCTCGGCGGCAGATGAGTTCATGCTGACCAGTCCACGCGCGCGCCCGTTGCGAGGACGTATGCGCTTTTCGATATGTTCCCGATATGCGCCGGTGCGTAGGATCCTTCACATGCGCGTGCTGATCGTCGAGGACGAGCCCTATCTCGCGGAGGCCATCCGCGACGGGCTCCGTCTCGAGGCGATAGCCGCCGACATCGCCGGCGACGGCGACACCGCACTCGAACTGCTGAGCATCAACTCCTACGACCTGGCGGTGCTCGACCGGGACATCCCCGGGCCCTCCGGCGACGAGGTCGCGGCGTGGATCGTGGCATCCGGCAGCGGCATCCCGATCATGATGCTGACCGCCGCTGACCGCCTGGACGACAAGGTGTCCGGATTCGAGCTGGGCGCCGACGACTACCTCACCAAGCCGTTCGAGCTGCGGGAGCTGGTCATGCGGCTGCGGGCGCTCGATCGGCGTCGCGTGCACGCGAGGCCGCCCGTGCGCGAGATCGCGGGGCTGCGTCTGGACCCGTTCCGGCGAGAGGTCTTCCGGGATGGGAAGTACGTGGCGCTCACGCGCAAGCAGTTCGCGGTGCTGGAGGTGCTCGTGGGCGCCGAGGGCGGCGTGGTGAGCGCGGAGGAGCTGCTGGAGCGCGCCTGGGACGAGAACGCCGACCCGTTCACCAACGCCGTTCGGATCACGGTCTCGGCGCTGCGCAAGCGGCTCGGCGAGCCCTGGGTGATCGCGACCGTTCCCGGCGTCGGCTACCGGATCGACGCCGGCGCATGACCTCCGTGTCCCCTCGCCGCCGCGGGCTCAGCGCGCGGATGAAGCTGACGCTCAGCTATGCCGGGTCGTTCGGGATGGCGGGCGCGCTCATCGTGGCCGCCGGCTGGACCCTGCAGCTGCTGCGCAGCTTCATCCCCACCCTGGACGCGCTGCTGCACACGGCGATCCCGTGGCAGCTGCGGCAGTTCCTGGCCGACTATCTGATCCCGGGATCGGTCGGGATCATCCTCGTGCTTCTCGCGATCGGCTTCCTGTGGGGCTGGTTCGTCGCCGGCCGGATGCTGGCGCCGCTCGAGCGCATCGGGGAGATCGCCCGTCTCGCCGCGCAGGGCGACCTCTCGCGCCGGGTCGCCCTGGAGGGCAGGGGCGACGAGTTCCGCGACCTGGCCGACGTCTTCGACATGATGCTCGACCGCATCGAGGCGCAGGTGGCCGAGCAGCAGCGGTTCGCCGCGAACGCCTCGCACGAGCTGCGCACGCCGCTGGCGATCATGCGCACCCAGCTGGAGGTGGCGCAGGCGGACCCGGATCGAGATGCGGATGCCGTGCTGGCGCGGCTGCACCAGGTGAACGGTCATGCGATCGATCTGACCGAGGCCCTGCTGCTGCTCGCGCGCGCCGACGGGCAGGCGTTCGATCGCGTGCCGGTGGATCTGTCGCTGCTCGCAGAGGAGGCGGTGGAGACGCTGCTGCCTCTGGCCGAGCGTCGCGGGATCGTGATCGAGTCGGCCACCGATCCCGGGTTCGTGGTGGGCTCGCCGACGCTGCTTCAGCAGCTGATCACGAACCTGCTGCACAACGCGGTCGTGCACAACATCCCCGAGAACGGGCGCATCGGGCTGCGGATCTCGACGACCGAGTCCTCGGTGCTGCTCGCGGTCGCCAACACCGGTCCGCACATCCCGGATGCCCTGCTCGCGACGCTCGCGGAGCCGTTCCAGCGCGGCGCGGGTCGCACGCGGCGCACGGACACGCAGCCGCTCGACGCCCCGGGCGAGCAGCGCGGCCTGGGGCTCGGACTGGCCATCGCGCAGAGCATCGTCCGTGCGCATGGCGCGCTGCTGCGCCTCACCGCCCGTCCGGAGGGCGGGCTGCTCGTGGAGGCCTGGCTACCGCGGGCGCGGTGAACCGCAGCATCCGCTTTCCTGCGCCCGCTGGCCCCGGACCATCACCCGGCCGTTCCAGCCCGGCATCCGCCCCTACGCGGCCTCCGTGCCGTCCCGATCTGCGGACCCTGTCGCGATCTGCTGACGGATTCACACGAAAGGTCAGCAGATCGGGGCTCTGTCCGCGGATCGGAACGCTCTCACCGCTGCGCCGGACGGCTCACCAGGGGCTGGGCTCGTAGTCCTTCAGGAACACGCCGTGCAGATCCACGCCGGCCTCGCCCTGCACGATCGGGTCGTACACGCGGGCAGCGCCGTCGACCAGGTCGAGCGGGGCGTGGAACCCCTCCTCGGCCAGACGCACCTTCGTGTAGTGCGGGCGCTCGTCCGTGATCCAACCGGTGTCGACGGCGGTCATCAGGATGCCGTCGGTCTCGAGCATCTCGCCGGCGCTCGTGCGCGTGAGCATGTTCAGCGCGGCCTTGGCCATGTTGGTGTGCGGGTGCCCGGGCCCTTTGTACCGGCGGGAGAACTGTCCCTCCATGGCCGACACGTTCACGATGTACTTGCGCCGGGCGGTCGACGCGGCCATGGCCGGCCGCAGTCGGCTGATCAGCAGGAAGGGCGCCGTCGTGTTGCAGAGCTGCACCTCGAGCATCTCCAGCGGATCGACCTGGTCGACCGACTGCACCCAGCTGTTCACGCGGTTGATGTCGGGCACGAGCCCGCCGGCGTCGATCGCGGTGCCGTCGGCGTGCTTCTCCAGCGACGACGACCCGGGCGCCATGGCGAGCCGGGCGAGATCCTCGGCGGTCAGCGCCTGCCCGCCCTGCTCGGCGACGGTGCCGCCGAGGGCCGCGACCGAGAGCAGCGGATGCGCATCGACCGACGCCTGCAGCGCCTGCGGATGCGGGTCGGCGGTGTGCCCGAAGGTCTCCATCTCGGGCAGCGGCCCGTTCGGGAGCGGCTGCAGCTCGGCATCCGCCAGCAGCGAGTACGCTCCCGGCGAGCGCCGCACGGTCTGCGCGGCGTTGTTGATGAGGATGTCGAGCGGCCCCTGGGCCGCGACCGAGTCGGCCAGCGCGATCACCTGGGCGGGATCGCGCAGGTCGATGCCGACCACCCGCAGCCGGTGCAGCCAATCGGCGGAGTCGGGCAGAGACGCGAAGCGGCGCACCGCGTCGCGCGGGAAGCGCGTCGTGATCGTGAGGTGCGCCCCGTCGCGCAGCAGCCGCAGTGCGATGTGCATGCCGATCTTGGCGCGGCCGCCGGTCAGCAGAGCTCGCTTGCCGGTCAGGTCGGCGTGGGCGTCGCGCTTGGCGTGGCTGAACCGCGCGCAGTCGGGGCAGAGCTGGTGGTAGAAGGCGTCGACGAGCGTGTACGGCTTCTTGCAGATGTAGCAGTTGCGGGGCTTGAGCAGCTCGCCGGCGATCGGGGCGTCGACCACGCTCGTGGCCAGATCGAGCCCGCGGGTCTCGTCGTCGATGCGGTCGGGAGCGCCGGTCGCGGTGCGGGCGACCACGGCCCTGTCGGCCTCGGCGATGGCGTCCCGGATCTCCTTGCGGCGCGCACGCTTGACGGCGCGGAACATCTTGCCGGTGGCCCGGCGGACGGCGATGTAGTCCGGATGCTGCTGATCGACCTGGTCGAGCTCGGCGAGCACCTTCAGCGCGACGGCGAGTTCATCGGGGTCGATGCCGGAGGGCGCGAGCGGCTCGGAAGCATCAGGGGCATCGGTCATTGGGCCGATTCTACCGTCCGGACCTGGGCGCTCCGGAGTGGGGCTGACCGTTGTCGGAACCCCGGCGTATCGTCGGCCGTATGAGCACCACCGGAGTTGCAGAAGAGTCCATCCATCAGGGGATCGTCCCGGGCTACCTGCTCGCGCGACTCGCCCGTTCGAGCCAGTTCACGCACGCGGCCGAAGCCGCACGGCAGACCCTGATCAAGGGGCGCCCGGAGTACCGCGCCACGCTCGAGCTCTCGGTCGACTCCAACGGCGACCTGATCGCGGATGTGCAAGCCGCCCCCTCGCGGACCATCTACGACACCCACAACACCGAGCAGCTCCCCGGCGACAGGGTGCGCGGTGAGGATGACCCGGCCGTGGAGGATGCCGCGGTGAACCAGGCCTTCGACGGGCTGGGCGACACGTTCCGGATGCTGCTGGGAGCGTTCCAGCGCGACTCGCTCGACGGCGGGGGCGCCCCGCTGACCGCCACCGTGCACTACGGCGAGAAGTACGACAACGCGTTCTGGAACGGCTCGCAGATGGTGTTCGGCGACGGCGACGGAGAGGTGTTCACGGGCTTCACCGGGTCGGTCACGGTGATCGGGCACGAGCTCGGCCACGGCGTGATCCAGACGACCGCCGCGCTGGAGTACCAGGGCCAGTCCGGGGCGCTGAACGAGTCGTGCGCCGACGTGTTCGGAGCGCTCACCGAGCAGTACACCAAGGATCAGAGCGTCGACCAGGCGAGCTGGCTGATCGGCGAGGGCATCTTCACCCCGGCCGTGCAGGGCCGGGCGCTGCGCGACATGCTGCACCCCGGCACCGCCTACGACGATGACGAACTGGGCAAGGACCCGCAGCCGGCCGACATGTCGCACTACGTGCGGACCACCGAGGACAACGGCGGCGTGCACATCAACTCCGGCATCCCGAACCGCGCCTTCGCGCTGGCGGCCACGGCGATCGGCGGCAAGGCCTGGGAGACGGCAGGTCTGGTCTGGTACCGCACTCTCACCGGCGGGCTGTCTGCGACCGCCGACTTCACAGAGTTCGCGCAGGCGACCATCACCGCTGCCGCCGACATCGGGGCTAGCGTGGAGACGGCGGTGCGCGACGCGTGGATCGCCGTCGGAGTGGTTGAAGGCGGAGTGATCAAGGATGCCTCAGCAGATCGAGCCCCCGAGTGACGGATCGGATGCCACAGACGATGCGGACCGCATCGTCATCGCCGTGGTGCGCACGGGCGGGATCGCCGGGCTCCGCCGCCGCTGGCGCGTCGAGCCCGATCCGGAGCAGATCCCGGAGTGGGCCGCGCTGGTCGAGCGCTGCCCCTGGGACGAGCATCCGGACCCCTCGGCGGACACCGGTGCCGATCGCTACGTCTGGAGCATCCACGCCGTCATCCACGACACGCAGCACGAGCAGGTGCTGCCGGATGCCCTGCTGCACGGCCCGTGGCGTGAGCTGGTCGACGCCGTCCGCGCCGCCGACACCGACTGAACCCCGCTTCCCGCCCCCACTGAAGGACAGGACCGCATGACTCAGAAGATCGTTCCCAACATCTGGTTCGACCGCAACGCAGGCGAGGCGGGTGAGTTCTACGCCGCGGCGCTGCCGAAGACGAAGGCGCACGTCGCCATGCGCTACCCCGACGAGCTGCCCGCCTCGCAGGCGGGCATGGAAGGGCAGCCGGTGGTGGTCGACGTCGAGGTCGACGGCTTCCATCTCACGCTGATCAACTCGGACGACACGTACCGGCCCACCCCGGCGATCTCGTTCATCCTGAACTTCGATCCGCTGATGTTCGACGGTGACGCGGATGCCGCTCGCGCGGCGCTCGATGCGACCTGGGACGCGCTGTCCGACGGCGGCGCGGCGCTCATGCCGCTCGGCGAGTACCCGTTCAGTCCGCGATTCGGGTGGGTGGCCGACCGGTACGGCGTGAGTTGGCAGCTGATGCTGACGCGGCCCGAGGGCGACCCGCGACCGTTCGTGATCCCGCAGATCATGTTCGCGAACGACGTCGAGGGCAAGGCGCGTGAGGCGGCCGAGCTGTACACGTCGCTGCTGCCGGATGCCGGTGTCGGCACCGTGATCCCCCGTCCGACCGGCGGCGTGATGTTCGGGGAGTTCCGTGTCGGGGAGCAGTGGTTCTCGATCATGGACTCCGACATCCCGCACCGGTTCGGGTTCACCCCGGGAGTCTCGCTCGAGGTGCGCTGCGAGGACCAGGCCGAGATCGATCGACTGTGGGATGCCCTGTCGGCCGTGCCGGAGGCGGAGGCCTGCGGCTGGCTGGTCGACCGGTTCGGGGTCAGCTGGCAGATCGTGCCCGCGAACATCGGCGAGCTGCTGTCCAGGCCGGGCGGCTACCAGCGGATGCTCGGCATGAAGAAGCTGATCATCGCCGACTTCTGATCCGGTTTGTCTATCCTGATCGAGTGAAGCGACTCACCGCCGCCTCGGCTCTCACCGGATTCCTCCTGCTCACCGGATGCTCCGGCACGCCCGCCCCGGACTCGCCCGGCGCCGCTGCATCCGGAGCGCCGTCGCCCTCGGCATCCGCTGCCGCGGCCGCACGACCCGACCCCGCCGGCAGCTGCACGAGCATCGACCTGGACGCCGAGACCGCGACGGGAGCGCAGCTCGGCGCGTGCTTCAGCGACGCGCTGCACGTGCTCGGCACCTTCCGGGCGAAGGTCGATACGGGAGACGAGCTGCAGCAGGCCGAGGTGCGGCTGCGCCCCGACGTCGCGATCCACGGCAAGACCACGGGAGCCGATCCCGACGAGGTCGTCTTCGTCGACGACACCGCGTACAAGAACGACGGCGGCGGCTGGATCAAGGGCGACCCCGGCTCCGACGACCCCGAGAAGATGGTCATCGGCAATGCCGGCCGGCTGCTCGTCGCCGTGTTCGCCGGCGACGTGCTGCGCCAGTCGGTGGAGGCATGCCCGGTGTGGAACCTGCTGCCGGCGAAGGAGAAGATGACCCTTCCGGACGACATGGTCGTGGAGGCCCGCGTGTTCGAGTGCGCCGCTCCCTACGTGATGATCGGCTCGACCATCACCGACAGCCGGCTGCTCTTCGAGCAGGACTGGACGCCCGTGAGCGCGACCTACACGGCGACCGGATTCGGCCAGACCGTGCGCGCCGAGCAGTGGTGGTACGACTTCGGCGCCGATCTGGAGATCACCGCGCCGATCTGAGCGGGCCGGGGCGAGAATGGACGCATGGGACTGTTCTCGCAGAAGCAGGAGGATCCGGGCGCGTGGGCGGCACTGCCCGGAGAACCGCTCGAAGAGAAGGCGAACGAGCACCTCGATGAGGCGCCGACCATGGACCTGATGGACGTCGGGCTCGGGGCGCTCTACACCAGCACGGTCATCCCGGTCGCACCGCCCGCACCCGAGGCATCCGACATCGCGGAGTCCGGCGAGCCCGAGGACTGAGTCGCGCTCAGGATGCCGCACTGCGCGCGGCGGCGAGGAGCGGCGCCACGCCGTACCGGCCGGTGTCGACGGACAGGCGCACGCCGTCGCGGGAACGCACGGTGAGGCGCTCCCGACCGGCGGTCCTCTTCAGCCGGAACGAGGCGATGTCGCGGTAGTCGATGCGCTTCTCGCGGCCGAGAAGGGTGCGGAAGCGCACGGCATCCGAGAACACCTCGAGGTACCAGTTGCGGTAGGCGAGCAGCGCTGCCAGCCCGGCGATGATCACGACCGCCGAGGCGATGCGGGCGGGCAGCAGCTCGGGCGTGAATCGCGACGAGAACGAGGCGAGCGCGAGCAGCGAACCCGCCACGATCAGCACGGCTCCCGCGAGCGGGACGAGCAGCGGCATCCGCTGCCTCCTCGTCCCCGGCTTCGCGGGCGTCACGCGCCGGAAGAAGCGGGCGACGAGGACGACGACCAGCGTGACCACGATGAGGATGATCACGGCTTTGGCGGCGAACCCGGACATCCCTCGACGATACCGACTGTCGGGCCGTGTCGGATCGACGCCCTACGGTTGAAGGATGACGATCATCGCCGCCGCAGACGGCTCCGCGCTGGGCAACCCGGGCCCGAACGGATGGGCCTGGTACATCGACGACGCGAACTGGGCTGCCGGCGGATCGCCGCACGGCACCAACAACCAGGGTGAGCTGCAGGCGGTGCTCGAGCTGCTGCGGGCGACGGCGGGCACCGATGAGAAGCTGCTCGTCCACTGCGACAGCCGGTATGTGATCGACTCCGTCACCAAGTGGATGCCGGGGTGGAAGCGCCGCGGCTGGCGAAAGTCCGACGGCGGCCCGGTGCTGAACCGCGACCTGCTGGAGGGCATCGACGAGGCGCTGCGCGGACGCGACGTGGAGTTCGACTGGGTGAAGGGGCACGCCGGGCATCCGCTCAACGAGGCCGCCGACGAGCGCGCCAACGCCGCGGCGAAGGCGTACCAGCAGAAGCAGGAGCCGAAGCGGGGGCCCGGGTTCACGTCGGCATCCGACGGCGGCGCGGCGCTCGCGGGGGCGATGGCGTTCGAGGCGGATGCCCGGGCGCCTGAGGCGCCCGGGCCGCAGGCCACTGCGCGGACGGCATCGGCGCAGCCGGCATCGGCGCAGCCGGCATCCGGACAGCTCTGGGCCGAGGCATCCGATCTCCTCGACGGTCTGGACGACGCGTCGACGGGGCTTGGAAGCCGCCGCGGGTTCGACCCGGTCGAGTTGACGGTCGCCCTCACGGCCGACGAGCACGCGCGGCTGCGCGACCGAGCGGATGCGCAGGGCGTCTCGCTGCAGGAGGCGCTGCGCCGGCTGATCTGACGCGCACGAGAAGTCCGTGTCAGCACCGATGCCCGCGCGGTCGCGCAGGTCTAGCTTGTGCGCATGAGCGCCAGATTCCCCCGATACGGCCGCACCGCCCGCCTCGCGACCGGCCCCATCCTCCATGCGGATTCCTCCGGATCCGCCGCGGCATCCGCCGCACTCCCGCCCGCCCACCGGGTCCTCGTCCTGATCGTCACCTTCCTCGCAGCCGTACTGTTCGCCGTCGGAGCGGCAGCACCGGCATCCGCCGCCGGCAAGGGCGGAAACGGCGGAGGAGGCAAGCCGGCATCGTCGGTCACCTACTCCGCGCTCGGCGACTCGTACGCCGCCGGTCAGGGAGCGGGGAGCTACCTGAACACGACCTGCTACGTCAGCTCGAAGGGCTATCCCGCGCTGATCGACGCCAGCCGGACGATCACGCTGAACGCCGAGCCCGCCTGCTCCGGAGACTCCAGCCTGGACGTCGTCAGCCGGCAGGTGGCCCTCGTGCCCGCGACGACCACCCGCGTCACGCTGACCGTCGGCGGCAACGACCTGGGCTTCTCGACCGTGATGCAGGACTGCTTCGTGCTGGTCAGCCCGACCGCGTGCGACGCCGACCTGGCGACCGCGAACGCGATGATCAGCGGCGGCACGATCACCTCGCGCATCACGGCCGCCGTGGGCGCGATCCGCACCCGCGCCCCGGGAGCCAAGGTGATCGTGACCGGCTACCCGCGGCTGTTCGCCCCGACGGTCACCCGCGCGTACGCGCAGCAGGTGAACACCAGCACCACGGCGCTGAACGCCGCGATCCGCACCGGCGCGACCGCTGCGGGGGCTGTGTACGTCGACGTCGAGGCGGTGTTCGCCGACCACGGCATCGGGAGCGCGAGCCCATGGATCAATGACTGGAGCTGGTTCAACATCTCAGCCGGCTTCCACCCGAACGCCAGCGGATACGTCGCGTACCAGGGGCGGATCGCACTGGTCTGGTGAGCTCCGGGCCCACCCGATACTGGTGCTGCCAGACTGACAGCATGTGGATCGGGTGGGTGGAGTTCGACATCCTGCTCGGCGACGTGCACTCGCTCAAGCAGAAGCGCAGCGTGATCAGGCCGATCATCGCGGACCTCGCGCGGCGCACCGAGGCGGCGGTGGCCGAGGTCGGCGCGCAGGATCTGCACCGCCGCAGCATGATCGGCGTCTCCGTCGTCGCCACGCACGCCGGTCACGTCCGCGATGTGCTGGATCAGGCCGAGCGGATGCTGGTGGACCAGCATCCGGAGGTCACCCTGCTGTCGGCGCGACGCGGGCTGCACTCCAGCGAGGACTGAGCCCCGCAGCATCCGCGCGCCCATTCCCGCGGCATCCGCTCGCAGAAATGCACAGCTCCGCAGCCGGACCGCGATCCGGCTGCGGAGCTGTGCAGAACTGCGGAGTTACGCGACGGACTCGCCCGCGAGCACTGTCGACTCGAGGCGCTGGTACGACGCCTCCATGCCGTCGGTCATGCCGGTGGCGAGGATCCCGTCGCGGGTGTCCTTGTCGGGGAACTCCATGATCACCGTGATCAGGGTCGCGCCGTCCTCCTCGTAGAAGTTCACGTCGCTGAGGATGTCGGGGCCGTCGGTGCCCTGCATCCGCTCGCTCTGCACGGCACGACGCGGAGCCTCGACGACGAGCATCTCGCCCTCGAACCCGAACGGCTCGCCCTCGTTGTCTCCGACCGGCGCCCACGAGTTGCGGTAGCGGTCGCCTGCCTTCAGGCCGACCTCGCACTCCGTCATCTCCCAGCCGTCGGGGCCGAGCATCCACTGCTTGATCAGGTCGGGCTCGGTGTAGGCGCGCCAGACCAGGTCGCGCGGGCCGTTGACGAGCCGGGTGATGCTGATGTGGGTGTCGTCGATGAACTCGACGGTGGTGCCCTTGCCCTCGGCGTACTCGCGCAGGTCGCGCAGCACGGCGTCGATCTGCGACATGGCCATGCGGGTGCCCTCGATCACGCCCATGGCGATGACCTGCTCGAGCGCCTCGAGCGAGTCGAACCGGCTGGAGGTGACCATGCGCGTGCCGTCAGTGGTCGGCTCGAACGTGAAGTCCATGCGCATCGCGGGCAGGTCGCCGTTGGGCTTGCCCTCGTCGTCGCTGAAGCCGTCGAGCACGCTGAACCGGTGCGGCTCCTCGATCTCGAGGAACTCCCAGTAGGCGCGGTGCCGCTCGCCGTGGGGGCCGGTCATGGCGTAGTCCGCGCGTCCGCCGACGGTGTGGTCCCAGGTGAGGAAGGTGGCGGGCCAGCTCGGCGGACCCCAGAAGCGCTCGAGCTGACGCGGGTCGCTGTAGGCGTGCCACACGCGCTCGATGGGGGCCGCGAACTCGGCGGTGACGGTGAGGGTCAGGTTCTCGGTGTCGGCGTTGATGTCGATCACGGGCATGTCATGCTCCTTGGTTCTTGTCGGTGTCGTGGTTCTTGTCGGTGGGATCGGATGCCGGTGGCACCGCCTCGCTCGGAGGAGGACCGGCCAGCAGATCGTCGAGCCGGGCGATGCGTGCCCGCCAGAGCTCTTCGTATCGGGCGAGGAGCGCCCGCGCGCGGGCGATCATCTCGGGATTGGCGCGGACGAGCCGCTCGCGTCCCTCGGCGCGCTTGACGATGAGCCGTGCCTCTTCGAGCACGGCCACGTGCTTCTGGACTGCGGCGAAGGACATCTCGTAGTCGCGGGCCAGGTCGGAAACCGACTGCTCGCGCTCGATCGTCCGGCGCAGGATGTCGCGCCGGGTCGCCGTCGCCAGTGCATGGAACACACGGTCGATCTCCGCTTCGCTGAGTTCACTTTGTACAACCATTTGGTTGTACGTTATGCGAGGTGGATGGTGGTGTCAAGAGTTTTCTCTACGCTTGAGATGTGGCTGATTCTCGCGGGCGGGTGTGGACGGGCGTCATCAGGGTCGCCCCGTCTCGCGGCGACCACCGTGTTGCGATCCGGGCCGCGGTCAGCGTCGGCGTCCCCCTGCTGATCCTCTGGGCGATCGGGCGGCTCGACCTCAGTATCTACGCCAGTTTCGGTTCTTTCGCGGCGCTCTACGGACGCGGCGACGTCTTCTCGGATCGCCTGCGCATGCAGGCGAGCGCCGGAGGTGTGCTGCTGCTTGCGATGCTCGCCGGCAGCGCGCTGTCGTTCTTCCGCGTGCCGGCGCTTGTCGCCGTCATCGCGGTCGCCGCGGTCGCATCGCTGGTCACGCTGCTCGCCTACGCGATGCGCTGGCATCCTCCTGGGGCGCTCTTCGCGGTGTTCGCGATCGGGGCGACCGCCAGCATCCCCGCATCCGATGCCGCATTCGCGAACGTGCTCGTCGTGGGCGTGGGGAGTGTGCTCTTCGCGCTGCTGGTGACAACGCTGTTCGCGACCGCCAGGGACCGTGCCCTTCCCGAGATCGCCCCCGCTCAGACTCCGCAGCGCATCGGCGGCGTCGCCTGGGAGATGGCCGTCACGGTCGGTGCCGCCACTCTGCTCGCCGGCGCGATCGGACTGCTGCTCGTGGGAACGCACTGGTACTGGGCGATGGTCGGCGCGGCCGCCGCCGTCAGCGGTGCACACGTGAACGCGCGGATCATCCGGGGGATCCAGCGCCTCGTCGGCACCCTGGTCGGAGTTCTGGTCGCCGCCGGCATCCTCGCCCTGCACCTGCCGCCGCTGGCCGTGGTCGCGCTCGCGGTGGTGTTCCAGGCCTGCGCGGAGATGTTGGTGGGCCGCAACTACGGCATCGCGATGGTCTTCGTCACGCCGCTCGCTCTGCTCATGGTGGAGCTCGCCGCGCCGACCTCGGTCGACGCGCTGCTCAGGGATCGGATGCTCGAGACGGTCATCGGCGTCGCGGCGGGAACCCTGATCGCGGTCGTCTCCGCAGCGCTCCGCCGCAAGTAGCCGACTCGCCTCCCCCGCGGTCAGCGTCGCCCGAACACCCCTGGAGCAGCGGCACAGCAGAGACGCACATCAGCTTAGTCTCCAGCGGAGGAACGGTCGCCGGCAGCCAGAAGCGCGAACGTCCTTCAGAAGCGACCCGCAGCTTCAACCCGCCAGCTCGCCCGGAAGAGGCCAGCGCCCCCTGGCCTCCTTGAACCGGATCGCCGCGAGCAGCGGAGACATGTCGTACATCGCCGGGTTCAGGGCGAGCTTGGCTCCGTTCGAAGCCCTGATCCGCAGGTTCGGCTGCCCGTTCGCCTCGGTCATCCTGTAGTCGACGATGTCGCTGTAGACGATCCGATCCTCGCGACCCATCAGCGTGCGGTAGTGCACCGCATCCCGCTCCGGCGCGACGTACCAGTTGCGGTACATCATCAGGAACAGCACCCCGCCGAACAGGATCGCGACCGAGGCGATCCGGAACGCGGTGGGATCGTCGGCATCGCTCGAGGTGAACGCCACCAGCGACATCAGCACGCCGACGCCCAGCAGCATCCAGCCGACGACGGCGACGAGCTTCGGCATCCGCTGCCGGCCCGGATGCTGCTTCGAACGATTCGGATGCCGTCGCATCCACCACACCACCGCGGGGACGAGCCCCACCACCACGATCAGCAGCGCGACCTTGGTGAGTGCGACGGTGCTCATGGTCCGACGGTATCAACGCCGGGACGCCGAACGGCGGAGTCCGATGCTCTCATCGGACTCCGCCTGAGATCGACAGGTCAGTCGGCGTAGGCCGCCAGGCGTCGGGTCGCCGTCGCACTGTGCGCGGCCATCCCCTCCGAGTCCGAGATCACCTGCACCGCGTTCGCGAGCTCCGGGGTCGCGGGCTTGGCGATGCGCTGGTACGTGAGCGGCTTCAGGAAGCGCGAGACCGACAGGCCGGCCGAGTGCTTGGCGCCACCTGCAGTGGGGAGCACATGGTTGGTCCCGGCCATGCCCTTGTCCGAGTACGCGACCGTGCTCCACGGGCCGATGAACAACGAGCCGTAGTTGCGCAGCCGGTCGTGGTACCACTCGTCGTCCGCGGTGATCAGCTCGAGATGCTCGGGAGCGAGGTCGTCCATGAGGGCGGCGGCGGTCTCCCTGTCCTTCGCCACGGTCACCGATCCGTAGTCGCGCCAGGCGGCACCGGCGATCTCGGCGGTCGCGAGGGTCTCCAGTTGCGCATCCACGGCGGCGATGACCGCGCGGCCGTGCTCCTCGGAGGTGGTCACGAGCGCGGCGGGCGAGTTCGGCCCGTGCTCGGCCTGGCCGAGCAGATCGGCCGCGACGATCTCAGGATCGGCGGTCTCGTCTGAGATCACGGCGACCTCGGAAGGACCGGCGAGCAGGTCGATCGCGACCGCGCCGAACAGCTGGCGCTTGGCCTCGGCGACGAAGGCATTGCCTGCACCGACGAGCATGTCGACGGGCAGATCGCCGAGCAGGCCGTACGCCATCGCGGCGAGCGCCTGCACACCGCCCAGCACGAAGACGCGATCGACACCGGAGAGGTGCGCGGCGTAGACGACGGCGTCGTTAGCTCCGCCATCCGGCTGCGGCGGGGTGCACGCGATGACGGTCGGAACCCCTGCGGCCTTGGCGACACCCACGGTCATGAAGGCGCTCGCGGTGAGCGGGAACCGGCCGGCGGGAAGGTAGGCGCCGACGCGGGAGACCGGGATGTACCTGGCGCCGGTCACGAGCCCGGGCACCAGCTCGGTCTCGAAGTCCGCGAGATGCTCGCGCTGCTTGCGTGCGAACGCCTGAGTGCGCTCCGCGCCGAGCTCGATCGCCGCACGGAGGTCGGCGGGCAACCGGTCGCCGCTGGTGGCGATCTGCTGCGCGGACAGCTCGATGTCGCCGCCGTCGTAACGGTCGAGCTTGCGCGCGTAGTCGAGCACGGCATCCATGCCGCGCTTCTGGATGTCACTGAGCATGGCCGACACGGTCTCGATGACCGCGGGGTCGCGCTGCGCGGCAGGGGCGTCGATGAGGGGGGTCTTGAGGTGCTGGAAGGAGCCGGCGAGGCTCTGAAGCACGGGTGAGCTGTAACGCATGTCAGCAGGTTAGGTGGCCGCTAGCGATGGTAAAAGGGAGCAGAACCTGAGTCACGCATAGGGTTTACCATTGGCCATGACCATCGCTCAGCTGAGAGCCTTCCTGCTCGCTCTGGAACTGGGTTCCTTCACCGCTGCCGCCTCCGAACTGGGCATGACGCAGGCCTCGGTGTCGGAGCTCATCGCACGCCTCGAACGCGAGCTGGGCGTGCCGCTTTTCACCCGCGGAGGGCGCCGGCTCGTGCCGACGGCGGCGGCGGTCGAGCTGCGCCCGCATGCCGAACAGGCCATCGGCGCGATCCGCAACGGGGTCGAGACGGTGCGCTCGCTCACCGCCCTGGAGGGCGGCACCTGCACCTTCGGGGTTCTGCGCAACGCTGCGTACTACGCGCTGGCCGATCTCGCCGAGACCTTCCACTACCGCCATCCGAACGTGCGCGTCCGGCTCACCGGCATCAACTCAGCCCTCGTGGCGCGCTCGATCGCCCGCGGCGAGGTCGAGGCGGGCCTGGTCGTGCTCCCCGTGGAGGAGAACGGGCTCAGCATCCGCCCACTGTTCCGTGACGAAGTGCTCTACGCGTCGGCGCAGCGTCCGGCGTCCGCCGGCGCCGTGACGATCGACGAGACGGCCGACGCGAAACTGGTGCTCTACGACGCCTTCGCCGGCTGGGATGACCCCACCCGGCGCCAGCTGCTGGAGCGCGCACGGCTGCGCGGCCTGCAGCTCGAACCGGCGATCGAGGTGGAGCACGTCGAGACGGCGCTGAGCCTGGTCGCATCCGGGGCGGCCGACACGATCGTGTCGCGCACGATCGCCGAGTCGGACGCCTTCCCCGAGGGCATCCGCACCTTCCCCTTCGCCGAACCGATGTACGACACGATCGCGCTCGTGCAGCGCGAAGGCGTGGTGCTGTCGCCGGCGACGCAGCGGCTCGCGGAGCTGGCGGAGCGGATGCTGCTGGAGAGCGTGTCCGAGCACGGCGGGCGGACTCCGCTGGTCTGAGTGCCGCGGATGCCGGACGGCTAGTACAGCTCCGGGCGCCGGTCCCGGAAGAGGTGGTTGTACGGAGGCAGGGACTTGTCGCGGAGGGACTCGAGGTCGAGCTCGGCCATCGCGAAGCGCTCGTCTTCGGCGGCCAGCCAGCCCAGCCCGTCGACCACGGCCGTGCCGCCGGTCCATTCGACGCCGCGCTCGGAACCGTGGTGGTCGGCGATGACGATCGGCATCCGCGACGAGCGCGCCGACCCCATCGCCTGGATCGTCTCCGGCGGATGCTCCCCCGCCGGACGCGGCACGGCCGGCCAGGCCACGGGCAGTGCGAGCACGTCGGCCCCGGCAAGGGCGATCCGGCGCGGCACCTCCGGGAACTCGTCGTCGTAGCAGACCGCCAGGCCGAGGCGCCCGAACGGCGCATCCACCACGGCACCCGCCTCATGACCCGGGGTGAACAGATTCACCTCAGCTCCCCAGAGGTGCGCCTTGCGGTAGTCATGCAGACGCCGATCGCGCGTCAGCGCTGCCGAGGTGTTGTACGGGCCGCCGTCGTCGTCCTCGGCGTAGCCGACGACGGCGACGGCGCTCTCGGACAGGGCATCCTGCAGCAGCCTCCAGCGCGGATCGTCCCGGCGCAGCGCAGCGGCCAGCACCTCGTCGCGATCGGTGAACATGCATCCGCTCGTCGCGAGTTCGGGCAGCACGATCAGACCGGCACCGCGCCGGACGGCATCCCGGATCACGTCGGCGAGCCGGGCCAGGTTCCCGTCGACGTCGCCGATGCGCACCTCGGGCGAGATCGCCGCCACCGTCAGCGTCGTCATGTCAGCATCCTCTCGTGATCGGGGCGCTTCCCGTCCCGCAGGCTGCGGGGGCGAGGGCTCGATCCCACCCGGTGCGGCGCGGGACCGACGCACAGCAGGTGGGAGCGGGACCGGGATCACCCGGCCCCGCTCACCGTCGTCCTGTCAGTCGTCCTCGGTGGCCGTGACCATCACGCCGAGGGGCGCGAGGTAGCCGTTGGGGTCGATGGTGGCGTCCGCCGCGGCGGCTGCCTCGACGACCTCGGGTGCCCACTCCGGGTACACGCGGTCGTCTCCTCCGTTGATCACGAGCACCTCGCCCGCGCCCGACTCGCCGTTCTCGACGCAGGTGAAGGATCGCCAGGCGCCGACGGGCACCGAGAACGAGTCGCCGGGACCGAAGCGCAGAGCCGTCGCCGGGTCGCCGTTGAGCACGACCTCCCATTGACCCGACTTGATCAGCAGGGCCTGGGTCTGCTGCTGGCGGTAGCGCAGCACGCCCTGGCCGGCCTCGGCGCGCACCCACGCGAGGTTGAACGAATGGGGCTCGTGGATCGACGGCACCTGCCGGCGGTTCTGCGTCATGCCGTAGCCGATCACCAGCGCGAGGTCGACCCTGCCGCCGTCCACCGCGGTGCACAGCAGCGCATGCGAGTCGTAGCGCCGGTCGCCCGGCTGCACGACGCGGGAGCGCATCTCCTCGACGGAGTACGAGGTGAGCTCGTCGATGTAGTGCTGCTTCATCGGCGTGATCAGCGGCACGTCCTCCGGCAGCACGTCACCGGCCACGGTGTCGATCAGCTGGTTGTCGGCGGTGAGGTGCAGGCCGTAGGACTCGGCCTCCCGCAGCACCGACGGCCCCCAGATGATGCCGCCGGTGTCGTCGCGCCCCAGCACGGTGTAGAGCACGCCGTCGTCCGGGCCCTCGTTCGTGAAACCGCGGAAGATCCAGGTCGGGATGGAGATGATGTCGCCGTCATGGCTGATGTACTCGCCCTGCTTGCCGTCGACGCCCCACCGCAGCCGGAACTCGCCGCCGAGGTTGACGAACACCTCGGCGGTGAAGTGCAGGTGCAGGTTGTTCGAGATGCCGTTCGGCATGCCGGCGGCGCCGGTGTTGAAGCCGTGCTTCTCGGTCAGGTTGATGTACTGGCTCGAGTTCTGCGAGACGCCCACACCGATGAAGGAGTAGTTCTCCTTCTTGTCGGAGCCGGGGGTGCGGCAGTCGATGAAGGCCGCGTTGCAGGCGACCCAGTCGGACTTGCGGATCGTCCGTCGACCGATCTCGGCCGCGTCGACGATGACGTCGTTCATTTCACTCTCTCCTTGTCGCCCGGGATGCGGGCTGTTCGTTGTCTCAGTAGATGTTCGAAGGGCCGACCGGCTCGTCGCCGCGCATGCCGGCGATCTGCGCGCGCAGGGCGATGTCATCCCACAGCCGCACCTCCTTGACCAGGGCTCCCTGGTGGAAGGTGAACTGCGAGATTCCGAGCACGTCGACGGGCTTGCCGGTGAGCGGGCCGTAGTTCGCACGGCCGTTGTAGTCGCCGGTGAACTTCCAGGTGACCGCCACGCGCAGGCCGGCGTAGCGCACGTCGTAGTTGGTCTGGATGTCGCGGATCTCGAACTGTCCGGCCGGGAACGACTCCAGGAAGCGCAGAAGGGCACGGCGGTACCCCTCAGGGCGGATGATCGTGCGGTCGCCGACGGTGAGGAGCACCAGATCGCGCTGGAAGTAGCGTTCGACCTTCTGCAGGTCGCGGTCGTTCCACACCGTGTTGATCATGTCGATGACCAGTTCGACCTCGCTGCGGTAGTCGTCCGGGCGGGCGCCGGAATCCCCGACGGCGATCGGGTCGGCGGGAGCCGCTTCCGTCCACGAGCCCAGGTATCCGCGGAACGCCTGCGCCCGGGCGAGCTCGTCCAGGTCGGCGCCGCTCCGCAGTGCGCCGGCGAGCGAGTCGCGCACGACCCATTCCTCGACCATGCGACCGCGGCGGTACAGGCAGTTCGCGATGGTGCGGCTGACGCCGATCTCGTTCAGATGTCCGGAGAGCACCAGGTGCGAGCTGAGGAACGCGTCATCACCGCGCGCCTCCCAGATGACGTCCTCGGCCTGACCGGTGCGGTCGGGGGTGTCCGAGATGCGCATCAGGGTGCCCTCGATGACCTCGGCGCGGCTCGTGGAGGTGCCGTAGGCGCCGTGCACGATCGAGTCCGGCTCGTAGTTCTCCCGGATGTAGCTGATGGACCGATCCACCCAGATGAGGTCGGTCACCTCGCGGATGAAGTCGTCGGGGTCCTTGTACGGCTGGTATGCGACCGGGTCGAGAGGCACGCTGTTGCTCCTTTGCTGCTGTCCTTGTCGGCGAACCTCGGAGAGATCGTCGATGTTGGCAGTGTATGCGTATGCACAAAGTGATGCAATAGCCGATCCGAGAACACGCGCTTGTCAGAGCGCGCGAACCTCGGCTCGCGGACGCCGCGCGTCAGCGCGGGCGAGGAGCGGCGACGGTGCTGCGCGGCACGAACGAGGAGGCGAAGGTGATCTCGCTCCGCTCGGCGTCCGGATGCTCGATGCGACGGACGATGAGATCCGCCGCCGCGCGCGCCATGCCGGTGATGTCGTACCCGATCGTGGTCAGGTCGACGATCGGCCAGGACGCCTCGGGCAGGTCGTCGAAGCCGATGATCGACACATCGCCCGGCACCGACAGCCCCGCCCGGCGCGCCGCGTTCAGCGCACCGTAGGCGACCACGTCATTGCCGCAGAACAGCACGGTGGGCGGCTCATCCCCCGCGAGCAGCTCCGCGGCGGCGGCCTCGCCCTCGATCGCCCCGTACGGCGCCCGCCGGACGCAGCTCTCGGCGAGCACCAGCCCCCGCGCGGTCAGCGCGGCCCGGAGAGCGGCTTCGCGCATCTGGGCGGTGCTGGTGTTGGCCGGGCCCAGCACCGCGCCGACCCGGGTGTGCCCCAGCTCGGCGATGCGGTCGACCGCGTCCTGGTAGCCGGCGGCCGGGTCGACCACCGCGGCATCCGCACCCACCAGCGACCCGATGCGGTTGAAGTACACGAAGGGCATGCCGCGGTCGCGGAGCCTCAGCGGCGCGATCGAGTCCACCGTCGCGGTCGCGAGCAGGACGCCGTCCAGCCCGTTGGCGGCCAGTCGTTCCGCGACGGTCTCGTTGTCCGCCGTCTCGGTGTGCAGCATGAGCTGGTATCCGAGCCGCTCGAGCTCACGGTGCACCGGCGCGATGATGTGCGAGTAGAACTGGTTGTCGAGATCCGTGACCAGCAGTCCGATGCGTCGCGTGCGCCCCGACGAGAGCGCTCTGCCCGCTTCGCTGGGCACGTAGCCCAGCAGCTGCGCAGCCTCGCGCACCCTCTTCTTCGTGTCCTCCGACACTCTCGCGTCGTCTCTGAGAGCGCGCGAGACCGTGGGCTGAGACACGCCGGCCAGGCGTGCGACATCGCGGCTCGTGACCACCATGCGGATCCCCCTCCTGTGGTTCCTCGGATTCTAGACCCTTGACCGCAAATGCATACGGGGTCATAATCTCAGCATACGTATGCACTGAGAGGAAGGCCCATGGCCCTGCATCTGAAGTCCGCCCCTACGAAGTCGTTCGCGGACACCGCCCAGCACGATGTCGCCGAAGCCGTCAGCGCTGTCATCGCCGACATCCGCGCGGAGGGCGACACCGCCGTCCGCCGCTACGCGGAGAAGTTCGACCGCTGGAGCCGCGACTCGTACCGCCTCGACGACGAGGAGATCGAGCGCATCATCGGCACCCTCGACCCCCAGGTCATCGCCGACATCGAGTTCGTCCAGGCGCAGGTCCGCCGCTTCGCGCAGGCTCAGCGCGACACCCTCATCGACATCGAGGTCGAAACGCTCCCCGGCGTGATGCTCGGGCAGAAGCACGTGCCCGTCCAGGCCGCCGGCGCGTACATCCCCGGAGGCAAGTACCCGCTGACGGCATCCGCGCACATGACGATCATCACGGCCAAGGTCGCCGGCGTCCCCCGCGTTGTGGCCTGCACGCCGCCGATCCGCGGCGAGATCCCCGCAGCCACCGTCGCCGCCATGAAGATGGCCGGCGCCGACGAGATCTACATCCTCGGCGGCATCCAGGCGGTCGCGGCCATGGCCGTCGGTACCGAGACGATCGCGCCGGTGAACATGATCGCGGGTCCGGGCAACCCGTACGTCGCGGAGGCGAAGCGTCAGCTGTTCGGCGAGGTGGGCATCGACCTGTTCGCGGGGCCCACCGAGATCCTGATCGTCGCCGACGAGACCGCCGACCCGTTCTTCACGGCTGTCGATCTGCTCTCGCAGGCCGAGCACGGACCGGAGTCCCCCGCCGTGCTGGTGACCACCTCGCGCGAGCTCGCCGACCGCGTGATGGAGCTGATCGACCGCATCCTGCCGGAGATGCCGACCAAGGACTACGCCGAAGCGGCGTGGCGCGACTGGGGTCAGGTTATCGTGGCCGACGACCTCGACGAGGCCTACCGCATCGCCGATTCGTTCGCCTCGGAGCACGTGCAGATCTTCACCGCCGAACCGCGCGAGGCGCTGACGAAGATGCACGACTACGGCGCGCTGTTCCTCGGCGAGAACACGTGCGTCTCCTACGGCGACAAGGTGATCGGCACCAACCATGTGCTGCCGACCCTCGGCGCCGCCCGGTACACCGGCGGCCTCTGGGTGGGCAAGTACCTGCGCACGGTCACGTATCAGGAGATCGTCGACACGGCGTCGTCCGCGCAGCTCGGCGACGTGCTCGGCCGCGCCGCACGGGTCGAGCTGTTCGAGGGACATGCCCGCTCCGGCGACGCCCGCGTGTGGCGACACGTGGGCAAGGACTTCGACTGGATCGACGCGGCCCTCGCGACGGCCGACACGGCTCAGGCGACGTCGTGACCTCGCTGCGCGGGCGCACCGCCCTCGTGACCGGCGGCGGCAGCGGCCTCGGCGCCGCGATCGCCACGGCGCTGCATGATGTCGGCGCCGAGGTGGTCGTGGTCGGCCGGAACGGGGCCAGGCTGGAACAGGTCGTCGACCGGCTCGGCGATCGCGCCCGCGCACTCACCTGCGACGTGGCGGATGCCGCATCCGTCGACGCCCTTCGGGAAGCCCTCGACGGGACCGAGATCTCGATCCTGGTCAACAACGCCGGCATCCCCGGGCCCGTCGCGGCGCTCACCGACATCGACCCCGGCGAGTGGGACGAGGTGTTCGACGTGAACGTGCGCGGCACGTTCCTGCTCTGCCGGGCGTTCCTGCCCGGCATGGTCGAGCGCGGCGAGGGGGACGTGATCAACGTGGCATCCGTCTCGGGCAAGCGCCCGCTCGCTCACCGCACCCCGTACTGCGCCTCGAAGATGGCCGTGATCGGGTTGACCTCGACGCTCGCGTTCGAGGTCGGGCCGTCGGGCGTGCGGGTCAACACCCTCTCTCCCGGGCCGGTCGCCGGTCCGAGGATGGAGCGCAACTTCCGTCTCGAGGCGGAGCGCTCCGGGGCGTCGATCGCGGATGCCGAGCAGGCTTTCGTGTCCCGGGCCGCCCTGGGCAGGATGGTCACGGAGACCGAGGTCGGCGCCGCCGTCGTCGCGATGCTGGGGATGCCCGGCATGTGCGGCGCAGACGTCGACCTGTCAGCGGGGATGGTGGCGTGATGGCGATCTCCCTGCGACAGCGCGCCCTGCGCGGCGATCGCCTGATCGGCGTGCTGCTGCGGATGCCGTCCGAGGAGCTCGTGGAGATGTCGGCGGTCGCCGGCATGGACTTCGTGCTCGTCGACTGCGAGCACGGTCCCGCCGATGTGATCGCGCTGCGCCACCACATCGCCCTCGCCTCGGTGCACGGCGTTCCCGTGATCGTGCGCGTCGGGGAGGACGACCCGGGGCAGATCCTGCGCGTGCTCGATCAGGGCGCGCAGGGGGTGCTGGTGCCGCACATCGACTCCCGTGAGCAGGCGGATGCCGTGGTCGCCTCCGCCCTCTACCCGCCGGACGGCACGCGCGGGTTCGCGACCTACAGCCGCGCCGGCCGTTTCGGGACCGTGCCGGCGGCCGAGCATCGCGCCTGGTTCCTGGAGAACACGCTCGTGCTCGGCATGATCGAGTCGCCCGCGGCGGTCGCCGCTGTGCGCGAGATCGCCGGCGCCCACCGCCTGGACGGCCTGATGATCGGCCCGTCCGATCTGGCCGCAGCATCCGGCCCCGCCGATCCCTCGCTGTCCGAAGCGGCCGCGGCGGTGGACGCGGCGCTGCGGGCGGAGGGCCGGCTGCGGATGGACATCGTCGGCGATGCCGCCGCCGCACAGGCCGCGTTCTCGGACGGCGCCCACCTGGTCGTCTACAACCTGGCACATTCGCTCATGAACCACCTCGAGCACCTGGTCGAGGGTCGGCCCTGGCCGCGGCGCACGCCCACCGGCCCGACTCCGACGCAGCCGGATCGGTCGCCGAAGGACTGAGAGCCCGTCGCCGGATGCCCCGTCAGATCCGGCTCTGCCGGCGCCAGTTGCGCACCAGCGAGCCGATCTCGGCGGGGCGTTCGAGCGCCAGCAGATGGCCGCCGTCGATGGAGACCGCGCGGGCATGCGGTGCCGCGCCCGCGATCTCGGCATGGAAGAGCGGCGGACAGATCGCATCCTGCTGACCGCTGACGACGAGCACCGGCGTCGGCAGTCCGCGCAGCCCGGGACGCAGATCCGAGCGCGTCGCCTGCATCCGCAGCTGCGCGCGCAGGACGCCCGCCCCGGTGTCGTCCCCCATGCGGAGCGTGCGCTCGACCAGCTCCGGCCGGGCCGCGGCATCCGGGGAGAGCAGGGCCGGCAGGATGCTGTGCTGCAGCGCGCGCGGGCTCTCTCCGGCGTCCAGTCGATCGAGCCAGTCCTGCCAGGCGCTGCGCTGCGCGTCGGTGGGAGCCTTCGCGTTGGTCGACATCACGCACAGGCCGGCCACCCGCCCGGGCGCCCGCTGGGCGAGCGCCATGCCGACGATCGCACCCAGCGAGAGCCCGACCAGCACGAACCTCGGTGGCAGGTCATCGAGCAGGCGGTCGACCTGGGCGTCGATGTCGGGCACGTCCAGAACGGGGGTGATCGGCTCGTCGAGATCCACGCCCGCCCACAGGTCGGCGGTGCAGTTCATTCCCGGGAGCAGCACCAGGGGGTGCACGGGGTCAGCCCTTCACGGCGCCGTCGCTGAGCCCCGCGACCAGGTACTTCTGCGCGATGAACGCGATCACGAACACCGGGATGGTGAGCAGCATCGACGCCGCCCCGGCCTGTTGCAGCATGGGCAGGGTCTGCCCCAGCTGCGTGGCGATGAACACGGGCACGGTCTTGGACGACGTGTCGGTGAGCACGAGCGCGGTGAGGTACTCCTGGAACGCGAACAGGAACACGAAGATGCCTGCGGTCAGGATTCCGGGGCCCATCAGGGGGATCATCACCCGCCGCAGCATCCCGATCCGGGTGCATCCGTCGATCATCGCCGCCTCGTCCAGCTCCCGCGGGATGTCGGCGAAGAAGTTGCGCAGCAGCCAGATGGTGAAGGGCTGGTTGATCGCCACCAGGGCGATCGCGAGCGCGAAGGTGGTGTCGTAGATGCCGAGGGCACGGCTGATGTCGTACATCGGAAGCACCACGGCGAAGCGCGGCAGAGCGCGGAAGATCAGGGCTAGGACGAGCAGCAGAGCGGACACGTAGCTCGGGTACCGCGACAGCGCGTACGCGGCCGGGATCCCGATCGCCAGCGCGATCACCGTGGACACCACTGCCACGACGATCGTGTTGACCAGGTAGTCGGCGAAGTACGTCGTCTCCCACAGGTCCACGAACGCCTTCAGCGTGGGCTCATAGCCCCACAGCACCGGCGGGTTCGCGAACGCCACGTCGGTCGGCTTGGTCACCGACAGGGTCATCCAGATGAACGGGCTGAGCACCACGACGCAGAGGATCGCGAGGAGGATGCCCGTGATGACCGGGCGCCGCGGGCGCGTGCCGGCACGGCCGCGCACGGCCGGACGGCCGGTGGTCACCGCGCGGGTGGAGAGGTCGAGATCGGGCAGCGTCATCGTTCCGCCTTCGCTTCCTTGAAGATGCCTCTGATGAAGGGGACGAGCATCACCAGGATCAGGATGATCGTGAGCACGTTGATCGCGCTGCCGAGGCCGAGCTTCTGCGCTCCGTCGGCGAAGGCCACGGAGTAGACGTACATCATGATCGACTCGTTGCCGATCGACGCGGCCTGCGGCGACAGGGGGATCAGGTTGTCGAACATGCGCAGGACGTCCATGATCGTGATCAGCGTCACGAAGCCGAGCACCCCGCGGATCGTCGGGATGATCACGCTCAGATGGGTCTGCCAGGCATTCGCGCCGTCGATGGTGGCGGCCTCCCTGAGTTCGGCGGGCACCCCCTGCAGACCGGCGAGGATGATCAGCATCGCGAAGGGCAGCATGTGCCACACCGTGTTGGCGATCACCAGCACGGCATTGGGCACCTGATCGGTGAACCACAGCACCTGCGTGCCGGAGAAGAACCCGATCAGCCGGTTCATCACCCCGCCGAAGTTGTCATCGAACAGCCAGGAGAACGCGACTGCGCCGACGAGGTTGGGGAGCACGTACGAGACGAGCATGATGCCCAGGACGAGCGGGCGGGAGGTGGAGAGCCGGTTGATGCCGGTGGCCACGATGTACCCGAGCACGAGCAGGATGATCGTGGTGATCACCGTGACGACGACGGTGAACAGCGCCGCGCGCCCGAATCGGGCATCCGTCAGCGCCGCGACGAAGTTCTGCAGGCCGACGAACGTCCCCGGGGTGCCGTAGTGCACCTCCTCCAGGCTCCACTGGATCGTGCGCAGCAGAGGCAGCACGAGCAGTCCGCCCATCACGACCAGGCTCGGGAAGAACAGGAGCCAGAACTCACGTGCCTTCATGTAACGCCCTCCTCACGATGCTGCGGCCCGAGCGCGGGCCCGGGCCGCAGCGATCATCATGTCTCGGCTGGTCAGCCGGCGGCCTGCTCGCCCGCGGCCTGCATCTTGGCGAGGCCCTCGTCCACCGAGATCTTGCCGTTGAGGACGTCGACCAGGGTGGGCCGGATCGCATTGGTCACGTCGGCGAGCACCGGCGAGACGATCGGCGGCATCGCGCTGGCCATCGAGTCGTTCGCGGCCTCGCCGTAGGGCGAGTTCTTCGCGGTGACCATGCCCTCTCGCGCCGGGTAGGCGGCGGGGACGGCGGCCTTGGACGCGTCCTCGCTGACGGCGGATGCCATCATCTGGAACAGCATGTCGTGATCGAGCTTCGTGTTGAAGGGGATCGACCATCCGTCGATGGAGAGACGGTTGTACGAGTACTCGGCGTCCGCGGTGAGCTTGGGGGCGCCTGCGAAGCCGAAGTCCGCCGAGAGCTTGGTGTTCTCGGGCTTGGTCAGGTCGATCATGCGACCCGAGAACATGATCGCCATGGCCGCCGTGCCGTTGAACAGCTGCTGCTGCACCTTCGGCTGATCGAAGGTGGTCACCTGCGGGTCCATGTAGGGCTTGAGCGCGAGCAGCGACTCCAGCGCCTGCTTGGCCTCGGGGGTGTTCAGCGTGACCTTTCCGTCGGCCGTGGCGAAGTCGGCTCCGAGCGAGTTCATGGCGGCGCCGTAGCTCGTCGCGACGTCGGCGGTCGCGAGCCAGGGGAGGGCGATGGGGTACTGCATCTTCCCCGCAGCCTTGATCTTCTCGGCCGCCGCGATCATGTCATCGAAGGTCTTCGGCGCCTCAAGCCCGAGCTCCTTGAAGATGTCGGTGCGGTAGGCCATCACGTACATCTGCGCCTGCATCGGGATCGCGTAGAGCTGGCCGTCGTACGACATGCCCGCTCGCATCGACTCGCTGATCTTGTCGAGGCCGTAGTCGGCCGCGTACTTGTCGTAGAGGTCGTTGAGGGGGACGAGCTTCTTGTCAGCCGCGAAGCCGGGGATCACGAAGCCGTAGGTCTCGAGGATGTCGTAGGTGCCGGTGTCGCCCGCGAGGGTCGCAGTGGTCTTGGTCACCTGACCGCCGAAATCGATCGGGTCGTGCTTGAGCGTCACCTTGTCCGTCGTGCAGCTCTTGATCATGGTGTCGGTGAAGGGGTCGATCGCCGAGGAGTTGTATGCGAGGACGTTGACCGTCGTCTTCTCAGCGGGAGCCTTGTACGAGCACGACACCTTCGTCGCGTTCTCGTTGTCGGTGCGCGATCCCGCACCGCACGCGGTGAGAGCGAGCACAGCGCCGATCGCCAGTGCGAGCGCCGGGAGAGCCCGGCTAGTCATCTTTGCCATGCCCTGATGGTATACGTATGCACCGAGGTTAGGAAAGCCTATTTTTCGGAACGCGTCAGATTCTGAATACGTATACGGTCAGCGTCGCCCGAACACCGCATGGAGCAGCGGAACGACCGAGACGCACATGAGCACGATCCCCAGCGGCGGCGCGGCCGCCAGCAGCAGGATGCCGCCGATCAGCAGCCCGCCGAACAGCACGGCCGACACTGCGCGGTGGGCCACCCGGATGATCCGGTCGAGGCGGTTCTCCAGGCTCGAGATGTCGAAGGTGAGGCTTCCGGCATCCAGCCTGTCGAGGGCCGAGTCCACCCGGGCCGGGAGTCGCCACAGGCTCCCGAGGTTGGACACGGTCTGCGCGCCGACGTCCTTGAGCAGCCCTCCGCTCTCGTCGCGCAGCAGGCGCGCGGCGTACGGCTCGACCGGCTCCCAGATGTTGAAGGCGGGGTCGAGGGCGCTGCACAGCCCGGAGGTCAGTGAGACGGCGCGGATCAGCAGCAGCATCCGCTCCGGGAACTGCACCGGCAGCGACCGCATGGTCTCGCCGAACTCCACGCCGAAGTCGGTCAGCTCACGCGGATCGACATCGCGCAGCTCGTTGAAGCCCATGCCGCCGAAGCGCGCGAACAGCACGGTGAGGGCGCGCTCCAGCTCGGCCGTGCGCGCGGAGGGGAGCAGCACGCCGATCTGCTGCGCGGCCGTGACCAGCCCGTGGCTGTCGCGCCCGGCGACCGCGATCACCAGCGTGCGCAGGCCGGCGCGGATGCTCTCGGGCACTTCCGCCATCATCCCGAAGTCGATGAAGGTGAGGCGCCAGGGGCGCCCGCCCGCGTCGCCCTCCACCGGGGTCACGAACACGTTGCCCGGGTGCGGGTCGGCGTGCACGAAGGAGTGCGTGAACACCTGGTCGAGCATCACGTCGCCGAACACCTGCGCGACCTCGGCCGGGTCGATGCCTACCGCGCGCAGTGCGTCGGTGTCGTTGATCTTGATGGCCGTGACGTCCTCGAGCGTGAGCACCTTGCGGGTGGTGCGCTCCCAGACCACCGCCGGCGAGGCGACCCGCGGATCGTCGGCGAAGTTCTCCGCGAAGCGCTCGGCGTTCGCGGCCTCGTGCAGGTAGTCGATCTCCTCGCGGCAGGTCTGCGCGAACTCCTCGACGAGCGCGGGGGCGTCCACGCGGTCACGCACCATGCGCACGCGCTGCGCCCAGCGCGCGACGCGACGCAGCGCCGAGAGGTCGACCGCGACGATCTCGTCGATCCCGGGCCGCTGCACCTTGACGACGACGCGGTCGAGTCCGGTGTCGGCCGCGTCTGTCGCGGCGAGGGTGGCGCGATGCGCCTGTCCGAGGGATGCCGCGGCCAGCGGCGTCTCGTCGAAGGACGCGAAGGCGCGCTCCAGCGGCATCCCGAGTTCGGATTCGGCGGATGCCCGGATCTCGGCGAACGCGACCGCAGGCACTTCGTCCTGCAGGTCGGCGAGCTCGGCGGTCATCTCCGGTGGCAGCACGTCGAGGCGCGAGGAGAGGAACTGCCCGACCTTGATCATCAGGCCGCCGAGGTCGACGGCGAGATCGCGGAAGCGGCGTGCCAGGCGCAGCATCCGCTCGTTTCGTCCGCGGTCGGCGAGACGGATCAGGCCGATGCGCGGAAGGACGAGCTCGAACCACCACACCTGCACGAACACGCGCGCGGCGAACGCCAGGATGCGACGGTAGCGGGCGCGATGCATGGTGCCGTCGGGACCCGGCAGAGCATCAGCCATGCGAGCCCCTTCTGTCGGCGTCACCCCTCGGCGAGGATGGCGTACAGCCTACGCCGGGCGTCTTCGAGCACGGCGACGCCGTCGGCCACCTGATCGGGCGTGCCGGTGCGGGCGAGCTGAGCGGTGGCACTGGCGAGCTCCATGCCCGCCTTCGGCAGGGCTGCGATGTGTCCGCCGGGCCGTCCGCCGACCGACTCCCAGGGTGCAGGCTTGTCGGCCGCCTCCTCGGATGCCGCGACACCGGCGTCCGTGAGCGAGTAGGTCTTGCGTCCGCCCTGCTCCTCCGCGCTGATCAGGCCCTCGTCGGCGAGCTGCTGCAGCGTGGGGTAGACGGATCCGGCGCTGGGCTTCCAGGCGCCGCCGGAGCGCTCGGCGATCTCGGTGATGATCTGGTAGCCGTGCATGGGCCGCTCGGCGAGCAGGCTGATGACGGCCGCGCGCACGTCGCCGCGCGCCATGCGGGAGCCGCCGGTGCGCTGCTCGAACTGCGAGCGCAACTGGTCCATCGCCTCCCAGACGCCGGCGAGCGGGTTGCCAGACCGGTTGCTCGCGCCGAATCCGAAACCACCGGAGGGGAATGATCCGTTCATGATGCCTCCTCAGACTGAACGATGGTTAACGATATGTCGCTAGATGTCGTTCGGCAAGGGCCCTCGGGACATTCTCAGCGCGCGGTCTGCGCGAGCTCCGCCGCCGCGGCATGCAGCGCCTCGACGACGCTCGGCACCACGGCATCCGTGATCCGCGCCGCCGGCCCGGACACCGAGATCGCGGCGGGCTGCCCCAGCCCGGGCACCGCGACGGCGATGCAGCGCACGCCGACCTCCTGCTCGCTGTCGTCGGCCGCGAAGCCGCGGGCGCGCGAGCGGCGCAGGTCGGCGATGAACGCCTCCGCATCCACGAGCGTCTGGGGCGTGAACCGCGGCAGCCCGGTGCGCTCGATCAGCGCGCGCACCTGCGGCTCGGGCATGGTCGAGAGCATCGCCTTGCCGACGCCCGTCGAGTGCGGCAGCACCCGACGTCCCACCTCGGTGAACATCCGCATCCGCTGGCGCGACGGCACCTGCCCCGCGTACAGCACCAGGTCGCCGTCCAGCACGGCGAGGTTCGCGGTCTCGTGGAACGCCTCCTCCAGCCCCGCCAGCAGCGGCATCGCGGCATCCGCCACCTGCGGCACCGCCTGCCGCCCCAGCCCGATCAACCCGGCACCCAGGGCGTAGCGCCGATCCTCCAGCTGACGCACGTACCCCAGCTGGTGCAGCGTGCCGAGCAGGCGGTGCGCCGTCGGCACAGCGAGCCCGGTCGCGGATGCCAGGGATGCCAGCGCCGACTCGCCGCCGACCGCGGCGAGCGCTTCGAGCAGCGCGAAGGCGCGCGCGACGGACTGGACGGAACCGGAGGAGGCAGCAGGCATGGCTTTCACCATACGGAATCGGCGCTCCGAAACTCAACGAGATCTCTACCGTGGACAAAGAGCCCCCAGACCGAAGGAGCGGCACCGTGCCCGACACCACCCTCACCGCCGAGACCACCTACCTCGACCGCGCCGACCTGCGGGTCGCGCGCGAGATCGTCGACTTCGCCGAGACCTCGCTGGCGGATGCCGGACTCGACGCCGACGCGTTCTGGACCGGCGTCTCGGGCATCGTGCACGACCTCGGGCCGCGCAACGCCGCCCTCCTCGAGAAGCGCGCGACGCTGCAGGCCCGCATCGACGAGTACCACCGCGAGAACCCCGGTCGCCCCCAACCGGAGGCGTACCGGGCATTCCTCACGGAGATCGGCTACCTGGCACCCGAGCCCGCACCGTTCGCGATCACCACCGAGAACGTCGACCCCGAGATCGCCACGATGGCCGGCCCGCAGCTGGTGGTGCCGCTGCTGAACGCCCGTTTCGCGCTGAACGCCGCGAACGCCCGCTGGGGTTCGCTGTACGACGCGCTGTACGGCACGGATGCCATCGACCAGACCGGAGAGCTCGCCCCCGGCCGGGACTACAACCCGGCCCGCGGCTCAGAGGTCATCGCCCACGGCCGGACGCTGCTCGACCTGGCCGCCCCCCTCTCGGAGGCTCGCACACCGACACCACCGCCTATCGCGTGGACGCCGAGGGCCTCGTGGTGGAGTCGGCCACGGGCATCCGTCGCCTCGCCGACCCCGAGGCGTTCGTCGGCCACACCGGCGACGCCGAGGCGCCGACCGCGATCCTGCTGCAGCACCACGGGCTGCACCTCGAGATCGTCATCGACCCCGAGGGCGTGATCGGGCGCACGGATGCCGCCGGCGTGCAGGACATCGTGCTGGAGTCGGCGATCACCACGATCGTCGACCTGGAGGACTCCGTCGCCGCAGTGGACGCCGAGGACAAGGCGCTCGGCTACGCGAACTGGCGCGGGCTGATGGACGGCACCCTCAGCGAGGAGGTCAGCAAGGGCGGGCGCACGTTCACCCGCCGCCTGGCCGCCGACCGCACCTACACGGGTCGCGACGGCGCCGAGCTCACGCTCCCGGGACGCTCGGTGCTGTTCATCCGCAACGTCGGTCACCTGATGCGCACGGATGCCGTGCTCGACCGCGACGGCGAGGAGGTGTACGAGGGCATCCTGGATGCGATCATGACCGCGCTCGGCGCCCTGCCCGAGCTGACCGGACCGAACCGGGGCGCGAACAGCCGCGCCGGTTCCATGTACATCGTCAAGCCGAAGATGCACGGGCCGGAGGAGACCGCGTTCGCCGTCGAGCTGTTCGGACGGGTCGAGCAGCTGTTCGGGCTGCCGGAGCGCACGCTCAAGGTCGGGATCATGGACGAGGAGCGCCGCACCTCGGCGAACCTCGCGGCGTCGATCGCTGCCGCATCCGATCGCGTCGTGTTCATCAACACCGGGTTCCTCGATCGCACGGGCGACGAGATCCACACCTCCCTGCACGCCGGCCCCTTCCTGCCGAAGGGCGGCATCAAGAGCCAGCCGTTCATGCAGACCTACGAGGACCGTAACGTGCGCATCGGCCTGGCCGCCGGGCTCGACGGACGCACCCAGATCGGCAAGGGCATGTGGGCCATGCCCGACCTGATGCACGACATGCTCGAGCAGAAGATCGGGCACGTGCGCTCCGGGGCATCCACCGCCTGGGTGCCGTCCCCGACGGCCGCGACCCTGCATGCCCTGCACTACCACCAGGTCGACCCGTTCGCCGTGCGCCCGACGCTGCCTGCCTACGACCCCGCGTCGCTGGACGTGCTGCTGCAGCCGCCGCTGGCGTCCGACGGCGACCTCACGCCCGAGGTCGTCGCGACCGAGCTCGACAACAACGTGCAGTCGATCCTCGGCTACGTGGTGCGCTGGATCGATCAGGGCGTCGGATGCTCGAAGGTGCCCGACATCCACGGCATCGCGCTCATGGAGGATCGCGCCACTCTGCGCATCTCGAGCCAGCTGCTGGCGAACTGGCTGCAGCACGGCGTGATCACTGTCGACCAGGTGGATGCTGCGCTGCAGCGCCTCGCATCCGTGGTGGACGAGCAGAACGCCGGGGATGCCGCGTACGAGCCGCTCGCGTTCGGATCGGATGCCGAGCCGGGCATCGCGTACACCGCGGCGCGGCGCCTGATCCTGGAGGGTGCGACGCAGCCCAGCGGCTACACCGAGCCGCTGCTGCACGCTCTGCGGCGGGCGAAGAAGGCCCAGCAGGCCTGATCCGGCGCGTCGTCCGTTACAGATGTCGACTCAAAGTACGGATGTCGGCCCGGATGCCACCCCTGAGCCGACATCCGTGATCTCGACCGACATCTGTACCCGGACGGATGTCGAGCACGGCCTCAGGCGCGGTCGTGCAGGGTGATCCGGTATCCATCCGGGTCGGCGAGGGTGAAGGTGCGCCCGAAGGGCCCATCGATCGGAGCGGCGACGATCGAGTGACCGTCGGCGACCAGCGCGTCGTGGATCGCCTGCACGTCGGTGGCGTGCAGCCAGACCGCCGCGCCGATTCCCGGGTAAGGAGCGGATGCCAGATCCGTGCCCGGCACGATGTCGCGCAGCGCGAATGCGATCGGGGTCGTCTCGAAGACGACGGCGTGGGGTGGTCCAGCCGGCGAGCGGACCATTCCGAGGTAACGCTCGTAGAACGCCTGCGACGCCGCGAGGTCGCGAACCTGCAGAGAGATGAAGTCGGGTCCGGTGACGGACATGCTGTGCTCCTCAGTTTTGTGTCAGTTATCTGACATGCCCCAATGTATGTCAGAATACTGACATGAGTCAAGCCGCAGACCGGATCGACTTGGAGACGTCCATCGGTTACGCGCTCAAAGAGGCTGCCAGCGCGCTGCGACTGGCGATGGAGACCGTGCTGCGACCGCTCGGGCTGACCATCACCGAATATTCCTGTCTGGAGCTTCTCGCCCAGCATCCCGGGTTGTCGAACTCCGACCTCGCCCGCGGCGCCTTCGTCACGCGGCAGTCGATGAGCGTGCTGCTGCAGGGTCTCGAGCGGGACGGGCTCGTGAGCAGACCCGCCGAGGCGCCGGTCGGGAAGGTGCTGCCGACGCGGCTCACGCCCCAGGGCCGCACGTCGCTCGACGCCGCGAGCGCCGCCGTGCGGGCAGTGGAACTTCGAATGCTGAGCGGAATGACGGCAGACGAGCAGGCGGTCGCGCTCGCCGGCCTGCAGAGCATGATCCGCTCGCTGCGCACCGACGAGTAGGGGCTCACCGCCCGGCGAGCAGCTCCTTCAGCTTCTCGACCTCGTCCGCGGGCATCCCGTACCCGTGCTCCGGGGCCGGATATGCACCCGACCGCACCTCGCGGGCGTACTCCGCGACTCCAGCAAGAGAGGCGGCGCGCACGTCGGCGTACCGCTTGACGAACTTCGCCGCCGGCCCGTCATAGATACCGAGGAGGTCGTGCCACACGAGCACCTGGCCGTCGGCATCCGCTCCGGCACCGATCCCGATCACGGGGATACGGAGGCGCTCGACGAGCAGCGCCGTCACCTCCGAGGGCACCGCCTCGACGACGATCAGCGCGCAGCCGGCCTCCTGCAGGGCGAGGGCGTCGTCGATCACGGCGAGCGCGGCCTCCGCCGTGCGGCCCTGCGCGCGGTAGCCGCCGAGCGCGGTGACGCTCTGCGGCGTGAGGCCGACGTGCCCGACCACGGGGATTCCGGCGGCGGCGATCGCACGCGCCCGCTCGACCGTGGTACCGCCGCGCTCGATCTTGACGAGATCGCAGCCGGCCTCCTTCACGAAGCGCTGGGCGGTCTGCACGGCGAGGGAATCGGATGCCTCGTACGACCCGAACGGCAGGTCGCCGACGAGCAGTGCGCGGGACAGCCCGCGCCGCACGGCCTTCGTGAGCATGAGCATCTCGTCGATCGTGACCGGCACGGTGGAGGGGTATCCGAGTACGGTCATCGCCGCGGAGTCGCCGACCAGCACCATGTCGACGCCGGCCTGCTCGGCGATCTGGGCGCTGGGGTGGTCGTAGGCGGTGACCATGACGATCGGCTCGCGGGCATCCTTCTTCGTCGCCAGGTCGCCGAGGGTCAGGGGGCGCGCGGCGCCCTGCGCGCTCATGACAGGGCCTCGGTGAGCAGCTGATCCACGGCGTCGTCGACCTTGATGATCCGGTTGGAGCGGTCGACGTGCACGACGGTCGGCTCGTAGGTCTGCAGGTCCTTCGCGGAGTAGTCGCCGTAGGAGATGACGATGATCGTGTCGCCGGAGTGCACCAGGCGGGCGGCGGCGCCGTTCACCTGGATCACCCCGGTACCGCGCTCGCCCTCGATCGTGTAGGTCTCGAAGCGCGAGCCGTTGTTCACGTCAACGATCGTCACCTGCTCGTGCTCGAGGATGTCGGACGCGTCGAGCAGGTCGGCGTCGATCGTGATGGAGCCGACGTAGTTCAGGTCGCTGCCGGTGATGGTGGCGCGGTGGATCTTCGACTTCAGCATGGTGCGTCGCATCATTCGCCGCCTCTCTGATGGGCTTCGGGGCGGATGCCGGTGGCGGCCGGCTCCGCGATCAGGATGTGGTTGTCGATCAGGCGTGCGGCGCCCACGCGGGCTGCAACCGCGAGCAGGGCGTCGCGGTCGACGTGGGTGAGCGGGCTGAGGTCGTCGTTCGAGCGCAGCTCGAGGTGGTCGGGTCGGATGCCGGCATCCGCGAGGACCCGTTCCGCCGCGGCCACGATCCTCGCGGCATCCCGCTCGCCACTCGCGTGGAGCTGCGCCGCGGCGTCGAGGGCGTGGTTCAGCGCGGTGGCCTGCTGGCGGGCATCCGCATCGAGGTAGACGTTGCGCGAGCTCATGGCGAGTCCATCGGGCTCGCGGACGATCGGGCACGCCTCGATACGCACATCGAGGTCGAGATCGCGGACGACGCGTCGGATCACGAGAACCTGCTGGGCGTCCTTCTGGCCGAAGAAGGCGACGTCGGGGCGGACGATGCCGAACAGCTTGGTGACGACGGTGGCGACGCCGTCGAAGTGGAAGGCGCCGCGGGAGGCGCCGTCGAGCACCTCGGTGACCTCCGCGACGTGGATGTTCGTGGCGAAGCCGTCGGGGTAGATCTCGGCCGGCTCGGGGGCGAAGAGGATGTCGACGCCCTGCTGCTCGGCGAGCGCGGCGTCGCGGGCCTCGTCCCGCGGGTAGGCGGCGAGGTCCTCGGTGGGGCCGAACTGGGTGGGGTTGACGAACAGCGAGACGACGACGAGGTCGGTCGCCGCGCGCGCGGCGCGCATGAGGGAGAGATGCCCGTCGTGGAAGGCGCCCATCGTGGGGACGAGGCCGACGGTGCGGCCTGCGGCGCGCGCATCGCGGACGGCGGAGCGGACCTCGGGGATGGTGCGGAGGATCTTCATGCGGAGCCCTTCGGGGTCGCGATGGTGCGGGCGCTGTCGCAGAGCTGGTCGAACAGGGCGAGAAGCGCGGGGGCCTGCTCGGAGATCGCCTCGCGCTGGCGGGCGACGGTCTCCTCGTCGCCGCGTGCGATCGGACCCGTGAGGGCTGCGCTCGCCCCGTGGGTCCGCCAGTTCTCGACGGTGCGGGTGACGAGCGGTGCGAGCAGCTCGCGGGCCTGGTCGGAGCGGATGCCGGCGGCCCGGGCGACCTGTTCGGCGGCATCGAGCACGGTGAGCACGAGGTTCGAGGCGATCGACGCGGCCGCGTGGTAGCCGGCGCGGTGCGCGTCGTCGACGTGGAACGGGCGGGCGCCGAGGGCTCGCGCGAGCTGCTCGGCTGCGTGTGCGGCGTGCGGCGTGCGTCCCGCGATGGCGGCGCCGATCCCGAGGAACACCTCAGGAGTCTCGGCGCCGGTGAACGTCTGCAGCGGATGCATGCTGAAGTCGACGTCGTCGAGGGGCGTGGCGCCGGAGACGTGTCCGAGCAAGGTCGCGTGCGGCCGGGCGTTCCTCGCGGCGGTCGCGATCTCGGCATCCGGGACGCAGAGCAGGGCGATGTCGGATGCCGGGACGCTGTCGTCCCGGCCGAGCGGACCCGCCACGGTGAATCCGGCCCGCTTCAGCGCGTTCGCGAGCACGCCGCCGAGACGGCCCGCGCCGATGACGGCGACGGTCGTTCGGGAGATATCGGAGGCGTCCGGAGAGGTGCTCATGACGGGATGAGTATCCGCCTGGCATCGATGTCAGGCAAAATCTGGGATCAATCCGCCACGTTGACTTGCAGTGCTGATTGTTCTTCTGATTCAGAACCACTAATACTGCTTGTCATCTTGATCTCACCGAGATCGCGGCGCAGGCATCCGCCCGTCGCTCACCGCACCAGCGAACGCAGCCTCCGCACCGCGACCGAGAGCGTCGCCAGCCCGGAACCGTCCTGCGCCGTCGCCGCGGCGATGGCCTCGTCGACGGTGCGCCGCGTCGACGCACCGCCCTGCTCCAGCCACGCCTCGATCCGAGCCTCCGGTGCGTCCGCCTCGGTCTGAGCCGCGACCGTCGCGGTCAGCTCGATCATGACGGCGTACAGGTCGTCGCGCATGCTCGCCCGCGCCATCGACCCCCAGCGGTCGGTCTGCGGCAGCGCGGTGATCTTGGTCAGCGTCTGCTCGAACGCCAGCCGCGCGGACAGCGCGAAGTAGAGTCCCGCGACGTCTTCGAGCGTCCAGCCGCGCGTGCGCGCGCACTCCGCGATGTCGAGCAGCGAGAGCACGTCGAGCAGCCCGGCACCGCGCCTGGCCAGCTCGGCAGGGACGCCCGCAGCCTGCAGCTCACTCGTGCGCGACTCGAAGCGCTCCAGATCGACGCCCTGCAGCCACGTGTCGACGTTCGATGACAGGTGCGCGACGGGTTCCCGGAACAGCTCGATCTCAGCGCCGATGTCGACACCGTCGGGCCGATGCTGCACGAACCAGCGGGTGGCGCGGTCGAGGAGGCGGCGGAAGGTGAGGTACAGATCGGTCTGCACGTCGGTCGAGACGACGTTGTCGGTGGCCTCGACCGCGACGACGAAGCCGCGCAGGTCGAAGATCTCGCGCACCGCGACGTACGCGCGGGCGATGTCCTCGCTGGTCGCACCGGTCTCGTCCGCCGCCCGGTAGGCGAAGGTGATGCCTCCACGGTTCACCATCGAGTTCACCACGGTGTTGACGATGATCTCGGTGCGCAGCGGATGCGCATCCAGATCACCGGCGTACGCCTCGCGGATCGGTGCGGGGAAGTACTCGGCGAGCGTGCGCTCGAACCACGGATCGTCGGCCAGGCCGGTGGCGGCGAGGTCGGCCTTGAGCGCCAGCTTCGCATAGGCGACGAGCACCGCGAACTCGGGGCGGGTGAGGCCCTGCTGGTCGGCGATCAGTTCGGCCACCTTCGCCCGGCTGGGCAGGAACTCCAGCTCGCGGTCGAGCTCGTCGCGCTCCTCGAGCCATTCCATCAACCGCTCGTGCACGGGCAGCATGACACCGGCGTTGGCGCGGGAGTTGCCGAGCAGCACGTTCTGCTCGTAGTTGTCGCGCAGCACCTGCACCGCGACCTCGTCGGTCATCGACTGCAGCAGCTCGTTGCGCGCCGGGCGATCGAGCCGCCCCTCGCGCTCGAGGATGCCGAGCAGGATCTTGATGTTCACCTCGCGGTCGGAGGTGCCGACGCCGGCGGAGTTGTCGATCGCGTCGGTGTTGATCCGGATGCCCGCGGATGCCGCTTCGATGCGGCCGCGCTGCGTGACCCCGAGGTTGCCGCCCTCGCCGACCACCCGCAGGCGCAGCTCGCGGCCGTCGACGCGGACGGCGTCGTTGCCGCGGTCGCCGACCTCGGCGTCGCTCTCGTCGCTCGCCTTGATGTAGGTGCCGATGGCGCCGTTCCAGAGCAGGTCGACCGGCGCGAGCAGCACGGCCTTCTTCAGCTCCATCGGGGTCATCTTCGTGACCGCCGGGTCGAGCCGGAGCGCCTCGGCCATCTCGGGTGTGACGGCGATCGACTTCATCGACAGCGGGTACACGCCACCCCCGGCGGAGATCACGCTGCGGTCGAAGTCGTCCCACGACGAACCGGGGAGGTTGAACAGGCGCTCGCGCTCGGCGAACGTCGACTCGGCGTCCGGGTTCGGATCGATGAACACGTGGCGGTGGTCGAAGGCCGCCACCAGCCGGATGTGGCGCGAGCGCAGCATCCCGTTGCCGAAGACGTCGCCCGACATGTCTCCGATGCCGACGACGGTGAAATCCTCGGTCTGCGTGTCCAGTCCGAGCTCGCGGAAGTGCCGCTTGACCGACTCCCAGGCGCCACGGGCGGTGATGCCCATGGCCTTGTGGTCATAGCCCGCCGAGCCGCCCGATGCGAAGGCATCCGCAAGCCAGAATCCGTACTCCTCGGAGATGCCGTTGGCGATGTCCGAGAACGACGCGGTGCCCTTGTCGGCCGCGACGACCAGGTAGGGGTCGTCGCCGTCGTGCCGCACGACATCGGCGGGGGGCACGACGTCGGAGCCGACCCGGTTGTCGGTGAGGTCGAGCAGGCCGCGGATGAACGTGCGGTAGGCGGACTTGCCGGCCTCGAGCCACGCGGCGCGGTCGCCGGGGGCGGGCAGGCGCTTGGCGAAGAAGCCGCCCTTGGAACCGGTCGGGACGATGACGGCGTTCTTCACCATCTGCGCCTTGACCAGGCCGAGCACCTCGGTGCGGAAGTCCTCGCGCCGGTCGCTCCAGCGCAGCCCGCCGCGCGCGACCTTTCCGAACCGCAGGTGCACACCCTCGACTTCGGGCGAGTACACCCAGATCTCGGCCATCGGCAGCGGCTTGGGCAGCCCGGGGACCCGGGCGCAGTCGAGCTTCATCGACACCCACGGCTTGGGCGTGCCGTCGGCCGCGGGCTGGTAGAAGTTGGTGCGCCAGGTCGCCGCGATGACACCGTCGAACGAGCGCAGGATGCGGTCGTCGTCGAGGCTCGCGACCTGATCGAGCCCCTCGAGCAGCTCGGCCTCGGCGGATTCGATCTGCGCGTCGCGGTCGCCCTCGACGGACGGGTCGAAGCGCAGCTCGAACAGGCGCACCAGGGTGGCGGCCAGTCCCGGGTTCGAGACGAGGGCGTTCTCGGTGTACTCCACGGAGAACGCCGACCCTGCCTGGCGCAGGTACATCGCGATCGCCCGCAGGATGACGATGCGCCGCCAGTCGAGGCCGCCGTGCAGCACGAGGGTGTTGAGCCGATCGCTCTCGGCGGCGCCCGTCCAGGTGGCGCTGAACGCGTCTTCGAACGTCGCGCCCCAGGTCGGGTCGATCCACCGGTCCACGCCCTCAGCGGTGAGGCCGAAGTCCGAGACGTGCCACCTCGTGCCGTCGGGGAGGGAGATCGTGTACGGGCGCTCGTCGACGACGTCGACGCCCAGATCGGTGAGCACCGGGAGCACGCGGGTGAGCGGGTACTCCTCCCGGGATGCGAGGGTGAGGACGCGCTTGCCGGGGACGTCCTTCTCGGGCACGTTGAGCCGCACCGCGAACTCCCGCTCGCGCAGCTGCTCGAGCAGGGCGACGTCTCCGACCGCCTCGTCGGGGGTGACCGTCTCCTTGTACACCGCGGGGAAGGCCTGACCGTAGTCGGCGAGCAGGCGGGCGGCCTCGTCGTCGCCGTGGGCGTGGTGCAGGGCGTCGACGAGACCCTCGTCCCATCCGCGCACGGCATCCGCCAGCCTGAGCTGCAGGTCGCCCTCGGCGACGTCGGGCAGGGAGGTGCCGCGCGGCATGCGCACGACGAAGTGCAGCTGGGCGAGCGGCGAGTCGGCCACGCGGGTGGCGTGGTCGACCTGCTCGGCGCCGAACACCTCCCGCAGCACGGCTTCGATGCGCAACCGCACGGGTGTGTTGTAGCGGTCCTTGGGCAGATAGACGAGCACCGAAACGAAGCGGCCGAACTCGTCGCGCCGCAGGAAGGTGCGGGCGCGGCGACGCTCGTTCAGGCGGGTGACCTCGGTGACCACCTTGAGCAGGTGCTCGACGGAGTCCTGGAACAGCTCGTCGCGGGGGTACTGCTCGAGGATTCCCAGCAGGTCCTTGCCGGAGTGCGACATGGGAGCGAATCCCGAGGCGTCGAGCACGGCGCGCACCTTGTCGGCGGCGATCGGCAGGGTCATGACGGATGCCGCGTACGCACCCGACGTGAACAGGCCCAGGAACCGGCGCTCGCCGATGACCTCGCCCGCCTCGTCGAACATGCGTGCGCCGATGTAGTCGAGGTAGACGTCGCGATGCACCGTGGCGCGCGAGTTCGCCTTCGTGATCGTGAGCAGGCGCGGCTCGCGGGCGGTGCGCTGCGCCTCAGGACGCAGGTGGGCGACAGCCGTGGTGGGCTTACGCAGGATGCCGAGCCCGGAGTGCGGGATCGGCACCAGCACGTCCTCGCCGCTGTCGTCGGTCTCCAGGGAGTACTCGCGGTAGCCGAGGAAGGTGAAGTTGTCGTCGGCGAGCCAGCTGAAGAAGTCGACGGCAGGGCCGACGGCGGCGGGATCGGCCGTGGCCGGCGGCGCGGTGCGCAGGTCGGTGACCAGGTCGAGGCAGGCGCGGCGCATCGCGCTCCAGTCGTCGACCGAGGCGTGCACGTCGGCGAGCACCGACAGCAGTCGCTCTGCGAGGGCGTCGCGGCCCTCTTCGGTGGGGACCCGATCGACCTCGAGGTGGATCCACGATTCGAGCGCGCCGCCCCGGGCATCCGTCTCGAGCAGCCTGCCGTCGTCGTCGCGGTGCACTTCGACCAGCGGATGCAGCAGCAGATGCACCGCGAGCCCCTGGGCGGCGAGCGCGGAGGTGACCGAGTCGACGAGGAACGGGGCGTCGTCGGTGCAGATGTCGACGATGGTGCGGCGCGACGTCCAGCCGTGCTCGCTGAGCGTCGGGGTGAAGACCGACACGTTCGTCTCGCCGCGGCCGCGGCGGGCGGCCAGAGCGCGCATCGCGACTGCGGCACCCACGACATCGCGGGCTTCGCGCTCGGCCAGATCGATCGCGTCGAGCCGGGCGATCAGGCGCTCCACGCCGGATCTGACGTCGGGGTCGAGTGCCGCGATGGCGTCTCGGAGTTCGGCGGATTCGACTGCGTTCGCCATGCTGCGCGTTCCCCTTCAGCGGTGGTGCGTGGGTCGTCTTCGACCTCCTGAAAAGCCTACCCGTCGGGGCGGGGGGACAGTGTCCGGGTGCCTCAGCTGCGGTCGTGCAGGAACGCGTCGACCTCGGCCGCGGTGGGCGCGGTCGTCGGCCCTCGGCGGGTGACCTTGATCGCGGCGGCGGCGTTGGCTCGCCGGCAGGCATCCGGCCAGGGGGAGCCGGCCGCGATCGCCGCCAGCAGCGCGCCGGTGTGGGTGTCGCCGGCGCCGTTGGTGTCGACCGGGGTCTGCGGAAAGCCGGGGATGCTGAAGGTCTCGCCGTTCGAGTGCACCGCGCAGCCTGCGGCACCGTCACGCACGACGGCGACCGCGCCTGCGCGCATCAGCGGCGCCAGTGCGCGAGCATGCGCCGCGATCGCCGACTCGGCGTCGGTGCCGGGAGTCACGACATCCAGCACCGACAGCAGGTCGGCGGATTCCTCGGCGTTTCCGGTCCAGACGTCGGTACGCGCCAGCATCCGCTCTCGCACCTCTGCGGGCAGACCGGCGAAGGCTGCGCCCGGGTCGAGCACGACGACCGCCTCGTCCGGCAGGTCGGCGAGCCACGCGAGCAGCGGATCACGGGTCCGGCCGACGGCCAGCGAGTAGCCGGTGACGCAGACCAGGTCGCCGGGCTCGACGCCGGTGGTCGCCAGTGAGTCGACGGTGATGTGGCGCTCGGCGCCGAGTGTCGTGACGAAGGTCCTTTCGGCGGTGAGCTCGACCATCACGACGCACACGCCGGTGTCGCGGTCCGGGACGGGAGGAGCGGATGCCGCGATGCCGTCGGCGGCGAGCACGGCGCGGATGAGGTCGCCGTTCGGGCCCGTGCCGACCGCGCCGGCGTGCACGCACCCGGCACCCAGGCGCGCGGCGGCGAGCAGCACCGTCACCGCGCCGCCCGCGTATCGGTTCGCGGACGAGGCCATGACGTTCTGTCCTCGAGCAGGGAGGTCCGGCACCTCGACGATGAGGTCGACGAGCGCCTGGCCGGTGTGGATCACCCGGGGGGCGGAGCCGCTCTTCCGGTGGGGGTCCGTGGCGTCGGCATCCGTGCGCATGCGGACAGCCTACTGAGCGAGTGGCGGTCGGCCACGGCATCCTGTGCTCCCTCGATGTCCGGACGCGTCGCGGATCGTTCACCCTGCACATCTCACGCCCTCAACCGTGCCCGGTGTGCGCGTTCGCTCAGCACGCCGGCGCCGGTCCTCGGCCGGCTCGACACTCGCGAATCTACGCGGGGAGATCGTTGTCCCCCGCAGTCGCTATAGTTCGATTCAGCCGGTCCTCGCGGACCACGGAGATCTCCCCCGACTCCACGCTCGACGCCCACTGGGAGGGCGCTGATCGGAGTGCGCGGGGACCGGCTCCCTGCGACGCCCGTCGTGGGGCAGGCCGGTGCTCCGCGCACCTTCTCCCAAGGAGATCCGCATGTCCATCCCCAACCCGCCCGCCGGTGCCCCCGCGCCGCAGCTTCCCCCGCCCGTGCCTCCGGTCGGAGTGCAGCCTCCCGCACCGAAGAAGACGAACGTCGTGGCCATGGTGGCGATGATCGTCGCGATCGTCGGCTTCATCTTCGCGTGCATCCCCGGCGCTCTGATCGTCGGCTGGATCCTGCTGCCGATCGCGTTCATCCTCAGCATCGTGTCGCTGTTCCTGAAGGGCGACCGCAAGTGGATGGGCATCGTGGGTCTGATCGTCTCGGTCGTCGGGACGATCGTCGGGTTCATCGTGTTCTTCGCCGTGGTCGCCACGTCGTTCAACAACGCCTTCGGCGGCGGCGAGACGACGGTGTCTCAGCCGGTCGAGAAGCCGGTCGACGACGCGAAGCCCGCGGATGACAAGAAGCCGGCGGAGGCCGCACAGGGTACGCGTGAGAACCCGTACCCGCTGTCGTCGCAGATCAGCAACGACGACTGGACCGTCGTGGTCAACAGCGTCAACACCGACGGCAACCCTGTGGTCGCCGACGCCAACCAGTTCAACGACCAAGCTCCGGCCGGCTCGCACTACGAGATCGTGAACTACACGGTCACCTACAACGGCGGCAAGAAGGGCCTCGCAGCCGAGGTGCAGGTCGCGATGGTCACCAGCGCAGGCAATGTCGTCAACAGCTACGACAACCTCGTGATGCTGAAGGACGGCTTCGGCCTGGACGAGATGTACAAGGGCGCGTCGGCCACCGGTTCGGTGGCGTTCGCCGTGCCCGACGGCGACGCCGCCGTCGTGCGGGTGACGCCCGGTCTGCTCGCGGACGAGGTCTTCGTCAAGCCGTAAGGCGGAGGTGCGCGACCGGTCAACGCCCGGTCGCGCACCCTGCCGCGTTGGTCTTCAGACGAGCTTCTCGAACACCATCGTCGCCTGGATGCGATCGCCACCGCCGAAGCCGGTGCTCCCGGACGACGCGGTCGTGATCGTGTGCAGGCGGTAGCCCAGCGCGGCCTGCCTGTTGATCACGGCTTCCAGCTCGACGAGGTTGCCGGAGCCGCTGCCGAAGAACTTCTCCTTCAGCACGACCTGCAGCACGACGTAGCTCATGCCCTGCGGAGCAGGACGCGGCTGCGCGCCGGCCTCGGCATCCGCTCGGGCCCGATTGATGAACCCGTCCAGACCTGGCTCGTGCGGCGCGGGCGGCTGAACCTGATCGGTCCACTGCTGCCCGTCCCACCACCGCATGGTGCCGGTTCCGTCGTCGTACCAGCCGGCCTGCGTGTCTGCCATCAGAACCCCTCTCTCCGACCCGGTTTCGGGTCGAATGATTGCCACCGTAGCGGCCCCGACCCGCTCCGCAGTGCGGCTGATCCGCCCTCATAGAATGCGAGTGACCGCGCGCCTCCGAGCGCCGTGGCGAAGGAGTAATTCGTGCAGACCGATCTGGCGACGCCGCAACTGATCTTCAACATGCCTCAGCACCTGACAGTGCCGATCTATCAGCGTCCGTACGTGTGGACCGAGGACGAGCAATGGGCTCCCCTGTGGGCCGACATCCGACGCATCACCGAGCACCGGCTCACCGCTCCCACCTCGACGGTGAGTCATTTCCTGGGCGCTGTCGTCACACAGGACGCAGCTGCGGGGCCCGTCGGCGTGCAGGAGTACGAGATCGTCGATGGCCAGCAGCGACTCACGACGCTGCAGCTGGTGCTGGATGCCACCGCAGCCGCGTTCGAAGAACGAGGGCTCACCAGCCTTGCCGGGCAACTCGCGTTCCTCACGCACAACAGCGCGATGTTCACGGGCGGCTCCGACCCAGGTCTGAAACTGCGCCACACCAATCGCGACCGTGTCGCGTTCGACGAAGTGATGCTCGCCGCGCCGCCCATCGACTATCGGAGGCTCGACCACGGCGACTCGCTCATCGCCCGGGCGCATGAGTTCTTCGCCACCCACATCGGCGCGTGACTCGACGGCGATCCTGAGCAGAGTTCGGCACGCGCCGAGGCGCTCGCGATGTCGCTGCAGCTGTCGCTCCAGCTGGTCATCATCCGGCTCACTGCGACGGAGGACTCCCAGGAGATCTTCGAGACTCTGAACGCACGCGGAACCCCTCTCACTGCCGCTGATCTGATCAAGAACTATGTCTTCCAGCGGTTGCGCCTCGAAGGCACGAACACTGCAGACGCATACGCCCGCTGGCCGTTCGAGACCAAGTTCTGGGAGGCGGAGGTCAGCGTCGGCCGCTTTCCGACGACGCGGAGTGCGCTCTTCCTCAGTCAGTGGCTGGTGTCGCAGGTCGGTCGAGAGATCAGCCCACGGTCGACGTTCTCCCGCTTCAAGTTCTTCACCGAGCACGAGACCGAACGCACGATGTCCGAGCTGCTCGACATCATCACCGCACAGGCGAAGCACTATGAAGAGCTGACCAGGCGCGCAGCCGACCCTCACGCCGATCTCGACCGCGTTGCGCTGCACTTCTATCGGATGAGCGTCGCTCAGGTCGAGATCACCAAGGCGATCGCCCTGTGGCTCACGTCTCCGGAGACGAAGTACCGACCGCAGACGATCGCGTCCGTCATCGACCGCGTCGAGAGCTGGATCATGCGACGACGCCTTCTGCGTCTGCAGAGCGGTGACCTCGGGCGCATCGCATCCGAGCTGATCTCGTACGCCCGTAACGCTGCCGACGACGACGTGATCGCCAAGGTGGAGCAGTATCTGACCGGCCTGGTCTCGACGAGCACCTACTGGCCCGGGGATGACGAGGTTCGCTCGTCGCTTCAGCACGTGCACTTCTATCAGCGGTTCTCCCAGCCGATGCAGCGGGTCTTCCTGCAGGCCGTCGAGGACTGGCATCGTGGGTACACCGCAAACGGTCATTCGAAGACCGGCATCCGGGTGCATCGCGCCAAGCAGCAGGTGGAGCACCTTCTGCCGCGCACCTGGCAGACGCACTGGCCGGTCGCGGATGCCGCGGCGGGCGCCGAACGAGATGACAACGTGCACCGTCTCGGCAACCTCACCCTGCTCACGGGGCCACTCAACGCGTCGGTTTCGAACGCGTCATGGCTTGGAGACGGAGGGAAGCGCGCAGAACTCAGGAAGCACGACGTGCTCCTGATGAACCGCGTGGTGATCGATGGCTCTGCCGACGGCTGGGACGAGGTGAGGATAGCGGAGCGGACGGATGCGATGATCACCGCTCTGCTGGAAACGTGGCCTGTACCCGAGAGGCACGAGGGCAAGACTGTCGACCGGTCTGCGCGCTTCAGCAAAGCGACCACCTCCTACGCCGACCTGATCAGCGCCGGGCTGATCGAGGTCGGTGCCGTTCTGGTATGCACCGAAGAACGCTGGCACGACGCGCGCGGCACTCTGCTCGCCGGCGGGCAGATGCTCTACGACGGCAAGACGTACAGCTCACCTGCCGCAGCTGCGAATGCCGTCCGGGGCGGACGCAGCGGCAACGCCTGGTACTTCTGGCGGGTCGAGAACGGCGCCTGGCTGAAGGACCTGCGGGAGGAACTGCTGCGGCGGCAGTGAGCCCCGTCCAGATCTCAGCATTCTGACGCTGGCAGCCTGACATACGGTCCGCGACCATCGCGTTCAGCATCCGCCTCGATTCTCACCCAAGTCGGCTGATCCATGCGTAGCTCGATTTGATCCAGCAAAGGTGGCGCTACGCTGGCTCCGACGAGGCGCAGTTGGTGCCCAAGTAACATGAAGGAGAGCCCGATGGTTCTGCCCCGCATCGTGAGCCTCTTCTCGGGTGCTGGAGGACTTGATCTCGGCTTCCACCTTGAGGGCTACGAGATCGCCTTTGCGGTCGATCGGATGGCGGCCGCCGTGCAGACGCATAAGCGCAACTTCCCGGCGACCATGTCAGTTGCGGCGGACATCACGATCCGGAACGAGGCATCCGGTAGCCTCGCCGTCTTGGACGAGATCGCTAAGGCGCTGAAGGACGGCGAGGCCATCGGAATCATCGGAGGGCCACCGTGTCAGGGATTCTCACGCGCGAACTCTAACTCTCGCGCCGATGACCCCCGAAATCAGATGCCAACCTTCTACCTCGAAATCGTTGAGGCGCTGCAAACGCGCTACGACGTACAGTTCGTGCTCTTCGAGAACGTCATGGGTATCCGCGATGCGAAGCACTCGGTGACATTCCGCGGCATCCTGGCTCGGCTCAAAGAGTTGGAGCTCACGGCAAGTGTTGCCGACCACTCGGCTCTCGACTACGGCGTACCCCAGACACGGAACCGCGTGATCATCTCGGGATTCAAGCACGAGGCAGCCGCTAGCTCATTCAAGCCGAAGACGATCTCTCGCGAGGAAGTCGACTTGACCGTGCGCGGCGCAATTGGTCACTTGCCTCAGCCAGTGTTCTTCTCACGAAGCCTCTCAGCGGACGACATCCCGACGCATCCGAACCATTGGACCATGACTCCCCGATCCAAAAGATTCAACGGCGAGACCGCTGGCCCCGCGCCCACTAGGAGCTTCCGGCGCCTGTCGTGGGACAAGCCAAGTCCCACGGTGGCCTATGGACATCGAGAGATTCATATACATCCGGACGGGGCGCGTCGGCTCAGCATCTATGAGGCAATGCTCCTGCAGGGCTTCCCCAGGTCATTCGTCCTCGAAGGTACTCTCTCACAGCAGGTGGAGCAGGTCTCAAACGCTGTGCCGCCGCCCGTGGCGCGTTCGCTCGCGGCGGCCACCTCGACCGCGCTGACCACGTCGGCGAGTGCCGCCCAGACGGTCGCAGCGTAGCCAGCTCAGCCGTCGTCTCCGTCCAATGTCGACCGTCATCCCTAAAGTGGAAGGACAACGAGCGGGGGAAGCAATGAGTAAGGCGGAGAGTCGGCCTGGGCCGAACGTGCTCCTCAGTCTTGCGGACAACCCTGACTCCACCTCGGTTTGCTCGTCATGGATCGGTCCCATCCTCGCGTTGGGAACGCGGCTTGCGCGGAAGGTTGATGATTTCAACGGTCGACAACTGATCGTTGCTATCTCGGTTCCGAGTCGCGAGTATGCAGCGGCGCTTATTGGTTCCGGTTGGAATCTCGGAAGGCCGCCCGCCCAGGTAACGACCGACCCGTTTACGGTTTTGCGCGCAGCGCTGCCACTGGGCAACTACCGTGCCGTCAACGCGAACCACGTGATTTCAGGTAGGTTCCAGGGCCTCTCCGGGAAGGTGGTGCGGGACAAGCTGCGTGTGGATGTCACACTCGCTGGGCATTGGGTCGTCGACATGTTGGAAGCAGTCGCAGCCACTGGCAAGGATGACCCAGCCGAGCGGATGCCGCGACCGCACATCGGAAGCATCGGTCGCATGACAGGCGTTGACCGAAACTGGGCGCAGCGTCTTGTCGCACCTGCGGCGGACCTCGCAATCGTGGGCACGAAGAGCTGGATTAGCGACGACCTCGAAGCTGTTCTTGCCCGAGGCGATGATCCCGACGGCGACTCATTGGCTACCCTGCTTCTGCCGAGAACTGAGAAATCGGCGACTTGGTTTTCACGCATCTATTCGTCTTCGGGTTTTGCGGACCAACTTCCGCTTCCCGATGACGTAATCCTCACGATCTTGGACGGCCAGGGTGCGATCAGATATCTCAATGATGTTCTAAGCCCGATCGTCGTGTGCGTCTTCGATCGATCCGTTGCTGACGAGAGCGCAGCGGAACAGGTCGTGCAGCTCAGAAACTCGCGCGGGGAGCCGATTGCGTTGTCGACGCAGCTCGGCTGGGTTCCTCCTGCCGGTGTCGAGGCACTCGGATTCACGGTGACACTATGACATCGCGGATCATCGGACTCGATCAGCGATATGCGGCCTCGGCTTCGCTGGTGCGGCATGGCGTCGAGATCATTGCTGTTCGGGACGAACTCAGCGCAAGGTTTGATGCGGCCACCCGCGGCTTGTTCCGACTTATCCAGCGGGATGGGCCCGGCGTCTGGGATCATCTCGCCGGTGCTGCGAAAATGCTGCGCTGGCGCCTCATCACAGACCCGATGCCGATCGAGCTCAATGCTCAGCTCACGACTGCCGCGGGCGAGGTGAGTCGTCAGGCTAGGCGGCTGATCGGAGCCGTCGATGAAGATGCGCTCCTGCGAGAGATCGCTGACGCCGCGGCTGCGCTCTGCACCCGAGCCCCACTCGTGGGCTCCGTACTGCTTGAGTCGCTGACTGAGGTCGGAGTGGACTCGGCAATCGTCGTGACTGCGAGCAGTCGATCGCGAGAAGCCCTAGGCGAATGGCTCGGCCCGCTTGGGGCACGAGTTTTCACGCTCGGCGATCTTGAACGCGCCAACGTTTCCGAGGACATCGCCTACTTCGTCGGTCCACCGCGATTCTTCAAGCCGACGGCGGTCACTGCGCCCCGGACGCTGGAGGTGACATTTATCCTCCCGGCGTGGTTCGGCGATCGCAATATCCCAAGTTCAGCGATCGCGCAATACGCCGAAGGCGGTATCCAGGTTGCCGCTCGTACCGTCGAAGTGGGCGATGCGCTGCCCGCGTCGCCAGAGCCTGCGATGTCGGAGACTGAGCCGATCCCGGAGGAGGACCTCCTCCCACAGCCAGTTTGGGGGACGCGGATGAGTGAGGACCGTGCGCCGAATGCGGACGAGGTGGAAGGGCGCAAGATCCTTCTGTCGGGGAATCGCGCAATCTGGCTTGACGACGATGGTGAGCGCATCCGCGCGCTTGATCCAACACAGCCGCCCGGCGAGCGCGTTGGCTATTCCGAGGTGTCCGCGGTCGCTCCGGGCACGTATCTGCTTCTGCGCGAAGGTGAGGCTGAGCGCGAGTCCCTCCACGCACGAGCATTTACGCGAATCGGCCCTCGCGCGTCAGCAATCCAGGAGTCGCAGGCATCCTGGAAGTCTGTACTGATTGAGCGAATCGGGATCAGAGGCATCCGCGATTCCGAACGCGCCTTGCGCGCGCTCGAGGTTCGCGCGGCCGGCCAGGTCCGCGCCTGGGCATCGCCTCACGTGATCCGTCCACAAAGTGATGGCGATTTCGAGCGGCTCCTCGAGTGGCTGGGGCTACCGGTACAACCGTACTTCGGGCATGCCTCATTGCTGAGACATGAGGTACATCGAGCCACCAGGGAGTTGCGTGACCGGCTGGAGGCAGCGGCGGATGCCGCGGACCTTCGCGAGCTTGAGTGCGTCGGTCATATGACCCTCGACATTGCGGAGCCAGGCTTTCGGGGTATGTTCGTCAGCCGCGTCCTTGCGATCGCGCCATTTACGGAGCTGGTCGCCCGCCACGACGCTCGCGTGCCGTTTGCCGACGAAGGTGCTAAATGGCTCGAATGATTCCGGCCTACTGCACCGAGTCCGCGCCTCCAGGCGAGAAGGCCGTCTTTGCTGCACTGCGAGACGCAGCTGGGACTGAGCACTGGACTGTGCTGCACTCACTTGGGATCGCGCAGCACGAGCGACAGGTCGAGGGCGAGGCAGACTTCGTCATCGTCGCGCCCGACGCTGGTCTGCTGGTGATCGAGGTGAAGTCGCACCTGTCGGTCGCACGTGGCTCCGACGGCACCTGGCGCCTCGGTCAGGACCCTCCGACCCTGCGGGGACCTTTTCAGCAGGCGCAGGAGGCGATGCACAGCATCCGCGACTTCCTCCGGAGCAAACGGGTCGACTTGCGGGATGTCCCGGTCCTGCGCGCGGTGTGGTTCACGGGAGTACGTGCGCGAGCAACCCTGCCCGACTCGCCTGAGTGGCACTCGTGGCAGGTGCTCGATTCGAGCGACCTCGCGACCACAGCTCAAGCGGTTGAACGAGTCATGAGAGAGGGAGCGCAGCACCTCGACGCGATGATCAAGTACTTCGGGTTTGGTGGACATGGCCCCGACCGGGCCACCGCTGATCGGATCGTGGCCACGCTTCGCCCGCGGTTCGAGGTTGTGATGACTGCTGGGGACCGCCGACAAGCGCGAGAGGGTCAGCTCGCACAGTTCGTCGAGGAGCAGTACCACGCACTGGACTCAGCCGCCGACAACAGAGGCGTCTTGTTTACGGGCCCCGCCGGTACAGGCAAGACCTTCCTCGCCGCCGAGTCGGCTCAGCGGGAGGTCGCTCAGGGTCGGACAGGTCGAATTCTGTGCTTCAACCGCCTGCTTGGGCGTAGCCTCCGCGAGAAGCTCACCGATGTCGTGGGACTCCGCGTGGGCACGTTACACCAGGAGATGCTGCGACTCGCCGACTTGAGCGGCCCGCCGATAGACGCAGACAACGACTTCTGGGCGCGAGTCCTGCCCGAGCGGGCCCTTGAGGGCCTTGCTGAGCGGAGCGCGGGCGAGGTCGGGGACTTCCTCATCGTCGACGAGATTCAAGACATCGCGACTGGCCCGTACCTCGACTTGCTCGACTTGCTCGTCAAGGGCGGGCTGCGCGACGGTCGCGTTCTCCTGTTCGGTGACTTTGAACGCCAGGCGATCTATGGCAGCGAGGACGCACGAGAGGTACTTCGCGACCGGTCGCCGCATCTGGCGTCGTTCCGACTGTCAGAGAACTGCCGGAACCTGCCCCGTATCGGGTATCAGGTGAATCTTCTCGGTCACCTGACGCCGGGGTTCAGAGAGTTCCGCCGAACCGACGACGGTATCGATCCGACGATCATCAAGTACGTTCGCCGCGAGGACCAGGCCTCCATACTGCGGAAGGCTATAGGCGATCTGCGTGACGAAGGCTTCGATCTGACAGAGATCGTCGTGCTCAGCCCGCTTGGCGATAGTTCTGTCGCCGCGAGCACATCCGATCCCTGGCTTCGTCAAGTGCTGAGTCCCGCCGACGGGTCGAAGCCGATCAAGGGGCGGCTCCGCTACGCCACCATCCACTCGTTCAAGGGACTCGACGCGCCAGCTGTCATCGTCACTGACCTTGATGGCTCGGTCGGGTCACGCTTCGATGCGCTCGTCTACGTTGGGTTGACACGAGCGACGGATCGCCTGACCACCCTGGTAGAAACGAACACGTTACGGCGACTGGTTGGAGCTGAGACATGAGTGGAATCGAAGCCCGTGAGACCGTTGAGGCGGCCCTACGGCGTGAACTGTTCGGGCCTCTCGACGGTGATCCCGTGCGGGGGCAGCCGCTGACGATCAACGCTGGAGTCGTGCGTTTCGAGACGACGGAGGCGTCCCGGGGCCAGTTCCACGATGCGGACAGCGGCCAGGAGATTCTCACGAGCGGTACCCCACTCAAGCGCTACGGGGTCGGAGTCTTGTTCGCGGGCGCTACCGTCGGCGGCTCAGCGGTGGAGAGCGCTGAAGAGGACGTTTCCGACGCCCTCGACGGAGTCACTGGTATCGCGGTCTCCGAAGACGACCAGATTGGACCGCCTATCGAGATTAGGGGCCGTGTCCGTCACGATGTCGCTGACTCGGACGACTTTGATCTCACGGATGCCAACACGTTCAAGCCGTCGGCGATGGCCATCTCGTTTGAGACTCGCATAGCTGACTCGGGGTCCCTCACCGTTGAGATAGTCGGCGCGAGATACGAGAAGCTGACCGTCCACATCCCAGGTGTCGCCAAACCAATCAATTGGTGGGCGCGACGCCCCTTCGAGGCGGTCGGCACGATCTCGGGTCGTACGGTTCTACGGGAGACGAATCGGCTCAAAGTTGTTGACGTCATGCTACTGAACGGCGAAGCTGTTGTTCCTCTTGCCGTGCGGGTGTTCAGTCGTCCTGTCCCCGGGGCTGGCGATCGGACTCTCCGGATCGTGACCCTCGCAGTCGTCAACGATGCCCCTGGTTCCGGCCCGTCTGCAGCCGTCTTTCAGGTTGGCTTCAAGGTGTCGCCTGTCGGCGACGCTGACATCGTCCCCTATCCGGAGGTCGAGCTGCCCGACCGGGATGAGGAGGAGCGATCACTTGACCTCCTCTACCGGAACCAACGCACCTATGCGATCGGGCATGGCTGTGCAGCCGAGTGGGGGGCAGTCAACGCCGATGGAGTTGTGCCGTTCGTGCAGGCCGCGGCTCTGCCTGCATATGAGGTCGTCAGCCTCTCACCCAACGTGTACCTGTCTGACAATAACGGGAATCCTGTATTCGATGCCGATGGCAAGCGACAGCCGGTGTCTGTGAGCATGGCGGCCCTAGCAAGTGGTAGCGAGAGCGGCGCCGCCCAAGTGGAGCTTGTCCTCAGTCAGTATGAGAAGTGGATCGACCGGCGGGAAGCCGAGATTCCCGAGTTGCTTCCGCGCTATCAGGACGCTGCAAGTGAGCACATGCGTCGAGCACGAGCCGCGCTGACGCGGATGCGAACAGGTTGGAGCCTCGTGGCAGCGAATGATCACGCTGCGCGAGCGTTTCGCTGGGCGAACGAGGCGATGCTACTCCAGCAGGTCCGATCCGGATTCGAGCTGCGCGAGGCCAAACAGAGTGGCGATGGTCGGTGGAGAGTTGAGGGGGCGCACCCCGCAATCACCGTACCGGCTGGCCGGGGATACTGGCGTCCATTCCAGATCGCGTTCCTACTTGCAGTGCTGCCGGAACTCGTGCAACCAGAACGCCAGACTCGCAGCGATGTCGATCTGATCTTCTTCCCCACTGGTGGTGGCAAGACAGAGGCGTATCTTGGCGCAGCCGCCGTCAGTTTGCTCTCCCGGCGGCTCCGCAACCCAGAGGACGCCGGAACAGACACGCTCATGCGATACACCCTGCGTCTCCTCACGGCGCAGCAGTTCCTTCGTGCTGCATCGCTAGTCTGCGTCCTCGAAGACATTCGGGAGCAGAACTCTGGCACCCTCGGTGCTGCTCCGTTTGGAATTGGGGTTTGGCTGGGTGGTAGCTCAACACCGAATACGTGGAAGCAAGCACTTGACAACTTGCGGGCTCTGCGCAAACAGCCCCACGAGCAGAACCTCTTCCTTCTACTGAGGTGTCCCTGGTGCGGCGCGCAGATGGGCCCGCAGGCTAAGAAGGGCGGCGGACAAGAACCGATCGGGTACGAAGAAGCAGCGGGCAAGGTCGTGCTCCGCTGCATTGACGGCGAGTGCAAGTACTCACGCCGTGCTGGCCTGCCGGTCCATGTTGTCGATGACGATATCTATGAAGCACAGCCCTCGATTGTCATCGGAACGGTCGACAAGTTCGCGATGATGGCCTGGCGCCCCAGGGCGAGGAACCTCTTCGGGCTTGACGCGAGTGGCGCGCGAAAGGTGTCTCCGCCCAGCTTGATCATTCAGGATGAGTTGCACTTGATCTCCGGCCCGCTCGGCTCAATGGTCGGAATCTACGAGCCCGTGATCGACGAGCTGTGCACCGATCGCCGCGGCGCGAGTCCTGTGCTCCCCAAGATCATTGCCTCCACAGCGACGGTCAGGCGATATGAGGACCAAATCAAGGGGCTTTTCGGCAGAGAGACCGTCGCGCTATTTCCGCCGCATGGTCTTGAGGAGGGGCAGTCCTTCTTCGCTGAACCCGCGACTTCGGCCGACGGAACCCCGGAACCAGGGCGGCGCTACATCGGTGTGATGAGCGCATCGCTCGGATCAACGCAGACGGTCCAGGTCCGTGTCGCTGCCGCAACCCTCCAGGCAGGGGTGGACATCCCAGAAGAGGACCGAGACGGATACTGGACCAACCTCAACTTCCTTAACTCGCTCCGGGAACTCGGGAATACCGTCTCACTCCTCCAGGCCGACATTCCCGACTATCTCACCGGGCTCCGCCGACGGGATGGGATCGTGCCACGATGGCCTCACCGACAGATGGAACTGACCTCGAGGCGGCGGTCAGACGAGATTCCAAAGGCGATCGAACAGCTCCAGGTGAGGTACGCCCCTGGGAAGGAGCGACAAGATGCTATCGATATCTGTCTCGCCTCGAACATCATCGAGGTAGGCGTGGACATCGATCGGCTGGCGCTGATGACCATCGTCGGGCAACCGAAGACGACGGCGCAGTACATTCAGGTGAGCGGTCGGGTTGGCCGGAAGCCGGAAGTCAGCCCCGGACTGGTTATCACCATTTACGGGGCCGCGAAACCGCGTGACCGCAGCCACTACGAGCGTTTCCGCACATACCATCAACAGCTTTACGCGCAGGTGGAGCCGACATCCGTCACTCCATTTGCTATGCCGGTCCTTCGCAGAGCGCTTCACGCTGTCGCGGTCGCCTATATTCGGCAGACGGCTCCCGAGACACTCGGACCTGACCCGTTCCCTTCAACCGCCTACGACGAGGCCATCCGCCTGTTGCGCGAGCGAGCAGAAATCGCGGAACCCGACGAACTCCAGGTTCTCGATCGTTTTGCGCGAGATCGTGCCCGTCAGTGGGGCGGCTGGGAGCGCACCGAGTGGGACGCCAACCCCCGTACTGGTGATCCGTTGCAGGGGCTCATGCGGTTCGCGGGAACCCTCCCCGATCTCAATAGGCGTGCGACTATCTGGGATGTGCCGACAAGCATGCGGAATGTCGATGCCGAGTGCCGCCTGGAGATCAGTCAGGCGTACCTGTTCGAGGACACGGCCATGGAGGAGACAGTATGAGCACTGGAGCAATGCGCCGAGCGCAGCTAGTGACTCCATTCGGCGTGGGGGCCATGAGCGTGCTTGTGAATGGAACCTCAGTGATCACTGCTGGTCTTGATCACTGGTACGAGACCGGCGACCAAAGCGCTCTCGCGATGGAGGAGTACCAGGAACACGACTGGCGGCTTGAGTCTCGCCTCAAAGTCTCCGAGTTCCGACTGCCACCGGACTATAGGCCGTCAGGCCAGGGCAGCGACTTGCGAAACGTCCGACTTACCGTGCCCGTGTTGCGATTCCCTCGATGGTCGTTCTGCATCTATTGCAAGCGCCTGGAACTCAGCAAGCTCACGATGAAGACGCTCGTCGAGTGCCAGGACAAGGAGCATGCCGACAAGAAATACAAGCCGAAGATGTCGCAGGTTCCGTTCGTGGCAATCTGCGCCCGAGGGCACCTGGACGACTTTCCCTTTGATGAGTGGGTGCATCGATCGGCTAACCCCTCGTGTATGGGCACATTGCGCCTCGTATCACGCGGAGGCGGCGGGCTCGAAGGGCAGGTCGTAACCTGCGATACCTGCAAGCAGGAGCGCTCGCTTCGAGGTGTCACCGAGGCCCGATTCGACAAGAACGGCGAGGAACACACCAATCTCAGTGATCAGCTCGTCTCGCCCGAACAGCCCTATCTCTGCGGTGGGGCCCGGCCCTGGATAGCCCAGCTTGACGGTGTCTGCGATCAACCGATTCGCGGCGCACTGCGCGCCGCCGGAAACGTCTACTTCCCCAAGGTGGAGTCCTCGATCTATCTCCCTCGACGTGAGGGAGCCGTCAGCGAGGAGGTTCATCAGCTGCTCCGACACCCTGCTGTCAGCACGACCTTCAACAACGTGTTTCAGTTGGGTCTTGATGAGGTGTCGGGCGGGCAGCTACGGAAGCTACTGGAGCGAAACGTCCCGCCCGAACTCTTCGCCCCCATTTCGGACGACGAGATACTGGCGGCATACCAAGATCAGTTTGGCATCGGCGAGAGCGGCGAGGAGGAACCAGCTGAGATTCCGGTCGACGCTGAGAGCCTGACGAGCGACGATATCTGGCGGCATCCGGAGTACGTGAAGATTCGTGAGACACCGAAAGACGACTTCCTCGCAGCATCCGACCCGGGTCTTCACGTTGATCTGGAAAACCACGTCGCTCGCGTGAGATCGGTCGATGTGCTTCGGGAGACGCGCGCGCTGCGGGGGTTTACGCGGGTTCGCGACGGCGAGCTGAAGCTAACGGAGGGGAAGGCCATGCTCAGGCGTGCCAGCCTAACCCCAGCGCAGGATTGGCTGCCGGCCTATGTGGTCAAGGGTGAAGGAATCTACTTCGAACTCGATGGGGCCCCGCTTGCAGCCTGGGAGGGGCGCGCGGAGGTCCAGGCACGCGCCCAGCGGATCACTGATCACTACGGATCGGTGGCGGGCCAGCGCGGGCTGCAGGGGCGGACGATTAGCCCAAGATTCGTGCTGCTGCATACGCTGTCGCATCTTTTGATCAACGAGTTGATCTTCGCTTGCGGCTACAGCTCGGCTTCCCTCCGGGAGCGTCTCTACGTCTCTGACTCGGCCGATCGGAACATGGCCGGTGTATTGATCTACACAGCGGCGGGCGATTCGGAAGGGACGATGGGCGGGCTTGTTCGCATGGCACGCCCGGACAACCTTCGACAAGTATTTGCCTCCGCACTGGCGGACGCTCACTGGTGCTCGACTGATCCGGTGTGTATGGATGCAGGCGAGAAGGGGCAAGGGCCGGACTCCTGCAACCTTGCGGCGTGTCACGCCTGTGGGCTCCTCCCCGAGACCAGCTGTGAGGAGTTCAATCGATTCCTTGATCGAGGACTCGTGATCGGCACTCTGGATGACCCGAATTTGGGCTACTTCTCGGACGCGTCCTCTGGCTCAGGTCTTTCGGTTTGATCATGTCCAGCCTGCGCTCACCATGAGTCCTGGGGAATACATGGATCAAGATCTTGAGGTCCAAATGCGAACTATGCCGCGTTTTTCGGCAAGGCCCAGATCAAATGTGCAACCTTCTCCTGATCGGGGAGTGGCCAATACAAGCTCGCCGGGTCCCAGAGGAAGTTAAGTGCACCACACAGCGATAGTTCCTCAAGGAGTTCTCCAGGCGTAAGGATTGACATCCCCAACGGCCGAACCATGGCGCGTGCGCGGAGAACCTTCTTGTCGCGAGTCAGATAGACGTGCGCACCATCAAGCAGCGCAGCTCTGACCATCCGCTGGTCACCCCCGATAGGTATGGCATCGATCGCTGCGTCGACGATCCGAGACGGAAGGGCCACCCTCGGATCCTGACGCCCGTCCCCCTCATGGTAGCCGCCGTGGGTCAGCGCCTTATAGAACTCGAGCCACCCATTGCGGTTGCGCGAAGCACGGTCTGAGCCAACTCGGCCCCGCTTAGAGTCTCGCAATGACTGCCTGAGCATGACGAAATGGATATCTCGTAATACCCAGGTCGCGAGTAACATTTGCAAGGCTTCCAAGTCCTCCCCGTGGTCCTGGGCCGCCGGGTCGACAACCGACTCCCCGCCCCAGAGCCGTTCGCCGTGATCGAAATAGTCGATTACTATGTTCGTATCTAACGCGACCCTTAACGGGCCATATCCACTACGCCCTGCGAAAAGCACATAACTCGACCGGTAATCAAACCCTGGTCCAACCACTCTCGGACGGTGCGGGCGAAGCGGCACTCTTCCAATCATTCCTGCCCGATCGATCATCGTCTGCACGAGTTGTACGCCGCGTGCTTCATTGACGTACATCTCGGCCGTACCGGGGTCCATGACGACCCTGACGCTTTTCATGGCTGAGAGCGTAGTCCGCTCATCTGAAGTTGGTCAGCTCCGTCCTACATCCGCGCGACGGAAGCGCTGAAGGATCGCGGCCCTGCTACCGTCCCCATATGCCCTCCCCCGCAACGCTGCAGGCCCTCCGCACCTTCGTCGCCGAGCGTGACTGGGACCAGTTCCATACACCCGAGAACCTCGCGAAGTCGATCTCCATCGAGGCAGCGGAACTTCTCGAGCTGTACCAGTGGGGCCAGACGCCTGACCAGACGCGCGTCGAGGAAGAGCTTGCCGATGTGCTTACCTACTGCGTGCATCTCGCCAGCCGCCTGAACCTCGACATCGACGAGATCATCCTCAGCAAGCTTGAGAAGACCAACGCGAAATACCCGGTCGAGCTCAACCAGGGCGAGATCAACAAGAGTGCAGAGCCGTGAGCTTCAGCATCCAGCGCATCCGCTTTGACCGGACCCACGTCGATACGTGGAGCGCAACCAACCAAGAACTCACCAACTGGCCCGTCGTCTACGTGCTCGATGGCGCGAGCCGGAGCAAGAAGCTCTACGTCGGCGAGACGATCAGCGCGGACAAGCGCATGCGCCAGCATCTTGCTGGCCCGAAGCGCCAGCAAGACCTCACTGACATCCGTGTCGTCGTCGACGAGCGCTACAACAAGTCGGTCTGCCTCGACCTCGAGTCGCATCTGATCCGCTGGTTCCACGGCGACGGCCGCTACGACATCCTCAACGGCAACGACGGTCTCACCGACGCCCGCTATTACGACCGCGAGCTCTATCGCGAGTCGTTCCATGACGTGTTCGAGGCGCTGCGCGCCGAGGGCCTGTTCAGTCGCAGCATCCCGCAGATCGAGAACAGCGACCTCTTCAAGCTCTCGCCCTTCAAGGCGCTCACCCCCGACCAGGCGATCGCCGTGGAGGACATCGTCTCCGGCATCCTCGAAGACCTGCGCGACCCGACGAGAGCATCGACCCTCGTCGTCGAGGGTGCGCCCGGCACCGGCAAGACGATCATCGCGATCTTCCTCATGAAGCTGCTCGCCGACATCCGCGACTTCCGCAGCCACGACGACGTAGAGCCCGACTCGATCTTCGCCGAGTTCTTCACGCCCGAGAGTGCCGCCCTGCTGCAGGACCTGCGGATGGCGCTCGTCATCCCGCAGCAGTCGCTGCGCCTGTCGGTGAAGAAGGTGTTCAAGAAGACGCCGAAGCTCGACCCCTCGATGGTCCTGACGCCGTTCCAGGTGGGTGAGTCGAGAGACGTGTTCGACGTGGTCCTGGTCGATGAGACGCACCGGCTGAATCAGCGCGCCAACCAGGCGTCCGGTGTGCAGAACAAGAAGTTCGGGCAGATCAACGAGCGACTGTTCGGCGCGGATGCCCCGCACCACACCCAGCTCGACTGGATCAAGGCTCGCAGCAGGTATCAGCTGCTGCTCGTCGACGGCGCGCAGAGCGTGCGCCCGCATGACCTCTCGCCTTCGACCCTCAACGCCGAACTCACCAACGCGAAGAACGCGCACCGGCATTACCCGCTCACCACCCAGATGCGGGTACGGGCCGGCGCCGACTACGTCGAGTACATCCGGATGCTGCTGCGCGGGGCATCCGTCCCCCGCCCCGACCTCGGCGACTACGACCTGCGGTTCTTCGACGACCTCGGCGAGATGCGGCAGGCCATCCGGGAGCGGGACCGAGAGGTCGGGCTGTCGCGGCTGGTCGCCGGATACGCGTGGGACTGGGTCTCGAAGAAGGATCCGTCGGCGTTCGACATCGAGCTCGACGGCGAGCGGATGCGATGGAACAGCGCTGACAAGGACTGGATCAACTCCCCCAGATCCCTCGATGAGGTCGGCTCGATCCACACCGTGCAGGGCTACGACCTCAACTACGCCGGAGTGATCATCGGACCCGACCTGCGCCTATCGTCTTCAGGGGAGATCGTGGCGGATCGCGACGCCTACCGCGACAAGAAGGGCAAGGAGGACACCGGCCATCTCAAGGGCGCCTTCACCGATGCCGATCTGCTGGTGTTCGTCCGCAACATCTACGGCGTGCTGCTCACCCGCGGGATGCTCGGGACGTACGTGTATGTGTGTGACGGGGGGCTGCGGGAGCGGCTGCGGGGACTGCTCAAGTGATGCGAGAGTCTCGCTGTTCTTCGAGACGGGAGGGTGCTCGACTCGCCGCTGTAGCGCTGAGCCCGAGCTACTCGAGGTCGCCGTCAACCGAGGCGAGAACTGCGGCCAATACCTCGGGTGGAATCATTGCGGAGTACACCAGTTGACCAACATCCGGTGTGATGCCGAGAACCTCGCCGGGCTCTATCGCCCAATCATCGGCCGTCATTCCAGGCACCGCGTCCAGGATGATCGCGATCTCCTTCGGATCGAGGAATCCTTCCGCCGAGATTGCCAGATACGTGTCGGCATCTCCCGACTTGACCCAGATGATCAGACGTTGACGACCCGCCGTCGCTTCTACCGGCGCACCGCTGTGCGCCGAATCAGCGATGCCTTCGCGCACCGCCTTCTGCAAAGCAATCACGCCGAGCGCGGCCTGCTCTGCGGTGAAACGCAGGCTGTCAATTTCCTGCGGCAGCAAGTGATCGCTGTTGACCGCGGCTGAGGTCCCCGATGCCGCACGCCGACACTCCGTTTCGAGACTGCCGTAGAAGTCCTGCTCCTTTGAATCCGCGCGCCGAAGACCTCCCGCCACGAGCCACCACTGGTGTGAAACGTCGCAATCGCCTGCCTCGATCCGGCCGCCTGCCCCGCGGTGTTCGCCGACCTTCACCTTGAACCACACGCGATCGCTGATCGCGAGGATCCTCTCAGCCCCACCGGCCGCATGCTCGTCAGGCAAACGTTGCGCCTTCGAAATTAGCTCATGCCCAATCTCGTGAAGCGGCGTATCCAGCGGCGGAAACCGAAGCCCGAGATCGTCCAGGCTCCTTTTCGTCGGTCGCACGCTACTCATGGACCGAGGCTAGTGATGACCTCCGACATGCGATCAGCTGCTGAAGCCGCCCAGTTCGTCGAGCTCCTCTGCGCTCGCGCCGGTGATGAGTTGAACGGCACTCTTGGTGGAACCGTCGAGCGTACGCAACGCATCGAGGGCCGCCTTCTGGATCTCGTCGCGATGGTTCTGAATGTACTCACGCACAGCTACATCGACGACGTCCTTCTTGGACGAGCGCAGGAAGTGAGCAGCGTGGGAGATCAACTCGTCCGTATCGCCGTCCACCTTGATCGGTGCAAGCGCGGTAGCCATGTCATCCCTCCCCCAACTTGAAGTACCAAAGTACCTCAAGTTCCTGAGATGCAGCAGGGCGTCACGCGATCGTTATCGACGCCACCTCAGGGCCCGATCCCCCGAAGCATCACCTCGACCATCCCGTCGACCTTCCCGGCGTCCGTCGGCCCACCCACCAGCGCTGAGTACGAGCCGAGCGCGATCAACTGGTCAGCTACCACCGCAGCATCCACGTCAGCCCGAACGTCCCCGGCGTCGATGGCGCGTGCCAGCCGCAGAACTGTCCACTCGCGAATCGGCGACGCCAGGCGCGCGTTGAGCTTCAGACCGAGCTCGACATCCGTCGCAGTCACCTCGATCAGGGCGCGCGCGAGTGCGATGGCATCCGGGCTCTGCGCAGACAGCACCGCACGCAGGTCGGCGCGCAGATCATCCGTGATCGGCAAGTCGAACGCGAGCAACTCCCCCTCCAGCAGCGCCTCACCCAGGATCGCCGCTTTCGACGGCCACCAGCGGTAGATGGTCTGCTTCGAGACCCCGGCCTCCGCCGCGAGCCCCTCGATCGTGACGGCGGCGTACCCGTCCGCCGCGAGCGCGCGCAGCATCGCCTCCAGCACCGCATGGCGGGCTTTCTCACTGCGAGGACGGGGCACGGGATCAGCGTATCGGGCGTAGAGTGGAATTACTGGACGATGCGTTGCGTTATTCGCTTCGACAGGCTCAGAGACTCGACCAAGGGAACGAGGAAGAAATGGCACTGACCGCGCACTCCACCATCGGCGAGTGGATGAACGACTCCACCGGCGGCCCGCTCATCCGGGGTCTGTTCGAGAAGACCGGCGCCGACCCCGAGCTGCTCACCCCCGTGCTCGGCCTCCCCCTGCAGCAGCTCGTCGCCATGAGCCAGGGCGCCCTGCCGCAGTCGGTCGTCGACGACCTCGTCCGCGCCGCGAACGGCGGCGAGGTCCCCGAAGACACAGCCCCCACCGGCTGGGTCGAGAACATCACCCCGGGGCGCTTCACCGGCAAGACCGTCATCGTCACGGGCGCGGCATCCGGAATCGGGCGCGCCACGGCATCCCGCATCGCCCGCGAGGGTGGACGCGTGATCGCCGCGGACATCTCCGCCGACAAGCTCGACGCCCTCAAGGACGAGCTCCCCGGTATCGTCACCGTCGCCGGCGACCTGACCCAGCAGGACGCGATCGACGCCGTCATCGCCGCCGCGGGCGACCGGATCGACGGGCTCGCGAACGTCGCCGGCATCAACGACGACTTCTCGCCCGCCGGCGAGACCACGGATGCCGTGTGGGACCGCGTCATCGCGATCAACCTCACCGCCCCGTTCAAGCTCATGCGCGCGGTCATCCCCGTCATGGAGAAGAACGGTCGCGGCGCGATCCTCAACGTCTCCAGCGAGGCCGGCCTGCGCGGCAACGCGTCGGGCAACGCCTACACGGCCAGCAAGCACGGCATCATCGGCGTGACTAAGTCGGCCGCGGTCATGTACGGACCGAAGGGCATCCGCGTGAACTCGGTCGCCCCGGGTGGCGTCGCCACCGGCATCCCGATGCCGCCGCACATGTCCGAGTACGGATCCGCCCGCCTCGCCCCGTTCCAGCAGGCGATCCCGAGCGTCGCGACCGCCGAGCACCTGGCGGCGTCCATCACCTTCCTGCTCAGCGACGACGCCGTGAACATCAACGGCGCGATCCTGGCATCCGACGGCGGCTGGTCGGTGCAGTAACACCGCTCCCGGCGTGGATCAGAGATGCACGCCCGGCTGCCCGGAATCGTGCATCTCTGACCCACGTCGGCCCCGGAGCCACGCTTTCACGCACCTTCGGCAGTCTCTCCCAGACTGACCGGGCTCCTGCGAACGAGCATCCGCACCACCGTCCCGACCACCCCGATCACGAGAGCGACGACGACGGGTGCGACGCCGGCGTGCACCATCGGAACGAAGTACTGTGCGATCGCGCGCGGGATCTCCTGCGGGTCGTTCTGGATCGCCCGGATGCCGACCGCGTACGAGATCGAGGTGATCGCGGCCGGCATGACCCACAGGGCCGCCAGCCCGATGACCCACACGCTCAGCCGCCCCCACGGGCGCACCCCGCACCACACCAGCGCGAGACCGACGATCACCGCCGGCAGCCACCGCAGCATGATCGCCAGCCACTCCGGATAGCTGTCGATCGACACGAACACGACGAGGGGTCCGCCGATCCAGTTCGTCACCAGCGGAGCGGCGAGCACCACGGCGAGCGCGCCGAACGCCGGAGACCGTCGTGTCGCGAACAGCAGCCCCAGCTGAGCGAAGAGCAGCCCGACGACGACCACCAGAACCAGCCCGAGCAGGTAGAGCAGCTGCGTGCCGTCCATGAGCATCGCGCCGACCGCCTGCTCCGAGCCGCCGCCGATCCCCAACCGTGCGAGCAGCGCGATGAAGCTCTGCACCGCCGCAGCCAGCTGCGCCAGCAGCACGCCCCATACCGCGGGCCAGACCCGCACTGGAAGCCTGCGGCGCAGCATCCGCACGATCAGCCCCGCGAGCACCCCGCCCAGCACGAGCGTCGCGAACAGTGGGAACACATGGTCGAGATCGAGGGGAAGGAACGCGAACGGCCTGCGGCCGGTCAGGCGCTCGGCAACCCACCGCGTGGGCACCTGGAGTCCCCCACCCGTCAGCCAGCCGGGCACCATCACCACCAGCGCCGCGCCGACGCCGATCAGGAACGACGACCACCGCGACGGCGTCGTCGCCGTGACATAGGGATTCCGCCCATCGGATGCCATGAGGCGAGTGTCCCAGAGGATGCCCGCAGGCGCGACGGGTTCGTCCTCGCCGGACAACGGAGACCATCTGCGCGGCGCGCGGCATGTCACCCCGAGACACGCCGTCCGTCGCTCGAACGGTCCGGGTCCTCCGCGCCGGATGCGAGGCCGCTCGCGCCACGACGCGCCGGTAGACTGGCCGTGCCCCGCCTTCCTCTTCTTCAGGAGCCCGCGTGTCCGCCGAAGCGCCCCAGACCACCCACGTCCCCGACTCCGTCGAGAACGCCATCGCGACCCCTGAGAAGGAGCAGCCGTACGCGGCGCTCGGCCTCAAGGACGACGAGTACGCCCGCATCAAGGAGATCCTGGGCCGCCGCCCCACCTCGGGCGAGCTGGCGATGTACTCCGTGATGTGGTCGGAGCACTGCTCCTACAAGTCGTCCAAGAACTACCTGCGCCGCTTCGGCCAGAAGGTCTCCGACGAGATGAAGCAGCGCCTCATGGTCGGCATGGGCCAGAACGCCGGCGTCGTCGACGTGGGCGAGGGTTGGGCGGTCACCTTCAAGGCCGAGTCGCACAACCACCCCTCCTTCATCGAGCCCTTCCAGGGTGCGGCGACCGGCATCGGCGGCATCGTCCGCGACATCATCTCGATGGGCGCCCGCCCCGTCGCAGTCATGGATGCCCTGCGCTTCGGCGCCATCGACCACCCCGACACGCCGCGCGTCGTGCACGGCGTGACCGCCGGCATCAGCTTCTACGGCAACTGCCTCGGCCTGCCGAACATCGGCGGCGAGACGGTCTTCGACGCCGTCTACCAGGCCAACCCGCTCGTCAACGCGCTCGCCGTCGGCGTGCTCCGCCACGAGGACCTCAAGCTCGCCAACGCCACCGGCGTCGGCAACCTGGTCGTGCTGTTCGGCGCCCGCACCGGCGGCGACGGCATCGGCGGTGCCAGCATCCTGGCATCCGACTCCTTCGACGACGGCGGACCCACGAAGCGTCCGGCCGTGCAGGTCGGCGACCCGTTCGCCGAGAAGGTGCTCATCGAGTGCTGCCTGGAGCTGTACAAGGGCGAGCTGGTCGAGGCCATCCAGGACCTCGGCGCCGCCGGCATCTCGTGCGCCACCAGCGAGCTGGCCGCCAACGGCAACTCGGGCATGCGCGTCTCGCTCGACAACGTGCTGCTGCGCGACCCCACCCTGACCGCTGAGGAGATCCTCATGTCAGAGTCGCAGGAGCGGATGATGGCGATCGTCGCCCCCGAGAAGCTCGACGCCTTCATGGCCGTCGTGCACAAGTGGGAGGTCGAGACCAGCGTGCTCGGCGAGGTCACCGGAGACGGACGCCTCGTCATCGACTGGCAGGGCGAGCGCATCGTCGACGTCGACCCGTCCACCGTCGCGGTCGACGGCCCGGTCTACGACCGCCCGGTCGCCTACCCGACGTGGATCGACGCGCTGCAGGCGGATGCCGCGGAGCTGCTGCCCCGTTCGGATGACGCCGCGACCCTGCGCGAGCAGTTCTTCAAGATCCTCGGCTCGCCGAACCTGGCCGACACCAGCTGGATCACCAACCAGTACGACTACTACGTCGGCGGCAACACCGCCCTCGCCTTCCCCGACGACGCCGGCATGATGCGCGTCGACGAGGAGTCCGGCCTGGGCTTCGCGATCGCCACCGACGCCAACGGCCGCTACTGCCAGCTCGACCCCTACGCGGGCGCGCAGCTGGCCCTGGCCGAGGCGTACCGCAACGTCGCCGTCACCGGCGCGAACCCCACCGCCATCACCGACTGCCTCAACTTCGGCTCCCCCGAGAACCCCGAGGTCATGTGGCAGTTCGGGCAGACCGTCGACGGCCTGGCCGACGGATGCTACGAGCTGGGCACCCCCGTGACCGGCGGCAACGTCTCGTTCTACAACCAGACCGGCGACGTGCCGATCCACCCCACCCCGCTTGTGGGCGTGATGGGCATCATCGAGGACGTCTCCCGCCGCATCCCGTCGGGCTGGCAGGACGAGGGGCAGAACATCTACCTCCTCGGCACCACCTCGACTGAGCTGTCCGGTTCGGCCTGGGCTGACGTCGTGCACGACCACCTCGGCGGTCTCCCGCCGAAGGTCAACCTGGCGCGCGAGAAGGACCTCGCCGGTCTCATCTCCGCCGCCCGCGACGAGTGGCTGATCTCGTCCGCGCACGACCTCTCCGAGGGCGGCCTGGGCCAGGCCCTCGCCGAGGGCGTGATGCGCTTCGGCGTGGGCGCCCGCGTCTGGCTGACCGAGCTCATGGAGCGCGACGGCGTGGATGCCGCATCCGCACTGTTCTCCGAGTCGACCGGCCGCGTGATCGTGACCGTGCCCCGCGAGGACGACGTGAAGTTCCGCGGGCTGTGCGAGGGTCGCGGCTACCCGGTGCTGCGCATCGGCGTCACCGACTCCGAGCCCGCGCTCGAGGTGCAGGACGTGTTCACCGCGACCGTCGCCGAGCTGCGCGAGGCCTCGAAGGCGACCCTGCCGGCGGTCTTCGGACCGACGGTCACCGAGCCGGCGGCCGTGTGACGGGCACGATGAACCGCACCGACGAGGACTACGGCGATCTCGGCGAGCGCCGTAACCGCCGCATCCGCCTGGTCGCCTGGGTGACCATCGTCGCGCTCATCGTCGGCGGCGGTGGCGCGACCGCCCTGACGCTGCTGCTCGGCTGAGACTGCGATGACCAGACGCAAGCGACCCTACAAGAGCACCGCGATCGTGCTCTGGGCGCTCGGCGTGATGCTGACGCTGCCCGCCCTGCTGCCCCTGGCATCCGGCACCCCCGGTGCACAGGCCTTCGCGCCGATCGGCATCTCGATCGGCGTGCTCGTGCTGATCGCCGGTACGCTGCTGTTCTTCACGGGCCCGAAGGAGCCGCTGGAGGACCCCCGGGAGACGCCCGTCGACGACGACTAGCGTCGGATGCCCGCAGGACCCGAGGCCGGTCGCGGATGCCGTTCACCTTCGCCCCTGAAGGGCGTAGCCTCGGCCGGGAACGGAGGCACCATGACCATCCAGATCGCCGACGTCGCCCACGACGCGAACATCGAGGGCCATCTGATCGGCTCGCCCGTCAGCATCATCCGCGAGTACGCCACCACGGCGGGCGGCGGGCCCCGGCTGCACCGGCATCCGTACGCCGAGACGTTCATCATCCATCGCGGGAGCGCCCTGTTCACCGTCGGCGAGGAGCAGCTCATCGGGGTCGGCGGCCAGATCCTGGTGGTCCCGGCTCTCGTGTCGCATCGCTTCGAGGTGCTCGACGGCGGCTACGAGGCCACTCACGTGCATGCGAGCGAGCGATTCATCACCGAGTGGCTGGAATAGCCCGCCCCAGGCTCGCACACGAGGGCCCGGCATCCGATCGACGGATGCCGGGCCCTCGCCGTCTCTGCAGGTGCGCTCAGCCGACCTCGGACTTGCGTCCGCCGGCCTCCAGCGAGTCGCCCGCGGGCAGCTCCTTGTGGCCGCCGAACTGCAGGCGCATCGCGGAGAGCACCTGGTTGGCGAACTGGTCCTCGTCACGCGAGGCGAAGCGCTCGAACAGGGATGCGGCGAGCACGGGCACGGGCACGCCCACGTCGACCGCGGCCTTGACCGTCCAGCGGCCCTCACCCGAGTCGGAGACACGACCGGCGAGTCCGTCGAGCGAGGGGTTCTCGTTCAGCGCGGTCGCGGTCAGATCCAGCAGCCACGACGAGATCACCGAACCGCGGCGCCACAGCTCGGTGACCTTCGCGGTGTCGATGGGGAACTGGTAGTACTCCGGCTCCTCCATCGGGGCGATCTCGGCGGAGTGCTCGGCCTCGCGCACACCGGCATCCGCGTTCTTGAGGATGTTCAGGCCCTCGGCGATCGACGCCATGATGCCGTACTCGATGCCGTTGTGCACCATCTTCACGAAGTGCCCGGCGCCCGACGGGCCGCAGTGCAGGTAGCCCTGCTCCTCGGGGGTGAGCTCGCCGGTGCGACCCGGGGTGCGCTCGATCTCGCCGACGCCCGGCGCGATGGTCTTCAGCAGCGGCTCGATGTGGTTCACCGCAGCATCCGACCCGCCGACCATCAGGCAGTACCCGCGCTCCAGGCCGAACACGCCGCCGCTGGTGCCGGCGTCGACGTACTCGATGCCCTTCTCGCGCAGCGCCTTGGCGCGACGCACGTCGTCGCGGTAGTTCGAGTTGCCGCCGTCGATCAGGATGTCACCGGGCTCGAGCACCTCGGCGATCTGGTCGACGACCTTGCCGGTCAGCGAGGCGGGAACCATCATCCACACGACGCGCGGGGTCTGCAGCTTGGCTGCGAAGTCCTTCAGATCGGATGCCCCGGTCGCACCCTCCGCGGCGAGCGCAGCCACGGCATCCTGATTCACGTCGTAGGCCACGCATTCGTGGCCGTCCTTCATCAGTCGGCGCACGATGTTCGCGCCCATCCGGCCGAGTCCGATCATTCCCAGCTGCATGTCTTCTCCTCGCGTCGTTCCAGCCTTCCCATCATCCTCCCTGCGGCGCGGGTTCGGGAGGAGAACGCACAGAGGGGAGGAGGATGCCATGCCCATCCTCCTCCCCTCACGGAGAAGTCCTCCGCAACGAGAGCGCGGCGATCAGCCCTGGGCGTTCGCCCCGGCGATCAGCTGCTCGATCTGCTCGCGGGTCACCGGGATGCCGGGGAAGCCGACGATGCGCCCGATCGGGAACGAGGCCATCATCTTCTCCATGCCGTCGCCCTCCATCATCGAGGCGCCCGCGGCATCCTGCGGCTCGGCGAGCCCCGCCAGCGCCTGCTGCACGATGGGACCCGCGAACGGGTGCGCCATCACCTCGCCGATCGAGGAGTTCATGTCCAGCGGCAGGCGCACCGCGTCGCCCTCGAGACCGACCGTCGCCGAGGAGCGGATGTCGCGGCTGGACGCCCCGACCTCGATCACGTACTCACCGCCCTCGACCACGAAGCGGTCGACCCGCACGTCCCAGTACGCCAGGTCCTCTCGGCGGATGACCAGCTCGACCGGCACGGTCTCACCGGCCGCGACGGCCACCGACGCGAACGCCTTGAGCTCGCGCGGGGCGCGCTGCACGAGGGAGCCGGGCAGTGAGGTGTACGCCTGCACGATCTCGCGGCCGTCGCGGTCGCCGGTGTTGGTCACCCCCAGCGTCACGACGATGTCGCCGTCGCGCACGGATGCCGTGGCGTCGCCGTAGGCGAACGTCGTGTACGACAGGCCGTGGCCGAACGGGTAGGTGACCTGCAGGTCCTTCGCGTCGTACCAGCGGTAGCCGACCAGCAGCCCCTCGCCGTAGCGGACGTGGCCGAACTCGCCGGGGAAGTTGCCGTAGGAGGGGTTGTCCTCCAGACGCACCGGCACGGTCTCGGTGAGCTTGCCGGAGGGGTTGACCGCGCCGTACAGCACATCGGCGACCGCGCCTCCGCCGGCCTGGCCGAGCAGCCAGGTCTCCACGATCGCCGGCACGCGGTCGGCGAAGGGCAGCGCCACCACGCCGCCGTTGGAGAGCACGACCACCGTGTTCGGGTTCGCGGCGACCACGGCATCCAGCACGGCGAGCTGCTCGGCGGGGAGGTCGATGTGCTCGCGGTCGAAGCCCTCCGACTCCTGCGAGGCGGGCAGCCCCAGGAAGACCACGGCGACCTCGGCGGCGGACGCGGCGGCGACCGCCTCGTCGCACAGGTCGTCGGCGGAACGGCCGGATGCCGCGATCGCTCCGCCCTTGACGGCGAAGCCGGGCGCGTATGACACAGCATCCCCGCCGACCTCGCGGAGCGCGTCGAGCGCGGCGTCCACTCGGGTCGGGTTGATCAGGGACGAGCCCGCCCCCTGGAAGCGGGGCTCGGTGGCGAAGGCGCCGATCACCGCCACCTTCTGCGACGGCACGAGAGGCAGGACGCCGCCCTCGTTCTTCAGCAGCACGATCGAGCGGCCGGCGGCCTCACGGGCCAGCGCGTGATGAGCGACGATGTCGAGGGGACCGTCGACCGCCAGACGCTCCCCGGCGCGGCGCACCAGCTGCAGCGCGCGCGACGCCGCGACGTCGAGCACCTTCTCGTCGAGCTCGCCATTCTGCACGGCGGCGACGAGCTGCGCATCCGTCCGCCCGCCCGAGGCGGGCATCTCCAGGTCGAGACCGGCGGCGATGCCGGCGATGCGGTCGTTGACGGCTCCCCAGTCCGAGACGACCATCCCGTCGAAGCCCCACTCGTCGCGCAGCACGCTGGTCAGCAGCCATGGGTCCTCGCTGGTCCACACGCCGTTGAGCTTGTTGTACGAGCACATCACGGTCCAGGGAGCGGCATCCTTGACGACCCGCTCGAAGCCGCGGAGGTAGATCTCGCGCAGCGGACGCGGGTCGACGTCGCTCGAGGAGCGCATCCGGTCGTGCTCCTGGTTGTTGGCCGCGAAGTGCTTGAGCGAGGTGCCCACGCCCTGCGACTGGATGCCGCGGACGGATGCCGCGCCCAGCATGCCCGAGACGATCGGGTCCTCGGAGAAGTACTCGAAATTGCGGCCGCACAGCGGCGAGCGCTTGATGTTGATGCCGGGGCCGAGCACGACCGCGACGTCCTCGATCGCGGCCTCGACGCCGATCGCCGCGCCCACGCGCTCGATCAGCTCCGGGTCGAAGGACGAGCCGATGCCGACGGCCGGTGGGAAGCAGGTGGCGGGCACGCTGTCGGCGATGCCGAGGTGGTCGCTGGCGCCGGCCTGCTTGCGCAGGCCGTGCGGGCCGTCGGTGACCATGATCGATGGCACGCCGAGGCGTTCGATCGCCTTGGTGGTCCAGAAGTCCGCACCGCTGGTGAGCGAGGCCTTCTCCTCGAGAGTGAGATCGGATGCTTCGGTCATGCCGGTTCCTTCCATGGGGACGTCCATGGCGACGTCGCTGTCATGCGAAAACTATACGACCTTCAATTTCTGGAAATCAACCACTGTTCAGGATTAGGCTCGGGGCGTGGCACGCAGAGGTTCGTACGCGAAGGGCATCGCCCGCCGTGAGGAGATCCTCGACAGCGCCCTCGAGGTGATCGGCCGCGACGGCTACCAGAACGCGTCGCTGCGAGGCATCGCCGCCGAGGTCGGCGTGACCCCGGCCGCGCTGCTGCACTACTTCGGCACCAAGGAGGAGCTGTTCACCGCCGTGCTGCGCCGGCGCGACGAGCGCGACGGCCTCCGCGCCGAGGACGGCAGCGAGGATGCGCGTGAGGGCTTCATCCGCGCCATCCGGCACAACACCGAGGTGCCGGGACTGGTCGAGCTGTTCTCCCGGCTCGCCGTGGACGCCGTCGATCCCGAGCATCCGGCGCACGACTACTTCCTCGAGCGCAACGCGCGCCTGCGTGCGCTCATGTCCGACGCCGTCCCCTCCGCAGCCGGCGCGGCCCTCGACCCCGAGACGCTCGCGCGCGTCATCCAGGCCGTCTCCGACGGGCTGCAGCTGCAGTGGATGATCGAGCCCGAGGTCGACATGGCAGGCATCATCGACCGGCTGATCACCGTACTCGAACGAGCAGGTCAGACCAGCCCTGGCGACGAGTCACCGGATGCCGTGCGCACCGGCACGTCGTAGCCGAACTCTTCACGCAGGAGCGGACCGAGGCGCTCCAGCCGCACCCGCAGCCAGGTGAGGAGCGACAGCCCCGCGACCCACAGGATGAGGATTCCCAGGAGGCCGAGGGTTCTTCCGGAACTTGTGGCGACCACGTCCTCGCCTCGTACGAGCCCCATGCCCGCGTAGGCCGCGAGCGACCACAGGATCATGGTCGCCAGCATCTGATCGCGCAGGTCCCGCGTGAGCGAACGTCCGCGCTCCTGCTCGACCTCGGTCGGCGACCCGCGGAGCACGCCGGGCAGACGAGTGAGCTGGATCCAGCGGGCGAGGTGCAGCACGATCAGCGCGACCACGCACACGGCCGCGAGCACCGCGGCGGCGATGGCGAGCCATGACCAGGCCGGTTCGTGACGGAGTCGCGCCGTCGCGCCGACGCCGACGACGGCGGCGGCCAGGCACCAGCCTGCCGCGGACCGCGCGTTGTCGAGCGGGGTGCTCACCCGGCGAGCGCGGGCGGCGAGCAGGCGACGGTTCTCGCGGGTGTCCGCCAGGATCGTCTCGTCCGCATCGCGCTGCCCGACCGCCCCCGCAGGGAGGCCGGCGAGCACGGGCGCGAGGCGGTGCCGCGTGATGCCGCGGCAGATCAGAACACCGAGCACGGCCAGCACGACGAACCCTGTGCAGCAGAGCATCGCGTCGCGGTAGACGGCATCCGGCTCCTGCGCCCAGAGGATCCCGGAGACGATCGCCGCCAGCGCTCCGGCCCCTGCCACGCAGACCAGCGTCACCTCCAGCGGGAACAGCGACGAAGAGGTCGCCTGCCCGCGGAACTCGACGGCGTTGCGCAGCGGGACCGAACCGGGTGCGGCTCCGCGATACATGCGCATCCGCGCCAGGTTCACGGCCGCGAATGCGGGCCCGAGCATCGCCGAGAAGAGCGCGGCGGCGCCGGCACTGACAGCGAGGATGCTGAGACCGATCGGCTGCAGACCGTCGGATGCCCCGCCCACCACGGCGAGGAGCATGATCACGCAGCTGAGCGCGATGCCGATCCCTCCCGCAGAGGCCGCGGCGATCACGGCATCCGCGATGCTGCGCGACCACACCATGCGCGCCGTCGGCGGCAGCTCCGCGCCTCGTCGTGCCATCGGGTCTCCCCTCCATCCCTCACGCTACTGTGAGTCGATGAGCCGGATCAGTCGCGATGCGCTCGTCTCACGGAGAGCGGATGCCGTCGCTCGCGCCACCTCCGCAGCATCCGCCCTGGCCGAACTCGTGCACGACCGGCTGGACTCGAACGACGATGACGAGCACGACCCGGAGGGTGTTCCCCTGTCATCCGAATGGTCACGGCTGACGGCGCTCTCGGAGGCCGCCGATCTGGAGGTGCGGCAGTTCGACGAGGCGCTGCAGCGCTGGGATGCCGGGACCTACGGCATCTGCGCGTCGTGCGGCAGGCCGATCCCGGAGGGACGACTGGAGGTCAGGCCGTCGGCGGAGCTGTGCGTGCCGTGCGCGGAGAAGGCCGGATGAGGAGGTCCCCGGACATCGTGCGCCTGATCGGCGAGGATGCGGATGTGCGAGCCGTCGCGCGTGATGCCGTGGCCATCCTGCAGGATCGCGACTTCGTCGCACGACTGCGACAGCTGAACGCGGATCGGGTGCGCTGGCTCGCGACCGCAGCCCCGGCGCCCAGGAGATCGGCGCCCTCTGCGACCGCGCAGCGCGGGTCGCGCGTCTATCCGGTCGCGTGGGGCACGCTGCTGGCCATCGCGATGACGGCCGCCCTCATCTTCGCAGTGCAACTGGATGCCCCGACCCGGCGCAACCGATTCCTCGACACCGATCTGAGCATCCGGATCGCTGTGGTCACGGGCCTGATCGCCGTCCTCCTGCTGCTCATCTCCGCGCTCCTGCGCGTGCCGAACCGCTCCTGCGCCCTCATCGGGGAGACCGTCACGGTGCTCATCCTGGCCATCAGCCTGTGGGTGATCGGGTACCGCCTCGTGGTCGGCGTCGACGACAGCCGAGGCTTCACCGGCCAGGATCTCGCCGCCTGGATGCCCTTCGCCGTGCTGATCGCCGTGCTGCTGATCGCCGTCGGACTGCGCTGCGACTTCGCACGCCGACGGATGCCGTCGGAATGGTCGGGCCCGACGTCGGGCCGAGTCACCCCGTCCCGTGAATCAGGTGCGGGGCTGCGCCGGGTGGCCGCTGCGCTCGCGAGCGAAGGCGTGTCACCGGCGCAGCGCAACGAATGGGCGTCGAGACTCGAGGCGCTGCGCCGCCGCGGCACCCCCGACAGGACGATCGATCAAGCACTGACCATGACCCCACGCTCCTGGCTCGCCTGGCTCTGCTACGACGGAGAGATCGAGACCGGCGACGTGCTGACACGCGGCTGAGACGATCCCGCGCCGAACAGGCCGCGGCCGCCCACAGATCGGGGGCCGACACGCCAGATCACGGACTCATTCGCGGGAAACGTCCGAAATGTGGCGTGTCGGCCCCCGGACTGCAACAGGCGGAGAGCCCCGACCCGCCGCCGGGCGTCACTCCCGCGGGATGCGGAACGTCTCGTAGGGCACGCGGCGCACGAGGTCGTCGGCGATCTCGGCCGCATCCTCCTCGGTGAGCCGGTGCGTGACCACCAGCGACGCCAGGTAGCCGGCATCCACCCGCCGGGCCATGTCGTGCCGGGCGGGGATGGAGCAGAAGGCGCGGGTGTCGTCGATGAAGCCCGAGGTCTTCGCGAAGCCGGCGCTGTCGGTGATCGCGCGGCGGTAGCGCTCCATGGCATCCGGGGTGTCGAGGAACCACCAGGGAGCGCCCACGTACACGCTGGGGTAGAAGCCCGCCATCGGCGCCAGTTCCCGCGAGAACGACGTCTCGTCCACCGTGAACAGCACCAGACGCAGCTGCGTACCGGTGCCGAAGTCGTTCAGTGCGCGCCGCAGCGGCTCGGTGTAGGTCATCGGCACCGGCAGATCGTGCCCGGTGTCGGCTCCGAAGCGCCGCAGCGTGGGCACGTGGTGGTTGCGATGGATGCCAGGATGCAGCTGCATCACCATGCCGTCCTCCGACGACATCTCGATCAGGCGGTAGAGGATGTCGCGCCGGTAGGCGGTGCCCTCCTCCGCGGTCGCCTCGCCACGCAGGCCCGCGGCGTGGATGCGCTCGGCCTCGCCCGCGGGGAGCGGCACGGCCCAGGCATCCGGCACCCCGGTGTCGGTCGCGGTGCCGCCGGCCGCGCGGAACCAGGCCCGGCGGGCACGGAGCGCCTCGAGCAGGCCGGCGTACGTGCCGCAGGAGATCTCGGATGCCGCGGCCAGACGCTCCAGCGCGGGAAGCCAACCCGGAGCGGACGGGTCCATGGCACGGTCGGCGCGGAAGGTCGGCAGCACCCTCCCGGTGAAGGTCGGGTCGGCGGCGAGCGCCAGATGGTCGGCGAGGTCGGCGGCCGGGTCGTCGGTGGTGGCGAGCACGTCGACGCCGAAGCGTTCGAACAGCGCACGCGGGCGATACGCATCGTCGGTCAGCAGCTCGGCGATGCGGTCGTACACGGCATCCGCGGTGTCGGCGGTGAGCCGATCGTCGATGCCGAACAGCTCGCTGAGCTGGTACTCGAACCAGTACTGCACCGAGCTGGCACGGAACAGGTGCCAGTTCGCGGCGAGCACCCGCCAGGCCTCCCGCGGGTCGACCGCGGGCTCCCCGGCGGGGGCCTGCACTCCGCCGAGCGAGATCCCCGCGCCGTGCAGCACCCGGGTCACATAGTGATCGCCGGTGAGCAGCAGCTCGGTCGGCGAGGCGAAGGGCCGGTCCTCGGCGAGCAGCGACGCCGGCACGTGCCCGTGCGGCGACACGATCGGGGCGTCGGCGACCCGCCGGTAGAGCTCACGGGCGATGCCGCGGGTGGACGGATCGCCGGGAAGCAGGCGGTCGGGGTGCATCTTGGTGCTGAGCATGAGGTCCTTCTGCGGTCGTGCACGGCGGCGGCGGGGCCGCGCGCCTGGTTGCACGTTACCGGTCATCATCCGAGTTGGCAACCGTTTGCCATTATGATGGGTATCGGGCGTCTCGAAACGGTTCGAAGCGCCGGGAGGGCGGACATGACGGAGCGACCGGATCGGCACCGCGGATCGACCATCGTGCACCTCGGCGTGGGCGCGTTCCACCGGGCGCACCAGGCTTGGTACACGCATCTCGCCTCCACGTCCGACGACCCGTGGAGCATCGTCGCGTTCACCGGGCGCTCCCCCGAGCAGGCGCGTCTGCTGCAGGCATCCGGCGGCAGCTACACGCTGATCACCCGCGGGCCGGACGGCGACCGGTTCGAGCGGATCGACAGCGTCCGCTCCGCCCACGACGGTGCAGACCGACCCGCCTGGGAGCAGGGCGTCGCCGCGCCAGGCACGCGCCTCATCACCCTGACCGTCACCGAGGCAGGGTACCGCGCGGACGCGCACGGGAACCTCGACCTTGCGGATGCTGCGGTCGTCGCCGACCTGCGCGCGGCGCGCAGCGGAGCGGATGCCGCGCTCGCCACGGCCCCGGTGCGCCTGGCCAGCGGACTGGCCGCAAGGCGCTCAGCGGATGCCGGGCCGCTCACCGTGATCAGCTGCGACAACCTGCCGGGCAACGGCGCGATCACCCGCGCGGTCGTGCTGCAGGCCGCGGCCGAGCTCGACCCCGCACTGCCCGCCTGGATCGACGCGAACGTCGGCTTCCGCTCCTCCATGGTCGACCGCATCACGCCCCGCACCGTGCCGGCCGACATCGACGCCGTGGAGCGCGCCACCGGAATCCGCGACGAGGCGGCCGTCGTCACCGAGCCGTTCTCGGAGTGGATCATCGAGCGCGGCTTCACCGGTCCCGACTGGGAGCGCGCGGGCGTGCGCCTGACCGATGACCTCGCGCCCTATGAGCAGCGCAAGCTGCGCATCCTCAACGGCGCGCACTCCCTGCTGGCCTACCGCGGTCTGCTCGCAGGGCACCAGCACGTCGCAGACGCCTTCGCCGATCCGGCGGTGCGCGAACAGGTCGAGGAGTACTGGGTCGCCGCGGCGGACAGCTGCTCACTGCCCAGGCCCGAGCTCGACGAGGCGGTCGACGCCACCCGCGGCCGGTTCGCGAATCCTCGCATCCGCCATGCGCTGGCGCAGATCGCGCTGGACGGAGAGATCAAGCTGCGGCACCGCGTGGTCCCCGTGCTCGCGCACGCCGTGCGCAGTGGCGGGAGCGCGTCGGCGCCGGCATCCGCCATCGCCGCCTGGATGCGGTGGAGCGGAGCATCCGGGCACGCGCTCGACCGGCTCCTGACCGGGCACGACGCCGATGTCGCCGCCGCGATGCGCGCGGCGATCGAGCGCGAGATCCGTAGGCTGGGGGAGATGTCCGCCGGCGCGGTTCCGCGCGCCGGCGCAGTGAGGAGCTGAGGATGGCCGACGACGAGACCGTCGACGCCGCGACGGGCGGGCCCGCGGGCGAGCACGTGCGCCCCGGCGAGAGTGCGACGATCTATGACGTCGCCCGGCTCGCGGGCGTGAACCCGTCCACGGTCTCGCGTGCACTGAACCGTCCCGGACGCGTCAGCGCCGCCACCGAGCGCCGCATCCGCGCCGCCGCCGAAACCCTGCACTACCAGGTGAATCCGATGGCCCGCGCCCTGCCGACCGGGCGCACCTCGATCATCGGGCTGGTGGTCGCCGACATCACGAACCCGGTGTTCTTCGACGTCGTGCGCGGCGCCGAGACCGCTGCGACCCGCGCCGGTTACACCCTGGTGCTGACCGAGTCGGAGGAGTCGGACGAGCGCGAGTACGAGCGCGCCGAGCGGATGCTGCGCATGGTCGACGGGCTGCTGCTGGCCACGCCGCGCATGCCGGACGAGCACATCCGCGCCCTCGCCGGGCAGAAGCAGGTCGCCGTCGTCAACCGCCAGGTGGAGGACGTGCTCTCGGTCGTCCCGGACGCCCAGCACGGCATCGCGGAGGCCGTGCGTCACCTGCGCGGTCTCGGCCACTCGCGCATCGCGTACCTGCCGGGGCCCTCCCTGTCGTGGATGGCGCGGCGCCGCGGCGAGCTGCTCGCCCAGCGCTGCGAGTGGGCGCACATCGAGCTCATCGCGCTCGATTCTGTGGCTCCCACCGTCGCCGGAGGCCGCAGCGCGGCGCGCGCCGCCCGCGACAGCGGCGCGACGGCGGTGGTCGCGTACAACGACCTGATCGCGATCGGCCTGATGCAGGAGCTGGTCGAGACCGGCATCCGCATCCCCGCCGACCTCAGCGTGATCGGCTTCGACGACATCTTCGGCGCCGACTTCACCTCGCCCTCGCTCACGACGGTCAAGTCGCCGCTGCGCGAGGCCGGTGACCATGCGATGACCGCGCTGCTCTCACGGGTCGCCGGCGATGCCGCGCCGTACGTGGGCTTCGACCTCGAGACGACGCTGGTGGTGCGCGGCTCCACAGGTCCGGCTGCCTGACGCCGCCGCTCGGACACGCACCGACCGAGACCTGCGCCGCGGTGTGTCCCAGCAGTGCCGGGTCGCGGGGCGCCGGAGCCACGGCATGTCCCAGCAGTGGCGGGTCACATCGAGGCGGACTCACCAGTTCTGAGACACACGGCGCAGCGCGTCCCACAGGTGGCGCGACGGATGCCCGTGCACCCGCCACTTGTGGGACACCGACGGCGGTCGCCGCGCTGCGGGACACTCAGGACACGCAGCACGGCAACCGCTTGCCAGATCAGTGCGAGAGAGGGCCGACCTCGAATGCCGCGAGCGGGCTGCGACGGGGTGCCGCCATGCTCAGCTCATGGGCTCCGACATCCGCCGTCCCGAGGCGCTGACGACCGTCGATGTCGTCGCGCACCACGGCCCGGTGGTCACGCGTCGCGGCATCCACCGCGGCGCTGCCGGAGCCGATGCGCCACACGTCGTCGGCATCCTTCGCGAGCTTGGGGTCCACGCGGGTGAAGCCGGACGCCGGCATGTCGCCGTCCGGAGCAGCACCCCAGAACAGGTTGCCCGCCCAGGTGAAACCGATCGAGTTCGCCACCTCGCTCAGCGTGCCCGCGTCGCCCTGGAAGATGTTGTCGACGATCACGCAGTCCATCGGCGTGACGGGACGGTGCGTCTCACACGAGATGCCGCCCGCGTTGCCGTAGACCGTGTTCAGGGCGATGTGCACCCGGTCGGCCGCATCGTTCTTCTTGCGCGAGGCCGCCGGCTCGCCCTCGTAGTGATCCCGCTCGGTGCCCGCGCCCAGCACGAACGCCGTGTCGGCGGTCTCGCCGATGTAGTTGTTCACGATCACGTGGTCGTTGCCGTAGATGCGGATGCCGCGCAGGCCGCGGATGATGTGGTTCGACTCCACCCGGTTGCGGTTGCCGTGCCGCAGCACGATGCCGCCGCCGCTGTCGCGGATGGTGTTGTACCGGATGATGTTGTCGCTGGACTTGACCGAGATCGCCTCGGGGTCGCCGTTGCAGCGCTCGAACAGGTTGTACTCGACGATCGCGTGCGCGCTGCTCAGCGCGCGGGGGCTCACGCCCAGGCGGATCGGCTCGCCGCCGTTGTCCCCGGGGAAGGTGTGGTCGCTGAAGTAGTTGTGGTGGATGCGCACGTTCTGCGCCATCTCGGTGCTGCCGGCGCCTTCCACGCCGAGGAAGACGCCGAGCGTCGACTTGCTGTGGAAGTGGTTGTACTCGACGACCGAGTCGTCCGCGCGCACCATCACACACAGCAGGCCCTCGATGTCGGCCAGCTGGAAGTCGTTGCGGCTGAGGGTGATCGACTGGCAGTCCGCCGGCAGCTCGAACGTGGTCGACTGCGTGAAGACGAAGCCGCGCAGCACGAGGTCGTGCGTGCCGCCGAACCGGAAGCTCTCCGCCCCGGTGAACGTGACCCCGCCGATCGACTCCGCCGTGATCATCAGCGGCTTGTTCCAGCGGCCCCCGACGCCCGTCAGATCGATGGGCTCCCCTTCCGGCACGGCGTAGGTGCCGTTCGCGACGATGATCGTCCCGCCCTCGGGAGCGGCGGCGATCGCCGCGCGCAGCTCGGCCAGCGAGGACGCGCGCGAGTACGGTCCGACGCCCGGGAGCATCGGCACGACGCCGGATGCGGCCGGGCCGACGCCGAGCATCGATGCACCGGCGGCCTGGGCGCCGACCACGGCGGTGGCCGCACCGGCCATGGCCGACAGGATGAACGTCCTTCTCTTCATTTCTTCCTCCTCTTCGAGGGGTCGCCGAGGAGACCGCCGGCGGCGGTCTCGGTCCAGGCGACCGGGTTGTGGGGTCAGACGGGGTCGGTCAGGAACAGCTCCACGACGGGGACGGGGGTGTCGGGGCGCTGCACGGGCAGCTGCAGCGTGTAGGTGCCCTCCGGCAGGCCGCCCATCAGGGTGTTCTGCGCAGGGCGGTTCGGGTCGATGTGCACGGGCACCAGCTCCGAGGCATCCGACATCAGCTGCGCGTAGCGCACCTTCCCCGCTAGGCCGGGCAGGTGCAGGTGCTTGAACGGCCAGTCGAACAGGTGCACATACAGGCGGTCGCCGCGCAGCGTGTAGCGCGTGCCGGTGGGCGCCTGCCACGGGGCGGGACCGGCGCCGTGGATCGACCGCGCGTGGTCGTCCATCCAGGCCGCGATCTCGTCGAAGGTGCGCTGCGCGGTGCGGTCGATGCGCCCGCGCCCGTCCGGACCGACGTTCAGCAGCAGGTTGCCGTTCTTCGAGACGCCGTCGATCAGCAGTCGGATGAGCGACTCCGGGCTCTTCACGTCGAGGTTGTCGCGGTCGTAGCCCCAGCTGCCGTTGAGCGTCTGGCATGCCTCCCAGGGCACCTCCACGCCGTCGCGGCGCATCGGCTCGAGCGGCTGGTACTGCTCAGGCGTGACGATGTCGCCCGGGATGCCCATCCTGTCGTTCACGATCACGTGCGGCTGCAGCTCGCGGATGAGGGCCATCAGCCCCTCGGCATCCCAGTCCTCCGCGCCCTTGCCGCCCCAGTAGTCGACGCGGTGCGTGTACGAGAAGTCGAAGAACAGGTAGTCGATGCGCCCGTACTCCGTGAGCAGCTCGCGCACCTGCCCGTGCAGATAGGGCTGGTAGTCGCGCACGTCGCGATCGGCGGTGGCCGCCTTGAACTCCTCGTCGTCGCGCTGCGGGTGCGTGCCGTCGACGGGGAAGGCCTCGTGGTGCCAGTCGATCAGCGAGTAGTAGATGCCCACGCGCAGTCCCTCGGCGCGGCAGGCCTCGACGAACTCGGCCACGGCGTCGCGCCCATACGGCGTGTTCATCACGGTGTAGTCGGTGAGCTTCGAATCCCACAGGCAGAACCCGTCATGGTGCTTCGCGGTGAGAACGACGTAGCCGGCACCGGCCGCCTTCGCGGTGCGCGCCCAGGCGCGCGGGTCGTAGCGGTCGGGGTCGAAGTGCTCGCGGTACGGCTCGTAGTCGGCGTCCGTCATCCGCTCGCGATTCTTCACCCACTCGTGCCGCGCGGCGAGCGAGTACAGCCCCCAGTGCACGAACATGCCGAGGCGCGCCTCGGTGAACCAGGCCATCTCTGCGGCGGATGCCGTCATGCGTGAGCTCCTCGGGTGGTGACGGGGGCGGATGCCGGGATGGGCTCGACGAGCGCGGCGCCGAGCGCCGCCAGCTCGTCGTCGGTCAGGCCGTGCGCGCGCAGGTAGGCGGATGCCGATCCCCAGCGCGCGTCGAGATCGGACAGCGTCTGCGCCATCACCTCGGCGGGGGACTCGGTGGCGAGCATCCAGGCGTGCTGCGACTGCGGATACTTCGCCGCCAGGCGTTCGGACGTGGCACGGCGGTGGCCGGCGGGGATGAGGTCGGCCGTCCGCGCGTAGTCGGCGACCACAGCATTCCGCTCCGCACCGACCGCCGACAGCGCCAGCGCGATCACGACGCCCGTGCGGTCCTTGCCCGCCGTGCAGTGGACGAGCGTCGGCTCGCCAGCCGCGATCACGCGCACGGCATCCACCAGCTGCGCCGACGACTCGGCCAGCAGGTGCGCGTAGATCTCCCCCAGGCTGAAGTCCTGCTCGAAGAACGAGCGGGTGGAGCCGAGGTACAGCGGGAGGCGGGTGATCGGGATGCCGGCCACGGCCGTGGCATCCGCCTGCGCCTCCTCGTCCGACCGCAGGTCGACGATCCGCGCGACGGAGGTCTTCAGGAACATCGCCCCGTCGGCATCCGCGGCCGCGAGATGACCCGACCGGAACAGGCGCCCGGTGCGGATCATCCCGCCCTCGGCCGGGATCCCACCCACGTCGCGGAAGCCGACGACACCCTGCAGCACGACCACGCGTCAGCCCTTCAGCGCGCCCGAGGTGAGACCGCGGGCGAACGAGCGCTGGAACAGCAGGAACACGATCACCGAAGGGGCGAGCGCCAGCAGCGACGCCGCCATCACGACGCCGGGGGTGACCTCGGGCTCGATGCGCAGCGTGCGCAGTGCGAGGGGCAGCGTGTAGGTGGCGCTGGAGGTCGACACGAGCAGCGGCAGCAGGTACTGGTCCCAGATCATGGTGAAGCCGAACACGCCGATCACGCCGAGCGCCGGCTTGCAGAGCGGCACGATGATCTGCGCGAACACCCGCAGCTCGCTGGCGCCGTCGATGCGGGCGGCCTCCTCGAGCTCGAGCGGAACGTCCTTCATGAACTCGGTCATCACCAGGATCGAGAACGCCCAGGCGCCGATCGGCACGATCATGCCGGCGAGCGTCCCCATCAGGTTGATGTGCACGAGGGGCAGATCGGCCAGCAGGATCGACAGCGGCAGCGCCAGGATCTCGTCGGGGAGCATCATCGTCGCGAGGATCGCCACGAGCGCGAGCGCAGAGAACCGGAACCTCTTGCGAGCCAGCGCATAGCCCGCCAGCACCGAGACGACCACCTGCATGAGCAGACCGAAGCCGACCACGAAGAACGAGTTCATCAGGTAGCCGAGCACGCCGAAGTCGACGGCGACCGAGAAGTTCTCCAGCGTCGGACGGTTGGGGATGACGCTGAGCTCGGTGGGGTCGGAGACCTCGCTGAACGCGCCCGAGAGCAGGGCGAGCAGCGGGCCTGCGAACAGCACGACCACGAGGGCGTACAGCACGACCTTCACGCCGATGCCGACGACGGTGCGGCTCTCGGTGAGGCCGAGGGCGGTGTCTGTTCCGACGCTCATGCGTCCTTCTTCTTTCTGAGCAGCAGCTGCACCACGAGGGTCAGCACGAGGGTCGCCAGGAACAGCAGCACGGCACCGGCCGAGCCGACACCCAGCTTCTGCTGCTCGAGTCCCAGCTTGTAGAGCAGGGTCATGATGACCTCGGTCGAGCCGTTCGGCCCGCCGTTGGTCATCAGGTAGACCTCGGTGAACACCCGGAACCCGCGGATCGCGGCGAGGATGAACAGGATCGTGAACACGGGGCGCAGCCCGGGGAGGGTCACGTGCCGGATGCGCTGCCAGCGGCCCGCGCCGTCGATCGTCGCCGCCTCGTAGAGGCCGCGGTCGATGCCGGCGAGCCCGGCGAGGATGATCATCATGTCGTAGGGGCCGCCGCGCCAGATGCCCATCACCATGATCGACCACATCGAGGAGTCGGGGCTGTTGATGAACTCACTGGGGCCCAGGCCGACGAGCCCGATGATGGAGTTCAGGAAGCCGTCCGCAGACGGGTGGTACATGATCCGCCACAGCTCGGCGACCACGGCCATCGGGACGACCACGGGCAGGAAGGCCGCGGAGCGGATGAACGACAGCTTGCGGGTCTGTCCCTCGAGCAGCAGTGCGAGCAGGAAGCCCAGCAGCAGGCATCCCGCGGTCTGGCCGACCGCGAGGATCAGGGTGTTGACCGCTGCGTCGCGGAAGCTGGGCGAGGCGAGGATCGTCTGGTAGTTCTGCATGCCCACGTACTCGTTGCCGAGGTAGGGGCGCACGTTCTCCACCGACATCCCGATGGCCTGACCCATGGGGATGTAGCGGAAGATCAGGAACAGCAGGAGGGCGGGGGCGAGGAACCCCCACGGGACCCACCACTGGCCCTGGACTCGGTGGCGGCGACGCCGCCGGGCCGGCGGCGGGGACGTGTGGGCCCCCGCCGCCTGCTGGGGAGCGTCGGCCGCGGTGGCGGCGTCGGCTGTGTCGATGGTCACTGCTTGAGGATCCCCTGCGTCAGGAGCTCGGCGGTCAGCTTGCCGTCGAGCTTGGTGAGCTCGTCCTTCACGTCGAGCGAGCAGTCGGCGAGAAGGGCGTTGATGGTGTCGGCGCTCATCTGGCGCACCGGGGTCCAGCTGGGGATGGTCGGTGCGTAGTGGCCGCTCTTCTGATAGGCGTCCTGGAAGACAGTCCAGCGTGCGTCGTCACGGACGTCCGAGACCTTCACCTTCTCGTTCACCGGGAGCTGGATGGCGAAGGCATCCGTGCCCTCCATGCCGAACTTCTGCGCCTCGGGGCTGACGTACCAGTCGGCGAAGGCGGTCTGGCCCTTCACGTTCTCGGAGCCCGCCATCAGGTAGACCGTGCCACCCTCCGCGAGCACCGCGGAGTCCTTCGGGCCCTTGGGCGCGGGGACCACCTCGTACTTGTCTGCGCCGAGCACCTTGTCGAAGCGCGGCATCATGTACGGGCCGGTGACGTACATGCCGGCGATGCCGGACTCGAACGCCTCGTTGGTCGGCGGGGTGTCCATGCTCGGGGCACCGGGCTGCACGACGCCGGCCTTGCACTGCAGGTCGCGGAACCATGTGGTGGCCTTGACCGCGGCGTCCGAGGTCATCGCCGGCAGCCACTTGTCGCCGGAGCCGGTGATGAAGTCGCCGCCCGCGGCCCACAGGAAGTTCGAGAAGTACCACGACGCGTACCCGCGCTTCGTCGAACCGGGCACGGCCAGTCCGTAGGTGTCGTTCTTGCCGTTGCCGTCGGGGTCGTTCTCGGTGAACGCCTTGGCGACCTGCTCCATCTCGTCCCACGTCTTCGGCGCCTCGAGACCGAGGTTCTTCAGCCAGTCGCTGCGGATGAGCAGGGCGTTGGCCTGTGCGGAGTAGGGGATGCCATAGGTCTTGCCGTCCACGGCCTTGCCCGCCTTGAGGGCCTGCGGGGTCAGGTCCTTGGAGTTCTTGACGTCCTTTAGGTCGATCTCGCGGAGGATGCCCTGCGACTGCATCGTGCCGAGCTGGCTCACGTCGTTGAGCACGATGTCGGGCAGGTCCTTCTGGCCGGCACGCTGGGCGAGCTTAATCTCGAAGTCGTCGAAGATCGCGGTGACCTCGGCCTTGTAGCCGGTGGCCTTCTCGAAGGCCTCGACCTGACGCTTGGTGGCGGCCTCGCTGGGGCTGCCCGGCGTGGTGCGGGTCCAGATCTCGAGGGTGGCCTTCTCATCCTGCTTGACGCCCGTTCCCCCCGCGCCGCCGGGTGCGGCGCTGGAACAGCCCGCGAGGGCAAGCGTGGCGATGCCGATCAGTGCGGCTGCTTTCATCCTTGTGTGCATGGGGACTCTCTCCGGGTTGGCAAACGCTTGCCACTTTGCAAGACGCTGTTCGCGAATCTAACCTAGGGTCGCGGACACTGTCAACAATTGATCCGATGTCTGGCTCCCCACAATTCGATTCCTGGAGGCATCGTGGCCGAAGAAGATCCTCGCATCCGAGCACGTCTCGTCATGGAGGAACGGCGTCGCGACGACGTCTATCCGGCGGATGCGCTGGCCGCGATCGCCCGCGCCGCACGGTTCGACCAGCCCCCGATCACAGCCGAGCAGCTCTCGCGCGAACCGGACGCCCTGAAGGACGTGGACGTGCTGCTGACCGGCTGGGGCGCGCCGGTCATCGATGCCGAGCTGCTCGCCCGCGCCCCTCGCCTGAAGGCTGTGCTGCACGCCGCGGGCTCGGTCAAGCACATCGTCACCGACGCGTCCTGGGATCGCGGCATCGAGGTCGCCTCGGCCGCCGCGGCGAACGCCGAGCCGGTCGCCGAGCTCACGGCCGCGCAGATCGTGCTCGCCGCACGCGGCGTCGCGGCATCCCGGCGGCTGTACCGCGAGCGCCGCAACCTCTCGGCCGCGCACGCCGCGCACGGCGCGACGGGCCGGACCGTCGGGCTGTGGGCTCTGGGCGAGATCGGCCGGCGGGTGGCGGAGCGGCTGCGCGGCAGCGCGCTCACCGTCCTCGCGCACGACCCGTTCGCGGATGCCGCCCAGGCGGCGTCGCTCGGCGTGACCCTGGTCACCCTGGAGGAGCTGTTCGAGCGGTCGGACGTGGTGAGCCTGCACGCCCCGCTCCTGCCGGAGACCACGGGGATGATCGGGCGCGGGCTGCTGGAGCGGATGCCGCAGGGCGCCGTGCTCATCAACACCGCCCGCGGCGGGCTGATCGACGAGCAGGGTCTGGTGGACGTGCTGCGCCGGCGCCCCGATCTGACGGCCCAGCTGGACGTCACCGTCGTGGAGCCGCCGGCAGCCGATTCGGAGCTGTGGGAGCTGACGAACATCGAGCTCACGCCGCACGTCGCAGGCTCCATGGGCGATGACCGCGGCGCGATGGGAAGGCTGGTCGCGGACGAGCTCGGACGGCTCGCACAGGGCCTGCCCCTGCAGCACCGGGTGGGGCGCGATCAGCTGGCTCGCATGGCCTGAGATTGGCAACCGATTGCCGAACCGGAGGGTCGGCTACGCCCCGCGGTCGGGTCGAGGATCAGACCACGAACGAGGTGCGCAGTCGCTCGATCTCGAGCATCGCCGGCCCCGAGCCGGCGAGGTCCGGTGAGATCAGCTCGACGAGACCACGGATCGGATCCGGACGCGAAAGGCGTCGGCCGATCTCGTCTGCGGCGACGTCGTCGATCGTGCGACCCGCTGCGTGCTCGGTCTCCACGAAGCTGATCCATTCGGCGACGGCCCGAAGGCCTGCGTCGCCGGATCCGCCGTGCTGCCGGTCGAGCATCACCGCTCCGACGACGCGGTCGCGCAGCTTCACGCTGCCGTCGGCCGCGATCTGCCGCAGGTGGTGCGCGATCGAGCGGTTCGTGAACCGTCGCGCCAGGTCGGCACGATACTCGTCGGGCGCCAGGCCGGAGCCCGCCAGATGCCTGGCGTCCAGATCCCACAGCGCCTCCACGGCGCGCACGCACTCGGGGTCCGACATCGCATCCGCCACCGTGATGTGTCCGCGACGGGTCCCCGCATAGGCGAGCAGCGAGTGCGCGCCGTTCAGCATCCACAGCTTCCTGCGCTCGTAGGGCTCGATCCTGTCGACGAAGGTCGCGCCAGCGTCCTCCCAGCGCGGCCGCTCGACCCGGAACACGCCGGACAGGATCCAGCTCGAATAGGACTCCGTCACCACCGGCACCAGATCCGTCACGCCCGTGCGCTCCGTCACCAGGCGCACATCGGCGTCGGTCGTGCGCGGCGTGATGCGGTCGACCGAGGTCCCGATCCAGTCGACGTCGATGCCAGGCAGCCGGCCCACCAGCTCGGCCATGCCGAGCACGGATGCCCGCACAGCCCCGGCGTTGTCCGCGAGGTTGTCGCACGGGATCACCGCGATCGGACCCGCCGATGCTTCCGCCCGACCGAGCAGTGCCCACAGCAGCCGTCCCGGCATCGTGCGCAGGGCGCCGTCGGGGAGATCGCGTCCATCGGCGAGCGCCGCGCGCGTCGTCACGGCATCGGCGAGCACGTCCGCGTCCTGCGCGTCCAGGCGGCGGTCGGCTCCGAGACGGTAGCCCTTCTCGGTGACCGTCAGGGTGACGATCGTCACCTCGGGCCGGCTGACGAGCTCACGCAGCGCGGTGATCTCCGCCGCACCGTGGGTCTGCACGATCGACTCGATCACCTCGAGCCGATCCCCGTCGCCACCGCGTTCGACGAGCGTGTACAGCCCGTCCTGCTCGCCCAGCAGCCGCGCCGCCTCGGGGCCGCGCCCGGTGAACGCGGCGATCCCCCATTCGCCGCCCTCGTCCGCCCTCGCCGTGTACCAGGCCTGATGCGAGCGGTGGAACGCCCCCAGCCCCAGGTGCACGATGCGCACCGGGGGCCGGGGACGTCGACGCACCCGAAGGCGGGGCGGGATCACTTCAGACCCGTGGTGGCGATGCCACGCACCAGATACTTCTGGCCGAAGAGGAAGGCCAGGAACACCGGGACGATCGAGACGATCGACATCGCGAACAGCGGCCCCCACGAGCTCTGACCCTGCGAGTCCAGGAACGCCCGCAGCGCGGGCTGCACGGTGTACGACTCCGGAGAGGTGAGGTAGATCACCTGACTGAAGAAGTCGTTCCACGTCCAGATGAAGGTGAAGATCGCTGTGGTCGCGAGAGCCGGCGTCATCAGAGGCAGCAGGATCTGCCAGAAGGTGCGGAAGTGCCCGCATCCGTCGATCCGGGCCGCCTCATCGAGCTCGCGCGGCAGGCCGCGGATGAACTGCACCATCAGGAACACGAAGAAGCCGTCCGTGGCGAACAGCTTCGGCACGATCAGCGGCAGCACCGTGTTCACCCAGCCGACCGAGTTGAACATGATGTACTGCGGGACGATGATCACCTGCAGCGGGAGCATGATCGTCAGCAGCATGAGCCCGAACATCCACCTGCGGCCCTTGAACGCCAGACGGGCGAACGCGTAGGCGGCCAGCGAGCACGACACCAGGTTGCCGACGATCGCCCCCAGCACGACGAGGGCCGAGTTCAGCAGGTATCGGCCGAAGGGCTGCGAGAGGGCATCCCAGCCCAGCGTGTAGTTCTCGAGAGTGAACCCCTCGAGCGACAGCCCCGGCGTGGTGAAGATCTCCGCCGTGGGGCGGAACGAGCTCACCAGCATCCACACCACCGGATAGAGCATCAGGACGGCGAGCGCCGTCAGCCCGGCGTGCTTGAGCACGGAGCGGATTTTCGCGCCGGTGGTGTCCGCCTTCGAACGCAGCCGGCGCGCCGGCGAGCCGCCTCCCGTGACGATCGCCTCTGTGGCGCTGATCTCAGTCTTCATAGAACACCCACCACTTCGAGAGCCAGAAGTTCAGCGCGGTCACCGCCGCCACGATCAGCAGCAGCAGCCACGCCATCGCCGAGGCGTAGCCCATCTGGAACCCGGGGAACCCCTTCTGATACAGGTACAGCGTGAAGAACAGCGTGGCGTCGGAGGGCCCACCCGTGCCGTTGGAGACGACGAACGCCTGCGTGAAGGTCTGGAAGGCCCCGATCACCTGCAGCACGAGATTGAAGAAGATGATCGGCGAGAGCAGCGGCAGGGTGATCGAGATGAAACGGCGGACCGGCCCGGCCCCGTCCACCTGCGCCGCCTCGTAGTACATCCGGGGCACGTTCCTGAGCCCCGCGAGGAAGATCACCAGCGGCGACCCGAACGTCCACACGTGCAGCAGGATCAGTGTGCCCAGGGCGGTGTCCGGGCTGGCGATCCAGCTCGCGCCCTCGACGCCGAACATGCTCAGCACCTGGTTCACGAGCCCGTCCGCTCCGAACATCTGCCGCCACAGCACGGCGATCGCGACCGAGGCGCCGAGCATCGAGGGCAGGTAGAACGCCGACCGGTAGAACGACATCCCCCGCATGCCACGGTCCAGCAGCATCGCGAGGCCGAGCGCCACGACGAGCTGGAGCGGGACGGCCGTGACCACGTACGTGAAGGTCACGCCCAGAGAGTGCTGCAGGCGCTCGTCCTGCAGCATCTGCTCGTAGTTGCGCGTTCCGATCCACGTGGGCGGCTGCAGCAGGTTGTACTTCGTGAAGGAGAGCACGAACGAGGCGATCACGGGGCCGATGGTGAACGCGAGCATGCCGATGATCCACGGAGCGAGGAACCCATAGGCGGCGAGGGATTCCCGCATCCCCCGCCGCGCGCGGACACGGCGGGGGATGCGGGGGGCGGAAGTCGCAGTCATCGTTCCGTCAGCCCGCAGCGGCGAGAAGATCGGTCAGTTCCTTGTGGACGCGTTCCGAGGCCTGTGCCGGGCTGATCGTGCCGAACAGCACGTCGGAGATGGCGCGCTGGACGACCTGGTCGTACGTGCCGCCGCCGACGGCGGGCACAGCCGGAGCCTTTCCGAAGTCGTCGGCGTGGTCGACGGTGAAGGCGATCAGGCGCTGCTCGGGCTCGCTCACCTTGTCGGCGATGTACTCGCGGTTGCCGCTGTTGAGCGGCAGACCGCGCTCGGCCAGCAGTTCGTCGGCCGCAGCCTTGTCGTTGAGCAGGAAGTCGATGAGCTTGGCCGCCTCGGCGGGATGCTTCGAGGTCGCCGCCATCGAGTAGTACATCGCGCCGCGGAGGTAGAGGCCCTTGGACTTGCCGTCCGAGGGAAGTCGCAGCAGCTGCAGGTCGGAGCCGAGGGATCCCTCGATCGTGGTGAGGAGGTTCGACCAGGCGAAGCCCATGGCGCTCTTGCCGGTGGCGATCCCCCACTGATCGGGGGAGAGCACCATCTGCTCGGTGATCACGGATGCCTTCGGAGCGGCGCCCGACGTGCTCAGCTCGGACACCTCCGTGAAGTACCCCGTGAGCCCGTCGTCGTCGAAGCCGACCTTGCCGTCGCTGGTGAAGAGCGAGTCCCCGTGCTGCAGCAGCCAGGCGTTCGTCACCGGGTCGCCGATGATCGAGTCCGTGCCGACGAAGCCCTTGCCCGCTTCGGACAGCTCGGCCGCGATGCGACCGTAGTCGTCCCAGGTCCAGGTGGCGTCATCCGGCATCGGCACGCCGGCGGCCTCGAAGAGCGCGGGGTTGGCGAGGACCGCGGGGAAGTTCGCACCCGCCTGAAGCGCGTACAGCTTCCCGTCCACCCGGCCGCTCTCCACTCCGCCCGCATCGAGACCCTTCAGGTCGATGCCCGCGTCGTCGAGCGGCTGAAGAACACCGCGCCCGGCGTACTCCGCGAGGTAGGCGTCGCTCATCTGCACGACGTCGGGCGTGTTCCCACCCGCCGTCTGCGTGGCGAGCCGGTCCCAGTAGCCGCCCCAGTCGCCGAACTCCGTCTCGACCTTGATGCCCGGGTTCGCCTTCTCGAACGCGTCGACGGCGGCCTCGGTGGCGGTGTGCCTGGCATCCGAACCCCACCAGGCGAAGCGGATCGTGACGTCGCCGCCGTCGGCTGCGGGCTCGGCTCCGCTGGACGAGCAGCCCGCCAGCAGGAGGGCGCCCGCGGCGATACCGGCGAGGACTGAGGTGAGTCGTTTCTTGCTGTGCATGGTGCCTACCTCCGTTGGTGGCTTGGTGGACGGGAGGGATCCGTCCTGGTCGAGGGGATCGGGTGTCGGGTGGGGATCGTTCAGGAGAGCGCGACGGCTCGTCCGGTGCGAGCGGACTCGTAGACGCCGAGCACGGCGGCCAGTGCACGGCGCCCGTCGGCGAAGCCGATCGCGGGCGGACGGCCGGTCGCGACCGCGTCGAGGACATCGAGATACTGCGCCCGGTGCGCCCAGTCGATGCTGGTCCAGCCTTCCGGCGCTGCATCCTCGACGCCCTCGTCGCCGTCGGCGTATCGGATCGTGAGGCGGCCCTCGGCGATGGTCGCGGAGCCCTTGGTGCCGAAGACGGAGAGTCTGACGCCACTCTCGGGAAAGGCCGCCGTCGAGGCGAACAGCGTGCCTACGGCGCCGCCGTCGAACCGGAAGACCGCACCGGCGACATCCTCCACCTCGATGCGCTCGTGGGCGACGCAGGCGGTCGCGGCGCTCACGCCCACGGGGGTGCCCAGCAGCCACAGGAGCAGGTCCAGCGCGTGCACGCCCTGATTCATCAGGGCACCGCCGCCGTCGACGTCGACGGTGCCGCGCCAGTCGCCGGAATCGTAGTAGGACTGGGCGCGGAAGAACGGGGACTCCGCCGTGCCACCGGTGAGACGTCCGAGCCGGCCGGAGTCGATGGCGCGGCGCAGCGCGACGGAGGTCGGCAGGAACCGGCGCTGGCTGACCACGCTCAGCACGCGATCGGCCTTCTGCGCGGCCACGGACAGTCGGTCCGCGGCCTCGAGCGTGATATCGACGGGCTTCTCCACGATGACGTGGCATCCGAGTTCGAGTGCGCGGATCGCGAGGTCGGCGTGCCCCGCACTGACCGTGCAGATGCTCACGATGTCGGGCAGCGCCCCGGTCGCGGCGAGGGCGTCCAGAGAGAGCGCCGCTGTCGCCCCTCGGGGGCCTGCGAGGCCCTGAGCCCGGTCGAGATCGTTGTCGACGACGGCGCTCACCCGCGCTTCGTCAATGGCATCGATCAGCCGGGCGTGCACGCCGCCGATGAATCCGGCGCCGATGATGGCGATGTCGGTCATCTCATGCCCTCCAGTCGAGTTCGATACCGCCGGAGCGGGCGCTCTGCTCAGCGAGCAGGGCGATGCGACTCACCAGCAATGCCTCCCGCCCTGCCAGCACCGCGGCCTCTCCACCGGCCAGCAGCGCGTCCAGCGCATCCTCGGCGGGGCGCCGCCCGACGCCGTCACGATGCGTCTGCCTCGGCTGCTCCGTGGTGGTCAGCTCGATCTCGCCGCGACCCCAGTAGAGCTCTGCTGTTCCCGCGGTGCCGACGACACGCATGCGGTAGTCGCCGTGGATCGCCGAGCCGGCGGGCGTGAGCCAGTCGACTTCGGCGCTGAGCCGGGGTCCCGTCTCATCACCGAACACGACCGTCGCGCCGCCCTGCAGGTGGAACCCCGTGTCGATCGCAGGACCCAGCCAACCCCGTACGGTGCCGTGCTCGGCGCCCGTGATCTGCAGTGCGATGTCGATGTCGTGCACGAGCAGGTCCGACAGGATGCCGCCGTAGGACGCGGGATCGAGGAACCACGCGGCGCGCTGATCGCGCAGCAGCTTGTGCGGCGCCCAGGAGGCGAAGGCCACGGGCCGCCCCAGCGATCCGTCCCGGAGGGCATCGCTCAGGGCGATGGTCTCGGGGTATGTGCGCTTCTCGAGCATGAGCGCGACATGCCGGCCGGTGCGCTGCATCGCGGAGTCGATGCGGTCGAGCTCCTCGAGCGAGATGCACAGGGGCTTGTCGCAGAGCACGTCCGCGCCGGCGTCCAGCGCGGCGGTCACGATGTCGGCGCGTTCGCTGTAGACGCCCGCACAGGCGACGATCGAGGGCTTCAGTGCGAGTAGGTCATCGAGCGAGTCGAATGCCGGGGCCCCGGCGGTGTCCGCCACACGTGCTGCGCTCTCGGCGTCGGTGTCGTGGACGCCCAGCAGGTGCAGCTCATCACGCGCACCGATCTCGGCGAGGGCGTAGTCGACGTGCGAATGCGCCACGCCGGCGATCACGATGCCTGTCATACGTGCATTGAATCATGCAACCGCTTGCAAAGTCAACGACGGATGTGACGAGCAGGCGCGACGCTCGCACGGTGCACCAGATGGGCGTCGATCGCCGTCCGCTCGGGGGCCGTCGCCGAGTCGTCGATCAGCGCCAGGAGAGTCGACAGCGCCTCGGCGCCGCTGGCCGCGGATCCGCCGGACACGGTCGTGAGCGCCGGAAGCGTCGTCGCCGCCAGGACGTCGTCGCATCCCACGACACTGAAGTCGGCCGGGACGTTCAGCCCGACGAGGCTGAATCCGGCGAGGACGCCGTGCGCGATCACGTCGTCGAACGCGACGGCAGCCGTCGCCCCCGTCGCGATGAGCGACCCGACGCACTCGCGCCCCGCCTCGTAGCTCGGCCTGCCCAGCTCGATCACGCCGGCACGGACGCCAGCAGCCTCCGCAGCCCCGAGCACGGCCGCGCGGCGCTCCTGATCGGCCCACGTCTCCGCTGGACCGGCGAGGTACGCGATCGACGTGTGCCCCATGGCGGCGAGGAGGTCCACCGCCTCGCGGACACCGGTCGCAGCGTCGACCAGGACGCGGTGCACGCCCTCCACGTCCCGGTTGATCACCACGGTCGGCGTCCGTGCGGCGAGCTCCCTGATCTGCTCCTCCGGCATCCGCGGCGAGGCGAGGATGAACCCGTCGACCTGCCTGCTGAGGCGATCCACGAGCACCTTCTCCCTCGAGGCGCGCTCGTCGGAGTCCCCCAAGAACACGGCGAAATCCGCCTGCTCGGCACCCGACTCCACTTCGCGCACCAGCGGCGGGAAGAACGGGTTGGCGATGTCGGGGACGATGAGGGCGATGTTCTGCGTGCGTCCCGTCGACAGGGCCCTGGCATGCGGATCCACCGAGTACCCGAGCTCCGCCGCGAATCGCTTGATCCGCTCGACGGTGTCATCCCGGATGAGATCCGGACGGGTGAATGCGCGGGAGGCAGTCGACTCTGACACGCCTGCGGCTCGCGCCACGTCGGCGAGTGTCACCCCGCCCTTTCGTTTGGTGGTCATGGATCCACGATAGTGGCGTCCTACGACAACAGGGACTTGATTTTGCAACCGGTTGCATTATTGTGTTCCACATCATGAACCAGCCCTCGTTCACCCTGCACGTCCACTCCGACCGCTCCTCGATGGGAGCCGCTGCCGCGCGTGCGGCCGCCGCGACGCTTCGCGCCGCGATCACCGATCGCGGCGCGGCCCGGATGATCGCCGCGGCCGCCCCCAGTCAGCTCGATGTCTATCGCGCCCTGGCGAAGGAGCCGGGGATCGACTGGAGCAGGGTCACGGTCCTGCACATGGACGAGTACCTGGGGCTGCCGGAATCGGCTCCCCAGCGATTCGGCAACTGGCTGCGAGAGCACCTGATCGCCGGCATCTCCGGCGCCCGCTTCCACCCGCTTCGCACCGAGGCCGGCGCACAGGCGGCTATCGAGGAGTACACGGACCTGCTCTCCGCCGGCCCCATCGACGTGGTGTGCCTGGGAATCGGCGTGAACGGCCACATCGCGTTCAACGATCCGCCCGAGGCGGAGCTGGACGACCCGGAGGCCGTACGCGAGGTGCGCCTCGACGAGGCCAGCCGCGTGCAGCAGGTCGATGACGGCTGCTTCGATAATCTCGAAGCCGTGCCGACCCATGCGCTCACGCTGACGATCCCCGCACTGCTGCGGGGCGCGCATCTCGTGTGCGCCGTGCCGGACGCGCGCAAGGCCGAGGCGGTGCGCGCGCTCATGGAGGAGGCCATCAGCCCCGCCTGGCCGTGCACCGCGCTCCGGCGGCATGCTCATTGTGAAGTGCATGTCGACCGGGACGCCGCCTCCCTCCTTCCGGCGCGGCGCTGATGCTCACGCTGCAGGGCCGGGACCTCACCTCCGGCGCGGGCCTGGTCCTCGAGATCAGCGACGGCCTCATCACCGCGATGCGGACCGGCGACGAGGTCGCCCCTGACGCGCCATGGATCGCCCCGGGGCTCGTCGACCTGCAGGTGAACGGGTTCGGTGACGGCGACGCGAACGCGACACGTCCGTCCGCCGAGGAGATCACCCGGATGGCGCGTGCCCTCGCCGCACGGGGAGTCACGCGCTTCCTCCCGACGGTGATCACCGCATCGCGAGAGCAGATGCGCGCACGCATCGGTGCGATCGCCGATGCGTGCCGAGACCCCCTGACAGCGGCCATGGTCGCCGGCATCCACGTCGAAGGGCCGAGTCTTTCCGAGCAGGACGGCCCGCGCGGCGTGCACCCGCTGGAGCACATCCGGCCACCCGATGTCCGCGAGCTGGACTCGTGGCTGGAGGCTGCGGACGGCCTGCTCCGGATCGTCACGCTGTCACCGCACCACCCAGGAACGGTCGACGCCGTCACCCACCTCGTCCAGCACGGAGTGCGGGTCTCGGTGGGACACACGCATGCGGATGAGGAGCAGATCACGGCTGCGGTCGATGCCGGCGCGTCGCTGTGCACCCATCTGGGTAACGGCGCGCACGCGGCGCTGCCGCGGCATCCGAACTACATCTGGACGCAGCTGGCCGAGGGCCGGCTCGCCGCAGGCGTGATCGCCGACGGCCACCACCTGCCGGCCAGCACGTTGAAGGCGATGATCGCGGCCAAGCGCGATCACGGCGTCTTCCTGGTCAGCGATGCGGTGGCGACCCCTCGCACTCTCGTGGAGGACGGAGTCTCGACCGTCGGAGGCGGCGTCGCTCTCGCAGCGGACGGCGCCCTGCGGCACGTCGCATCGGGCTTCCTCGCCGGATCGGTCCAGGCTCTCGACATCGGCGTGGCCAACGCGGCGGGCATCCTCGGCTCGCTCGCCGATGCCGTCCGGCTGGCCAGCATCGTGCCGTCTCTGCTGCTGGACGGCCGCGACCCGTGGCGAGTCGGCGCCCGAGCGGATGTGCTCCGCTTCTCGTGGCAGCCGGGCGACATGGCCATCACGCCGGTGTCGGTGCACGTCGCCGGCGAGCGGGTCCGCTGAGGTCCGGACACGCGTCACCGTCGCGTTCGGCGCGTTCCTCGCGCCGCAGGCGCGCCCTCGAAGAGCTCCGGATGCTGCTCGCGCACGGCCTCGAGATCGGCGAAGACGAAGCGGAGGTGCTCGCGCAGCGCCGCACAGGCGGCATCCGGATCGCCGGCCGCGAGCGCGTCGACGACGCGCTCGTGGTCGTCCGCATAGTCCTGCACATCCCGCGTCGCGCTCATGCCGACGTAGCGGGCGCGGTCGAGGTGGCCCTTCGCGGCGCTGACCGCCGCCCACGCGTTCGCGTGTCCGGCGAGCCCCAGCAGCGCGCGGTGGAACTCTTCGTCCAGCGGGTAGAACTCCTCACGATCGCGCGCCTTGCGCTGGGCGGCGAGGATGCTGCGCAGCATCCGCTCCTGCTCATCCGACGGCGTCGCGCATGATGCGAGCGACGTCACCTCGATCGCCTCGCGGATGAACTGCGCCTCGCGCACGCGATCGGGGTCGATGGGCGTGACGTAGGTGCCGCTCTGCGGACGGATCTCGACCAGGCCCTCCTGCGCGATGAGCAGCAGAGCCTCGCGGACGGGCTGGCGGCTGATGCCGATGGTCGCGGCGAGCTCGTTCTCCGACAGCGAGGCCCCGGGCCGGAGCGCACCGCTGATGATCTCGTCACGGACGTGCGCGTAGGCGACGTCGCGGGCGGAGGGGCGAGCGGGCATGTGACGAGAGTATCCCGACTCTTGACAGAACTGGTATGGCAGTGCTTGCATTACTGCCATACCAGTTCTGCACCGAAGGTGTGCGCGGAGAGGAGAAGCGATGACCATCGACAAGGCCGAGGTGATCGTCACCAGCCCGAACCGCAACTTCGTGACGCTGAAGATCACCACTTCCGACGGCGTGACCGGCCTGGGCGACGCGACCCTCAACGGCCGCGAGCTGGCCGTGGTCTCATACCTGCGCGACCACGTCGTGCCGCTGCTGATCGGTGCCGACGAGAACCGCATCGAGGACACCTGGCAGTTCCTGTACCGCTCGGCGTACTGGCGCCGCGGCCCCGTCACGATGGCGGCGATCGCCTCCGTCGACATGGCGCTGTGGGACATCAAGGCGAAGAAGGCCGGGATGCCGCTGTACCAGCTGCTCGGCGGGGCGTCCCGCACCGGGCTGCTCGCCTACGGCCACGCGTCCGGCACTGACCTGCCCTCGCTCTTCGACTCGGTGCGCGACCACCTCGAGCAGGGCTACCGCGCCATCCGCATCCAGACCGGCGTCCCCGGCCTGAACGCGATCTACGGCATCGCCTCGCAGTCCGCCGCGGCCGGCGGTGGCGACGAGCGCTACGACCACGAGCCCGCACGTCGCGGCGCGAAGCCGGTGGAGGAGGACTGGGACACCCGCGCCTATCTGCGCCACCTGCCCGGCGTCTTCGAGGCGGTGCGCAACGAGTTCGGCCCCGAGCTCCCCCTGCTCCACGACGGCCACCACCGCATGACGCCGATCCAGGCCGCCAAGCTCGGCAAGGAGCTCGAGCCCTACGACCTGTTCTGGCTGGAGGACTGCACCCCTGCCGAGAACCAGGAGGCGCTGCGCCTCGTACGCCAGCACACCACCACCCCGCTCGCGATCGGCGAGATCTTCAACACGGTGTGGGACTTCAAGGACATCATCCGCGAGCAGCTCATCGACTACGTGCGCGGCGCCGTCACCCACATGGGCGGCATCAGCCCGCTGAAGAAGACCCTCGAGTATGCGGCGATGTACCAGATCAAGTCGGGCATGCACGGGCCGACCGACATCTCCCCGGTCGGCATGGCCGCCGCCATGCACCTCGGCCTGTCGATCCACAACTTCGGCATCCAGGAGTACATGAAGCACGGCGAGCGCACGAACCAGGTGTTCCAGCAGTCGTTCACCTGGCAGAACGGCCTGCTGCACCCCGGCGACGCCCCGGGTCTGGGTGTGGAGCTCGACCTGGACGAGGCGGGCAAGTATCCGTACGAGCAGGCGTACCTGCCCTACAACCGGCTCGCCGACGGCACGGTCCACGACTGGTGACGGGGGCGTGCCCGGCGAGGCCCGGGGGCCGGATGCGCCAGGATGGAAGCACCATCCCGACAGGAGCATCCGCGTGACCACTGACCTGACCCGCCTGCGCACCCTGCTCGACGAGGGCACGCCCGTGAACTGGGTGTGCACCGGCGATTCGATCACGCATGGACTCATCCACACCCAGGGTGCGCGCAACTACGTCGACCACCTGCACGAGCTGATCCGCGGCGACATGTCCCGCGTTCAGGACGTCATCATCGACACCGCCATCAGCGGCTGGCGCATCGTGCAGCTGCTCGAGGACTTCGACCGGCGCGTGGCCACCTGGCATCCGCACATCGTCACGCTCATGATCGGCACGAACGACTGCTCCACCGCGGGCGTGTTCCCGGTGATCGAGCCCGCCGAGTTCGCGGTATCCGTCACCGAGTTCGTCGCACGGGTGCGCGCCGTCGGCGCCATCCCCGTTCTGCAGACCCAGCCCGCGATCGACGTGCGCAACGCCCCGGAGCGCGCCCGCATCGCCGAGTTCGCCCAGGCGATCAGGGATGTCGCGGCCGCGCAGGACGTGATCCTCATCGACCAGTTCGCGCGCTTCGCCGAGATGGGCCGTGGCCACGTGAACGACGTCGCCTGGGGACTGCTGGGCGACCCGTTCCACCCGAACGCGGCCGGGCACGCCGTGCTCGCCCTCGGCGTCGCGACGGCGCTCGAGCTCGCGCCGCTGCCGGAGCGCGACCGCGTACTGCCGGCCCTGCGGGCCCTGGCGCACGCGGCGCGCTGAGCGCCTTCTAGTCGGGCCCGCCCAGCGGCACGACGAGCAGCTCCTCGATGCGGAGCCGCACGGCCTCGGCCATGTCGACGGACGTCGGATCGAGCAGCCACTGCAGCTGCAGGCCGTCCATGAGGGCGGTGAGCTCCGCGGCGGCGCGCTCCTCGTCGACGTGCTCGGCGAGGTAGCCCGCGGCCCTGGCATCCCGCAGGGCCTTCGCCGTGCCGGAGCGGATCCGCGCATAGCGTCGGACGAAGTAGTCGTGCGCGGGGTGGGTCGGGTCGGCCGCCTCCGCCGACAGCACCGCGTACAGCGCGATGATGCCGCCGACGCCGCTGTTGTGCCGGGCGAGGTCGACCATGCCGCGCAGGATCCCGATGCCGTCCTGCCCCTGTGACCCGTTGCGGCGGAACCGATCGCGGTCCTCGCGGTCGCGCGTCTCCAGCACCGCCTCCATGAGGGATTCCTTGGTGGGGAAGTGGTGCGCGAGGCCGGCGCGCGAGATCTCGCAGATCTTCGACAGTTCGAGCATGGTCGCACTGTTGTAGCCGACGCGGCCGAAGAGCGCGGTCGCGGCCGCGATGATCTGCTCCCGCCGGGCTCGGCCGGTGGTGTATCCGCGTTCAGTCGTCATCGATGTCCCATCGTAGGCGTCAGATGAAAACCTACACTTGTGCCGGTTTTCATGCTAGCGTGCCATCAATCGGCACCGAGCACCCTGTCCGGCCAACCGAACCCGCCCATACCCGCAAGGACTGACAATGTCGTCGACTTCATCTGACGCCCCCGAGCTGCGTCCCCCGATCACCGAGACCACCTTCGTCGCCACCGCCTCCGGCGAGGACGACCCGCCCGCGCCCCTCAAGGGCGTGCGGCGCCTGCTGTGGTGGATCGTCCCCGCCAACTTCGCGATCTTCGTGATCTGGGGCGCGGTCCCCGGCATCCTGCTCCAGGCCCAGCTGATCGCGATGTTCCCCGACGAGAAGACCCAGGTCGCGAACATCGCCATCGTCATGACGATCGGCGCCCTCGGCGCCATGATCGCCCAGCCCGCCGCAGGCCAGCTCTCCGACCGCACCCGGGCGAAGTCCGGCCGCCGCGCCGTGTGGATCGTCGGCGGAGCGATCGTGGGCGGCATCGCCCTCATCGTCCTCGGCTTCATGAACAGCCTCATCGGGATCATCGTCGCGTGGACCCTGATCCAGGTCGCCTACAACTTCGCGCAGGGCCCGCTCTCCGCGGTGCTTCCCGACCGCGTGCCGGTCGCCCGCCGCGGCACCTTCGCCGCCCTGTCCGGCATCGGACTCATGCTCGGTGCGCTGGGCGGCCAGATCGTCGGCTCCCAGCTCGCGCACACCATCACCCTCGGCTATGTGATCTTCGCGGCGTTCGCCGTCGTCGTGCTGATCGGCTTCGTCATCGCCAACCCCGACCACCCGAGCACCAACTTCCAGAACGAGCCGTTCAGCTTCGCGGAGTTCCTGCGCACCTTCTGGGTCAACCCGGTCAAGCACCCCGACTTCTTCTGGGCGTTCACCGGCCGCCTGCTGCTGTACACCGGCTACTTCGCCGTGACCGGCTTCCAGCTGCTGATCCTGAAGAACTACCTCGGCGTGAAGGACCCGTTCGCGGTCATCCCGCTCCTGGGCATCCTCAGCCTCGCCGGCGTGCTCATCGCCACGGTGATCTCGGGCCCGCTCTCCGACAAGGTCGGCCGCCGCAAGCCCTTCGTCTTCGGATCCTCGCTGCTCATGGCGGTCGCCCTCGTCGTGCCCTGGATCACGCCCTCGTACACCTCGTGGATGATCATGACCGTGATCAGCGGATTCGGGTTCGGCATGTTCCAGGCGGTGGACACCGCGCTGATGAGCCAGGTGCTCCCGTCAGCGAAGAACTTCGCGAAGGATCTCGGCGTCGTGAACATCGCCGCCACGCTGCCCCAGACGTTCGCCCCCGGCGTCGCCGGTGCGATCGTGCTGGCCTTCGGCTACGGCGCGCTCTTCCCGATCGCGATCGTGCTCAGCGTGCTCGGCGCGATCAGCGTCTGGTTCATCAAGTCGGTCAAGTAGTCAAGGAGAGAACACATGACGGACACCGAGGTGCGCTTCCCGTACCAGGACGCCGCGCTCGACATCGAGCAGCGCGTCGAGGACCTGCTCGGCCGGATGGATGCCGCCGACAAGGCCGGGATGCTCTTCCACACCATGGTCGGCATCGGCGACCCGTCCGAGGGCAATCCGACGTTCGGGCTGCCCTCGGCGCACTCGATGATCCGCAAGCGACGGATGAATCACTTCAACCTGCTCGGCTCGGCGCCCAGCGGCCGCGAGTTCGCCGCATGGAGCAACGCGCTGCAGCGCTTCGCCCGCGAGGACGGCCTCGGCATCCCGATCACGTTCTCGACCGATCCGCGGCACGCGTTCAGCGACAACCCCCTGACCTCGATGTTCGCCGGTCCCTTCTCGCAGTGGCCCGAGACGCTCGGCTTCGCCGCCCTCGCCTCGCCGGAGCGGCTCGAGCGCTTCGGCGACATCGCGCGGCAGGAGTACCTCGCGGTGGGGCTGCGCGTCGCACTGCATCCGCAGATCGACCTCGCCACCGAGCCGCGCTGGTCGCGGATCAACGGCACGTTCGGCGAGAGCGCCGACCTCACCAGCGAGCTCGTGGTCGGCTACATCCGCGGGTTCATGGGGTCGGAGCTCGGGCCCGAGTCGGTCTCGACCATGGTCAAGCACTTCCCCGGCGGCGGTCCGCAGCTCGACGGCGAGGATCCGCACTTCGAGTGGGGCAAGGAGCAGGTCTACCCCGGCGGCGAGCAGGAGTACCACCTGCGTCCGTTCATCGCGGCCATCGGCGCCGGCGCCACCCAGATGATGCCGTACTACGGCAAGCCGGTCGGCACCGATTGGGAGGAGGTCGGCTTCGGCTTCAACAAGGACGTGCTGACCACGCTGCTGCGCGACCGCCTCGGCTTCGACGGCATCGTCTGCACCGACTGGGGCCTGCTCACCGACGCCGACATCCTGGGGACGCCGATGCCGGCGCGGGCCTGGGGCGTGGAGCACCTCACGCGGCCCGAGCGGATGGTGAAGGCGCTGGACGCCGGCATCGACCAGTTCGGCGGCGAGCTGTGCACCGACGTGCTGCTGGATCTGCTCGCCTCGGGTGCGGTCGCGGAGGACCGTCTCGACGTCTCGGTGCGGCGTCTGCTGCGGGAGAAGTTCCGCCTCGGGCTGTTCGACGACCCGTTCGTCGACGAGGAGCACGCCGAGGCCGTCGTCGGCCGTGCGGACTTCGTGCAGGAGGGCCTGGACGCGCAGAGTGATTCGCTGACCCTGCTCACGAACGCGGATGCGATCCTGCCGCTGACCCGCGGCGTGAAGGTCTACGCCGAAGGCGTGGCATCCGACGTCCTCGCCGGGTACGCGACCGTCGTCGAGACACCGGCGGAGGCCGACGTCGCGATCCTGCGCATCAAGGCGCCCTTCGAGGACCGCGACCGCGGCGGGTTCTCGGCGATGTTCCACTCCGGATCGCTGGAGTTCCCTGCTGAGGAGCACGCCCGTCTGACGGCGATCGCCGAGGCCGTGCCGACGGTGATCGACATCTACCTCGATCGCCCGGCCGTGCTGGGCGGCCTGGAGGAGTCGGCTCGCGCCGTGCTCGCGGACTACGGCGCCTCGGACGAGGCCGTGCTGCGGGTGCTGTTCGGCGAGCGGGGTCCGCAGGGCTCGCTGCCGTTCGATCTGCCGCGTTCGGATGCCGCAGTCGTCGCGAGCCGTTCCGATGTCGCCTTCGACACCGAGGATCCCACCTTCCGCTTCGGCCACGGCCTGCGGTACTGACGCCGGGATCTCCGGACGCGTGAGGCCCCTGCCGATCGGCAGGGGCCTCACACGTCCCGGAACAGTCCCGGGTCAGCCGGAGACCGCGCTGCTGCCGGGGATGGCCGCGATGAGCTCGCGGGTGTACTCGTGCGCCGGGGCTCCCAGCACGTCGGCGGCGTCGCCGCTCTCGACGACCCGCCCCTTCTGCATCACGACGATGCGATCGGAGATCTGCCGCACCACGCCCAGGTCGTGCGAGATGAACAGGTAGCTCAGCCCGAACTCGGCCTGCAGGTCGACCAGCAGCTGCAGGATCTGCTCCTGCACGGAGACGTCCAGTGCCGAGACGGGCTCGTCGAGGATCATCAGCTCGGGGCCGATGGCGAGCGCCCTGGCGATCGCCACGCGCTGCCGCTGACCACCCGACAGCTCGCCGGGACGCCGATCCGCCAGCTCCGACGACAGGCGCACCCTCTCGAGCAGTTCGCGGACCAGCAGGCGCTGCGAAGAGCGGTCCCCCACGCGGAACGACCGCAGCGGCTCCGCGACGATCCGCTCGACCGTCATCCGCGGGTCGAGGGACGCGAACGGGTTCTGGTACACCACCTGCATCCGGCGGCGCAGCTGACGCAGGCTTTCACCGGTGGCACGGGTGATGTCCTCGCCGTCGAGCAGGATCGTGCCGGCATCCGGCTGCACGAGCCGCGCTGCGATCCGGGCGCTCGTGGTCTTGCCCGAACCCGACTCGCCCACGATCGACAGCGTCCTCCCCCGCGGGACCGCGAAGGACACGTCGTCGGCGGCGAGGAACGATCCGCCGCGAACGCCGTACGTCTTGCCGAGGCCTCGCACCTCGAGGATGCTCTCGGCGCGCGCCTCGGGCGCGGAGGAGCCCGCCTGCGCGGCCACCCGCTCGCGGAAGGTCGCGAACAGCGCGCTCTCCTCGCCCACCTGCACCTGCGGAGCCAGCCGCCCCTCGCGCAGGCCGGGAGCCGCTGCGACGAGGCGCCGGGTGTACTCGTGCGCCGGCGCGTTCAGCACATCGGCGGTCGCGCCGCGCTCCACGATCTCGCCCTGGTACATCACGATGATCTCGTCGGCGCGATCGGCGGCGACGGCCAGGTCGTGGGTGATCAGCAGCACGGCGGTGCCGTGCTGCTGCACGAGCTCGTCGAGCTGGTCGAGGACGTGCCGCTGCACCGTGACGTCGAGGGCGCTGGTCGGCTCGTCCGCGATGACGAACTGCGGTCCGCACGCCCAGGCGATCCCGATCAGGGCGCGCTGACGAAGGCCGCCGGACAGCTCGTGCGGGTACTGCGAGGCGCGCAGCGCCGGCTGCGGGATGCCGACCTCGTCGAGGATCTCCACGGCGCGCGCGGCCGCGGCGGCGCGCGGCATCCGCCGGTGGATGCGCAGCGTCTCCGCGATCTGCTCGCCCACGCGCATGAGCGGGTTCAGCGACGATCCGGGGTCCTGCGGCACGAAGCCGATCTGCGCACCGCGGATCTTCCGCAGCGCGCGCTCCGGCAGCCGCACGAGATCGTTGCCGGCGAAGCGGATGGAGCCGCCCGTGATCCGGCCGTTCTCGGGAAGACGGCGGATGAGCGCCTGAGACACGGTGGACTTGCCCGAGCCGGACTCGCCGACCAGTGCGACCACCTTGCCCGCCGGCACCTCGAAGGAGATGTCGTGGACGACCTCCTTCCAGCGTCCGCGCGTGCTGTAGTCGACGCGCAGGCCGTCCACCTGCAGCAGAGCCCCGCTCATCGCTCGCCTCCGATCGCTCGCGCCACGCGGTTCACGGCCAGCACGACGGCCAGGATCACGAGACCCGGGATGATGCTGAGCCACGGCTGCGCGGCGATGAAGTCCCGTCCGGCAGCCGACAGCGCGCCCCACTCGGGTGCGGGCGGCGGGGCGCCGAAGCCGAGGAAGGTCAGCGCCGAGACGCCCAGGATGGCCGTGCCCAGCTCGAGCGCGGCCACGGCGATGACGGGGCGCGCGGCATTGGGCAGCACGTGCCGGAACACCACGGCGGGCACGCGCGCGCCGAGGGTGCGCGCCGCCTCGACGTACTCCTCGTTGCGCACCCGCAGCACCTGCGAGCGCATCACGCGGGCGAAGCTGCCGGCGGCGCCCAGGCCGACGCCGAGCCCGATCGAGACCGGACCGAAGCCGAGAGTGGCGACGACGATGAGGGCGAGCAGGATGCCCGGGATCGCGACGAGCACGTCGACCACCCGCATGATCGCGAAGTCGACGGGGCCGCCGAGGAATCCGGATGCCAGCCCCACCAACCCGCCGACGACGACGCCGACCGCCACCGCGAGCGCAGCCGAGACGATGGAGAGCGCCGTGCCGTGCACCACACGGGAGTACAGGTCCCGCCCGAGGTTGTCGGTTCCGAAGAGGTACTCGGCACTGGGCGGCAGCAGCCGGTCCTTGGGGACCGAGAGGTAGGGGTCGTGGGTGGACAGCAGCGAGGGCGCGACGATCGCGACGGCGACCAGCAGCAGCACGAGCAGGCTGATCACGAATCCGGGCTGACGGAGCAGTCTCATGCGGCGACCTCCTTCGGCTCATCCGCGGGTTGCACGGTGCGCGCGGCCCGGCGTCCGGAGCGCCGCGTGCGGGGGTCGATCACGCCGTACGCCAGATCGACCACGAGGTTCACGGTCGCGTAGACCGCGGCGATCATCAGCACGATGCCCTGGATGACGTTGATGTCACGGGCGAGCACGGCGTTCACCGTCATCCGCCCGATGCCGTCGCGCGAGAACACCGTCTCGACCACGGCGGTGCCCGCCGCGAGGTAACCGATGGTCAGGCCGAGCACGGTGATCGTCGGCAGCAGCGCGTTGCGCAGCAGGTGCGCGGTGAAGATCCGCCACGGCGGCACGCCCTTGGCCACCGCGGTGAACACGTGCTGGCTCGCCTGCGCCTCGAGCACGGCCGCCGAGAACACCTGGAACAGGATGGCCCCGACCGGCAGAGCCAGGGTGACCGCCGGAAGGATGGCGCTGCCCGGCTGGCGGCTGCCCGAGGACGGCAGCCAGCCGAGCGTGAAGGAGAAGAAGCTGATCAGCAGCAGACCGGTCAGGAACGCCGGGATGGCGACTCCGAACGGCGGGATCTGCAGCAGCAGGTTGCGCAGCCAGCGCACCGGGGCGATGAAGGCGAGGAACGTGAAGAGCACGGCGATCACGATCGCGATCACGAGGGCGATGAGGGCGATCTCCACCGAGTTCGGCAGGGTCCGCGCGATCATCGTCGCCACGGGCTGACCGGTGGCGATCGAGATGCCCAGGTCGCCCTGCACGAGCATCCCGAGGCGATGCCAGTACTGCTCCCACGGGGTGCCGGCCAGACCGTACTGCTGCCGGAGCCGCTCGAGCACCTCCGGGTCGACGATCGTGTCCCCGCCGCTCTTGCTGGCGAGCGCCGCGAGCAGAGGATCGCCGGGAAGGAAGGTGATCAGGAGGAACACGACGGTGTACGTCGCGAGCACCACGAAGACGAACTGCGCCAGCTTCGGTGCGATGTAGCGCAGCACGCGCAGCGTCGCATTCACGGTTTCGCTCCCGTCATCCCGATCACCTTCCCGCCGTGTCCGGCTCAGCCCTTGACAGTGACGTCGTGCAGGATGATCCGCGACGAGGAGTCGAACTCGACGCCGGAGACGCCCTTCTGCGAGGCGTGCACCTGCGCGACCTCGAGCAGGGGCACGAGGTACGCCTTCTCGACGATGTGCTTCTGCACGTCCTCCAGGATGGCGGTGCGCGCCTTCGGGTCGGCGGTCTCGGCCTGCGCGGCCAGCTGCTCGTCGAGCTCGGGGTCGGTGACCACGGCCCAGCGCGCCTTGGAGGCGGACGAGAACATCACCCGCAGCACGTCGGGGTCGGTGCGCGTCAGGCCGGCGCCGAGGAAGTCGAAGTCCTTGGATGCGACGGCGCCGAAGAAGTCGCCGGCGGTGACCATGTTGATCTTCAGGTCGATCCCGGCCTTGGCCAGCTGCGCCTGGGTGGCCTCGAGCACGTCCTGACCGTAGAACGCCGTCACCGAGACGGACAGCTTGGTGCCGTCCTTCTCACGGATGCCGCCGGCCCCGGCCTTCCAGCCCGCGTCGTCGAGCAGCTTCTCCGCGCCCTTGAGGTCGTACGCGAGCGCGTCCTTCTGGGCGAGGAACGACGGGGTGGCGGAGCTGAGCACACCGGTCGCCGCCGGAACCTTGCTCGAACCCGTGAGGTCCTTGATCTCGGCGCGGTTCGTGGCGAGGATCATCGCCTCGCGCACGGCCGGGTCGGAGACGATCGGGCGGTCGGTGTTCGGCACCAGCGAATGCGGGACGCCAGGGTTGGCGCGCGCGTAGATCTCGTACTGATCGGTGCCGAAGCGCTTCTCGTCGGCCGCGGGCAGGTCCAGGATCATGTCGAACTCGCCGGTCTGCAGACCGCCGGTGCGGACACCGGGCTCAGGCGTCACGGCGAAGGTGATCTTCTTGACCGCGGCGTCGCCCTTGCGGGTGCGCAGCTGAGAGCCCCAGTCGTATCCCTTGCGGGCGGTGACGACGACGGAGTCGTTGGAGGTGTAGCTGTCCAGGACGAACGCACCGGATCCCACCGGGTGCTGGCAGCGCTCCTCGGCGGTCATCGCGGCGGACTTGTCGGAGAGCAGGCCGAGCGTGATGGTGCTGGCACCCTGCAGGAACTGCGCGTTCGGCTCGGCGAACGCGACCTTGACCGTGGAGGCGTCCACGACCGTGGTGCCCTGGTAGCCGGCCAGGTACTGCGACGCCAGCGCGGCGGTGCTTCCGAGGGCGGCGAGGGCGTCGAAGTTCGCCTTCACGGTCTCGGGCGTCAGCTTCGAGTCGTCGCTGAAGGTGACGTCGTCGCGCAGTGTGAAGGTGAACTCGGTGAGGTTGTCGTTCGCCTCGAAGCTCTTGGCGAGCCAGGGCACGATCTCGCCCGTCTCAGGGTTCTGATCGACCAGGGAGTCGACCAGCTGCCGCCCGATGTTCAGTGCGGTGGTCAGGGTCACCTGCTGCGGGTCCAGGCACACCGGGTCGTCCTGCACGGCGATGTACAGCTCGTCCTTGGTGGTGCCGCCACCGCCCCCGCCCCCGCCGTTGCCGGCGGAGCAGCCGGCAAGGAGACCGGCGCCGAGGGCGGCGGCGCCGAGGGCCGCGGCCCAGCGTGCGGATGCATGTCGTGTCGAGATGTTCACGATCTTCCTCTCAGAGTCCAGCAGTTTCGGGTACAGCGGATTCAGGCAGGCGGTCAGCCTGCGGTGGGCAGCTCGCCGTGCACGAGACGACCTCGTGACACGACGGCGACGATGTTCTCGAGCCTCAGGTCCTCGATGTCCTCCCAGGGCCGGCCGCGCAGCACGACGAAGTCGGCTCCGTGACCGGGGGCGAGCGAACCGATGCGGTCGGACATGCGGACCACGTCGGCGGCGTCGGAGGTGGCGGCGCGCAGCGCGCGCTCGGCGGTCCAGCCGAACATCCGCGCCATCAGGCGCACCTCCTCCATCTGGTCGCCGAACTGCACGAAGACGCCGTTCGCGTCGGTGCCGAGGACGAAGCGGATGCCTGCGCGGCCGGCGTCGCCGAACAGGGAGTCGCGGTAGGCGACGACATCCTTCGCCTTCGCCTGGGCCTCTTCGCCGACCGCGACGCGGCCGTCGGCGATGGCGTCGTTGATGAGCAGCGTCGGCGCGACCGAGATGTTCCGCTCGATGAGGCGATCCCACTGGTCGGGCTCGAGGCCGGTGCCGTGCTCGATGGAGTCGACCCCGACCGACAGGGCGATCTCGTTGCCCTCGGCGGAGTGGCTGTGCGCGGCGACGGGCATGCTCAGCGCGTGCGCCTCGTCGATGGTCGCGCGGATCTCGTCCAGCGTCTGGTTGCGCCAGCCGACCTTGTCGCCCATGGAGAGCACGCCGCCGGTGGTGAAGATCTTGATGCCGTCGGCGCCCATGCGCGCGTACTCGCGCACGAGCTTGCGGCACTCGTCGGGGCTGTCGGCGGTGCGTCCGCGGTGCGGGTAGTGCGGCGGGATGAACAGGTCGCCGTGCCCGGCGGTCATGCCGACGGCGCCGTGCACCAGGATGCGTGGACCCTGCTGGATGCCCTCGTCGAAGGCGCGCTTCACGGCCAGCTGCCGCTCGTCGCCGGACAGGTCGCGCAGGGTGGTCACGCCCGCGCGGGCGGCCTTCTGCGCGTTGTTGGCGATGTGGAAGACCTGCTCCTCCCACGGGGTGATGAGCGGCCACGACGACCAGTCGGCCCGGCCCGAGCCGGAGTAGGCGCCCAGGTGCACGTGCGTGTCGATCAGACCGGGGATGACGCTGTACCCGTCGAGCACCTCGTCGTGGGACTCGACCGCCTCGATGCGATCGCCCGACCACTCGAGGCTGCTCGCCCCGCGGTAGGCATGGCCGTCCCAGAGAGGGATACCTCGGATGCTGTCCGTCGTGGTCACTGCTGACTCCTCCGTGTGCGGGTTGACTGACGCTAGCAGATCTCCGCCCACTTGTTGATAGGTTTGGTCGATCATTACGCAACTTGTTGACTAGTTGTGACGATGGTGGCGACTGACGGCCCCGGGCCGAATATGCTTGCCTGGAGCAGGGGGACGGCGATGACCGACGGCACGATGGGCGCGTGGAGCGAGCGCAGGACGCGCACCCCGCTGACCGACAGCGAACGCATCCTCAGCGGCGTGCTGAGGCACGTCCGCGAGGCGGTCGCCTCCGACAGCACTCTGCCCGGCGAGCACCGGCTCGCCGAGGCGCTCGGATGCACCCGGCAGCAGATCCGCCATGCACTGGCCGATCTGGAGAACCAGGGCATCGTCGTCCGCCGCCAAGGGGCCGCCACGACCATCGACCCGTTGCTCCTGCGGCTGAGCGCCCGCTTCGAGGCGCGCGTCGAGTACGGCGACATCCTGGCCCGGATGGGGTACACCCCCTCGGTCGAGGTGCTCTCGGCATCCTTCGAGCCCATCCCGGACGAGATCGCCGCTCTGCTGCATCCGCAGATCGAACCGGTCGGCGCGCACATCCGGCTGCGCTGGTACGCCGACGACATCCCTGCGATGGTCGGCGAGTACATCCTGCCGCTCCCCGCCGGCATGGAGCGACCGTTCATCGACCCCACCCGCCCCGTCTTCGACATCGCGCAGGACCTCTGGTCCGAGGCCATCGCGTGGGAGGTCGTCTCCGCCGGCGTCACGGCCCTCACGGCCGAGGAGGCCGCGCATCTGGAGCAGCCGGAGGGAGAGGTCGCGAAGATGTGGACGATCGTCGGCGCATCGCTCAGCGGCAAGCGCATCTCGTACTCCCGCGAGGTGCATCACCGCGACCTCGTCACCTACTCGTTCATCCGCTCCGTGAAGGAGCCGTGGAAGATCGGACCGCGCTGACGCGCAGCCCTCAGCCGGGCAGGGACCCGGTCGCCTCCGCGGAGACCCCCGGGACCCCCGCGGCATCCGCACGTCCGTAGCCGCCGAGCTTCTCCACGGCGAAGTCGAGCAGCGCCGACGCACGCGGCGTGAGCTTCATGTCCGCCGGCCAGATCCCCACCACGTGCGACACCGTCACCGGCGGGTCGAACGGGCGGATCACGATGGGCCGCCCCTCCGAGCTCATCGGGAGCGCGTTCGGGCGCGACATGAGCAGCCCGTAGCCGAGGCCGCGCCCCACGAGAGCCTCGACGAGGATGATCTGGGTGACCTTCGCCGCGATCCGCGGCTCGAGACCGCGCGCGGTGAACGCGTCGGTCACGTTGCGGATCCCGGGCGTCGCGTCGTACAGGATGTAGGGCTCGTCGGCCAGCTCCGCGAGGTCGACGGTGGCGTGCGCCGCGAGCGGATGCTCGGGATGCAGGTGCGCCTCGAGCTCGGTCGCGTAGATCCGGCGACGCCGGTATCCGACGGGGAGCGACACGTCGTACACGAGCGCCACGTCCAGCCGGCCCGCCTCGAGCGCGGAGAGCAGCTCCTCGTTAGTGCCGACCATGATCTCGATCGTCACCCCCGGATGCCGCTTCGGGAACCCCTCGAGCAGCTCGGGCACGACGTTGGTGGCGAAGCTCGAATAGCATCCGAGCCGCACCGGCCCCTGCAGCTCCTGCTCCCGCCCCGCACCGAGGACGAGCTCATGCGTCTCCGCGACGATCTGCCTCGCCCGGCGGGCGAAGTCCTGGCCAGTCGGCGTGAGCGTGAGCCCCCTCGCCTTGCGCCGCACGCACAGCTGCTCGCCCACCGCGTTCTCCAGGCTCGTGATGGCCTGCGACAGCGCCGACTCCGAGATGTGCAGGTGTGCGGCGGCCGCGCTGAGCGTGGGGAAATGGGGCAGCGCGGCGAACAGCTCCAGCTGCCTCAGGCTCACATCGACCACGGCGACTCCTTCTCCGATTCTTCAGTCGAATCGAACTATATCCGCGAATAACTGTGATTTACACGCAGTCCTGCGCGCCGCACGATGGGAGAAACCCGCATCCCAGCCCTCACCCGGAGGGCGATGACAATGACGTTAGGGACAACGATGACCACCTCCTCCGCCCCAGGAAAGCGCGCCTCGCAGCGCCGTATCGCCTTCGCGACCATCATCGGCACGACCATCGAGTGGTACGACTTCTTCATCTACGCCACCAGCGCCGGCCTGGTGTTCGCCCAGCTCTTCTTCGAGCCCGCGGGCAAGGAGATCGCGCTGTTGCTGTCGTTCGCGACGGTCGGCATCTCCTTCCTCTTCCGCCCGCTCGGCGCCTTCCTCGCCGGCCACTTCGGCGACGTCATCGGACGGCGGGCGATGCTGGTCGTCACCCTGGTCCTGATGGGCGTGGCGACGACTCTCATCGGCACGCTCCCCACCTACTCGCAGATCGGCATCACGGCGCCCGTCCTGCTGCTCCTGCTCCGCATCCTGCAGGGCCTGTCCGCCGGCGGCGAGTGGGGCGGCGCGGTGCTGATGGCCGTGGAGCACGCGCCCGCCGACCGGCGCGGCCGTGCCGGCTCCTGGCCGCAGCTCGGGGTGCCCCTGGGATTCCTCCTGGCGTCGGGCATGACCGCGCTGATGACGGGCGTGATCTCCCCCGGCGAGGCCTACCTGCAGTGGGGCTGGCGCGTGCCGTTCCTGGTGAGCATCGTGCTGATCGTGGTGGGCTTCGTGATCCGCCGCTCCGTGGAGGAGAGCCCGGTGTTCGCCGAGATCGCCGAGCGCGGAAAGCAGGCCGGCCTGCCGATCGTCACTCTCTTCCGGCGCCACTGGCACCTCGTGCTCCTCGCGGCCCTCGTGTTCGTCGGCAACGGCACCCTCGGCTACATGACCACCGGCGGCTTCCTGAACAGCTACGCGATCAGCGTCGGCCACCTCGAGACCACCTCGGTGCTGCTCGCCGCTGTCTTCGCCGCCGTCGTGTGGTTCTTCTCCACGCTGCTGGCCGGATACCTCGCGGACGCGATCGGCCGGCGGAGCACCTTCCTCATCGGCTTCGGCCTGCAGGCCGTCATCGTCTTCCCGGTCTTCTGGCTCGTCGACGCCGGCGGACTTCCCGGACTCTACGTGGCGCTGCTGCTGATCTCGACGGGTCTCGGCCTCACCTACGGACCGCTGGCCGCGTGGTACGCCGAGATCTTCCCGGCATCCATCCGCTTCTCGGGCGTCTCGATCACGTACGCGATCGGCGCGGTGCTGGGCGGGGCGTTCGCGCCGATGATCGCCCAGATGCTGCTGGGCGCGACCGGCACCACCGCGGCGGTCTCCGCCTACCTGCTGCTCGCCACCCTGCTGGGGGCCGGCGCCACGCTGTGCCTGCGCGATCGCCGCGGCATCGCACTCGGCCCCGACAACGAGGACGAGCAGGCCGTCGGAGCCACGGTCTTCGCATCCGCCGCGCCCGCAGGCGAGGTCGCCGGCCAGTTCGCAGGAACGCGATGAGGCCCGCCCCGGCACGCACGTCAGTCAAGGAGAAGCAATGGTAGACAGCAGCACAAGGATCGCGATCATCGGCGGAGGGATGGGCGGCCTCACCGCCGCCATCGCCCTGACCAGGATCGCGGGAGTGCACGTGACGGTGTTCGAGCAGGCGAGCCGGCTGGGCGAGGTCGGGGCAGGGGTGACCGTCGCCCCGAACGCCGCGCGGGTGCTCGACAGGCTCGGCGTGCTCGAGCGCGTCCGGGGGTCGGGAGCCGTCCCCGACGGGCACGGCGTCTACCTGGATGCCATGGGGAACATGGTCACCGATGCCGCCTGGGAGGACTCGGCCCGGCAGTACCAGAACATCGGGATGTACCGGCCCGACCTCATCGACGCGCTCGCGCATGACGTCGACCCGCAGTCGATCCGGCTCGGCCACCGGCTGAAGTCGGTGGAGAAGCTCGAATCGGGTGTGCGGGTGGAGTTCGAGAACGGAACCGAGGACGTCTTCGATGCCGTCGTCGGCGCCGACGGCATCCACTCCGTCGTCCGGGGCGCCGTGGGTCAGCATCCCGAACCCGTCTACTCGGGCTACCTCGTCTACCGCGGAGTCATGGACGCGTCGCGCCTGCCGGCCGACTGGCCGATGATCAGCCAGGTGTGGATGGGGAACAGCCGCCACTTCATGGCCTACCCGCTGCAGCAGCGCAGGCTGTTCAACTTCGTCGCCGGTATCCCGAGCGACAGGCCGCTCCAGGGTGCCTGGTCGGGTCCGGCCGAGGTGAGCGAGCTCGCCGCGGAGTTCTCGGGCGAGGGATGGGACCCGCGACTGCAGCACTTCATCAGCCTGATCGACAAGACGTTCTGGTGGGGGCTGTTCGATCACGAGCCGCTCACCAACTGGTCGCGCGGGCCCATCACACTGCTCGGCGACGCGGCGCACACGATGCTGCCGCACCAGGGCCAGGGCGTCAGCCAGGCGATCGAGGACAGCATGGCGCTCGCCACGTTCCTCGCCGCCGCCGACACGGTCGCCGACATCCCGGAGGCGTTCCGTCGCTACACCGCGGTGCGCATGCAGCGCACGGCGATCCTGCAGAACGGCTCGCGCCGCGCCGGTGCGATGTTCGACGCGCAGTACGAGTTCGAGAACCTGCGCAAGCGCGACGCCGACATCCGCGTCGGGCGCGACTTCCGCCGCAGCGCGGTGTTCGACTACGACGCGCACAAGGTCGCCGAACAGGCACTCGCTCGATTCAGGAGGGTTCAGGTCGCATGACTTCGATCAGCATCATCGGCAGCGGCAAGATGAGCGGGGCGATCGCCGAGGTCGCCTCCCGCGCCGGGGCCGGCATCCAGATCATCAAGCGCAGCGCGACCAGCACGTCGGCTGCCCGGCCCGGGCTGGAGTACGGCGTCATGGGCGACGAGCTCACCGGAGACCTCGTGGTGCTCGCCGTCCCGTACGGCGCGTACGCGGGCATCCTGGAGCACTATCGAGAGCAGCTCAGCGAGAAGGTCGTGATCGACATCAGCAACCCGATCGACTTCTCCACCTACGACCGGCTGCGCTCCCCCGCGGACTCGTCCACCGCGGCCGAGCTGGCGAAGCTGCTGCCCGAGGGATCGGCGGTGGTGAAGGCGTTCAACGTCAACCTCGGCGACACCCTGGTCAGCGGCACCAACGGCACGACCCGCACCACGGTGCTGTACGCGGGAGACTATGCGGATGCCAAGATGAGCGTCGCCGCGCTGATCGAGGCCGCCGGGATGCGCGCCGTCGACGTCGGACCGCTGACCCGCGCCCGTGAGCTCGAGGCGATGGGCTTCCTGCAGATCATCATGGCGGCGCTGGGCCGGACGCGCTACGAGTCGGGGTTCACGCTGCTGGAGTGATCGCGCGCCCGGTCCCCTCAGGCCAGGGTGAGGAACAGCTTCTGCAGCTCCTCCATCGTCGGCGCCCCCTCCCGGGCGTCCTCCCCGTCCGCGACGCAGTGGCGCAGTGCGGTGCCGATCACCGCGAAGCCGGCGCGGTCGATGGCCTTGCCGACTGCCGCGAGCTGGATGACCACATCGCGGCAGTCGGCGTCCGTCTCCATCGCGTCGATCACGGCGGTGAGCTGGCCGCGCGCCCGCTTGAGGCGGTTCACGACCTTGCGGATCTCGTCGTCGGGTGCGGTGCTCATGCGGGCTCCTTCATGCTCGGGCGGGACGCGGCGAGCATCCGCGTTCCGGCGGACCAGGTGAGATACCCGCCGTCGAGGTTGCGCGCCGACCGGCCGTGCTGACGCAGCAGGCGCACGGCGGTGTGCCCGCGCTGGCCGACCTGGCAGTGCACGATCAGCTCGCCGGCGGGCAGGCGGCCGAGGTGCGCGCGCAGGTCGTCGACCGGGATGTTCAGCGCGCCGTCGATGGCCCCCGCCGCGTGCTCGGCGGCGGTGCGCACGTCGATCACGGTGGCACCGGCTGCGACGGCATCATCGACCTCGTGCCACTGGATGCTGTCGGTCAGTCCGGTCGCGGCGTTGTCGGCGATGTAGCCGAGCATGTTGACCGGGTCCTTGGCCGAGCCGAACTGCGGCGCGTAGGCGAGCTCGAGCCTGCTCAGCTGCGAGGCGGTGAGCCCCGCGTGCATGGCCGTGGCGATCACGTCGATGCGCTTGTCGGCTCCGCGCCGCCCGATCACCTGTGCGCCGAGGATCAGATCGGTCGCGGGGTCGACGAGCAGCTTCATGCTCAGCCGCTCCGCACCCGGGTAGTAGCCGGCGTGGTCGGAGGGATGCGCGTGGATCACGCGATGCGCGCGGCCGGCATCCCTCAGCCGCTTCTCGCTCCAGCCGGTCATCGCGACGGCCAGCCCGAAGACGCCGACGATCGCCGTGCCGAGGGTGGGCACGGCGTCTGCGGGAGCAGCCTCGAGCAGTCCCTCGGCGGCGGCGATCGCGTCGGCCGCGGTGCGGCCGTGCCGGTTGGCGAGCCCTGCCATGGTGACGAGCGTCGGCTCGTCGGAGAGCGCGTCGATCTTCTCGACGCCGTCGCCGACGGCGAGGATCCGCGGGTCGTCGGTGCGCTGCAGCGCGTCGACCGCGATGCCGCCGGTGGGCCCGAGCGCCAGGCCGGCGTCGACGGCGAGGGATGCCGCGGGACGGACGCCCCTGGCGTCGATGACGATGTCGGCGGCGACGACCGTGCCGTCGTCGAGGTGCACGCCGTCGGCATCCAGCAGCTCGACGGAGCTGTGCGTGCGCAGATCCACGCCGCGGGTGGTCAGCTCGTCCACGACGAGCGAGGCCATCTCCGGGTCGAGAGGACTGAGCGGATGCCCGCCGTGCTGCACGAGCGTGACCGCGAGGCCCCGGTGCACGAGGTTCTCGACGGCTTCGAGCCCGATGAACCCGCCGCCTGCGACGACCGCGCGGCCGGCCTCCGGCAGGTCGGCCAGAGCCAGAGTGATGCGGTCGACATCGTCGATCGTGCGCAGGGTGGACACGACCGGCCCGCCCTCGGCCGATGCGAGCGCGTCGCGCGGCACGGCACCGGTGGCGAGCACGACGTGGTCGTAGTGCTCGTCCGTCACATGTCCGGTCGACAGGTCCTGGATGCTGACGGTCCTGGCATCCCGGTCGATGGCCACCGCGCGGTGACCTGTGCGCACGTCGAGTTCGAAGCGCGAGCGCAGCGACGCGGGCGTCTGCAGGAGCAGGGCGTCGCGGTCGGCGATCACGCCGCCCACGTAGTAGGGCAGGCCGCAGTTGGCGAAGCTGACGTGGTCGCCCTGCTCGATCACGATGATCTCGGCCGTCTCGTCCAGGCGGCGCAGGCGGGTCGCTGCGGACATGCCGCCTGCGACGCCGCCGATGATGATCACCCGCATGCGTTCAGGACCTTCCGAACAGCTTCGCCAGGAAGCCGGCGCGCGGCTCGTCCTCGTGGCCGCGGCAGCGCTGCGCTGCCGGCACTCCGGCCATGACGCTGTCCACGTGCTGGCCGCATCCGGCCCAGGTGGTCTTGCCGCAGGAGCGGCATGTGACTGCTCGACACATCGATTCGGGTCCTCTCTGTCGTCGAGTGCCACCGTATCAGAAATACCCCCGGGGGTATCTTGGAGCTCGCCGGGAGACGAACGCAGGTCACGCGCACGTGCGGTCGGCCCTCAGGATCAGCCGGCGAGCGCGTCGCGTCCGGTCGTCCCGGCGTCCGAGGCCACGGCACGGCGCAGCGCGATGAAGAAGACGATCAGGCCGGCGGTGATGAGGATGTGCCCGAGGCCGGCGATCCCGGCGATCATCGCGCTGGACTCCTGACCGAGCACCGTGAGGATCCCGTGCCAGGTCATCATTCCCGCGGTCACGATCACCCCGGCGTTGTACAGCCAGAGGAACCAGGAGAACAGGCGCGGGCTGCGCGAGATCGTGAAGACCTTCTCGATCACCAGCACGATCAGCAGCATCACGAAGCCGAGGACCAGCAGGTGCGTGTGCACCACCGACAGCTGGGTGAACGTCGCGCCGGTGAAGTCGTTGGCCTTGGTGAACTCGCGGTAGAACAGGCCGGATGCGACCCCGGCGAGCATGTATGCGAATGCGGCGTTGACGAGTCTCTTCATGATGGTTTCCTCCAGGATGGGTCAGATCAGCCCGGCTTCGCGGGCGACGTGGATCGCGCGCGACCGGCTGTCGACGTCGAGCTTGGTGAAGATGTGGGCGAGGTGGCTCTTGACGGTCGCCTCGGTGACGAACAGGGTGCGGGCGATCTCACGGTTCGCGGCGCCGGTGGCGAGCAGCCGCAGCACCTCGGTCTCGCGGTCGGTGAGCCGCGGCAGCGGGCTGCGCAGACCCTCGAGCAGGCGCGCGGCCAGGTCCGGCGCGAGCACCATCCCGCCCGCGGCGGCCCGGCGGATGCCGTCCAGGATCAGCTGCGGGTCGACTTCCTTCAGCAGGTAGCCGGCGGCACCGGCCTCGATGGCGCCGCGGATCTCGGCATCCCGATCGAAGGTGGTGAGGATGAGCACGGCGGGTGCCGGGTCGAGCGCGCGCAGCGCCGCGGTGGTCTGGATGCCGTCGATGCCGGCGCCCAGGCGCAGGTCGCAGAGCACGACGTCCGGATGCAGGTGGGCCGTGAGGGCGAGCGCCTCCTCACCGGTCGCCGCCTCTCCGATCACCTGCACGTCATCGGTGTCGAGCACGGCGCGCAGTCCGCTGCGGACGACCGGATGGTCGTCGACGAGCAGCACGGTGACGGTCATCGCGTCTCCTCCTCGGGGGTCGGGGGTGCCGGGTCGGATGCCGGTGGCACGGAAGCGGATGCCGGTGGCGCAGGCTCCGGACGGATCGGCAGCTGCACCGAGATCGCCGTCCCCTCGCCCGGGGCGCTCTCGATGTCGAGTCCGCCGCCGAGCTCGCGCAGCCGCGCCCGCATGAACCGCAGCCCGTAGCTGGACGAACCGCTCCCGGCTTCCGCTTCCCACGCGGCCAGGTCGAAACCCGCACCGTCATCGATGATGTCCAGCCGCACCGAGCGCTCGTCGTCGATCAGGCTCATCACCACCCGGCTCGCGGCGGCGTGCAGGCGCACGTTGGCCAGTGCCGACTGCGCGGTGCGCAGCAGCGCCACCTCCACCTCGGTGGGCAGCACGGGCAGCGACTCGTCGACGTGCAGCTCCGCCTGCAGGCCGGCCTCGTCGTGCGCGCGGTCCAGCATGCGACGCAGGGCCGCCGCCAGCACGCCGTCCTCCAGCTCGGCAGGGGCGAGCGCGGCGACGATCCTGCGCACGTCCGCCAGGCTGTCGCCCGCGAGCGCCTCGACCTGCGACAGGGCACGCGCGGCATCGGCATCCGCGGTCCTGTCGGCGCCCGCGTGCGCAAGCAGGCGGATCGACGAGAGCGCCTGGGCGACGGTGTCGTGGATGTCGCGGGAGATGCGGGTGCGCTCGGCGACGGCACCCGACTCGCGCTGCGCGAGCGCGAGCTCGTCCTGCAGGTCGGCCATCTCGTGCTGCGCGCGGGTGAGGGAGTCGACCAGCCTTTCGCGCTCTGTCGCGTCGCGCAGCAGCTGCAGGTAGCCGCGCGAGACGCCGTACGCGAAGACGCCGCCGATCACCGGCCCGAAGACGTTCGCATAGCTGGTGACGCCGTGATGCAGGATCGGCGCGACGATCACGACCGCCAGCACCAGCGCTGAGAACAGCAGGCCCCATGGGACCGTGAGCAGATGGCCGGCGAGCAGCCAGAGCAGGAAGGCCACCCAGATGAACTCCGGCGAGACGGCCACGGCCGCCAGCCAGATGACGGCGAATCCGATCAGCCATCCCACCGCGAGGCGGCGGGACCGCAGCGGCAGCACGCTGCCCGTGGCGTGCGCGACGAGGATCGCGAGGCCGGCGACCACGGCGGCGGGCACGGGTGTGCCGTCGCCGATCGCGCGGATCACGCCGATCACGGTGAGGACCGCGGCCATGACGTGCTGGCCGATCTCCATCGCCCGCACGACCGGCGAGGCGTGCGCGGCCCGGTCTGCGGAGGAGGGTCCCGTCCGCTCAGCGCGCGCCAGCGGCGCTTTCACGACGTTCATGTGTCGATTCTCCCTGCGGGTCGAGCAGATCACCGGGTTCCTGCGTGGCGAGTGCGCCCGCGTCGGATGCCGCCTGCGTGGGCGTGCCCTGCGCGCCGGGAGCCTTCGACGCCCGCCCCGGCCACCAGATCCGTTCGCCCACCAGCGCGAAGATCGCAGGCACGATCACCGTGCGCACCACGAGGGTGTCGACGACCACGCCGACTCCGACGATCAGGCCCAGCTGCCCGAGGGTGACCAGCGGCAGCACCCCGAGCGCCGCGAACACGGCCGCGAGCACGATGCCCGCGCTGGTGATCACGCCGCCGGTGTGCGCGATCGCCTCGACCATCCCCGCCCGCGTGCCGCGGACGGCCGCCTCGCTGCGGGCGCGATGCACGAGGAAGATCGTGTAGTCGATGCCGAGCGCCACCAGGAACAGGAACGACAGCAGCGGCACCTGCAGGTCGAGGGCGTGCTGGCCGAACAGCATCCGGCTCAGCCATGCCCCGGCGCCGATCGCGGCGAGCGCGCTCGCGAGGTTCACGATCAGCAGCAGTACCGGGGCGACGAGCGAGCGCAGCAGCACGATCAGCACCAGCAGGCTCACGCCCAGCACGAGCGGGGCGACGAGCAGCAGGTCGCGCTGGTTCCCCGCGCGGGCGTCCAGGTCGGTGGCGACCGCGCCGCCCACCACGGCATCCGCCTCCGGGACGGCATGCACGGCGTCGCGCAGCGCGGAGATCTGATCCAGGCTCCGTGGCGTGCTCGGCGCGTACTCGCTGGTCACCATGATCTCGGTGAGCTGGCCGTCGTCGGTCTCACCGACGGGGTTCGCGCGGACCACGCCGTCGACATCGGCGACCGCATCGAGCACGGCGTCGGATGCCCCACTGCCGGCGACGATGAGGATCGGCTGCGCCTCTCCTGGCGGGAAGTGCGCCGAGAGCACCTCGAGGCCCGCGGCCGACTCGGACTGCACGCGGAACTTCTCCAGCTGGTCGAGCCCGACCGACGTGCCCAGCAGCCCTGTCGCCATCACCGCGAGCAGAGCCGCACCGGCCAGCAGGCTCACGAGCGGACGACGCACCACACCGGAGGCCACCCGCCGCCAGACGCGGCCCTGCCGCGGCGCCTCACCCGGACGGGGGATGAACGGCCAGAACGCCTTCCGACCGCACACCGCCAGCAGCGGCGGCAGCAGGAACAGCACGGAGAGCAGCGCGATCAGCAGGCCGATCGCCGAGGAGACGCCCAGGCCGTGCGTGCCGGGGATCACGGCCAGCACGAGCGTGAGGAGCGCCAGCACCACGGTGACGTTCGAGGCGACGATCGCCGGCGCCGTGCTGCGCCAGGCGATGCTGAGCGCGGCACGGTGGTCCTCCGTCTTCTGCAGCTCCTCGCGGTAGCGGGAGATCAGCAGCAGGGCGTAGTTCGTGCCGGCGCCGAAGACCAGCACGCTGAGGATGCCCGCGTCGAACTGCAGGTTCCACAGCGTGCCGGCCGCAGCGGTGAGACGCCCGGCCAGGCCGTCGGCGAGCGCGACCACCACCAGCGGGATCAGCCACAGCACCGGGGAGCGGTAGGTGACGATCAGCAGCAGCGCGACGATCAGGATCGTCACCAGCAGCAGCGTGAAGTCGGCACCCTCGAACGACGAGGCGACGTCGGCGCCGAACGCGGGACCGCCCGTCACCTGCAGCGTGACGCCGTCCGGGGCGTGGTCCGCGATGTCCGCGCGCAGGGCCTTCACGACCTCGGCCGTGTCGGCGTTGGTCTCGCCCACCTTGATCGGGGTGATCAGCACCGCGGCCTCGCCGTCGTCACTGATCAGGGGGCCCGTGGACGCGGCATCCGCCCTCTCGTCGAGGACGGGCAGCAGATCCTTCAGCTCGCCGGCCTGGGCGTCGGTGAGCTTCGCGCCGTCGTCGCGGGAGGCGACGACGAGCACCGACTGCCGGTCGGCGTCGGGGAACTTCGCGAGCAGCTCGCTCACGCGGGCGGACTCGGATGCCGCCGGCGCCTGCGCATTGCCCGCGGGCGCCTTCGCGGAGCCGAACGCCCCGAACAGCAGGACCATCACCAGCAGGACGAGTCCCAGCGACACCCATGCGCCGCGGCGCGAGGTGAGTCGGTCGGAGAGCGGATGCCGAGAGCGGAGTTCTGCCATGACATCCACTCCACCAGCGGCGCCGTCCGCGCACATCGCGAACGGGAGTGAACCCGGTCTCCATCAAAAGGATGAGAGGTCGGCATGTCCAGGTCGTCCGTTCGGGAGGAGAACTCTCGTTCGGGAGGAGTGCTCCCTGCTGAAGCTCCTCCGATCACGGAGTTCTCCTCCGATGAGGGCGCGGCGAATTAGGCTGAGCACATCATGGATCCAACCTTCTGGACGGGCTTCTGGAACAGTTTCGGCCACCTCTGGTGGCTGATCTTCCCGATCATGGGCGTCGGCGGCGGAATCGCCCGCCGTTGGCAGGTCGCGTCCCGCGAGCGCCACGAGCGCCGTCTGGAGACCCTGCGGCTGAAGAGCGAGCTCAAGACGGCGGAGCTGCAGGCCCGCGCGCTCACCGGTCCGGTCCGCACGAAGCGCGGCGCCCAGGCCAGTGCGGCGGCGACATCCGTCCCCTCCGACGAGCTCCTGGAGCGCCTGTTCAAGGAGCACGACGAGATCACGGCGCGCTGGCTGGACTACGAGCTCGACGTCGCCAAGCTCATCGCGTTCCCCGCCATGAGCGACGGCCGCCAGCCCCTCACCGCCGCATTCCTGCGCGCCAAGAAGACCGCCGACGCCCTGCGTCCGGCATCCGCCGATGCGAAGGTCTCCGAGCAGCGCGTGACCGAGTACCTCGACGCCGTCGGCAACTACGCCGTGGCCTTCGAGGTCGCCGAGCGCGACGCCCGCCGCCTGCGCGATTCGACCTTCAGCGAGGACGAGCGCAAGCGCCTCGATCGCGCGCAGCACATGCTGAAGGTCGCCCTCGACGAGTCGGCGACGCAGGCCGAGCGCCAGGTCGCCTACAAGCGCGTGCGCGACGAGCTCGAGGGACTCATCCTGCTCTCCGACGAGGCCGTGCAGGTGCTGGAGACCAAGGTCGCCGGCGAGCTGACCCCCGGAAGTTCCGCAGCGCCGCCCGCCGCCCCGGAACCCGAGCGGATGCCGTTGAAGCGGGACGACCCCTCCGTCTGACGCCGACACCACCACTTCTCGTCGAGACCCCCACCTGCGGACGTCTGCAGGTGGGGGTCTCGACGATATCCGGGGGTTTCGGCGAAGGAGGTCGGGTGCCGAGCCGGCAGGCGCCGACGTAGGCTCGGCCGTATGGATGACACTCCGCGGATCGGCATCGTCGGCGCCGGCGGCATCGCCCCGCCGCACATCGAGGGATGGCTCGCGCTCGGCGCCGAGGTCGACATCCTGGGCCGCGCCGGGGCGGACGCCCTCGCCGAGCGCTACGGTCTCCGCGTCGTCGATACCCTCGACGAGCTGATCGACGCCTGCGGGATCATCGACATCGTCAGCCCCACCGCGACGCACCTCGACATCGCGAAGGCCGCCTTCGCCCGCGGCAGGCACGTGGTGTGCGAGAAGCCCCTGGCCGTCACCGTCGCCGACGCACAGGCCATCTCGGATGCCGCGGACGGGGCGGGCGTTCGCGTGTTCCCCGCGCACGTGGTGCGCTACTTCTCCGGATACAAGCAGGTTCACGAGGCGGTCGGCGGGGCCGGCACCCTGCTGGAGCTGACCTTCCGCCGGACGGTCGCGGCCCCGGCATCCGCCTGGTTCTACTCGCAGGATGCCGGAGGCGGCCTCATCCGCGACCTCATGATCCACGACCTGGATCAGGCGCTGTGGCTGGCAGGCCCCGTGGTCGAGGTGTCCGCGACGCAGGATCCGCCGGCGATCGACGGAGTCGTGCAGCCGCCGGTGTCGGCGCACGTCGCACTCACCCACGCGAACGGCGCCATCAGCCATGTGCGCGCGGACTGGTTCGGGCCGGACACCCGGTTCCGTTCGAGCGCGTCGGTGGTGGGCTCGGACGGCGAGCTGTCGGTGGACACCGACGAGCTGTCCGGCGCACGGGAGGGGTACCTGCCACCGGCATCCGCCGTGGATCCGTACCGGGCGCAGCTCGCCGACTTCCTCGACGCCATCCGCACCGGTCGCGACGCACGCGTCACGCCCGCCGACGGCGTCGCCGCCGTCGCACTGGTGGAGGCCGCGTACGCGTCGCTCGCGACCGGGCATCCCGTCCTGCTCTGAGGGTTTGCCCCGGGTACACCTGCACGACCCGGGTACGGATGCACGGCCGGATGCCCGATTCGATCGTGCAGACGTTCCCCGGTCGTGCACCTGTGCCGGCGAACGAGCGGTCACCCGCCGAGCGGGCGCACCACCAGCCCCTGCCGCTCGCGCGCCCAGACATCGCCGGATGCCCGGTGCTCGGCGCGCGTGGTGAACCGGTAGCGGTACGCCACCACGCGCACCCAGCGGGGGCGTTCGCCCGCGAACGGGTCGTACCGCAGCATCCGCAGGGTCGGCGCGTCCGCCTCCAGCAGCCGCACGAGGAACATCGCGAACCAGTCCTCCAGTGAGCGCCCGAGCGGCAGGAACCACATCAGCCAGTCCAGCCGCAGGTGATACGGGGCGAACTGCCGCGGGATGCGGCGCAGGTCGCCGGGCTTGCCCTTGAACTCGTACTCGCGCCAGCGGGCGGCTTCCGGATCGGCATCCGTCGTGCCCTCGACGACGAACTCGATGCGCTGCTTCGTGACCGTGCCGAAGGCGCCGTAGGCGTTGGCGAGCTGCCAGCGGTTGAAGCTCGCGTTCATCAGCTGACGGTGCGCGAACAGGTTGCGCAGCGCCGGCCAGCTGATCGCGAGGTACAGGATGCCGACCGCCGAGGTGATCACGATCCAGTACGGATCGATCGGCTCGAGACGCTGCGGCGCTTCGACAGGCTCAGCGGCCCAGGACAGGGGCCGGCCGAACGGCACCGACACCGCCGAGAACGCGATCACGACCGTCGCCCAGTTCAACCAGGCGAAGTTGCCGGTCACGATCAGCCACAGCTGGGTGAGGATGACGATCGCCGCCGCGATCGTGCCGACGATCTGAGGCCCTTCGACGAGCTCAGGGGCCCAGCGCCGGAACAGTCCCAGGATCGGCGCGAACAGGAAGAACGGCACCACCAGCTGCGCGAAGTGATTGCCCAGCACCTCCCCCTTGTGGAACCAGCGGGGAAGCAGGTGCGCCTGCCGGCTGAGCGGCCCCGGCATCGGCTGCGTCTCATGGTGATAGGTCAGCGCGGTGAGGTCGCGCCACTCCCGTCCACCGCGGATCTTGATCATCCCCGCACCGAACTCCAGCCGGAACACCAGCCACCACAGCAGCACGATCACCACGGTCGGCGGCGGCTGGTCGCGGGATCCGAGGAACGCCGCGAGGAACCCCGCCTCGAGCAGCAGCATCTCCCAGCCGAAGCCGTAGAAGGTCTGACCGATGTTCACCACCGACATGTACCCGCCCCACAGCAGGAGGAAGGCGATCATCGGCACCCAGGGCGGCCCGAACTGCGGGATGCCGATCACCAGCAGCGCCGAGATCGCCATGCCCGTCCAGCACAGCGCCGCCAGGCGCCGGTCCGTGTAGCGGATCCGCGTGAACAGGGTCGGGCGCAGCATCCGCTTCCTCGCCTTCGACGAGGTCGCCCAGCTCAGCAGCTCGGGGGCGGGGAGCAGCCCGCGCTCACCCAGCAGCACACGGAACTGGTTCAGGCTCGACAGGAACGCGACGAGGTACAGCGCCGCGATGCCGCGCTGCACGACCTCGCGCGCGAACCCGAAGTCGATGGCCGCGAACCCGTCCATGCGACCAGGCTAGGCCGCGGCGGCCTGACGCGGCAGAGGCCTTGACAGCCCACTGCGACTGCGCCCGCATCGCGTCGAGGCCCCCTCCGAGCGGTGTCACTCGGAGGGGGCTCGACAGGCAGACGCGTCTCTGCGGAGAATTACTTCTTCAGCCAGTCGATCTTGTCGGAGTACTCCGAGATCCACTTCTTCACGGCCTCGGCCGACTTGTCCTTGTACTCGTCGGAGGTGACCAGGCCCTCGAGGGCGCCGTACTGCGCGTCGTCCAGCTTGATCTCCTTGATCAGTTCCGCGGCCTCGGGGTACTTCTCGGTGAAGCCCTCGGTGGCCAGGAAGTGCAGTCCCTCGGGCTCGCCCATCGCGCCCTTCGGGTCCTCGAGGTCCTTCACGGGGAACGCGTCGTTGGCCCAGAACGGACGCCACAGCGTGACGACGATGTCCTTCTGAGCCTCGGTCGCCTTCTTCAGTTCGGTGAGCATCGCGGCGGTCGACGAGGTGACGAGCTCGTACTCGCTGTCGAGCCCGTACTCCGGCAGCATCTTCTTCGTCTGCTCGGTGAGCCCCGCACCCGGCTCGATGCCGATGATCTTGCCGTCGAACTGCGCGGCCTTGCCCTTGAGGTCCTCGATCGAGGTGAGCTCGGAGTAATCCGGCACCGCGATCGTGAGCTTGGCGTTGTCGTAGTAGGCGCCGAGGTCCTCGATCTTGTCGCCGTACTTGTCCATGTACGACTTGTGCGTGAGCTCGGGCCATGCCGAGGGGTAGATGTCGACGTCGCCCTTGGCCAGGCCGGCGTAAAGCGGGCCCGCCTCGGTGAGCGTCTTCATCTCGACGTTGTAGCCCATCTCCTCGAGCTTGTTCTCGAGCAGGTAGGCGGTGCTCAGACCGTCGGTCCACGACGGCAGGAAGCCGAGCGTGATCGTGCCCTTGCCGCCGCCCGACGAGGGGCCGTCCGCGCCGGGTGCGCCGGTGCCGCCGGAGGCGTCGCCCGCGCACCCGGTCAGGGCGAGTGCGGATGCGACGCCGAGCGCCGCGAGTGCTGTGAACTTCTTCTTCATGATGCTTCTCCGGTTCCGTATGTGTGAATGCAGGTGTGACGCAGGTGGATCAGGCGGGCTGCAGGGCGGCATCCGCCGGCACAGCGGATGCCGCGGCGCGGCGCCGCTGATCCCGACGACGCGCGATGATGCCGAGCAGCGATGAGCGGCTGCCCGCGGGCGCGCCCAGTGCCGCGGTGACGCGGTCGAGGAACATGGCGATCAGCACCACGGCGAGGCCCGCCTCGACGCCCTTGCCGATCTGCACGTTGGCGATCGCCTCGACGACGATCTTGCCCAGCCCGTCGGCGCCCGCCATACCGGCGATGACCGCCATCGACAGGGCGAGCATGATCACCTGGTTGACGCCGGCCATGATGGTCGGCATCGCCAGAGGCAGCTGCACGCCGCGCAGGATCTGCCCCGGCGTCGCACCGAAGGCGTGGCCGGCCTCGACCGTCTCGGAGTCGACTCCGCGGATGCCGAGCTCGGTGAGCCGCACTCCCGGGGGCAGCGCGAAGATCACGGTCGCGATGAGGCCGGGAACGTAGCCGATGCTGAAGAACACGATCGCCGGGATCAGGTACACGAACGCCGGCATGGTCTGCATGAAGTCGAGCACCGGCTTGAGGACGGCGCGGACAGTGGGATTGCGAGCCGACCAGATGCCCAGCGGCACCGCGATCAGCACGGCCAGGACGGCGGCGACCAGCACCAGGGCGAGCGTCTGCATGGTCGGCACCCACAGGCCGAGGCCGAGGATCAGCACGAACGACACGATCGTGCCGACGGCGAGCTGCCAGGAGCGCAGCAGCCAGGCGATCAGCGCGAGGATCGCGATGATGCCGACGAAGTGCACCGACAGCAGAGCGCCGATCAAGCCGTTCACCAGAGCACCGACGACCATCGAGATGAAGTCGAGGACGCCCTCGAGGTTGATCTGGATCCAGGAGACGACGGTCTCGACCCAGTCGCCGAGGGGAATGCGGGGCATCAGCGCACCTCCTCGGTGTGGTCGGTCTCCGCGGCGGCCGACTCCACGGCGTCCTGCGCCTCGGCCAGCACCTCGTCGATCACCGCCTGCGGCATCGGGTTCAGCGGAAGGGTCAGCTCACCGGTGGCGCCCGGGCCGGGGCCGAGCGCGGCGAGCAGCGTGACGCGAGGGATGACGCCGACCAGGCGGCCGGCGGCATCCGTCACCGCGAGGGGCAGTGGCGACTCGACCGAGGGGATGAACAGGTTCATCAGCACCTCGTCGACGTCCACCGCCTGCGGCACCGGCTTGAGGATGCTCGACAGCGAGGTCTCGCCCTTGCGGACCAGCTTCACGGCATCCCGGTCGGTGACGATCCCGATCAGCTTGCGGTCGCGGCCGACCACGTAGGTGGCCGACATGTAGGCGTCGCGCATCTGGCGCAGCGCCGTGCGCGGGCCGGCGGTCTCGGCGACCACGGGACGCGGACGCTCCATGACGTTGGATGCGGTGAGCACACGGGCGCGGTCGACGTCCTGCACGAACTGCTCGACGTAGTCGTTGGCCGGGTCGGTGAGGATGTCCTCGGGCGTGCCGATCTGCACGATGCGTCCGTCGCGCATCACGGCGATCCGGTCGCCCAGGAACATGGCCTCGTTGAGGTCGTGCGTGATGAACACGATGGTCTTCTGCAGCTTGGCCTGCAGCTCGACGAGCTGCTCCTGCATCTCGCGGCGGATCAGGGGATCGAGCGCACTGAAGGCCTCGTCCATCAGCAGGATGTCGGTGTCCGCGGCGAGCGCGCGGGCGATGCCGACGCGCTGCTGCATGCCACCGGACAGCTCGCTGGGCAGCTTGTCGCCCCAGCCCTCCAGCCCTACCAGCGCGAGGATCTCCTCGGCCTTGGCCAGCCGTTCGGTCTTGCTGACGCCCTTGAGCTCGAGCGGGTATGCCACGTTCGCGGCCACCGTGCGGTGCGGCAGCAGCGCGAAGTGCTGGAAGACCATCGAGACGCGGTCGCGGCGGATCTCGCGCAGGGCGGCCGGGTTCGCCTTGGCGATGTCGTCGCCGCCGATGACCACCTCGCCGGAGGTGATGTCGTGCAGGCCGTTGAGCATGCGGATGATGGTGGACTTGCCGGATCCGGACAGTCCCATGATCACGAAGATCTCACCGCGGTTCACGGTGAAGCTCGCGTCGATCACGGCTGCGGTGCCGGCGTCCAGCACGTCGGTTCGGGATTCCCCGGTCTTGAGCCGCTTGACCGCCTGCTGCGGATTGCGGCCGAAGACCTTGTAGAGATGGTGCGCTTCAAGAGCGATTTCGGACACGTTTCCCCCGCGCGGCTCACCTGTCGCCAGGGTGCGTGTGAGCCGGCTTCGGTAACGCCCGGGTGATGATCACAGGGCCGTTTCGACAATCGCTGTACTGGCGGCGCGGTCGGGGATTTCGGATCCCCGCAAAGAACATCGACCGTACGCCCGCGCCTCTTCGTGTACAGCTCGAGTCGAAAGAAGGACGCGGCCGCGGACTGGTGTTTGTGGTCCCTCGACCACCTTTCCACGCTAACGAATGGCTGGTCGGGTGGCAAATCCGCGCTCGGGTTTCGCGGCCTCACCGGGGGTTATGCGCGTGTCGGAAAGTCGATCGCTGTGAGGTTTCCGGTGGCGATTCGACGGGTTTCAGCCCCGGCGGACGCTGCGGGTGACGGTGAACTTGGGGGTACGCGCGACCTGCTCCGTCGCCCCGACGTCACGGCTGAGGGCACGACGATGGTCGAGGTGCGAGTTGAACACCGTCCACACCTCGCCGCCGGGCTTCAGCAGGCGCGCGGCGGCCTGGATGAGACGCTGTCCGGCTCCCTCGTGCACGCTCGCGCCGAGGTGGAAGGGCGGGTTCAGCAGGACCAGGTCGGCTGAGGCATCCGGCAGTTCGGAGCCTGCGTCGTCGAGCGTGACCTGCACGCGGCCGTCGATGCCGTTGGCGGCCATGGTCTCGCGGGCGGAGCGGACGGCCGCGGCCGAGCGGTCGGTCGCGATGACCACGGCATCCGGATGGCTCAGGGCGAATGCCGCGGCGAGCGCACCCGTCCCGCAGCCCAGGTCGACGACCTGCATGGCATCTCCGGCCACAACTCCGGAGATCTGCCCACTGCCCTGCCCGCTTCCGGCTGATTCCACCCGATCTGCCCCGTTTCTCCGGAGTTGTGGCGCGAAGTGCGCCGAGAGACCGGGCATCGCGTCGAGCAGCGCGCGCGTGCCGATGTCGAGCCGCGCGCCGGCGAACGCACCGCCGAACGCGCACAGCGTGAGGCCGTCATGCACCTGTCGTACCGGGAAGGGCGGCTCCGTCGGGACGGCGAGGGGCTCGGATGCCACGATCAGCCGCGACTTGCGCTCCGCGCGCTGCGCCTGGACGGCGCCGAAGCGCCGCGCGAGCACCTCGTTCTGCGCGAGCGTCATGTGCTTGACGCGTCCGCCGGCGACCAGCGTCGCATCGGGCGCGGCCCAGCGGGCGACGGCATCCGCGATCTCCTCGAGCTCGGCGAGCGCCTTCGGCAGCTGCAGCAGCACCATGCGCGCGCCGGCCAGCAGATCGGCGCCGAGCTCGTGCGACGTCCAGCCGGAGAGGCCCAGCGCGGCGGCGTTATGCGCCAGCGCCCTGCGGCCGGTGATCAGGTCCTGATGCACGCGGATGCCGGGCACCCCGGCATCCGCCAGCGCGAGCGTGATCGCCCCGTACTCGTCGCCGATGACGGCGACCTCATCGCCCGGGACACCGGAGTCGAGCGCCCATCGCACGAGCAGTTCGTCGGTGGCGTCCCAGGCCTGCAGATTCGGCGCCTCGACGTCGGGGAATCGGCGCAGCGCGCGGAAGTCGAAGTCGGGCACCCGCTCACCCTACCGACACCGGCTAGGCGCCCTCCCTGACCAGGTGGATCTCGTCGGCGACCAGGCCGTGCGCCTCGCGGTGCACCGTGTTCGCGGCCTCGGGGTCGGGCGCGTCGACCAGGCAGAAGATCTTCCCGCCCGCCTCGTCGACCCAATAGCGCAGGTACTGCACGCCGTGCTGGTCCTGCAGGGCCAGGTCGGCGGCATGCGCTTTGGCGACATCGTCGAGGCTGACGGCGTCGCCGAGCGAATGGACATCCATGTAGAGCGGCATGATCGAATCCCCATCTGTGATCGCCGCCGCCTCGGCCGGTGGTCGGGGTGCGCCCCCAACGGCTTGTGAGAAGCGATGCTACGCCGGTGCGGGCCGCCGCGACAGAGCCGCTTGCACCGGATGCTGGGCGCCGGCGCGCGCATTGGCTAGCGTGAGCATCATCATGACTGCCACGCTCACGATCGCCTCGGTCCCGCTTCCCTCCGCACCCGTCGGCGAGGTGAATCCGCTGCCCGCGGTGGCGACGATGCCGCAGGCCCCGTACGAGGCGTCGACCGAGGGGCTTCCGGCCGAGATCGCGTCGAACATCGCGTACGGACGGGTCGACAGCATCCACCCGTACCTGCTGCAGGACCAGTACGGGCGCGAGCGCAGCATGTCCCCGATGCGGCTGGCCGTGCTGGAGAACGAGCACATGCGGGCGGAGTTCGCCCTGGATCTCGGCGGCCGGCTGGTGCGCCTGCTGGACAAGGCGGACGGACGCGACCTCGTCTATCGCAACGACGTGTTCCAGCCGGCGAACCTGGCACTGCGCAACGCCTGGTTCTCGGGCGGCGTGGAGTGGAACATCGGGATGCGCGGCCACTGGCCCCTCACCTGCGACCCGCTGTACGCCGCCGAGGTGACCGGGCCCGACGGCGAGCCGGTGCTGCGCATGTGGGAGTACGAGCGCGTCCGCGGACTGATCGTGCAGCTCGATGCGACCCTGGACGCGCATGCTCCCGCGCTGCACGTGCAGGTGCGGGTGCGCAACCCCCACCCGGTTGAGACGGGCATGTACTGGTGGACGAACATCGCCGTGGCGCAGACCGCGGAGTCGCGGGTGTTCACCAGCGCGACGCAGGCGTACCGCACCGACTACGACGGCCGCCTGTCGCTGGTCGACCTCGTCAGCGACGACGTGTCGTACCCGGCATCCGCCCCCGTGGCCGCCGACTGGTTCCATGTGCTCCCGGCGGGCGAGCTGCCGTGGATCGCGGCACTGGAGGCGGACGGGTCCGGCCTCGGTCACGTCTCGACCGCCCGGCTGAAGGGGCGCAAGCTGTTCGTCTGGGGCGACAACGCGGGCGGGCGCCACTGGCAGGACTGGCTGGGCGGCGACTACTTCGAGATCCAGGGCGGGCTGGCGACCACGCAGTACGAGCACCTGCGGATGCCGGGCGGTGCGACCTGGGAGTGGCAGGAGTCCTTCCTTCCCGTGCACGCCGGCGATCCGTCCGGAGCGTGGGCCGCGGCGAGTGATCGGGTCGCTTCGGCGGTGCGCGCGGCGGCATCGCGGGCGTCCGACGGTCCGGCTCGGCTTGAGGCCGTCGCCGATCTCGCACCGCGGCGCGTTCTGCAGGCGGGGTCTCCGTGGGGTGCGCTGGAGGCGGCGCTGTCGGCCCGGTACGGCGTCGCGTTCGAGGGTCTTCCCGGCGTGCGTTTCGACGCGGATGCCGGAGCGGATGCCGCGTACTGGCGCTCACTGCTCGGGTCGGCGGAGGCGGCTGACGACCCATCCGTGCCGCCGTCGTCATATGTGGCGGGCGAGCTCTGGGACCGGCTGCTGGCCGAGGTGCCGGCGAGCTGGCTCACGCACTACCACCGGGCCGTGATGGCGCACGCGCGCGGCGAGCTGCGCGCTGCCGTGGCCGGATACGAGGCATCGCTGCGGCTGCGCCGCTCGGCGTGGGCGCTGCGCGGACTCGGCCTGGTGAGGCTCGCCTCGGGCGAGACGGATGCCGGCCTCGCCGACCTCGTGGATGCCCGGATGCTCGCGCCCGAGATCGCACCCCTCGCGCTGGAGCTCGGCGAAGCGCTGCTCGCCGCAGGGCGGGCAGAGGACGCCCGCGACCTGCTCTCCGCGCTGCCCGCGCCGATGCGGGAGCTGGGGCGCTTCCGCGTGCTGGCCGTGCGCGCAGCGCTGGCATCCGCCGACCTCGCGGAAGCCGGCGGCCTGCTCGAGGAGGGCATCGAGGTGCCCGACATCCGAGAGGGCGAGCTGAGCATGTCGGAACTGTGGCGGCAGGCGTTCCCCGACCGCCCTGTGCCGCAGCGGTACGACTTCTCGATGAGCTGAGCGGAGGTTCCGGCTCAGCCGTCGAGATCCTCGAGCAGCTCCACCGCAGCGCGGGCGTAGTCGCCGATCCAGCGGTCGTGGATGCGCTTGATGGGCAGGGGCGCCAGCGACAGCCACCGCTCCCGCCCGACGCGACGTCCGATCACCAGGTCGGCGCGCTCGAGCACGCGCAGGTGCTGCAGCACGGTCGTGCGGTCCAGCTCGGGGAAGCGGCCGCACAGTTCGCCGGTGGTCAGTTCCGCGGGGCGCAGCGCGTCGAGCATCCGCCTTCTCACGGGGGCGGCGAGCGCCTTGAACACGAGGTCGTCATCGTCGGGGGCTTGATCTCTCGATGACATGTTGTAATCTTATAACATGTCTGAGCTCACCGAACTGTCGTTCACCGTGTCGGGCCGCATCTCCCGCCCCGTCGCGGAGGTCTACGAGGCGGTCGCCGATCCGGATCGCCTCTCGAAGTACTTCACCACCGGCGGGGCCCGTGGCCGACTCGAGGCCGGCGCCGAGGTCAGCTGGGACTTCGCGGACTTCCCTGGCCGATTCCCGGTGACCGTCGTCGAGGCCGAGGCCCCGCGACGGATCGTGATCGAGTGGGACGGCAACGAGACCGTCGACGATCGCAGCCGCGTCGTCTTCGAGTTCGCGCCGATCGACGATGGCACGCGCACGCTGGTGACGATCACCGAGAGCTCGTGGCGCGCGACGGATGCCGGAGCGAAGAGCGCCTTCGGCAACTGCGAGGGCTGGACCGGCATGCTCGCCGCCCTGAAGGCGTGGGTCGAGCACGGCATCAACCTGCGCGAGGGCTTCTACAAGTAAGCCCGCCTCAGATCGCCTCGTCGGCGGCGACGATGTCGATCTGCCAGAACCGCGAGTCCGGCGCGGAGCGGTCGTGCGCCGCTTCGGCCTCCGAGATCACGCGCCCCAGCTTCTTGGTGAGCTGCTCGTACTCCGCGTCGGTGAGGCGAAGATTGTGGATGGCGAGCGTGCCGTGCTCGACGTCGTCGCGCCCGCCTGCGAGGTTCTCCAGGGCATAGGACACGACCCGCTGGACGAGCTTCTGATGGTCCTCGGCGAGTGCCGCGATCACGACGTTCCCGAGCGCGACGTCGGCGACCGGCGCCTCGGGCGAGCCGACGTTCAGCGACTCCCGGATGGGCGTCCACACCCGGTCCCGACCGTCCCGGGCGTGCTCCGGCGCTTCGACGATGAGCCCGGCATCCGCCATGACTCTCAGATGGAAGCTGATCTTGTTGGCGGGCTGACCGAGCTCCTCGGCGAGATCGGCCGCGCGGAGGAACTCGCGCTTCGCGAAGACCCGCATCATGTCGCGCCGCAGCGGGTTGGCGAACGCCTTGAGCATCGCGGTGGTCATGGTCCGCGAAGGACGCTCCTCCTGCTGCTCGGTCATGCCCGCAGTATATCCAGTTGAATTTGCGCGACTTTACTTGCGCAAGTTTAGTTGCGTGGTTAGATTGAGCGTCATGACCTCGTTGTGGCGCAACCTTCAGTACGTGTCCTGGCTCGTCAGCGACACGAGCAAGGGCCTCGCCGGCGCACTGTTCGGCTTCGCGATCCCTCTCATCGCCCTGATCGTCACCAACGACCCTGCTCAGGCCGGGATCATCGGCGCCGCCGGAACCGCTGTGCGTGTGACGCTGACCCTTTTCGGCGGCGTACTGGCCGACCGTCACCGCCGCATCACGCTCATGGTGCTGGGCGGGTCGATCGGCGTCGCGCTCTCCGCCGCCTTCACCGTGCTCGCCCTCGGGGACGCGCTCACGTTCTCCACGCTGCTGGTGATCGACGTGCTGCTGGCGGCGCGCTCCGGGCTGTTCGACGTCGCCGGCGAGAGCGCGCTGAAGGACATCGTGGCCCCCGACACCATGGGCCGCGCCCAGGCCGCGAACCAGGCCAGGGATGCCGCGCTGCAACTGGCCGGCGGCCCGATCGGCGGTGCATTGCTCGTGGCCGGCGGGTGGCTCGTGGGCGCCGTCATGACGCTCTGCCATCTGGTCTCGGCCGTGTCGGCCGCGACCATCCCTCGGTTGCGCGGAGCGGATGCCGCCGCCGGGCCGGCTGGGCCGACCGAAGGCATGGCGACGGGCGCGGAGCCCGGTGGGGATGCAGCATCCTCCTCCAAACCGAACGCCCTCCGCGAGATCCGGGAGGGATTCGCCTGGCTGTTCTCGCGGCCCGACCTGCGCGGCGTGCTGCTGATCCTGACCATCATCAACCTCGGAATCAACACGGTGATGACCACGATCGTCTATTCGCTGCAGCAGACCGGGCATTCCCCCGCGGTGATCGGCCTGATCAGCGCCGGGATGGGCGCGACCATGCTCGTCGGCGCCCTCCTCGCCACTCCCCTCGTCTCGCGCATCGGCGCCGGCGTGCTGATGGTGGCCGGGCTGGTCGCCCTGAGCATCGGCTCGGCGGCGACGCTGTTCGTGCACGAGCCTTTCTGGATCGTGCTGGTGATGGCGATTCCCGGGCTGACCCTCGCCCCGCTGAACGCCGCGATGGGCGGCTACTTCATGGTCGCGACCCCGAGCGAGCTGATGGGACGAGCCTCGAGCGCGTCCGGCGTCTTCGCGATGGGCGCCATGCCGCTCGCCCCGCTGATCGCCGGCTTCGGCCTCACCTGGCTCGGCCGAGGTGGCACGATCCTGCTCGGCGCCGGTCTCTGCGCGATCGCGGCGCTGATGGCCGTCGCGAACCGCGGGCTGCGCTCGCTCCCCGCCGAGGCCGGCTGGGCCGAGCACGCCCGGCAGTTCGAGAACGCGAGGGTTCCGTCGCCCGTGCGCTGACGGCATCGCCCATCACCCCGGTGGAGAACCTTCTTCCCAGCCCGTGATCGCGCCGATAGGCTCCGCACAAGGCCGACTGGGGAGCGGGTCATATGACGGATCCTGAAGAGAGCGCAGAGGGGGAACGGATGCGGCTGCGCTACGCCGGCCGCTGCCGCCTGTGCGGCACCGATCTGCCCGCGGGGACGGATGCGGTGTACGAACGCTCCCGCAGTACCGTGCGCTGCGTGGAGTGCGCGCCCGCCGTTGATCAGGCTGATGCGCGTGGGGCTGTCACTGCCGAGGTCGCAATGCACCTCGGCATCCCGGCTGACGCCGACTCCGTCGACCTGATCCGTCCGGATCCTGACCTCGAGAATCCGATCCCGCCCGCATCGGCGTCCGTCCCTGATGCGCCACTGGAGCCTCCGGCGTCTGCCCCTGCCCCGCCGACGAGCTCGCTGAGGCTTCGCCCACCGGCATCCGCTGTCATCGCCGAGACGCTCCGCGTCCAGGCCCTGCACCCGCCCCGCACGCGTACCGCGCGGTTCTTCGGGAGGGACCCGCTCTCCACGGGCGCAGAGTCCTGGTACAGCGGAGCACTCGGTGAGCTCGAGGTCGGACGCGTTCTCGATCATCTCGGGCAGGGCTGGCACGTGATCCACGCGATCCCGATCGGCACCCGCGGCAGCGACATCGACCATCTGGTGATCGGTCCCGCCGGTGTGTTCACGATCAACACGAAGCGGCATTCGGGGAAGGTGTGGGTCGGGAATCGGATGCTGCTGGTCAACGGGCAGCGGACGAACCACCTGCGCAACGCCGAGCACGAGGGACGGCGTGTGTCGCGGATCCTGTCGACGCCGGTGACGCCGCTCGTCGTGATCGTCGGAGCCCGAGAGCTCGTGGTCAAGGAACGCCCGGAGAAGGTCGTCGTGCTTCAGTCGAGGGACCTCGTGCGGTGGTTGACCCGTTCGGCTTCCGCCCTGACTCCGCCAGAGGTTCGGGAAGTCTCGTCACGCGCCGCGGACTCTGCGACGTGGGGAGCGTCCGAGCCCGCGGAACCGGACTTCGCCGCCTTCGATGCGCTGCGCGCCTCACGAGCATCCGCTTACCGCCGCCGCCGCGTATGGGGCCTCGGCGTCGTCGCTGCGATCATCGCGTCCGCGCTGGTCGTCTTGCAGAACCTGGCGTCGATCGGCCCGTTCATCTCGGGCCACCTGTCCACCGTCCACTGAACAGCATCCGTGGTCGGCCAGACTTGACCCTGACACGGTGTGAGACGGGAGAACTGAACCATGTTGTCCATCGGAGCGTTCGCGCAGATCGGCCAGGTGACCCACCGCATGCTGCGGCACTGGGACACGGCCGGGCTGCTCGTGCCCGCCCACGTGCACGAGTTCAACGGCTACCGCTCCTACGACCCGTCGCAGCTCGACCGGCTGCACCGGATCGTGGCGCTGCGTCAGCTGGGATTCGGTCTCGACGAGATCGGCACCATCCTCGAAGAGGGGCTGGATGCCGATCGCATCGAAGCGCTGCTGCGCACCCACCGATCCCGCGTGGAGCGCGAGCACCGGATCGCGGCCGCGAGACTCGTCGACGTGGAACGGCGGCTCCATCTCATCCAGAAGGAGAAGCACATGTCCCGCATCGAGATCATCGAGAAGCCGCTGCCCGCCGTCCGTCTCGCCGCCCGCACGGCCGTCGCCGCCGAGCAGGCGGAGATCGGCACCATCGTCGGGCCGGCCTTCGACGCCGTGTCCGAAGCGCTCAGCAGGGTCGGCGCGTCCCTGGCGACGCCGATCGCGCAGTACTCGTCCGCCGAGGACGGGATGCTGCTGACCGTCGGCTACGAGTACTCCGGCCCCGACGTCGAGGGCGTGGAGATCGTCGAGCTTCCCGCCGTCGATACGGCGATCTGCGGCGTGCACCTGGGCTCGATGGAGCGCATCCCCGACAGCTGGGCGGCGCTGCACGAGGAGATCATCGCCCGCGGCCTCGTGCCCTCCGGCCCGTGCCGCGAACTGTACGTGCGCGCGGTCTCGGAGGACCAGTCCGACTGGGTCACCGAGCTGCAGCAGCCCGTCACTCAGGGCTGAACAGCCCGCACGGATCCACGTCGCGCGGCACGCAGCCCGCGCGACGTGGCCGGACGGATGACGGAATTAGTCCATAGTCTCTACTAATCCGGCGGGAAAGCGTATACCTTGGCCTCCAACCCCTCTTCCCACCCTTTGGAGGCCGATGATGTCCCCTCTTGAACTCAACCGCCGTTCCTTCCTCGCCGTGCTCGGCGCGGGTGCGCTGGTCACCCTGACCGGCGCACCCGCCAACGCGTCGACCGTGCGCACGGCGACAGACGATCCGCTCGCCGCCCTCATCGCCAAGCGCCGGATCATGCTCGCCGGCGACGGCAGCGCGGCATCCGTCCCCGAACTCGCCGGCGTGCTCAGCGACATGAGCAGCGCCGCCGCGGCGAGCTGGAGCGCGATGGTGCGCCCGGCGGCCGCGCCCGGGATCTGGGCCGACCTGCCGGTCGCCGGCGTCACCGGGACCACGCTCTCCGGCAACATGGGCGTCACGTTCGACCGCCTGTTCAGCCTGTCGCTCGCGTATGCGACCGCGGGGTGCACGCAGTATCAGGATGCTGCACTGGCGGCCGACCTCGTCGACGCGCTCACCTACCTGGCGGCCAACGTCTACGTGGCGGGCCGCTCGCCCGTCGGCAACTGGTGGTTCTGGGAGATCGGCGTGCCGCGCAAGGCCGCCGACATCCTCGTCCTGCTGCATGACGTCGTCCCCGCCGAGGTGCGCGGCTCCCTGCTGGCCGCCGCCCGCTACTTCACCCCCGACCCGAACTGGCGCGGACGCGGCACCAGCTTCGCCGAGACCGGCGCGAACCGCACCGACAAGGCGCTTTCGTGCGCGCTGCGCGGCATCCTCGACTCCCGCCCCGACGAGATCGCGCTCGCCCGCGACGCACTCAGCGACGTCGTGCGCAACGGCCGCAACAGCGTGTTCGGGTACGTCACCAGTGGCGACGGCTTCTACACCGACGGCTCGTTCGTCCAGCACACCTACCTGCCCTACGTCGGCACCTACGGCGTGGTCACGCTCGGCGGCATCGCCGAGATCCTCGGCCTGCTCGGCGGCAGCGAGTGGGACGTCGTCGATCCGAAGAAGTCCGTGGTCCTGGATGCGGTGGAAGGCGCCTACGCGCCGTTCATCTGGAACGGCCGCATGATGGACACGGTCCGCGGACGCGCGGTGTCGCGCCAGAAGGCCCCGGACTATGTGGACGGCGCCGGCGCCATCACCGCCATCCTGCTGCTGGCGCAGGGGGCGGGAGAGCCGTACCGCAGCCGTTACCTGTCGCTCGTGAAGGGCTGGCTGCTGCGCAGCAGCGAGAAGCAGTACGGCCTGCCGTCGCAGACCGTGGCGAAGTCGCTGCTGGTCACCTCCGTGCTCGGCGATGACTCGGTGGTCCCGGCGTCCGCTCCCGTCTACACGAAGGCGTTCGGCGACCAGGACCGCCTGGTGCACCACCGCCCGAACTTCAGCGCGGTCGTGAACGTGTCGTCCAAGCGGATCGGCCGCTACGAATGGGGCAACCGCGAGAACAACCTGGGCTGGTACCAGGGCGACGGCCTGACCTACTTCTACACGCCGGTGGCCCCCGATCAGTTCAGCGCGGACTTCTGGCCCACCGTCGACCCGTACCGACTGCCGGGCACGACGGTCACGGCCGAGCCCCGCGCGAACGGCGCGAACGACGGCACGGGCATCCCGCGGGCGTACCAGGCCTTCGGCGGCGGCCTCGCCCTGGACGAGCGCTGGGGCATCCAGGGCATGGACCACCTGAACTTCAACAAGACGCTCAGCGCCCGCAAGTCGTGGTTCTTCCTCGACGACAAGGTCGTGTGCCTGGGCGCGGCGGTCACCTCGGCATCCGGTCACGAGGTGTTCACGACCATCGACAACCGCTCCTTCGCGCCAGACTCCGTGCCGACGCTGCGCACCGACAACCGCTATCGCACCGTGGCCGCAGGCAGTGCGGCGATCCCGGTGCGCCGCAATGTGCACATCGACGGTCACGGCGGGTACGTGTTCCTGAAGGGCGAGAACGTCAGCGGCTCGATCGACGTGCAGGTGGTGCGGCGCACCGGCGACTGGAAGACCATCAACTCCGGCTCCGACACCGGCGGGACCGACGAGGCGAAGACCCGCGACTACGTCACCCTCACGCACCACCACGGCACGGACCCGTCCGGCGGCGGCTATGCGTACATCGTGCTGCCGAACGTCCACCACTCGGTCACGTTCGACGAGTCCGAGACGCCGACCGTCGAGGTGGTCGCCAACAACGCGCAGACGCAGATGATCCGGGTGGCGGGCTCGGGACTGACGTTGGCGAACTTCTTCGCCGCGGCGTCGGCCGACGGCATCCAGGCGAGCGGCCCGTGCTCGGTCGCGGTGCGGACGGATGCCGGGCGCACGACGGTCGCGCTCTCCGACCCGAGCCGTACGCAGACCGTCGCACGGGTGACGGTCCCGGACGCGGCGGGCGCATCGATCGTGGAGGCCGATGCCGGTGTGCGGGTCGTCTCGACGGCGCCTCTCACCCTGGAGTTCGATCTGGACGGCCACGGCCACGCGAAGCGGGTCGTGCTCGGGGCCTGACGCCTCACGCTCCTGCGGCCCGGACCTTCGAGGGTCCGGGCCGCAGGAGCTCGAGCACCGGCATCCGCTCCGCCCCGCGCACCGGGCCGGATCAGAAACGCATCAGCCAGCCAGGCCGGATCAGAATAGCCTCGGGGAATCGCGCTTCCGAGGCGTTTCTGATCCGGTCTGCGGATGCGGCGCCCAGGAGGGCCCGGACGCCGCTCAGCGCAGCGGGTCGAAGGGCTCGATCGCGGGGTGGATGCGGCCGGTCGTGATCTGCTCGGCGAGCAGCTTGCCGGTCGCGGGCCCGAGCACGATGCCCCACATGCCGTGGCCGCCGGCGACGTACACGTTCGGCGCCTGAGTCGCACCGACCAGCGGCAGGCCGTCGGGCGTGACCGGGCGCGAGCCCATCCACTCGTCCTGGCGCTCCTCGAAGTCGATCCCCTGGAACATCTCGCGCGCCTGGGCGATGATCGCCTGGATGCGGCGCGGCTGGAACGGCTCGTCCGGCCCGCGGAACTCCATGGTGCCCGCGATGCGGAAGCGCCCCTGGTACGGGGTGCAGGCGATGCGCTGGAACGGGAAGTACACCGGATGCTCCTGCGGCTGCGCGGTCGCGACGGTGAACGAGTAGCCGCGGCCGGCCTGCACGCGGGTGCGCACCCCGAGCCTGCGGGCGAGTCTCGGCATCCAGGCGCCGGTCGCGATGACCACCGAGTCGGCCTCCATGCGCTCGCCGTTCGACAGCGCCACGACCGGGCGACGGGTGGAGGACACGTCGGTGACCTCCAGTCCCGTGATCAGCTCGGCGCCGCGGGCGACGACCGCCTCGCCGAGCGCCTCGACGAAGGGCGCCGGCTCGAAGAAGCGCTGCCCGTCCAGCCGGTAGACGTGGGTGACGGCATCCGACAGCACCGGTGCGAGCTCACGCGGGTTCTCCAGGCGCTCGAACGGCACCTCCTGCCCGTGCCGGACGACGCCCTCGATCTCGTGCAGGAAGCCCTTCGAGTCGGCCTCCTGCTTGAAGCCGATCACGAACGGCCCCTCGCGGGTCCACGAATCCACGCCGCCGTCGAGCAGCTCGTCGAAGCACTCCAGCGCCATCTTGTCGATCGGGGTGAGGGATGCCATGGTGCGATCCCACGCCCTGTTCGTGCCGTGCGCGGCGAACTGCGCCAGGAACGACCACAGGCCGGCGTCCACGCGGAACGGCACGTGCAGGGCCGCATCCGGGTCGAGCAGCGCCTTCGGCCCGTAGGTCCACAGGCCGGTGTCGGCCAGCGGGATGGTCTTGCCGGGCGTCAGCCAGCCGGCGTTGCCCCACGATGAGCCGGCGGCGACACCGACCCGGTCGATGACCGTCACCTCGACCCCGCGCTCCTGCAGGTGCCATGCCGTGGCGAGACCGACCATTCCGGCCCCGACGACGATCGTGCGCGTCATTGCGTCCTCCTGAAGAACACGTCGTTCGACTGAAAGAGGAGTCGAGGCACGACGAAGCCCCGCTCATCCACGATTATGCAGATCTCGCTCATCAGCTTGGCCAAGGTCGAAAGTTCCTGCGTAAGATCGATGCGCACACCGCAGAATCTTCACTCCGAATGGGAACGCGAGCATGCCGGCATCCGATTCTTCGACGGCCCACCGCACAGCGATGGCCGACGCCGGGCTCGACGCTGTCGACCGCACGATCATCGCCGAGCTCAGCCGCAACGGGCGGCTGTCCAACACCGAGCTCGCGGCGCGCGCCGGGATCGCCGAGTCCACCTGTCTCAAGCGCGTGCGCGCGCTGCAGGCGAACGGGGTGATCGTGGGCTTCCACGCCGAGATCTCGCCCGCCGCGATCGGCCTGCATCTCGAGGCGCTGATCACGATCCGGCTGCACGCGCACGCGCGGGGCGACCTGCGCCGCTTCCAGGCCTACGTGGAGGATCTGCCCGCCACGCAGCGGGTGTACTTCCTCGCCGGTGACCGGGACTTCCTGGTGCACGTCGCGGTTCCGGATGCTGCCGCGCTGCGCGAGCTGGTGTCGGACACGCTCAGCCTTCGGCCGGAGGTGGCGTCGACCTCGACGAGCCTGATCTTCGCGCACGCCGCCGGATCGCAGGTGCTGTAGCGCTGCGCGCTGATCCACGCGACCAGGTCGTGCTGGTTGCCGCCGCGGGGTCAGCCCGCGGTGCGCACCTCGAAGCCGGCATCCGCCAGCGCCGCGCGATCGGCATCCGCGACACCGGCATCCGTGAGCACCAGCGGGAACAGCGCCGGGCCGCCCACGTGCGCGAACGACGCGCGGCCGAGCTTGGACGCGTCCGCCACGACCACGGCGCGCGCAGCGCGCTCGGCCATCATCCGGTTCACGGCGGCCTCGGCCTCGTCGTGGGTGGTCGCGCCCTCCGCGGCCGACAGCCCGTTCACGCCGATGAAGGCGATGTCCAGGCGGATGCCTCCGAGCAGCTGCTCAGCGAACGGGCCGACCAGCTCGAAGCTGCGGGCGTGGATCGCACCGCCCGTGACGACCACCTTGAACTCGGGCCGCATGGCGAGCTGGGCCGCGATGTTCACCGCATTCGTCACGACCGTCAGCCCCTCGGCACCGAGGTCGTCGCGGGCGGCGAGCGCGGTGGCGATCGCGGTCGTCGTGGTCCCGCCGGAGAGCCCGACCACGTCGCCGGGCGACACGAGCTCGGCCGCCAGAACCGCGATCTGCTCCTTCGCGCCCGTGCCGAGGTGGCTCTTGTACCGGATCGGCAGCTCGTAGGCGACCGACTGCGCAACGGCACCGCCGTGCGTGCGGGTGAGCAGGCGCCGCTCGGCGAGACTGTCCAGATCGCGGCGGGTGGTCGCGGCGGATGCGCCGAAGCGGTCGACGAGCTGCTCGACTGACACCTCGCCCTGTGCGGCGAGCAGGTCGAGGATCGCGGTCAGGCGGGCGGCGCGGTTCATGCTCATCACGCCCGCTCGGCGAGGGCGAACAGGCGCAGCATCCGAGCGGCCTCCTCGGCGACGGCCTCACGGCCGGGAGCGACGTACTTGCGCGAGTCGACGAGCTTCTCGTCGGCGGCGAGCGTCTCGCGGATCGCGCGCGTGAAGAATCCGTTCAGGTGCGTGGAGACGTTGATCTTCGTCATCCCGGCCTGCACGGCGCGCACGATCACGTCGTCGGCGACACCGGACGATCCGTGCAGCACGAGCGGCACGTCGCCGCCGTTGCGGCCGATGCCGCGCAGTGCGCTCTTCAGGCGTCCGATCAGGTCGATGTCGAGCGCGGCCGAGCGGTCGAGCATCGCGTGCGAGGATCCGACCGCGACGGCCAGCGAGTCGACGCCGGTGGCCTCGACGAAGGCGCGCGCCTCGTCGGGGTCGGTGCGGACGCCGGGTGCGTGTGCTCCGTCCTTGCCGCCGACCTCACCCAGCTCGGCTTCGATGTAGACACCTGCGGCGCGAGCCCGGCCGGCGATGTCGGCCGTGAGCTCGACGTTCTCCTCGTAGTCGAGCTTGCCGCCGTCGAACATCACCGATCCGAAGCCGAGTTCGATGGCCTCGTCGACGAGCTCGGGGCGCTCGGCGTGGTCGAGGTGCACGGCGACCGGGGTCTTCGCCCTGCGGGCGATGGCGAGGGTCGCCCAGCCGATCGGCTCCAGCCCGCCGTGGTAGTCGGCGCAGTTCTGCGAGATCTGCAGGATCACGGGCAGCTGCGCCCGCTCGGATGCCGCGGCGAGCGCCTCGGCGGTCTCGAGGTGGATCACGTTGAAGGCGCCGAGGCCGGTGCCGGCGGCGGCGGACGCGCGCATCAGGTCGCGTGCTGAGACGAGGGTCATCGGGTTTCCTTCGGGTCGGACTCTGCGGTGCCGGGGTCGGCGGCGCGGGATTCTCGTTCGGGAAGCTGTCGCTCGGGGCCCGGGTGCGCGTCCACGGAGTCGGGTCGGGCGGTGACGGTGAGGGCGTGCTCGAGCTCGGGCCAGGAGGGGTGGATGTCGCCGGCGAGAGGCATCAGCACGGCGGCGGCCGACCAGGCCGTCGCCCGGCGCAGGATCGCCTCAGGGTCATGGTTGCCGGCATCCATCAGCACGGCGCAGGCGGCCACGCCCGCGTCGCCCGCACCGGTCGGGTTGCCGGCGAGCGCCGTGTCGAGCCGGGCGTGCAGGATGCTGACCGGAGCGGCATCCGCGCGCAGCTCGCCGTCGTGCTCCCGTTCCTCGCCGGGGGTCCCGGATGCCCGAGGCTCGGAAGGCGCGGCGGACACCGCCAGCATCCCGTCGGCGCCGAGCGAGAGCAGCACCAGCTCGACGCCGCGGCGCAGCAGCTCGCGCGCGCCCTCGATGGGGTCGTCCAGGCCGGTGGCGTCGCGGAGCTCATGCTGGTTGGGCTTCAGGACGGATGCCCCGGCATCCGCCGCCGTGAGCATCGCCGGCCCGGAGGTGTCGACGATCACGGCCGCGCCGGCATCCCGCCCGAGGCGGATGAGAGACGGCAGCAGGTCATCGGGCGTGCCGGGCGGCAGACTGCCCGAGATCACGAGCACGTCCTGGCCGCCGGCATCCGGACCGGCGGCGTCCCCGAGCCCGTCGGCCCGTGCGTCGGAGGCCGACACCCGCGCGAGCGCGCGCGCCACAGCATCCTTCAGCGCGGTCCATTCGACATCCGTCGGGGCCTCGCCGCGCTCGTTCACGATCGTCGTGTCGCCCAGAGCCTCATCGACCAGCGCGATGCTGCGGCGTGTGGAAGCGGTCACGGGCACCAGCACGTGCGGCACACCCGAAGCGTCCAGCTCCGCGGCGAACTCCGCACCCGTCGCGCCGCCCGAGGTCGTGATCGCCACGGCGGACGCGCCCTGCGCGTGCGCGACCCTGGCGACGTTCAGGCCCTTGCCTCCGGCGCGCGACTTCCCGGCATCCGCTCGGTGCACCCCGCCGATCTCCAGCGCGGCGACGTGCCAGGTGAGGTCGAGGGCGGGGTTCGGCGTGACGGTGATGATCATGCGGCCACCGTCGCTTCGTGCGAGCACACCTGCACGATCCGGGAACGGATGCACGACGCATCCGGCGATCCGATCGTGCAGGTGTTCCCGGATCGTGCATCCGTGCCCGGCAGCGCGGAGGTCATGCGTGCGCCGCCTCGCGAGCGCGCAGCGCGGAGCCCAGGATGCCGGCATTGCCGGAGAGCTCGGCGGGGACGAGGACCGGGATGCGGTGGAAGCTCAGGCGGTCGGCCAGCCGCGTCCGCAGCTCGTCGAACAGCGCCCCGCCCGCGCGCGACAGGCCGCCGCCGATGACCACGGCCTGCGGCGCCATGACGGCGGTCAGCTGCGCGATCGACATGGCGAGGGCATCGAGGGCCTCGTTCCAGATCCGTGCGGCGGTCTCGTCGCCGGCGGAGGCCAGGGCGATCACCTCGCGTGCGCCGTCGACGACCGTGCCCGTCTCCTCCGCATAGCGCCTGGAGATCGCGCCGGCGGATGCTCTGGCCTCCAGGCATCCGCGGGCTCCGCAGGGGCAGGGCCATTCGCCGATCGGCGAATGGCCGATCTCACCGGCGTAGCCGCCCGCGGTGTACGGCTGTCCGCCGACGAGCAGCGCGCCGGCGATGCCGGTGCCGATGATCAGCACGACCGCGTCGGCGTAGTCCCGAGCGCCGCCGAGCACACGCTCCGCCCAGCTCGCCGAGCGCACATCGTGGTCGAACGCGACGGGCAGCCCGAACCGCGCGGCCGTCAGGTCCCGGATCGGGGCGTCCCGCCAGCCGAGGTTGCTGCTGAACACGGCGATGCCGCTGTCGGCGTCGACGATGCCGGGCACCACCAGGCCGATCGCCTCGGGCACGATCTCCGGATGCTGCTCGCGCAGCTCCTCGGCCAGCTCGGCGAGCCGGTCGATCAGCGCGCCCACCGGGTCGTCACCGCCGACGGGAGTGGGCGTTCGCCGCAGTCCGACGGCCGCGCCGGTGGCATCGAACAGCGCCGACTTGATGTCGGTGCCGCCCACGTCGAAGGCCAGCACGGGTGCACCCGCACCGATCCCCGCCGCCGCGGCGAGCCGCTCGCCCGACTCGTCCTTGACGACGTCGGGGATGCGGTCGTGCTCGGTCATGGCGCGTCTCAGTCGTCGAGGATCACGGAGCGGGTCAGGTTGCGCGGCTGGTCGGGGTCGAGCCCCTTCCCCACGGCACGGTCGAGGGCCACGCGGTGCACCCGCACCAGCTCGGCCATCGGGTCGATCGGATGCTGCACGAAGCACGCTCCGGTGGCCTCGACCTGCGCCTGCAGGCCCTCGGGAGCGGCACCGAACTGCCAGGTGATGCGGCCGGGGGCGGCGATGGCGATCGGGCCGTGACGGTACTCCATCGAGCTGTACGACTCGGTCCACGACTGCGAGGACTCGCGCATCTTCAGGCCGGCCTCGTGCGCGAGTCCGAAGGTCCATCCCATGCCGAGGAAGCTGTACTGCTCGGCGTCGGTGAGCGCGGGGTCGTCGGATGCCTGTCCGTCGAGCACGGCCTGGGCGTCGGCGATCGCCGCGTCCAGGTCCTCGCCGAGGGATGCCCGGAACAGGGCGAGCGCGGTGGTGGCGAAACGGGTCTGCACCACCGACTGCTCGTCGGCGAACGGAAGCGCGATGACGGTGTCGGCCAGGTCGACCAGCGGGGAGGTGTCGTCGCCGAGCACGGCCACGACGGGGGTGCGGCCCTTGACGCGCTCGGTGAGCTCGAGGACCTCGGTGGTGGTGCCGGAGCGGGTCAGCGCGACGATCGCGTCGTAGCCGCGGCCGTACGGGAACTCGGATGCCGTGAACGCGTCGGTCTCACCGTGGCCGGCGGCCTCGCGCAGAGCGGCGTAGGACTGCGCCATGAACCACGAGGTGCCGCAGCCGACGACGGCGATGCGAGCGCCGGAGGCCGGGAGCAGCGCCTGCTCTGCTCGCATCCCGGCCGCGCGGGCCCAGGTCTCCGGCTGCGAGGTGAGCTCCGCGCGCATGTGCGCGCCGGCGGCGTTGGTCATGTCCGACTCCCGAGGATGCAAGTTTGTGAGCGATATACGCATGTAACGCTCACATTATGGCATCTGTCGGTGCGGATTGTCGAGACTCCCCTGCACAACCCCGCAGAAACGCACGACTCCGCAGCCAGAACCCTATCCGGATGCGGAGTTGTGCAGAACTGCGGAGATGTGCAGCATCCCGAGAGGGCAACGCGGGCTCAGCGCCCCTCAGCGGCCTCCGTGTGGTGGCGGATGACCTCGGCGACGACGAAGTTGAACCACTTCTCGGCGAACTCGGGATCGAGATGCGCCTCCTCGGCGAGCGCACGCAGACGCGCCACCTGCTGCTCCTCGCGCTTCGGATCGGACGCGGGCATCTCGTGGTCGGCCTTCAGGTGACCGACCTGCTGGGTGGCGCGGAAGCGCTCGGCCAGCAGGAAGATCAGCGCGGCATCGATGTTGTCGATGCTGGCTCGCAGGCGCAGCAGCTCGGCGCGGGCGGCTTCGTCGGACATGATCCTCCTCAGTGGTGCGGCGCGGATGCGACAGTTCGACGATAGTCGGCGGGCTCTGCTCGGACCGCGTGAATTGCGGCATCCGGTGACGGATTCGCGCACGTCACGCGATTCGAGAGCTGCGAGCGCACATAGAGTGTTCGGCATGAGCGCCGACGAGTCCGTGAAGTCAGAGCCCGCCGCAGAGTCGGCGACGGTGCAGACCGTCGTCGTCGAGGATGCCCCGCCCTCCCCCGCGCCGCCGGTGGTCGAGCCGCCCCTGCCGAGCCGCTCGTTCTGGACGCGCATCGACAAGCCGTTCGCGTTCGGGTTCCTGGTCGCCCTGGGCGGCCTCGCCGCGATCCTGCTCGCACTCACGCTCTCGAACCTGTCCACCGTGCTGATCTACATCGCGTTCGCGATGTTCGCAGCGCTCGGCCTGGACCCGGCGGTGCGATTCCTCGAGCGGCGCGGTCTCTCGCGCGGCGTCAGCGTGCTCGCGGTGATCCTGGGCCTGGTCGTCGTGCTGGCGCTGATCCTGTGGATGATCATTCCCGTGGTGGTCGAGCAGGTCACCCTGTTCGTGAAGTCCGTGCCGCATCTGATCACCGACTTCATGCACAGCGATGTGTACGCGTTCCTGGAGAAGCAGTTCGGCGACCAGTTCCAGCAGCTCGTCGAGGACGCGCAGAAGTTCCTCACCGACGGCAAGACGTGGCAGGCCGTCGGCGGCGGCGCCCTGCAGGTGGGCAGCTCCATCGCGACCGGCATCTCGGGCTTCATCGTGGTGCTGGTGCTGACGCTGTACTTCGTCGCAGGTCTCCCCACGATCAAGACCGCGCTGCTGCGCTTCGCGCCGGCCCGCGACCGCGAGCGGGCGCGTGGCATCACCGACCAGATCACGGACTCCGTCGGCGGCTACGTTCAGGGCATGGTGATCCTGGCGTTCGCGAACGCCATCGTCGCGCTCGTGCTGTACCTGGCCCTCGGCCTGCCGTTCCCGCCCCTGATGGCGACGGTCGCGTTCCTGGTCACGCTGATCCCGCTGGTGGGATCGGTGCTGTTCTGGGCCATCGGCTCGGTGATCGCCCTGTTCGCCGACCCGTGGCACGCGCTGATCTTCGCGGCCGTCTACCTGGTCTACATGCAGGTCGAGGCGTACTTCCTCACGCCCCGCGTGATGAACAAGGCGGTCGCGGTGCCGGGGGCGCTCGTGGTGATCGGCGCACTGGCCGGCGGCACGCTGCTCGGCCTGCTGGGCGCCCTCGTCGCGGTGCCGGTCACGGCATCCATCCTGATCATCATCAATCAGGTGTGGCTGCCGCGGCAGGATGCCCGGGTCTGAGCATCCCGCCACGGCAGACCGGACTCAGTCGAGCCCCTTCTCCTTGAGCCACTTGGCCGCGATGTCCTCGGCCGAGGCCTGATCCACCGTCGACTGCACGTTCATCGAGACGAGGTCCTCGGCGCCGAGCGCGGCGCTGATCGGGTTGATGACCTTGGCGATCTTGTCGGCGATGTCGCTGGACGCGATGGGCACGACGTTCGAGGCCAGGATCATGTTCTTCGGATCCTTCAGCGCCACGATGTCCTTGGTCTGGAAGGCGGGGTCGGCGGTGTAGATGTCAGCCACCTGCACCTGACCCGCCAGCAGCGACTCGAGCGTGCTCTGCGCCGTGGCGGAGAACCCGAGGTCGACGTCGTAGATCTTCTTCGCGCCGGCGGGGCCGTACGGACGCTGCTCCAGCTCGGGTGCGCCGCCGAGCACGGGCTTCGTGTTCAGCTTCGCCAGGTCGGCGATCGATTCGAGGCCGTTGTCCTCTGCGAACTTCTTCGTGACCGTGTAGGTGTCCTGGTCGCTGGCCTTGGAGTAGTCCAGCGCCTTCAGGGTCTTCGGCAGCGCCTTCTGCAGTGCCGCGTAGACGTCGTCGGGGCTGGTGGCGGTGGCGCTCTTGTCGAGGTACTCCAGCAGGTTGCCGGTGTACTCGGGGAAGAGGTTGATCTTGCCCGACTCCACGTCCGGCATGTACGCGTCGCGCTGGCCGACGTTGAACTTCTTCTCGACCGTGAAACCGGCCTTCTCCAGCGCCTGCGCGTAGATCTCCGCGATGATCTCGTTGGAGTAGTACGCCTGCGAGCCGACGACGATGGTCTCGCCGCCCTTGTCGGTTCCACCGCCGGCGGAGGGCTCGTCGAGCGGGTTGCTGCTGCCGCATCCGGCGAGCGCGAGGGTCGCGGCGAGCGCGACCCCGACGGCGAGTGCGAGTCGGGACTTCCGTGCGGTGATCATGATGTGCCTCTCTGTGGAGTGTTCAAGCGGTTCAGGCCGTGACGGATGCCGCGCGTCGCGCGGACCGCCGCCCATTGCGGTCGGAGGAAGAGGTGCGGTCGGGGGACGGGGAGCGGATGCCGGCCGGCACGGCCGCGCGCTGCAGCGCAGCCAGCAGCAGGTCGACCAGGAGCGCGAGCACGGCGACGAGAAGCGCACCGGCGAGCACCTGGTCGAATCGCCGCAGCGGGATGCCCTGGATGATCGGCCAGCCGAGCCCGCCGAGGTTCACGTACGCGCCGATCGTGACGGTCGCGATCACCTGCAGCAGGGCGGAGCGGATGCCGCCGACCAGCAGCGGCATGCCGAGCGGGAGCTCGACCTTCGTGAAGATCTGCCACTCGGTCATGCCGACGGCACGTGCGGCGTCGATCACCCTGCGATCGATGGCCTCGAAGCCTGTGTAGGCGCCCGCGAGCAGCGAGGGGATGGCGAGCAGCACGAAGGTGATGACAGCGGCCAGCGGTGTCTGCAGCACGCCCAGCAGCAGCACGAGCAGGATGAGGAGCCCGAACGACGGCACGGCGCGCGCGGCGCCCGAGACGGCCACGGCGATCTCGCGCCCCTTTCCGGTGTGCCCGATCAGCCAGCCGGCGGGGAGCGCGATGGCGGCGGCCACCAGCACGGAGATCGCGGTGTACAGCAGGTGCTGGCCGAGCAGGGTGGGCAGGGCGTACTGCCCCTGCCACTGCGCGGGGTTCAGGAGCCAGGAGATCGCGTCGGTGAAGAGGTTCATGCGGCCGACCTCACCACTGCGCGCCGGGCCTTCGACGGGCTGAGGGCGCCCCCGCCCGCCGACGTCGCCCGCGTCCACGGCATGAGCATCCGGCCCAGGAGCACCAGCAGCACGTCGATGACCAGGGCGATCACGACCACCGCGACCACGCCGGCGAGCACCTCGGCGATGATGCGCCGCTGCAGGCCGTTGGTGAACAGGTAGCCCAGGTTCTCGACGCCGATCAGGATGCCGACGGTGGCCAGCGAGATCGTGCTGACCGCTGCCACGCGCAGACCCGCGAGGATCACCGGGCCGGCGAGCGGCAGCTCGACCGTGAAGAACCTGCGCGGGGCGGCGTAGCCCATGGCCGTGGCCGCCTGCCGCACATCAGGGTCGACGGAGTCGAGCCCGTCGGCGACCGCGCGCACGAGGATCGCGACCGCGTAGATGGTCAGGGCGATGATCAGGTTGGGCTCGTCGGTGGCCGAGTACCCGAAGACGGCCGGCAGGAGGATCAGCAGTGCGAGGGAGGGGATCGTGTACAGCAGGCCGGTGAGCACGATGACCGGCCCGCGCACCAGCCGGTAGCGCCAGGCCACCCAGCCCAGCGGGACGGAAAGGAGCAGGCCCAGCACGATCGGCGTCGCGCTCTGCTTGAGATGCACGAGCGTGAGGCCGAGGATCAGATCCAGGTTGTCGCCGACCCAGTTCACGTCAGGTCCCGTCCTTGAGCACGCCCTGGGTGCGCCCCTCGGAGTCCACCACGACCGTGCCGCGCGGGGTCTGCTTGAGCGAGAGCGCGCGACGGCCGCGCTCGGCGCCGATGAACGCCTCGACGAAGTCATCCGCCGGATTCTCGATGATCTCGCTGGGGCTGCCGACCTGCACGACCCGTGCACCCTTGTCGAGGATGACCACCTGGTCGCCGAGCAGGAACGCCTCGTCGATGTCGTGCGTGACGAACACGACCGTCTTGTCGAGCTCGACCTGAAGGCGGATGAGCTCCTGCTGCAGATCGGCGCGCACGATCGGGTCGACGGCGCCGAACGGCTCGTCCATCAGCAGGATGTTGGGGTCGGCCGCGAGTCCGCGGGCGACGCCCACGCGCTGCTGCTGGCCTCCGGAGAGCTGGCTGGGATAGCGGTCGGCGAGTGAGGCATCCAGCCCCACCGTGCTCAGCAGCTCCCGTGCTCGGCCGTGCGCCTCGGTGCGGCTCACGCCGTTCAGCCTCAGCACGGTGGAGACGTTGTCGATCACCGTGAAGTGCGGCATGAGCCCGGAGTTCTGCATCACGTACCCGATGCTGCGGCGCAGCCGCACGGGGTCGCGGTCGAGCACGCTCTCGCCGTCGATCGCGATGGTGCCCGAGGTCGGGTCGACCATGCGGTTGATCATGCGCAGCAGCGTGGTCTTGCCGCATCCGGACGACCCGACGAAGACGGTCGTCTTGCGGGAGGGCAGCACGAGGCTGAAGTCCTCGACGGCCAGCGTGCCGTCGGGGAAGCGCTTCGAGACCGAAGTGAACTCGATCATCCGCCGCGGCCTACCGGCCGACCCGCCGCAGCGCGGTGGCGGGGAAGCAGTGGTTGCCTTCGATCACGGTTCCCTCGAGTACTGCCTTCATGTGCGTACCTCCTGGCGTCCTTTCGAGCGTAGGCGACACCTCCGACAACGCGCAGGAGTCGCGGGAACTTCCCGGATTCCCGGCATCCGCGCCGTCCGGAGTCAGGCGGACTGGCGGCCGTACGCCTCCAGCAGCCGCAGCCACACCTCGTTCATGGTCGGATAGGCCGGCACCGCGTGCCAGAGCCGGCTGATCGGCACCTCGCCGGTGACGGCGATGGTGGCGGCCTGGAGCAGCTCGGCGACGTCGGCGCCGACGAACGTGACGCCCAGCAGCACCTCGCGCTCGGTGTCGACGATCATGCGCGCCTGCCCCTGGTAGCCGTCCGCGTGCAGGCTCGATCCGGCCACCCACCCCAGGTCGTAGTCGATGACCTCGATCTCGTGTCCGGCCGCGCGGGCGGCATCCGCCGTCACGCCGACCGAGGCGACCTCCGGCTCGGAGAAGACCACCTGCGGCACGGCCGCGTGGTCGGCGGTCGCGACGTGACGCCCCCAGGGCTGATCGGCGACCACTTCGCCGCGCGAACGCGCCGCGATCACGTCGCCCGCGGCACGCGCCTGGTACTTGCCCTGGTGGGTCAGCAGCACCCGGCCGTTCACATCGCCGACCGCGTACAGCCAGTCGCTGCCGGGCACGCGCAGGGTGTCGTCGACCTCGATGTAGCGGCCGGGCTCCAGGCCGACCGTCTCCAGGCCGATGTCGCCGCTGCGGGGCGTGCGCCCGGTCGCGACGAGCACCTCGGATGCCGTGATCTCCCCGTCGCCGACCGTGACCACCACGTGGTCGCCCTCACGGCGCACGGCGCAGGTGGCGGTGTTCAGCCGCACATCCACGCCCATGCCGCGCAACCCCTCGGCGACCCGTTCGCCGGCGAAGGGCTCCAGGCCGCCGAGCAGGCCACTGCGGGCGATCAGCGTGACGGATGCCCCGAGTCCGGCGTACGCGGTGGCCATCTCCGCCGCCACGACACCTCCGCCGATGATCGCCAGTGACTCGGGCACGTGATCGGCGCTGGTCGCCTCACGGCTGGTCCACGGCTTCGCATCCGCGAGCCCGGGGATGCCGGGGATCGTCGCATCCGTGCCGGTGCTGATCGCGACGGCCTGCCTGGCGCGCAGCACCCGGCCGCCGACGGTGACCTCGCGTTCGCCGGTGAGGCGGCCGTGGCCGCGCACCAGGTCGATGCCGGCGCCGTTCAGCCAGTCGACCTGGCCGTCGTCCTTCCAGTGCGAGGTGAAGGAGTCGCGGCGGGCGAGCACGTCGGCGAGGCTCAGCGTTCCGCCGCTCACGCCCTTGACGTGCTGCGCCGCGCGCAGCGCCTGGATCGGGCGCAGCAGCGCCTTCGACGGCATGCACGCCCAGTACGAGCATTCACCGCCGACCAGCTCGCTCTCCACGATCACGGCGGTCAGCCCGCCCTGCACGGCCCGATCGGCCACGTTCTCTCCGACAGGTCCGCCGCCCAGCACGATGAGGTCGTATTCGTCGCTCATTGCTTCAGTCTTGCTCAGCATCCGCTCGGTGGGGCCGTCGCCTCGCAGATCTGCACAACTTCGCATGGATCGGCAGGGAGGTCTGCGGAGATGTGCCGAACTGCGCGGCTGCGCTCAGCGCGTGGGCAGGATCACCGTCGGCGTGGGCGCGGACGTCGTATGACGCACATCGCGCGGCGCCCCGGTGCGCTCGTCGAGGTCGATCGCGCTGATCGTGCCCGAGCGCTGACCCGCGACGAGCAGGACGCCCTCGTGCACGAGGTGGTGGCGCGGCCAGTCGACGCCGGAGTCGGCGAGCGCGAGGGGCTCGACCGCCTCGCCGGAACCGCGCACCCGCAGCGCCGAGATCGTGTTGCTGCCGCGCAGCGCCGTGTACAGCGTGTGCCCGTCGCGGGAGAGGGCGAGCTCGGCGGGGGTGTCGAATCCGACCTGTGCGATCGGCGAGGCAGTGGTCGCCGATGCCAGCGCCCAGCTGCCGTCCCGGGCGGATGCCAGGGTGAACACCTCGCAGGAGTACTCCGTCACGACGTGCAGGTGACCGCTGGGGTGCATGACCATGTGCCGCGGGCCGGTGCCGCGGGGCAGCACGACCTCGTGGTCGAGAGCCAGTCCGGTGCCGGCGGACCGCCAGATGCGCACGAGGTCGAAGCCGAGGTCGGTGGTGGCGATGCGGCCGTCGGGCAGGAACACGGCGGCGTGCGCGTGCGAGGCGCGGGGCTCCTCACCGGTCGGTGTGGGGTAGGGATCGGATGCGGCGCCCGGCTCCCCGGCATCCTCGGCATCCGATTCGCCGAACAGCGCCGCGCGCAGCGCCGCGGCCCTGTCGGGCGCGGCTGGCACGATGCTCCCGTCAGCGCCGAGGCCGTAGCGGATGACGCGTCCGTCGCCATAGCAGCTGGCGATCAGCATCCGTCCGTCGGGGGAGACCGCGAGGTGGCAGACGTACTTGCCGGCGTCGACGGGGCGGCCGAGCGGGCGCAGTGTCGCCTCGCCGCTGCGCCCGAAGGCCTGGACGGCGGCCGAGCCCTCCAGCGCCGCGTACACGACGTCGAGGGTGGGATGCTGCGCCAGCCACGACGGAGACGAGACCGGCGCCGCCGTGCCGCGGTAGGTGAGCGTCGACGCGCCACGCCCCTCGTCGACGGAGAGGAAGCCGATGCCCTCGGCATCCCCGTCCATGTCGTCGCCGTACCCGCCGACCCAGAACCGCGTCATGCCCACTCCTCCGATGTCGAGCTGCTTCTCGAGTGCACCGCTTCGCGACGGATGGACCACCTGCCGACGCCGGCAACCGGTGCGCTCGACGGGAACCGGCTCACTCGCGCCGGAAACGCGCTCCGGCGGCGCGCGTCAGTCGACGAGGTCGTGACGCACGATGACCTGCTCGCGCTCGGGACCGACGCCGATCACCGAGATGCGCGTGTTGCTCATCTTCTCCAGCGCCAGCACGTAGTCCTGGGCGGTCTGCGGCAGGTCCTCGAAGGAGCGCGCCTTCGAGATGTCCTCGCTCCAGCCCGGGAAGTACTCGTAGATCGGCTTGGCGTGGTGGAAGTCGGTCTGGTTGACCGGCACGTCGTCGAAGCGCACGCCGTCGACGTCGTAGGCGACGCACACGGGGATCTGCTCCAGGCCGGTCAGCACGTCGAGCTTGGTGAGCACCAGGTCGGTGATGCCGTTCACGCGCGTGGCGTAGCGGGTGATCGGTGCGTCGTACCAGCCGGTGCGGCGCAGGCGACCCGTGGTGGTGCCGTACTCGAAGCCGGTCTTGCGCAGCCACTCGCCCATCTCGTCGAGCAGCTCGGTCGGGAACGGCCCCGAGCCGACGCGGGTCGTGTACGCCTTCACGATGCCGACGATGCGGTCCAGGCGGTTCGGGCCCACACCGGAGCCGGCCGCCGCACCCGCGGAGGTCGCGGTGGACGAGGTGACGAACGGGTAGGTGCCGTGGTCGACGTCGAGCATGGTGGCCTGACCGCCCTCGAACACGACGACCTCGCCGCGGTCGAGCGCCTCGGCGACCAGGTGACCGGTGTCGGCGACCATCGGGCGCAGCCGGTCGGCATAGGTGAGCAGCTCGTCGACGATCTCGTCGCACGTGATCGCGCGGCGGTTGAAGATCTTCACCAGCAGGTGGTTCTTCTGGTCGAGCGCGCCCTCCACCTTCTGCCGCAGGATGTTCTCGTCGAACAGGTCCTGCACGCGGATGCCGACGCGGTTGATCTTGTCGGCGTAGGCCGGGCCGATGCCGCGGCCGGTGGTGCCGATGTTGCGCTTGCCGAGGAAGCGCTCGGTGACCTTGTCGAGCGTGCGGTGGTACTGCGTGATGATGTGCGCGTTGGCGCTGACCTTGAGCTTGGAGACGTCGACGCCTCGGGCGGAGAGCGCCTCGAGCTCCTGGAACAGCACCTCCAAGTCGACGACCACGCCGTTGCCGATCACCGGCGTCACGCCGGGGGTCAGGATGCCGGAGGGCAGCAGGTGCAGGGCGTACTTCTCGTCGCCGACGACGACGGTGTGCCCGGCGTTGTTGCCGCCGTTGAACTTGACGACCCAGTCGGTGCGCTCGCCGAGCAGGTCTGTCGCCTTGCCCTTGCCCTCATCGCCCCACTGGACGCCGACGATAACGATTCCTGGCATGGGTGTACCCCCTGGTACTGCACGCTGTTCGCCGGGTTTGCACCGGCAGATGAGCTGGCCCGAACGGGCGTGTCCATCCTACCGGAGGGCCTGCGACAGCCCCTTGGCGGGAATCGGATGCCGGATGGCTGTCGACGCGGTCGACCGATGTCGGCGGCACCTGGGACGATCGGAGGATGCCATCATCACCGGACCCCGCGCTCGACGAGACCGCAGCTCCCGCGAAGGCCGCGCGCCCGAACGGGCCGCTCGTCCTGCTCGCTGCGCTGGTCACGGTCGTGTTGTGGGCGTCGGCGTTCATCGGGATCCGCGGCGCAGGGCCGCACTACGACCCCGGCGCGCTCGCCCTGCTGCGGATGGCCGTCGGCACGCTCGCGCTCGGCGTGATCGCGCTGCGACGCGGCATCCGCGTCCCCGCCCGCAGGCAGCTTCCGCTCGTGGTGGTCTGGGGCGTCGGCTGGTTCTGCGTGTACAACCTGGCGCTGAACGCCGCGGAGCGCACGCTCGACGCGGGCACCGCGGCGATGGTCGTGAACCTCGCCCCGCTCATGGTGGTGGTGTTCAGCGGACTGTTCCTGCGCGAGGGCTTCCCGACGCCGCTGATCATCGGGGCCCCGCTCGCATTCCTGGGTGTGGTGCTGATCGGCATGACCTCGCACACGGATGCCGGGCTCGACGTCACCGGACTGCTGCTGGCCCTGCTCGCCGCCGTCATGTACGCCGGATGCACCCTGCTGCAGAAGCATCTGCTCAGCGCGGGGGCGGACTCGACCACGCTCACCTTCTTCGGTGCCGCCGCGGGCACGATCGCGCTACTGCCGTGGACCTGGGGCGTGATCCAGGCCGTGCAGACCGCGCCGCTCGACGCCACGCTGTGGGTCGTCTACCTCGGCATCTTCCCCACCGCGGTCGCCTTCACCACCTGGGCGTACGTGCTGCAGCGCAGCACCGCCGGGCAGACCTCCGCCACCACGTACGTCGTACCCGCGATCGCGATCCTGCTGTCCTGGCTGATCCTCGGCGAGGTGCCGACGCCGCTCATGCTGCTCGGCGGCGCGCTGTGCCTGCTCGGCGTGCTCGTGACGCGCATGAGGTGGCGGCGGCGCGTGCGCGAATGACCCCGTGGTTCCGCTCCCCGTCGCTACAGTGAGCGTCGGGGGACCGAGAGCGTCGGAGGAACAATGCGCACCGCAGGAGCAGTGACGACCTGGTGGCCGTGGGCCCGCATCGCGGCATCCGCCCTGGGTTTCGCCGCGATCATCGGACAGCTCGCGCTGACGCTGAGCATCGCCGCGCACGCGAAGACCGAGTGGGGCGGGCACCTGCCGACCGTCGCGGCGAACTTCTTCAGCTTCTTCACGATCCTCTCGAACCTGGGGGCTGCGGTGATCCTCGCGATCGCCGCGATCTGGGCCTGGACGAAGGGCCGCGACGCCGCGCAGGAGCCGCGCTGGCTGGCCGTGACCCTCGCCTGCGTGGCGACGTACATGATCGTCACCGGCATCGTCTACAACGTGCTGCTGCGGGGCATCCCGCTTCCGCAGGGCTCGACCCTGGGCTGGTCGAACGAGGTGCTGCACGTGGTCATCCCGCTGTTCCTGCTGGTCGACGTGCTGTTCGCCCCGAAGCGCCGGATGCTGTCCTGGGGCACGATCGGCGCCATCGCGGCGTTCCCGATCGTCTGGGCGATCTACACGCTGGTGCGCGCGAACCTCATCATCGCGCCCGCCACAGGCGAGCCCTACTGGTACCCCTACCCGTTCCTGAACCCGCACATCACCCCGGGCGGCTACCTGGGCGTGGCGGGCTACATCGTCGGGATCGCCGTCGCGATCATCGCGGTGGGTGCGGGCGTGGTGTGGGTCGCGCGGAAGCGCGCGGCATCCGTGGTCGAGTCCGAGGCGGAGCCGGCCACGGTCTGAGGCGCCCGCTCACCAGCGGTTGTGCACCTCTTCTGCCCAGCCGAAGATCCCCTCGAATGCGATGACCTCGCCGTCGTCGGTGCGGAAGGTGCCCGACCAGTCGCCGAAGCACTGGTCGGTGGAGGAGGAGAGGATGCCGAGGTTGGTGCGCGTCTGCTTGTCGTAGACGGGCGTGAACACGGCATCCAGTCCACCGCCGCTGATCCGCCAGGGGCGCCGCCAGTCGGCGATGTCGTACTGCCAGTCGAGCTCCACGCTGATCTTGTGCAGGCGTCCGTCGACGAGGAACGCGTTCTCCGTCGAGCCGGTGCCGTCGGTCCACTTCGCGCCGACCTGGATGCCGATCACGCGGCCACCGGACCTGCCGGAGCCGGCACCCCAGTTCCAACGGATGTCGTAGGGCCAGCGGCCGCGGCCGTGGTCGAGCACGGCCCAGGAGTCGCCCTCAGGGAGCACGTGCACAACGCCGTCGAGGGTGAGGGTTCCGGATGCCGGCCGGGCGACGTCCTTGAGCGTGTACTGGAACCGGGTGCGGCTCCACGGCACCACCACGGCCAGGCGCTCGTGGTCCTCGGGCAGCCGCGCGACGACGTCGATCTCGGCGCCGGGGATGCGGGCGCGCAGCCGGGTGCCCTCCGGAAGCTCGTCGATTTCGATCGCGAGGTCCTTCGCGCGGGCGCGGCTCGGCCCCTGCTCGGCGCTCGGCGGAAGGGTCACTCCGCGCGCCGGGATGGCGGTGACGGAGCGGTGCCAGGCGCGCTCGGTGGCCCGATCCAGCACCCACACCTCGTGCACCGCGGCGTAGTCGATGGACGACACCGTCATGCCGATCACGTGCGTCGGAGTGGTGGTCCCCCAGTACTCCCAGCGCTTGTTGCGGCCCGCGAAGCGGAGCCCGTCCCGCGCGATCCCCGAGGTGTCCACGAGCGGCGAGCGCGCCCAGCCCACGGCATCCCGGTTCAGCGTCCCGTCGGCACGGGTGAGCACGACGGGTGCGATGAGCTCCCGCTCATCGAGACGGTTCCCGGGCACGGCGCCCCCTTCTGTCCTGTGATCCCAGGATGCCAGCAGGCATACTGGAGGTCGACCGGAGTGGTCAGGGGGTGTGTGTGATGACGGACGACTGGGGTGAGGCGACGGCCGAGCTGTGGGCCCGTGCCGCCCATCCGCTGCGCCGCGATGCGCGTGCCGCCGCGCCAGCGGGTCTCCCCGCCGCCACCCCGATCGCGCACGCGCCGCAGGAGGGCGCCGTGGTGCACCGCGGCCTGCTGATCGCCGGTTTCGCGTTCATCGCCGTGATCGGCCTGGCGGCCACGACCGTCGGCATCCTCACCTCCGGTGTCGGGGCGGGTGTCACCGCGGATGCTTCGGCAAGCCGGCACGGCGCGACCTCCCTGCTCGCCGAGCGAGGCGTTCCCTCCGCGGCGGACGACGAGCCCGACGGGCCGGTGGATGCCGGCGACGCGGGCGCGTCCACAGATCCGAGCACCGCGACGGATCCGGATGCCCCCGCAGACGGTGCCGCGAACGCGCCCGTCGACGCGGGCGGGGCGCCTCCGGCATCCGGTCCCGGTTCCTCCGTACCGGGACCAGGCGCGTCGGACCCCGGGCCCACCGACCCGGGCCCCGCGGACCCGGGCCCGGCGAACCCCGGCCCGCCGACGCCGACCAACCCCGCTCCCTCTGACCCGACCCCGCCTCCTCCCGTGCCGCCTGCAGCCCCGAAGCCGCTGGCGTTCACCGGGATCACGCCGAACTACGCCTTCAACATCCTGGGCATCAAGCTGCTGGCGAGCTACACGCTCTCGCTGTCCGGCCAGCCCGGGGCGAAGGCGGCCGTGACCTACGGAGGCCTGCCCGCCGGAACGGTCACCTTCGACAGCGGCGGCCGCGCCTCCCTCGTCGTCGGCGCCTCCCTGTTGGGTCTGAGCAACCCGATGATCGGCGCCTCGTACTCCGACGGCACCGCCGGAGCCGCGATCCAGGCCCGCCGCGACTCGATCTGAGACCCCGCGTCCCCTCCATCCGGAGCATGCGCACAGACGACGTCGCCGTCGGCGGTTACCCTGTACCGGGGGGATCAGCGGTCGTCGTCGATCTCTCGACGCACGAGGAGAAGACAGATGACCGACTTCCCGGTTCCCGGCGCCGCTTCGTCCGCGCCCCCGCCTCCGCCCGCGCCGGCTGCACCGATCGCATCCGCATCGACTGCCGCACCGGGTTCCGCTGATGCGCACTGGGACACGGATGCCGTCGACGCGACGCGACCGTCCGCCCCGCCGCGACCGCCGCTGCCCACCCCGTCGACAGACTCGGGTGTCCCCGTGGCTTCGGCGGACCGCCGCGGGAACGCGACCCCCGAGGAGCTCGCCCGGGCGCAGCGCATCCTGAAGGTCATCTCGGACTCGTACTCCACCAAGATGGTCGGCCAGGACCGGCTGCGCAGCAGCCTGCTCATCTCGCTGATCGCCGGCGGGCACATCCTGCTGGAGTCCGTGCCCGGACTCGCCAAGACCACGGCGGCGAGCACGCTCGCCGACACGGTGAAGGCCAGCTTCAAGCGCATCCAGTGCACCCCCGATCTGCTGCCGAGCGACATCACCGGCAGCCAGATCTACGACGCTGCGACCGGCACCTTCCGCACCGTGCTCGGACCGGTGCACGCCAACTTCGTGCTGCTCGACGAGATCAACCGTTCCAGCGCCAAGACCCAGTCGGCCATGCTCGAGGCGATGCAGGAGCGGCAGACCACCATCGGCGGCGAGATCCACGCCCTGCCGAAGCCCTTCCTCGTGATCGCGACGCAGAACCCCATCGAGCAGGAGGGCACCTACGAGCTGCCCGAGGCGCAGATGGACCGCTTCCTGCTCAAAGAGATCGTGGAGTACCCGAGCCCGGCCGAGGAGTTCGAGATCCTCGGACGCATCGACTCCGGAGTGCTCAACCCCGACCGCCACGTGCCCGGCGTGATCTCCCTCGAGGACGTGCAGGATCTGCAGGACATCGCCTCGCGGGTCTACATCGACCCGGCGATCCGCAACTACATCGTGCAGCTCGCGTACGTCACCCGGAACCCGGCGCCGTACATCGGCGAGGAGCGCGCCCGCTTCATCAAGTACGGCGCCAGCCCCCGTGCGAGCATCGCGTTCCTGCAGGCGTCCCGTGCGCTGGCGCTGCTGAACGGCCGCACGCACGTGCTGCCCGAGGACATCCGCGCGCTGCGCCACCTGGTGCTGCGTCACCGTGTGCTGCTCACCTTCGAGGCGGATGCCGAGGGGATCCGCAGCGAGGAGATCATCGACCAGATCTTCGCGTCGGTGCCCACCCCGTAGCGACGCTTCGATCCCCATGCCCCACTCCAGCCGCCGCTCCGCGTCGCCAGGAGCCTCGGGGGCACGGGGCCCCGCTCATCAATCTATTGAGGACAGTTTCCCGGCAGCCATGGCAAGTCTGATCACCCAGGTGAAGAGCAAGCTCTTCATCCGCTCATCGCAGAAGTCGATGCACGCGCTGGATGGCGCTTATGCATCGCTGCTGCGCGGGCGCAGCCTCGATTTCGAGGATCTGCGTCCGTACGAGTTCGGCGATCAGGTGCGCGACATCGACTGGCGCGCCACGGCCAAGCAGGGCGAGCCGCTCATCAAGCGCACCAAGGCGACGCGGATGCACACCGTGCTGTTCCTGGTGGATTCCGGTCGCGGCATGAAAGCCCTCGCCGAGGACGAGCGCTCCAAGCGCGATCTGGTGGTGCTGCTGACCGGCGCCCTCGGCTTCCTCACCGTTCGCCACGGCGATGACTTCTCGATCATCTACGGCGACTCCGACCGCGTGCGCCGGCTGCCCCCTGGTGGCACCGAGGGCGCGCTCGAGCACGCCCTGCGCACCATCCGCCAGGCCATCGACGACAGCGACACCCCGAGCGACCGGGACGCCCTGCTCCGCTACACGGCGCGCAACATCTCGCGACGCTCCATCGTCGTGATCGTCACCGACGAGACGCCGATGTCGGACGACACCGACCGGCTGCTGCGCCGGCTCAAGGTGCAGCACGACGTGCTGTGGCTGACGGTGCGGGATGCCGAGATCGTCGTCGCGGGTAGCGCGCGGGCGAGCGCGTTCGACCGCGCCGTCGACCCTGGTCTCGCCCGCACCGCACCCGGTCACCGCCGTGACGTGGACAGCGGCTGGGGCATCCCCGACTTCGTGCACGGCGACGCCGAGGTGATGGCGGAGCTGGCCGCGCTCGAGGAGGCCGACACCGCGCACCGCGACGAGGTGCTGCGCCGCCACGAGATCACGCACGCCGAGTTCGGCGGGCAGGACACCGCGGTGGCGACCCTGCTGACGATGCTGAACAGGAGGTCGCATGCCCGCGCCTGACGACCTCTATCCGCCCGTGCAGTACGGCTGGGGCTGGATCCTGCTCGCGATCGGCATCCTGCTGCTGCTCGGTGTCGCCGCCTGGCTGCTGTGGTTCCTCACTCGGCCGAAGCACAGCATCACGCTGCACGGCGCCCCCGTCTACACGCCTCCGACGGCCGACGTGCTCACGCAGCTGCGCACCGAGTACCTCGCCGACGTGCAGCGCATCGAAGATGCATACCGATCCGGGAATATGCCCCCGAAACAGGCGAACCTCGAGCTGAGCCGGCTCGTGCGCGGCTTCGTCAACGACTACTCCGGCCTCGAGGCGCCCGTCCTCGCCCTCGACGACCTGGTCGCCCGCGGCGTCGATCCGGCGCTGATCGACGCCATCCGCCGGCACTACTACCCGAGCATCTTCCAGCGCGGGCCGGCGATCGATCCGCGCTACGGCGCTGAGGCCGCGCGCAAGGTGGTGCAGACATGGCACTGAACACCTGGTGGATGATCCTCGTCGCGCTCGGCGTGCTGCTCGTCGCCGCCGCCCTGGGCGTGCTGCTCGGCCTCCGCGGCCGCGAGCGGGCCGAGAGCGCACCGGCCGCGCTGGTCTCCCGCGCCGAGCGGCTGCGCAGCCTGCCGTCGTTCCGGGCATCCGTTCGCCGTCGCATGAGCCTGCTCTCGGGCATCCTCATCGTCGGCGCGATCGCCGTGCTGCTGGGCGGGGTCGTCGCCGCGCGGCCGATGTCGGCCAAGACCATCCAGCCCATCAACAACAGCCGCGACATCATGCTGTGCCTCGACGTCTCCGGCTCGATGTCCGACGTCGACGTCGAGGTGCTGAGCGTGTTCGAGGAGCTGCTGAAGGGCTTCAAGGGCGAGCGCATCGGGCTGACGATCTTCAACAGCTCGCCCGTGCAGGTGTTCCCCCTCACCGACGACTACCCGTTCGTGAAGGAGCAGTTGCAGCGCATCCGCAGCAGCTTCGACTACAACGACGAGACGCCCGAGCACTGGGTGGGCACGCTGAACGGGCCCGGTGCCTCGCTGATCGGCGACGGGCTCGCCGCCTGCACCATGCGCTTCGACCACGCCGAGGACGACCGCAGCCGTTCGGTCATCCTCGCCACCGACAACGAGCTGGCCGGCGCCTCGATCCTCACCATCGAGGAGGCCGCGCAGTACGCGAAGTCCAAGAAGGTGCGCGTGTTCGCCCTCAACCCGGTGCAGGGCAAGGATGCCGAGGTCAGCGCGCAGCTGGAGAACGCCGCGGCCCTGACCGGCGGCCGGTCCTACGCGCTGCGCGACACGACGACGGTCGGCGACATCATCGCCGAGATCCAGAAGCAGGAGGCGACGGCGCTGAAGGGCCAGGCGCAGGTGGTGCGCGTGGACAGCCCCAACCTGGCGATCGCGCTGACCCTGGTCTCGATCCTCGGCTTCCTCGTGCTGCTGTGGAGGGTGCGCCTGTGATCCTCCAGCCCGTCCTGCATCCTGTCCTGCTCGTGCTGCTGCTCGCAGCGCCGGCGGCTCTCGTCATCCGCGCCCTGATAAAAGGCCCCAAGGCCGGCCCCGGCACACCCGGCCGCCCGATCTGGGCGCTGCGCCTGGGCATGATCGTCGTCGTGTTCGCCATGCTGCTGCGCCCCGGCATCCCCGGCGGCACCTCGCAGACCCTCGCGACGGACACCGACATCGTGATCGTCGTCGACACCACGGCCAGCATCATCGCCGAGGACTGGGACGGCGACAAGCCGCGCCTGACCGGCGTGCGGGCCGACGTGCAGTCGATCGTCTCCGAGTACCCGGGCGCGCGGTTCTCCCTGATCAGCTTCGACGCGGCGGCGCAGCTGCGCCTGCCGCTGACGACGGATGCCACCGCGCTGATGTCCTCGCTCGACGTGATGCTCCCCGAGATCACCGACCAGTCCCGTGGGTCGTCGATCAGCATCGCGAACCGGATGCTGGCCGACACCCTCTCAGCGGCGGCGAAGTCGTCGCCCGACCGCAGCCGCATGGTCTTCTACCTCGGCGACGGCGAGCAGACGACATCCAGCGACCCGGAATCCTTCGCGAGCAGCGCGAAGTACGTCGACGGAGGAGCCGTGCTCGGCTACGGCACCGCCCAGGGCGGGCCGATGAAGAAGACCACCGGCCGGGCGGGCGCGAACGGACAGGGCGGCGACTACATCGAGTACCAGGGCGAGCGGGCCATGTCGGTGATCGACGAGGCCAACCTGCGTCGGATCGGCGAGCAGCTGGGCGTGGAGTACCAGCACCGCACCGCGGATGCCGAGATCGTCCTCCCGAAGGCGCCGACCACCACGACCGACTACGCCGCCTCCGGCGAGGTGGGCAACGTGATCGAGCTGTACTGGGTGCTCGCGCTCGTGCTGGTCGCGCTCATCGCCGTCGAACTCGCCCGCGCGACGATGCTGGTCACCCGCCTGCGCGGACTGGCGGACCGCCCCGCGCGTCCTCCGCGCACGTCGAGCGACAAGGGAGGCGCCGCATGACCACCCTCCAGCCGGCAGCCGAGGCCGCTCCCGCCGAGCGACCCTCGAACCCGACTCCCGCCGACGCCGCCGCGGCGCTGCTGGCCGCGAACCGCCGCAGGCGCAGCATCCGCCGCTGGGTCGCGATCGGCACCCTCCCGCTCACGCTCGCCGCGCTGCTGTTCGTCGGCAAGCTGCTGAGCATGTACGCGTTCGCGCACCAGTCGATCAGCTCGTTCGTCACCGGCGGATACGCGGAGTCGGAGTCGGCCGCACGCGGGCAGGACTTCCTGAACTGGTTCGAGCAGTTCAAGGCGCCGTACAACATCGGCACCGCGCTGGCCGGCGCCGAGAAGCTGCCCCAGGCCCGCACCGAGCTCGAGCGCGCGCTGCCTCTCGCTCAGGGGCTGGACGTCTGCTACGTGCGCATCAACCTGTCGCTGGTGGTGGAGCGGCAGGGCGACGCCGCTCAGGCGAAGGGCGACGCCGCGAAGGCCGCGCAGTTCTACGGCGAGGCGCTGCAGATCACGGCGGAGACTCCGAAGGAGTGCAGCAGCGACGAGGCGCAGAACCAGTCGCCCGACCAGAACCGCGACATGAAGGACACGCTGGATCAGAACCAGCAGCGTCAGCAGGAGAAGCAGCAGCAGAGCCAGCAGCAGCAGAAGCCGGATCAGGACCCGCAGCCGCAGCCCGAGGAGAGCGAGCAGCCGCAGGACCAGCCCTCGCAGGGCGACCTCGACGAGATCGAGAAGAAGCTCAACGAGGGCGCCCAGGACCGCGAGAACCAGACCGGCGGCGACCAAGAGGGCTCCGGCGGCGGGACGGACAAGCCGTGGTAGAGCAGCAGCGCAGCAGGTACACGGGTGGCGCCGAGGGTGCGCCGCCGCTGCCGCCGCCCGGCGGCTATCAGGGCGCGCGTCGCACGTCGACGGGGCTGGACGCGGCGGCGGGCCTCGCCCCAGCGTCCGGCGACGTGGTCTACACGTCGGCACCCCCCGCCGAGAAGAAGGGCGTGAACGCGCTGGGCCTGGTCGCGATCACGGCGACGGGGCTCTTCGTGCTGGTCATGCTGCTGATGATGGGCGCGGGCGGAACGGATGCCCTGTACGGGGCGTCGATGATCGTGGTGCAGTTCGTGGTGCTCGGCGTGATCGTCGCCGCGCTGTTCACCGTGCGCGGGCGCACGCTGGGCGTCATCGCCCTGGCGGTGACGCTGGTCTTCAACGTCGCGACGGTCGGCGCGATGGGTGCGCTGCGCTCGGCCGCCACGCATGCCTACGGCGGCACGAAGTCGGACAAGCAGAAGCACGAGGAGGCGTACCCGGGGATCAAGGGCGTCCCCGAGCGCCAGGCGCTGGACAACCCGTCGCTGGAGGATGTGCAGGCGCAGGGCGATCAGGTGATGGCCAAGGTGCGCGAGCGTCTCACGCAGCAGTTCGGGTTCAGCTGGGTGCAGACCGGCAAGGTCGATGTGAGCCCTGAGCGCAACGGCTACGGCGGCGAGTCGATGCTGCAGAAGTACACCTCCACGGTGTGGACGACCGAGCAGCCCGTGCAGGACACCCGCCGCAAGCGCGACGTGATGCGGGTCGTGAACCAGGTGCTCGCCGAGAACGGCATGTCGGATCTGTATGCGCTCAACGAGCCGGGCGTGATGGGCATCTCGAACGACATGCTCACCAAGCTCTACGGCTCCGACGACCCCGAGCGTCAGCACACCTGGGAGTACTACTCCGACACCTATCCGGATCCGCTGCGGTTCTACACCTACGTGTACGACCTGTCGAAGGACCAGACCGGGGACTTCCGCACCCAGCGCGAGGCCTTCAAGCAGCAGAGCGGCGAGCCCCTCGAGGGCGTGCAGCTGGTCGTCTTCGCCCGCCAGGTGCTGCAGGAGAAGGACCGCGCGGCGTACGAGCAGAAGCTGAAGGACTACCCCGGGTTCTGACAGTTGCGCTCAGCGCGTTTCCATGCCCTCGGCGACAGCTGACGCCGTGAGCGGATGCGCTGGTCAGGAGGCCAAATCCGGGCCGAGAAGTCAACGTTGTCTTTGCCGGCCGAACCCTTCAAGGTGGACGCTGGACGAAGGGAGCCACGGGTGACGGAAATGGTCGTGGACAAGACGGAGCAGCGGGGATCCGAGCAGCGTGCGGTGGAGCGGATGTTTGCGCGCCTGGATGCGGAGGAGTCCGCCCTCGCGGCCGCACAGGCGCGCGTGGCCGCCTCTCCGGCCGAGGGACCGGGGTCTCGTCTGGCGAGGGATGCCGAACTCGCACGCCTGAGCGGGGAGCTCGGTCGCCTTCGGCTGGCGGAGCGCTCGCTGTGCTTCGGACGCATCGACAGCAGCGCCGGAACGTCGATGCATGTCGGCCGTGTCGGATTGCGCACCGAGTCGGGTGAGATCCTCCTGGTGGACTGGAGGGCGGAGGCGGCTCGACCGTTCTACGCTGCCACGCCGGCGTCTCCCTCGGGCCTGCGCCGTCGTCGTCACCTGCGTCTCGATGGGCGCCTGGTCGTCGGCGTCTCCGACGAGATCCTGGACGGGACCGCCCCGACCGGCGAGGACGTGGTGGGCGATGGACCGCTCGTGTCCGCACTGAGCGGGGCGCGGACGGGGCGCATGCGCGAGGCGGCATCGACGCTGCAGCGGGAGCAGGACGAGATCGTGCGCTCAGAGCACCGCGGCGTGATGGTCGTCGACGGCGGCCCCGGAACGGGCAAGACGATCGTCGCGCTGCATCGGGCCGCCTACGTGCTCTACGCGTTTCCGTCCGTCGCTGAGCGGGGTGTGCTCGTGTTCGGGCCCAACAGGCGCTTCCTCGACTACATCTCCGACGTGCTCCCCTCGCTCGGGGAGAACGATGTCGACCTGGCCACGACACCGGACCTCGTCGCGGTCGAGGCGACCAGGTCCGAACCGGATGCGGTGGCACGGGCCAAGGGCCGCATCGCCTTCGCGGAGGCGATCGCGCGAAAGGTGCGGGAGCGGCAGCCGTTCGGCGTGCCCCTGCGACTCGACACCGCGCACGGATCGGTGGTCCTGGACGCCCGGCGCGTCGACGCGGCCCGCCGCAGCGCACTGCAGGGCGGCGTCGGCCACAACCGCGCACGGGGACTGTTCCTGGAGTACGTGGTGGACGACCTGGTGGACGAACTGGAGCAGCAGACCGCGAAGGAGATGGCGGATTTCGAGGAGGAGCTCAAGGAGGTCGGAGTCGATCTCGACCGCATGTTCGCGCATCAGCACGGCGAGCCGGAGCCGCACGGTCTCGAATCGTCCCCCGGCGGCCTGGACATCGATTGGGATCGCATCCGCGACGATCTGCTCGACGATGCCGGCATCGGTCGGATCGTCTCCGGGGTGTGGCCCGCGCTTCGCGCGGAGGACGTGCTGCTCGGCCTGCTCGCGGATCCTGAGGCGCTCGCGCTCTGCGCGCCGGAGCTCTCGGACGAGCAGATCGCCGCAGTCGTGTCCGGGGCGGGCGCGGGATGGAGCGGGGCTGATCTCGCGGCACTCGACGAAGCGCGTGCGCTCGTGGACGGCACCCCCGAGGCGACCTACGGGCACGTCGTCGTCGACGAGGCGCAGCAGCTCTCCGAGATGGAGTGGCGCATGCTCATGCGCCGCTGCCCCAGCCGCTCGATGACCATCGTCGGCGACCTCGCCCAGGCGGGCCCGACGACGACGGTCACGCGGTGGGAGGAGGCGCTGGAGCCGTTCGTGGACGGTCGATACGCGCACCACACGCTGACCGTCAACTATCGGACGACCGCCGAGATCCTCGACGCGACCCGCCCGGTGCTCGCCCGCATCGCCCCGTCGCAGCGGCTGTCGAACTCGATCCGTCACGGCGAAGTCCCGAGCCACCACACCGTCGCCGATGCCGATCGCGCGCTCGGCGACCTGGTCGCTCGGGTGCGCGACGAGCATCCTCAGGGTCTGATCGGGATCATCGCCGCGCCGCGCCGCATCCGAGCGCTGGATGCGGGGTTCGCAGGAGACGGCGTCACGGTCGTGCCCGCGCCCGACGCACGAGGGCTGGAGTTCGACACGGTGATCGTCGTCGATCCGGACGAGATCGAAGGCCACAGCGAAGCCGGCCTCCGCGATCTCTACGTCGCGCAGACCCGAGCGACCCAGCGCCTGATCACTCTCGCGATCGCACCGCGCGGCGGAGCCGCAGTCGCGTCCTGAGGCCGCGAGGATCAGCGAGCGTCCGCCGCGTCAGGAGGATCCGGGTTCTCGTCCGGGTCCTCCACGGGCTCATGCGCGTCGCCGGGCAGTTCCGGTTCGTCGATCGCGTGCAGATCCTCGACCGCCGGCCCCTCCAGCAGCCGGCCCTGCGCGTCGAAGCGGGACCCGTGCAGCGGACAGTCCCAGCTGCGCTCCGCGCTGTTCCAGGTGACGATGCCGCCGAGGTGCGTGCACACGGCGGACAGGCGGCAGGTGGTGCCGTCCACGGTCGAGACCGCGGTGGGCTCCATGTCGTACGCCCCGACGGCGCCCTCGCCCTCGACGGGCGGATCCTCCGGCAGCGGATGCAGGCCGGACGCCACCCAGCCGGAGGCGAGCCGGCCCGCCACCTGGGCGTTCGCCGCGACGCCGTGGGCGACATCCTTCGGCAGGGTCACCCGATGATGCAGCGTCTTCGCCCACGGGATACTGCCGCCCAGGACGTCCGCGGCGATGCTCAGGGCCGCGGCGACGGCGTTCGTCATCCCCCACTTGTTGTACCCGGTCGCCAGGGCGACGCGATGCCCGGTGCGCGGCATCCACCCGACGAACGGCACGAGGTTCATCGACTCGTAGTCCTGCGCCGACCAGGCGTGCGTGCGCTCGGCGCCCGGGAACCTCTGCCGCGTCCAGTCCTCCAGGTCGTCGGCGAGCCGCCGGGTGTCGTCCTCACGACCGACCGTGTGCCCGTTGCCGCCGACGAGCAGCAGCTCCTCCCCGCCGACCGGGGCCGTGCGCAGGGAGCGGCCCGGCGTGTCGATGGAGAGGTACATGCCGTGCGGGAGTCCGCCGCCCGGAACCCGGTACGCCTGCGCGTAGGAGCGCGACGGCTTCAGCTTGGCGAAGTACAGGCCGCGGTCGAGGATCGGCGTGCCCGTGGCGAGCACCACGGTCGTCGCGTGCACATCACCGAGCGGCGTGATCACGCGGCACGTGTCGCCCGTGTCGACGTCCTTCACCCGCACGCCCTCCACGATCACCGCGCCGCGGGAGCGCAGATCGGCGGCGAGCGCGTGCAGCACGTCCATCGGGTCGAACTGCGCCTGATCCGGCAGCCGCAGGGCCCCATGGGTCTCGAAGGGGAGGCCGGTCTCGGTCACCCGCTCGACATCGAGTCCCGCATCCCGGCACGCCTCGAACTCCTCATCCAGCAGCTCCGTCCCCTCCGATGAGCCGGCGTAGGTGAACGCGTCACGGCGCTGCACCTCGACATCGTGCTCGTCGAGGTAGCGCAGCATCCAGTCGCGGCCCTCCCGGTTCGCATCGACGTACGCCTGCAGCACCCGCCTCGAGCCACGGGAGCGGATGCCCGACAGCACGCCGCCCTGCAGCAGACTCAGCTTCGCGGTGCTGTGGCCCGTCGTGACCGCGCCGATCGAGCGGGCCTCGAGCACGGCCACGGCGAGCCCCGCTCTGGCCAGCAGCAGTGCGGTGGTCAGGCCGGTGAGTCCCGCCCCGACGACGACCGCGTCGTAGCGGGCATCCGGATCGAATGCATCCGAGGGAACGGGTTCGCGCTGGGTGTCGAGCCACAGTGATGCCACAGGAGCCTCCTTCACGGGACGGAGCTCAAGTACACCGCGCTCCGCGCCGAACCCATCGGGGCTTGACTTCGGCGGACATCCCACCCAGTCGATGTCCTACGCTGGCACGGGGCCCGCCACGGAGAGGACACGTCTTTGTCACAGGAACAGCGCGCGCTGCTCGCGATCGACGCCGGGCAGACCGGCATCAAGACCCGCCTGATCCGTGCCGACGGCACGGCGACGGATGCGCTGTTCTCCGGTGTGCTCACCGATCGACCACTGCTGCCGCAGCTGGCCGAGGTCGTGGCTTCCGCCGGCGGTTCCCCCGACACCATCACCTTCGGAGTCTCCGGACTCACGGACGCGGATGCCGAGGCATCCGCGCTGCTCACGCATCCCGCACTCGCCGGCGTGCGCCGCGTGGTCGTGACGCACGATTCGGTCACCTCGTTCCTGGGCGTGCTGGGCGACAGGTACGGCGCCGTGGTCGCGGCAGGCACCGGGGTGGTCACTCTCGGCGTCGGCCCCGAGCACTCCACCCGCGTCGACGGCTGGGGCTACATCATGGGAGACGCCGGCAGCGGGTACTGGATCGGGCGCTCCGCGCTGGATGCCGTGATGCGCGCGCACGATGGGCGCGGTCCCGCCACCGCGCTGACCGCCGTGGTGCAGGACCGCTGGCCGGACCTCGACTCCGCGTACACCGCGCTGCAGGCATCCGAGGATCGCGTGCGCACGGTGGCATCCTTCGCCGCGCCCACCGCGCTGCTCGCCGCCACCGGCGACGAGGTCGCGGCCGGCATCTGCCGCGCGGCGGCGACCGAACTGGCCCTGGCCGTGACGACCGCGCTGCGCGTGACCGATGCCCCGGACGACGCCGCCGTCGGAGCCGTCGGCGGCGTGTTCGGCTCGGACCTGATCCGCGCGGCATTCGCCGATGCGGTGCGCGCCGCGCGCCCGGACGCCCGTTTCGTGCCTCCTGCCGGCTCGGGCCTCGACGGCGCCGTCTCCCTCGCGGGGCTCGGGGGGCAGCATCCGCTCCGCGAGCGCTTCGCGGACCTCAGCCGGGGCTGAGACTCGGTGCGGCTGCTTCGCTGCGCTCGGCCTCGTGCAGGATGCTGCGCGCCATGCCGTTGAAGATGATGCCGTGGAAGGGCAGCAGCACCAGCCAGTAGAGGCGGCCGCTGAGTCCCTTCGGGAAGTAGATCGCCCGCTGACGGTACACGCTGCCGCCGGCAGGGTCGGGCTCCACTCCCAGCTCCAGCCAGCCGCGGCCGGGCATCCTCATCTCCGCGCGCAGCCGCAGCATCCGTCCCCGCTCCACCGACTCCACGCGCCACACGTCGATGACGTCTCCGCTGTTCACGCGGGACGGATGCCTGCGGCCGCGGCGCATCCCCACCCCGCCGACGAGACGGTCGATCCACCCTCTGGCCGCCCACGCCAGAGGGAACGAGTGCCAGCCCCTCTCCCCGCCGATCGCCTCGATCACACGCCAGATGGAGTCCGGCGAGGTGCCGCTCCTGCGTTCGCGAAGGTCGGTGAAGACGGTGTGGCCGGCCCAGTCCGGGTCGCTCGGCAGCGGATCGCTCGGCGCACCGGGCACGGTCGCGCTCTGCCAGCTGGTCTCGACCTCGCCGTCGGCCTCGCGCCGCAGAGCGAGCCGCACGGCGGTGCGGTACGGCAGCAGCCCCTCCTCGGGCGGCGGGATGACCTCGTCGATGTCGTGCTCGCTCATGATGCAGTCGTTCTGCAGCGAGGCGATGATCGGCACCGCGATCTGGCGCGGGATGGGGCTGACCAGGCTGACCCACTGCGACGCGAGCCAGGGGGTCAGCACGGGCAGCGCGGCGATGTGCCGCTGCGGCAGACCCGCTTCGACCGCGTATCCGTTCATCATCTGCCCGTATCGCAGGATGTCGGGTCCGCCGATGTCGAACGTCCGGTTCAGGTCTCCCGGCGCATCCACCGACCGCACGAGGTACCGCAGCACGTCGCGCACGGCGATCGGCTGCACCCTGTTCCGCACCCAGCGGGGCGCGGGCATGTACGGCAGCACCTCCGTCAGATGCCGGATCATCTCGAACGACGCCGAGCCGGAGCCGATCACGATCCCCGCCTGGAAGACGATCGCCGGCACCGGCGCATCCAGCAGCACCTGCCCCACCTCCGCCCGCGAGGCGAGATGCTCCGACAGCCGGCCGCTGCGAGGGTGCAGGCCGCCCAGGTAGACGACGCGGCGCACGCCGGACGCGGCGGCGGCATCCGCGAAGGTCTCCGCGCCCTGCCTCTCGACGCTGCGGAATCCACGGCCCGAGCTCATCGAGTGGACCAGGTGAAAGGCGACCTCGATGCCGGCCATGGCGCGCCGCGCGGCGATCGGATCCCCCAGGTCTCCCGAGAAGACCTTCACCCGGCCGCGCCACGGCACATCGCGCAGCTTCCATGCGGAGCGCACGAAGACGCTCACCTCATGACCGGCGTCCAGCAGCTGGGGGACCAGCCGACCGCCGATGTAACCGGTGGCACCGGTGACGAGTACTCGGGTCATGCGAACAGCCCTTCCATGGCGCACAGGATCAGCAGCATCGTCACCGCGAAGCCGACCGCGTAGTTGATCGCGAGGAACCGGCGCCAGGCCCGGTTGGCCGAACCGGAATGCGCGTCGTCCACGCCGGCGAAGGGGGCGACGATCACGATGTACGGCACGGCGGCGAGCGCCGCCAGCGACGCCGGCCACGGCGCGAACAGCATGAGCACTCCGGCGAGCGCCCACAGCAGGATCGCGATCCGCACCGTCCTGGCGGCGCCGAGCACCGTCGCGATGGAGCCGATCCCGGCCTCGCGATCGGGAACGATGTCCTGCACCGCGCCGAACGCGTGACTGGCCATGCCCCAGCAGAAGAACGCGACCATCGTGAGGATCAGTGGCGGTGTCAGGGTCGTGCCGGCGAGCGCGAAGGCGTACAGCGCCGGGGTGACGAAGTGCGTGCTCGAGGTGAGCGAGTCGAGGACCGGGATCTCCTTGAAGCGCAGCCGCGGCACCGAGTAGGCGAGCACCGCGAACACGCTGATCGCGAGCACGAGCCATGACAGCGGGCGCTGCGCGCCGAGCACCACCAGCACCACGGCGAAGACGGCCATGAGCACCGCCGACGACCACAGCGTGATCGGATGCAGTGCCGGAGGCAGCTTGGCACCCTCGGCGCCGCCCTTGCGGGGGTTGGCGAGATCCGACTCGTAGTCGAACACATCGTTCACGCCGTACATCGTGAGGTTGTACGGCACCAGGAAGAACAGCGTGCCGATCACGAGTGCCGTGTCGACCCGCCCTGTGGTGAGGAAGTACGCGGCGGCGAAGGGGAAGGCGGTGTTGATCCAGCTCAGCGGCCGCGAGGCGACGAACAGCGTGCGCACGACGGAGGGGCGATCAGGCATCGGAGTGTCCTCCCGGTGCGCGCGCGGCATCCAGCAGCTGCCAGACACCGCTGAGCAGCAGCGCTCCCGCGATCGGGTACAGCAGGTCCTCGACCGGCATCAGCGCGATGCGCGCGCCCGAGATGCCGTCCTCGCGATAGTCGAAGAGACCCGCCGCGATCATGATGTTGTCGAACACGGTGGTGAGGACCAGCAGCACGGCCGTGCTCGCACCCCACGCGGACAGATACCGCCGCAGGTCATCCCGGCGTCGCGCATGCGCCGCGCCGATCCCGAACAGGACGAGCGCCGCGAACACGAAGGGCGTCGACAGGAGCAGATAGGTCATCGCCGGTCCCTGCTCTCGCTCCAGCGCCGCCACCCGCTCAGCAGGATCAGCGTCAGATAGCTGAGGAAGAGCAGGAACAGCAGCTCCTCGACCGGGAACTCCGGCGCCAGCAGCACTCCGCTCGCCCACCGTGAATCGACGTGACGGAACACTCCGAGGGCGATGCCCGCGGCATCCCAGGCGAGGAAGAAGGCCAGTCCCACGGCCAGCGCGATCGCCGTCGCGACCGGCCGCCGGCGCAGCACCAGCCCGAAGCGCAGGTCGAGCAGCACCAGGCACGCCCCGCTGAGCAGGAGTGCGACTGCGTACACGAGACTCATCGCACCTCCGACGGGCCAGCGGAGTGATCGCCCCTGATGTGCTTGAGCACGAGCTCGGCGCTGATCAGGCACATCGGCAGGCCGACCCCCGGAACCGACGTCGCACCGGCGTAGAACAGCCCTGACACCCTGCGCGAGCGTGTGACGCCGCGCAGGAACGCGCTCTGCCTCAGGGTGTGGGCCGGTCCCAGCGCACTGCCCCGGAACGTGTTGAAGTCCGACTCGAAGTCGGCGGGTCCTATCGTGCGCCGCACGATGATCCTCGACTCCAGATCGGGGATGCCCGCCCAGCGCCCGATCTGCGCCACCGCGGCATCCGCGATCGCCGTGACCCTCGGGTCGCCGGCACGCCCCGTGCCGCCATGGCCGATCGCCGGGTCGGGCGGCAGGGGCACCAGCACGAAGACGTTCTCCGCATCGGCGGGCGCCACCGAGTCGTCGGTCGCGCTGGGTTTGCAGACGTAGATCGACGGCGGGCGGGGCACCCGCGGGGTCGCACCGAAGATCGCATCGAAGTTCTCGCGCCAGTCGTCCGAGAAGAGCAGCGTGTGGTGGGGCAGCTGCGGGATCTTCCCGCGGATGCCGAGCAGCACCAGCACCGCGCTCGGACCGGTCACCTGCCGGCGCCACCGACCGGGCCGGTAGGACCGGTCCTCGGGGGCCAGCAGCGCGGTCTCGGTGTGATGCTCGTCGATCGCGGAGACGATGATGTCGGCATCCAGCCGCTGCGTCCGGCCGTCCTGCTCGAACTCGACGGCGCGCGCACGCCCCTGCTCGCTGACGATCCGCACGACGTCGCTGCCGGTGCGGATCTCGACGCCCGCGTCCGTCGCCAGCGCGGCCAGCGACGCCACGAACGCGCGGAATCCGCCCAGGGGGTACCGCACGCCGTCGACGAGATCCATATGGCTCATCAGGTGGTAGAGCGCCGGGGCGTCGAACGGCGAGGTGCCCAGGAACACGGCGGGGTAGCCGAGGATCTTGCGCAGCATCGGATCGCCGAAGCGCCGGGCGATGAACGACCACAGCGAGCGCGTGAGCAGCGGAACGACGGCGGGCGCCGCGGCCAGCACCGCCGGGGAGGTGAAGCTGCGCCAGGAGGAGAACGGGTTGTAGAGGAACGAGGAGACCGCTGCACGGTAGGTGCGCGTCGCGGATGCCAGGTAGCGGCGCACCCGATCTCCCGACCCGGGCTCGCGCCCCTCGAACAGGGCGGCGACGCGGTCGGCACCGGCCGGGACATCGATCGCCGCGGTGGCGCCTTCGGGTGCGTCTTCGGATGCCTCGCTGTAGACGCGGTAGCCCGGTTCGAGCGGCACCAGGTCGAGCTGCTCGGCGGTGTCGGTGCCCATCATCCGGTAGAAGTGGTCGAACACCTCCGGCATCAGGTACCAGGACGGACCGGTGTCGAAGGCGAAGCCGTCCTGCTCCCACGCCCCCGCACGTCCGCCGAGCTCACCGCTCCTCTCGAGCAGAGTGACGCTGTGTCCGTCGCGGGCGAGCAGGCATGCGGTCGCGAGTCCGCTCACTCCCCCGCCGATGACGACGACCCGGGACGCGCTCATCGTGACGCCTTCATGGCCAGCGCCCGCACGAGGATGCCCGCCTTGACCGTGTCGGGCACGCGGACGCGCGTGACCGCGAGCACCTCCGCCGGCGTCGCGGCGATGCGGTCGGTGAGCTCTCGGAACATGGCCTGCGCGGCCCACACCGAGGCGCGTGCGGCGCGGTCGAGCAGTGGCACGGCGCGGTCGGCGACGTGCAGGTCGGCTCTGATCGACGCGACGATCCGATTCTTCGCCTCCTCGGTGAGTCCGTCGGCGGTCTCGGCGAAGTACGTGCGGCCGAGCTCTCCGCGGTCGTCGGCGTAGTCCCGCAGGAAGTTGACCTTCTGGAACGCGGCCCCCAGTCGCCGCGCCCCCTCCTGCAGGACGCGGTTCTCCTCGTCGCTGCGGGACGGGGCTCCTCCCCGGATGCGGCGCGACTCGAACACCGCCAGGCACATGAGTCCGACGACCTCAGCGGAGCCGTGGATGTACTCGTCCAATGCGGCGGCATCCCACGTCCCCTCGCCGAGATCCCGCCGCATCGATGCGAAGAACGGGGCGCTCAGGTCGGTCCCGAAGCCGTGCTCTCGCGCGGTCAGGGCGAAGGCGTGCACCACCAGGTTCGCGCTGAAGCCGATCCGCAGCGCGCGTCCGGTCTCGGCCTCCAGCTCGTCGAGCAGCGTCTGGCGCATCCGGGTGTCCAGCCCGGCCGTCTCGGCAGGCCCGTCGACCAGCTCGTCCGCCAGGCGCACCAGGGCGTAGATGCGGGCGATGTGCTCTCGCACCGGGGGGTCGAACAGACGGCTGGCCCAGTTGAACGACGTCGAGTAGCGGCGGATGACGACGGCGGCGCTCGCCTGGGCCGTCTCGTTGTAGAGATCCAGACCGTTCACGAGATCCTCGAGACGCAGGCCGTTGTCAGGGCGAGGAGCTGCTCACGGAGCGCCTCGGGCAGCCCGGATGCCCGGACCAGCCGGTCCACCTCGTCGCAGCGCTCCGCGATCATCGACTCGACGAAGATGGTCGCCCCGGACTCCTCGATCACGCTCCGGATGAGCTGAGCGTCGCCCACGCTGAGGTCGGGGTCTCCGAAGAGCGCACTGACGGCGGCCCACGCCGGATCGGACCGGGCATAGGCGACCAGCAGCGTCTCCTTGCCCGCGCGCAGGTCGCTGAGCGCCGATTTGCCCGTCCGGCCCTCATCGCCGAACAGCCCGAGCACGTCGTCTCGCAGCTGGTAGACGACCCCGATCCGGCGGGCGATGGTGCTCAGCTCGGCGATCAGGTCCCGGCCCGCGCCGGCGAGGATCGCCGCGAGCAGCAGCGGTGCGGCGAAGGAGTAGGACGCCGTCTTCCGATCGGCCATCTCCAGCACCTCCTGCGGCGAGATCTCCTCCAGGTGCAGGCTCAGCCAGACGTCGTCGTGCTCGCCCGCCGCGCTCTCGAACACGGCGTCGTCGAACACGTCGAGGATCGCCTCGCGCTGCTCCTGGGCGACGTCCAGTCGCGCGAGGAGGGAGTGCGCCGCCGTCAGGACGAGGTCGCCGGCGAGAAGCGAGGACGCCTCGCCCCACGCGCGTGCGGCCTCCGGCGATGCGCCGCGGACGACCGCGTCGGCCGCGAACCGTCCGGTGATGTTCATCTCACCGCGCCGCACCAGATCGCGGTCGATCACGTCGTCGTGGATGACGAGGGCGAGGTGCAGGAGCTCCATCGCGCACGCCGCATCCAGGGCGCTTCGCCGGTCGGCGCCACCGAGTGCCTCGTACGCGTCCATCAGCATGCGCGGTCGGATCCGCTTGCCGCCCGCGGCCATCCTCGCCAGCGATTCCCACAGCTCCGTGTATGGCGCGGAGAACGCGCGCGACCGCTCCGCGTACCTGATGAGGATCTCGCTCAGTCGCGCTTCGAACACGTCGGTGCGAGGTCCGAGATCGGCGGCGGGCTCAGGCATGATGCCTCGCCGTGGCCTCGAGGAGGTGAGGCGCGAGGGCGGGAAGATGGGCGACCAGCCATGGGCTGAAAGCCCAGGGCGCCGCGGAGGTGGCGGCGCTCAGCTTGCCCACCGTCGTCCACTCCACCTCGTCCACCTCGTCGGGATGCGGGACGAGCGGGCTCACCACCTCCGCGATGAAGACCGGGCAGTGCTCGTTCTCCTGGATGCCCGATGCATCGCGGGCCGTGTAGCCGAAGTCGGGCAGGATGCACGTGACCGCCCTGATCTCCGCGCCGAGCTCGAACCAGGCGCGGCGGCGCACCGCATCCTCCATGGCCTCGCCCGGGAGCGGATGCCCGCACAGGGCGTTCGTCCACACGCCGGGCCACGTGGCCTTGACCAGCGCGCGCCTGGTCACGAGCAGCCGGCCGCGCCTGTCGACGAGATGACAGGAGAACGCCAGATGACGCGGCGTCGACGTGCCGTGCACGCTCCGCTTCGGCATCTCGCCGATCGGTGCACCGCCCTCGTCCACGAGAACGACCATCTCCTCCACCTCGTCACCGTCCATTTCGTTAGCCAGGAAAGAGTTATGCCGAGCGTAACAGCTAGAATGAATCGACGCACGCGCCGGGATGGAATCGCACAGAATGGCACTCATGCACTACTTCTCGCCGGACTCCGACCTGATCGACCGCTCAGGCATGTCCCAGGACGAGGTCGACTCGTGCTTCCGCGTGCTCGAGGCGCTGCGACGATGGCAGACCGCCGCACGGGAGCTGTCCGAGGCGTCCAAGCGCTACATGAAGCTCAACGAGAGCGACATGCGGGCGATCCGGATGATCATCCGCGCGACAGAGCAGGGCATCCTCGTCACGCCCAAGGACATCGCGCACGAGGTGGGCATCTCGAGCGCATCGACCACGAAGCTCGTCGACCGCCTCGTCGACGGCGGGCACCTCATCCGGGCCCCTCATCCGTCGGACAGGCGGACGATGTGCCTGCGGGTGACCGAGAGCACCCGCCGGTCGGCGCACGACACGATCGGCCGGCAGCACGCCAGACGGTTCACCGCCGTGGCATCCCTCCCCGCCGCCGACCGCGAGGCCGTCGTCCGCTTCCTCTCCGCCATGACGGACGCGGACTCCCCGCAGGGCGAGCTGGCGGCGCACTCCGGACGGTGAGGGCTCCGCAACCCGCACGGGGCCACCCGCGACACGCCGATAGACTTGAGCGCATGTCCAAGGTGCTCCAGTCCCTCCCCGTCGGCGAAAAGGTCGGCATCGCGTTCTCCGGTGGTCTCGACACCTCCGTCGCCGTCGCGTGGATGCGCGAGAAGGGCGCGATCCCCTTCACCTACACCGGCGACCTGGGCCAGTACGACGAGAGCGACATCGCCTCGATCCCCGGCCGCGCGCTGGAGTACGGCGCCGAGGCGTCGCGCCTGGTCGACGCGAAGACCGCCCTGGTCGAGGAGGGCTTCGTCGCCCTGTCCTGCGGTGCGTTCCACATCCGCTCCGGCGGCAAGACGTACTTCAACACCACCCCTCTGGGCCGCGCCGTCACCGGCACGCTGCTCGTGCGCGCCATGCGCGAGGACGGGGTGGACATCTGGGGCGACGGCTCCACCTACAAGGGCAACGACATCGAGCGGTTCTACCGCTACGGCCTGCTCGCCAACCCGCGTCTGCGCATCTACAAGCCGTGGCTCGACGCCGACTTCGTCACCGAGCTCGGCGGCCGGCAGGAGATGAGCGAGTGGCTCGTCGAGCGCGGCTTCCCGTACCGCGACTCGGCCGAGAAGGCGTACTCCACGGATGCCAACATCTGGGGCGCCACGCACGAGGCGAAGACGCTCGAGCACCTGAACGTCTCGCTCGAGACCGTCGACCCGATCATGGGCGTGAAGTACTGGGACGAGTCGGTCTCGATCCCCACCGAGGACATCACGGTCACGTTCGAGGGCGGCCGCCCGGTCGCCATCAACGGCGTCGAGTACAGCGACCCGGTGGCCCTGGTCATGGAGGCCAACACGATCGGCGGCCGTCACGGTCTGGGCATGAGCGACCAGATCGAGAACCGCATCATCGAGGCCAAGTCGCGCGGCATCTACGAGGCCCCGGGCATGGCGCTGCTGTTCATCGCCTACGAGCGCCTGGTCAACGGCATCCTGAACGAGGACACCCTCGCCACGTACCACGAGCAGGGACGCCGCCTCGGCCGACTGATGTACGAGGGCCGGTGGCTGGAGCCGCAGTCGCTCATGCTGCGCGAGTCGATCCAGCGCTGGGTGGGCCTGACGATCTCCGGTTCGGTCACCATCCGCCTGCGTCGCGGCGACGACTGGACCATCCTGGACACCGTCTCGCCGAACCTGTCGTACGGCCCCGAGAAGCTCTCGATGGAGCGCGTGGGCGATGCCGCCTTCGGCCCGGTGGACCGTATCGGCCAGCTCACCATGCGCAACCTCGACATCGCCGACTCGCGCTCGCGCCTGGAGCAGTACGCGGGGCTCGGCCTGGTCGGCGGCGCCACCGGCGAGCTCGTCGGCAAGGTCACCGCGGGCGGCGCGAACGAGATCGCCGCCTCCGAGACCGCCGACGAGGAGCTCGCGGAGGCCGTGGATGCGGCATCCGAGGGCGCAGCCTTCGACTCCGGCACCGACTGACACACCTTTCCGACGCCCCCGGTGCCCTCCGACGGCGCCGGGGGCTTCGTCGTATCCGCGCCCGATCTGCGGACGCCGGCCCGATCCGCCGCCGAAATGACGGCATCCCTCCGCAGATCGGGTCATCGTCAGCAGATCGGGCGGCATCGCCCCGACCCAGCGGATGCCGCGGGGCGGACGGTGCCGGATGCTGTGAGTCCCCCGAATCAACTTGCACACTACTGTGCAAGTTATGTACTCTGGATGCATGACCACCCGTGCGCCCCGAGCCGACGCGCTGGCGAACCGTGCCGGCATCCTGGATGCCGCCCGCACGGCTCTGGCCACCGATCCGCACGCCTCCGTCGACGTGATCGCACGCAGCGCCGGGCTGTCCCGCCGCACCCTGTACGGCCACTTCGACGATCGCGACGCTCTCATCCGCGAGCTGATCTCGACCGGCGCCCAGCGCTTCAACGCCATCGCGGAGTCGATCTCCGATGCCGACGCCCGGCTCGCCCTCGCCCGACTGGCCGCGCGCCTGTGGCAGGAGGCCGCACATGTCCAGTTCGCGGCGGCGCTCGCCCTGGACGAAGCCCACGTCGAGCACACCGCCGACGCGCTCGCACCTCTCCGCCGCGCCGTCGCCGATCTGGTGCGCCGCGGGCAGGACGACGGCAGCTTCCGCACCGACCTCGCAGCTCCCACCCTCGCCCGCCTCATCGAGGAGATGGCGCGCACGGTGGTGGCCCGCACGGATGCGTCGAGCGCGGGCGCCGCAAACCTCGCCGTGCGCACTGTGCTGAGCATCGCCGGTCTCTCCTGGCGCGAAGCGGATGCCCTGCTCGCCGCCCACCCCGACATCGCCCTCGCCTCGATTGCTGCGGAGCCCGCCGCGTGAGCCCCTATGCTCGGAATGCCGCTGGCCTGCCGGGAGGTGCGATGCCCAACGCGTGGAGCGTGTTCCGCCGCGATCTCGGCCGCCTCGCACGTGTCAGCAAGGCGTGGATCATCATCATCGGCGTCATCGTCACCCCGTCGCTGTACGCGTGGTTCAACATCGTCGCGTTCTGGGACCCCTACTCGAACACCCAGCACGTCAGCGTCGCGATCGTCAACCAGGACGACGGCGCGTCCTCCGACCTCACCGGCAGCATCGACGTGGGCGGGGAGCTGGTGGATCAGCTCGAGAAGAACGACCAGCTCGGCTGGGAGTTCCTCGACGAGGACGAGGCGATGGATGCCGTGCGCAGCGGCCGCAGCTATGCCGCGATCATCATCCCCCCGGACTTCAGTCGCGACTTCCTCAGCATCACCACCGGCGATTTCATCCGGCCCGAGCTGAAGTACTACGTCAACGAGAAGGCGAACGCGATCGCGCCGAAGATCACCGACGTCGGCGCCTCCACCCTCGACAACCAGATCAACGGCACCTTCGTGTCGGTGGTCTCGAAGGCGGTCACCGAGCAGCTGAAGGGCGTCGGAGCGGATGTCGAGGATCGCCTCGGCGACGCGCGCGACAGCTCGGTCGCTGCGCTCGACGACGCCGTCGCGAAGGTCTCCGCCGCGCGCGGGCGCATCACCGAGCTGCAGAGCGGGCTGACGGATGCCCAGAGCCGGCTCGACAGCGCGGCGGGCACCCTGGGCCGGGTAGACAAGACGCTCGGCAAGGTGCAGACCGCGGTCGCGCAGGCGCAGTCCCTCGCCGCCGAGGCCCAGCAGGAGCTGCTCACGGTCACCGACAAGGTGACCTCCGCATACGTGTCGGGCGCCACGCTCATCGCCGACGCCTCGTCGAAGATGAACGCCTCGATCGCGACGCTGTCGGCGGGGCTCCAGCAGGCGAACGTGGCGGTCGGCACCGCGATCGACGACCTGTCGGCGGTTGTCAAGGCGAACGGTGCCGCGCTCGACGAGCTGCAGTCCGTGCTGGACCAGACCGACCCCGGCTCCGAGGCCGCGCAGAAGCTCCGCCAGGCCATCGACGACCTGAAGCAGCGCAATGCCGACGACCAGCAGGTGCTCGACCAGCTGAAGACGCTGAACGGCGACGTCACGAACACGATCGGATCGGTCAGGACCGCGGCCGACAAGGTGAATGCCGCGACCTCCCAGGCGGCCACCTCGGCCGGAGCCATCCGCGACGCGCTGACGAAGAGCGTCCCCGAGCTCAACCGCGCGATGTCCGCGCTGTCGGCCAGCGCGGACGGATTCTCGGCGGCTCTCGGTGCGCAGCGCTCCCAGATCACGCAGGCGCAGAACCTGCTGGCGGGGCTGAAGACCCAGCTGGCCTCGACGACCACGGCGCTCGGCGCACTGGACGGCAACCTCGCCACGGCGGAGTCCGGCCTGAGCGGCGTGCGCACGGACGTGCTGGCGCTCAGCGCCGCCGACATCTGGAACCGGCTGAGCACCATCACCGGGCTCGACCCCGAGCAGATCGCGAACTTCATGGCCTCACCCGTCGAGGTGCACGAGAACGCGATGTTCCCGACCAAGGCGTACGGCTCGGCGATGGCCGCGCTGTTCACGAACCTCACCCTCTGGATCGGCGCGTTCGTGCTGATGGTGATCTTCCGTCTCGAGGTCGACACCGAGGGTGTCGAGGGCGTCACCGTGCGGCAGGCCTACCTCGGCCGCTGGATGCTGTTTGCCGCGATCGGCGTGTGCCAGGCCGTGCTCGTCTCGGTGGGCAACCTGTTCATCGGCGTGCAGACCGCGAACGCCTTCGCTTTCGTGGGCACCAGCGTGCTCATCGGCCTGGCGTACCTCAGCATCATCTATGCGCTCTCGGTGTGCTTCGGCTACGTGGGCAAGGGCCTGTGCATCCTGCTGGTGATCTTCCAGATCCCCGGGGCATCCGGCCTGTACCCGATCGAGATGATGCCGGACTTCTTCCGCGGGCTCTACCCGTTCCTGCCGTTCACCTACGGAATCGATGCCCTGCGCGAGACCATCAGCGGCTTCTACGACGGCGCCTGGTGGCGGGCCATGGGAACGCTGGCGATCTACGTCGTGCTGGCGTTCGCGCTCGGGCTGTTCCTGCGCCGCCGGCTCGGCAACTTCGCCCTGCTGTTCAACCGCAGGCTGTCGGAGAGCCAGCTGCTGGTGAGCGAGGACGTGCAGATCACCGGTCGCCGTCACACACCGCAGATCATCCGCGCCCTGACCGACGGCGACGGCTACCGCGCCCAGGTCGCGGAGCGCGCACGCAGGTTCACCGAGCGGTACTCCACCCGGCTGCGGCTGACCCTGATCGTCGGCGCCGCGGTGATGGCCGTGATCGGCGTCGCCGCCTGGCTGCTGCCGGGCGCCAAGGCGACCATGCTCGGCCTGTGGGCGCTGTGGTGCCTGATCCTGATCGCGTTCCTCGTCGCGTTGGAGTACATCAAGCAGAGCATCGAGCAGGCGGCCGAGCTGGGTGAGATGCCGGATGCCGAGCTGCGCCAGGCGCTGATCGACGAGACCGCCGGCGACGGCGTGCTGCTCGCGGGTGCCGGGACGTCCGTCGCGTCGGCGGGCGGGACGGATGCCGTGCGCACCGCGGTGCTCGAGCGGACGGACGTCACCACCGAGACGGACGACGACGAGACGGACGACGACGACACCGCCGTGCTGGACGAGCTGTTCGGCCCGGATGCCGAGACGGACGCCGATGTCGAGGCAGAAGCCGACGTCGAGACGGAACCGGATCCCGCGGATGCCGAGGCGGTCGACGCCCCCGAAGACGCCGCCGCGCAGCATCCGGAGCCCGACGACACACCACCGCACGACACATCACCGCACGACGCTGAAGACCACGACGCCCAGGAAGGAGGGGAGCGCGCATGAGGAACATCCTGCAGGTGCTCCGCTTCGATCTGCGCCGTGCCACGAGCAGCGTCATGGCCGTGATCGTGCTCTTCGGCCTGGTCGTGATCCCCTCGCTGTTCACGTGGTTCAACGTGATCGCCAGCTGGAACCCGTTCGACAACACCAAGAACCTCAAGGTCGCCGTCGCCAGCACCGACGAGGGGTATCAGAGCGACCTCGTGCCGATCCGCCTGAACGTGGGCGACCAGGTGCTCTCCACACTCCGCGCGAACCACGACCTGGACTGGGTGTTCACCTCGAAGGACGACGCGATCGACGGCACCCGATCGGGCGCGTACTACGCCGCGATCGTGCTGCCGCCGACGTTCAGCACCGACATGATGACCTTCTACTCGAACGGCGCCGAGCGCACCCGCATCGAGTACTACACGAACGAGAAGAAGAACGCGCTGGCCCCGAAGATCACGGGACAGGGCGCCGGCGAGGTCGCCACGACCATCAACGAGGCGTTCACGTCCACGCTCAGCGAGGCGGGCCTCGGCATCATCACGTCGCTGTCCAAGTACCTCGACGATGCCGACACCCAGGCCGCGCTGTCCCGTCTGCAGGCCCACGTCGGCGAGGTGGCCGCGCAGCTGCGCGCGGGTGCGTCGACCGCCGACATGTTCACCGCGCTGATCGCGTCGAGCCGTCCTCTTGTCGACAGCGCCTCGGGGCTGGCATCCGCTTCCGGCGATGCCCTGCGCAGCGCCACCGGCGCGCTGGGCGACGGCAAGCAGGCCGCGAAGTCGCTGAAGCAGACGCTCGCCTCGACCACCTCCGCGCTCGGCGACGCGCTCTCCGGCACGGCCGACAGCTATCAGGCGGTCGCCGACAGCGTCGATGACGTGTTCGCGTCGATGAACGCGCAGGCGACGAGCTCGGCCGAGTCTCTGCGCGCCGTCGCGACCCGGGTGCAGACGCAGGTCGATCAGCATCAGAGGCTGCGCGACGACCTGGTGACCACCGTGCGTCCCCTGCTCCCGGAGAGCACCCTGGACGCGTTCGATGCCGCCGTGTCGCGGATCGACGCCGCCATCGCCCGTGAGCAGGCCCTGCAGGACCGGCTGGAGGAGGGCGCCACGCAGATCGCCGACGGCAACGCCGACAGCCAGGCCATGCACGCCGAGATCTCCCGGCTGATCGCCGAGGCGAAGGCGGCCGTACAGGATGCCCGCAGCGCATACACGGGGAGCCTGCAGCCCAAGCTCGACGCCCTCGCCGGCACGCTCGCCTCGATCGGCCGCGATATCGACGCGATCGGCGGCGAGCTCTCCTCCGCCGCGAAGTCGCTCACCGGGTCGGGGTCGCTGGGCACTGCGCTGACGGATACAGAGGGGCTGACCAGCGGGATCTCGCAGTCGCTCTCCGAGACCGCCGACCGCTTCGACGAGCTGGATGCCGCGCTGACCAAGGCCATCGACACGGGCGACCTGAGCGAGCTCAGCAAGGTGATCGGCTCCGACCCGAAGGCCCTCGCCACGTTCATCGCCGAGCCCGTCGAGCTGACGCGGGTGCCGGTGTACTCGGTCGTGAGCTTCGGCGCCGCGATGACGCCGCTGTACACCGTGCTCGCCCTGTGGGTCGGGGCGCTGCTCACCGCGGTCTCGATCCGCGTCGATCCGCCGCAGGGCGAGGGCTCTCCGCTTCCGCCGCTCTCCCCCGCCGAGACCTACCTCGGCCGTTTCGGGATCTTCGCGATCGTGGGCCTCCTGCAGAGCTCGCTGGTGTGCATGGGCAGCATCCTGTTCACGCAGGTGCAGCCGCAGCATCCGCTCCTGCTGCTCCTGGCCGGCTGGGTCAGCTCCCTGGTGTTCATGCTGATCATCTACACGTTCGTGGTGACGTTCGGCAACGCGGGCAAGGCGCTGGCGGTGCTGCTGCTGGTCATCCAGATCTCCGGCTCCGGCGGCGCGTATCCGCTGCAGGTGCTGCCGCAGTGGTTCCAGAACATCAGCCCGTTCCTGCCCGCCACGCACGCGGTGAACGCGATGCGCTCGGCGATCGCCGGCATCTACCGAAACGACTGGATCTCGCTGGGCTTCCTGGCTCTGTTCGCCGTTCCGGCGCTGCTGCTCGGTCTGGCGCTGCGCCTGCCGTTCATCCACGCCAACCAGAAGATGCTGCAGGCGCTGCACTCCACCAAGCTCATGTGAGTCCTGACCAGGAGATTGTCGGACCGAGTGCAGATATTCCGCGCTCGGAACCCCGCGCCGACATCATCCGAACGAGTGGATAGGATGCCGGGGTGCGCGTCACCCGAGACGCGCACCCGGACTCCGTGACACGGGGTCCCACGATCCACTCCTGGGGAACCCGCCGATGACGACAGACACCACGACCGCACCCCGCCGATCGATCGGCGGCCGGATCGGCCGCATCGCCTTCGTCGTGCTGGCATCCCTGCTGGTCATCGCCACCGCCGCCGCCTTCTTCCTGGTCTGGACCATCCAGCGCTCCTTCCCCGAGACCTCCGGCGAGCTCAGCGTGAAGGGGCTCGAGAAGAACGTCACCGTGCAGCGCGACGCCCTCGGCATCCCCACGATCACCGCATCGTCCACCGACGACCTCTTCTTCGCCCAGGGTTTCACTCACGCGCAGGACCGGTTCTTCGAGATGGACTTCCGGCGGCACGTCACCTCGGGCCGCGTCGCGGAGATGTTCGGGGCATCGCAGGTCCCCACCGACAAGTTCCTGCGCACGCTGGGCTGGCGGAAGGTCGCCGAGCAGGAGGTCAAGGCGCTCGACGACACCACCCGCGGCTACTACGAGGCGTACGCGGCCGGAGTGAACGCCTACCTGGCATCGCGCTCGGGCGCGGATCTGTCGCTGGAGTACGCGGTGCTCGGCGTGCAGAACCCGAACTACAGGCCAGAGCCCTGGCAGCCCGCCGACTCGGTGGCGTGGCTGAAGGCGATGGCATGGGACCTGCGCACCAACATCGGGGACGAGACCGACCGTGCGCTGCTCGCGGCGCAGCTGAGCGAGGCCGGCGAATCGGATGCCGATGCCAAGACGCTCATCGACCGCGTGTACCCGGCGTATCCGTTCGAGCAGAACCCCGTGATCGTTCCGAAGATCTCCACCGTCGAACCGCTGGCGGCGAATGCCGACGACGAGGGCGGCACGGCCCCGGCATCCTTCTCGACGAAGCCGGGCACTGGCACCGACGTGTCCGACGCCGTGACGACCGTCTCCGACGCGATCAGCACCGTGCAGTGGCAGCAGGCCGACAGCGTGATCGAGGCGGCGAGCATGCTGCTGGGTCCGGTGGGCGAGGGCATCGGCTCCAACTCCTGGGTCGTCTCCGGCGACCTCACCGCGAGCGGCAAGCCCCTTCTCGCGAACGACCCGCACCTGGGCGCCGCGCTCCCCTCGGTCTGGTACCAGATGCAGCTGAAGTGCTCCACCGTCAGCTCGTCGTGCCCGTTCGACACGGCCGGATTCTCCTTCTCGGGCCTGCCCGGGATCGTGATCGGACACAACGAGAAGATCGCCTGGGGCTTCACCAACCTCACCACCGACGTGGCCGACCTGTACATCGAGAAGGTGCAGGGAGACCAGTACTGGCGCGACGGCGCGCTGCAGCCGATCGAGGTCGAGAAGGACGTGATCAAGGTCGCGGGTGGCGAGGACGTGCCGCTCACCATCCGGCGCACCGTGCACGGCCCGATCATCTCCGGCCTCACGGACGACTTCACGGCGATCGCCGGCGCGCCCGTGGTCGGAACGGGCAAGGGCTCGGGTGAGGGCGTGCTGCCGCTGGCGGACAGGCCCGAGATCCCGCAGGGCGACGCGGCCGTCAGCATCCGCTGGACCGCCCTCGACCCGGGAACCACGGCGAAGGCGATCTTCGCGCTCGACACCGCGAAGGACTTCACCGACTTCCGTCGCGCGGCATCCCTGTTCGACGTGCCCGCGCAGAACCTCATCTACGCGGACAAGAAGGGGAACATCGGCTATCAGGCTCCCGGCCGGCTGCCGATCCGCGGCGCCGGTGACGGCTGGCTGCCGCAGCCCGGCTGGGACAGCGCGTACGACTGGACCGGGTTCATCCCCTTCGAGGACCTGCCGGTGTCGTACAACCCGAGTGACGGCTACATCGTCACGGCGAACAACGCGATCGTCACCGACGACTACCCGTACTTCCTGTCACGGGACTGGGACTACGGCTACCGCGCGGCGCGCATCGCGCACCTGATCGAGCGGAAGGCGGCCGCGGCTCCCCTGAAGCCGCAGGATCTGCGCGACATCCAGATGGACGACGAGATGTGGATCGGCAAGCAGCTCGCCGTGGCGATGGCCGACGTGAAGGTCGACGGTGACGGCCCGAAGGCCGCGGTCGGCCTGCTGCGGACCTGGGATGCCCAGAACCGCGCCGACTCGCCCGCCGCGGCCTACGCCAACGTGCTGTGGTCGAACCTGGTGCGCAACGTCTTCATCGACCGCGAGGTGCCGCTGCCCACGGGCGATCAGGGGCGGCTGTTCACGGTGGTGGGTGCCATGCTGGACGACCCCTCCGATCCGCTGTGGACCAACGACAGGCTGAAGGCCGACGGGATGGACGCCGTGCTCGCGCTCTCCGCGAAGCAGGCGTACGCCGAACTGTCGAAGCTGCAGGGCGATGACGTGACCCGCTGGAACTGGGGATCGTTGCACGCTCTGACGCTGACGAGCTCCACGCTCGGTTCATCGGGCATCGCGCCGATCGAGATGCTCTTCAACCGCGGCCCGTACCCGGTCAGCGGCGGCTCGTCGCTGGTGAACGCCACGGGCTGGAAGGTGGGCGAGTCGTACGCGACCACCACCGTGCCGTCCATGCGCATGGTGGTCGACCTCGCCGACTTCGACGACTCGAGCTGGATCCATCTCACCGGCGCCAGCGGCCATGCGTTCAACGAGCACTACACGGACCAGACCGAGGACTGGGCGGACGGCGTCCAGCAGCCCTGGGCGTTCACGAAGAAGGCCGTCGCGAAGGCGACCGTCGACACCCTGGTGCTGAAGCCGGCCGGCTGAGCGTCAGCGCTGCGTGGGCGGCTTCGCCGGCAGGATCAGTGCGTAGCGGCGGGCGTACACGCTGATCAGCAGGATCAGGGCGATGAAGATGAACGCACCGCCCAGGACTGCGAGCGCGATGCCGGCATCGGACTCCTCGGTCGTGTTCGCCAGCACGATGCCTCCGACCAAACTGAGCAGTCCCAGCCCGCCGATAACCGCGCACGTGATCATCGAGGCGCGGAACGCCCGCGGAGCGAAGTGCGTCGGGCGCACGCGGCCCCGATCCAGCACGTAGTGCGCCCAGCGCGTTCCCGTCCACCAGCGCAGCACCGCGCCGGTGACGACGTACCAGCCGGCTCCGGCGGCATCCGCCTCACCGGGGAACGGACGCAGCTCGGCGTCCACCGACGGGGCGGTCGTGGGCGGCGGCACCCGGCGACGTGCGTGATCGCGACCCGCACCGATGAACCACACGATCGAGACGGCGAACCACACGACGGACAGTGCGCCCATCCCGGGATTCAGCAGTCCCATCAGCAGGTTCATCAGGCCGATGAGCGCGAACATCCCGCCGAGCACCCAGCCCATGCTCGGGGGCTCGACGGCGTATGCATCGGCGCGCGGCCGGCCGTTCTTGAGCTTGTAGGCGGTCCAGTCCACGCCGTTCCACCAGCGCAGTTGCCCGGCCGGCGGGAATGCGTACCAGCCCATCGGCGGGGTGATCACCTGCGCCGCCGCGGACTGCGGGTGGATGGTGGGCTGCGGCGCAGGGGCGAACTGCGGCGCGGCGGCGAACGGGGCGCCGGGGGTTGCGGACGGGGCGCCGGGGGTTGCGGACGGGGCGCCGGGGGTTGCGAACGGGGCGCCGGGCGCCGCGAACTGCGGATGCTGCGCCGCGGGGGCCTGCGGGATCGCGGGCGTCTGTGGGATCGCGGGGGCCTGCGGGATAACAGGCGCCTGCTGAACCGGAGGCGTCTGCGGCGCCAGCGGCGCGGCCACCTCGCGCTCGTACGCGGTCCACTGCAGTCCGTCCCACCAGCGCTCACGCCCGGGAACCCCGGCCGGATACCATCCCGGCTGCGCCGCCATGCTCGTCCTCTCCGGATCGGCCGAGCGGCCTCCCCCTGCGCTCGATCGTACAAGCCCGCGCGCCCCCGGATTCGTCGCGATGGAGTCCTCCACGACGCGTCGACGCCCCGCCAGTCACGGACACCGCGCGTCTGAAACCGAAGCGGTCACGCCCAGAGGGCGCGGATCCGATCTGCGAGCGCCACGCCCTGCTCGTGCCCCGAGCGTGCCGCGGGCGCGCGCAGAGAAGGGTCCATCGCGTTCGCCCCGAACAGCCGCTCGTCCTCCGGGAACACCGTCTCGACGTGGCTTCCGGCGGCGTGCAGAGCCGCGATCTGATCGGCGAGGTGCAGGCCCCACTCCTTCGGCGAGCGCGTGCGCCCGCCGAACGGCGAGAGCACGAGCACACTCTGATACCCCGCCGCCAGATCGGCGTTGTCGGCGTTCGTGCGGTAGCCGCCGTCGATGTACCGGTCCTCGCCGACGCGGTGCGGCAGGCCGCTCGACGTGCTCGCGGCCACGGCATCCGCCAGCGCGACACCGCTGTTCCGGTCGAACAGCACCGGGTCTCCGGAGCGCGCGTCCACCGCGGTGATCACGATCCGTCGTCCCGGCCACTCCTGCGACGGCAGCCGCGAAGCGGCCACCTCACGCCAGCGCTGCGCGGCCGTTCCGTCGTCGGCAGCATCCAGCTCCAGGGCCGAGGCTCCGAGGCGGCGGCGCATGTCGCCGGCATCCGCCGCTGCCGCGATGATCGCGGTCGTGCGCTCGAAGTGGTTCACGCGCGGAGGCCCGTCCGGGCGCCCCGTCGCCGGCCCCGCCGGGAGTCGGGGCTGCACGGGCGCGATGGTCGCCTCGTACAGCTCGCGGGGGTCGCCCGAGACCAGCTGCACGGCGGTCGTCGATCCGGCCGACGTGCCGACGATGAGATCAGCGTCCGTGACGTCGACCCCGCATTCGAGGAGCCCTGCGACGATGCCGATCAGCCAGGCGTTGCCCGCTGAACCCGCGCCGCCCAGGATGAGTGCTCTGGTGTGTGTGCTCATGCGGGGAAGACGCTAGCACGCAGGGGCTGAGACCGTCAGCCCCCTCCGATCGGCATCCGGCCTCGAGCCCCGTGCAACGCGTTCCCGCCGCGTTCCCGGTACCGTGGACGGATGCCGGAACGTCTGCTCGCACCCGAGGGGAGTCGCGTGCAGCTGGGCGAGTTCGACCATGGCGGGGCGACGCTCGTCTTCGAGGATTTCGGATCCGGTGCCCGCCCCGTCGTGCTGCTGCACGGCATCGGCATGGGGCGCAGCGTGTACATCGACCTGGTGCAGCGTCTGGGCGGCCGCGTGATCGGCATCGACCTGCCCGGATTCGGCGAGGCGCCCGAGCCGCGCCGGACGCTCACCATGGAGCGTCACGCCGACCTGGTGGCGGCGTTCCTCCGTTCGCGCGAAGTGGCGGATGCCGTGGTGCTCGGCCACTCGATGGGAAGCCAGGTCGCCGCGGAGGTGGCGGCTCGGCATCCGGACGTCGTCTCCGCGCTGATCCTGGCCGGCCCCACCGTGGACAGCACCGCCCGCACCATCCGGGTGCAGTTCGGCTACCTGCTGCGCGACCTGATCGGCGAGCGGCCCACCGTCCTGTGGCGCGGCGCGCGCGAGTACCTGCGCGGCGGTCCGCACCTGATCCGCAAGATGCGCGCGACCATCGTGCACGAGCCGGAGAAGGCGTACCCGCGTGTGCAGGTGCCGACACTCGTGCTGCGCGGCCAGCGCGACCCGCTCGCGCCGATGACCTGGTGCCATGAGATCGTGGAGCTCGTGCCGGATGCCCGCTTCGAGGAGATCCCCGACCACGGCCACGGCACCCTGATCAGCGACGTCGGCCCGGCGGCCGAGAAGATCCGCGAGTTCGTCGGCGGGCTCTGAGCGCTACGCGCCTCAGCCGGCTGCGGGCGGCGTGGTCTTGGAGTCCGCGTACTCGTCGACGATCAGCCCCTGGTGATCGACCGTGCCGTTGCGGTAGGCCTGTCGGCCCACCATGTGCGCCGACAGCGGAGCCGTGGCGAACTGCAGCAGGATCACCGGGATCACGATGAGAAGGCCCAACAGCATCCCGCCGATGGTGCGCTGCGCGACCGCGATCGCCAGGCAGATCAGTACCAGGCCGAGCACCTGCGGCTTGGTGGCGGCGTGCAGACGGCTCGGCACATCGCGGAAGTGCAGCAGCCCGACGGCGGCCGACAGGCACAGGATCGCGCCGATCAGCACCAGCACCAGCACGATCGCATCCGCGATCGGCTGAGGCAGGGCGATCTCGAGGAACGAGGTCATGGTCATGGTGCCGTGTTGTCCCTCCGTGCGACGTAGCGGGCGACCGCGATCGAGCCGAACACGGCGACGGCCGCGATGATCAGCATGACCGGCACGTTGCGCATGTGCCCGTTGATCGCCATGTCGGCGCCGAGCACGCACATCACCTCGGTGAGCAGCACATCGGATGCCACCGTGCGGTCGAGGATCGACGGGCCGCGCACGATGCGGATCACGCTCAGGATCGCGGCCAGGCCGAACACGACCATGATCGCGATGAACAGGATGTCGTTCACCGGGCGCCTCCCCTCTTCTCGTCCGCCCTCAGAGCCGCGTACTGCTCGGGCGTGCCCACGGCGCGCACGATGCGGCGCTCCCAGCGCAGCACCTCGTCGCGGAACGCGTCGACATCGGCGCGGCTGCGCACACCGATCACGTGCAGGTACAGGATGCGGCGGTCGCGATCGCTCTCGACCACCAGCGACCCAGGGATGAGGGATGCCGTGACGGCGACGTGCGTGGTGACGATGTCGTCGGCGTACCGCAGCGGGATCTCGACGATCGCCGCCCCCGGCTGGCGCCGGAAGTCGAACACCTGGATCGCCACGCTCACGGCGCCCAGCACCACCGCGCCCAGGAACCGCACGATGAACACCAGCGAGTACCAGACGTTGATGCGTCCGACGAGCTCGACGGTCGGCAGGCGGAACACGCGGGTCACGAAGATCGCGACCAGGATGCCCGTGACCAGCGCCAGCGGCGTGAACTGGTGCCACAGCAGCATCCAGATCAGGATCAGCCACAGCATGAACGGCAGCTGCAGCAGGATGTCCCGCAGCAGGCCACGCTTGGTCAGATGCTTCGATTCGGGGCTCATCCGGCCTCCTCATCGATCTGCTGCAGGGTGATCGGCTGCAGCAGGCCCGCGCCGATCCGGTCGCACAGCGCGTACAGCGGGCCGGCGAACACGGTCAGGGCGATCGTGACGGCGACCATGCCGGCGGTCGCGACGGTCATGATCGCGGGGATGCGGCGGATCTCGGTCTGCACGTCGGCGGCCGGCGCATTGCCCAGGTAGCCGACACGGCCCTCGATCTCGGCGAGGTCGTCGCCCTCGCGCCAGAACGCGAGGTTCCAGGCGCGCATCAGCGCGTACAGCGTGAGCAGGGAGGTGAGGATGCCACCGAGGATCAGCACGATCATCAGAGGCGTGCCCACCTGCGCAGCCGCCTCGAACAGCGCGACCTTGCCGATGAAGCCCGAGAAGGGCGGCAGGCCGCCCAGGTTGATGGCCGGCACGAAGTAGAGCACGGCCAGCAGGGGCGCCGCCTTCATCAGGCCGCTGACCCTCAGGATCGACGTGCTGCCTGCCTTGCGCTCGATCAGGCCGACGGCCAGGAACAGCGTGGTCTGCACGACGATGTGGTGCACGATGTAGTACACCGTGGCGCCGATCGCATTCTCGGTCGCGATGGCCAGGCCGAAGATCATGTACCCGACGTGGCTGACCAGGGTGAACGACAGGATGCGCTTGAGCTCGGCCTGCGCGACGGCACCCAGCACCCCGACTACGAGCGTCGCCAGGGCCACGATCAGCAGCAGCGTGTTGATGTCGCTGCTCACGAAGAGCTGCGTCTCGGTACGGATCAGTGCGTACACGCCGACCTTGGTCAGCAGGCCGGCGAACACGGCGGTGACCGGTGCCGGCGCCGTGGGGTAGGAGTCGGGCAGCCAGAACGACACCGGAAAGATGGCGGCCTTGATGCCGAACGCGATCACCAGCATCAGGTGCAGGACGAGCTGCGTCTCCGGTGGCAGCTGTGCGATGCGCTCGGCGACCTGCGCCATGTTCACGGTGCCGACGGCGCCGTAGATCATCGCGATCGCGGCCAGGAACAGGATCGACGAGACCAGCGAGACGACGATGTAGACCGCGCCGGTGCGGATCCGCGATTCGGTGCTGCCCAGCGTGATCAGCACGTACGACGCGACCAGCAGGATCTCGAACCCGACGTACAGGTTGAACAGGTCGCCCGCGATGAACGCGTCGAAGATCCCCGCCGCCAGGATCAGGTACGTCGGGTTGAAGATCGAGATCGGCGTCTCCTCGACGCCGTCCGCGGCACCCTGACCGATCGAGAACAGCAGCACCGCGAGCAGCACGATGCTCGAGACGAGCACGAGCAGCGCGGCGAGCCGGTCCACGTACAGCACGATGCCGAAGGGCACGGGCCAGCCGCCGACCGACACCGCGAACGGGGTGTCGGCGGCATCCACCGCCACCAGCAGGACGGCGGCGATGATCGAGACCGCGGCCAGCGTGGCCGCCGTCACCAGCATCTGCAGGCGCGGGTTGCGGCCGAACACGAGCGTGACCGCGGCGCCGAGCAGCGGCAGCATCACGATGAGGGGAACGAGCGAGGTCACGAGCGGTCCCCTTCAGCGTCGTCGTCCGCGGGTCCCGCGGATCGGGGCGAAGGATCCGGCACATCCATCGGGGCGTCGTCGTCGATGGCTGCGTGATCGCGCATGTGCAGCACGGTGATCGGCGAGGTGGCGGTCCCGACGAAGTCGGTGGTCGCCTCCTCCTCGTCCGGGGAGGACTCGTCGTCGAACAGCTCCTCCTCGGCATCCGTCCGCTCGCGCAGGGCGATGTCATCGACGTCGTCCTCGACGGTGTCGGCCTGGCCGAGCTGCCAGGAGCGGTAGATGAGCGCCAGCAGGAAGGCCGAGACGGCGAAGGTGATCACGATGGCCGTGAGCGTGAGCGCCTGCGGCAGCGGGTCGCTGATCGCGCCCTCCTCGCCGAAGAACGGCGCCTTGCCCGGGACGCCCATCACGATCAGCAGCAGCAGGTTGGTGGCGTTGCCCAGCAGCAGGAAGCCGATCAGCACGCGCGTCAGGCTGCGCTCCATCATGGCGTAGACGCCGGCGGCGAACAGTACGGCCATGATGACGATCAGGGTCAGCGAGACGTCCATCAGCGCTGCACCCCCTTGCCGCCGCGCTCGGTGGCGGGCTGGAAGCGGCCGCGGCGCTCAGCCGCCTGCCGGTCGACCTCGGCGCCCAGGCTGCGCAGCACGTCGAGCACCAGGCCGATCACGACCAGGTACACGCCGATGTCGAAGACCGTCGACGACACGAACTCCAGGTGGCCGAGCACCGGCACGTCGGCGAACCAGACCGAGCTCTCCAGCGGCGCCATCCCGAAGAACATGGGCAGGAGTGCCGCGCCCACGGCCAGGATCAGCCCGAAGCCCAGCAGACGACCGGCATCCGTCGGAGCCGCGGCGCCGAGCTCCCAGCGCCCTCCCGCGATATACCGCATCACCAGGGCCATGCCGGCGACGAGTCCGCCCGCGAAGCCGCCGCCCGGGCCGTTGTGCCCGGCGAAGAGCAGGTAGATGGACACCACGATGATGGTGTGGAACAGCACCCGCACGATGACCTCGAGCAGGATCGAGCGGTCCTCCGCCTTGATCCGCTGGCCGCTGACCAGCCAGGCGCGCGGTGCATCGCGGTTCTCCGAGGTCTGGAAGCGCGGGCCGTCGGCGGTCTCGACCATCGGGCGGCGCGCGGTGCGGCGACGCGCGGTCTGCGGCAGGTCGCGGGTCGTCGAGAGCAGATCGGCTCGGTGCGTGACGAAGACCAGGGAGGCCACGCCGGTGGCGGCGAGCACGAGCACGCTGAGCTCGCCCATCGTGTCCCAGCCGCGCAGGTCGACGAGCGCCACGTTCACGACGTTCTTGCCATGCCCGAGGTCGTAGGCCAGCTGAGGGAAGTCGACCGAGATCGGGTCGAAGATGCGCGCCTGCGTGGCGACGATCGCGACCAGGGCCATGGTCACGCCGACGCCGATCGCCAGGACGGCGCGCGGGAGGCGTCCGACGGATGCGTTGTGCTCCCCCATCCGCGAGGGCAGCCGCCTCAGCACCAGCGCGAAGGTGACCATGGTGACGGTCTCGACGAGGATCTGCGTGAGCGCCAGGTCGGGAGCGCCGCTGGTCGCGAACAGCACGACCATGCCGAGGCCGGTGACCGACACCAGCACCACACCTGTGTAGCGCTTCTGCGCGCGGACAGCGATCACGCCGGCGACGGCCATGATCGGCGCGACGACGATCTGCACCGGGGTGTGCCACGCCGAGAGGGCGAGTCGCTCGGGTGCCGCGCCGATGAGGGCGGTGGCCTCCGCCGCGAGCAGCACCACGAAGATCGTGCCGACGTACAGCGGCAGCGAACCGCGCTGCGTGAGGCTCGTGGTCAGCACCGACAGGCGGTCGACACCGCGCATGGTCAGGTAGTAGACGTCGGCCGCGGTGAAGCGCAGCAGACGCGGCCAGCGGTGCCAGCCGGAGCGGATGCTGAGCACGAACGTCCCGATGCCCAGGGCGATCGCGCCCAGCGACAGGAACAGCGCCGGCTCGAATCCGTGCCAGAGCGCGAGATGACCAGGAGATGCGCCGTCACCCGCGGGATCCACGCTCCGCGCGTACCCCTGCAGCGCGACGTCGACTGCCGGGGCTCCGATGCCCGCGGCGATGCTGAGCCCGGCGAGGATGATCGGCGATGCCAGGAAGCCGACCGGGGGATCCGGCCATGCCGTCTCAGGCATATATGCGCCGGACGCATCCTTCTTACGCCAGAAGGCGCCCCACAGGAACCGGCATCCGTACGCCACGGTCAGCACCGCGCCGAGGGTGACGCCGATCAGCGCGACCCAGCCCCAGGTCGATCCGTGCTGCGCGTCCTCGAGCAGTGCGGTGAGCGTGGATTCCTTCGCGACGTACCCGATGGTCGGTGCGACGCCCATCATCGAGGCGACCGAGATGAACGCCGCGGTCGCCATCACCGGAGCCTGGCGTCCGACGCCGGAGAGCTCGGTGATGTCACGCGTGGAGAGCTGGCGGTCGATCACGCCGACGATCAGGAACAGCGCCGACTTGAACAGCGCATGCCCGATGACCAGTGCGAGTCCGGCGAGGGCCGCACCCGGCGTGCCGAACCCGATCACGACCGAGAAGAAGCCCAGCTGGCTGACCGTGCCGAACGCGAGGATGCGCTTGAGGTCGGTCTCGCGCAGGGCCTGGATGCCGCCCAGCAGCATCGTGAGGACGCCGAGCGAGATGACGATCGGGCGCCAGGGCCCTGAGAGCGCGAAGATCGGCGAGAACCGGGCGATCAGGTAGATGCCGGCCTTCACCATGGCGGCCGCGTGCAGGTAGGCGCTCACGGGTGTGGGCGCCGCCATCGCACCGGGCAGCCAGAAGTGGAACGGGAAGATCGCGGACTTCGACACGGCGCCGATCAGCAGCATCACGATCGCGGCATCCACCATCGGCCCGGTGGGCGCGAGCTCGAGCAGCTCGCGGATGCTGGCCGTGCCGGCATCCACCACCAGCAGGACGGCGCCGACGAACAGCACCAGCCCGCCCAGCGTGGTGACCAGCAGCGCCTGCAGCGCGGCACGACGGCTCGCGGCGCGACGCCGGTAGTGGCCGATGAGCAGGTACGACAGGATGCTGGTGACTTCCCAGAACATCACGAGCATGATCAGGTCGTCGGTCAGCACCAGCCCGTACATGGCGCCCGCGAAGCCGAGCAGCACGCCGGCGAACTGGCCGACCTCGACCCCGTCGTCGTGGAAGTACCACCGGCAGTACAGCAGCACGAGTGCGCCGACGCCGGTGACGATGAGGGTCAGAACCCAGCCGAGCACATCCATCCGCATGGAGAGGTGCAGACCGAGCTGCGGAATCCATTCGTAGTCCTGGAACGGGACTGTCTTCGGGTCCAGCACCTGCGGAGTGAGCGTGAGCGCGTGCACGAAGGCGGCGGCGGGAACCAGCGCGGCGATCACGAATGCCTGTGCTCCGAGCCAGCGCACCAGAACGGGGAGAAGCAGCGACCCGATCAGGAACACGGCGAGGAGCAACAGCATAAGCGGCTCCTCAAGCTCGTCGGGGCCTTCCGGCACGGGCGGGCGAATCTCCGTCCATTCTACCGGGGCGATGGGGCCGCCGGTTCCCCGGAGTCCACTGGGCACCGCACACGTGGCTGCGATCTCAGCCGTCCGACAGGCCGGCCGTGCGAGAGTGAACCCATGCGTGGGGCATGGCGCGAGGCGTCGGGGTGGGCTGCTGCGGTCGCGATGTCGACGGTGATCGTCGGGCAGGTCGCCTCCACAGCGCGCTCCGAGCTGTTGTTCCGCGACGGCGATTCGCTCATCGTCGCCCTCGTGGCGCGGTCGATCCTGGAGCACGACCGGCTCGACTGGATGTTCTCGGGCGTGCTGTTCCTGCCGGAGACCGCGGTGTACACGGTGCTGCGGACGCTGCTGCCCGCGCTGTCGGTCATGGGCGTGCTGGCCGTGAACGCCGTGGTGAACCTGCTGACCCTGTACGGCGCGATCCGCCTCGCCGCGGGCCGGCGTCGTCCCGGTCGGGCGCCCGTCGCCTGGTCGCTCGTCGCCCTGGGTGCGTTCGGGATGCTGGCGCTGACAGAGACCTCCTCCTCGAGGGATGCCCTGGAGCCGGCGTCCCTGCTACTGACCACCACCTACTACTCGGCCACCGTGATCGGCGCCGTGCTGGCGGTCGGTCTGGTGCGGCGCTGGTTCGATGCGCGTTCGTCGAGTACGTCGAGTCCGTCGAGTCCGTCCTCGCCCCTGCTCAGCGTCTTCGCCCCTGCTCAGTCACGTCACTCATCAGGGGCGAGGACGACCAGCAGGGGCGAGGATGCACGTCGGGCTCCGGGACCCGCGGCGCTCATCGCGCTGAGCGGGGTCGTGGTGGTCTCCACCGTCACCAACCCGCTGTTCCTCGCCTGGGCGACCGCTCCCCTGCTCGTCCTGCTGCTGATCGCCCTGCATCCGCGACTGCGCGGCGCGCCCGCGCTGCGTCCGCTGCTCGTCGTCGCGGTCGGCTCGGTCGTGGGGATGCTCATACGCATTCCGTTGTCGGCATGGATCGCAGACCCCGGCACCGGGTATGCGCATCCGACCGAGCTGCTGAGGTCGGCCGAGTACTACGGTTCCCTGGCAGGCGATCGTCTGATCACTCCGGCCGGCATCGGCGCCGCCGCACTGAGCCTCGCGCTGCTGCTGATCTGCCTGCTGCGCACGTTCCGACCGGGATCCCGCGGCGATGGTTCAAGGGCCGGAGGGATGCTGCTGGCCGCCTACGGCTGGTTCACCCCCCTCGCGATGGTCGTCGGCGCGATCCTGCTGGGCACGCACGCGGCCCGCTATCTCGAGCCGATCGCCTTCGCGCCGGTGCTCGGACTCGTCGCCCATCCGCGGACGATCCGGCTCCCCTCAGCGTGGAAGGTCACAGCCGCGATCGGCGCGATGCTGCTGGCAGCGGGAGCCGTGGCATCCGTCCCGCGCATCCATGCGGCCGCCACCGCCCCCGATCCGGATGTCACGTGCGTCGTCGACTGGGTTAACGCCTCGGGCCGCACGGGCGGCGGTCAGTTCTGGACGGTGCGCCTGCCCAAGCTGCTGCTGAAGGACCCTGCGCAGCTGGTGCAGGTCGACCACACCCTGCGCGGCTACAACTGGCTCGCGAACCGCACCGACTTCGCTGCCGGCGAGCTGACCTTCCTCGTCGAGGACGCCCAGACCGTGCGCTGGCAGATCGCCGGCGACCCGCAGCGGGATGCCGTGATCGGATGCGGTCGCTACCGCATCCTCGACTACGCGAGCCAGCCGCTGAGGATCGGCCCCCAGCGCTCCTGAGAGCCGGATCAGCGCGCCGGCGGCGCCGCGGTCTCCCCCTCGCGGAACGCGCAGGTGAAGTGCACGGACTCCCCCGGCTCACCGGCCAGCATCCGTGCCACCTGCTCCCCCGCCGCCCGACCCTTGGCCACTGCGGGCTGCGCGATGGTGGTGAGTCTCAGCGAGCCGAGTCCGTCGGCGTTGATGCCGTCGAACCCGACCACGGTGAGGTCGTCCGGCACCCGCAGGCCCAGTTCCTCCGCGGCGCGGATCACGCCCACCGCCAGCAGGTCGCTCTGCGCGACGATCGCGGTGGGACGATCGGCGCGCAGGGAGCCGGTGTCATCCGCCAGCAGCGTCCGGGCCGCGATCATTCCCTCATCGACCAGGCTCGCCGCGGCGGTCACACCCGCCGCATCCGGGTAGATCTCGCGGAACCCCGCCAGTCGGTCTAGGGTGACGTCGACCGTCGCCGCCGCCACGCGAGCGGGTGTGATCGGAGCCCTCTCTCGCTCCGCGTCCAGCGCGAGCGTCACGGTCGCCACGTCCGTATGCCCGAGCTGGCATACATAGTCCGCCATCTCCGCACTCGCCTCGCGGTTGTCCAGCGTGACCTGGGGGATCCCCTCCCCCGCATCGCCCTCGATCACGACCACCGGCAGCCCGCGCTGGCGCACGGTCTCCAGCGCGGATCGGGTCCGGCCCGAGCATCCGATCAGCACCACGGCGTCGACCGGTGCCTCGGTGATCGGCGGAGCCTCGTCGCCCTGGGGGTCGTCGCGCAGCAGCAGGATGCCGGCGCTGATCGCGGCGAGCGCATCGGAGAGGCCGTCCATCATCGCGGTGGTCACCGGGTCGAGGAAGGCGTGCCGCAGCTCTCCTCCGAGCACCACCGCCACGATCCCGCTGCGCCCGGTGCGCAGCGACGCGGCCCGCGGATCGGGCCCGGTGTAGCCCAGCACGGCGGCGGCGGCGAGCACCTTCTCGCGGGTGGCGTCGGCGACGTTCACCTTGCCGCTGAACACGACCGAGGCCGTCGACGTCGAGACGCCGGCCTCGCGGGCCACGTCGGCGATGGTCGCACGGCGTGCGGTGCTGCTCATCCTCCGAGGATAACGCGCCGCGTCTCGCATCATCGAATCGATTCGATACACTGGCCCGATGGACACCGCGCTCACCCGTTCGCAGTTCGTGCGCTGGCGCGCGGCGATCTTCGCGATCTTCCTCGCCAGCGGCCTCTCGATCTCGACCTGGGCCTCGCGCGTGCCCGACATCGCGGACTCCCTCGGCATCGACCGCGCCCAGATCGGCCTGCTGCTGCTCGGCATGGGCGTCTCGTCGATCGTCGGCATCTCGACGGGCCCACTGGTCATGGCGCGCACCGGAGCGCGGCTCGGGATGCTGATCACGATGCTCATGTTCGGCTCGGGCGTCTGCCTGATCGGCCTGGGAGCCGACCAGTTCGGCTCCATCCCGGTCGTCGTGCTCGGCATGGTGCTGTTCGGATTCGGCAACGGCTCGGTCGACGTGATGATGAACGTCGAGGCCACGGCCATCGAGCAGCAGATGGGCCGCACGATCCTGCCCGTGTTCCACGCCTTCTTCAGCTTCGGGACGGTGATCGGTGCGGGCGCCGGCGTTCTCGCCACCGGCCTGGGCCTCACCGTGGCGGCGCACGCCGGCATCATGAGCGCGATCATCATCACCGCCGCGATCGTCTGCTTCTTCCAGGTTCCGGTGCGCGAGGCCGCCCTCGACCCGACGCCCGACGTGAAGCCGAGCTTCGGACAGCGCGTGCACACCGCGCTCGAGGCCTGGCGGGAGCCGCGCACCTACGCCCTGGGCATCGTGATGCTCGGCATGTCCTTCGCCGAGGGCGGAGCGAACGACTGGATCGCGCTGGGCGTCGTGCAGGGACACCACCAGGAGTCGGGCATGGGCGCGCTCGCGCTGGCCGTCTTCTCGGTGGGCATGACCGTCGTGCGCCTGTTCGGCGGCCCGCTCGTGGACCGCTTCGGCCGCGTGGCGGTGCTGCGCGTGCTGGCCTGTGCCGCGGCATCCGGCATCCTGCTCTTCATCCTCGGCCCGAACCTGCCCATCGTGCTGATCGGCGCCGCGCTGTGGGGCATCGGCGCCTCCCTCGGCTTCCCGCTGGGCATGTCCGCGGCTGCCGACGACCCCGCCAAGGCCGCTGCACGGGTGAGCGCGGCGGCCACGATCGGCTACGTCGCCTTCCTCGGCGGCCCGCCGGTCCTCGGTGTGATCAGCGAGCACATCGGTCTGCTCAACACGCTGTTCATCCTCGTGGCGCTGGTCGTCATGTCCGGTCTGTTCTCGGGCGCGGCACGCCCTCTGCGCACCGGAGAGCCCGTCGCGACGAAGTAGGCTCTTCGGGTGCGTCTCGTCATCGCCCGCTGCTCCGTCGATTACACCGGGCGGCTCAACGCCCATCTGCCCCTCGCCACGCGCCTGCTGGTGCACAAAGGCGACGGCAGCCTGCTCGTGCACTCCGACGGCGGCAGCTACAAGCCGCTGAACTGGATGAGCCCGCCGTGCACCCTCGCTCCCGAGGTGCCGGGCGAGGAGGAGGCAAGCGCCGGCGTCGTCGAGGTGTGGCGCGTCACCCACAAGAAGACCGGCGACGCCCTGCGCGTGCAGATCTACGAGATCCTGCACGACTCCAACCACGACCTGGGCATCGACCCCGGCCTGCAGAAGGACGGCGTCGAGGCCGACCTGCAGCGGCTGCTGGCCGAGCAGGTCGATCTGATCAGCGAGGGCGGCACGCTCGTGCGCCGCGAGTACCCGACGGCCATCGGCCCGGTCGACCTGATGATCCGGGATGCCGGCGGTGCGGCGATCGCCGTGGAGGTCAAGCGCCGCGGCGACATCGACGGCGTGGAGCAGCTCACCCGATACCTCGAACTGCTGGGCCGCGACCCGCACCTGGCGCCCATCACCGGTGTGTTCGCCGCGCAGGAGATCAAGCCGCAGGCGCGCGTGCTCGCCGAGGACCGCGGCATCCGCTGCGTCGTGCTCGACTACGAGGACATGAAGGGCACCGCCTCCGGCGCCCCGCGCCTGTTCTGAGCGACGACGCGCAGGGATCATCCCGGCGGCGTACACGGGATCACTCCGCAGGCTGACGATCGTCGCGCGCCGCTCCGGAAGGCTGGAGGCATGAACACGCGTCCCGTCATCCGCGCCCTCGCGCTCGGTGCCATCCTGCTTCCCGCCGCCCTCCTCGCCACCGGCTGCTCGTCCGTGATCGACGTGGTGGTGCACCACCAGCAGGACCTGACCTTCGAGGACCGCGCCGCGATGAAGGAGGGGTGGAACCGCTTCGAGGAGTGGGTGCCGGCGGATGCCACGCACATCATCGGCACGGCCGGCACCGACGGCCCGCACGCGGCGATCATGTTCCGCAGCGAGGAGGACCTCGACCCGGCGGTGTGCGCCGAGGTTCCGCGACGGTCCGCCCCCGTGTACGCGCTGAAGGACGCCCCCGCCGTCTACGAGATGGACAAGGTCTTCGCCTGCGGCGACTGGTCCGTCGTCCGCACCGACGACGGCTGGCTCGGCTGGACGCCGAACGCCCCGGACGAGGCCGCCGAGTCCCCCGCATCCTGATCCGACATCCCGGCGGGTGCGGCCACGCGCCCGCCGTAGGCTGGGACCATGCCCTCCTCGCCCTACACCTGCATCCTCTGGGACGTGGACGGCACCATCGCCGACGCGTCGGCCGGCATCCTGCCGCGGCTGCGCCAGGTGTTCGCCTCGTACGGACTGCCGGAACCGGACGCCGGTGAGCTGGCGCTCTGGATCGGGCCGCCCATGTACGTGTCCTTCCAGGAGCGGGCGGGCATGGACGAGGAGCAGGCGCACGAGGCCGTGTCCCGGTACCGGGAGCTCGCCGCAGCGGACGGCTACGCCGCATCCGTCGACATCTACCCCGGCGTCCCCGAGGTCCTGCGAGCGGTGCAGGATGCCGGCGTCCCGCAGGCCACCGCCAGCACCAAGCCCGAGAACCAGGTGCGCGCGATCCTCGAGCACTACGAGCTGATCGACGCCTTCACCGCCCTCTCCGGCGCACGCCCGACGCCCGAGGGTCGCGCCGACGGCAAGTCGTTCGTGATCGGGCAGGCTCTGGAGCGGCTGCGCGCGGCCGGCGTCGACACGTCACGCCCCGTGCTGGTGGGCGACCGCCACCACGACGTCGAGGGCGGCGCCGAGCACGGCATCCCGGTGATCTTCGTCGGCTGGGGCTTCGGCGGGGAGGGTGAAGCGGATGCCGCGGCGTTCCGGGCATCCGATCCGGCGTCGCTGCGCACCCTTCTGCTGTCCTGATCCGCCCCGGAAGGCCGGTCTGTTCTGCGACGGTATCGGCTCGGCGGACAGCCTCGTGCTGTACCGTGATTATGCGCGTGCCCTGGTAATCGCGCGACGAGGAGAGAGGGAACCGCAGTGGCTGAAGCACCGACCACCCGCGAGGTGCAGCTCAGCGTCCCCACCGCCGACACCACCGTGGCCGAATGGCTCGACCTGCAGTACTCCGCTTCGGAGTCGATCCGCCGCCTGATCCGCGAATCTGTGGCCCGCGAGGGGTTCACCGACGTGGCGAACCGGCCGGTGCGTCCGCCGGCGAATCCGGTGTACGTGGCCGAGAGCTTCCCGGCCGACGTCGAGGCGCCCGCCGAGGAGCCCGCGGCGCCGAAGGCGACCGCCCGGAAGGCGGCCCCGAAGGCGACGAAGAGCCCTGCATCCGAGGCATCCGCTCCGGAGGGCGCAGCGCCGAAGCCCGCCGCCCGGAAGACCGAGACGCACGACGACGCCGAGCCCGCCACGCAGGCGCGGCGACCGGCGCGCTCGGACGACACCGACGCCACGGCGACCATCGACGATCTCCTCGGCTTGTGATCGATCACCACCACCATTCAACCGACGACTCGGAACGAAAGGCCTTCCCATGAGTTCGGACATCATCCACCTGACCGGCGGCATCGACGTCGGCAACGGCTACGTCAAGGGCATGATCCTCAACACCGACACGGGTGTTCGGGATCGCATCGACCTGCCCAGCGCGATCGTCGCCACGCCCCGTCAGTCGCCGAAGGTGCCGCTGGAGGACGCTGAGGCCTTCCAGACCATGAACGACGCCGAGGAGGACTTCTACAACCGCCTTGACGCCTCGTTCTCGTCGCCGCTCGTCTCCGACAGCGACCGCCGCATCTTCGGCCGTTCCGCGCTCAGCGTGCGCGGCTCGGTGTTCAGCGAGTTCGAGGTGCACGACGGCCACGCCAGCAAGGCCGACCAGCAGCTCAGCAAGATCCTCGTGCTCGGCGTGTACGCGGCCAAGGCGCTGCGCGACTACGTGCGCGTCAACGACAAGCTCCCCGAGCAGGAGCTGCGCGTCAAGGTGCGCACCGGCCTGGCGCTGCCGATCAGCGAGTTCGTCGCGCGCCGCTACGGCTACGCCGGCGAGTTCATCGGCGCCAAGGGCTCGGCCGTGCACCTGGTGACCATCAAGAACTTCAACACGCCCGTCAGCGTGCGCATCGAGTTCGAGGACGTCCAGGTCGTCGCAGAGGGCGCGTCCGCGCAGTACGCGATCTCCGAGAAGGGCGAGCCGCTCGCGAACGCGCTGCTCACCGACCTGCGCTCGCGCGAGCCGGAGATGCTCCCCGGCGTGACCGGCGCCGACCTCGTCGCCGCGCAGAACACCGTCGGCATCGACGTGGGCGAGGGCACCGTGAACTTCCCGGTGTTCACGAACGCCCGGTTCAACGCCGAGGCCGCGTCGACGCTCGACATGGGCTACGGCACCATCCTCGAGAACGCGCTCGACCGTCAGGACGAGGCCGACCTGCGCTTCACCAGCCGCAAGCAGCTCGCCGACTTCCTGCAGACCACGCCCTCGGTGCTGCAGCGCAACCGCCACCAGCGTGCCGTGCAGCTGGTCGAGCCCGACATCAAGCACCTCGTCGACCAGATCCGCCGTGCCTTCAGCGAGACGCTCAGCCAGTCGGGTGAGTCGACCGAGGTCGTCTACGTCTACGGCGGCGGCTCCGGCCCGATCAAGGAGGAGCTGTACCCCGAGCTGATCAAGGCGGCCGGCGACGTGCCCGTGCTGTACCTGGATGCCCGGTACTCGCGCCACCTGAACCGCGAAGGCCTGTTCCTCGCCGCCCGTGCGGCCGAGGAGGCCGCTGCGGCTGCCCAGGTCGCCGCCGACGGCGACAGCAGCCGTCGCGGAAACCGGAAGACCACCAAGGCATCCGCCTGACTCCGGTCCGGGGCTCGGACACGGGCCCCGGATACGGAAAGAACCCCGCCGCACTGCGCTGAGCAGTCCGGCGGGGTTCTTCGCATTCGCCTCAGACGGGGCGGATGTTCTCAGCCTGCAGGCCCTTGGGACCCTGCGCGACGTCGAACTCGACGCGCTGGTTCTCCTCGAGGGAGCGATAGCCGGAAGACTGGATTGCGGAGTAGTGCGCGAACACGTCAGCGCCTCCGTCGTCGGGGGAGATGAAGCCGAAGCCCTTCTCCGAGTTGAACCACTTGACCGTGCCCTGGGTGCTCATTTACTGCCGTTCTGCTTGTTGCGATGCCGACGCAGGATGCACCGACTGCCGCTAACGCTATCCCAGACGACCCACCAGGCAACAGCAGGGGACAGAAGGTGATCTAAATGTTGCATGCGGATCGGCGTGTCCGCGGCCCGAGATCAGGGCCTTCGCAGCGACCTCCGGGGGAAATTGGTTGGCCCCCACCGCGGGGGGAGCGGTGAGGGCCGAAGACGACCGGAGGGTGCGTCAGGTTTCAGCATACACAGGTTTCGGATGATTTGTCCCCCATTTGGGGGACAAATTTCCCAAACGGTGTCATCATGGATTCGACCCCCTCGCGAGGTGCGTCTGGGGACTGCATCAGACGAGAGGGCCAGAGTGCATGCGTGGATCGCCGGGTGACTGGGGAACCCGTCGCTGACTGGGGTTCAGCGAAAGGCGATCGATTTCCCACGCGCATGCTCTTTCACACTAGAGGAGGGGTGGTTCGAAGTCCACGGCTTCAAGCCCGACAGGTGTGAGAGGACTTTGAGGGGAGATCAGCAGGCTCGGAGAGGGAAAGGCTGCACAGCGAGGCGGCCGGCCCCCTCCGAGCCGCTCCACTCTCAGGGTGCATCCGGCGTCGCGCGCAGGCCCTAATCTTGCAGTCATCACCTTCCGTCGAGGAGACCGATGACGCTTCCCCGCCCGCCGCGCGCACGCACCTGGACGCGCGGCACCACGGTGCTGCTGGTCGTGTGCGCCCTGGTGGTGTCGATCGCGGTGGCAGCCGCCGTGCTGCTGCCCGGGTACGTCCGCGACGGGGCCCGACGGGATGCCGAGAGCACCCTGCGCGCCTTCCTCTCCGACGCCGCGGCGCTCGACGCCGAGTGGAAGGACACCGCGAGCCCGCTGCTGCGGGCGGTCGTGCCGGTGGGCGCTCCGCTGGTCGGCGAACGGGGAACGGCGGATGCCCTGAAGCTGTCGGCGCGCTATGAGATCGGCGAGCTGACCTTCTCGGGGCGGAGCCTGGAGCGCAGCGACACGGCGAGCGCGCTCGTGACGATCGACTACCGCTTCACCGTCCACGGGCGCAGGGGCGCCTCGTCGATCCAGCAGAAGGTGTGGCTGACACGCCCGTTCTACTACGGCACGGATGAGCCGCAGCAGGTGCGCCCGAAGATCGCCCCCACCGCGGTCGGCCCGTGGCGGGTCACCGGTCTGACCGCTCCCGGCTCGGGCGACGGGTCGGCGGCAGCGGCGGCCGGACTCACCTCCGACGCCCGCGATGCCGACGATCTCGCGTGCTATTCGGCCGACACCGCGCTCGAGCAGATCGCCGACAGCGCGCGCATCGACGGCCGGCTCGCGTCGGACTGCTTCCTCGGAGCGGCGGACGGTGCGGATGCCCTGGCCTCCGGGCTGGATGCGAACACTCTGCTCGAGGCGTTCCCCGCCATCGACAGGACGGATGCCGCCAGCATGCCGCCCGAGCTGACCCGGATCGACACGAACGCGTTCGGCGCAGCGCGGGCCCCGTTCACCGAGTTCCTCATTGCCGACCGCTATGTCCTCACCATCGCGGCGGTCACGACCGACGACGGCGGGCAGGCCGTGCGCATCGTCAGCATCCGTGAGAAGGGTGCCGGGCGATGAGCGATCCGCACGGCCCCGCGGAACCCGGCATCCCCGACGCCGAGCCCGCCGGCATCCCGCTCTCGCTCGGCTCGCACCAGTTGCCGGATGCCTTCGGCGGACTCGCGACTCCGCGACCGCAGCCCGCGGTGCGCCGTCCGCTGCGCCCGAAGCCGATCATCGTCGCGCTCACCGTGCTGGCACTGCTGCTCAGCGGCGGCTGGGCGGCATCCGAGTGGCCGGAGCTGCCCGCAGCAGGCCGCTCCGCCGACTTCGCCTCACCCGATCCGCAGGCGCCCTGGCTGCCGGACTACGTGCCCGACTCGGCGCAGTACTCGAAGGCTTGGGCGTCGATGAACGCGGCGCTGCGCGCCAAGGATCGCGACGCGTTCCTCTCCTACGCCGAGGGCGACGCCCGCGACCAGCTCGCGCTGTGGTGGGACAACACCGAGCGGATCGGGCGGGGAACGGCCTACATCGTCCCCACGACCGGCAGCGACGGAGGGGCGGGCGCGTTCCTGGGCGCCGAGCTGGCGTTCTCGTCGCGCCCGCTGCGGGGGAGCGGTGATCAGGACGCGGGCTACCGGCTGACGCAGGGCTTCACCTACGACATCACCACCAAGGGCGACGGCGACAGGATGCGCCTCACGTCGTTCACGCCCGTCACGCCGATGCCGTGGGATGAGGGCGAGCTGTACGTCGCCAGACGCGACCACGTCGTGCTGTACGGCATGGCCGACGAACAGGCCCTCGTCGACGCGACGGTCGACGAGGCCGAGCAGGGGGCGGTGCTGGCGGTCAGGACGATCACCGACCTGGGCGGCAAGGTGCCGATGGCGGGATTCGTGTCGGGCATCACCGACGATCAGGAGCGCATGGACCGCTGGCAGTACGGCGAGGACGTGCCCGAGGGGGATCCGATGATCGCCGGCTACGCCACCGCCACGAACCGGCCCGCGTTCCGGTCGGACTTCTTCGAGCCCGACATCGCCGTGGGCGACGCGACCTCCGGGGTGCTGGTGATGATGGGCCCGCTGAGCACCGAGGACCGGCTGGCGACCTTCACGCACGAATTCACACACGGACTGCACTACGCTGCCGCGCCGCTGACCTCGTACGACGCGCCGCCGGTGGCGGTGTACGAGGGCTTCGCGACGTACATCGAGCTGCGCACCGGGATCACCGACATCCGCTGGCTGCAGGAGCCGGACGTGAAGGATCTCGTCGCGTCCCAGGGCGTGGCGGCCCTGTCCGACCAGGCGCTCACCGAGGGCGAGGACGCGTGGCTGTCGTACATCGCGGCCGGCTCGTACTACGTGTTCATCGCCGAGAACGGCGGGGACCCGTGGAAGCTCGCGCTCGACGGAGCGGATGCCGTGGACAAGAACCTCATCGAGATCGAGAACGACCCGCGCTTCAGCGAGGCGAACTGGAAGGCGTGGCTGAAGCGACGCTGACGGAACGCGACCTGCTTGTCAATCCCCTTCATCCGGATCCTCGCGGATGAGAGTCTTGCCTCTCCGCAATCGGGCGGCGTACCGCCCACCACAGGAAGGGGAATCCCATGGGTGTCATGGACGATGCGAAGCACAACGCCGAGAAGCTGGTCGGCAAGGCCAAGGAGCACATCGGCGACGCGACGGACAACGAGGATCTGGAGGCCGAGGGCAAGCTCGATCAGGCCAAGGCCAGCGCCAAGAAGATCGGCGACGACGTCAAGGACGCCTTCGACAAGTAGTCGTCGGAACATCGACATACGGCGGCTCGCGAGGCGGGTCGTCTGAGAACGGGCGGGTGCACCGTCGGTCCCGGACGGGACCGCGGCGCACCCGCTCTCAGTTGTGAAGGGGGCACGGATGCCGTTCACCGGTCGCTTCGGCATCGAGGAGGAGTTCACGCTGCTCGACGCCTTCACCCTCGTGCCCGTCTCCGCCGAGGGGGTCCACGCCGTCGTGCTCGGCGACGTTCCGGGAGGAGGCCGGCTGAGCGCGGAGTTCATGACGAGCCAGGTGGAGGCGGCGACCGAACCGGTCGGATCGCTCGCGCAGGCGCGCGAGCAGCTGGTGCGGATGCGGCGGATGCTGGCGCAGCATGCGCCCGATGGCACCGTCGTCGCCGCGACGGGCGCGCCGTTCGCCCTCGCCGGGGCCGCGCGCGTCACCCCGACGCCGCACTACGACGACGTGTCGCAGCTGATCGGCCGGCTCGCTTCGGAGCACACCGTGAACGGGCTCCACGTGCACGTGGAGGTGACCGGAGACGAGGAGCGCGTCCGTGCTCTGCTGCGCCTGCGCGAGACGCTTCCGCTGCTGCTCGCCCTGAGCGCGAACTCGCCCTTCGCGTTCGGCGTGCCGGCCGGGCTGGCCAGCTGGCGGAGCACGCTGATCCGGCGGCTCCCGGTGTCGTGGGGACCGCCGATCTTCACGGATGCCGACCACTACCGCCGCACGGTCGACCGGCTCGTCGGGATCGGGCTGCTCCCCGCGCGTTCGTCCGTGTCCTGGGCCGTGCGCCTCTCGGAGCAGTACGACACCGTCGAGACCCGGGTCGCCGATGCCCAGCTGGAGGTCGAGGACACCCTGCTGCTGGCTGCGCTGACCCGGGCGATCGTCCTCGCCGACGACGTCATGCCCACCAGCTCGGCTCCCGACGACCTGGACGCCTCACTGTGGCTCGCCGCACGGCACGGGATGCAGGCGCGGTTCTGCACCGCGGACAGCGGGTCGGAGTCGGCGTGGGCGGCCGCGGAGCGGGTGCTGGCCGGCATCCGCCCCGTGCTCGACGAGCTCGGGGACGCCGAGTTCGTCGATGATCGCCTGGCCTACCTGCGGGCGGACGGCACGGGCGCCGAGCGTCAGCTGCGGGCGCACGCGAGCCGGGGGCGTCGAAGCGCTGGCAGAGCTCTTCAGTCGGCCGGATCATCCGTTGGCGTAGCCCATTCCCATGCGGTCGCGCACCTCGGCGAGCGTCGCCTCCGCGATCGCGTTCGCGCGCGCGTTGCCCTCGCGGAGCACCCGGTCGACGAGGCCAGGATCGGCGGCGAGCTCGGCACGGCGGGCTCTATGCCCGGAGAGGAATGCATTCACGGCATCCGTTGTGAACGCCTTCAGCGCGCCGCTGCCGGCATCCCCGATCCGCTCGGCGACGGCCTCCGGAGTGCTGCCGGTGCACAGTGCGGCCGTGGAGAGCAGCCCCGACACCCCCGGCCGGCCCGCCGGGTCATAGGTGATGACACGGTCGCTGTCGGTGACCGTGCGCCGCACGGCATCCGCTGTCTCGTCCTCGCTCATCGACAGCGCGATCGCGTTGCCGTAGGACTTCGACATCTTGCGTCCGTCGAGCCCGGGGATCTCCGGCGTCTCGGTGACCATCGCCTCGGGTTCGGGGAACACCTCGCCGTACCGCTCGTTGAAGCGCCGCGCGATGGTGCGGGTGATCTCCACGTGCGGCAGGTTGTCCTTGCCGACCGGCACGAGGTTGCCCTTGCAGAACAGGATGTCGGCGGCCTGGTGCACCGGGTACGTCAGCAGCAGCCCGCTCAGGGCGCGACCGGATGCCGCGTGCTCGGCCTTCACGGTGGGGTTCCGGTGCAGCTCCGCCTCGCTGACCAGGCTGAGGAACGGCAGCAGGAGCTGGTTGAGCGCCGGCACCGCGGAGTGCGTGAAGATCGTGGTGCGGTCGGGGTCGAGGCCCGCGGCCAGGTAGTCGAGCACCGCGCCCCGCACGTGGTCGGCGACGTTCGCCGCGGTGTCGCGGTCGGTGATCACCTGGTAGTCGGCCAGGATGATGAACGTCTCCACGCCCAGCACCTGCAGGCGCACCCGCTCGCGAATCGTGCCGAAATGATGGCCCAGATGCAGGCTTCCGGTGGGCCGCTCGCCCGTGAGCACGCGGAACGATCCGGGGTCGTCGGTGATCCTGCGTTCCAGTTCCGGCATCCGCTCCTGCGTCGCCGCGTATGAATCCGTCATGGTGAGTCCTTCCGAGAGAAGGGCTGCACGACGAGGGATGCCGCGAACCGGGGCGCGGGCTGCCGTGCAGCCCGCGAACATGCGTCAACCGGCTGCTACTGCAGCCACCACGAGGAACGGGTCAGGGAACGCATGTGCATCAGGATACGCCCGTCGGATCTGATACTCACACGATGTGAGCAGTGCTAACATTGCTCGCATGCAGACCATCCTGGGAGCGAACGGACAGATCGCCGTCGAGCTCGCCCGCGACCTGAACCGGCGGGGGAGCGAGCTGCGCCTCGTCAGCCGCAACCCTCGCGAAGTCAACGTCGGCGACGAACTGACCAGCGCCGACCTCCTCGACGCCGAGCAGACCGCCGCGGCCGTCAAGGGGAGCGACGTCGTCTACTTCACCGCCGGCCTTCCGGCGGACGCCGAGCTGTGGGAGCGGCAGTTCCCCACGATGCTGAGAAACGCGCTCGACGCCTCGCGCGCCGCCGGCGCGGCGTTCGCCTACTTCGACAACACGTACATGTATCCGCAGGACGACCGCGTGCAGACCGAGGACACCCCGTTCGCACCGCTCGGCCGCAAGGGCAGGGTGCGGGCGGCGATGGCCGAGATGGTGCTCGACGAGATGGCGCGGGGCGACATCCCCGTGCTGATCGCCCGGGCGCCGGAGTTCTACGGCCCCGGTCGCACGCAGAGCTTCACCAACTCGCTGGTGCTCGACCCGCTGCTGGCGGGCCGGAAGGCGCGCGTCCCGGTGCGCGACGACCGCGCGAGGACGCTCATCTGGACTCCGGACGCCAGTCGCGGACTCGCCGAGCTGGGAACGACTCCGGATGCCTTCGGCCACACCTGGCATCTTCCCGTGCATCCCGACCGGCTCACCTACCGCGAGCTCATCGTCCTGGCCGGGGAGGTCTTCGGCGTCGAGCCCGAGTACTCCGTCGTCCCGAAGTGGATGCTGAGCGCCGCCGGCGTCTTCGCGGCGGAGGCGCGCGTGATCCGGGAGCTCCTGCCGCGGTATCAGCACGACAACCTCTTCGACTCCACGAAGTTCCGCACGCGCTTCCCGGAGTTCGCGATCACGGATCATCGTGAGGGCCTCGCCGCCATCCGTGACGAGAGGCGGGCCGCCGATGGACGATGAGTCGACGCCGGAGTCCGGGCGCTCCGGCTACCACCACGGCGATCTGCGCGCGTCCCTGCTGAGCACGGCGATGGAGATGCTGGAGGCGGGGGAGAGCTTCTCGCTGCGCGCCGTCGCCCGCGAGGCCGGCGTCTCGCCCACCGCGCCTTACCGTCACTTCGCCGATCGCGAGGCGCTGGAGTCGGCACTGGCGGTACAGGGCTTCGACGACCTCCGACGGCGCCTGTCGGCCGACGGTGCGCGCGCGGCGAGCGTCGAGGAGCTCGTCGGGTTCGCCGTGACCTACGTCGCATTCGCCCTGGAGCGACCGGCCCTGTTCTCGCTGATGTTCGGCCGGGAGTGCGATGACAGCGACGACGAGCGCGTGCGCGCGGCCGGCGAGCTCCATGCGCTGCTCGCCGACTCGCTCGGTGACGTGTTCCCCGACCGTGACCCCGGCCCGCTCGCCACCGCTCTGTGGTCCCTCACGCACGGGCTCGCCTTCCTGCATCTGGACGGCAAGCTCTCCGCAGCATCCGCCGATGAAGTCGCCACCCGCGTGCGCACCTCGTTCGCCGCACTCGGATTCAATTGAAGGAGAAGGTCATGACTGCTCGCATCCTCCACGTCGTCACCAACGTCGGCCACTACGACGACCCGGCGCATCCGACCGGACTGTGGCTCTCCGAGCTCGCCCATGCGTGGGAGGTGTTCGAGAAGCAGGGCTTCCAGCAGACGATCGTCAGTCCTGCCGGGGGTGCGTCGCCGCTGGAGCCCCGGTCGCTGCGGTTCCCGAGCTACGATCGCATCGCGAAGGCCTGGCATGACGACCCTGCGCGCATGGCGCTGCTGGAGAGCACGTCGAGCCCGGATGCCGTGGATGCCGCCGACTTCGATGCGATCTACTTCACCGGCGGGCACGCCGTGATGTACGACTTCCCCGGCAGCGAGGGGCTGCAGCGGATCACGAGGGAGATCTTCGAGCGGGGCGGTGTGGTCTCGAGCGTGTGCCACGGCTACTGCGGGCTGCTGGACACCACCCTGTCGGACGGCTCCCACCTGATCGCCGGGCGGCGCATGACCGGCTTCTCCTGGCGGGAGGAGGAGCTGGCGAAGGTCGACGAGCTCGTGCCGTACAACGCCGAGGAGGCCGCTCGCGAACGAGGAGCGCTCTACGAGAAGGCGCTGATCCCGTTCGTGTCGAACGTCGTGGTCGACGGCCGGCTGGTCACGGGGCAGAACCCCGGGTCGGCGAAGGCCACGGCCCGGAAGGTCGTGGAGGTCCTGGGCGGCTGAACCTTCGGGCGAGGGCTCGGCAGGCGCGTCCGTGCTGCGAGGCGTGCGGCCCCTGCCTCCCGATTCTTCACCGGGGGCAGGGGCCATGCCCTTCCATCACTTCGCGAGGAACGCCTTCAGCGCCGCGTTGACGTCGTCCGCATGGGTCCAGAGCAGGCCGTGCGGCGCGCCCTCGATCTCGACGTAGTCGGCCGCGGGGACGGCCTCGTGGAAGCGCCGTGCCGTCGCGTCGATGGGGAGGATGTTGTCCTTCGTCCCGTGCAGGATGAGGGTCGGCTTGTCCGCGAGCCGGACAGCCTCGACGTCACCGCGGAAGTCCTCGATCCACGCCGGCACGACGGCGTATGCGGCGGCGGGTGCGCTGGTGACCGAGAGGTTCCAGTTCGCCGTCACGACCTGCTGGCTGATCCGGCTGCCGAGATTCTCGTCCAGGTTGTAGAAGTCGTTGTAGAACTGGGTGAACCACGAGTAGCGGTCGGTTCGGGCGGCCTCGACGATGCCGTCGAAGACCTCCTGCGGCACGCCTTCGGGGTTGTCGTCGCGCTCGACGAGGAACGGCTCGAGAGACGCCAGGAAGGCGAGCTTCGCGACGCGGTCGTGTCCGTAGGTGGCGACGTACCGCGCGAGCTCGCCGGTGCCCATCGAGAAGCCGACCAGGACGACGTCGCGGAGGTCGAGCGTCTCCAGCACGGTGTTGAGGTCCGCGGCGAAGGTGTCGTAGTCGTATCCGACGCTCACCTTCGACGAGTTGCCGAATCCGCGACGGTCGTAGGTGATGACGCGGTATCCCTGGGCGAGCAGCTCGCGGGTCTGCAGCTCCCAGCTGTGACCGTTCAGGGGATAGCCGTGGATGAGCACGACCGGCTGCCCTTCGCCCTGGTCCTCGTAGTAGAGCTCGATGGGCGTGGTGTTCTCGGTGCCGACGTTGATGTACCCCATGGGATCGTTCCTTTCGACCTGAGCGAGAACGATCGTTCTCGCTTCGCTGATCACCATACGAGAACGATCGTTCTCATGTCAAGTATGCTGATGTCATGACCGAGACCGATGCACGCGAGCAGATCCTCACCGCCGCGGAGGACCTCTACTACCGCAAGGGATACGCGGTCGTCGGCATGGACGAGCTGCGCACGGCCGCCGGCGTGTCACTCAGGCGGCTGTACGCCCTCTTCCCCTCGAAGATCGACGTCATCGCGGCCGTGCTGCAGCGCAGGCACGAGGAGTGGGAGGCGGCCCTGGAGGCGGCGGTGACCGCCGCCGGAGACAGCCCCCGGGATCGGCTGCTGGCCGTATACGCGCATCTCGAGAGGTGGTTCTGCGACGACGACTTCCGCGGTTGCGCCTTCATCAACGCGTTCGGAGAGCTCGGGGGCAACGATCCCGAGATCGCCCGCGTCGTGCGAGAGCACAAGGCAGCCTTTCAGGAGCGGATGGCCGTGCTGGCGGATGAAGCAGGGGTGCCACGCGAGATCGCATTCCAGCTCTCGATACTCGCCGAGGGGGCGCAGACCACAGCGGCGATCGCCGCTGCGCCCCACGCAGCACGGCACGCGCGCGCGGCAGCGGAGATCCTCATCGACGCGTCACTCGCAACGCATCCGTCCCGCGCGTGACGACGGCGCGCGTCCGGAGCCGCCGCAGGCCGAGGCCGACCAGCCGGAGCACGCCGGCGACGATCGCTCCGGCGAGCGCGCCCAGCGAGTTCCAGACGACGTCCCCCAGATCGGGCACGCGACCGGGGATGCGCGACTGCAGCGTCTCGACCGCGATCGAGAGGACGAAACCGATCATCGGCGCCAGCACCCAGAGCCGCCGGCTGAGCAGGATCGCCAGCGCAGCTCCGAGCGGGACGAACATCAGTGCGTTCAGGGTGCTCTCCACCTGCGCATAGGTCATCGGCTCGATCACCGGGTTCGCGACGAGGTGCGCGAACCGCATGAACAGACCGCGCGCCGGCCCCACGAGCGCCCTCGGTGCGAGCGTGAGCGTGAGAATCGTCGCGACCGACGCGAGCATCACGAAGACTCGGATGCCGGTGCCGGAACGGGCGGGAAGCTGCAGACTCGACGTCGTCATGACTCCACTCCATCCGATCGGATGTTGCGTGAGCGTATGCTTTCCGGCCGAGGCGGTTCATGATCCGCTCGTCGCATTCGCGCCCACGGAATCACTGAGAGGACCCCACCATGGACCGCAAGACCGTCTCGGCTCACCTTCGGAAGCAGTTCTTCCCGCTGCTGATCGCCGGCGGATTCACCCGCAGTGGCGACGTCCTGCGGCGGGAGCTGGACGGGCCGGTCGTGCACGTGGTCGAGGTGCAGCACCGGCCTCGAAGCGGCGTCTTCCAGGTGAACCTCGGCGCCCACCTCACCGCGCTCGGGGGCGTCGCGGGAGGGACGCCCGTCCCCGCCGAGCAGATGCGGGAGTACGACTGCGCATGGCGCTCCTCCGTCGTCTCGGGCTTCCGGAACAGCTCCGACTCGGAGTTCGCATACGGCTCCACCGAGGATGAGGCATCCGAATCGGTCGCCTTCCTGGTCTCGGAGTGGGAGCGTCAGTCCTCGGAGTTCTTCTCGCCGCTGTCTGGGTTCCCCGAGAGCTTCCACGAGCGCGCATCGTCCAGCCTCGACTCCGGCCTGCATCCCGCCCATCTGCTCACCTGGGCGCGGGTCGCGAACATCCTCGGCGACGCGGCCCTTCGCACGCGCATCGTCGAGGCCGCCCTGCCGACCGTTCCCGAGCGCGCGACGTCGCTGCGCGCGCAACTTCTCGAGCTGAGGTGATGCCCGAGTTCCGCGGTGCCGAGCGGCCGATGCTGGGACGAAACGAAAGAGACCCGGGTCCTCTGGACCCGGGTCTCTTTCCCACTGTGCGCGAGGGGGGACTTGAGTCCCTCGGTAAGTGACACGCAATCGCGTACGAGGTCGTTGCGACGATGTTGGCTCTGATAATTGGCGACATCTCTCCGGCAATTCGAGTCCCAATGTGGCTGGGGACGTTAAGCTGTTGGTGGGAGGCAACGTGACGCACAACACGATGCGCAGTTCCACCGGCAGCAGCCGCCAGCAAGAGACGGGAACTGTTCGCAGCAAGTTGGTTGAAGAAGCGAATCGCGGCAACCGCGAGCGCGAGGCCCGCGAGCAGCGGGCACTTTTTGCTGCCTCGTACAGGATCGCGACGCGCTAAGCCGTCGCTTCCACTGGCGCGTCAACGGCGAGTAGCGCCGTTCCCTCTAGCCTCAACCGCGAGACCAGACTTGCTGTGGTCTCAGAATCCGCGTTCATCGCGCAGTTCTGCACGCGCCGGGTGCTGGCGAGACTGATCACGCCGACGACGGCACCGTGGACAAACACCGGGACGCACAGGAACGACTTCCAGGTGTACTGTGTGAGGTCGTGTCGCCCGCCGTCGAGGTCTTTCACATCGAGCAGGCGTGGCCGGCCGTCGACGAACGCGCGAATTGGGGCAAGGTAGCTGCCTCTCTCGAGGTCTGCGCTCTTGCCTGCCAGCCCGTCCGGTAGGACGTCGGAAGAGCGTCCCCACCGGCGCAGGCTCCGCTTGGTAGCAACGGGCCCCTCCCGAACCCAGAGTTCGACCAGCAACCGTTCGCGGGCCGTATCCATCGGAGATCCGGCGGGGCTGAGACGAGTGATCTCGTACGCGTGAGCGAGCATCTGGCGAAGCCGCTGGGTGAGGTGGGGGTCCGTCCCGGCCCGAGCGGACCAGTTCGCCCACCACGCGTCAACACGGTCCGTGTACGGCAGGCTTTGCGGTTCGTCGGGTCGGGCGACGTCGAAGACCTGACGGAGCACAACTTCATGGATCAGCTGAGCGACCTGTCCGGGGAAGTCAGGGAAGAGCAGTCCGACGCCCAGTTCTGATGCGCGGTAGCGCGCGAGGGTGAGGGCAAGGCCTTCGTCGGCAGCGTCGTTGTGAGCGAAGTCTGCTCTTAGCAGCACACCCAGCCGTTCGCACCCTTCGCCGGAGCTGGCGCTGAGCGCGCGGATGAGCGGCGTATCCGACAGGCTCGTTCCGAGCAGGAACGCCAGGGACGCGTCTTTCAGTGCGTCTTCAATGGTCTTCTCCACCACGCCGGCACTCTGCGCGTAACTGTTCTCGTCGAGGATCAGCGGCCAGCTGACTTTGCCTCGCCCGGTGGGCGGCAGGCGCCCGTGCAGATAGACGATGTCCACGTAGGACCCTGGTTCGTCGGGGTCGGTCTTGTTCGGCGGTTCGATGCGGACCGGGCTCGCCAGGCCCGCGCGATGGACTCTCAGTCCCGGGAAGGAGACAACGTCGGGGATGTTTCCGCGGATTCTGTCGTACGCCTGCTCCAGGTAGGTGTCGTAGTTGGTGGTGAGGATCATCGTCTCGCGGCCCAGGTGCGAACGCATGGCTGCGAGCGTGATGATCTCCTCGACGAGCCGGCCGTTCTCCCAGCGCCCCTCATCCTGGTACAGGGCGGCGCGCAGCCTGTCTCTGAGGGTTCGTTGCAGGCGCTCCCCGCCGCCGGAGTTCGCGCGAAGAAGGTAGACGACACTGGAGGCGAGGGACTCCGGTGAGCGCGAATTCAGGAAGCCCACCTGTGTGCGGGTGGGCATATCAGGTCGGGACCTGTGCTTGCGTTCCGGCAACAGCGACAGGATCAGGGACCCCCAACTGTGGCCGGTGCGGTCGATGGTGACGCCCGCACCGCAATAGAGGAGGAGCCGGCCCTCCGCTTTCGCGGCCTGCTCGATTGTCGAGAGGGTGAGATAGTCCTGGAAGAAGGGATCTTTGTTTCGCACGATGTTCTGAGTCAGTCTCCGTTGACCTGGCGCGCACCAGAGTGGTGAGAGCGTGGCCTAAGCCGGCTCCCATTCGAGATCGACCATTAGCTGATTGCCGTACTGGTAGGGCAGCTTGCGGTGGCGATGAAGTTGCTGGACGGCCAGGCCCGGCGAGACGCCGATGTTCCTCGCAATGCGGGCAATCGCGCCGTTGCTGGTCACGTTGTCGAAAGGATGTAGACCGTCTGCCCCGAACAGCACCTGGAAGGCGAACGCGTTGGCGTCCTTCTCCGCTTTCGTGTTCCGCGTCTTCTCGCTCTTGTACTCGAAGTGGGTTTCTCCACGCGGGTCGTTGAGGACGTGTCCGAGTTCGTGGAAGAACGTCCAGATGATGAATCCATCTTTCGCGCGGCGACCCGACTGCTGGATCATAGGAACGCGTGAGTCAATCCACCGGGTCATCCCGTACAGGGGGAAGCTGCCGGGCGGGTCCACCATCGCGAAAACGACACCGACGGTTGCGAGCATCGTGGCCAGATCCCGCAGCATCGCCTCATCCGGTGAGGCCGCCCGTTTGCGCAACCCCGGAAGCAACAGCCGCAAACCGTCCGCATCGAAGGTGAGATTGCGCCCTCGTTCGTACGCTTCCGATAGCTCACCGGCGCGGAGCCAGGTGGAGCATGCCACCAGATCGAAGGAGGCTTTGTTCTCCTTCAGCGCGGCGAGGGCGTATTCGCCCGTGTGGGCTACCTCGATGCTCTCTTCGTACGCCGCCCATGTGCCGAAGGAATGGAAGGCGAGGAAGTCGGCGACCAACTTCCCAGGAGTGCGCAACGACGCGGTCGTCACGCCCAGCGAGCGCAGGTATGTCGCTGTTGCTGCGGGGATCTTCGTCACGTGTTCGGCAAGTTCACTCTCGTCACGGATGCGGGCGAGGTCTGCGCGATACTGCATCTCCATGCGAAGCCACACATCTGCGGCGATGCTGGTGAGCCGTTCCAGCTTGAATGCCGAATCGGCGGTGATGGGGGCACGCCCGTTGACGATTTCGTTGACCTGCTTGCGGCTGACGCCAAGACGGTTCGCCGCCTCCTGCTGCGTGTGACCGGTGTCCCCCAACCACTCGGCAAGATACTCCCCGGGGGCGACTGCATAGTTTGTGTGCGTTGGCATGATCTTCCCCTTCCAGTCAGTGGTAGTCGATGATCTCAATGACAGTCACGGTCACCGCGGCCAGACCCTCACCCTCAGGACGGACCAGAAGGCGATAGTTCGGGCTGAGCTTTCCAGCCCAGACTCCCCGACGGTCGGCCGTCATCGGATGCCAGTTGCCGCCCGGATCCTCAGCAGCGAGGCCGCCGACGGTTGCGGCGCGCTCGAGTGCCTTGATCCGAAGCCGTAGCTTCGGGGCGATGTCGGAGCGGCGACGGTTCATCTCCCGCTCGTCCGTACACAGATTTCTCAGCTTCTGGTCCTCATATCGAACCTCCATGATGTCACCGACTTCGTTACACTGTAGCGCACGGATGCGCTTCGATATTCCCCACCGGGACCTATTCAAGCGGATACGAAGACAGAACATGACCACGACGAGCGCTCACCCTGGGGAGGGCCGGGCACGACGCTCCGAACGATTGGGGAATCGCATGTATTTTCGCGTCGGGAACGACACCGCAGGCAAGGCGTCCTGGTGGCTGTACAGCTCGAACGGCGAGATGGTCGCCTGGGCAGGGGAGAGCTTCTATAGCCTCGCCGGAGCACAGCGCGCCGCGCGGGCATTCAAGGCGGGCGCGCTGACCGCGCGGTACGAGATCTGGGCGGACGCTGCGGGCAAGTACCGCTGGCGCGCCTGGCGCGGGAGCGACAAGGTCGCCGCGTCGGGCGAGGCCTTCGCCTCCAAGTACAACGCCGAACGCGCTGCGGAGAACGTCCGTCTGAACGCCGGCCGCGCAACCGGCGCGTAAGGCGCCGCGGCCGGAGCCTGAAAGGGGCCGTCCGTCGTGTCGACGGGCGGCCCCTTTCAGGCCGCGCCGATTCCGTGGAGATCGAGAACGCGAAGAACCTGGAGGTCGACATCATCCCGGCCAATGCGCATACCAGGGCCGTCAGAACCGGAGTGCTCGATGACGCGGTGCCCTGCGACGGCGTCATCGATCGCTGAGACACACCTGTCCAGCGAGTCGCAAGTGCTTCAGCGGCGAGCATGCAGACGATTTGCCTATGGACGGCCCAGAGAATCGGTTTGGACAAGAGATTGCACGCAAGAAGGTTCTGCCGCGGATCGAGGTCTCGCAGAGCGCGCGGCTCAACGCCGACGTTCTCGGGCAGACGATGCCTGCCTCGTGGCTTCCTCCCTGCGGCCAACAGCCGACATGCCGCTGCAGAACATGACGTGGTTCTGCCACCGGCTCTTGGAATCCGCGACGGATCACCTTGTGATGTGGGCCGACTACGCCACGCCCCTTCGCTTTCACCTAAAAGCGGAGATCGTCCACACGCTACGACCGGCATTCACCCTTTTCGCGCGCCACTACTGAGTCGGCAGTGCTTGGCCGCTACTTTCTTGCCCGCACTTGGAACCTCGACGAGCAGGTGAAAGCAGCCGCGAGGGGGGACTTGAGTCCCTCGCGGCCACTCCACCCGCCGCCTCGTTGCCGAGGTCGGGTTTCGTCCGGGGAAAGGGCGGCGCGCGGAGCCTCCGGCCGCGTGGGGCCCCGGCGTCCAAGGTGCCGTCACTCGCGCATACAAATGAGAAGGTCCCGACCCTCCGGGCCGGGACCTTCTCATTTCTGTGCGCGAGGGGGGACTTGAACCCCCACGTCCTTGCGAACACTGGCACCTGAAGCCAGCGCGTCTACCTATTCCGCCACTCGCGCAGTGTCTCGTTCCGAAGAACTCAACCTGCTAACACTAACATGTCCGAGCCCGTGCTCCGAACACGGCGGGCGCCGACAGCATCCGTCGAACGGCGTCCGCATGCCGTAATCCCGCCTCAAGAGGCGCATATACAGCGGGGCTGGCTACGATGGCCCCAAACAGGTCGGATGCCAGAGGAGCCCCGTGGGACTACTTGACAGCTTTGAGAAGGGTCTCGAGCGCGCCGTGAACAGCGCGTTCGCGAAGACCTTCCGCAGCGGCATCCAGCCCGTGGAGATCGCCTCGGCCCTGCGCCGCGAGGCGGACACCAAGGCGGCTGTGGTCAGCCGCGAGCGCATCATCACGCCCAGTGACTACCTCGTGCGGCTGAGCCCCGAGGACTACGAGCGGATGCTGAGCCTCGGCCACGCTCTGAACGACGAGCTCTTCGCGCTGCTGACCAAGCACGCCCGCACCCAGGGCTACAGCTTCTCCGGCCCGCTGCACATCTCGATCGAGGGCGACGCGCAGGTCGCCACCGGCACCGTGCGCGTGAACTCCTCCTCCGTGGAGAGCAGCGTCTCCTGGCAGGGTGTCGTCGAGGTGGATGGCCGCGAGCACCCGCTGACCAGCGCCCGCACCGTGATCGGCCGCGGCAGCGACGCGGGCATCACCATCGCGGATGCCGGCTCCAGCCGGCGCCACGCCGAGATCCTCTGGGACGGCGAGCGCGCCATGCTGCGCGACCTCGGCTCGACCAACGGCACCAAGGTCGACGGGCAGAAGATCCGCGAGGCGGCGCTCGCCCCCGGGTCCACCTTCACCATCGGACGCACGCAGCTGACCTTCCGCGTGGTCCCGGTCTCGAAGGGAGCCACCCGATGAGCGATCTGCTACTCCTGCTGCTGCGCATCGGCTTCCTGGTGATGCTGTGGTTCTTCGTGTTCGCCGTGGTCTACTCGCTGCGCGCCGACCTCTTCGGCGTCCGCGTGCGCAAGATGCCGGCTGCCGAAGCCCCGGTCCCGGCGGCACCCGTGCATCAGGCGCCCCGGCCGAGCGCCCCCGCGGCGAAGGCCGCCACGCGCCTGATCATCACGTCCGGGCCGAAGGAGGGCCTCGAGGTCCCCCTCGGCGCCGCCGACTCCATGTCGATCGGCCGCTCCAGCGAGTCCGGCCTGGTCATCCGCGACGACTACACCTCCAGCCACCACGCCCGGCTCACCCGCCGCGGCGACATCTGGACCCTGCAGGACCTCGGCTCCACCAACGGCACGTTCCTCGACGGCCACCGGCTGAGCGACAAGCCGGTCCAGGTGCAGATCGGCAGCGCCATCAAGGTGGGCGCCACGACCTTCGAGCTGCGAGCGTAAGGGCGCAGCCTCCAGATGGTCTTCGAGGGCTCGAGCGCCGCGATCTCCCACACCGGGAAGGTCCGCTCCAACAACCAGGACTCCGGGTACTCCGGGGCGAACCTGTTCGTGGTCGCCGACGGCATGGGCGGGCACGCGGGCGGCGACGTCGCCTCGAGCATCGCGATCGGCCGCATGGAGGGCCTCGACCACCCCTATGCGTCCACCGACGACGCGCAGGCCTCGCTGCAGGCGGCCGCCACGACCGCGGCATCCGACCTGGTCCGCGCCTCGAAGGAGCGACCCGAGCTGGCGGGCCTCGGCACGACGCTCAGCGCGATCGTGATGGTCGATGACCACGCGGTGATCGGCCACATCGGCGACTCGCGCATCTACCTGTACCGCGACGACGCGCTCACCCAGATCACCACCGATCACACGTTCGTGCAGCGGCTGGTCGATTCCGGCCGCATCACGCTCGAAGAGGCCCGCTACCACCCGCGGCGCTCGGTGCTGATGCGCGTGCTCAGCGACATGGACATCGCGCCCGACCTGGACATGTTCGTCATGCCCACGCATCCGGGCGATCGCTGGCTGCTCTGCTCCGACGGCCTGTCCGGCGTGGTCGACGAGGCGCACATCGCCAAGGCGATGGGCCAGGGCCTCGCCCCGGGCCGCACGGCCGACAACCTGCTCAAGCAGGCCCTCGACGGCGGTGCGCCCGACAACGTGACGGTCGTGCTGGTCGACGTGGGCGGGGCGCATCCGCTCTCCTCCGGCACCCCCACGGTCGTCGGCGCGGCATCCAACCCGTCGAGCCTCCCGGTCGCTCCGCCGCGCAGCTCGCTGACCGGCTGGCTGCACCCCGTGCTGCAGGCTGCGAACGAGCCCAGCCACTTCGAGCCCGACTCCGACTACTTCGAGGAGATCATCGAAGAGGACAAGCGCCGCCGCACCCGCCGGCGCATCGCCTGGCTGGCCGGCCTGCTCGTCGCGGTGCTCGCGCTGATCGGCGGCGGCATCCTCGCCTACAACTGGACGCAGACGCGCTACTTCGTCGGCGCCGACGACGACAGCGTGGTGATCTACCGCGGCATCCAGCAGGATCTCGGGCCGATCAAGCTCTCCACCGAGGTGAAGGACACCTTCATCCTGCTGGCCGACCTGCCCTCGTACCAGCGCGACTCCGTCGAGCGCACCATCAACGCACGCTCCCTGGCGGATGCCATCGCCATCACGGAGCGACTGCGGCAGAGCGCCCTCCCGCCCATTCCCGTGCCGATCCCGACGCCGACGCCCTCTGCGCCCGAGCCCACCCCGACGCCTTCCGACACTCAGACGGAGGTGCCGACGCCATGACCGACGTCGCCGCCGACACCAGCGTCCTGAAGGCGCTGAAACGGATCCGGATGCCGCAGAAGCAGCGCAACCGGGAGTTCTGGCTGCTGCTGTTCGCCATCGCCATCTCGGGAGCGTCCCTGACGCTCGTGCAGCTCGGCGCGCTGGGCGCGATCGACCCCATGATCCTCGTGATCGGCGGGGGTCTCGCCGTGCTGGTCTTCGCCGTGCACGTGGTGCTGCGCGTCGTGGCATCCGACGCCGATCCCTTCGTGCTGCCGATCGCGACGACCCTCACCGGTCTCGGCATCGCGATGATCTACCGCATCGACATCGCCAAGCAGCTGTCCGGCTGGCCGGCGTTCTCGAACAAGCAGCTCGCCTGGACCGCCATCTCCCTGGCGGGCGTGATCGCGCTGGTCATCGCCCTGCGCAACTACCGCGTGCTCTACCGGTACACGTACATCTTCGGCCTCGCCGGCATCGTGCTGCTGATCCTGCCCTTCATCCCCGGCCTGAAGGCGAGGGGCGCGACCGCCGACGTGTGGGTGTCGCTGGGCGGCATCTTCTCGTTCCAGCCGGGCGAGCTGGCCAAGATCTGCCTGGCGATCTTCTTCGCCGGGTATCTGGTGCGCACCCGCGAGAGCCTCAGCTCGGTGGGCAACAGGTTCCTCGGCATGACCTGGCCGCGGATGCGCGAGCTCGGCCCGGTGCTGGTCGTGTGGATCATCTCCCTGCTGATCATCGTCACCCAGCGCGACCTCGGCACCGGCGTGCTGATCTTCGGCATGTTCATCGCGATGCTGTACGTCGCCACGGGCAAGACCAGCTGGGTGCTGATCGGCCTGGCGGGCGTCGGCATCGGCGCGTTCCTCGCCACCCGTGTGCTCGCGTACGTGCAGCGCCGGTTCACGAACTGGCTGGACGCGTTCAACCCCGACATCATCCAGGCGCAGGGCGGCAGCTACCAGCTCGTCGAGGGCATCTTCGGCCTGGCGCACGGCGGCCTGATCGGCACCGGCTGGGGTCAGGGCCGTCCGCAGATCACCCCGCTCGCCAACAGCGACTACATCATCCCGAGCCTCGGCGAGGAGCTCGGCATCGTCGGCCTGTTCGCGATCCTCTGCCTGTACATGGTGTTCGTCAGCCGCGGTCTGCGCATCGGGCTCGCCGGCCAGGACGACTTCGGCAAGCTGCTGGCCACCGGGCTGTCGTTCACGATCGCGCTGCAGGTGTTCATCATGGTCGGCGGTGTGACCCGCGTCATCCCGCTCACCGGCCTGACCACGCCGTTCCTCGCCGCCGGCGGATCGTCGCTGGTCGCCAACTGGCTCATCGTCGCGCTGCTGCTGCGCATCAGCGACGGCGTGCGCCGCCAGCCCCGGGTGGTGATCGGATGACCACCCTTCGTCTCGCTCCGCTCGCTCAGGAACCGCGGAGGTGTTCGCATGACTAAAGAGCTCAGGCGCCTCAGCTTCGTGATCCTGGCGATGTTCCTGTCGCTGTTCCTGGCCACCAGCTGGATCCAGGTGATGGATGCCGACAATCTGGCGCAGAACCCGGCCAACACGCGCACCCGGCTGGACAGCTACCAGATCCAGCGCGGATCGATCCTGGTCGGCGACTCGGCGATCGCCAGCTCAGCGCCGACGGACGACAAGTACCAGTACCAGCGGGTCTACACGGATGCCGCGATGTGGGCGCCCGTGACGGGCTACTTCAACCCGGTGCTGCAGTCCTCCACCGGCATCGAGAGCGCGCTGAACGCCGAGCTCTCCGGCACGACCTCGAACTCGCTGGTCGCCGAGATCGAGCGCATCCTCTCCGGTCAGCCGCAGCAGGGTCTGAGCGTGAAGCTCACCATGAACGCCAACGCGCAGCGCGCAGCCTGGGACGCGCTGCAGGGCCTGCAGGGCGCTGTCGTCGCGATCGAGCCGTCCACCGGACGCATCCTGGCCATGGCATCCACCCCCGGCTTCGACACGAACAAGCTGGCCGTGCACGATGCGAAGGCCGTGAACACCGAGCACGACGCGCTGGTCGCCGACCCGACCAAGCCGCTGTACAACCGTGCCATCGCCGGCAACCTCAACCCGCCGGGGTCCACGTTCAAGCTCGTCGTCGCGAGCGCCGCGCTGAACTCGGGCAAGTACACGCTCGACTCCACGCTGCCGAATCCGGCCCGCTACACGCTGCCCGGCACCTCGACCCAGATCTCCAACGCCTCGGGCACCACCTGCGGTGAGGGCGAGACGACGACGATCGCCCAGGCGATCATCCGCAGCTGCAACATCCCGATGGCGGAGCTGGCGGCCGAGCTGGGCGACAAGGCGATCCGCGAGACGGCGGAGAAGTACGGCTTCAACTCCGAGTTCGCGATCCCGCTGAAGGCCACGCCCTCGAAGTATCCCGAGGGGCTGAACGACCCGCAGACCGCGCTGACCGGATTCGGTCAGGGACAGGTCACCGCGACGCCCCTGCAGATGGCCATGGTCGCCGCCGGGATCGCCAACGGCGGCGCCGTGATGAAGCCGCGGATGGTGGATGCGGTGATCCGCGACGACTTCTCGGTGTACAAGCAGTACACCGACGAGGCGTTCGATCAGGCGATGCCCGCCGACCAGGCCAAGGCTCTCACCTCTGTGATGGTGCAGGGAGTCAGTTCCGGGGCGGCGACGGGTGCAAGAATAGACGGCGTCGATGTCGCCGGAAAGACGGGCACGGCGCAGAACGGATCCAACCCGTACACGCTGTGGTTCACAGGTTTCGCACCGGCGGAGAATCCGAAGGTTGCGGTGGCAGTCGTCGTCGAAGACGGCGGTGGAAGAGGACAGTCGGGTTCCGGCAACGGTATTGCCGCCCCGATTGCGAAGAAAGTCATAGAGGCGGTGCTGGGCAGATGAGGCCGACGCAGGGTGTGTCGTTCGGTGGTCGCTACGAGCTGCAGTCGCGGATCGCGATCGGCGGCATGGGTGAGGTCTGGGAGGCGACGGATCACGTCATCGGACGCACCGTCGCGATCAAGATCCTCAAGGACGAGTACATGGGCGACCCGGGCTTCCTGGAGCGCTTCCGCGCCGAGGCCCGCCACGCCGCGCTCGTCAACCACGAGGGCATCGCGAGCGTGTTCGACTACGGCGAGGAGAACGGCTCCGCGTTCCTCGTCATGGAGCTCGTGCCCGGTGAGGCGCTGTCCACCATCCTCGAGCGCGACGGAGCACTCTCCGCCGACAAGACGCTCGACATCGTCGCGCAGACGGCATCCGCCCTGCAGGCGGCGCACGCCGCCGGGCTGGTGCACCGCGACATCAAGCCGGGCAACCTGCTGATCACGCCCGACGGCCGCGTGAAGATCACCGACTTCGGCATCGCGCGCATCGCCGACCAGGTGCCGCTGACCGCCACCGGCCAGGTGATGGGCACCGTGCAGTACCTGTCGCCCGAGCAGGCCTCCGGCCACGCCGCATCGCCGGCCACCGACGTGTACTCGCTGGGCATCGTCGCGTACGAGTGCCTGGCGGGCAAGCGCCCGTTCACGGGCGAGTCGCAGGTCGCCATCGCGATGGCGCAGATCAACGAGCAGCCGCCGCCGCTGCCCTCCACCGTGCCGCAGCCGGTGCAGAACCTGGTCATGGCGATGATCGCCAAGAAGCCAGCCGACCGGCCCTCCTCGGCCGCGACGGTGTCGCGCGCCGCGCAGGCGCTGCGCCGCGGTGACCTGAACTCGGCCGCGATCGCCGTGCCCGCCATCGCCGGCATCGGCGTCGCGAACGCCGACGACGCGACGCGCATCCTCACTGGGATGGGCGACGGTCAGGCCACCAGCATCCTGCCGACCACGGCTCAGCTGCCCACGGGGCAGGCGGATGCCGAGGAGCAGACGCAGAAGAAGAAGCGCAGCCCGTGGACGTGGCCGCTGGTGGCGCTGATCGCGCTGCTCGTGATCGCGCTGGGCGGCACCCTGCTGGGTCTGCTCCTGAACCAGGGCGACGACAAGCCGGTCAAGACGTCGAGCTCGGCGCCGGTCACGACCCCGTCGAACACACCGACCCAGGACACCGCCGAGCCGGTGAACATCGAGTCGCTGAACCTGATCGGCATGACCTGCGACGCGGCGAAGACCGTGCTCGCGGCGAAGGACCTCACGCTGGACTGCGTCGCCGGGAACCCTGCCGGATCCGAGGCCGAGCAGGGGCAGATCTACGAGCTGGTGGACAGCGGCAATGTCACCCCTCCCGCCACGATCCGGGTGAAGTACTACGCCGACCAGGTCGCGATCCCCGCGCCCTCCTCCGCGCCCACCTTCTCCGGGACGTTCACCGAGGGCGAGGAGGCGACCGTCAACTGGAACGCCTACGTCTGCCCCTCCGGCACCGACGCGCTGTCGTCGTACGAGGTGACCATCACGAACGCGAAGTTCAAGGACGGGTCGACGACCACGAGCTTCAAGCCGGGCACCGGCTCCGCCGTGATCGTCGTCGACCAGGGCTCGGCGGGCAAGACCGTGACGGCCACCTACCGGGCGTTCTGCGGCGATCGCGCCTCGGGCATGTCCAATTCGGGCACGTCCACCGGCATCCAGCCGGGATCGCCCCTGCCGACCGAGGGGATCACGCCGCCTCCCGCCAATTGATCAGGTTGCAGCGGGTAATCTGACAGGAGACTTCAAGGCATCAGGGGGAGACGGGACGTGACGACAGAGCCGCGCATTCTCGCCGACCGCTATCGGGTCGATGAGGTGATCGGCAAGGGCGGAATGGCCCAGGTGCACCGCGGATACGACCTGACCCTGGGCCGCGAGGTCGCGATCAAGATCCTCGACCCCGAGCTCGCGCGCGACACGGCGTTCCGCACCCGATTCCGCCTGGAGGCGCAGGCCGCCTCGCGCATGTCGCATCCGTCGATCGTCCGCGTCTTCGACGCCGGCGACCCGGGCGCCGCCCCCGGTGCGAACGGCGAGACCGAGCCCTACATCGTCATGGAGCTCGTGCACGGCACGCTGCTGAAGGACGTCATCGCCCGCGGGCCGCTGTCGGTCGAGGACGCGATCCGCTACACCGACGGCATCCTCGAGGCGCTGGACTACTCGCACCGCGCCGGCGTCGTGCACCGCGACATCAAGCCCGGCAACGTGATGATCACCGACAAGGGCACCGTCAAGGTGATGGACTTCGGCATCGCCCGCGCGGTGTCGGACTCGTCGTCGACCGTCGCCGAGACGACGCAGATCATCGGCACCGCCGCCTACTTCTCGCCCGAGCAGGCGAAGGGCGAGTCGGTCGACTCGCGCACCGACCTGTACTCCACGGGCGTGGTGCTGTACGAGATGCTCACCGCGCGGCAGCCGTTCCGCGGCGACTCCCCGGTGGCGGTCGCGTACCAGCACGTCAGCGAGACGCCGGTTCCGCCGTCGGAGGTGAACGAGGAGCTTCCCCGTGCGCTGGATGCCGTGGTGCTGCGCGCTCTCGCCAAGGACCCGTATCAGCGCTTCCCCGACGCCGGCTCGTTCCGCATGGCCCTGCAGGGCATCACGACGGGGCACGCGCCCACGAAGAAGGAGATCGGCGCCCTCACCAGCGAGCTGTACGGGTCGAGCCCCCGTCAGGCGCAGGAGACGGCCCGATCGCTGCGGCAGCTGAGCACCGACACGACCATGACCCGCACCCAGTCCGGGCCCCCTGTGGCGTGGATCTGGGCCGGCGTCGCGCTGCTCGCCGTGCTGCTGGTGTCGGTGCTGTTCTGGGTCGTGAGCCTGTCGATGCGCCCGCCGGAGACGCCGTCATCGTCGGTGACCGTGCCGAACCTGGTGGATCTGACCGTCGCCAAGGCGAAGACCGAGCTCAAGGACGCCGGGCTGGTCGCCGACGTGCGCCACGAGTCCAGTGCGGACTTCGAGGTGGATCACGTGATCCGCACGCAACCCGGCACGAATGCGAAGGTCTCCAAGGGCGAGTCGATCATCGTGTACGTGTCCACCGGCGCCGACACCATCGACATGCCCGTGATCGAGGGGCTGTCGCAGGACGACGCGACCAAGGTGCTCAAGGACAACGGGCTCGTGCTCGGCACGATCGAACAGACCAACGATCCGACCGCCAAAGCGGGCACCGTGCTGCACTCCAGCCAGCAGGCGGGCACGAAGGTCGCGCCGGGGACGACCGTGAACCTGGTGGTCGCGAACGGCAAGGTGACGGTCGAGGACATGACCGGCTTCACGATGGATGCCGCGACCAAGAAGCTCGAGGCGCTGTCGCTGACGGTCACCCCGACCGAAGTCGGCGCCTGCACCGAGGGTCAGTCGCCGAACACCGTGCTGTCGATGACGGTCTCGCCCGGTGAGGTGCCGATCCTCTCCACGGTCGGCCTGAGCTACTGCACCGCGGGCTGATCCCGCTCATCCGGGGCTGAGCGCACGCTCGCCAGCCAGTTGCCCAGCAGACGGTGCCCGTCCTCGGTGAGCACGCTCTCGGGGTGGAACTGCACGCCCAGGATCGGCAGGCTCTCATGGGCGACGGCCATGATCGTGCCGTTCTCAGCGCGTGCGGTGACCCGCAGTTCGGCGGGGAGATCCGACTCGACCAGGGCGAGGGAGTGGTACCGCCCGGCGGCGAACGGAGAGCGGATGCCGTGGAACAGGGTGGACCCGTCGTGGGTGACCTGCGACACCATGCCGTGCATGAGCTCGGGCGCTCGGGCGACCGTCCCGCCGAACGCCTCGCCGATGGCCTGATGCCCCAGGCACACGCCCAGGAGCGGCATCCGCCTTTCCCCCGCCGCGCGCACGACGGCCAGCGAGGCCCCCGCGTCCGCGGGGGTGCCGGGGCCGGGGGAGATCATCACGGCGTCGTGGGCGTCCAGCCCGGGATCGAGGTCGTTCTCGTCCAGGGCATCCGCCTCCACCATCGTCACGACGGCGCCGAGTTCGCGCAGGTACCCGATGAGGGTGTGCACGAAGCTGTCGTGGTTGTCGACCACCAGTACCCGCACGCTCATTCCACGTCGACCTCTCCCGGCGTGATGAGCGGGCTGATCCAGGGGAACACCCAGAAGAACAGCGCGTAGAGCACCGCGGCCAGCAGGGCGAGCAGGATGATCAGGCGCACCCACCAGGGGCCGGGCAGGAGCCGCCACAGTGCTGCGTACATCGGTGGTTCTCCTCAGAGGGACGGGGTGGCGGGTTCGACGGGGGCGAGGGATGCCGGCGGGCCGTCGGCGCGCGGCTGGAAGCCCTCGAACACGCCGTAGGCGACGATGCGCTCGGCGAGGGAGTACAGCGGCGAGCAGGCGGTGAGGGTGATGTAGCGCTCGCCCGTCTGCTGCTCGGGCATCTGCGGCACGTCGTCGAGCACGTCGACCTCGGTGGGCTTGACGTACTCCAGCGTGCGGAAGCGGTAGGTGTACCAGCCATCGGGCGTCTCCACGACGATGGCGTCGTTCAGCTTGAGCTTGTCGAGCTGATTGAAGGGCTTGCCCCAGGTGGTGCGGTGGCCGGCGAGCGAGAAGTTGCCGACCTCGCCGGGCATCTTCGACTGCGTGTACAGGCCGATGCCGATCCGGTCGAGCGTGCGTGCGCGGCTGGTTCCGCCGGCGATGTCCTTGGCGTAGTCGGCACCGAACCGGGGGATGCGCATGATCGCGAAGCGCTGGCCGTCGGCCGGATGCCGCAGGACGGGCAGCGCATAGCTGGTCGTGCCGTCCGCCTCCTCGACCAGCGGCGGCGGCTCGGGAGCGGGGGCTTCGGCCCACTGGCGGATGGTCGCCGCGCCCTCGGCGTTCTTCTGGGCGTTGATGATGACGTCGCCGATCCACATCTGCCAGGCCACGAAGAGAAGCACGATCACGCCGGCCGTGAGCAGCAGTTCACCGAGCACGCTCGTGACCGTCGCGCGGGAGCGACCCGCCACGCGCCGGGTACGGCGTGTCGGCGCGGAAGCGTGCATGAGGGGAAGTCTATTCGGCCCGGCTAGACTGATCCCCATGGCACGATCTCGCGTACCCGAAGAGCCCGTCGACCGCCCCGAGGGCGTCGACGACGCCGCCCCCAACGCCGTCTGGTTCAAGCCCGTGATGGTCGGCTTCATGCTGCTCGGGCTCGCCTGGATCCTGGTGTACTACATCTCCGGCTCGCTGTACCCGATCCCCGGCCTCGGCGGCTGGAACCTCGGCATCGGCCTGGCCATCGCCCTGGTCGGCTTCCTCATGACCACCCGCTGGCGCTGACGCCAGTCCGCCCGCACGTGCAAAAGGCCCCTCGCTCCGCGAGGGGCCTTTTCCGTCCCTGCCCTATCCCGCCCCACAAGAGCTCCTGCTGGACAGCGCACACAGGAACGTGAGGGAGCGGGGAGGTTCCCGGAGCGAGCATCGGGGAGGGACCCGCGAAGCGGGAGGGGCACCCGTTCTGCGAGCGCAGGGAACCTCCCCGCTCCCGGCAACCCATGACATCTCTGCGCCCGCCCCAGCATCCGCCCACAGCTTTCCACAGGGGTTCTCCCCAGAGTTATCCACAGGCTGGGGAGAATTACACCGGTGTTATTCACACAGGGGGATAACCCTGTTAACAACCGTTGATCAGCCTTAAGCGAGAATCCAGTTGCCTGCGACGGCGACTCCGAGCACCAGGACTGTGAGTACCGAGAGCAGGACGATCTGCCAGGTGCGCTGGTCGCGGCGCTTGGTGTTGATGTAGATCAGCGCGATGAGGGCGCCGACGATCAGGCCGCCCAGGTGGGCCTGCCAGGCGATGCCGGACACGATGAAGCCATAGGCGAAGTTGATGGCCAGCACCACGAGGATGCCGGTGACGTTGGCGCCGATGTGGCGCCCGATGATGAGCAGGGCTGCCATCATGCCGAACAGCGCGCCCGACGCGCCGACCGTCGAGGTGCCCGGCGCCATGAGCGCGACGGCGACCGAGCCGCCCAGACCGCTGATGAGATACAGCGCGAGGTACCGGCCGCGGCCGAGCATCGGCTCGAGGGTCTGACCCAGCATCCACAGGGCGAGCATGTTGAGCCCGAGGTGTAGGATGCCGCCGTGCACGAACACCGAGGTGAGCAGGCGCCACGGTTCGAACGGGAAGCCGGAGAGGTCGGGATAGAGGTAGACGGCGTTGAACAGCAGCGCACTGGTGATCTGCGCCCCGACGCCCGGAAGCAGCTGCAGCAGGCCGATGGCCGTGGTGATCGCCAGCAGCACGTAGGTGACGATCGGCCGGCCGCCGCGGCCGGCCATGGCGACGGGACCGCGGCCCCAGGCGCGACGGGCGCGGCGCTGGGCGGGGGACTCCGCCTTGCGCTGCGCCTTCATGCACTCCGGGCAGATGACACCGACGGGTCCCTGCGTCTGGCATTCCGGGCAGATGGTGCGCATGCAGCGCTGGCAGAGCACGAAGCTCTGCCGATCCGGATGCCGGTAGCAGAAGTTGTCGCGATTGCTCGTGAACTCTGGGTTCGTCATCCGGATCGGCTCGCGCTCTCAGGCCTGGACGATGTCGATCGACTGCAGCACGACCGGCTCGATCGGGCGGTCGCCCGCGGCGGTCGGCACGGCCGAGATGGCGTCGACGACGGCCTTGGAGGCCTCGTCGGCGACGGCGCCGAAGATCGTGTGCTTGCCCTGCAGCCAGGGGGTCGGGTCGGTGGTGATGAAGAACTGCGAACCGTTGGTGCCCTCGACCTGTCCGGTGATGGCGTTGCGGCGCAGGCCGGCGTTCGCCATGGCGAGGATGTAGGGCTCGTTGAAGTTCAGCTCCATGTTGATCTCGTCGTTGAAGTTGTAGCCGGGGCCGCCGACACCCTGACCGAGCGGGTCGCCGCCCTGGATCATGAAGTTGGGGATGATGCGGTGGAAGATGACGTCCTTGTACAGGGGGCCCTCGCCGGGCTTGCCGGTGGCGGGGTGCGTCCAGTCCTTGGTGCCGTCGGCCAGGCCGACGAAGTTGGCGACCGTGTTCGGGGCGTGGTCGCCGAACAGGTTGACGACGATGTCGCCGTGGTTGGTGTGCAGGGTTGCGACGTGAGAAGCGTGAGGCATGGTGACATTCTCGCAGAGCGACCTCTGACCGGGCTGGCATGATCGCAGATGTTCGCCGTCAGCGCCAGATCCCTGCCCGCATCCAGCCTCGCATGGCAAGATGAACACGAACGGACTCCGACCGACGGGAGAGCAACGTGAACCTCAGCCGCAAGCGCAAGAAGGAACTGCGCAAGCTTCAGGATGATGCAGGACAGCTGTGGGAGGCGCAGCAGGTGCTCGTCGGCCACGCCGCGGACATCGCCCGCGAGGCGGGCCGCCAGCTCGGCAACTTCAACCGTGAGCAGGTCGTGCCGGTCGTGCAGGACGCCTACAGCCGCAAGGTCGCCCCGACGGTCGACCGCGGGCTGAAGATCGGCAAGCACGTCGTCGACGACAAGGTCGTCCCGATCGTGGGCGGCGTCGTCGGCACCGCGCTCTCGGCGTGGGACGTCGCCAATCAGAAGCGCTACGACCTGGGCATCGGGCACCGACCGGCACCGAAGAAGAAGACCATGGGACTCGGCTCCGTCGTGGCACTGGTCCTCGGCGCCGCCGCGGCGATCGGCGTGGTCGTGGCCGCCTGGCAGGCGCTGCGCGCGGACGACGAGCTGTGGGTCGCGGACGACCCGCTGTCGACGCCGAACGCCTGAGCATGGCCGACCCGCACGAGCGGGTTCGGGCAGCAGCATCCGCTCGCGGACTCGAGATCGAGATCCGCGAGCGTCCTGCCGCCCGCAGCCTGCACGAGGCAGCCGAGCTGCTCGGCCTGCAGCCATCCGACATCGTCAAGACGCTGGTGGTCAAGCGCTCGGATGACACCTACCTGTTCGCCCTGGTGCCCGGCGGGCGGTCGATCTCGTGGCCCAAGCTGCGCGCGACCGTCGGCGTGAACAAGCTGCGCCTGCCCGAACCCGAGCTGGCGCTGGCCGCGACCGGCTACGAGCGCGGCACCATCGTTCCCATCGGCAGCACCACCGACTGGCCGGTGTTCGCCGACCAGACCATCGTCGGCCGTCGCATCGCCATGGGCGCGGGCGCACACGGGTACAGCCTGTTCGTGGACGCCGACGACCTCATCCGCGCCTACGGCGCCACGGTCGCCGACATCTCCGAGCCCGAACAGCCCCGCGACTGACCGTCAGCGCTGATACAGCAGCTTGCCACCGCCGACGGTGACCTCGCGGGGGAGCGTGCGCACGAGCACGTCCATGGTGTTCTCGGAGTCGACGAGCACGACATCCGCTCGCGACCCGGGGGTGAGGTCGTTCTTCTCCACGCCCGCGAACGGTGCGCCCAGCGAGGTCGCCAGCTCGACGACGCGACGCAGATCGTCGTCGTAGACGACGCCGGAGCTGCGCGCGAACTGCCAGGCGATGCCCATGGTGTCGCCGGTGCCGTAGGGGCCCCACAGGTCGCGGATGCCGTCGGTGCCGAAGCCGAAGCGCACGCCGGCCTCGGCGAACTCGTGCAGGCCGAACTGCTTCATCCGCAGCGGGGCGACGGTGGTCATGGAGATGCCGAGCTCGCCCATCTGCTGCAGCAGGTCGTGGCGGCGCGCGTCGTCGGCATCCACGATCGCGAAACCGTGCGCGATGTTGACCCGGCCCTGCAGACCCAGCTTCTGGGTGCGGTCGATGATGAGGTCGAACTGGAAGGCGCCCAGCGATCCGCCGTCGTGCAGATGGATGTCGATGCCCACACCGTGCTCGGCGGCGAGGGCGAAGATCGCGTCGATCTGTCCGACCGGGTCCTTGTCGATGCCGGCCGGGTCGAGGCCGCCGATGTGCTCGGCGCCGGCCTTCGCGGCATCCGCGAGCAGCTCCAGCACCCCCGGGCGGCGCAGCACGCCGTCCTGCGGGAACGCGACGATCTCGCAGGCGATTCCGCCCTCATAGGCGGCGACGGCCTCGCGCACGGCCTCGATGCCGCGCTGGCCGAGTCCGAGGTCGACGTCGACATGGCTGCGGATGGCGGTGGTGCCATGCTTGACGAACTCGGCCAGCACGCGCGAGGTGATCTCGACGCTGGGGATGCCGAGCTCGTCGCGGTGCGCGCGCTCGTGCTGGATGCGTCCGTCGGTGCTGCGGACGCCCCCGTAGGACTGCCACGGCAGGCCCCACCACGACTTGTCGATGTGGGCGTGGGTGTTGACGATGCCGGGGATGGCGAGCAGGCCGCGGCCGTCGATCTCACCGTCGCCGATCGGAGCACCGGACGCCGCGACGACCTGCGAGATCGTGGCGCCGTCGATGAGGATGTCGCTGAGCTCACCGCCCCAGGGACGGACGTTGCGGACGGCGGAGACGGGGGAGAGCTTGTCGACCATCTCCCCATTCTGACCCACCCGGTTGTCTGATGACTAGATGATTCCAGCCATCCGCAGCGCGATGTCCACGAGCTTCACGCGCTGCAGCTCCGCCACCTCAGGGATCGTGAACCACGCCGCCATGTCGGTGGACCCGTTCTGCTCGAAGCGCAGCCGCCCACCCGTGATCTCGGCCCGGTACACGATGCGGATGGTGTGCAGCGGTGTGCGCTCCCGGTGCACGCGCTGAGAGCCGGGGATGACGCGGGAGTGGATGCCGAGCAGCTCGGTCGTCTCGATGTGGAAGCCGGTCTCCTCGCGCAGTTCACGCCGCACCGCGACCTCGGGGTCCTCGCCCTCCTCGAGTCCTCCGCCCGGCATGGTCCAGGCGACGCGGCGCCCCTCGGTCCAGCGTGCGAGCAGGATGCGGTCCTCATCGTCGGTGACGACGGCGTAGGCGGCGACGCGCAGATCCATGGATTCACAGTAGCGCCGGTTCCCGCGTGCATCCCGGGCGTCCCGCCATGCGGAGTCCGGGCGGGCCGTGGCATCCGATCAGGAATCGAGAAGCGCGGTGACGACGTGGCTTCTAGCGTGGGATCAGACACGAAGGAGGCCGACATGGCTGAGCAGGACAAGACCGTGGTGTTCTCGGACGAGGAGCGCGCGGCGATGAAGGCGGCGTCGAGCGAGCGCCGCACGGCCCGTTCGCGGGCGAAGAAGGATCCGGACGAGGTGCGTCGGGAGGGCGAGGCCGAGGTCCGCGCGAAGCTGGCCGACATGCCGGACGACGACCGGGCGCTCGGAGAGGCGCTGCACGCGATGGTCGGGGAGGCCGCCCCGCATCTGGTGCCGCGCACGTACTACGGCATGCCGGCGTACGCGAACGAAGCCGGCAAGGTGGTGTGCTTCTACAAGCCGCGCTCCAAGTTCAAGGTGCGCTACTCCACCTTCGAGTTCGAGCAGGCCGCGAACCTCGACGATGGCGCGATCTGGCCCACCGCATATGCGGTCACCGCGCTGGGCGCCGAGCAGCTCGCCTTCCTGGCAGAGCGCGTGCGGATCGCGGCGTCCTGACACCTGTCCTGCGTGCGGATGCGGCGGTAGCGTGGAGCGCGTGAGTTCGCTTCCCTTCCCCGCATCCGTCTACGCCGCCCGCCTCGAGCGGGCCGGAGCCCTGGCCGCCGAAGCCGGCATCGACGCCGTGATCGTGGGTCCCGGCCCCGACCTGCGCTATCTGCTGGGTGTGGAGGGCGACACGATCGAGCGCCTCACGGCCGTGGTGCTGGGCCCCGGGTTCGAGCCGACGATCGTCGTGCCGCGCATGGAGCTCGCGAAGGTGCGCGACACCGCGGCGGGCGAGCTGGGCGTGCGGATCGCCGACTGGGTCGACGGCGAGGATCCCTATGCGCTGGTCGTCGGCGCGCTGCCCGCGGCGGGCGGGAGGATCGCGGTGTCGGATGCCCTCCCCGCACTGCACGTGATCCCGATCGGGGATCGGGTGGACGCCCGGCTCGAGCTGGCGACGCCCGTGCTGCGCGAGGGTCGCATGATCAAGGATGCCGACGAGGTCGCGGAGCTGCGCCGGGCCGGCGACGCCATCGACGCCGTGCATCGTCGGGTGGCGGATTGGCTGCGCGCGGGGCGCACCGAGCGCGAGGTGGCGGCCGACATCGCCGAGGCGATCAGGGCTGAGGGACACGAGACCGTGGAGTTCGTGATCGTGGGCTCCGGCCCGAACGGCGCCGATCCGCACCACGAGGTCTCGGATCGGGTGATCGAGGACGGCGACGTGGTCGTGGTCGACATCGGCGGGGCGGTGCCGAGCGGCTACAACTCCGACAGCACGCGCACGTACGTGGTCGGTTCGCCCACCGCGGAGCAGGCCGAGCGCATCGCGGTGCTCGTCCGCGCGCAGCAGGCCGCGGTGGACGCGGTGCGTCCCGGCGTGACCGCGCACGAGGTCGACGCCGCGGCACGGCAGGTGCTGGCGGATGCCGGACTCGGTGAGGCGTTCCTGCACCGCACCGGTCACGGCATCGGCGTCTCGGTGCACGAGGAGCCGTACATCGCGCCGGGCAACGACCTTCCGCTGCGCGAGGGCATGGCCTTCAGCATCGAGCCGGGCATCTACTTCCCGGGCGAGTGGGGCGCCCGCATCGAGGACATCGTGGTGGTGACCGCGAACGGGTGCGTGCGGCTCAACAACGCGCCGCACGCCCTGGCATCCGTCGGCTGAGCGCCGCCGTCAGCGCACCACGGCCGTGACGGATGCGAGCCGCTGCAGCACCTCGTGACTGATCGACCCGAGCAGGAAGCGGCGCACGATGCCGTGGCCTCGGCTCCCGACGACCGTGAGTCGCGCTTCCTCGGCGAGGTCGTTGATGACCGCGGAAGGGAATCCCTCCGCGACGGCCTCCACGATCTCGAGGCCCGGGTACTGGCTGCGCAGGCCCGCCAGCGACAGCGAGAGCGCCTCGCGGGACGCCTGCTCCATCCCCTGGCGGTAGCCGGCGGATGTGGTCATCAGCGCGTTGCGGGGAGCGGCGATCGGGGTCCAGACGATCACGGCGGTGAGCGGTTCTCCGAGACGATCCGCCTCCGCCGCGGCGAACGCAATCGCGTCTTCGGAGACCGGCGATCCGTCGACGCCGACGACCACTCCGCGGCGCCCGTCCTCCAGGTCGAAGTCGGGAACCACCACGACAGGGCAGTGCGAGCCGGCGGCGATGCGGATGCCGTGCGATCCGCGTGCAGGTCCCTGGCCCGGGCCCCGGTAGTCGCTGCCGATCACCAGCAGAGCCGCGTGCTCGGATGCCTCGATGAGCGTCGAGACCGGGTCGCCGAGCGCGGTCCGCGTCGTGACGGTGAGCCCGTCGGCCCGGATCCGGTCCGCGACCTCGGCGAGCAGCTGATCGGTGGCTTCGGTCGCCGCCTGGATGACGATGCCCTCGCCGACCATTCCGATGGCACCCCCGACGACGCCCAGCAGCTCGATGGACTGCCCGCGTGCGGTGGCGCGCGACACCGCCCAGTCGACCGCTCGACGGCTTGCCTGTGCGTCGGTCACACCGACGACGATCTTCTCCGACATCTCCGGCTCCCATCTCTGCAGGGGCCTCCACTCTATTGACCTCCGTGCGACTTCGCGCGGGCGGGGGCCGTGGAAAACGCGTCAGACCTGCATCGCGTCGAGTGCCGCCTCCAGACGTGCCACGGTGCCGTCGACGTCGCCGAGCTTGTCGAGCCCGAACAGCCCCATCCGGAACGTGGAGAACGACTCCGGCTCGTCGCAGTGCAGCGGCACGCCGGCGGCGATCTGCAGTCCCTGGGCCTTGAACTTCGCCCCGGTGCGCAGGCCCTCGTCGGTGGTGTGCACGACGACCACGCTGGGTGCGGCGAAGGCGGATGCCGCGACGGACGGCAGGCCGCGCTCGGCCAGCAGGGCGCGCACGCGCGTGCCGAGTTCGATCTGCGCCGCGCGGAGGCTCTCCAGGCCGCGGTCGCGGGTCTCGATCATCTGCGCGAGGTTGCGGGCGATGGTGTCGGTGGGCATGGTCGCGTGGTACCCGGCCCTGCCGTCGCGATAGCCGTCCGAGATCGCGAGCCACCGGTTCAGGTCGAGGGCGAAGCTGGTCGGCGTGCCGGATGCCACAGCATCCCGGCCCTTCTCGCTGAGCATGACGAACCCGACGCCGGGCGAACCGCTCCAGCCCTTCTGAGGGGCGCTCAGCAGCACGTCGACGCCGAGCGCACGCATGTCCACCCACATCGCGCCGGAGGCGATGCAGTCCAGCACGAGCACGCCGCCCACCTCGTGCACGGCGTCGGCGAGCGCACTGACGTAGTCGTCCGGAAGCAGGATGCCCGCGGCGGTCTCGACGTGCGGGGCGAAGACGACGTCGGGGCGCCCGGCGCGGATCGCAGCGACGACCTCGTCGATCGGAGCGGGGCTCCAGGCGGCCTGCGGCTCGTCGCTGTCGGGGCGCGCCTGGCAGACGGTGACGGCGGATGCGATGGATCCGGCGTCGAGGATCTGCGACCAGCGGTAGGAGAACAGTCCGTTGCGGACGACGAGCGCCTTCCTGCCGGTGGCGAGGTGACGGGCGACGGACTCCATGGCGTAGCTGCCTCCGCCGTTGATGACCGCCGCGCTGTCGGCGCCGTAGGTCTCGCGCAGGATGGCGAGCGTCTGCTGCATGATGCCGACGAACCGGGCCGACATGTGGTTGAGGGAGCGATCGGTGAAGACCACCGAGTACTCCAGCAGGCCGTCGGGATCGATGTCGTCGCGGGGGAGGCTCATGCGTCCAGGTTTCCACCGCTCGCGCGTTCCGGAAAGGCCCTTTCACCTGGCGGAAGTCTCGGCCGAGGGAGAGGGACTCGTGCCGCGTCGCCGAGGTGACTAGCATGCGGGTGGAGCTGAGATGGAGCGTGGATCGGATGCTGCGGCACGGCGCGCGCCCGTGCGCTGGCCGGTGGTGTGCTGGCTCGTCATCCTGGTGCTGATCGGAGTCGCCCAGCTCGTGCGTGGGGAGTGGTTCGATTCCGCGGTGTTCCTGGTCGCGATCGCGCTCGTCTGCTGCAGCATCCTGCTTCCGTCGCACGGGGCGCATCGGCCGCGGCCGGACCTCGTCGTGTTCGCCGCGACGGTGCTCGCGGCGGCGGTCGCGCTGCTGCCGCGGCACAGCACCGGAATGATCGTCGCGGTGCTGGTCACCGGCGTCGCCGCGCTGGTCGCGAGCTGGCCAGGTGCGGCATCCGTTCGCCGCGCCTGGACGCCCGGGCTGCGACGGCTCGCCGTGGCGTGGGCGGTGATCCTGGTGGCCGGATGCCTGTGGGAACTGGCGCAGTTCATCGCCGGCCGGATCGCGCCGACGCAGCCGAGCTTCGCGCTGAGCGACCTCGTCGATCCGCTGCTGGACACGGAGCTCGGCAAGGCGGTCTTCGCCGGCGCCTGGCTCAGCTGCGGCGCGTTCCTGGTGCTGAGGGGACGGCGCAGCGGATGATCTTCAGCACCGCGTTCTTCCTGCTCTGCGCGGCAGGGCTGATCCTGGCATCCTGGCGCATCCGGCTACGGGATGCGGAGGCGACCGTCACGGAGCTGTTCGACCGGCTGCTCGAGGACCGGTCCGTGCGGATCGCCGTGATCGTGGTGTGGTGGTGGCTGGGCTGGCACTTCCTGGCGGGCGAGACCCTGTGACCGGCCTACGCTGAGGTGGTGACCGTCGCCGAGGATTCCGCCGCCGCCCTCCGCTCGTGGACTCCGCTCCGGGAGGCCGATCGGACCCTGTGGCAGGAGTACGTGGACTTCGCCGACGATCCCGCGCACGCGCACCGTGAGACGTCGACGGCCCAGCACCTGACGGCGAGCGCGCTCCTCTTCGACGCGGCGCTGGAGCACGTGCTGCTCTGCTTCCACGGGAAAGGGCGCTTCTGGGTGCAGCTGGGCGGTCACCTCGAGCAGTCCGATGCGTCGCTGGCCGATGCCGCGCTGCGCGAGGCCCGCGAGGAGAGCGGGCTGGACGCACTCACACCCCTGCTCGGCACCCCCGTCGACCTCGACCGGCACGCCCTCTCGTCGCGATTCGGTACCTGCCGGGTGCACTGGGACGTCGGCTACGCGTTCCGCGCTGAGCCGGATGCGATGCCCGTCGCCAGCGACGAGAGCGAGAGCGTCGCGTGGTGGCCGGTCGATGACCTGCCCGAGGGCAGCGTAGAGGGACTCGCGCGGCGCGTCGGCCGGGCCGTCGAGATCCTGCGCGCAGGGTGAGGCCGGTCAGCGGCCGATGCCGGTGACCGCCGCGTTGTTCTCCAGGGCGGCATCGACCCAGAAGGCCAGCTGCTCCTCATCCAGCTCGCCGGCATCCACCGTGATCCACCCCTGCCCCATCTCCCGGCCGGGACCCATCACCGCCTGCCTCGCGCCCGCTCGCAGAACGAGCTCATCATTCCGGTCGGCGGAGACCCGCACCAGCAGACCGCCGTCCTTCTCCGCGCCGACGATCATCTTGTCGTTCACCAGGATGCAGTGATCGCCGAACATCGACACCTCGCGCTGAACCGGCTCGTCGGCGATCAAGTCGCGGATCCGCTCGACGAGTTCTTCCTGCGCAGGAGTCATGCCGGAAGGATACGTGAAGGTTCCGCCGCGAAACCAGAAAGACCCCGGCAGAAGCCAGGGTCTTGATCTGTGGAGCCTAGGAGATTCGAACTCCTGACATCCTGCTTGCAAAGCAGGCGCTCTACCAACTGAGCTAAGGCCCCGAAGGGGATTCCTCGAGGGAATGTGTGGGGCTACCAGGACTTGAACCTGGGACCTCTTCATTATCAGTGAAGCGCTCTAACCGCCTGAGCTATAGCCCCGTCAACCTCCAAGACTTTACCGGATGAAGCTGAGGAAAAGCGAATCGAGCCCGGCCTGCGTGCAGGCCGGGCGTTTCCGATTCACTCCGCGGCGCCTCCGGGGCTCAGGGTGACGGTTCCGGCCGACACGTCGGCCTGGATCCGGTGCGTGCTGGAGGGGTCCTGCACCAGGTCGCTCTCCAGAGTTCCGGCCGTCGCCTGATGACGCAGGGCGTACGACCCGTCCGGCACGGTGAGGTCCAGCCGGCCGGCGGTGAGGTCGATCGAGACCTCGTCCGGAACGGACTGGAGCTCTGCGGTGACGCGGCCCGCGTTCACCGTGTACTCCGCGGTCCGCACGTCACGCAGGTCGATGTCCGCACGGCCGGCGTTCACCTGGACATCCAGTTCCCTCGCCGCGCCCTGCACGGTGAGCGCCCCGGCGTTGATGTCCAGATCCAGCTCGCCGAACTCACCGTCCACGCTCAGCGATCCCGCCTGAAGGGTGAGATCGGCGTCGATGCCGAGCAGCGACTCGGGCAGCACGAGCGTGGCCTGCTGCTCGCCGCGCAGCCAGTCCGGCCGGAACCAGTCGAAGCCGCTCCCCGGGCCGCGCACCTTGAGCTCGTCATCATCGCGCCGCAGCGACCAGTCCTGCTCCGAGCCCTGCTCGATCTCCAGGCGGGCCTCGGTGACTCCCTCCCGGAACTCAATGGTCATGTCGGCGGCGCCGACCTCGAGATCCAGGGAGGTGACGCCCTGCACGTCCTGCCGCGTCGTGCCGCCCTCCTGCGACGACACCTGCTGCACGCCGGCGAACGCCGCCCCGGCCCCGGTGCCCAGCAGCACCACGCCGCCGCACACCGCCAGCACCACGGTGAGTGCTCCCACGGTCTTCTTCGTCGCGCCGTTCATCGGACGCCTCCCTGATAGTCGTTCCCGGCGTCCGCGACGCCGGTGTTCTCGATGTGCGCGAGTGCTGCCAGCACCCGCCGGTTGCCGTCCTCCGGCTCGAGCCCGAGCTTCTGGAAGATGGCGGTGATGTGCTTCTCGATGCTGGCCTCGCTGAGGAACAGCAGGGCGGCGATCGCGCCGTTGGACTTGCCCTCGGCGATCAGCGCGAGCACGGTGCGCTCGCGATCCGTCAGGCGCAGCATCCGCTCGTCGCGATTGCGGCGCGTCAGCAGTTGCGCGACCACCTCGGGGTCGAGCACGGTGGCACCGGATGCGATGCGCTGCACCGACTCGATGAACTCGGCCACATCGGCGACCCGGTCCTTGAGCAGATACCCCAGCGCCCCGCCCTGCGCGGCGATGAGGTCGCTCGCGTAGCGCTCCTCCACGTACTGGGACAGCACGAGGAGGGGGAGGGACGGATGCCCGGCGCGGATCGCCAGGGCCGCCCGGATGCCCTCGTCCGTGAACGTCGGCGGGAGCCTGACGTCGAGGATGCAGAGTTCGGGGTCCGTGTCGACCACCGCGTCCATGAGGCCGTCGGTGTCGGGGAGGGCGGCGACCACCTCGTGGCCGGCGTCCTCGAGCAGGCGGACGAGCCCTTCGCGGAGGAGGACCGAGTCCTCGCAGATGAGGATCCGCATCACGCCACCTCCTCGTTCTCAGGCCACCGGTGCTGGTTCAGGGTCGGGCAGATCAGGATGCGCACGGCACCGTCACCTCCAGGCTGGTGGGACCGCCCGCGGGGCTGTCCAGGCGGAAGGTCCCGCCGGCGGCGAGGATGCGGTTGGTGATGCCGTCGAGTCCGCCTCCGGGCTGCACCTGCGCGCCGCCCATGCCGTTGTCCTCGACGCGCGCCCACAGGCCGCCGTCGCGGCTGCGCACGACCACGCGGCATTCGCTGGCCCTGGAGTGCTTGGCGGCGTTGGTCAGCGACTCGGCGATGGCGAAGTAGATCGCGGCCTCGGCGTCCCGGCATCCGGCTCCGGAGTCGGTCGTCCCGGCGTCGATCCGCACGTCGAGCTGCACGGGGATGTGCGAGCGGCTCGCCAGGGCGGAGAGTGCGGCGTCCAGGCCGCGGTCGTCCAGCACGGAGGTGTGGATGCCGCGCGCGAGCTGGCGCAGTTCGGTGATGGCGGCCTTGGTGGAGGTGTGCGCCTCGTCGATCAGGGCCTTCGCGGCGGCGGGGTCGGTGTCGATCTTCTGCTGGGCCAGGCCCAGGGTCATGCCCACGGAGACCAGCCGAGGCTGGACGCCGTCGTGCAGGTCGCGCTCGATGCGGGTGCGCTCGAGCTCGGCGGCCCGGACGGCGCCCTCACGCTGCGCCGAGGTGGTGCGCACCTGCGCGGTCAGCTCGGCCTCCCGGTTCGGCATGACGAGAGCGCGGCTGAGCAGGCGATGAAGCAGGGCGAGACCGAGGATGCCGGCAGCGGCGGCGAGCACGCCGAGGATGCCGACCAGCGGCGCCCAGGGCGCGGCGACCATCGAGCCGAACGGCCCCTCGACCGTGGAGCGCCCGGAAAGCGGGGCGAACGCGGTGAAGGCCGACCAGATCACGCCCCAGAACAGGCGCAGCACGAGCGTGCCGGCGATGCATCCGAGCACGAAGTTGAGCAGCGCCCGCCACATGCGGCCGTCGACGGACTGCCGCAGGACGTTGCGGAGCCACCCCCCGAAGCCCGGATGGGTGCGGGGACGCCACTGCAGGTCGGGAAGGTTCCCGCCGTACAGGCCGTCGACGCGGCGCACCTCGAACCAGGCGACCCCGTAGAGTCCGTAGACCAGTGCGAGCAGCACGAAGATGCCGATGCCGAACACGAACAGCATGCCGAGGCCGATGCCGAGGGTCGCGGTGAGCACGGCGAAGACGGCCGTGCCCACGGCGCCGAGTGCGGCGAGTTCGAGGACGGTGAGGACGATGCGCAGCGGCGGGCGGTCGGCATCCTTCGCGGGAGCGGACGCCGGCGCGACCGGCGGGACGGGGGCCGTCGGAGGGACGGGGGCCGTCGGAGGGACGGGGGCCGTCGGCGGAACCTGCGCCGCGGGCGGCACCGGCGCTTCCGGGGCGGTGGGCGCGGTGCCCTGGCCCGGTGCCGGGGAAGTCGGATTCGTGGTCATGGCATCCACGCTACGGTCATGAGGAAATCATTGACACGGGGCTGACCAGAGACCCCGATTCGGGTTTTCCCTACACTGGCACCATGACGGATGCGCATCCTGACGAGCCGCACGGAGCGGGCCTCGGTCAGAGACTGAACTGGCTGCGAGCAGGCGTGCTCGGCGCCAACGACGGGATCGTCTCGGTGGCGTCCCTGGTGGTGGGTGTCGCGGGCGCGACGACCGACAACGCGGCGCTGCTGATCGCGGGCCTCGCCGGCCTGGTCGGCGGCGCGATCTCGATGGCGCTCGGCGAGTACGTGTCGGTGAGCAGCCAGCGCGACACGGAACGGGCCCTGATCCACAAGGAGCGCGAAGAGCTGCGCACCATGCCGGAGCAGGAGCTCGACGAGCTGACCCAGCTCTACCGCGACCGCGGCCTGAGCGAGGAGACCGCACGGCAGGTGGCGGTGGAGCTCACCGAGCACGATGCGCTGGCCGCTCACCTCGAGGTGGAGCTCGGCATCGATCAGGACGACCTGGTCAACCCGTGGCACGCCGCGATCTCCTCGGCCATCTCGTTCACGATCGGGGCGCTGCTGCCGCTGCTGGCCATCCTGCTTCCGCCTCCCGCCGTGCGGGTGCCGATCACGTTCCTCGCCGTGCTGGTCGCCCTCGCCCTCACCGGCTACGTCTCGGCGAAGGTCGGCGGGGCGAGCCCGGTCCGGGCCTCGCTGCGCCTCGTCATCGGCGGCGCCCTCGCGCTGCTCGCGACCTGGCTGATCGGCACGCTGCTGGGTACGACCGGAGTCGTCTAGCGCTCCGGATCCGCTCCCTTTTCAGGCATCCGCTCCATCGATCTGTGGAGCGGATGCCACTTTCTGGAGCGGATGCCACTCAGCGGGCGTCCGTGAGCAGGGGGATCAGCACCTCGTCGACGATCCGCACGGCGGTGTCCGCGTCGATCGCGCTGTCGCGGAACAGGAACCTCCCCGCCTCCGACGCACCAGACGAAGAACGCCCCTTCCCGAAAGGAAGGGGCGTTCTTCGAACGCAACTCAGTTCGACATGAACCCGACGAGCAGGCCGCCCGTCACCTTGACCGCCAGGTTGTAGATGCCCGCGATCACCGCGCCGAGCACCGTGAAGACGATCAGGTTCAGGATCGCGACGACCGCGCCGAACGCCATCACCTGCGGCAGTCCGACCAGACTCGTCAGGTCGATGGAGCCATCGGTGATCTTGTCCAGGAAGTCACTGGTCTGGGTGAGCACGCCGGTCGCCTGCAGCACCATGAACACCAGGAAGAACGACACCATCGTGACGATCGCCAGTGCCACGGCACCCAGGAACGACAGCTTCACCGCAGACCAGAAGTCGACGTAGACCAGGCGCAGCCGCACCTGCTTGCCACCGGTGCGTCGGGTGGACTTCTTCGCCAGCTTGTCTGCGACTGTGCTCATCGGTCAGCTCTCTTCGGTAGTCAGGATTCGGGGGTCTCAGCCTCAGGGGACTCTGCCGTGGGGGTCTGAGGTTCGAGGTTCTGTGCTTCGGGGGTCTGGGGCTCGGAGGTCTCTGCATCCGCCTCGTCCTCGTCGTCGATGGCACGCTCACTGTTGCGTGCCACGGCGAGGATGCGGTCATCGCCCGTCATCCGGGCGAACACGACTCCCATGGTGTCGCGGCCCTTGGCGGGCACCTCGGCCACGGCAGAGCGTACCACCTTGCCGCTGGACAGAACCACCAAGACCTCGTCGTCCTCCGAGACGACCAGACCGCCCGCCAGAACACCGCGCTCGTCGCTCAGCTTGGCCACCTTGATGCCGGTCCCGCCGCGCTTCTGAACCTTGTACTCGCCCACCGTCGTGCGCTTGGCGTAGCCGCCGTCGGTCACCGTGAAGACGTACGAGTCGTCGTGCACGATGGATGCCGAGAGCAGGCAGTCCTCGTCATCCTTGAACTTCATGCCGCGCACACCCTCGGTCGCACGGCCCATCGGACGCAGTGCGTCGTCGGTGGCGTGGAAGCGGACCGACATGCCCTTGGCGCTGATGAGAAGGATGTCCTCGTCCGCGTTCACGAGCTCGGCGCTGACCAGCTCGTCGCCCTCGCGCATCCGGATCGCGATGACACCGCCCTGACGGTTGGTGTCGTAGTCACCCAGGCGGGTCTTCTTCACCAGGCCGCCGCGGGTGGCCAGCACCAGGTAGTCCTTCGCCTGGTAATCGCTGATCGCGAGCACCTGGGCGATCTTCTCCTCGGGCTGCAGGGCCAGAAGGTTGGCGACGTGCTGACCCTTGGCATCCCGGCCCGCCTCCGGCACCTCATACGTCTTGGTGCGGTACACCCGGCCCTTGTCCGTGAAGAACAGCAGCCAGTGGTGCGTGGTGGTGACGAAGAAGTGCTCGACCAGGTCGTCGGCGCGCAGCTGCGCACCCTTCACGCCCTTGCCGCCACGGTGCTGCGACCGGTAGTTGTCGCTGCGGGTGCGCTTGATGTACCCCTCGCGGGTGATGGTGACGACCATCTCCTCGACCGGGATCAGGTCCTCCATCGACATGTCGCCGTCGAAGCCGTGCAGGATGTGCGTGCGGCGCTCGTCACCGAAGCGGTCGACGATCTCGGTGAGCTCGGTGCGGACGATCTCGCGCTGGCGCGCCTCGGTGGCGATGATGTCCTTGTAGTCGGCGATCTTCGCCTCGAGATCGGTGGCCTCGTCGATGATCTTCTGGCGCTCCAGGGCTGCCAGTCGACGCAGCTGCATGTCGAGGATGGCCTGGGCCTGATCGTCGTCGATGTCGAGCAGCGCCTTCAGTCCCTCGCGCGCCTCGTCGACGGTGGGGGAGCGGCGGATCAGCGCGATGACCTCGTCGAGGGCATCCAGTGCCTTCAGGTAGCCCTGCAGGATGTGCATGCGGGCCTGCGCCTTGCGCAGACGGAAGCCCGTGCGACGCACGATCACATCGAGCTGGTGGTCCAGCCAGTTGGTGATGAAGCCGTCCAGCGCGAGTGTGCGCGGAACGCCGTCGACGATCGCGAGCATGTTCGCGCCGAAGTTGTCCTGCAGCTGGGTGTGCTTGTACAGGTTGTTCAGCACGACCTTGGCGACCGCGTCGCGCTTGAGCACGACCACCAGGCGCTGACCGGTGCGGTCGGAGGACTCGTCGCGGATGTCGGCGATGCCCGTGATCTTGCCGTCGCGGGCGAGCTCGCCGATCTTCACCGCGAGGTTGTCGGGGTTGACCTGGTACGGCAGCTCGGTGATGACCAGGCAGGTGCGCCCCTGGATCTCCTCGACCTCGACGACCGCGCGCATCGTGATCGAACCGCGGCCGGTGCGGTACGCCTCCTGGATGCCCTTGGTGCCGAGGATCTGCGCGCCGGTGGGGAAGTCCGGCCCGGGGATGCGCTGGATCAGGCCCTCGAGCAGCTCCTCGCGGGGAAGACCCGGGTTCTCCAGAGCCCACAGTGCCGCAGCCGAGACCTCACGGAGGTTGTGCGGCGGGATGTTCGTGGCCATGCCGACCGCGATGCCGATCGAGCCGTTGACGAGCAGGTTCGGGAACCGCGACGGCAGGACGTCGGGCTCCTGGGTCTGACCGTCGTAGTTCGGCGAGAAGTCGACGGTCTCCTCTTCGATGTCGCGCACCATCTCGAGCGCGAGCGGAGCCATCTTGGTCTCGGTGTACCGCGGAGCCGCGGCGCCCATGTTGCCGGGGGAGCCGAAGTTGCCCTGGCCGAGGGCCAGCGGGTAGCGCAGCGACCACGGCTGCACCAGGCGCACGAGGGTGTCGTAGATCGCCGAGTCGCCGTGCGGGTGGTACTGACCCATGACCTCGCCGACCACGCGGGCGCACTTCGAGAACGACTTGTCGGGGCGGAACCCGCCGTCGTACATGCCGTAGATGACCCGGCGGTGCACGGGCTTGAGTCCGTCGCGCACGTCGGGCAGCGCGCGGCCGACGATGACGGCCATGGCGTAGTCGAGGTAGCTGCGCTGCATCTCGGACTGCAGGTCGACCTGGTCGATGCGGCCGTGCTCGTGGGCCGGCTCGGGGCGTTCTTCGTCAGTCATGTCTTTTCTTCTTCTCCGGATGCTGCCGGACTCCGGAATCTTCTCTTCATTCGCAGAACGGGTTCCCTCCCGCTTCGCGGGCCCCTCCCGATGCTCATTCCGAGAAGATTCCTCCGTCCTACGTGCGTGTTCTGTTGTCCGAGATCAGCGGTGGGTGAGGAGTAGGGGGTCAGATGTCGAGGAAGCGGACGTCCTTGGCGTTGCGCTGGATGAAGGTGCGTCGCGACTCGACGTCCTCACCCATCAGCACGCTGAAGATCTCGTCCGCGGCCGCGGCGTCGTCGATCGTGATCTGGCGAAGGGTGCGCGTGGTGTGATCCATCGTGGTCTCCCACAGCTCCTTCGGGTTCATCTCACCGAGACCCTTGTAGCGCTGGATGCCGGCGTCCTTGGGCAGGCGCTTGCCGTTCTCGCTGCCGTGCTTGAGCAGGGCATCCCGCTCGACGTCGGTGTACACGTACTCGTGCGGGGCGTTGGTCCACTTCAGGCGGTACAGCGGCGGCATCGCGAGGTACACGAATCCGGCCTCGATCAGCCCGCGCATGTAGCGGAACAGCAGTGTCAGCAGCAGCGTCGTGATGTGCTGGCCGTCGACATCGGCATCCGCCATCAGCACGATCTTGTGGTACCGCGCCTTGTCGATGTCGAAGTCCTCGCCGATGCCCGTGCCGAAGGCCTGGATCATCGCCTGGACCTCCTTGTTGCCCAGGGCCTTGTCCAGACGAGCGCGCTCGACGTTGAGGATCTTGCCGCGCAGCGCCAGGATCGCCTGGGTGTGCGGGTCGCGACCCTGCACCGCCGAACCGCCGGCCGAGTCACCCTCCACCAGGAAGATCTCGCTGATCGACGGGTCCTTGCTGGTGCAGTCCTTGAGCTTGTCCGGCATCGCCGCCGACTCGAAGACGCTCTTGCGGCGCGCGGTCTCACGCGCCTTGCGGGCGGCGATGCGCGCAGTGGCGGCATCGATCGCCTTGCGGATGATGTTCTTCGTCTGCGCCGGGTTGCGCTCGAACCAGTCGCCCAGCTGATCGTTCACGACCTTCTGCACGAACGCCTTCGCCTCGGTGTTGCCGAGCTTGGTCTTGGTCTGGCCCTCGAACTGCGGCTCGCCGAGCTTGATCGAGATGACCGCGGTCAGACCCTCGCGCACGTCGTCGCCGGAGAGGTTGTCGTCCTTCTCCTTGAGCAGGTTGTTCGCCCTGGCGTAGCGGTTGACCAGGCTGGTCAGCGCTGCGCGGAAGCCCTCCTCGTGCGTGCCGCCCTCGTGCGTGTTGATCGTGTTGGCGTAGGTGAACACGTTCTCGGTGTACGACGTGGTCCACTGCATCGCGACCTCGAGCGAGATCTTGCGCTCGGTGTCCTCGGCGTCGAAGTCGATGATCTCCTCGTTGACCACCTCTGCCTTGCGCACCTTGTTGAGGTACTCGACGTAGTCGACCAGACCGCGCTCGTAGAGGAACACGTCGGAGGGCTGCTTGGTGATGCTCGTGCCGTCGGGACCGTCGACCTCGTAGGCGGATGCCTCGCGCTCGTCGCGCAGGGCGATGCGCAGCCCCTTGTTCAGGAACGCCATCTGCTGGAAGCGGGTGCGCAGGGTCTCGTAGTCGAACTCGATGGTCTCGGCGAAGATCTCCGGGTCCGGCCAGAACGTGATGCTGGTTCCCGTCTCGGAGGTCTCCTCGCCCTTCTCCAGCTTCTGCTGGGGGGTGCCGCCGTCGGCGAAGACGTGCCGCCAGACGAAGCCCTTCTGCTTGACCGCCACCTCGAAGCGGGTCGAGAGCGCGTTCACGACCGAGGAGCCCACACCGTGCAGACCACCCGAGACGGCGTACGCGCCGCCGCCGAACTTGCCGCCGGCGTGCAGGATCGTCAGCACGACCTCGACGGTCGACTTGGTCGGGTCGGAGGAGTGCGGATCGACCGGGATGCCACGGCCGTTGTCGACGACGCGGACCGCGCCGTCGGCGAGGATGGTGACGTCGATGTTGTCGGCGTAGCCGGCGAGGGCCTCATCGACCGAGTTGTCGACGATCTCGTACACGAGGTGGTGCAGACCGCGCGGACCCGTCGAGCCGATGTACATGCCGGGCCGCTTGCGGACCGCCTCGAGGCCTTCGAGGATCTGGATCTGATCGGCGCCGTAGTCGCCGGGGACCTTCTTCGACTCCTGTGTGTTCGGCTCCGTCCCTGTCGAGGGGGCGTTCTCGTCGTCGGCAGGTGTTTCAGGCGTCATCAGAAATGGTTCTCCACATCGAAAGTACCGTCCCATTCTAGCGGGTTTCGATGGTCGATATACGCCTCAAACGCCGTGTGTGCGCTTCTGAGGGCTTGAGCCCCCGGTCGTGATGCCCTACCCGTAGGTGTCCCGTGGGCCCCGTCCCGGCACGACCCGCGGTCCCCACTTCCACGACGGGACGTCCGGGCCGATGAACCGGATGTTCTCGACACCGGCATCCGGATAGCGGTTCCCGATCTCGGTCATGATCACGGCGCGCATGAACTGCAGGTTCTTCGCCCACGCCGTGGAATCGCACTTCACAGTGAGAACGCCGCGCTCCAGCGACACGGGCTCGGAGTGCTTGGCGGTGTCGGCGCCGGCGAGCTCGGCCCACTGCCGCACCAGGTCCTCGGCCGCGAGCGTCTTCTCCCAGCCGGAGTCCCTGGTGAGCTTGGCGAGGATGTCGCCGAGCGTGCCCGGATCGCGTCCCTTGGAGAAGGGCGCGTTGTCGTCGTCGACCTCGATGCGCTTGCGGCGCTTCCAGTTCTTCGAACTGGGCTTCAGGCCGCGCAGCCGCAGGTAGGTCGCGACGGTCTCAGGAGGCTGCGGGTCCATCATCGGCCGCCTCCTCTTCGGTTCCTGCAGAGCCCAGATCGTCCTCGGTTCCTGAGCGAGCGGAGCGAGACGAAGGACGCTCATCGCTGATGGTTCCGGCGTGGATGCGCACGACATGACGGTGCAGCGGCTCGGGGATGTCCCCCTCGACGGCGGCTGTGACGATCACCTGCTCGTATCCGGAGGTGATGGCCGCCAGACGCTGGCGCCGGTCGGCGTCGAGCTCGGCGAAGACGTCGTCCAGGATCAGCACCGGGTCCCCGGCGGGGGACTCGGCGCGCAGGAGTTCCGCGGATGCCAGGCGCAGCGCGAGCGCCACGGACCAGGACTCGCCATGCGAGGCGTACCCCTTCACGGGAAGATCGCGGACGCGCAGGATCAGGTCGTCGCGGTGGGGCCCGACCAGCGTCAGCCCGCGCTCGATCTCCTTCGAGCGCTTCGCCTGCAGCGCGGCGCGGAACTGCTCCTCGATCTCGCCGCGGACGTCGAGTTCGGCGTCGGGCTCGCCCTCCTCGGGGTCTCCGCCGCGCACCGACAGCGCCCAGTCGAGCTGCGGACGGTGGTCGGCTCCTGCGATCGCCGCGTAGGCCTCGGTCAGCGGACCCTGCAGATCGGATGCCAGCCGCAGGCGCGCATGGATGATCTCGGAGCCCAGCGAGATGAGCTTGTCGTCCCACACGTCGAGCGTGGACAGGCCCTCGCCGCGCACTCCGCGCGCACGGGCGGACTTCAGCAGAGCGGTGCGCTGCCGCAGCACGCGCTCGTAGTCGGCGATCACCCCTGCCATCCGCGGCGTGCGCTGAATCAGCAGCTGATCTGCGAATCTTCTGCGCGATGACGGATCGCCGCGGACGATCTGCAGGTCCTCGGGCGCGAAAAGCACGACATGCGCGTAGCGCGGCAGCTCGTTGGTCTTCGACGGAGACCCGTTGATGCGCGCCTTGTTCGATCCCTGCCTGTTGAGCTGCACCTCGACGAGCACCTTGCGCTCACCATGCACCAGACGTGCGCGCACCACCGCGAATTCCCTGCCGTCCCGCACCATCGGGGCATCTGACGACACCCGGTGGGAACCGAGCGTCGCGAGGAACACGATCGCCTCGGCGAGGTTGGTCTTTCCTTGTCCGTTGCTGCCGACGAGCACGTTGGGGCCGCGGTGCAAGGTGAGATCGGCGGTCGCGTAATTGCGGAAATCGCCCAGGTTTAGGTGCTCCACAATCACGAGGATCAGCCTACCTTCGGGGTCGGACGCTCAGCCCGGCGCTGGATGCCGGTGCCGGGGGCTCCGCGTGTCAGAGCTCCCGCGCGAAGAACACCTTGTCGGCGGAGCGGTGGGTCTCGACGAGACCGGACTTCTCGAGTACCCGGATGGAGGGCGCGTTGTCGAGGTCGGTGTCGGCGATCGCGCGCCGCGCGCCGGCCGCCGCGGCGATCCGCAGCCCTTCGGCCACGGCATCCGTGGCCAGTCCGCGGCCTCGAGCGGAGGGGATCAGGCCGTAGCCGAACTCGACGGTGCCCGACTCGCCCGGTGGTCCGAAGAAGCCGAAACCGCCCACGGCCAGGCCTTCTTCTCGGATCATGTACAGCGTGAAGACAGCATCCGCGGCATCCTGGCCCGCCAGCATCCGCAACGGCACCAGCTCGTCCGCGAAGGGATAGTCCGAATGCCAGCGGTCACCGTCACGCTGATCCCGCGCGACGATCCGCCGCGCGAGCTCCGGTGTGATCGGCTCGAGCGTCACCGCAGCAGCAGGTTCGGCTGCAGCAGGTACTTGAACGAGTCGAGACCCGCCTGATCCACCGAGGTCTGGCTGGTCACGAGCACCGGGCTGAGCTTGTTGGCGTTGTCGCTCGACGTGAACGTGACGCGAGTGAACTCGCTCTTGACCGCGCCGAGCGCCTCGAGGAGGTACTGCGGGTTCAGACCGAGCGTCACCTCGTCGCCGCCGTTCAGGTGAGCGTCGACCGACTCGGAAGCGCGGGCCTGCTCACTGCCGGATGCGTCCATCGTCACGCCGTCGGCGCCGAACGTGAACCGCAGCGGAGCGGAGCGGTCGAGCACCAGGGCGACACGGCGCACGGCCTCGATGAGGTCGCCCGTGTTGACGACCGCGTAGTGGTCGGTCTGCTCGGGGAACAGCCTGCGCACGGGCGGGAAATTGCCCTTGATCAGGAGAGATGTCACGGTCTTGTTGCCCGCCGTGAAAGCGATGATCTCGCGGTCACCCGCTCCGGAGAACGCGATCTCGATGTTGCCGGCGTGCGCGAAGGTCTTCCCGACCTCTGTGAGCGTGCGGGCCGGGACCAGCGCGGTCTGCTCGGCGCCCTCCCCGTCCCACGGCACGTCGCGGAGCGAGACGCGGTAGCGGTCGGTCGCGACCAGGCTGAGGGTGGTGCCCGAGACCTCGAGCTGCACACCGGTGAGGACCGGGGTCACGTCGTCGCGGGACGCGGCGAACGCGACCTGTGCGATCGCGGTGCCGAACTCCTCGGCCGGGACGACGCCCGTCGAACCGGTCACCTCGGGGATGGAGGGATATTCCTCGACCGGCATGGCCGCGAGGGTGAACCGGGCGGAACCGCAGGTGACGGCGATTCCGCCGTCCTCCTCCACCGCGATCTCGATCGGCGCGTTGGGAAGCCGGCTGGCGATGTCCGACAGCAGACGACCGTGCACGAGGATCGTGCCGGGCTCGTCGACGGTCGCCTCGATCGTGGTGCGGGCGGATGCCTCGTAGTCGAAGGCCGAGAGGGTCAGCCCCTCAGCCGATGCCTCGATGAGCACACCAGCCAGGATCGGCTGCGGATTGCGCTGCGGCAGCAGCTTGACGACGAAGGACACAGCCTCGCTGAACACATCGCGGTTGACCTGGAACCTCACGGGCGCTCCCTCGTTGTACTTCACCTTTCGCAGTGGGCCCACTGCAGGCGATCCCATGCTAGTCGCACAGGGCGAAGCCCCCGCTACCCCGAACAGGGCTGTGACGGCCTGTCCGTCCACATCCGTCTGGTGATCGGGGAGCCCTTCACTGAGATTGATCTCTTAACGGTGTTAACAACTGTGGATTCTGTGGATAAGTCGGTGGATAGCAGCGGAGAGTAGGAAACTACACGCTTGTCAGTTGTGGAGACCCTGAGGATTCCGGGGCTTTCGGAGGGATCCGACTCCGAGGCGGCGGTTCCTGTTATCCACAGGTGGGTCTGCTCGACAGCATCCGGAAGCCGAAGTTTCCACAAGTTATCCACAACCCCTGCGGACAACCGTCCCGATTCCGCGGGACTTCAGGCGTGTCGGGGGCGTCAGCGACGGCTGATCTGGGTGGTGATCTCGGTGACCTGGTTGTAGACCGAGCGGCGCTCCTTCATGAGCTCGCTGATCTTCTTGCAGGCGTACATCACGGTGGTGTGATCGCGGTTTCCGAACAGCTGACCGATCTTCGGCAGCGACAGGTTCGTGCGCTCGCGGCACAGGTACATGGCGATCTGGCGGGCGATCGCGATCTGCTGCGAACGGCTCGAGCCGTACAGGTCGTCGACGGTGAGCTTGAAGTACGCGGCCGTCGACGTGATGATGTCCGTCGGCGAGATCACGTTGTCCTCGGTGGTGTCGACGATGTCGCGCAGCACGGTCTGCGCCAGCGAGATGTCGAGCGCCGAGCGGTTCAGGCTCGCGAACGCCGAGACCCGGATCAGCGCGCCCTCCAGCTCGCGGATGTTCGAGGAGACCACGGTCGCGATGTACTCCAGCACCTCATCGGGGATGTGGAGCGACTCGCTCTGCGCCTTCTTGCGCAGGATCGCGATGCGGGTCTCCAGGTCGGGCGCCTGCACATCCGTGATCAGACCCCACTCGAAGCGGCTGCGCATCCGGTCCTCGAAGCCGGTGAGCAGCTTCGGGGCGACATCGCTGGTGATCACGACCTGCTTGTTGTGGTCGTGCAGCTGGTTGAAGGTGTGGAAGAACGCCTCCTGCGTCTCGGCGCGACCCTGCAGGAACTGGATGTCGTCGATCATCAGGATGTCGACCTCGCGGTACCGGCTCTGGAAGGCGGCGCCGCGGTTGTTCGCGATCGAGTTGATGAAGTCGTTCGTGAACTCCTCGCTCGAGACGTAGCGAACCTTCACCCCGGCGTACAGCGACTGCGCGTAGTCGCCGATCGCGTGCAGGAGGTGGGTCTTGCCCAGTCCGGAGTCGCCGTAGATGAACAGCGGGTTGTACGCCTTCGCAGGTGCCTCGGCCACGGCGACCGCCGCCGCATGCGCGAAGCGGTTGGACTGGCCGATGACGAAGTTGTCGAAGGTGTACTTCGGGTTGAGGCGCGATTCGTGGCGCAGAGCCTGAGGCGTCTCCGCCGCGGGTTCGGCGCGAACAGGCTCGGGAGTGGTGAAGTCGGGAACCGAGATCGGGGCCGTCGGCTGGTCGGCCAATTCGTGGTTGACCACCGTGCGATACGAGGTGACCTCATCGCCGATCTGGGACAGCGCCTCCATCAGCGGGATGCGCAGTCGCTTGTTGATCTGCGCGGCGGTGAGATCGTTCGGCACGTCCAGGTACAGCACCCCGCCCATCACGCCGGCGGGAACCACCAGGCTGAGGAAGCCGTGCAGCTGCGGCGAGACCCGCTCATCCTCGGCGAGACGATCGCGCAGAGTCGACCAGATCGGCACATCGGGGTGGGCTGCAGTGGTCATGGTGCTCCGGGCGAGGTTGTGGAAAGGTCGCTCGAAGCGTGGTCTCCCCCTGTGGATAACGTCGGATGCCACGGTAGTCATCACCCGCCAGAACATCAAGCCGCCCGCGGAAACACGAGGGTGTGTCGCGATCCGGCGCGGTCTCCACAGTTGTGGATAATGGGTGTGCGCAACTGACGGGCGGCATCGAGGCATCCGGCGGTGGATTTGCCCTGCGCGGCGGCAGGTCGTACCCTTAATCGGTTGACTTATGCCTTTTGGCAGTACCCCCTGTCTCCGGATGAAAAAGCCCGGTGACACCATTCCCGGAGTGATTCCATGAGCAAGCGCACCTTCCAGCCCAACAACCGCCGTCGCGCCAAGAAGCACGGCTTCCGTGCCCGCATGCGCACCCGCGCCGGCCGCGCCATCCTTTCGGCACGCCGCTCGAAGGGCCGTGCTGAGCTCTCGGCGTAAGCCCGCTCACCCGGACCTGCCGTGCTCGCCCGGCCGAATCGCCTGACGCGTGGCGTCGACTACCGACAGGTGGTCCGCCGCGGCACGCGATGCGGTGGGCCACGTCTGGTGACCTCGGTTCTGCCGGCGTCCGACGACCGTGCACCTCGGTTCGGGTTCATCATCAGCAAGCAGGTAGGAACCGCTGTGGTTCGGAACACCGTTCGCCGCCGCCTGAAAGCGGTGTGCGCCGAGTTCCTCGACACGGTCCCCGAGGGCACGGATGTCGTCATCCGTGCCCTTCCCGCATCCGCATCCGCCGACTTCGCCGACCTGCGGAGCGACGTGGCACGCTGTCTCAATCGGCTCGTGGCCGGGCCGGTGCGGGCATGAGCGCGCTCCCGTCCTACGCTTTCGGAACGGCGCGGTTCCGGGCATCCGATCTGATCCGCGGGATCCTCGTCCTGCCGAGGAACGCGGTCCTCGCGTTCCTCGTCGTCTACCGAGCGGTGATCTCGCCGCTGTACGGGGATGTGTGCAGGTATTACCCGTCCTGTTCCGCTTACGCTGTAGGTGCGGTGCAGCAGCACGGCGCGGTGTGGGGGACGATCCTGTCGGCCTGGCGCATCCTGCGCTGCAATCCGTGGAGCAAGGGCGGCGTCGACGACGTGCGCCCGCATGCTCATTTCCACTACGAACTGACTCCGCACGGATTCGTCGTACCCGCTCGAAAGGACTGAACAGTGGGTCTTGACCTTCTGCTCGCAAGCACCCCCAGCCCGGCCGCCGGCAACGGGGGTGGTTTCGATCTGTTCAGCCTCCTGCTGTGGCCGTTCAAGTGGATCGTCGAGGCGATCCTGGTCGCCTGGCACTGGCTCTTCACTGCATTCGGGATGGCGCCGAATGCTGGACTGACCTGGGTGTTGTCCATCGTCGGTCTCGTGATCGTGATTCGCGCGGCGGTCTTCCCGCTGTTCGTGAAGCAGATCAAGAGCCAGCGCAAGATGATGGAGATCGCCCCGCAGCTGAAGAAGGTGCAGGAGAAGTACAAGGGCAAGCGCGACCAGCTCTCTCGTGAGGCGATGAGCCGCGAGACGATGGCGCTGTACAAGAAGCACGGCACGACCCCGGTGTCGTCGTGTCTTCCGATGCTCGTGCAGATGCCCTTCCTGCTCGGCATGTTCTACACGCTGCGCGATGTCGGCGACCACGCCAAGCACGGCATCGGCGGTGTCGGTCTGCTGCACGCCGACCTCACCAAGCAGTTCTACGACGCGACCCTGTTCGGCGTCGCCCCGCTGCACATCGACCTGATCACGGCGATCAAGACCCACCCGGTGGGCTGGGAGGTCACGGTCACGATCCTCGTCGTGCTCGTGATCCTCATGATCGTGTCGCAGTTCTACACGCAGCTGCAGATCATCTCGAAGAACCTGTCGCCCGAGGCCAAGACCGGCCAGGCGTACCAGATGCAGAAGATCATGCTCTACGTGCTGCCGCTGGGCTTCATCTTCTCGGGCGTCTTCTTCCCGCTCGGCGTGGTGCTCTACTGGTTCGTCTCCAACCTGTGGACCATGGGTCAGCAGTTCCTGGTCATCCGCGAGATGCCGACGCCCGGATCGGACGCCGCACGCGCACGTGAGGAGCGCCTGGCCCGTCGCGGCAAGGCGATCAACGCGGAGGGCAAGATCGTTCCGGTCGCGGTGTACGAGGCTGAGCAGCAGCGTCTGCTCGAGGAGGCCGAGCGCGCCAAGGAGCAGGCTCCGAAGCGGGAGCAGCCCATGAGCAAGAAGCGTGCGAAGAAGAAGGGGTCGAACTGATGACGACGGATGAACTGAAGTCCTCGGCCGAGTCGACGATCGAGGAGCTCGAGCAGGAAGGCGACATCGCAGCCGACTTCCTCGAGGAGCTGCTCGACATCGCCGACATCGACGGCGACCTGAACCTCGATGTGCGCCAGGGTCGCGCCTATGTGTCGGTCGAGGCGGAGGGTGACGCACTGTCGCTGCTGTCTGAGCCCGAGACCGTGCAGGCCCTGCAGGAGCTGACGCGCCTCGCGGTGCAGAGCAAGACGGGCTCGTTCTCGCGCATGATCCTCGACATCGGCGGTTCGCGTGACACACGTCGCCGGCAGCTCGAAGGACTCGTGAACGCTGCGGTCGCCAAGCTCGACGACGGTGCTTCGCAGGCATCCCTTCCCGCGATGTCCTCCTATGAGCGCAAGCTCGTGCACGACATCGTGTCCGAGCGTGGGCTGGTCTCGGAATCGTATGGCGAGGGCGCTGATCGCCACACGGTGATCTCCCGCGGCTGACTCTCCTCCCGTGATGTTTCACGTGAAACATCACGGGTTACGCGATCGTTGAGTGAGCGACTCGCGTCGAAACGCACATCCCTCGAAGGAGCCCACCGCATGACCGAGTCGCAGCTGGAATCAGAACCCGCTGCCGCGGGGGAGATCTTCGGTGACCGCATCGATGTCGCGCGCCGGTTCACGGCATCCCTGGCCGCCGAGGGGGAGCTGCGCGGACTGATCGGTCCGCTGGAACTGCCCCGGCTCTGGACCCGGCACGTGCTGAACTCGGCGATCGCAGCGCCGCTGTTCCATGGTTCGGTGGCGGATGTCGGATCCGGAGCCGGTCTGCCGGGACTGGTCCTCGCCATCGCGCGCCCGGACGTGGAGTGGACACTCATCGAGCCGATGGAACGCCGCGTGGCCTGGCTGAACGAGCAGGTGGACTCGCTGGAGCTCCCGAACGTGCGGGTAATGCGAGCTCGCGCTGAAGATGTCGGGCTCGAATTCGACGTGGTGACGGCCCGCGCGGTGAGCGCGTTGCGCACGCTGGTCCCGATCACGGCCCCGCTGGCGAAGGACGGTGGTGAGCTGATCTTCCTCAAGGGACACAACGTGGATGCCGAGATCACGGCCGCGCAGAAGGCGCTGAAGAAGCACAAGGTGACGGACATCTCAGTCGAGGTCCTCGGCGAAGGTATCCTCGGCGAGACGACTCGCGTCTTCCGTGCGCGGGTGCGCTGAGGGGGAGTCCCCGGTCGTCGACCGAGTGTGACGAGCGTGATGTTTCACGTGAAACGCTGCGCCCGGTCCCCGGTCGTTGAGCGAGCGAAGCGAGACGAAACGCTCAGGTCCTCGGGCATTTCGTCTCCTCGCTTCGCTCGTCGCTCAATGACCGGCGGAGAGGAGTCGAACCTACTGCCCTCCACAGAAGGATGTTTCACGTGAAACATCCACAGTCACCGAGATCGAAATCCGCAAGCGTCGACGTCGCTCAGTACCGTCTCCTCATAACCGGTTACACATATATATCCTCTGCTGTGCTGACGACTCGTTCTACGTCGGCAGTACAATCGACCTCGACGCTCGACTCGCATCTCACGCGCAGGGTCTGGGGAGTGACTACACGACCTGCCGACTTCCGGTGGATCTGGTCTGGTTCGCAGAATTCGAGCGGATCGATGAGGCATTCGGCCTGGAGAAGCGCATCCAGGGCTGGAGCCACGCGAAGCGGCAGGCTTTCATCGAGGGCGGCTTCGATGCGATCAAGGGCTGGAGTGTGCGGGAGCGCGCCCTTCATGCCCCCAGTCGTTAAGCGAGCGCAGCGTGCCGAAACGGACCATGCCCTCGATGCCTCGCTCAATGGCTGTCCGCTCCGTCGATTAGAGTGGTAGACGGTCCCGAAAGGAGTCGATGTTTCACGTGAAACCATCCGACAACGCATCGCCGAGCCACGATTTCGGGATGGATACCCCGCTTGCTCGGGAACTCGCTGATCTGTCCAGCCGACGCAAGGCCCTGCGTGAGGTCAATGTCACCTTCTCGGGTCAGACCCGCATCTTCACGGTCTCCAACCAGAAGGGCGGCGTCGGAAAGACGACGTCGACGGTGAACCTGGCATCCGCTCTTGCTGAGCTCGGCGCGAAGGTCCTCGTGATCGACCTCGATCCGCAGGGGAACGCATCCACAGCGCTCAGCATCCCGCACACGGCAGACACCTCGAGCATCTACGACGTGCTGATCAACGATCTTCCGTTCGCGGAGATCGTGCAGCCGAGCCCGGAGTCCGAGAACCTCTACTGCGCGCCCAGCACGATCCACCTCGCCGGCGCCGAGATCGAGCTCGTCTCGCAGGTCGCGCGAGAGTTCCGGCTGCGTCGCGCGCTGAAGACCTATCTCGACCACAACCACATGGACGTCGTGATCATCGACTGCCCGCCGTCGCTGGGCCTGCTCACGATCAACGCCTTCACGGCCGCGACGGAGGTTCTGATTCCGATTCAGGCCGAGTACTACGCACTCGAGGGCCTGAGTCAACTGCTGGGGAACATCCAGATGATCCAGAAGCACCTCAACCCAGAACTCCACCTCTCCACGATCCTGCTCACGATGTTCGACGCGCGCACGCGCCTGTCGCAGCAGGTCGCGGACGAGGTCCGCAACCACTTCCCGCAGCAGGTTCTCGACGCCGTCATCCCGCGTTCGGTCCGCGTGTCCGAGGCCCCGAGCTTCGGCCAGACCGTGATCGCGTATGACGGCACGTCAGCCGGCGCCGTCGCCTACAGGGAAGCAGCAGTCGAGATCGCACAGCGAGGCGAACGGTCCTCGCAGAACAAGGAGCAGTGATGGCCGCCAAGCGCACCGGACTCGGTCGGGGGATCGGAGCCCTCATTCCCACCGCGGATCAGGCCGAGCGTCCCGTGGATGTGTTCTTCCCCGGGGCTCCCAAGCCGAAGACGGATGCTGACTCGGCACCCGTGGCCGCCGAAGCCGATCTTCCTGAGATTCCCGGCATCCGGCTCATCCAGGTCGACCCGAACAGCATCGTCCCCAACCCGCGTCAGCCGCGCACGCACTTCGACGAGGACCACCTCGCGGAACTCGTGCACAGCGTTCGGGAGTTCGGCGTGCTGCAGCCGGTGGTCGTGCGCAAGAACTCCGACGGTGACTACGAGCTGATCATGGGGGAGCGGCGCACGCGCGCCGCTCGCGAGGCCGGCCTCACCGAGATCCCCGCGATCGTTCGTGAGACCGCCGACGAGGACCTGCTGCGCGACGCGCTGCTCGAGAACCTGCACCGTTCAGAGCTGAACCCCCTGGAAGAGGCATCCGCCTACCAGCAGCTGCTCGAGGACTTCGGCATCACGCAGGAAGAGCTGGCCACGCGGATCGGTCGATCCCGCCCGCAGATCAGCAACACGATCCGCCTGCTGCGCCTGCCGGTTCCGGTGCAGCAGCGCGTCGCTGCCGGGGTGCTGTCGGCAGGTCACGCGCGCGCGATCCTCTCGGTGGAGGACCCCGAGCGGATGCAGCGCCTGGCCGACAAGGTGGTGAACGAGGACCTGTCCGTGCGTGCCACGGAGGCGGCTGCGAAGGCCCTTCCCGCGGCGCCGGGAAGCAAGTCGAAGCCGCAGGCGGGAGCGCGCCGCGCCTATCTGGATGAGGTGTCCGCGAAGCTTGGAGATCGACTGAACACCCGTGTCCAGATCGCTCTGGGAGCACGTAAGGGCCAGGTCAAGATCGAATTCGCATCCATTCAGGATCTGAACCGCATTCTCGGGGAGCTCGGCGAGCAGGAGTACGGCTCGCGCTGACCTTCTCGTACAGGGCCTGGGATGTTTCACGTGAAACATCCCAGGCCCTCTGTCGTTGACCAGGTCCCCCGGTCGTTGAGCGAGCGGAGCGAGACGAAACGCCTGCCTCGGAGATCGGGGCATTTCGTCTCGTCGCTGCGCTCCTCGCTCAATCACCGGAGAGCGTCGCCACCGTTTCACGTGAAACATCTCGCGTCGATCACTCCGCGTTCACAGCGGGTTCACCGGGATCCGCCACTGTGGCCGCATGACCGACAACTCCCGAAAGACCACGCGCCGCGCCGCTGGAGTCGCAGCCATCGTGACGCTCGCTGCGGCGTCGTTGCTCGCTGCGCCCGCCGCGCAGGCAGCTCCGAAGTGCCCGACGCCCGCCAAGGGGACGCCCGCCATCAACATGTGCGCGCAGCCCGGTGACCTGCTCGATGTCCGCATCGGCGACGTGCTGCCCACCCAGCCCTCCCTCGGTTACGACGAGGTCTACTACAAGCTCGGCCGGTACACGCTGGGCAAGGACAAGATCAACAAGAAGTTCGACGACTGGTGCGAGGCGAACGGGCAGGGCGAGGCCGCGACCGCTGACGCGAACTCGCGCCTGGCCGACCCCACCAGCTTCACCTGCACGATCCCCGTGGGCCAGGAGACCACGGAGAGCATCGCGCCGATGAAGACGGTGGTGATCGGTCCCGGCGGCAAGCTGTACCTCACCGATGGTCACCACACTCTGACGTCGTTCTACGAGCTGGCCGACGGCGGCCCGAACCTACACGTGCGCCTGCGCGTGCTCGGCAACCTCACCGGTCTCGGCCAGAAGCAGTTCTGGAACACCATGCAGGAGAACGGCTGGACGTACCTGAAGGACGCCGAGGGCGTCGCGATCACGCCCAAGCAGCTGCCGACCTCGGTCGGTCTCGCCAACTTCGAGGACGACGAACTGCGCAGCCTGCTCTACTTCGGTCGCGACATCGGCTACGCATCCGGTTCCGTGCCCTTCCAGGAGTTCTACTGGGCGGACTGGGTGCGCACCTCCGGTGCGGTCGATCTCGCCGGCTGGAACCGCGACGACCGCGCCAGCTACCTGAGCACGGTGGAACGCCTGACCCGCGCGCAGACCGCCCTGGCGCCGGATGCCGTGGTCGCGAACGGCCTCACGGCATCCGAACTCGGCGCCCTGACGGAGTGGAACGACGGAAAGAAGCCCACGGGCGGTGAGTTCGGGAAGCTCTCCAAGCCCTATGAGGACGCCAAGCCCGGCAAGCTCGCGTACGCGCTGGAGTTCAAGCAGCTGCACGGCATCACGAGTGCCGAGACCGTCGGAGTGCGCTGACACACGCGGAATCCACGAGAGCGCGGTCGGATGCCCTCCGGCCGCGCTCTCGTGCGTAGGCTGGAAGTCATGACCGAGTCCATCCCGCGCCGCGCGAGCCTCGAGGTGCTGCGCGCCGAAGCGTCGGACGAACTCGCGGTTCTCATCCAGGAGCGGCTGCGCGGGGGAGAGGACCCCTGGGAGTTCATGGAGGACCTGCCGAGCATCGACGAACTGGTCGTCTTCCTGCTGCGCGCCGAGAACATCAAGGCGAACGACGGTGTGCGGCCGAATTCCGCGCGTCACTACCGCGTGCTCCGGCAGATCGCACTCGAATATCCGGAGCTGACGAAGACCGTGTGGGGGATGCTGGGGGAGAGGCGTCACCGCCGTTGGGATCCCACGATCGCCGACGCCTCCTGACACGGGCATCCGGGCACCCGCCGCACCCCCGAACGGCGCCGGATACGCTGTCGTCGGAGGCGCAGATGCTGGTGGAGTACGACTCGGATTGGCCCCGTCTGTTCGATGACGCGGCTGAAGCGCTGCGCTCCGCCGGCAACCCGGCATGGACGATCGAGCACATCGGTTCCACCGCCGTCCCGGGGATGATGGCGAAGCCCGTCATCGACATCGCCGTCCGTCTCGTGGATCAGGGTGATCTCGACCATCACCGGCAGGGGCTGGAGCGGGGCGGTTGGCGTGTCGGCAGCGGGGTGCGGACGCATGTCGTGATGCTCTTCGAACAGGGCGGCGCACGCCTCAGGATCGCGCACTTCTTCGCGCCGGAGCAGTGGCCGAACGCGCATCAGCGCGTACTGCGGGACTGGCTGCGGACGCACCCGGACGATGCCGCCCGGTATCAGCATGCGAAACAGGAGGCTGCCCGCAGAGCCACGGGGCGCCGCAACTACAACGACGCGAAGACGGCGGTCATCCAGGAGATCATGGACCGCGCGCGGGCCGCCCGGGGTCTGCCCGCAGTGAACGTCCACGACAAGCAATCGCACGCATCCGGAAACGAAGAAGCCCGCCACCCCGAAGGGTGACGGGCTCGCTTCAGCAGATGGGCTGCTGAGCCGGTCGAAGGATCAGCCGATGAACGCGGCGAGATCCTGCTCGAGGGCGAACTTCGGCTTGGCGCCGATGATCGTGGTCTTGACCTCGCCACCCTGGAACACCTTCATCGCGGGGATCGAGGTGATCTGGTACTGCATCGCGAGGTTGGGGTTCTCGTCGACGTTCAGCTTGAGGATGGTGATCTTCTCGGGGTGCTCGGCCTGGATCTCGTCGAGCACCGGCGCGACCATGCGACACGGACCGCACCACGCAGCCCAGAAGTCGACGAGGACCGGGCCATCGGCCTGGAGCACGTCCTGCTCCCAGGTCGCCTCGGTGGTTGCCTTGGCAGTCATGATTCTCCTTAGTTGGATGTCACCCGATGCAACACCGGATGCGGGAAAAGTGTTCCGGATGCTCAGCCGGCGATGGCTTCGACCGGAACGGAGGCGTCTTCGAGACCGGCGAGGAAGTGCTCCACGTCCAGCGCGGCGACGACTCCCGATCCGGCGGCGGTCGCAGCCTGACGATAGGTGGGGTCGATCACGTCGCCTGCGGCGAACACGCCGGGCACCGAGGTGCGCGACGAGCGACCATCGACCCAGATCGTGCCCTCCGGGGTGAGCTCGAGCTTGTCGTGGACGAGGTGGGTGCGCGGGTCGTTGCCGATCGCGACGAACACGCCCTGCAGGTCCAGCTCGCTGAGGGTCCCGTCGACCGTGGAGCGCAGGCGCACACCGGTCGTCTCGAACTCACCGAGGATCTCGGCGACCTCGCTGTTCCAGATGAACTCGATCTTGTCGTTCGCGAATGCACGCTCCTGCATGATCTTCGAGGCGCGCAGCGTGTCCTTGCGGTGGATGACGTACACCTTCGACGCGAACCGGGTCAGGAAGGTGGCTTCTTCCATGGCGGAGTCGCCGCCGCCGACGACGGCGATCGCCTTCTCGCGGAAGAAGAACCCGTCGCAGGTGGCGCACCAGGACACGCCGTGACCGGAGAGGCGCTCCTCGCCCTCGATGCCCAGCTTGCGGTAGGCGGATCCGGTCGCATAGATGACGGCGGATGCCTCGTGCACGGCGCCCGTACCCAGGGTGACCTTCTTGACCGGGCCGTCGAGCTCGAGCGAGACGACGTCGTCGTAGAGGACCTCGGTGCCGAACTTCTCGGCCTGCTCCTGCAGCTTGACCATGAGGTCGGGACCCTGGATGCCTTCCGGGAAGCCCGGGAAGTTCTCGACGTCGGTGGTCTTGGTCAGTTCGCCGCCCACTTCGACGGAGCTGGCGATCAGCAGCGGCTCCAGGTTGGCGCGCGCCGCGTAGATGGCGGCGCTGAACCCGGCCGGACCCGAGCCGATGATGATGACCTGACGCATGTGCTCTCCTCTGTCGGCGGGCGCGCGATGACACGCGGGAAAAACCGCCACGATCTCTTCAACCCATGGTAACCGCGCGACATTCCCTGTCGCTGAGCGCGGCAGGAGCGGCGGGAGGCGCTGCGGAGAACAGGGCGGCGATCAGCGCGACGCGCGCGCCGGCAGGAACCGCTTGACCAGTCCGGACACCACGCTGAGCTCCGGGGCGCGCAGCACGAAGAGCACGACGAGGTAGACCACGAACGCCACACCGCCGACGACTCCGGTGCCGACGGCGCCGAGCAGACGTCCGGTCATGCCCGTCGAGGCGACGGCCCAGCCGTCTGCGCCGCCGATCAGCAGGTAGACGCCCCATCCGGCGAAGCCGGCGGGGATGGCGGCGATCACGAAGCGGCCCAGCGACAGGGCGACGCGGGGGAGCTCCAGGCCGCCCAGGCGGCGACGCAGCAGCACCACGGCGATGATCGTCTGCACGAGCCCGGCCAGGGACTGGCCGAGCGCGACGGCGGCGGCGAGCTGGCTGAGCGGGACGAGCAGCGGAGCCACCAGCGCCGAGACGACGATCAGCGAGCACTGGACGATCGTGAACCAGAACGGCGTGCGGGTGTCGCCGTAGGCGTAGAAGGTGCGCTGCACGATGAACAGCAGGGAGAGCGGCAGCAGGCCGACGAGGTAGCAGATCAGCACGGGCGCAGCCTGCTCGGCGAAGGCGCCGTTCTCGGTGAAGATGCGTGTCGCGGGAACGGATGCCACGGCCAGCGCCACCGCGGAGATGACGATGAACAGGCTGATCGCGCGGATGCTGCGGGCGACGTCGCCGCGCACCTGGTCATGCCGGTCCTCGGCCGTGTGCTCGGCGATCTGCGTGAAGTAGGGCGTTCCGATCGAGACCGCGAAGATCGAGTAGGGGAGCATGAACACCAGCCAGGCGGCCATCATGATCGTCCCTGCCGGGTGGTCGCCGGATGCCTTGGAGACGATGTTCGACTGGGCGAGGCCCGCCAGCTGACCGGCGATGACCATCATGAACGTCCAGCTGGCGAGCTTGCCGACCTCGCCGAGCCCGACGCCCTTCCAGCGGAAGTCGGGTCGCAGATGCAGCCCCGTGCGGCGCCAGGCGAGCAGCAGCAGGGCCGCCTGCACGGCGATGCCCAGGGTGGCGGTGCCGCCCATGACGGCGATCATCGTCGGATCCCACATCTCGACGTGGTTGCGGTTGTCGCCGAACAGCATCATGAAGACGATGAAGCCGATGATCGAGATCACGTTGTTCGCGATCGGAGCCCAGGTGTAGGGGCCGAACACGCGTTTGGCGTTGAGCGTCTCGCCGATGAGCGCGTAGAGACCGTAGAAGAAGATCTGCGGCAGGCACCAGTAAGCGAACGCCGTGCCCAGGGCCAGCTGATCCGGAGTGAACTGGCTCGAGTACATGAACACCAGCCACGGCGCGAGCACCATGGCCACACCGGTCGCGGCGAGGAAGACGACGGTTCCGAGCGTGAACAGCTTGGAGATGAACGCCTGTCCGCCGTCCTTGTGGCTGGCGGACTTCACGATCTGCGGGATGATGACGGCGGTCAGGATGCCCGTCTGGATGATCGTGAAGACGTTGTTCGGCAGCTGGTTCGCGGTGCTGAAGGCGTCACTGGCCCGCCCGACGGAGCCGATCGCCGCGAGCAGCACGATCGTGCGCACCAGACCGGTGACGCGCGAGATCAGCGTCCCGGCCCCGAGGATCGCGCTGGCGCGGCCGAGACTGCTCATTCGTTCTCCTTCGTCGGCGAGGTCGGTGCCTCGTCCGGACGGGTGTCGTCCGCCGGATGCTCGTCCGCCGGATGCTCTTCCGAACCTGTCCCGTCGATGCTCGCGCGGGCCCGGCGCCGACGCACGGTGCGGATCAGGCCGAACACGAACAGCAGTCCGATGATGCCGCCGAGGATGCCGAGTCCGATCGCCTCCCAGTCGGCGCGCAGAGTGACATCGGCGGTCTCCGCCGAGCCGATCGCGACGCCGGTGGGGCTGGTGAGCCGGAAGTCGACTTTCACCTCGCCGCTGGCGACGCGGGCCGAGATGGGAACGTCCACGCGCGTGCTGCTGGCACGGCCGGCAACGATCTCGGTGGTCTCCTGGATGTCCAGGCGTGGATCGGACGGCGTGCTGTGCAGCGACACGTTCACGTTCCAGGGCAGATCGTTGCGCACCCACACGGGCAGCGGTGCGGATGCGGCGATCAGCTGCACGGGCTTCGGGCGCTGGATGCTCACCGTGCCCAGGAGATCCTGCACGTGCTTCGCGCGATCCGTCGTCGCCGTCGTGAAGGCGGCGTCGGAGAGGCCGACCGCGATCGTCCTCAGCATCCGGATCCGCTCAGGGGCCAGCATCAGCGCCGGAATGTCGAGGATCGACGAGAACGCCTGCAGCCGCTGCTCGTCGGCCAGCATCGCGGTAAGCGCGCCGGCGCGCACGGTTCCCGCCGTCGTCCGGAGAGTGGCGGATGCCGGGGGTGAGTTGCGCAGCGTGGCGAGGCCGACGGCGGGAGACGCGAAGGCGCTCAGCACGTCGCGCAGTGCGACGGGGGAGCGCTTCTGCGAGCGGTCGAGGCCCACGAGCACGGTCTGCGAGGTGCGGGACGTGAAGAAGAGGTGCCCGGCGGCGGCGGCGATCTCGCGGTCCGTCGCGATGGGGTCGGTGCTCGTCGCGGCGGTGGAGAGGCGAGCGGAGGCCGCGGCGTCCGTCACCAGCACGCTGTGGCCGTCCACCACCGCGTGCGCGCCCGGGTTTCCCTCGAACGAGGTGGAGGGGACGATCGTGGTCCCCGGAGCGCCCAGGTACCCGTCGAAGGTCGCGAGGTCGGACGAGGTGAGGTCGCCTCGGGGCCACAGGATGCCGGGCTGCGATCCCGCGACGGCCATCAGCGCGGCGTTGTCGGGCAGTGCCGGGGTCGGGGTCGCCGTGCTCGGCGCGGTCGGGGCGGAGGTGCTGGTCGGGAAGTCCGCGGTCTGCAGGAGGGGCGTGAGATCCGGCGCCGTGAGGAGGGACTTCTGACCGGCATGTGCCTGGGTGGCGGGGTCGGCGTCGCCCAGCTGCAGCGCGAACTTGTCGTTGGGAAGCCGCTCCAGCCGCTGCAGCCAGGCGATCGCGGAGGCCGGGGCGCTGGTCCCCAGCATCCGGATGGCGGCCGGAATCGCGGGGTCGACGGCGAGGATCGCCGGGGTGTCGGTGACCGCGTCGATCTGGCCGGACAGCATCCCGTTCGGCGCGGTCAGCTCGGCCAGCTCGTCGGCGCTCAGCAGGACGCCGTCGTCGGGAGTGGCGGTGATCGGCACGACGATCCCGACGCTCTGCGTGTTCGCCGGGGCGATGACGAGCACGGAGGTGGCGGTCAGGGTCCACGCCGTGGCCTCGGGATCGTTCGTGGTCGCTCCGGTGAGCCGCGCCCGCACCGCGTAGACACCGGGCGCCAGGGCGCCCAGCTCCGCGGCATCCGCGACGCTGCCGACGTCGATGCTGTCGCCCGCCGCGACGGGCGGTGACGGTTCGGTGGCCACAGTGCGGAAGTCGCCTGCGGCGCTGCCGTCGTCGAGCCACGAGTCCAGGGCGGCGGCGTCTCCGAGCGGAGTCGGGTTGACCTCGAGGTCGACCGAGCCGGCGCTCAGGGCGTCGTCGGTGCTGTTCGCGATCGTGATCGTGCTCACCAGGGGCCCGTTCGGCTCCACCCGGGCGCCGGAACCGGTGGAGATGCCCAGCGCGACCACCTCGTCGGCGGATGCCTTGGGTTCATCGGTCGCAGCGGATGCCGGCGCGCTGCCGCCCAGTGCGATCCCGGCGACGACGAGCACCGCGGCGAGTCGGCTCAGCAGCCTACGCGCGCGCGGGTGGGAGCCGTTGCGGGGGGAGTTCGCGGTCATGGTGTCGGGTCGACGGGGCCGGGAGACCGGCGCAGGCGACGCCCCGATTCTAGCCAGCGCGCCGCGGTGAACCCTGAAGGCGCGTAGAGTGACGGCCGTGCCGGATCGTGCCCACCCCCGCCCCGACCTCGTTCTCGCGCAGGCGCTCGCCGCCGATCTGGACGCCGCCGACTTCCGCTCCGAACCCCTGCGACGGCTGTGGGGCGAGGAGGCCGATGACGCGCTGGCCCGCGGACTGCGCGAGCCGATCCTGCGCGCCATTGCCGATCGCGACGATCCGCTGGCGACGCTGGGCAGGCTGTGGGTGCTCGGGATGCCGCAGCCGCACGCCGCCGTCGAATGGGCGGTGCCGCGCGTGGGCGTCGACGGGCTCGAAGCCCTGGGACTGGCAGTGGCCGATGGTGCCGATGTGCGACCGCTCGCCGTCATCCGTCCGCAGTCGTTCGTGGATGCCGACGGTGTCGGCGAGTGGTGGATCGCGAGTGACCTCGACGAGATCGCCCTGGGCACCTCGCTTCCCGCCGACCACGTGCTCGGCGTGGGCGGGGCTTCCCGCACGCTGGCGGAGCTCGTCATCCCCACGCCGGTGGAGCGCGCCCTGGACCTCGGCACCGGATGCGGCATCCAGGCTCTGCTGGTGTCACGGCGTGCGCAGCACGTCGTGGCGACCGACATCTCGGCGCGGGCTCTGGCGTATGCCGAGCTGAACGCGCAGCTGAACGGCGTGCGCAACGTGGAGCTGCGCCTGGGCAGCATGTTCGAGCCGGTGGCGGGGGAGGCGTTCGATCTGATCGTCTCCAACCCGCCGTTCGTCATCACGCCGCGCGTGTCCGGGGTTCCGGAGTACGAGTACCGTGACGGCGGGCTGGTCGGCGATGCGCTCGTCCAGCAGTTCCTGCAGACCGCGCCCGCTCACCTCACGCCGGGTGGCGTGGCGCAACTGCTCGGCAACTGGGAGTCGCGCGACGGCGAGGACGGCCTCGAGCGGGTGCGCTCCTGGATCGGCGAGGAGCTGGACGCCTGGGTGATCCAGCGCGAGCAGCTCAGCCCGCTCTCGTACGCCGAGCTGTGGATCCGCGACGGCGGGACGCTGCCGCGCGATTCCGGCTTCACTCCGCTCCTCACCGCCTGGCTCGACGACTTCGCGGCCCGCGGTGTGACCGCCATCGGATTCGGCTACATCCTGGTGCGGCGACCTTCGGCGCCTGCGTCTGTCGAGGGATCCGCTCCGCTCCGCCGTTTCGAGACCATCACGCAGCCGGTCTCGAACCTGGGCCGGGCTCTGGGCGCGGGTCTCGCCGCGCATGACGTGCTCGCCGACGGGATCCCGGATCGCCTGGTCGTCGCATCCGATGTCACCGAGGCCCGCCATCACATGCCGGGCAACGACGATCCGAGTGTGATCGAGCTGCGGCAGGGCGGCGGTTTTGCCCGCACGATCAGCGTCGACTCCGCGCTCGCCGGTTTCGTCGGCGCCTGCGACGGCGAGCTCACCGTGATGCAGATCGTGCAGGCGCTGGCGGACATCTTCGAAGTGCCGCTGACCGATCTCTGGGCCGATCTCGAACCCCGCATCCGCCGCCTCGTCGAGGACGGCCTGCTCCTGCCCGCGGAATAGCCGCAGGATATATGCGGTTGCATGCAGCATGAAGGCTTTCGGGTTCCTCTCCTTCGGGCACTACGCAGACGTGCCCGGCTCCGTCACGCGCACTGCCGGCGACATGCTCAAGCAGACCATCGAGATCGCCGAGGGCGCGGACGAGCTCGGTGTGAACGGCGCATACGTGCGCGTGCACCACTGGGCCCGGCAGGCGGCATCCCCGATCCCCCTGCTGACCGCCATGGCCGCGCGCACCGAGCGCATCGAGGTCGGCACCGGCGTGATCGACATGCGCTACGAGAACCCGTTCCAGTTCGCCGAGGAGGCGGCGGCGCTCGACTACATCGCCGACGGCCGCATCGCGCTCGGCGTGAGCCGCGGGTCACCCGAGACCGCCATGCGCGGCTACGAGGTGTTCGGATTCCACGACCCGGAGGACCCGGAGCGCGGCAGCGTGATGGCCCGCGAGAAGTTCGAGCTGTTCCTGCGCGCGATCGACGGCGAACTGATCGCCCCCGGCGATCCGCGCATGGTCGGTGCCGGCCACTACCTGGCGATCGAACCGCACTCGCCGACGCTGCGCGACCACATCTGGTGGGGCGCCGGATCCCGCGCGACGGCTGAGACCACCGGTCGCATGGGCCTGAACATGATGAGCTCCACGCTCCTGACCGAGGCGACCGGCCAGCCGTTCCACGAGCTGCAGCGCGAGCAGATCGACCTCTTCCGCGCCGCGTACAAGGAGGCCGGGCACACCGGCAGCCCGCGCGTCTCGGTCAGCCGCAGCGTCTTCCCGCTGGTCAGCGACAAGGACCGCGCCTACTTCGGCCTGCGGTCGGAGGAGTCGAACGACCAGATCGGCATCATCGACGGCATGCGCTCCACGTTCGGCAAGACCTACGCGGCCGAGCCGGACGTGCTGATCGAGCAGCTCCGGGCTGACGAGGCTGTGATGGCCGCCGACACGCTCATGCTCACCATCCCGAACCAGCTGGGCCCGGAGTACAACCTGCACGTGCTGCAGGCCTTCGCCGAGCACGTCGCGCCCGCCTTGGGCTGGAAGCCCAACACCGAAGGACCCGTGCAGGGCGATCCGATCGCCTGAGCAGCGCCGCTGCGTGCCCGGCGCCCCGCCTTATGAAGGCGGATTCCGCTTCTGAAGGATGCTGAATGCCTCAGCATCCTTCAGAACGTCGAACGTCCTTCAGAAGCGAGCCGCCGCGACGCTGTTCCCGGCCACTCGGTCGCCTTCATGCGACGCTTCTCGGCATGGATGCTGACCACGACACCTCGATCTCAGGCCGGGAGGCCCGCGTCAACGCCGAGTTCCAGAAGCGCCAGACGCAGCTGTTCACGCGCTTCGCGCTCGCTGAGGCGTCGGTGCTCGCGCTCGCCGTGCTCGCGATCTTCGTGTTGAAGCTCGTCGAGCTCGAGACCGGCATCCTCATCCTGCTGGGCATCGCCGTCCTGAGCGGCGTGGTGCTGACCGGTCTGCTGATGCGCACGATCAGGGCCAGGCAGCAGGCGCTCGCCCAGGCCCGAGGCGAGGCCGGCAGCATCTGGTGAGCCGCTGACCCGACTCGCCCTCCTCGAGCGCGCGACGCGGTGACACGCCGCACGTCTCCCCGTCTTCCGCAGACGTTCACCTGAGACGCGCGTTCGTTCTCAACCCGCAACCTGTGAGCCACCTGGGATCCCTATAAAGGGGACGGCTCCTCTGCCGTCCTCCCCCAACGGAACAGGTTCTCCCGTCATGCCCCATACGCCCCTGAGAAGGATCGGCGCGGGCACGGTCGCCGCGGTGATCACCGCAGTGCTGTGCACGTCCGCGCTGCCGCTCGCCGCCGCGCCCGCGTTCGCCGAGGATGCCGTCTCGACCCCGGTTCCGACGCCCGGCGCGACGGAGTCCCCGACGCCCGCGGAGACTCCGACACCGACGGAGACCCCGGATGCCCCGACGCCGCAGCCGACCCAGGACCCGGAGCCTGCACCGACCGGCACTCCGACCCCCGGCGCGACGTCGCCGGCCGAGACGCCGGCGCCAGAGCAGACGCCGGAACCCGATGCCGCGATCGCCCGCATCTCCGGCACCTCGGGCAACGCGGGTGAGCACTGGCCGCTGGCCATCACCGAGATCAATGGTGACAACGACGGCGCCGACACCTACGAGTTCCTCGAAGTCGCCAACACCACCGACCAGCCCATCGACCTCGATGCCGCGGGCGTCCAGTTCCGGTACCACACGTCGCAGTGGAACACGGGCGCCGTGCAGCCCCTCATCCACCTCGACGGCGAGGACGACGCACCCGCGGTCATCCCCGCCGGCGGCGTGGCCGTGCTCTGGATGAACTACGCCGAGGGCGACGCGCGCCGCAGCCTGACCAAGGACCAGTTCCGCGCCTTCTACGGCATGCAGGACGCCGACGTGCCGATCATCCGCTTCGGCCCGCAGGGCGGATTCGCCAACAGCGGGAACCGCGGCTTCAGCATCACGGATGCCGGTGGCACGACGCTCATGCGGGCCTGGGTGCCGGCGGACGACGGCGACGGCTCCACGCCGTGGAACGCCCAGTTCGGAGTGCCGGACCAGACCGACAGCGTCGACGCCCGCATCCTCGCCCACGACGTGACCGGTGCGACAGCGGCGCCCACCCCCGGCGCCATCACGACCGAGCAGATCACCAGCCGGCTGATCAAGCCGACCGACCCCTCATCCGAAGGGCCGCTGCTGCAGATCACCGAGGTGGCGCCCGACACCGCGAACGTGGCCGGCTCCGACGCCTACGAGTACATCGAACTCTACAACGCCTCCGATGCGCCGATCGACTTCGGCGACTACGTGCTGAGCTATCTCAGCACCGACAACGACCTCACCGATCCCAAGGCGCTCGCGTCCACCCTGTGGCCCGCCGGCCCCGGTGAGCCGACGATCGAACCCGGCGCGACGATGGTGCTGTGGATCCAGAATCCTGCCGTCATGTCGGCAGGTCTCACCGTCGCCGACTTCAACACGGCGTTCGGCAGCGACCTGACTCTCGGCGAGAGCATCCTGACGATCCAGTCCGGCGGCATGGCCAACGGCGGGTCCCGCGGTCTGCAGCTGATGACGAAGTCGGGGCACGTGATCTCCCGCGCCTTCTACTTCGACGACGCGCAGACCACCTCCAGCACGGCCATCCAGTACGCCTGGAATCCCGGTGACCCCGCCGCCGCATGGAAGCCCGCCGATCCGTCCGGCGTCACGCAGACGATGCTCGGCCTCGCCGCGCCCACACCCGGCGCGGTCACCGAGGCGCAGGTCGCCCCGACGTCCGTCGCCTACCCGGCGCCCGGCTCCGCACCGAAGATCGTCGACCTGACCGGCGGATCCGAGCTGCCCGACTCCGGGAACGTCGAGCTCGGCTTCGACATCACCGATGATGTGCTCGTGCGTCGCGTGACGCTCACACTGAAGGACAGCCTGGGCGCGACCGATGTGCGCGACCTGACCTTCGGCTCCGGCGACCGGTACCAGTACGCGATCCCCGCGGTCGACGTCTACGGAAAGCGCTGGATCGAGTACACGGTCACCGCGGGCGACGGCAGCCAGGTCACCACTCTCGGGCCGGTGCGCATCGCACTGGACGACTCGCCGGTCGACCCCGTTCGACTCAACGTCGCCGACGGGCAGTTCGTCAACGCGCAGACCCCGCTCGTCGGCACCACCGACGGCGACCCGGGCGCGCTGCAGGTCGGCATCGACGGAGAGCCCGCGGGCGAGACCGTCCCGTCGCTGGAGAGGGCGCCGAAGTTCGCGATCGACGCGACCAGCACGGACTCCTTCTTCCGCAACGGGATCAAGCTCGGCGACAACGTGCTGAAGATCTTCGACGAGGGCTACTACGACCGCATCGTGACGGTCGACGCCGATGTCCCGGTCGAGGAGGTCGTGCGCGGCGAGAAGCTCACGCTCGGCGTGTACGCCGGCACCAAGGCCTGGCCCGAGCCGAACCTCGACGAGAACAACGACGACTTCACGATGATGAACCCGCGCCTGGCGCTGCCGGACGGCCGGGTGCTGCGTCCGACGACGTGCGCCGGTGCGGGCGAGGGCAAGGAGCTCGTCGAGCGGGCATGCCCGGCGGATGCCGCGGAGCGGATCGCCCTCAGCGACGCCAACCTCGTCTACATCCTCTTCACCTTCACACTCCCGGACGACGCGTTCGACTCGGTGTCCACCACCTGGGACACCACGGCTGTCGCCGACGGCGAGCACGTGATCACGGCGTCCGAGGGCGATCGCACCGCGACGCGCACCGTGATCGTCGACAACACCGCCCCGCGCATCGAGAGCACCGTCACCGACGGCAGCCAGTACCGCGGCGACTTCACGATCGACGCCTCCGTCACCGATGAGGGGTCGGGCTTCAAGAGCGTCAGCGCGACGCTGGACGAGCAGGACATCACGCTCCCGCTGCAGACCTCCTCGCTCACCCTGACCCCGGGTGACCACACCGCGGTCATCACCGCGAGCGACAGCGTCGGCAACATCTCCACCAGCACCGTCACGTTCTCGACGGCCGACGAGAAGCCGCACACCACGCTGATCAGCCCGGACGACGGCGCGAAGATCGACGCCGACCAGGTGGACCTCGTCGCGAGCCCCGGCTCGAACGTCGACGACCGGCTGGAGCTCTGCTTCGCGGAGGGCTACCGATTCGTGCCGACGGATGCCCAGGTCCACGTCGCCTCCGGCACCACGACCGACAGCCGCTCCACCGAACGCGGCGACGCCAGGGCGCTGAGCGCCGACGAACTGGCCCGGATCACCCGTATGGACGGCATCGAGGTCGCCGAGACCTCGGGGACGGCGCTGCCGTACCAGCTGTTCACGGTCGACGTTCCGGCGAACGCGAAGGACGGCTCCGACGTGCGCGTGGCCTGGGAGGGCTCCGCGAACGCCGACGCCAAGGTGCTGCTGTACGTGCAGACGGCGAAGGGGGACTGGAACGAGGTCGACCGGTACGTCACGACCGGCGGCGCCCCCACGTCGTTCACCCTCGACGCGCAGGTTCCCGTCACCGGCAACGCCCGGGACGGGAAGGTCACCTTCCTCGTGCAGCACTCCGAGGGCTGGGCGGCGACCGGCCGCAGCGGCCGCGACTCGCAGACGACGCCCTACAACCCGGGCGCCACCCCGCGCGATCAGTACGACTTCACGCTGGCATGGGAGTCGGACACGCAGTACTACAACAGCAACGAGGGCAAGCGTGCCGGCACCGGCGGGACGGATGCCTGGTACCGGCACCAGCTGAACATCAACCGGTTCCTGATCGACCGCCGCGACGAGCTGAACCTGCAGTACGTGGCCCACACCGGCGACATCGTCGACAACCAGGACCAGGACTACCAGTGGCGCAACGCCGACGACGCCTACCGGATGCTCGACGAGGCCGGCGTGCCCTACGGCGTACTGGCCGGCAACCACGACGTCGGTCACTTCGAGGGGAACTACGGGCCGTACAGCTCGTACTTCGGTGAGAAGCGCTTCGCGCAGAACCCCTGGTACGGCGGCTCGTACAAGGACAACCGCGGCCACTTCGATCTGGTGAGTGCCGACGGCGTCGACCTGCTCGTGCTGTACATAGGCTGGCCCGACCCCAACGACACCGTGTCGAACTCCGAGGACATCGCCTGGATGAACTCGGTGATCCGGCAGTTCCCCGAGCGCAAGGTCATGATCAACCTGCACGAGTTCATGCTCACCACCGGCGGGCTCGGGCCGTTCCCGCAGCGGATCTACGACGAGGTCGTGGCACCCAACTCCAACGTGATCGCCGTCGGATCCGGCCACTACCACGACGCCTACACGCGGCTGGACGAGTTCGACGACGACGGAGACGGCGTCGCCGACCGCACCGTCACCTCGATGCTGTTCGATTACCAGGCGCTGCCGGAGGGCGGCCAGGGCTACCTGCGCCTGTTGCACTTCGACAACACGAACGGTCGCATCATCGTGCGCACGTACTCGCCCTCGCTGGACGACTTCGACTCCGACGAGGCGTCGCTGAACAGCCCCGCGGGGATGCAGGAGTTCGAGATCCCGTACGCGGCCGGGGGCATCAGACCTGCGCAGAAGACACTGTCGACCGACTCGTTCCGCGCCGACGTACTCACCGCGAACCGGATCGGCTGCGTGCAGGACGTCGTGAGCGGTGAGAAGACGTCGGTCACCTGGAAGGATCTGACCTCGGGCGCGGCTCCCGGCCAGGCATCCGCTCGTGCGCGGCTGGCGGCCGCGACGCCGGCGAAGCGCGGCTGGTACGTGCGCACGACGGGTCCGTACGGCGGCGTCGAGTACACCGAGGTGCGCACCTTCACGGCGACCGGCGCGTCGACCGACCCCACCGATCCGGGTGAGGGCGGGAACACCCCCGGCGGCGGGAACGGCGGCACCGGCCCCGGCCAGGGCGGCAATGGCGGAGGCGGCGACGGCCACGGCAACGGCCGCCCCGGCGCCACCCGCCCGGGCGATCTGGCGACCACAGGTGGCTCCGCCCTGTGGCCGATCGGGCTCGCGGCCGGCGCACTGCTGGCAGTGACCGTCGGCGGCATCCTCGTCCGCCGGGGTCGCCGGGACGCCTGACCCTCGCAGTTCTGAAGGATGGATGCCGTTCTGAAGGATGCCGTGACCCGGATCGTCCTTCAGAACGAGCATCCTCCTTCAGACCCGGGCACGCTGCCGCGCGCCGTGCTGCAGTGACCGCCCCGGTAATCTGGAACCCATGCTCAACATGGCCGAGGGCCTGTCCCGACTCGGCGCGCTCGCCGCGCATCCGGTCGTCCGCACCCTCGGCGAGGCCTTCCAGGCGGCCGGCTTCGAGCTCGCGGTGGTCGGCGGCCCGGTCCGCGACGCCCTGCTCGGCCGCGAGACGCACGACCTCGACTTCACCACGAACGCACAGCCCGACGAGATCCTCGCGATCGTCAAGCCGCTGGCATCCGCTCATTGGGACATCGGCCGCGCCTTCGGCACGATCGGCGCGCGCGTGCAGGGCGAGCAGGTGGAGATCACCACCTACCGTGCCGACAGCTACGACGGTCTGACCCGCAAGCCGGTCGTGGAGTTCGGCGACAGCATCGACGGCGACCTGCTGCGTCGCGACTTCACGGTGAACGCCATGGCGCTCCGCGTTCCCGAGACGAAGCTCGTCGACCCGACCGGTGGCGTGGAGGACCTCGTCGCCGGCATCCTGCGCACCCCGATCGACCCGGCCGTCAGCTTCGGCGACGACCCGCTGCGGATGCTGCGCGCGGCGCGCTTCAGCTCCCAGCTCGAGTTCGCGATCGACGACGCCACCTTCGCCGCCATCGAGCAGCTGGGCCAGACGCTCAGCATCGTCAGCCCCGAGCGGGTGCAGAGCGAGCTGATCCGGCTGATGAGCACCTCCGACCCGGTGCGCGGACTGCGCGTGCTGGTGGACAGCGGGCTGATCGAGCAGTTCCTTCCCGAGGTCAGCGCGCTGCGCCTCGAGGTCGACGAGCACCACCACCACAAGGACGTCTACGAGCACTCGCTCACGGTCGTGCGGCAGGCCATCGAGCTCGAGAGGACCCGCAACCCCGGCGCCGACCCCGACGTGCCGCTGCGGCTCGCCGCGCTGCTGCACGACATCGGCAAGCCGCGCACCCGCAAGCTCGAGCCGGGTGGGGGAGTGACCTTCCACCATCACGACGTGGTGGGCTCGCGCATGGCGCGCAAGCGACTGCAGGCGCTGCGCTTCGACGGAGAGACGACGGATGCCGTGGCGAAGCTCATCGAGCTGCACCTGCGGTTCTTCGGGTACGCCGAGGGAGCCTGGACCGACAGCGCGGTGCGCCGCTACGTCCGCGACGCCGGAGACCTGATCGAGCGCCTGCACATCCTGGTGCGCGCCGACGTCACCACCCGCAACAGGCGCAAGGCGGCGCGCCTCGCCGCCGCCTACGACGACATCGAGCGCCGCATCGCCGAGCTCCGCGAGCAGGAGGAGCTGGACAGCATCCGCCCGGAGCTCGACGGCAACGACATCCAGCGCATCCTCGACATCCCGCCCGGTCGCGAGGTCGGAGAGGCCTACCGTTTCCTGCTCGACGTGCGGCTGGACGAGGGCGTCATCGGGGCGGATGCCGCCGCGCAGCGCCTGCGCGAATGGTGGGCCGCGCGCGACTGATACGGCCGTGTGAACGCCGTGTGTCGGTCTAATCACGATCCTGACCGCTCGGTTGGGTATGTACATGCGGGTGATTAGATTGACAATCATGAGCCGCGCCGACGACGTGCGCGGAAACCCGACATCACAGGGCAGGTCATATCAATGAAGATCTCCAGAGGCCGACTCGGCCTTGCCATCGGCGCGCTCGGCGTCGCGGCAGTCGTTCTCTCCGGTTGCGCTACGAGCACGGCCGACAAGGGCGGCGACAGCGGCAATGCGAAGGGCGGTGACCTCATCGTCGGAACCACCGACAAGATCACCTCGCTCGACCCGGCCGGTTCCTACGACAACGGCTCCTTCGCGGTGATGAACCAGGTGTACCCGTTCCTGCTGAACAGCAAGTACGGCGACGCCAAGGTCTCGCCCGACATCGCGGAGTCGGCGGAGTTCACCTCGCCGACCGAGTACACCGTCAAGCTCAAGAAGGGGCTGACCTTCGCGAACGGCCACAAGCTCACCTCGAGCGACGTGAAGTTCACCTTCGACCGCATGGTCAAGATCAACGACCCCAACGGCCCGGCCTCGCTGCTCGGCAACCTGGCCTCGGTCGCCGCACCCGACGACACCACCGTCGTCTTCACGCTGAAGAACGGCAACGACCAGATCTGGCCGCTGATCCTCTCCAGCCCCGCTGCTCCGATCATCGACGAAGAGGTCTTCTCGCCCGACGCCGTCACCCCCGACGCCGACATCGTCAAGGGCAACCCCTTCGCCGGCCAGTACACGATCGACTCGTACAAGGTCAACGAGCTCATCTCGTACAAGCCGAACAAGGACTACCAGGGCAACCTCGGCGCAGCCGAGAACTCGGGCATCCAGGCGAAGTACTACGCCGACGCCTCCAACCTGAAGCTCGCGATCGGCAACGGCGACATCGACGTGGCCTTCCGCAGCCTGTCGGCCACCGACGTCGAGAGCCTGAAGGGCAACTCGAAGGTGAAGATCGTCGACGGCCCCGGCGGCGAGATCCGCTACATCGTCTTCAACTTCGACACGATGCCGTTCGGTGCGAAGACCCCTGAGGCCGACCCGGCCAAGGCGCTCGCCGTGCGTCAGGCGATGGCCGACCTGATCGACCGCGACGCCGTGGCGAAGGACGTCTACAAGGACACCTACAGCCCGCTGTACTCGTTCGTCGCAGACGGCATGCCCGGCGCCACCACCGTGCTGAAGGACATGTACGGCGACGGCAAGGGCGGCCCCGACCAGGCCAAGGCCGAGAAGGCGCTGAAGGATGCCGGTGTCACCACGCCGGTCACCCTGAACCTGCAGTACAACGGCGACCACTACGGCCCCTCCTCGGGTGACGAGTACGCCGCGTACAAGACGCAGCTCGAGAAGGGCGGCCTGTTCAAGGTCAACCTGCAGCAGACCGAGTGGGTGCAGTACTCCAAGGACCGCACGGCCGACGTCTACCCGATGTACCAGCTCGGCTGGTTCCCGGACTACTCCGACCCCGACAACTACCTGTCGCCGTTCTTCGTGAAGGACAACTTCCTCGCGAACCACTACGACAACCCGGCGGTCAACGACGCCATCGTCAAGCAGCAGACCGAGACCGACTCCGCCAAGCGCGAGGAGCAGATCGGCCAGATCCAGGAGATGGTCGCGAAGGACCTCTCCACCCTGCCGATCCTGCAGGGCAAGCAGGTCGCGGTCGTGGGCAAGGACGTTCAGGGCACCACGCTCGACGCCTCGTTCAAGTTCCGCTACGCGCCGCTGAAGAAGTAACGCGTTCCGCATTCGGGGGTGCTGCCCAGCGCAGCACCCCCGAGTGCGCTCGCCCCGAAGAACGCAACAGTTAGGTAGTACCCCATGGCCGTCGACGGCGCCGTCCTCGCCCCTGTCCAGCCCCGAAGCCGCTCAAAAGGCGGCGGGCTGTGGCGTTACATCCTGATCAGACTCCTGCTGATCATCCCCACGGTCTTCATCCTGGTGACCACCGTCTTCTTCCTGATGCGGATCACCGGAGATCCGATCACAGCCGCGCTCGGCGGCCGGCTCCCACCGGAGCAGCTGACGCAGCGCATCCACGAGGCCGGCTACGATCGGCCCCTGATCGTGCAGTACCTCGAGTACCTCGGCAACGTGTTCCGCGGTGACTTCGGCACCACGATCACCGACCGTCGTCCTGTCACCGAGATCCTGCTGCAGTACGGCTCCGCCACTCTCGAGCTCGCGATCTACGCGCTGGTCGTGGCGCTGATCATCAGCATCCCGCTCGGCCTGATCGCCGCCTACCGCCGCGACCGCTGGCAGGACGCGTCGCTGCGCGTCATGGCGATCCTCGCCTACGCGACTCCGATCTTCTTCGCGGGTCTGCTGCTCAAGCTCATCTTCTCGGTGTGGCTGGACTGGCTCCCGGTCTCAGGCCGGGGGAGCACCCGCACCGAGCTGTTGATGGGCGGCATCGACACCCCCACCGGCATCTACCTGCTCGACGCCATCCGCCTCGGCAACGGCGCCGCCATCGCCGACGTGCTGCAGCACGCCATCCTCCCCGCCATCGCGCTCGGGCTGCTCACGGCGGGCGTCTTCCTGCGCCTGATCCGCACGAACGTGATCGGCACGCTCGGTCAGCAGTACGTCACCTCGGGCCGCTCGCGCGGCGTGAGCGAGTACCGTCTGGTCACCAAGCACGCGTACCGTCCTGCGCTCATCCCGATCATCACCGTCATGGGCATGCAGATCGCCATGCTGCTGGCGGGAGCGGTGCTGACGGAGACCACCTTCGAATGGAAGGGCATCGGCTTCATGCTGGCCGACTACCTGAAGTCCCGTGACTTCGTGGCCGTGCAGGGCATCGTCGTGATGATCGCCGTGGTGGTCGCCGTCACGAACTTCCTCGTCGACATCATCGCGGCGTTCATCGACCCGAGGGTGAGGTACTGAGATGTCGATCCCCGACTCCTACGACGAGATGCCCACGCCCCAGACCGCGGTGCTGGCCGCCGCTCCGGTGCGGAAGAAGCGCTGGACCGAGAGGGTCCCGGTCATCAAGGAGCTGCGCCAGAGCGTCGGCCTGCAGCGCGGGATGCTGATCACCGGCCTCGTGATCACCCTGCTGTTCGTCGTGATCGCCCTGCTCGCCCCGGTGCTCGCCCCGTACACCTGGGCGCAGCAGCAGACCGCCGACGGACACTCCTTCGGCACGCAGCAGGCCCCGAACGCGCTGAACCTGCTTGGCACCACCGTCTCCGGCTTCGACGTGCTCTCCCGCGTGCTGTGGGGAGCGCAGACAGCGCTGCTCGTGATCATCGCGGCCATCGCCTGCTCGATCTTCATCGGCATCGCGCTCGGCCTGATCTCCGGCTACTTCGGCGGATGGCTGGACCGGCTGCTGGTGGTCGTCGCCGACGCGATCTACGCGTTCCCTTCGCTGCTGCTGGCGATTGTGATGTCGATCGTGATCAGCCGCGGGCAGTCGACCCTCGGCGGCGGCATCATGGCCACCGCGATCGCGATCACCGTGGTGTTCGTGCCGCAGTACTTCCGCGTCATCCGCGCCGAGGTCGTGCGTGTGCGGGCCGAGCCGTTCGTGGACTCCGCGAAGGTGATCGGCGTTCCGACCACCCGCATCCTGCTGCGCCACGTGCTGCGCAACTCGACCCGGTCGCTGCCGGTGATCATCACGCTCAACGCCTCCGAGGCGCTGCTGACGCTCGCCGGCCTGGGCTTCCTGGGCTTCGGCATCGAGGCGACCGCCGCGGCGGAGTGGGGCTACGACCTGAACCGCGCCGTGGGAGATGTGACCAGCGGCATCTGGTGGACCAGTGTGTTCCCCGGCGTTGCGATCGTGCTGGTCGTGCTGGGCGTCACCCTGGTCGGCGAGAGCCTGAACGACCTGGCCGACCCGCGACTGCGGCTGCGCCGCCGTGCGGGCGGCAAGAAGAAGGCCGGGGCTGCGAATGAGGGAGCGAAGGCATGAGCGCCGCTGAGAAGAACCGGATGCCGGCCGACCTGGCGCCCGCGGTCGCCGAGATCCGCGACCTGAAGGTCGTGTTCGCCACCGACGACGAGCCTGTCGAGGCCGTCAAGGGCATCTCGCTGAGCGCCTACGCCGGCGAGGTGCTCGCGATCGTCGGCGAGTCCGGGTCGGGCAAGACCGTCACGGCCAACACCCTGCTGGGCCTGCTGCCCGAGACAGCCACCACATCGGGCGCGGTGATCGTGCGGGGCCGCGCGGGGGACGAGACCGACATCGTGCACGCCGACCACGCCCGCATGCGCCGCATGCGCGGGCGCGACGCTGCGATGGTGTTCCAGGAGCCGTCCACGGCGCTGAACCCGGTGTACACCGTGGGCTGGCAGATCGCCGAGGGCATCCGCGCGCACGCGAACGTCTCGAAGAAGGAGGCCAGGGCGCGCGCGATCGACATCATGCAGCGCGTCGGCATCCCGGACGCTGCCAACCGCGTGGACGACTACCCGCACCAGTTCTCGGGCGGGCAGAAGCAGCGCATCGTCATCGCGATGGCGCTGGTGCTGGATGCCGGGTTGATCATCGCCGATGAGCCGACGACGGCGCTCGACGTGACCGTGCAGGCCGAGATCCTCGACCTGCTCCGCACGGCGCGCGACGAGTTCGGCGCGACCATCGTGCTGATCACGCACAACATGGGCGTGGTCGCCGATCTCGCCGACCGCGTGATCGTGATGTACCAGGGCGACATCGTGGAGGAGGCGCCGGTCCGCGAGCTGTTCGCGAACCCCCGCGAGGAGTACACGAAGAAGCTGCTCGCTGCGGTCCCGCACGTGGGCCAGGGCAAGTCGGCGGCGAGCTCCGCTGCGCGGGTGACGGAACCGGATGCCGGGCCGCACACCGCTCCGTCGGTGCCGGAGGGTTCGCTGATCGTGGCATCCGGAGCCGAGATCGGCTACCCGGGCCGCTTCGGCCGCAACGCGGTGGTGGCGGTGAAGGGCGTCGACTTCCACGTCGGCCCCGGCGAGGTCGTCGGCCTGGTCGGAGAGTCCGGCTCCGGCAAGACCACCATCGGCCGCGCCGTGGTGGGTCTCACGACCGTGCTCGGCGGCTCGCTGACCGTGCTCGGGCAGGAGATGCGCGGCGTGAAGCCGCGCACCCTCACCCCGCTGCGTCCGAAGGTCGGGTTCGTGTTCCAGGACCCGGCGACCAGCTTCAACCCGCTGCTGTCGATCGCCGAGTGCATCGCCGAGCCGCTGATCGTGCACGGCCGGGCGTCGAGCCTGCAGGCGGCGCGCCCGCGCGTGAACGAGCTGCTCGACGCGGTGCGGCTGCCGACGAGCTTCGGCGACCGCTATCCGCACGAGCTCTCCGGCGGTCAGCGCCAGCGGGCGTCGCTGGCGCGCGCGCTGGCACTCGACCCCGAGCTGCTCATCGCCGATGAGCCGACCAGCGCGCTGGACGTCTCGGTGCAGGCGACGGTGCTGGAGCTGTTCGTGCAGCTGCAGGCCGATCTGGGGTTCGCGTCGCTGTTCATCAGCCACGACCTGGCCGTGATCGATGCCGTGTCCGACCGGATCATCGTGCTGCAGCAGGGCCGCATCCAGGAGCAGGGCACCACCGCCCAGGTCCTCGGCGACCCGCGCGACCCGTACACCCGCGAGCTGCTCGCCGCCCTGCCCGTGCCCGACCCGGTCGCCCAGGCCGAGCGTCGTGCCCAGTGGGAGGCGGTGCGGCGGCACTAGCCGGCCGTTCCGCAGGCATCCGCTCCGATCAGGGACTGAGAACAGGAGAAACGCCCGGAACAGGAGGGAACACGCGAGATCTCTCCTGCACTGAGCTGTTCTCCTGTTCTCGCCCGCGCGCCACCCGTTCCCCGTGACCGGGCATCCGACCTACACTGGGCACACCCCGTCAGCGCCGAACGGAGGCTCTGTGCCGTCTGGATGGTCATCGTCGCGCGACCCCTCGCCGGAGGCGTCGCGGCTGCTCATCGAGCGCGCGCATGAGGAGCTCGTCGCCGGCAATCTCGACGATCGGCGCCTGCAGCAGGTGCGTCCGATCGTGCGGGACTCGTGGCAGCGCGCCTGGCGGGACCGGGTCGGTGCCGAAGGGCTGCCACGGCTGGACTTCACGCGGGAGGCGCTGGAGACCTACCGCACCGCGCACCCCCTGGCAGGGGCGATGGACCTGATCCGCACGCTGCTGCTGCCCGGCGCACCGGAGGACTCCGGGGTGATCGTCGCGGTCGGCGACCACGCGGGGCGGCTGCTGTGGGTGGAGGGCGATCTGCAGCAGCGGATGCTCTCGGGCGAGATGGGCTTCGTCGAGGGGGCGAACTGGTCGGAGGCCGTCGTGGGCACAGCCGCGCCGGGCACCGCCCTTGCGCTGGGCGAGTCGGTGCAGATCCACCACGCCGAGCACTACAACCGGCTCGTGCAGCCGTGGTCCTGCACGGCGGCACCCGTGTTCGACCCCGAGACGCGCCGCATCCTGGGCGTGCTCGACGTCACCGGCGGGAGCGAGGCGGCGACGCCGCAGGCGCGGATGCTGGTGGACGCCACCGCGCGCGCGGTGGAGGCGGAGCTGATGATCGCGCGGCTCCGGGCGCGCGCCGAGGCGCCGGCCACGGCATCCGCTCCCCGCCGTCCCCTCCGTGCCAGCGTGCAGCGAGCCCAGCTGCAGGTGCTCGGTCGTGACCGCGCCCGGCTCGAGGCCGCCGGGGACGCGTCTTCGGGGGAGCGGGTCATCGAGCTCAGTGCCCGGCATGCCGAGATCCTGCTGATGCTCGCGGTGCACCGGCAGGGCCTCTCGGCGGACCGGCTGGCCGAGCTCGTCTACGGCGAGGGTGCGTCGCCGGACACGCTGCGGCCGGAGATGGTGCGCCTGCGCAAGGTGCTGGAGCGGATCTCTCCCGAGCTCGTGCCGCAGTCCCGCCCCTACCGGCTGCCGATCGCGCTGGAGACCGACGCGCAGAACGTGCTCTCGCTGCTGGATCGCGGTGCGCACCGGGTGGCGCTCTCGGCCTACCGGGGTCCGGTGCTGCCCGACTCCGACGCCCCGGGCGTCGTGGAACTGCGGGAGGGGCTGCGCGGCACGCTGCGCGAGACCATGCTCACCGAGGCGAGTGTGGACGTGCTGCTCAGCTACGCCGACATCCCCGAGGGCGCCGACGACGTCGAGGTGCTGCGCCTGTGCCTGGAGATGCTGCCGGCGCGCTCGCCGCGGCGAGCGGGTCTGGTCAGCCGGATCGAGAAGCTCGAGGCGTCCGCCTAGTCGCAACCCGATGCAACGTGACGCACGGGACTGCAACCTCGGGCGACCTACTTTCGACGCATCAGATCGTGCGGCATCGGAGCCGCCGGATGTCGAAGGAGACGCCATGACCATCGTCGAGGAGAGCGTGTCGACCGCCTATGCCGCCCCCGGGCGCCCGGGGGCCATCGCGAACTACCGCCCGCGTTACGGGCACTACATCGGCGGCGAGTTCGTCGATCCCGTGAAGGGGCAGTACTTCGAGAACATCAGCCCCGTCAACGGCAAGCCGTTCACCGAGATCGCCCGCGGCACGGCCGAGGACATCGATCGGGCGGTCGAGGTCGCGTGGAAGGCGTTCGAGTCGTGGAAGCGCACCACGCCCGCCGAGCGCTCGGTGATCCTGAACCGCATCGCCGACCGGATGGAGCAGCACCTCGAGGAGATCGCGGTCGCCGAGACATGGGAGAACGGCAAGCCCGTCCGCGAGACGCTGGCCGCCGACATCCCGCTGGCGATCGATCACTTCCGGTATTTCGCCGGGGTGCTGCGGGCGCAGGAGGGCGGCATCAGCCAGCTCGACGAGAACACGGTCGCGTACCACTTCCACGAGCCGCTGGGCGTGGTCGGCCAGATCATCCCGTGGAACTTCCCGATCCTGATGGCCACGTGGAAGCTGGCGCCGGCGCTCGCCGCGGGAAACTGCGTGGTGATCAAGCCGGCCGAGCAGACCCCGGCATCCATCCTGTTCCTGTTCGAGATCATCGGCGACCTGCTGCCGGCCGGCGTCGTGAACATCGTCAACGGATTCGGCATCGAGGCGGGCGCCCCGCTCGCTCAGCACAAGCGCATCCGCAAGGTGGCCTTCACGGGTGAGACCACCACGGGCCGGCTGATCATGCAGTACGCCTCGCAGAACCTCATCCCGGTCACGCTGGAGCTCGGGGGCAAGAGCCCGAACGTGTTCTTCGAGGACGTCGCCCGTGCCGACGACGCCTTCTACGAGAAGTCGCTCGAGGGGTTCACGATGTTCGCGCTGAACCAGGGCGAGGTGTGCACCTGCCCGTCGCGTGCGCTGATCCAGCGCTCGATCTACGACGGCTTCCTCTCGGACGGGCTCGCGCGGGTCGGCAAGGTCATCCAGGGCAACCCGCTGGACCCGGCGACCATGATCGGCGCCCAGGCGTCGAACGACCAGCTCGAGAAGATCCTCAGCTACATCGACATCGGCAAGCAGGGCGGCGCGAAGCTGCTGACCGGCGGCGAGCGGGTCGATCTGGGCGGCGACCTCACCGAGGGCTACTACGTCGCACCGACCGTGTTCGAGGGCACGAACGACATGCGCATCTTCCAGGAGGAGATCTTCGGCCCGGTGCTCTCGGTGACCAGCTTCAGCGACTTCGACGACGCGATCTCGATCGCGAACGACACGCTGTACGGCCTGGGAGCCGGCGTGTGGAGCCGCAGCGGCGACACCGCCTACCGTGCCGGCCGGGCGATCGAGGCCGGCCGCGTCTGGACGAACACGTACCACCAGTACCCGGCGCACGCCGCGTTCGGCGGGTACAAGCAGTCCGGTGTCGGCCGCGAGAACCACAAGATGATGCTCGACCACTACCAGCAGACCAAGAACCTCCTGGTCTCGTACGCGGAGGGCCCGATGGGCTTCTTCTGATCCACCGTCCGGGCGGGGCCGGGAGGCCCCGCCCGGATTCCATGCACGCAGGAGGGAAGAGGGCCCATGGTCAGCATCGGCAGGTACGAGCGGGTGGACGTCACGGATGCCGCGGCATCCCTCATCCGCGATCTCACGGCGCAGCACGGCCCGCTGATGTTCCATCAGTCGGGCGGATGCTGCGACGGGTCGTCGCCCATGTGCTATCCGGTCGGGATGTTCATCACGGGACCGAGCGATGTGAAGCTCGGCGACCTCGACGTCGGGCTGGACGCCCCCGTCGAGATGTACATGTCGGAGTCCCAGTTCGAGTACTGGAAGTACACGCACCTGACCGTCGACGCGGTGCCAGGCCGCGGTGCGGGGTTCAGCGTGGAGGGCCCGACCGGGATGCGTTTCCTCACCCGGTCGCGGATGCTGAACGACGCGGAGCTGGAGTATTTCGGGCTCGCGCCCGCGCAGTCCTGAGCTTCCGGCGTCAGCGGAAGAGGGCGAAGCCCAGGATGCCCAGGAACTGCGGCACGATGAAGAAGCCCAGCATGAGCAGGATCGCCACGATCGTCACCCACGAGACGCCCCGCTTCAGACGGCGGCCCTGCACGGCGACGCCGGGCGGCGGAGCCAGCATCCCGGCGGGCGGCGCGAAAGGCAGCGGTCCGGCGGGCGCGGGGACCGCGTCGAATCCCGCGGGGGCCGTCGGCGCCGGCATGCCGGGCTGCAGCGGGGGAGCGGTCGGACCCTTCGACAGGCTCAGGGACCCATCTGCCGAGGACTGCGCCTCGCGCAGCCGGTCATCGCGCCAGCGCGCCCACTGGTCGAACTTCGTCATCAGGGCACCGACGGTGCCGAACAGCCACGCCCAGGTGGCGGCATCCGTCGTCGACGCCGGCCGCTGCATGTAGAGGAACATCCAGTCGTCGACGATCTCGACGTCGAGCTGGGCGGCGTGGTCGATGAAGCGCGCCATGATGTCGGGTGTGAACAGGTACAGGGCATCCGCCTCGTAGCCGCGGGGGCAGTACAGCGAGAAGTACCGGTCGAAGTCGCCCTCGAGCGAGAGGCGCTGGTCGCGCGAGAACGTCGCAGGCAGGTTGCTGCCCAGGGCGTTGTTGCCGAGCGCGTCGAGCACGATGTTCGGCAGCGGCACGTCGAGCTTGACGGCCACATAGCCCCAGTGGTGGGTGGTCTGGTTCTTGCCCGAGCCGGTCGTGTACCGGTAGTTGCCGAACTCGACGAACCGCGGCGAGTAGCCGCGCACCAGTGAGGACCCCACCCGGCTGGAGCCGTTGCCGAAGATCATCCCCGGAAGGGCCGGCTGGTTCACCTGGTGCTCGTATGCCATTCCGTTCGCGGCCGCGAACTGCGCGATTCGGAACGCCTCCGCGCGCTTGCGGCGCATGCTCACGATGCCGATCGGCACACCCGCGCCCAGGGCGACGAGCATGATGAGGAACGGGATGCTGAACACGCCGCCCGCCGGCCCCATGCCGGAACCGCTGGCGATGATGCCGATCACGGTGATCCCGAACATCGGCACGAGGATCATGATCGCGACGACGCCGATGATCACCCAGGCCACGATCGTGCTCGCGGAGGTGGGGTGGCGGGAGCGGATCGAGCGCCAGAACTCGCTGACCGCGCGCGGGTCGACCGGATCGGTGAGCGGCCGCGTGTCGAACGGGTACGTCTGCGTCGGCGGGTTGGTCATCGGTTCACCTCGTCGGCATCCCAGGTCAGATCGGCGTTCTCCGTGACGGGCAGCGCTTCGATGGCGGGATCCTCGCAGATTGCGCGGATGAGGTCCGCCGAGCCGGCGACGATCGTGGAGTCGTAGTCGATCTCGCTGATCAGCGCCCACGCCCGGTCGTCCGGCCAGATCAGGCTCGGATGCTGTGCCGACGGCGAGAAGCCGTGCTCCTCGGCCTCGACGTCCCGCCAGGGGGCGTCGAGCACCCAGGCGGGGTCGGCGAACGCCCGCGGCGGCGCGGAGAACAGCACGTGGTCACGACCGGGGAGCTCCAGGCGTGCGCCCTTCGAGATCTCCTCGGACAGGATGCCGGGCTGCCAACGGGGCTTGCGGAACGCGTCCTCGAACGGGTTGTGGATGCTGCGCTCCAGCATCCGCTCGTGGCCCGGCTCGTCGCCGAACATCAGGAACGCGCGCGACGGAGTCTGCCCGAAGTGCCCCAGCAGGCCGCCGTGGCCCTCCCAGAGCGCGGCGAACCCGGCACCCGGCGTCGTGGTGTGCGCGACCAGGTGGCGGGCGATCGCCGCGAGCAGCTCGGGCGGCATCGAGCCCTCCTCGGGCGAGGTGAACTCGCGCCCGTCGGGTGCGTTCCTGGTGCGCCAGTCGCCGTCGCCGGGGGTGCGCACCACGCGCTGCCACTGGGCGAGGGGATGAAGCTGCGTGCCGAATGCCTCGGCGGTCTCCGCCCAGGTCGTGGTCTCGTCGATGTAGGCGCCGTGCAGGGCGGCGCTCTCGGCATCCGTCATCCGTGCGTAGTCCTGCGGCGTCGGCACCGCGCGATCCGGCAGCGACCGCACGTAGGCCGGGTGGAAGATGCGCGCATACGCCGGGAACCCGCGTGGCACCACGCCGTGCATCGTGGCGTACCCCTCGTCCAGCCGCTCGCGCAGCCATCCCCCCGGGGAGGGGTCAGCGATCCACTCCATGGCACAACGGTACCTGCCATGATCTATGGGTGACTCAGACAAGCACCCTCCCCACGCTCGACGGCCGCACCTTCAGGATGGTCTCGTCCACGACCTCGGCGGTCGACCCCGACGCGCCGAGCGTCTTCCGCTACTTCGAGCAGGACGGCGTGATCTGGGGCGACTACACGGGAGACACCGTCACGATCGGACGATTCGTCGGCACCCGCAGCGGTGACACGATCCAGGTGTCCTTCGTGCACGTGCTGGCCGCGACCGGTGAGGTCGTCACAGGAGACGGCGAGAGCGACATCGAGCGCGGCGATGACGGGATGCTGCGCCTCGTCGAGCACTACGAGATGCACGGCGCTCCTCAGCTCAGCGTGTGCGTGGAGACTGCGGCGGGCTGATCCCGGCGGGGGTGTCCGGTGCCGTGTCAGCGCGGCGGCAGGGCATCCCGCCCGGCGGTCGCGGGCGTCCACTGGGTCATCCCGAGCGGTGCGTCCAGGTTGCGCTCGGGAAGGTCCGGGGGCAGCACGTAGGGGCGCCGGATCACCTCGTCCAGCACCACCACGCTGACGACGGTGCGGACTTCGGGCAGCTGCGCGATGACGCCGGTGGAGAAGGCGTGCACCCCGCTGACATCGGTGGCGCGGATCAGCAGCATCGCGTCGTGCTCGCCGGTGGTGACCGCGCAGTACTCGACGTCGGGCATGTCCGCGATCTGCGCACGGAACGAGGCCCACGCCTGCGGGTACACCGTGACGAAGATCATCGCGCCGATGGAGAGCCCGGCCCGCGCCGGGTCGACGCGGGCGCTGAAACCGGTGATCACGCCATCCGCCATGAGCGATTCCACCCGGGTGTACGCGTTCGCGCGCGAGATGCCCACCTTCTCGGCCAGCGCGGCGATCGAGATGCGTCCGTTCTCGCGCAGAAGATCGAGGATGCGGTAGGCGACAGCATCCAGGGCGGCGGCACTTCGTCCAGAATCCTTGTTGTGTTCAGCCTCAGTGCTGGACATTCTGCATTCCAATCTCCATTGTTCGAGCAGACTCTGTCTTCATGACGCAATGTCATTGGACAGATCGTCGCACATCATGGGAATCTGATCACGGTCGTCCACTGTAGGGCGATCTGGACTCCCCGAATCCACCCTGCCAACGGAGGTACCCATGCTGTCGACCCTGCGCACGTCGGCGATCGCCCTCGGAGCGGTCGCGCTCCTCGCCCTCACAGGCTGCTCGGGAGGAAACTCCGCGAACAACAGCAGCAACGGATCGAACACCTCCGGTGGTTCGCTGGTGATCGACACCGCGTTCTCGGTCGAGACCGCAGACCCGGGCCACACCTACGACCCGACGGGCAACATGCTCGCGAAGGCGATGTACGAGACGCTCGTCGACTTCAAGGGCTCCGACGTCTCCACTCCGATCCCGGGCCTGGCGTCGTGGAAGGCCAACGACACGGCCACCGAGTTCACCTTCACGATCGAGGACGGCCGGGTCTTCTCCGACGGCTCGCCGGTCGAGGCGAAGGACGTCGTCTTCTCGCTGCAGCGCATCCAGGGGATGGCCGACGCCAAGCCGAACTTCCTGCTCTCCGGCGTGACCATCAAGGAGGTGGATGCCAAGACGGTCACCTTCACCACCGAGACGCCGCTGCTGCAGCTGCCCGCGATCCTCGCGAACCCGGCCCTCGGCATCGTGAACTCCGACGTGGTCAAGAAGAACGGCGGCGCGACCGACGGCAAGGACACCGCGCAGAAGTACCTCGACGGCGCCTCCGCCGGCTCCGGCCCCTTCGTGCTCGGCTCTCTCGACCTCAGCTCGCAGATCGTGCTGAAGAAGAACGACAAGTACAACGGCGACGAGAAGCCCGCCTACGACCGTGTCGTCATCCGCAACGTCACCGAGAGCGCCACCCAGCTCGCCAACCTCAAGGGCGGCGACTCGATGGTCGCGATGGACCTCAACGGCGACCAGGTCGCCGGGCTCGGCGACGGCATCAAGGTCGACTCGGTGCCGTCCGGCCAGACCATCTTCCTGCTCCTGAACCAGTCCAAGGGCATCGCTGGTGACCTCGCGAACGTGAAGCTCGCCGAGGGCATCCGCTACGCACTCGACTACCCGAAGCTGCTCGAGCTCGCCGGCGCCGGCGCCGTGCAGGCCACCGGCGTCATCCCGCCCGGGTTCGAGGGCGCGCTCCCGAAGGGCGTCAGCCAGGACCTCGCGAAGTCCAAGGCCGCGCTCGCCGAGGCCGGGTACACCGGCCAGACGCTCAAGCTGCAGTTCCCGAACGACTACCCGGTCGGCGGCGTCGAGTTCACCCCGCTGGCCGAGCGCATCCAGTCGCAGCTGAAGGACGCGGGCGTGAACGTCGAGCTGGCACCGGCGCCGTTCGCCACCGAGCTGGACGCGTACGTCAACGGCAAGGAGGGCTTCGGCCTGTGGTTCTGGGGCCCGGATTACGCCGACTCCGCGAATTTCCTGCCCTTCGCCCCGGGCCTGAAGGTCGGCCTGCGCTCCGGCTGGGAGGCATCCGCCGATCCCGAGATCGCAGGACTCGCCGCCGGCGCCGCCAGCGCGACCGACCCGAAGCAGCGCGAGGAGGCGTTCACGAAGTTCGCCGAGGAGATGCAGGCCAAGGGCCCGTTCGTGCCGATGATCGTCCCCGGCCGCAACATCGCCACCTCCGGCAAGGTCGCAGGCGCCGTGTACAACTCCGTGTGGGAGATGGACATCGCCGAGATCACGCCCGCCGGCTGAACGGACCGACCGTGATGACGACAGTGGCTGTGCGGACCCAGGCGCAGCGGAAGAAGTCACCCCTCGCGGGGTACCTGCTGCGCCGGGCCGGCACGTCCCTGCTGCTGCTGATCGGCGTCACGGTCGTGACGTTCCTGCTCACCAACCTGGTGCCCGGAGACCCCGTCTCCGCGGCACTGGGTGAGGGTGCATCGCAGAACCCCGAGACCCGCGCCGCGTTCATCAAGGCGCAGGGCCTGGATCAGCCCCTGTTCGTGCAGTACTTCATCTACATGGGCAAGCTGCTGCGCGGTGACCTGGGCGTGTCCCTGGTCACCGGGCAGCCGGTGACGAAGGACCTCGCCACCGCCGTGCCCGCCACGATCGAGATCGCGATCTGCGCGATCATCCTCAGCCTGGCGGTGAGTCTGGTGCTCGGCACCCTCGCCGCGTACCGCCGCGGCCTGGTCACCGACCAGATCGTGCGCATCGTCACGCTGATCGGGCTGAGCGTGCCGACCTTCTGGCTGGCGCTCGTCAGCTTCTACGTGTTCTTCCTGAACCTGCGCATCGCGCCGGGCTCCGGGCGGGTCTCGCCGTCGATCATCCCGCCGCCGCGGGTGACCGGGCTCTACACGATCGACTACCTGCTCGACGGAGACGGCGTCGGCTGGGCGGATGCCATGGCGCACCTGGCGCTGCCGGTCATGGTGCTGTCGCTGGTGACCATCGGACTGCTCACCCGGTTCATCCGCACCTCTGTGCTGGAGGTGCTCGCCAGCGACTACGTGCGTGCGGCGCGTGCCAAGGGCCTGCCGGCCCTCCGCGTGATCGTCGACTACGTGCTGCGTGGTGCGGCCCTGCCGGTGCTGACCGTGGTGGGCGTGGCCTTCGGGTCGTTGCTGTCGGGCACCGTCCTGGTCGAGTCGGTGTTCGCCTGGCCGGGCCTGGGCACCTACGCCTACAACTCGGCGGCCAACCTGGATCTCCCCGGGATCATGGGCGTCGGCCTGGTGGTCGGCGTCATCTACCTGGTGATCAACTTCGTCGTCGACCTGCTCTACGGCGTGCTCGACCCGAGAGTGAGGATCGCATGAGCACCGTCGAACCGCGGATGCCGCTGCGGCTGAAGCTGCGCTGGCCGCGCGCGTGGCGCACGCCGCTCGGCATCATCGGCACGGTCATCGCCGTCGCCTGGATCATCGTCGCCTTCACGGCGCAGTGGTGGGTGCCGTATCCGCCCAATGCCCAGTCGCTGCCGCGGCTGCAGGCGCCGGGGGTCGAGACGCTGCTCGGCACCGACGGCAACGGGCGGGACATCTTCTCCCGCCTGATGACCGGCGCCACCGTCACCATCCCGCTCGCACTGACCCTAGTGGTCGCCGCGCTGGTGATCGGCACGATCATCGGGGCGCTCGCCGGATACTTCGGCGGCTGGATCGACGAGACGCTGATGCGCATCACCGACCTGTTCATGGCGTTCCCGACCGTGATCCTGGCCATGGTGGTCGCGGCCTCGCTCGGCCCGTCGCTGTTCAACGCCGTGATCGCCGCGGTCGTGGTGTCGTGGCCGCAGTACTCCCGCGTCACCCGCAGCATCGTGCTGTCGCTGCGCAACCAGAACTACGTGATCGCCGGGCGCCTGCTCGGGCATTCGCCGGCGCGGACGCTGGTAGTGGACATCCTCCCGAACGTCGCCGGCCCGCTGCTTGTGCTCGCCACGCTCGACATCGGAGCGGCGATCCTGCTGCTGTCCGGGCTGTCGTTCCTCGGCCTCGGCGCGCAGCCGCCGATGGCCGAGTGGGGATCGATGATCTCCGCGGCCATGCAGAACTTCGACGCCTGGTGGCTGGGTGTGTTCCCGGGTCTGGCGATCCTCACGGTCGTGCTGGCCTTCAACTTCCTCGGAGATGCGATGCGCGACGTGCTCGACCCCACTGCTGAGGTCACTCACGAGAAGCAGAGCGAGCTGGCCGCGAGCGGAGCGGCCGCATGAGCATCCTCGACATCCGCGACCTCACCGTCGACATCGGCCGTCCGCTGGTCAAGGGCCTGTCCCTGCAGCTCGAGGCCGGCCGCATCCACGGTCTGGCCGGCGAGTCCGGCTCCGGCAAGACGCTCACCGCCATGTCGGTGCTCGGCCTGCTTCCGCGGCACGCCCGCACGGGCGGCTCGATCCGCCTGGGCGACACGGAGCTGCTCGGGTTGAGGCGTCGCGCGCTCAACCGCATCCGAGGCCGCCGCATCGCGATGGTCTTCCAGGATCCGTCGTCGTCCCTGCACCCGCAGATCCCGGTCGGCCGTCAGCTCACCGACCACATGCGGGTGCACCTCGGGCTGCGCGGCGCGGCGGCGCGGCAGCGTGCCGTCGAGCTGCTCGAGCGCGTGCAGGTCCCCCACCCCGAAGAGGCGCTGAAGCGGTATCCGCACCAGTTCTCCGGCGGCCAGCGGCAGCGCATCGCGATCGCGTGCGCGCTGGCCTGCGACCCCGAGGTGCTGCTGGCCGACGAGCCGACCACCGCGCTCGACGTGACGGTGCAGGCCGGGATCCTCTCGCTGCTCCGCGAACTGGCCGACGAGCGACAGCTGGCCGTGCTGCTGGTGACCCATGACCTCGGCGTGATGAGCGCCGTCGCCGACGTGGTCACGGTCATGAAGGACGGCCGCGCCGTGGAGCACGCCGACCGCGCGACGCTGTTCCACGATCCGCAGCACGAATACACCCGGCAGCTGCTCGCGGCTCTGCCCGGATCGAGCATCGAAGGAGGCGATCAGGATGCCTGAGAGCGTTGTCCTCGACGCGCAGAACATCGTCGTGCGCTACCCGGGCAACCCGCCCGTGGTGGCGGTGAACGACGTCTCGCTGCAGGTGCACGCCGGTGAGACGGTGGCGCTGGTGGGCGAATCCGGCAGCGGCAAGTCGAGCCTGGCCCGCGCGGCCGTCGGCATCGAGAAGCTCGCCGGCGGGCAGGCCCGCTTCCTCGACGGCGAGGTCACCCCGATGCGGGTGCGCCGTCGGCCGAAGCACCTCACCGGTATCCAGATGGTGTTCCAGGACCCGTCGACCTCGCTGAACCCGCGCCGTCGCATCGGCGACCAGATCGCCGACGGCATCGCCACCGCCCGCGCCCGCGGCGCGGAGGGGTCGAAGGTCGAGGAGTGGCTGGAGAAGGTCGGGCTGCCCGCAGCATCCGTCTCGAAGTACCCGCACCAGTTCTCCGGCGGGCAGAAGCAGCGCATCGCGATCGCACGGGCGCTCGCCGCCCGTCCGCAGCTGCTGGTGGCCGACGAGCCGATCTCCGCGCTGGACGCCTCGACTCAGACCAGCGTGGCTGCGCTCATGCGCGACCTGGTGCAGGAGGCGGGGGCCGGGATGCTATTCATCTCGCACGACCTCGCCGTCGTGCAGCGCATCGCCGACCGCACCTTCGTGATGTACTCCGGGCGGGTGCTGGAATCCGGTCCCACCGCGCAGCTGTGGGCTGATCCGCAGCATCCGTACACGCAGGCGCTGCTGGCGGCGATCCCCGAACCGGACGGGCTGGGCCGGATCCCGGCCGCGCCATCGACCGAGGAGCGGGCGATCTGGGCCGACGTGCCGGCGGTGCAGCGCTGAGCACCGGGTGAAGTCCTCAGGTCGCTGATCGCGTCACCCGCCGTTCACCCGCGCGTCGGCAGCGTGTAAGCGCGGCCCTGCACCATGACCCGGTGGCATCTCCGACCGTGACCGTGATCGTGCCCGCCAAGGACGCCGGCGAGTACATCGGCACGGCACTCGAGACCCTCACCCGGCAGTTCGCCGACCCGGCGCGGCTCAAGCTCGTCGCGATCGACGACGGGTCCTCGGATCACACCGGCGAGGTCATGCGGCAGTACGCCGAACGGTTCCCGCACGCGGAGGTGCTCGTCAACCCTGCGCCCCGCGGCCTCGCGACCGCCCGCAACCAGGGACTCGCGCACGTCGATGGCGAGGCGTTCACCTTTCTCGACGGCGACGACTGGATGCAGCCCGGCCGCCTGCCCGTGCTGGCCGCCGCGCTGCACGACCTGGACTGCGACTTCGTGCGCACCGATCACGTCGCGGTCAAGCGCTCGGACCGCACGCTCGTGCGTGCGCCGTTCACGCACCGCGGGGTGGTCGCCGATCCCCGGGCCGCGATCCTGCCCGTCGACGACCGCAGCATGGTCGACTATCCGTACGCGTGGGCCGGGATGCTGCACCGCCGCGTGCTCGAGCGCGGACTGGCCGGCTTCGGCGACGGCCTGTTCACCGCCGAGGACCGGCCGTGGATCTGGCGGCTGCACCTGGAGGCGGAGTCATTCGCCGTGGTCGACGCACCGCACCTGCTGTACCGGCGCGGGCTGTCCGACTCGCTGTCGAAGACCCTCGATCATCGGCAGCTGCACTTCACCCGCGCGCTGGGCGAGGTGCTCGACCTCGTGGAGGCCGATCGCGAGGCGGAGCGGATGCTGCCCAAGGCCGTCTTCTCGGCGCTCGCGCTCAGCTCCCATCACCTGGTGCGCGCTCGCCGCATGCAGCCCGCGCTGCGCAGGCGGCTGCGCAGCGGCATCCGGGACCTCCTGGCCCGGCTCCCTCGGGACCAGGCGGAGGCGGCGATCGCCCGCATCGGCGGGCCGCGACGGCGTGTCCTCGCGCGCGTGCTCAGGGAGGCGGATCACGCATGATCCAGCTGTTCGCGCTGCACAGCGGCTACGGTCTGATGGCCGCCGCCGCCGCTCTCGACTCCGGGCTGCTCGGAGAGGCGGAGCAGCGCATCCTCGTGCCGATGAACACGGCGTCCGTGCCCGAGACGGCCGTCGATCTCGCCGGCTCGCCGCGCTTCGCCGCGCTGCGCGCCCGGTTCGACCGGGTGGAGCCCCTGAACGCCCTGATCGATCCGCTGCATCCGACGGCCTGGAAGCCGGACGAGCAGGACCTGCCGATGCTGGAGAGGCTGTTCCGCCGCGCGTGGGGATTGGGCGGTGCGCAGCTGGAGCTGTTCGTGCAGTCGCCGCAGGTCGCCCCGGCGCGCACGCTGATGGCGCTGTTCCACGACGCGCAGCTGGGTGTGATCGGCGACGGCCTGATGACCTACGCGCCGATCCGCAGCCGGCTGCCGCGGCGCATCACCGAGCGCGTGGGCCGTGTCGTGCATCCCGACGTCGTGCCCGGGGTGGAGCCCCTCGTGTTCGCCTCGACCGACGCCGCGTGCGTGCCCGTGCCGCCTCCGGCCTTCGCGGCGGTGCTGCAGGAGGTCGGCGAGGCCGAACCGGATGCCGCGCTCGATGCGCTCGCCGGCGACCCGGTGCCCACCGGGCTCGTGCTCGGCCAGTACCTGGCGGCGCTCGGCCTGGTGTCCGCCGCCGAGGAGCAGGGCATGCAGGTGGCGATGATCGACCGGGCGGCGGATGCCGGGGTGCAGCGGATCGTGTTCAAGCCGCATCCCTCCGCCGCACCCGGCCTGACGGCGTCGCTCGCTGCGCGAGCGGGGGAGCGGGGCATCGGCTTCGCCGTGTATGCGGGAGACCAGCCCGCCGAGCACGTCGCCGCCCGCCTGGCGGCGACCGATGTGGTCGCCGGGTTCTCCACGGCGCTGCCGACGGTGCGCGCCCTGTACGGCACGCGCGTGCACGCGGTGGGGACGGGCACCGTGCTCGCGCGGCTGCATCCGTATCAGAACAGCAACCGGATGCCCGCGACGATCGTCGACGCCATGGAGCGCTCGGCCCCCGACCTGCGCGGGCTCGTCGAGGCGGTCGGCTACGCGATGCAGCCCGAGATCATGGCGCACCTGCGTTCGCGCGCCGTCGACGTCCTGGGGGCGCTGCCCGCGGCGGAGCGCGAGCGGTACGTGCCGGCAGCCCGGCTGCGTGCCCTCGAACTGCCCGGAGCGCCGGCGCCCACCCGGATGCAGCGCCTGATGGAGCCGGCCGGCGGCATCGGACGGCTCGAGGAGCTGCGGCTCACCGCGGCCGGGGCGAAGCGCCGCGCCGCCCGGGTGTGGAAGGCGGCGAGCGGACGATGAGCGCGACATCCGCACTGTCGCATCCGCGGCACGTCCGGCCTGCACGGGCTGCACGGGCGCTACCGCTCCAGTTCGTCGCATCCGCGCCGTCGATCTGTGGGGCGGATGCCGGAAAGTGGCGCGGATGCAGGAAGAGGCTGTCATGACGGAACCGACGGCGCTCACGGTCGCGATCATCCCGGCGAGGGGCGGTTCGAAGGGCGTACCGGGCAAGAACCTGCGTCGGGTCGGCGGCATCCCGCTCGTCGAGCGGGCGGTGCGCGCGGCATCCGCGGCATCCGGCGTCGACCTCGTCGTGGTCTCGACCGACGACGCCGCGATCGCGGCGGTCGCCGAAGGCGCCGGTGCACGGGTGGTCGCGCGCCCGGCGGAGCTCGCCGGCGACACCGCGTCGTCGGAGAGCGCGCTGCTGCACGCGCTCGACGTGCTGGAGTCCGAGGGGGCGAGGGTCGGCACCATCGTGTTCGTGCAGGCGACCTCGCCGTTCATCCCCAGCGAGGGGATCGCCGAAGCCGTCGACCAGATCGTCTCGGGCCGGTTCGACAGCGTCTTCTCGGCATACGAGACCTACGGGTTCCTCTGGCGGCGCAACGCGGAGGGGAGGGCCGCCGCGATCAACCACGACGCCGCCCACCGGCCGCGCCGGCAGGACCGCGAACCCCACTACCTCGAGACAGGGGCGTTCTACGCCTTCGATGCCGTCGGATTCCGTCGCTTCCAGCACCGCTTCTTCGGGCAGGTCGGCATCGTCGAGGTGCCCGAGAGCTCGGCCGTGGAGATCGACGACGAGCAGCAGCTCGCCCTCGCGGAGGCGCTGGCTGCGGCATCCGCTCTGCCTGAGCCGATCACCGCATCCGTCCTGGTCACCGACTTCGACGGCGTGCACACCGACGACACCGCCACGGTCGACAGCGAGGGGCGCGAGTCCGTGCGGGTGAGCCGGGAGGACGGCATGGGGGTGTCGCGGCTGCGCCGCGCCGGCATTCCGATGCTGATCCTCTCCACCGAGCAGAACCCCGTCGTCGCCCGCCGAGCCGAGAAGCTGAAGGTGCCCGTGCTGCACGGCATAGACGACAAGGCGTCCGCGCTCGCCGCCTGGGCCGCGGAGCACGGCATCCGCCTGGCCGACATCGCCTACGTCGGCAACGACGTGAACGACCTCGGCGCCCTGGGCATCGTCGGCTGGCCGATCGCCGTCGCGAACGCGCATCCGCAGGTGAAGGCCGCTGCCCGCGTCGTGCTCTCCCGCCGCGGCGGCGAGGGCGCCGTCCGCGAGGTCATCGAGCGGATGCTGCCGCGCTGACCTCTGAGTCCCGATTCCACTTCGGGGGCCGACACGCCAGATCTCGGACGTTTCCCCCGAATCGGGCCGAAAAGTGGCGTGTCGGCCCCCGATCTGTATCGGGCACGACACGTCCGGCCACGGTTCAGTGGGCGAGTTCGTCGCGTGGGCTTCCGCGAACGGTCACCCGAGCGACGACGGCGGTTCATCTGGCGCCCGTAGACCAGGAAGACGGACCGGAGAACCAATCGAACGGAGCGTCCTCATGACCGTCAGCATCGCAGACCGGGTGGTCGGTGGGGGCCGTCCCACCTACGTCATCGCCGAGATCGGCCTGAACCACAACGGCGACGTCGAGATCGCCAAGCAGCTCATCGACGTGGCGCGCGCCGCCGGCGCGGACGCCGTGAAGTTCCAGAAGCGCACGCCCGAGATCGCCACGCCCGAGCACATGCGCGACGTGCAGCGCGAGACGCCCTGGGGCACCATGAGCTACCTCGCCTACCGCCGCCGCGTGGAGTTCGGCCGGGACGAGTACGTCGAGATCGGCGACTACGCCACGATGGCGGGCCTGCACTGGTTCGCCTCGCCGTGGGACGTGCCGAGCGTCGAGTTCCTCGAGGACCTCAATGTCGTGGCCCACAAGGTCGCATCTGCGAGCCTGACCGACACCGAGCTGCTGCAGGCTCTGCGCGACACCGGCAAGCCCGTGATCCTCTCCACCGGCATGTCCACGATCGAGCAGATCGACACCGCGCTCGAGACCCTCGGCACCGACCGCACGATCCTCATGCACGCGACCTCCACCTATCCGATGGAGCCGGGCGAGGCGAACCTCAAGATGATCTCCACGCTGCGCGACCGCTACGCGGGCATCCCGGTCGGCTACTCCGGCCACGAGCGCGGCCTGCAGATCTCCCTCGCCGCGGTCGCCCTCGGCGCCGTCGCGGTGGAGCGTCACATCACGCTCGACCGCGCCATGTGGGGCTCCGATCACGCCGCTTCGCTCGAGCCGGGCGGGCTGGAGCGCCTGGTGCGCGACATCCGCGTGATCGAGGAGGCCCTCGGCGACGGCGTCAAGCGGGTCTACCCCGGCGAGCTCGCGCCGATGGCCAAGCTCCGCCGCGTGGGCGCATGACCTATCCCGGCAGCCGCCCGCCCCGGCTGCGCGTCGTCGCGATCGGCGACGCCGACTCGTTCGTCAAGTGGGCCGCGCACCTCGTGGACCGCGTCGACGACATCAGCCAGCATCTGCTGCTGGTGCAGACGCCGCTGGTCGTCAGCGATGCACAGAAGGATGCTGCGCTCGCAGGCACCCGGTTCGCCGACGATCCGCGCAGCGTGACGCGCATCGCCTTCGCCGACGTCGTCGACTGGCTTGCCCGCGATGTGCCGGATGTCGTGGTGCTGGCGGGCCGGGCGCCGTTCGTGCGTCTGATGAGCCGGCAGATCGATCGTCTCAGCCGACGTCCGGTCGTGGTCAGCGGGCTGCCCGGCATGTCGATCCCGGCGCTGCGCGGAGCTCTGGAGTACCGCCGGCACTGCGATCTGATGGTGGTGCACTCCCGCCGGGAGGTCGCCGCATACGCGCGCCTGGGTCGTGCGATCGGTGTGACGGTGCCCGTCGCCCTGGCCACGCTGCCGTTCGCGCAACGCACCTCCGAGCGCACCGGCGGCACCGACCTGGTCTTCGCCGCGCAGGCCCTGGTGCCGGCGGCCCGCGACGACCGCCGCCGGATCGCGGAGATCCTGCGCCTCGCGGCCGTGGCCGATCCCGCGCGCCGCGTCGTGGTGAAGCTGCGTTCGCGGCCCGGCGAGGTCGAGGCGCACCAGGAGCGCGACGGCTACACCGAGCTGCTCGAGAACGCGCCGGACAACCTGGTGTTCTCGTTCGCCCCGATGGCGGAGGCGCTCGCCACCGCCGAGGGACTCGTCACCGTCAGCTCGACGGCGGCGATCGAGGCGATGGGTGCCGGCGTGCCGGTGATCGCACTCGACGAGTTCGGCGTGCGCCCGGAACTTCTCAACGGGGTCTTCGCGGACAGCGGCCTGCTGGGCGGTGCGGATGACGTGGTCGCCCGCAGGTTCCGGCATCCGAACCCGCGCTGGGCGACGACCAACTACTTCCACGACCCGCGCGACTCGCGCTGGTGGGAGCAGACGCAGCGCCTGGTCGCGCAGCGGCGCAGAGGCATGCTGCCCGCCCGCGCGGTCCCGCGGGCGCGCGGCGGCGCGCTGCACGAGGCATGGCATCGGCACAACGTGCTCGGGTCCGAGGACCGCTCGATCTCGGGCCGGATGGCCGGGGTCGTCGTCACGCCGGTGATCGCTCTCCTGGCGAGCGTGAAGCGTCGACGGGGAGCTGTCGTCACGGATGCCATGGCCGAGGACTTCTCGCTGGCGCCCTCGCCCCTGCGCGAGCCGGTGGCGCAGCCCGTGCGCCCCTGATCCGGTGACGGAACGCAGTGCAGGGATCGGGCGACATGCCCGATCCCTGCACGAATCCGTCTGAGATCAGCGGATCACATCGGTGCGACGATGTCCTGCTTCACGTCCCACTCGGTGACCTCCATCGAGGAGTCGACCTTCATGCCGTTCGCCTCGGCAGTGCTCTTCGTGGCGAGCGAGGCGTAGTCGGCGGTCACCTCGTAGGTGGTGTCGGCGCTCGCGCCGTTCGTCTGCACCTTGCCGGTGAGGACGAACACCTCCTGGCCCAGGCGCGTGCCCGTGCCGGTGACCGTGAACGTGCCGTTCAGCGCTGCGGCCACTGCTGCCGGGTCGAGAGTGGAGACGTTCTGGGCCGCTGCGCTGAGCCCCGCGATGATCGGGTCCGCGGAGCCGGTGTCGGCCTTCTGCCAGTCGCCGGTCGCGCCCTTCACGTATGCGGCTCCGTCGACCAGGATCATCGAGCCCATCGGCGACGTCGTCTCCATGGCCTTCTCGGCGGGGTTGTACCGGGCCTTCGTCTCCATGCCCAGGGTGCTGGTGGTCGCGGCGTACCCGGCGATGGTCTTCAGGTGGTCCGCGATGCAGGTGCCGAGCACGCTGCCCTCGATGGTCGCTCCCTCGGTGAGCTCTGGGCAGTTCTGGGCGGTGCTGTCGGCCGGCTTCTCGCTCGCCTGGCTCTGGCTCTCCGGCTTCTTCTCGCCGCTGCCGGCCGGTGCCGAGCATCCGACGAGCATGGTCATGGCGATCAGCGTCGCCCCGATCCCCCACTTGCTGACGCGCATGGCGTCTCCCTCCGTTCGTGCACGCCGACATGGCGGTGCCGGAACAGTCTGTCAAAAGGCGGAGGGCGACCCGGATGGGGTGAACTCACCATGGTCGCGAGGAGACGCGGACTCCGGTAGACTGTTGTGGTTGTCTGCCCGGCGGCGCCATGCCGAAGGAGCAGATGACACGCAACACACCCTCCTGCTTCCGGGAAAGTCCCGGGAGCCGTTCTAGTCCGAAGGAGGTGGGTAAGTGACGCACCAGTACGAGCTCATGGTCATTCTGACCCCCGAGCTGGACGAGCGCCAGGTTGCCCCCAACCTCGACAAGTTCCTGAAGGTCATCACCAACGATGGTGGCTCGATTGACAAGGTCGACGTGTGGGGCAAGCGCCGTTTCGCCTATGAGATCAACAAGAAGAACGAGGGCATCTACGCCGTCGTCAACTTCACCGCGACGAGCGAGGCCACCCAGGAGCTCGACCGTCAGCTGAAGCTGAGCGAGCTCGTCTTCCGCACCAAGGTCCTGCGCGCCGAAGAGGCACAGGCCATGGTCGCCGCCGAGGCGAAGCGCGCTGCCGACAAGGCCGCCCGCAAGCCCAAGACGGCCGCGAAGGCGTAAGCATCATGGCCGGCGAAACCGTCATCACCGTGGTGGGCAACCTCACGGCGGACCCCGAGCTGCGTTACACGCAGAACGGCCTGCCCGTGGCGAACTTCACCATCGCATCGACCCCGCGCACGTTCGACCGTCAGGCCAACGAGTGGAAGGACGGCGAAGCGCTGTTCCTCCGCGCATCGGTGTGGCGTGAGTTCGCCGAGCACGTGGCAGGTTCGCTGACCAAGGGCATGCGCGTGATCGCGCAGGGCCGTCTGCGTCAGCGCTCCTACCAGGACCGCGATGGCAACAACCGCACGGCGATCGAGCTGGAGGTTGACGAGATCGGTCCGTCGCTGCGATACGCGACGGCACAGGTCACGCGGGCCGCATCCAACGGTGGTGGGGGCGGAAGCTTCCAGGGCGGTGGCCGCCCGCAGCAGCAGGTCTCGGAGGAGCCGTGGTCGACCCCCGGTTCGTCGAGCGCTGACGCGTGGAGCACCCCGGGCAGCTTCGGCGACGACACCCCGTTCTAACTTCTGGATCCCCGAGCCCGTTCAGGGCTCAGGCATCCGATCTCATCTTTAAGGAAAACTCATGGCTGGAAAGTCGAGCGGCGATCGCCGCAAGCCGCGGAAGGGTGGCAAGCCCACCGCTCCCGCGAAGTCGATCCGCGTGGGCGTCATTGACTACAAGGACGTCGCAACGCTTCGCAAGTTCATCTCGGAGCGTGGGAAGATCCGCGCCCGTCGCATCACCGGTGTCTCGGTCCAGGAGCAGCGTCTGATCGCCAAGGCGATCAAGAACGCTCGCGAGATGGCCCTGCTGCCCTACGCCGGCGCTGGCCGTTAAGGGGTACGAAAATGGCAAAGCTGATTCTCACGAACGAGGTCGCCGGGCTCGGAAGCGCCGGTGACGTCATCGAGGTCAAGAACGGGTACGCCCGCAACTACCTCATCCCGCAGGGCTTCGCTGTCGCGTGGACCCGCGGTGGCGCCAAGCAGGTCGAGTCGATCCAGGCTGCCCGCAAGGCGCGCCAGATCCACGACCTCGACGAGGCGACGGCTCTGAAGAACAAGCTCGAGGGCACCAAGGTGCGTCTGGCCGTCAAGGCCGGCGCCGAGGGTCGCCTGTTCGGCTCGGTGAAGACGGCCGACGTTGCCGACGCTGTCGCCGCTGCCGACCTCGGCTCGATCGACAAGCGCAAGGTGCACTTCGCCGCCCCGATCAAGTCGGTCGGCGAGCACGAGGCGACCGTCCGTCTGCACGACGACGTCACCGCCGTGATCACCCTCCAGGTGGTCGCTGCGAAGTAATCGCCGCACGCATCGAACGCCCCGCCCTCCTCGGAGGTCGGGGCGTTCTGCGTTTCTCCGGTCTATTCACGGCCAGAATATTGGCTCTTCACAGCATTGCCCGACGGGTGTAGCCTCCGAGTGAAGACCGGGGGGGGGGTGATTCCGATGCAGACAGGCGACTCCGCAGTGCGTAGCAGCGCCGCCCACCCCGGCATGCGCATCGGCCTCATCGGTCTCGCGGTCGGCGCCGCCTGGTTCGCGGTCAGCCTCTTCACCGGTGCGCAGGGCGCATCCGCCGCGACCGGCGACTCGGATGCCGGACTGCTGGGCTCCCTGGTCAGCCAGGTCGAGAGCACCGCTACGCAGGCCGTTCAGGCGGTCACCGCCCCCGTGAAGCCGGTCGTCGCGCCGGTCCAGAAAGTCGTCACACCAGTCGCGCAGGTCGCGGCGCCCGTGGCCGAGGTCGTCAAGACCGTACCGAAGGCCGCCGCATCTCCGGCATCCGTCACGAAGGTCGTCGCGCACGTGCCCGACGCGGTCGCACAGACCGTGCGGAGCACGGTGGCGGTCGTCGAGAGCGCCCCGAAGACAGTCGCAGACGTGGTCGACTCCGTTCCCGCGGTTCTCGATGCGGTCGAGGTCGGCGACATCACGGCACCCGTCACGCGGCTCCTCGACACCGTGGTGAACGACACCGTGGGACAGGTGCCGCTCGCCGGCGACCTGGTCACGGGACTGCTCGGCGATGCGCCGACGGGAGACCTGCTCACGCCGGTCATCGGCGGGGTCGACGACGTCGTCGATGCCGTGCACGGCACCCCCGGGGCGCTCATTCCCGCACCGCCGGGGGCTCCGGCGGAGGACGCCGTCTCCGAGACTGTCCCCGTCCCTGGCGCGGCACCCGCTGCGTCCGCCGCCATCGCCGCGTCCGCATCCGCGCTGGTCGCTCTGCCTGCTGCGGATGCCGACGCTTCGCCCACGGCCGTCGTCGCGGACGACAGCCCTGCTGATTCGCCGACGGGTGGCGAGCTGCCCCCCGTCGCGCCTGCCGCGCCCGCCCCGTCCGGGGGCTCGGGCACGTCCGCGGGCGGCTCCGGCGCGGCCGGGGCATCCATGATCTCGGATGCGGCGGCCGCTGCATCCCTTCACGAGGCCACGGCCTCTCTGGCGCTGAGCACCGTGCACGACGAACTGCCTTCGTCGCCGGTGTTCGACACCGACTCCACCCCCGACTGAGCGAGGGAGCGTCGCGCTGCGTGCGCGACGTGCGTGATTCATCAGATGTGAATCCACTCTTCTTCGTACTCAGAAAGGGTTAGGCATGAACAAGTACGTTTCGCGCGGTCTGCTTCTCGCAGGCTTCGCAGGCGGCCTCTGGGTCGCAGGTACTGGTGTCGCTGCCGCCGCTGAAACACCTGCCGGGGATGAAGCCCCGGCGGTCGTCAATGTCCAGCTGCCTCTCACGCTCGAGGGTCAGGCCGTCTCCGCGACGGGCACGTCCACCCAGGACCCGCCCGCCGAGAAGCCGAAGCCTGCTCCGATCGTCTCCGTCGACCTCAAGGCCGTAACAGGCGTCTTGAAGGGCGAGAAGGCGGTGGCCGCTGTCTCGACGCCGGTGACGGTGTCGGGTAACGCGGTGAGCGTGACCGGGAACGCGAAATCGACGGCTTCGTCGGTCACGCAGGCCCCGGCGCAGCCGAAGGACGCTCCGAGCTCGAACGATCCGCTGGGAGTGCTCACGGGCGCCCAGGGACTCGTCGACGTCTCCGCGCCGGTGACGGTGGCGGGTAACGCGGTGAGCGTGTTCGGCGATGCGGAATCGCATGGCTCGGCAGTGACGACCACAGGTGCAGGTGGCGATGGCGACGGTAGCGCTCTCGAGAATGAGGGCATCGGCGTGGGGACGGGCTGGCAGGCTGCCGGCGACCTGACCGCGCCGCTGACCGCGGCGGGCAACGCCGCGAGTGTCTTCGGGGATGCGTCCTCGAACGGCTCTCGCGTCGATGTGCGCGACGCTGACGGCACCGCCGGCGGTGCGGGCACGATCTCGAACTCGGGGATCGGGCTCAACACCGGATGGCAGGTGCCCGCTGATGTGACGACGCCGCTCACGGCGGCCGGCAACGCCGGCTCCCTGTTCGACGACGCCGCATCGAACGGTTCCCAGGTCGCGATCGAGGATCGTTCCGGAGTCGCGAACTCCGGTGGCCGGATCGAGAACTCGGGAATCGGCAAGGACACGGGATGGCAGATCCCCGCGGATGTCGTCGCTCCGGTGACGTTCTCGGGCAACGCGATCTCCGGCACGGGTGAGGCAGTCACCTCGGGCTCGGATGTCGCGGTCTCCAACCGGGCGGGTGTCGCGAACGGCGGCGGCGAGGTGTCGAACACAGGCATCGGCTGGCTCGTCGGATGGCAGATCCCCGCTGACGTGTCCGCTCCGCTGACGGCATCCGGTAACGCCTTCTCGGCGACGGGTGATGTGGCGAGCCGGGATTCGGGCGTGACGGTGGCCGACTCGGCCGGTGTCGCGAACAGCGGCGGCGAGGTCGGCAACGCCGGCTACGGCGTCGGTTCCGGCTGGCAGATCCCTGCCGACGTGATCGCTCCGGTGACCGTGTCCGGCAATGCCGGATCGGTGCTCGGCGACGCGGGAACGTCGGGTTCGGATGTCGCGATCGTGGACCGCTCCGGTGTGGCGAACGGCAACGGTGAGGTGACGAATGCAGGGTACGGTGTCGGCGCAGGCTGGCAGATCCCTGCGGATGTCACCGCTCCGCTGACGTTCTCCGGCAACGCGGTGTCCGGCTCCTGTGACGCGGTCACGACGGGCTCGGATGTCTCGGTGCTCGACAACGCCGGTGTCGCCGACGGCGGCGCGGCCTCCAACGCCGGTTACGGTGTCGGCGCAGGCTGGCAGATCCCCGCGGACGTGACGATGCCGGTGACGGCGTCGGGCAACGCAGGGGCGCTGCTGGACAACGCCACCTCGACCGGTTCCGGGGTCGCGATCGTCGACAACGGCAGCGTGGCCGACGGTGGCAGCGAGATCGGCAACGCCGGCTTCGGACTCAACTCGGGTTGGCAGATCCCGGCCGACGTCACCGCTCCGGTAACGCTCGCGGGCAATGCCGTCTCGGCGGGGAACGAGGCCGTCACGACCGGTTCCGGTGTCGGCATCGTCGATGACGCGAGCGTCGCGGACGGTTCCGGTGAGGTCTCGAGCATCGGTGTCGGAAAGGACACCGGCTGGCAGATCGTCACCGACTGGACCACGCCGCTGACGGCATCGGGCAACGCCGTCTCGGGTGCGGGTGACGCCGTCACCACGGACTCGGGCGTCGGCATCATCGACCGCGGCGACGCGGTGGACGGCGCAGGCGAGGCGTCCAACACGGGCATCGGCTGGCTTGTCGGCTGGCAGGTGCTCGGCGATGTGACCGCTCCGGCCACGGCATCCGGCAACTCGGGTTCCGTGCTCGGGGATGCCGGGACCACCGGCTCCACGGTCGGCGGCGTCGACAACGCCGGTGTCGTGAACGGCGACGGTGACGTCTCGAACGCGGGGTACGGTGTCGGCGCAGGCTGGCAGGTGCTCGGCGACGTGACGGCTCCGGTGTCGTTCTCGGGCAACGCGCTCTCGGGCAGCGGTGACTCGCTCACCACTGACTCGGGTGTCGCGGTGGTCGACGACGCGGGCGTCATCGACGGTGACGGCGACGTCTCCAACACGGGCATCGGCCTCAACTCCGGTTGGCAGGTCGTGACCGATTGGACGACGCCGGGTACGGCATCCGGGAACGCGATCTCTGGTGTGGGTGACGCCAGGACCGTGGACTCGGATGTCGCCGTGGTCGACCGTGCAGGCGTCATAGACGGCTCCGGCGTGATCTCGAACGACGGCATCGGCAAGGACTCGGGCTGGCAGGTCGCCGGCGACGTGACCGTGCCGCTGACGGCCTCGGGCAACGCCGGTTCCGCTTTCGGTGATGCGGATGCTGTCGATTCGGGCGTCGGCATCGTCGACGACACCGCTGTGATCGGCTCTGCCGGTCAGGCGACCGACACCGGGGTCGGCTTCGGCACCGGCTGGCAGGTCGTGGGCGATGTCGTCGTGCCGGTGACCGGTTCGGGCAACGCGGCGTCGGGCTTCGGCGACGTGGTGACCGACGGCTCGGATGTGGCCGTGGTGACCGAGGGCGATTCGATCGTCTCCGGCCACGCGGACGACTCTGGCATCGGCGTCGCCTCCGGGTGGCAGGTCGTGGGCGGCGTTGTCGCTCCGATCACCGCCTCGGGCGACGCGGTCACGGTCGCGGGTGACACCGGGTCGCACGACTCGCTCGTCACCGTGCACGGCTCGAACGGCGACCTCGGCGACGGGGCTCTCGGCAACGAGGGCGTCGGAGTCGGAACCGCCTGGCAGCCCGTCGTCGAGATCACGACTCCGGTCACCGTCTCGGGCGATGCGGTCGCTCCGGTGGGCGCGGTGTCGGGTGACTCCACTGTCATGGTCGAGCCTGGGATGTCCGGTTCGCTGAACCCGGGGCTTCCCGGTGTTCCGTCGATTCCGGTTCCCGACCTCGGCGACGCAGCGGGCGACGCCCTCGGCAACGTGCACGGTCTGCCCTCACTGCCCGGCGGCGAGCTGGTGGGCGGTGTGATCGGTGACGTGATCGGCGCCGGTGAGCCCGGAGACCCGGCTGTTCCGGGTGCCGGAGACCTCATCCACGGAGTGATCGGCGCTGTTCCCGGCCTGTCCACTGCGCCCGGCGTGCCGGAGCTCGGAGGCTCGCTGGGTGACGCGGTCGACTCGATCGGCACCGTCATCGGCGGCGGCCTGCCCGAGGTGCCCACGGAGCCTTCGGTTCCGGGGGAGCCGGAGGTCCCGTCGCTGCCCGTCATCGGCGCCCTCCCGGGCGTCGGAGAGGTCGTCGGCGCCCTTCCCGGTGTCGGTGGCGTGATCGGGAGCCTTCCCGGGATTCCGGCTCTGCCGGTTCTTCCGGGGGAGCCCCACGGTCCCGTCCTCGACCTCGGCGACCTGGTCGGTGACATCACCGACTGCCCGTGCGACGCGATCGGTGGTGTCGTCGACACCGTCGGCGACATCGGCGGAACGATCGGTGATGTCGCCGGCTCCATCGGCGACATCACCGGTGGGCTGCCTGGGCTGCCTGGGCTGCCTGGTGGTGACCCTACGGTTCCGGGTCTTCCGGGTCTTCCTGACCTGGGTGGGGTTGTCGGTGGTGTCGTTGACACCGTCGGTGGCCTGATCCCGGGTCTTCCGGAGCTGCCGGGTCTTCCCGGTGGTGACCCCACCGTTCCGGGTCTTCCGGGTCTTCCGGGTCTTCCGGGTCTGCCTGACCTGGGTGGGGTTGTCGGTGGTGTCGTTGACACCATCGGTGGCCTGATCCCGGGTCTTCCGGAGCTGCCGGGTCTTCCCGGTGGTGACCCCACCGTTCCCGGGCTTCCCGGTCTTCCGGGTCTGCCTGACC
>NZ_BRZC01000002.1 GCF_030268005.1 Microbacterium arabinogalactanolyticum | reverse complement strand
GCGCCGGCAGCGCCCGCGCCCGCACCCGCCGCTCCGGCAGCGCCCGCGCCGGCAGCACCGGCCGCCGCTCCCGCGCCCGCCGCTCCGGCAGCGGCCGCACCGGCTGCGGAGGAAGCATCCGACTCGCTGTACGTGACGCCCCTGGTCCGCCGCCTCGCCTCCCAGCAGGGCATCGACCTCGCCACGGTGAAGGGCACCGGCGTCGGCGGACGCATCCGCAAGGAGGACGTGCTGAAGGCCGCCGAGGCCAAGACGCAGGCTCCGGCCGCCGCGACCGCACCCGCAGCACCTGCCGCAGCCCCGCTCGAGGTCTCGCCTCTGCGTGGCACCACGCAGAAGATGTCGCGTCTGCGCAAGGTCGTCGCCGAGCGCGCTGTGGCCTCCATGCAGCAGACCGCTCAGCTGACCACCTTCGTCGAGGTCGACGTGACGGCCCTGGCCGCCTACCGCACCGCGAAGAAGGACGAGTTCCTGCAGAAGACGGGCGACAAGCTCTCCTTCCTGCCGTTCTTCACCCTCGCCGCCGCCGAGGCGCTGCAGGCGTACCCGATCATCAACTCGACGGTCGACGGCGACAGCATCGTCTACCCGGCATCCGAGAACATCTCGATCGCCGTGGACACCGAGCGCGGTCTGCTCACGCCGGTCGTCCGCGACGCCGGGACGAAGAACATCGCGCAGATCGCGCACGAGATCGCCGATCTCGCCGCGCGCACCCGCGACAACAAGCTCAAGCCCGACGAGCTCGCCGGCGGCACCTTCACGGTGACCAACACGGGTTCGCGCGGTGCGATGTTCGACACGCCCCTGGTGTTCCTGCCCCAGTCCGCGATCCTCGGCACGGGCGTCGTGTTCAAGCGCCCCGGTGTGGTCACGGTCGACGGCGTGGACGCGATCTCGGTCCGTTCGTACGTGTGGCTGGCGATCTCGTACGACCACCGCATCATCGACGGTGCGGATGCCGCGCGCTTCCTGGGCGCGATCAAGAACCGCCTGGAGGCCGCCGACTTCGCGGCCACGCTGGGCATCTGATCCAGCCGGGGATCTGAGCCCGCTCAGTCCCCACCGGATGGCTGGTCCGCGACGTCGTACACGTCGCGGACCAGCCATCCGTCTTTCTCCCGCACCAGGACGAGCATCTGCTCGCCGTTCGCCGTCGTGCGCCCCAGTCGCGTGACCGCGATGTCGCCGTAGTCCTCGACCAGCGTCACGTCCCGCCCCGCGGCGTCGACTCCGAGCCGATCGAGCACGCCCTGCGCGCCACCCGCCGCGATCGCGGCCGCGCAGTCCCTGTCCTTCTTCGCACGGCATCCGTCGATAGCCTTCAGCAGTCGCGTCGCCGTCCTCTCGACGTCGTCGTCGTCGCGGTCGGGTCGCGACCGGTCCGGCGCCGGAGCGTCGGAGGCGGAGGGCTGCGGCTCCTCGGGCGGCGAGACCTGTCCGCGCTCTGACGCCGAAGGGGACGGGGAAGCCTGCCGATCCGCGGCGACCGCCTGCGGCATCACGGCATCCTCATCGCCGCCCGGCCAGAGCAGCCCGCCCAGGATCACCAGTGCCGCCGCACCGGCGCCCACCAGCAGCACCCGTCCACGCGGCGCGCGCGTCCTCGCGGCGCCGTCCGCTCCGGCCTCCACCTCGGAGGACACCTTCGCCTTCGACGGGATGCTGTCGCGCACGCGCTCCTGCAGACGCGCGCCGATCAGCACGAGCCGTTCACGGAGCGAGGGCCGCTCCTCCAGCTGCCCGGCCACCTCGGCGAGTCCAGCACGGTGGAATGGCAGGGCGCGCACCCGCTCCGGTGCCGGCCATGCGCCGTCCATGTCGGGTACCTCGCGCTCGAGGGCACGTGGGGCGGCGAGCTCGGTCAGCTCGCCCTCCCAGGCGTCGAGCTCACGCAGCACCACCCTGTGATCCGCCATTCCCGCGGCGATCCGCACCAGCATCCGCTGCATCGCGCGATCCGCGCACCCGTCTCTGACCCGCTCGATGACGGCCACCGACGCGGCCGTGCTGGAGACCCCCTCACCCGGGACGAACACCGGACGCCCGCCGTCCTCCAGCCACCAGCGGCCGGTGACCGCACGACCCGCCACCTCGACGATCCCGCGCAGCAGGCTGCCGACGAGAGTCACGGTCTCGCCGGACGTCAACGGACGTCCGGCGGCGCACCGGCGGGCGACCAACGTCTCGACCGGCTCGACGCACCAGGGAACCAGCGCACCGTGACCGTCTGCGGTCCGCACGAGATCGTGCACGCCTGCGACATGCTCCGCGCCTGCGAACTCCCACAGCACGGCATCCATCGCCGCGGTGTCGACGAGCACCCTCCGGTGCTCACCGTCGCTGACGAGCTCTCCGGTGAACGGCGACTCGGCGCCGTCGAGCCGGCGCATGAGGCGGTGCGCCCCGGGCACGAGTCCGAACCGTGGGTCCGGATGCTGCTCCTCGACGTTGTCCATCGCTCCATGAGAGCGCATGCCTGCGACCCGCGAGGGCCGCGATCACGACGAAGGTGGAGAAGTCACGGGATACCCGCGGCTGTGCAGGGAGAACGACGGGGCGATGACTCGGTAGGCTGGTACCCATGGCAAAGCGTGCTCCCGAAGCTGAGAAGCGTCCCGGCTTCTTCTCCCAGATCCGTTCCCTGTTCCGGTTCACCCGGGAGGTCTACGGCTGGCTTCCCTGGGCGCAGCTCGCCATCCTCATCGGCGGCGTGCTCATCGGCCTGATCCTCGGCTTCCTGATCGGCGGCGGCGCCGTGCTCTCGCTGATCCTGTGGGCCGTCACCGGCCTGATGTTCGGCATCCTCGGCGCCATGTTCCTGATGACGCGCCTGTCGACCAAGGCCATGTACGCCAAGATCGACGGGATGCCCGGTGCCAGCGGTCACGTGCTCAGCACCAGCCTCGGCCGCAGCTGGCAGGCATCCGACACCCCCGTGGGGATCAACCCCAAGACCCAGGAGGCCGTCTACCGCGCGATCGGCCGCGGCGGCATCGTCGTGGTCGGCGAGGGCACCCGTGGCCGGCTCACCCGCCTCGTGAACGAGGAGCGTCAGAAGGCGCAGCGCGTCGCCAACGGCGTGCCCGTGACCGTGCTGTACGTCGGCCACGGCGAGGACGAGGTCCCGATCTCCGACCTGGCCAAGCGGATCAAGAAGATCCCCAAGGCGATCGACAAGGCCACCATGGCCGCCGTCATCCGGCGCATCGACTCGGTGTCGCAGTCGCTCTCGTCGCTGCCGATCCCCAAGGGCATCGATCCCACCAAGGTCCGCGCGCAGCGTCCGCGCTGATCCGCGCCGCACTGCACGCAGCGAACCGCCCCTCACTCCAGCGGAGTGAGGGGCCGTTTCGCATTCACTCCCCCAGCGGCTCCTTGGGGAGACGGCGCACACGAGGCCGGCGGCGACGCTTCTCCGGGATCATCGACCGCATCTCCTCGAGCTTGCCGAAGCACAGCAGCCGGTCCTCGGCCTCGAGCACCACATGCTTGCGCGGGTTCGGGATGACGCTCACGCCGCGATGCAGGGTGAGCACCGTGATGTCGCGATCCCACAGCCCCAGGTCGCCCAGCTTCATTCCCACCTGCTCCGCACCGCTGTGCACCATGAGCTCGGCGACGCCGTAGCCCGTGGAGACGCTCAGCCGCTGACGGATGTCGATGTCGGGGAACGCCACCTGGTTCGCGATGTAGTCGATGATCGCGCCGGCGACGTCGAGATTGGTGGCCGCCTCGATGCCCTGCAGTCCGGGCGAGGAGTTGACCTCCATGACCAGCGGCCCCTCGTCGCTCTCGAGCATGTCGACACCGGCGACCCGCAGGCCCATGATCTGCGCCGAGCGGACCGCGGTCTGCTCGTACACGGGGTCCAGCGTCACCGGCTCCACGCGCCCGCCGCGGTGCACGTTGGAGCGGAACTCGTCGCCCTCGGCGACCCGCCGCATCGCGGCCACGACCCGGTCTCCGACGACCAGAGCGCGGATGTCGCGTCCCCGACTCTCGGCGATGAACTTCTGGATCAGCACGTTCTGCTTGGTGGAGTGCAGCGTCTCGATGATCGCCTCGGCCACCTTCACCTGCGGAGCGAGGATCACACCGATCCCCTGGGTGCCCTCCAGCAGCTTGATCACGACGGGCGCGCCGCCCACGCGCTCGATCGCCGGACGCACGTCCGCGCGGTTGCGCACGAACGCCGTGGCCGGCATGGCGATGTTGTGGCGGGAGAGGATCTGGTTGGCCCGCAGCTTGTCCCGCGCACTGGAGATGCCGTTCGCGGTGTTCGGGGTGTAGACGTCCATCTGCTCGAACTGACGCACCACCGCCGTTCCGAAGTACGTGATGGAGTTGCCGATGCGGGGCAGGATCGCGTCGTAGTCGCTCAGCTGCCTGCCGCGGAAGAACAGGTCCGGGGCGTCAGCGGTCAGGTCGATCGCGAAGCGCAGGGTGTTCAGCACCTTAACTGTGTGGCCCCGCTGCTGCGCGGCCGCGCGAAGGCGCTGGGTGGAGTACGACTGCGGTGCCCGCGAGAGAACGGCGATCTTCACAGATGTTTCCTGCCAGGATGTAGGGGTGAATCGGTCTTCTCATTCAAACACGTCCACGGGGTGGCGCGAGTGGGTGTCCCTGCCCGAGCTGGGCGTCGACTGGATCAAGGCCAAGATCGACACCGGCGCGAGGACCTCATCGCTGCACGCGTTCGACGTCGAGGAGTTCACCCGCGACGGCGAGGACTGGGTGAGGTTCGCCGTGCATCCCTGGCAGGAGACCAGGGAGGATGCCGTGGTGCACGAGTGCCCCGTCCACGATCGCCGCGCCGTGCGCAGCTCGTCCGGCCACGCCGAGCACCGGATCGTCGTGCTGCTGCGGATGCGGCTGGTCGGCCACGACGTGCAGGGCGAGGTGACGCTCACCAATCGCGACGAGATGGGCTTCCGGATGCTCATCGGCCGCCAGGTGCTGCGCCGCGGCTTCGTCGTCGATCCCGCCAAGTCGTTCCTGGGCGGTCGCGCCCCGCGCGAGATGCGCCGGAGGAACCGCGGGCGGGACTGAGCCGGTCGCGCCCGGTGGCGGGCGGGATCGAGCGCCGCGTCCGAATCAGGACCGGATGAGCACCGTGCCGGCGATCTTGTCGTGCAGACCGCGCTGATCGGCATCCCAGATGACGGCGGGGATGACGACCACCAGCAGGAGCGTGCGGACGATCGGACGCCACAGCCCGACCCATCCGCCGCCGAAGCGGACCACGCGCATGCCGAGGATGCGATGGCCCGGGCTGCCACCGGCGGTCGGGATGAACAGGATCTGCAGCACCGCGAAGACCATCATCGGCGCGAACTGGCGCCAGCCGGCCTCGGCGGGCAGAGCCAGCGGGTCGTAGCCAAGGAAGCCGAGCGCGATGAGCGTCGAGGCGAAGTAGTCGATCGCCAATGCGCCGATCCTGCGTCCGGGACGGGCGATGCTGCGAGGTCCGGTGGCGGGCAGACCGAGGCGTTCACCGGGGTAGTCGTTCACTCCCCCAGCCTACCGAGCACACGTAACATGCCCGAAACATGGCGGACACGGCTGGGAAACTCCCCATGCATAACCTGCGTAAGGTTGATGCAACCGATACCCGATCAGGAGTCGTACATGTTCAAAGAGCCCGCAGACGTCCTTCGCTACATCGAGGAGAACGACGTCAAGTTCCTCGACATCCGTTTCACTGACCTTCCGGGCGTGCAGCAGCACTTCAACATCCCGGCATCCACGGTCGACGAGGACTTCTTCCGGGACGGACAGTTGTTCGACGGCTCCTCGATCCGCGGGTTCGCGTCGATCCACGAGTCGGACATGCAGCTGATCCCCGATGTCACCACCGCGTACCTCGACCCGTTCCGCGAGGCGAAGACCCTCGTGATGGTCTTCGACATCTACAACCCGCGCACCGGCGAGATCTACAGCAAGGACCCGCGTCAGGTCGCCAAGAAGGCCGAGAAGTACCTCGCGTCCACCGGCATCGCCGACACCGCGTACTTCGCCCCGGAGGCGGAGTTCTACATCTTCGACGACGTGCGCTACTCCGTCACCGCGGGCGAGAGCTTCTACCGGATCGACTCCGAGGAGGCCGCCTGGAACTCCGGTCGCGAGGAGGAGGGCGGCAACCTCGCCAACAAGACCCCCTTCAAGGGCGGGTACTTCCCGGTCGCTCCGGTCGACAAGACGGCCGACCTGCGCGACGACATGACGCTGCGCCTGATCGACGCGGGCTTCCACCTGGAGCGCTCGCACCACGAGGTCGGCACCGCGGGCCAGCAGGAGATCAACTACCGCTTCGACACCATGGTGAGCGCGGCCGACGACATCCTGAAGTTCAAGTACATCATCAAGAACACCGCCCAGGAGTGGGGCAAGACGGTCACGTTCATGCCGAAGCCGCTGTACGGCGACAACGGCTCGGGCATGCACACGCACCAGTCCCTGTGGCTGGACGGCAAGCCGCTGTTCTTCGACGAGGCCGGCTACGGCCAGCTCAGCGACATCGCGCGCTGGTACATCGGCGGTCTGCTCAAGCACGCGCACGCCGTGCTGGCCTTCACCAACCCGACGCTGAACAGCTACCACCGCCTGGTGAAGCACTTCGAGGCGCCGGTCAACCTGGCGTACTCCGCCGGAAACCGCTCCGCCGCGATCCGCATCCCGCTGACCGGCTCGAACCCGAAGGCCAAGCGCATCGAGTTCCGCGTCCCGGATGCCTCGGGCAACCCGTACCTGGCCTTCGCTGCGCAGATGATGGCCGGCCTGGACGGCATCAAGAACCGCATCGAGCCGATGGAGCCCATCGACAAGGACCTGTACGAGCTTCCCCCGGAGGAGGCCAAGAACATCCCGCAGGTCCCGAACTCCCTGCTGGACTCGCTCGAGGCGCTCCGCAACGACCACGACTTCCTGCTCGAGGGCGGCGTGTTCACGCAGGAGCTCATCGACACCTGGATCGACTACAAGTACGAGAAGGAGATCCTGCCGATGGCGCAGCGTCCGCACCCGTACGAGTACGAGCTGTACTACGGCGTCTGAGCCGCGCCCCTCTGGCTCGAGGGCCTGACTTCCCTGGGTTCTTCCCGGAAGTCAGGCCCTCGAGGCGTCTGACGCCCCTTCACGACCTGTCGCTCTCCTTCCAGGACGACGGCGGTGCGGCGCCGGGCGTTGACGATCGCGATGCTGATCAGCACGAGCGCGATGCCCGCCGCCTGGAGCGGAGTGAGGATCTCGCCGCCGGCGAAGACGCCGAGTGCAACCCCGGTGACGGGGTTGAGCAGACCGATCACACCGACGACTCCCGCCGGAAGGTGGCGGAACCCCGTGAACCAGCAGACGAAGCCGAGCGCCGTCGCGATCAGGCTCGCGTAGGCGAACGCGGCGGTCTCGACCGCGGTGAGGGCGGGAGGCGCGCCTTCGATCACGACGGCGGCCGCGAGCAGCTCGAGCCCGCCGACCACCAGCTGCCACGCGGTCACCGTGAGCACCGGAGTGTCGTCCTGCCAGCGCCTGGTGAGGATCGCGCCGATCGACGAGAGCAGCATCGAGGCGATCGACGCCGCGATCCCCCAGCCGTCCAGCGCCCCCGTAGCCGTTCCGACGATCAGCAGCACGCCGGCGCCTCCGATCACCGCGCCGACGATCACGCGCGGTGCGGGCCGCTCGTCGATCAGCAGCCAGGCCGCTCCCGCGATCACGATGGGGCTCAGCGACATCAGCGACGCGGCGACGCTGGACGGCAGCAGCTGAGCCGCCACATACACCAGGCAGAAGAACAGACCCATGTTGAGCGTGCCGAGCACGACGGAGCGCCACCACCACGCCCCCGCCGGCGGGCGTCGCGCGACGAGCAGGAGCACCAGCCCTGCCGGCAGCGCACGGATCGCCGACCCCCACAGCGGCGAGCCGGCAGGCAGGTATTCGTGCGTCACGAAGTAGTTCGACCCGAACGCGATCGGGCCGATCGCCGCGACGAGCGGCCACCGGGCCCGGTCCCACGTACGTCGCAGCCGTTGGTTAGTTTCCATGGAAACCATTATATGTTCCGTGGAAACTATGCTGGACGCATGGGCACTCACGACCGCGTAGGAACCTTCATCGAGCAGTGGCGTCGCGAGCGCCCTGATCTCGATCCGAGCCCGATGGCCGTCATCGGCAGGATGCGGCGCATCTCGGACGACTTCACGAGTGAACTGATAAGGAACTATCGCCGCTTCGGCCTGGGCGAGGGCGAGTTCGACGTCCTCTGCGCCCTCCGCAGGGCCGGATCGCCCTTCGCGCTCTCCCCGGGCGATCTCGCCGAGCACACGATGGTGACAGCGGGAGCCACCTCCAAGCGCGTCGATCGGCTCGAAGCCGCCGGTCTCGTGATCCGCAGCCAGCGCGAAGACGACACCCGCGGTCGCATCGTCGAGCTCACGCCGGAGGGACGCGCGCTCATCGATGAGGCCTACCCTGCCCATCTGCAGACGGAGCGCCAGTTGCTCTCCTCCCTCAGCGACGACGAACGATCGCAGCTCGAGCGCCTGCTCCGCAAGCTCGTGCGCGACTGAGCTCCCCCACGCCCCCGGCGGCCGCGGGCGGCAGCGCGTGGCCGCCCGATACCCTCAGGCGCCCAGGTAGCCGCTCAGGCGGCCGTGGAAGCGCTCGCTGCGGGCGTCGAGGCCGGTGATGCCGATCGTGACCCCGCGGCGCTCGTAGCGCGTCGCGATCGAGTCCAGGGCGGCCACGGTCGAGGCATCCCAGATCTGCGCAGCGCTCAGGTCGATGATGACGGATGCCGGATCCTCCGCGTACCGGAAGTGCTCGACCAGGTCGTTGCTGCTGCCGAAGAACAGCGGTCCGCGCACGGCGTAGCGCACGCTCGCGCCGTCGGAGGACGGCATCCGCTCCACGCTGATCACGTGCGCCACGCGGCGCGCGAACAGGATCATCGCCAGCACGACCCCGGCGATGACGCCGTAGGCGAGGTTGCTCGTCAGCACGACGGTCCCGATGGTGACGAGCATGACGATCGTCTCGGAGAGCGGCATCCGCCGCAGCGTCGATGGCCGCACGCTGTGCCAGTCCACGGTGGTGACGGCGACCACCATCATCACCGCAGCCAGTGCGACCATCGGGATCTGCCCCATCAGCGAGCTGAGCCCGGTGACGAGGGCCAGCATGAACACGCCCGCCACGAACGTGGAGATCCGCGTCCGCGCTCCGCTGGTCTTCACATTGAGCACGGTCTGGCCGATCATGGCGCATCCCGCGACACCGCCGTAGAAACCCGCGGCGATGTTCGCGACGCCGAGCGCCCACGACTCCCGGCCCTTGTGCGAGGGGGTCTCGGTGATCTCGTCCACGAGCTTCGCCGTCAGCAGCGACTCCATCAGCCCCACCAGCGCCACGCTGATCGCGGTCGGCAGGATCAGCTGCAGGGTCGACAGATCCAGCGGCACGTCCAGCGAGGTGAGGCCCGGCAGACCGCCGCCCACGGGGCCCTCGTCGGCGACATCCGGCACCGTCATCCGGCCGACGATGACGACCGCAGTGACCACCACGATCGCGACCAGCGGCGACGGAACCGCCTTGGTCAGCAACGGCAGGAGGAGCACGATCGCCAGAGTCAGCGCGAACAGACCCCACACCGGAAGGGCCGCTCCGATGATGTGCGGCAGCTGCGCGACGAAGATCAGGATGCCGAGCGCATTGACGAATCCGAGCATGACCGACCTCGGCACATATCGCATCAGCCGTGCCAGCCCCAGGACCCCGAAGACGATCTGCAGGAGGCCCGCCAGGACGACGGTCGGGAGCACGTACTTCACGCCGTGCTCGTGCACGAGCGGAGCGACGACCAACGCGACCGAGCCTGCCGCGGCCGTGATCACGCCGGGCCGCCCACCGAGGAAGGTCATCGTCAGGCAGAGCACGATCGACGCCACCAGGCTCGTCATCGGGTCGACGCCGGCGACCACCGAGAACGAGATCACCTCCGGCACCAGCGCGAGGGTCGTCACCAGGCCTGCGAACACCTCACGGGAGAGCTGTCGCGGGCTGCGCAGCGCGGCGAGCACGCCGAACGTCGGGTGCGATGTGGGCATGGGGACTCCTGCCTGAGGGGACGCCCGATTCTATCCGCGCCGGTCGACGCCCGAAGACGCCGTCAGGCCGACGGGGCGGCGGTCACTCGGCGATACACGCCTGCAACGAGCTGCTGGAGCTCCCCGTCCACCGGTGCGGCGGCGAGCCGCATCGTGAGCCGGTCGCCGTCGGATGACAGGACCATCACGTTGCGCCCACGCTCCGAGCGGCGTTCCAGGATCAGTTCGCCGTCCTCCCACGCGGACGTCCCCGCCGATGCGGGCACGAACCCGTACGAGTCGAACCACCACCAGCCGCCATCCGAGACCACGCCGTGGCCGGTCATGTCCCCGTCGGCGCGATGCTCCGCGTAGTCGATGAGCAGGGTGCCTCCGGGCCCGTGTGCGAAGACCAGCTCGGCCGTCGCGCGGCCGGCCGGCGTCCACGCCGTCGCGTACACGTCCTCCTCGCCCGCCCATCGCCCGTGGAGACTCGCGAAGTCGCCGTCCATTCTGCGCCCTTCCTCCTCGACCCGTCGCGGTCAGCACAGCACTCGGAGCGCCGCCGGCTGCACGCGCACGTCGAGCGCCGAGACGTCACCGGCCTCCTCGCCGTCGATCTCGAACGCCGAAGGCGTGGAGAGCCGGACGCGGATTCTCTCACCGGAGAGGTGCTGCGCGGCATCCGTGCTGACCGTCTCCTCGTCTCCCGCGAGCACACGCCGGATGCCGTTGTCCCAGACGATCGTGCGAAGGGTCTGCATCCACTGCGCCGCACCGTCGGCGCTCACGAGCAGCAGGTCGAGCCGGCCGTCGTCGGGCACGGCATCGGGCAGCAGCGTCACCCCGCCCTGGATCGCGCCGCAGTTGCCGATCAGCAGCGTGTGACCACTGAGCAGCTGCTCGTCCCCGTCATCGACGCGGAGCGTGAAGTCCATCGTCTCGGCCGCGGTCAGGGCGCGCCCCATCGCCTCGACGTAGGCCAGCCAGCCCGCCTTGTCCTTCAGGTCATCGTCGGTCTCGGCGAGCATGTGCGCGTCCAGGCCCGACCCGATCATCACCAGGAAGCCGGTCTCGGCCTCGGCGTCGTCGGCACGCACCCAGCCCATGTCGATCCCGCGCGTACGGCCTGCGGCGATCGTGGTGAGCGCCTTCGGCACGCTCCCGAGCGGGATGCCGAGATTGCGGGCCAGCAGGTTGCCGGTGCCCTGGGGGACGATGCCCAGTGCGGGCGCGCCTTCGCCCTGCTGCGCGATGACCTCAGCCACCACGCGGACCGTGCCGTCACCGCCGACCGCGATGACCACGTCGCATCCGGCCGCCACCGCGGCCTCGGCCATGGAGCGCCCGGGGTCGTCCGCCGACGTCTCCCACCACTGCACGTCGTCATCCTCGGAGAACGCCGCGCTGACGGCATCCCTCAGCACTGCCTCATCGATCTTGGTCGGGTTCCACACGATCCCGATGCGCTCAGACATGACTCCCCCTCGTGTTCCTTTTCAGCCGTAGAAATGGGTCTCGAAGACCCGCCGGGCGCGACGCGTGACCCGCAGATAGTCCTCCTCGAGCAGCATCGCGCCGCGGTCAGGGTAACCCAGCAGGCGCCCGACCCCGTCCAGCTCGCGGTGGTCGACAGGCAGCACATCGCGGGTCTGGCCGGTCAGCAGCGTCATCGCCGAGCGCAGCCGGCTGCACAGCACCCAGGCCTCTCGCAGCCGCTCCGCGGCGGCGGCCGGCAGCAGATCGGCGAGCACGGCGGCGTCCAGCGCCTGCAGCGTTGACGTCGTCCGCAGGTCGGGCACCCGGTGGCCGTGCTGAAGCTGCAGCACCTGCACCATCCACTCCACGTCACTGAGGGTCCCGGGACCGAGCTTGAGATGCCTGCGCGGATCCACGCCCTGCGGCAGTCGCTCGCCCTCCACCCGCGCCTTGATGCGCTTGATCTCGCGCACGTCCTGCAGCGAGACCTGCTCCGGGAAGCGGATACCGTCGGCGAGCTCCATGAACCGGCCGATGAGCTTCACGCTGCCGGCGATGCCGCGGGCGCGCAGTAGCGCCTGCGCCTCCCAGGACAGGGACCAGCGCCGGTAGTACTGCGTGTACGCCTCCAGGGTCCGGACGATCGGTCCGTTGCGCCCCTCCGGGCGCAGGTCGGCGTCCAGATCGAGCGGGAGCCTGTGATCGGTCAGGTGCTCCCGCAGACCCGTGACGATGCTCGCGGCCAGCTGCTGGGCCCGTTGCGGCTCGACGCCGTTCGGCTCATAGACGAACAGCACATCGGCATCCGATCCGAAGCCGAGCTCGGCCCCGCCGAAGCGGCCCATCGCGATGATCGAGAAGTCCAGCGCGTCGTCCTCGGGCGGCACGACCTCGCGCCGCACCGCGCGCAGCGCGGCCTGGATCGTGGCCTCGCTGATCTCGCTGATGGAGCGCGCCATCTCATGCACGCCGACGTGGTCGAGCACCGCGCCCATGGCGGTGCGCAGCAGCTCCCTGCGGCGCAGCGCCCGCACGGCCTTCATCGCGGGACCGATCGTGGCGTGCCGGGTCTGGATGGCCCGCGCCTCCTCGTCCAGCGCCGCCCCGCTGCGCAGGGTGAGGTCGCTCGCGGAGTCCAGCCACGCCACCGATTCCGGGATCCACTCCATCAGCTCGCCGACGTAGCGCGAGCTGGAGAGCACGCGGGTGAGCCGTTCAGCAGCCCCGGACGAGTCGCGCAGCATCCCCAGGAACCAGTGCGTGTCGCCGAGGCGTTCGCTGATCCGGCGGAAGGCGATCAGACCGTAGTCGGGGTCGGTGCCGTCTGCGAACCAGCGCAGCATCACCGGCATGAGGTACCGCTGGATGCTGGCCTTGCGGCTGAGGCCCGTGGTCAGCGCCGCGATGTGCCGCAGCGCGCCGGCCGGATCGCGGAAGCCGATGGCCGCAAGACGATCGGCGGCCTGCCCGGTGGTGAGCGCCCGCTCCTCGGCGGGCAGCGAGGCCACCGCCGCGAGCAGCGGCCGGTAGAACAGCCGAACATGCTGCTCCCGCACGTCGCGCCGCAGATTCTCCCAGAGCTGGCGCAGGGCGGGGCCCGAGTCGGCGAGCCCCGTGGCCCGGGCCAGTCTGCGCATGCCGTCGTCGTCGCGGGGCATCAGATGGGTACGGGTCAGTTCGTGCAGCTGCAGGCGGTGCTCGAGCAGGCGCAGCACCCGATACTGCTCGGCGAACGCAGCGCCCTCGGCCCGCCCGATATAGCCGCCTTCGGCCAGTGCCTCCAGCGACTCCAGCGTGCCGCGCGTGTGCAGGCTCGGGTCGCCGACGCCGTGCACCAGCTGCAGCAGCTGCACCGTGAACTCGATGTCGCGCAGGCCGCCAGGGCCGAGCTTGAGCTGGAACGGCACATCCTCGGCGGGGATGTTGTCCGTGACGCGCTCGCGCATGCGCTGGACGCTGTCCACGAAGTCCGATCTCTCGGCGCTGGTCCACACGCGCGGCTGCACGGCGGCGATGTACTCGGCGCCCAGCTCCGCGTCTCCTGCGAGCGGACGCGCCTTCAGCAGCGCCTGGAACTCCCAGCTCTTCGCCCAGCGGTCGTAATAGGCCTCATGCGAGGCCAGGGAGCGCACCAGAGCGCCCTGCTTGCCCTCCGGCCGCAGGGCGGCGTCCACCTCCCAGAGCGGCGGCTCCGCGTCGATGCCGGAGAGCACGCGCATGGTCTCGCGCGCGAGCCTGGTCGCCACGTCGATGGCGCGTGGCTCACTCACGATCTGCTCATCGCCCGTGCCGGCAGCGAAGATCACGTCCACATCGCTGAGGTAGTTCAGCTCTCGAGCTCCGGCCTTACCCATCCCGATGATCGCCAGCCGGGTCGCGGAGACCTCCGCACGCGGGATCCCCGCGTCCGTCACGGTCGAACGGGCGACGGCGAGAGCGGCCTCGAGCGCGGCACCCGCGGCGTCCGCGAGTGCCGCAGAGACACCCGCGATGGCCGCGATGGGGTCGGCGAATGCCGTGTCCGCGGCGATGATCCCCGCCAGCGCGCGGCGGTAGGCGATCCGGAGCGCGGCCTCGGCCTGCGTGCCTCGCGCGAACCCGTCCTGCGCGTCGACCGCTGCGAGCAGCGTCTGGACGAGGTCCTCCGCGGTCGGCGGCTCGTCGCGCAGCAGGAGCCCGGCATCGAGCTGCTCCGGACGCCGGGCGAAGAAGTCCGCGATGCCGCTGGAGACGCCCAGAACCCGCCAGAGCGCCGAGCGGGCGTCCGGCTCCTGCAGCACCGTCCTGACCCGGGAGGGATCACGACGGGCGATGCGCAGGATGCCTGCGACAGCGGCATCCGGATCGGCGGCGGCCAGCCCCTCCACGAGGTCGGCGCGCTCCAGCCCGGTCAGGTCGGCCAGTTCGGTGAGCGCGGCCGACGCCGCCGTCAGCTCGACGAAGCCGAGCCGGGCCAGCGCCGACAGCGAGACGGACGCATCAGGTCGTGCCATGACTGGGACTCAGAGCAGCCCGAGGTTGTTCTGCAGCTCGAAGGGAGTGACCTGCCCGCGGTACGCCTCCCAGTCCTTGCGCTTGTTCAGCAGCACGTAGTTGAAGACCTGCTCCCCCAGTGTCTCGGCGACCAGCTCGGAGTCCTGCATGTACTCCAGCGCGTGGTCCAGGCTCGCCGGCAGCGGTGCGTACCCGAGGGCGCGCCGCTCCGAGTCGCTCAGCGACCAGACGTTGTCCTCCGCCTCGGGCGGGAGCTCGTACTCCTCCTCGATGCCCTTCAGGCCCGCGGCCAGCATCAGCGCGTAGGCGAGGTAGGGGTTCGCGGCGGAGTCGAGGGCGCGGTACTCCACGCGCGTCGACTGGCCCTTGTTCGGCTTGTACATCGGCACCCGGATGAGGGCCGAGCGGTTCGCGTGCCCCCACGTGACGAAGCTGGGCGCCTCGTCCCCGCCCCACAGGCGCTTGTACGAGTTGACGAACTGGTTGGTCACCGCGGCGATCTCATTGGCGTGCCGCAGCAGGCCCGCGATGAACCGCCGGCCGGTGAGCGACAGCTGATACTCCGCGCCCGCCTCGTAGAACGCGTTGACGTCGCCCTCGAACAGCGACAGGTGCGTGTGCATGCCGCTGCCGGGGTGGTTGTTGAGCGGCTTCGGCATGAACGTCGCGTACACGCCCTGCTCGATCGCGACCTCCTTCACGACCGTGCGGAAGGTCATGATGTTGTCGGCCATGGTGAGCGCGTCCGCGTAGCGCAGGTCGATCTCGTTCTGACCGGGACCGCCCTCGTGGTGGCTGTACTCGACTGAGATGCCGAGGTCCTCCAGCATCCGCACGGCGCTGCGGCGGAAGTCGTGCGCGGTGCCGCCGGGCACGTTGTCGAAGTAGCCGGCCGAGTCGACCGGGACCGGTCCGTCGGGCCCCACCTGCGAGGACTTCAGCAGGTAGAACTCGATCTCCGGGTGCGTGTAGAACGTGAACCCGGCATCCGCCGCCTTCGCCAGCGCACGGCGCAGCACGTTGCGCGGGTCGGAGACCGCGGGCCGCCCGTCCGGCGTCGTCAGATCGCAGAACATCCGCGCGGTCGGGTCGACCTCGCCGCGCCACGGCAGGATCTGGAAGGTGGACGGGTCGGGCTGAGCGAGCAGGTCCGACTCGAACGTGCGGGTCAGGCCCTCGATCGCGGAGCCGTCGAAGCCGATGCCCTCCGCGAACGCGCCCTCCACCTCGGCCGGTGCGATCGCCACGGACTTGAGAGTGCCGATCACATCGGTGAACCACAGGCGCACGAACTTGACGCCGCGCTCCTCGATCGTGCGGAGGACGAAATCGCGCTGCTTGTCCATGCTCACTCGTCGTCGCCGGAGCCGGCGCGGGACGCGCTGCCCCAGGAGTCCTCGGCGGCGTCGTCCTCCGCCCAGGCACGGGATCGCTCCCGCAGCTTCTCGGGGGCGTGCGCGGCCTCGTCGGCCGTGTCGAACGGACCCACCCGGTCGACCGAGGCGGAGAGCATGCCGAACTCCACCTCGCCGGTGCTCAGGTTGTACCAGTACTTGTCGTCGCCGTCGGCCATGTCAGCTCCTTCGTCGGGATCTGTCACGATCCTAATCGTCCGGACCGATCTGGATAGGCTGTTCGGCATGGCACAGCAGGCAATCGGCGTCGACATCGGCGGCACCGGCATCAAGGCAGGAATCGTCAACCTCGAGCACGGCACGCTCGACTCGGATCGCGTGCGTGTCGACACGCCAAAGGGCGCACGTCCCGCGGACGTGCTGGACACCGTCCGCGAGGTGCTGGACACGCTGGGTGTGACGGGTTCGCAGCTGCCGCTGGGCGTGGCCTTCCCCGCGATCGTCAAGCGCGGACGGACGCTGTCAGCGGCGAACATCGCACAGGACTGGGTCGGCTTCGAGGCCGAGAAGTTCTTCGAGGAAGGCCTGGGCCGCCACATCGCGTTCGTCAACGACGCGGATGCCGCGGGCGTCGCCGAGGCGCGCCACGGCGCGGCACGGGATGCCATGGGACTCACTATCCTAACCACGCTGGGCACCGGCATCGGCTCCGCGTTCCTCTACGACGGCGTGCTCGTGCCGAACACGGAGCTCGGCCACATCAAGCGCGAGGGCGAGTCCATCGAGAAGTGGACCGCCTACTCCGCCATGGAGCGCGAGAGCCTGTCCTGGGAGGCCTGGGGCGAGCGGCTGCAGGAGTTCTACAGCCAGATCGAGTTCCTGTTCAGCCCCGACCTGTTCGTCGTCGGCGGCGGCGTCTCCAAGCATCCGGAGAAGTTCCTGCCGCTGCTCGAGCTGAACACCCCGATCGTCGCTGCCGTGCACCGCAACGCGGCCGGCATCATCGGCGCCGCGTCACTCGCCGCCGACTGAGACCCGAGAACGTCGAAGGGCCCCGATCACCTGATCGGGGCCCTTCGCATGCCTGCAGAGGTCGCGCAGGAGTCAGCGTGTGTGCAGCCTGCGGGAGTGAGCCCGTCGTCCGCCGAGCACGACGAGCGCGACCACGACCACCACCGCACCCGCGGCCGCCGACACGAGGGTGGGCGTCAGCTCGACGAAGGCCGCGGCCAGGCTCAGGATCGTACCCACGATCCATCCGGCGACGGGGATGCCGATCTCGTCGCTCCCCCTGATCAGCACGACGCAGGTGATGACCGCGCTGAGCGCGGCGATCACCGCCCCGGCGATCCCGACGGGCACCATCACGGCTGCGACCGCGAACTGGATGGCCAGCGTGTTCATCGTGCTCCCTGCGTGGTATGCGTATCCGACACAGGAAGAGACGTCGTACCGGCCCTTTCATTACGCGGGAATCACGATCCTCCCGACCACGAAGAGACCCGTCCGACCGGGTGATCCCTGTCGGACGGGTCTGAATGCGAGCGGGCCGGCCTGTACGCCGGGTTCTGTTCAGGAGCTCGCGCTCCCTTGACGGCCATCTCTCTCGGCGACACGTTGCCGTGCCGCTCCAGCAACCTACCCGAGGACTCGGCGGGCCGCGTCGACGTCCTCTGTCTGGTCTTGCTCCGGGCGAGGTTTACCTGGCGGGACATGTCACCATGTCCCCCGGTGGTCTCTTACACCACCCTTTCACCCTTACCCCCGAGGGGGCGGTCTTCTCTCTGTGGCACTTTCTCGCGGATCACTCCGGGTGGGTGTTACCCACCGCCCTGCCCTGTGGAGCCCGGACGTTCCTCGGTGCGCTCTCGCGCCACGCGACCGTCCGGCCGACCCGCTCGCACTCCGATTCTACCGGGACGCTTCTTTCGGGACGCTTCTACCGGGACGCGCGTCACTTCCCCGCGTCGGCGCTGATGTGCAGATCCAGCGGCACGTCGATCGCGAACCCCGGGAACAGTCGTGCCGTCGCCGCCTCGGCGGCGCCGCGCACCGCAGATGCCACGGCGTCCGCCTGTTCCGCCGGGCAGTGCACGATCACCTCGTCGTGCAGGAAGAACGCCAGGTGCGCCCGCCTGGAGAAGACCGGGCCGGATGCCGGAGCGGGAGCGGATGCCACCGGCAGCGCCATCAGGCGATGACGTATCTCGGCGAGCCACAGCAGCGCCCACTCCGCGGCCGTGCCCTGCACGACGAAGTTGCGCGTGAAGCGTCCGCGATCCCTGGCCCGGCTGCGCGCTCGGGACTCGTCCGCTCCTCCCGCGCCCGGGTCGCTGGCCTGCGACTGCGCACGGCGCCAGGACTCGTCCGGACGCGGGGAGCTGCGGCCGAGCAGGGTGCTGACCACACCGCCCTCCTCGCCGGTGCGCGCCGCGGCGTCGACCAGTCCCATCGCCCGCGGATACACCGAACGCAGCCGCGGCACGAGGCGACCGCTCTCGCCCGTGGTGGCGCCGTACATGGCTCCCAGCACGGCGTACTTGGCCTCCTCGCGCGTGGCGACCGCACCTGAGCGCACGACGCCGTCGTACAGGTCGGCACCGCGCGCAGCCTCGGCCATCGCGGCGTCGTGCGACATCGCGGCCAGCACGCGGGGCTCCAGCTGCGCCACGTCGGCGGCGACGAAGGTCCAGCCCGGATCGGCGTGCACGGCCGTGCGCAGCTGACGCGGGATCTGCAGCGCTCCGCCGCCCGAGGACGCCCACCGCCCGGTGACGACGCCACCGGTCAGGTAGACCGGCCGGAAACGATCCTCGTGCACCCACTCGTCGAGCCAGGCCCAGCCGTTGGCGGCGAACAGCCGCGACAGCTTCTTGTACTCCAGCAGCGGCTCCACCACCGGATGATCGATCTCGGACAGCTCCCACTTCGAGGTCGAATCCACGAACACACCGACACGGTGCAGGGCGCGCAGCACCCGCGGCGGACTGTCCGGGTTCAGGTCCGGGTCGTTCAGCGCCTCCGCGATCCTCGTGGCCAGCGCCGCCATGCGCGCGGGGCGCGCCCCGCGCAGCGGTCTGGCCCCCAGGGCGTCCTCCAGGATCCGCTGGTGGATCGCCGTGCTCCAGGGCAGCCCGGCCGCGGTCATCTCCTCCGCGATCAGCGCCCCGGTGGACTCCGCGGCGCACAGCAGCGCCAGCCGAGCGTCGGGCGCGCGGCCGAGAGCGGCCTGCTGCGCCCGCCACTGCGTCAGCGCCTCGTCGAAGTCGTCGGCGCGCGGCAGACTCGGCAGATCGACCTCGAACAGACCCGGCTGCGCAGCGGCGTCCTGGACCTCGTCGGTGCGCACCCACCGCGGCGAGGGCGCCAGAGGCTCGGCCAGCGACGCCGTGTCCCGCAGGATGGCGTGGCAGAGCAGCAGGTCGTGCGCTCGGCGCAGCCGGATGCCGGAGGCCAGCAGCGGCGGGTAGAAGGTGCGCAGTGAACGCACGGTCCAGCGCGGCGATCGACGCTCCTCCAGCTCCCGCACGCGATCCGGCAGCGCCTCGTCGGAGATGCGCTCCGCCTCGACGGCGGCGAGCGGATCCTCCAGCACGGCCAGCATCCAGCCCCGTCCGTCGACGGCGCGGGCCACCAGGGCGTGCGGCGGCGTCGACGACGATGCGGGCGAGCTCACGGCATCCGGTCTACCACCGGCATCCGACGTCGTTCCCGTCATGAACCGGCGACGCAGCGCCGGGCGCGCGTCACAGCCCGGACTCCTCCGTGCGCACCAGGATCGCGCCGCACTCGGGGCAGGAGAGCACGTCGTCCGGCGCGGCCTTGCGAACCTCGGTGAGGTCGGTGCCGGCGAGCACCATGCGGCATCCCTCGCAGACGCCGCGGCGCAGCAGCCCGACGCCGATCCCGCCACGGGCGGAGCGTCGCTCGAACTCGGCCATCAGGTCGGCCGCGACGGTACCGGCGAGGGCGGCGCGGTCGCGGGTCAGGTGCTCGGACTCGGTCGCGGCGGCGGCCATCTCGGCCTTCGCCGCCGCGGTCAGCGCAGCGCCCTCCGACTGGGTCTGGTCGATCAGCGCCTGCTGGGCGTCGACGGCCGCCTGCGCCTCCTCCACGCGCCCCATGACCTCGAGCTCGGAGTCCTCGAGCATCGAGATGCGACGGGTCAGGCTGTCGATCTCGTTCTCCAGCGCCTGCGCCTGCTTCGGGTCGGTCGCCGAGGTCAGCCGCTCCCCGTCCCGATCACGGCGCTGGGTGGCGAGCGTCACGTCCGATTCCAGGCGCTTCAGCTCGGCACGCGCGTCGTCGAGGGCTCCCGCGAGGGAGGTCAGCTCGGCCAGCTGCTGCTTGCGCACGGCGGCGAGCTCGTTGATGCGTGCGCCCTGCGCGGGCTGCGTGCGAGCACGCTCCGCCTGCTGGAGCCGACGGTCGAGTTCGGCGATCTCGAGCAGGGTGCGCTGGTTCTCGGGGGTGGCTTTCACGCTGTCAAATCTATCCGCTGCGGATGGTCCCGTCGACGCGCAGCACGCAGCCGGACCTATCCGCTGCGGATGGTCCCGTCGACGCGCACCGCACGAGCCCGGCGCGTAGGCTGGCGGCACGTCGATCCGGAGGAGTCCCATGGCAGCCATCCCTCAGTTCACCGCGCACAACGGCTTCGCCCTCCCCGCTGTCGGGCTGGGGACCTACGGTCTGCGAGGACAGGCCGGAGCGGACGCCGTGGCGGAGGGCATCCGGAGCGGCTACCGTCTGGTCGACTCGGCTTTCAACTACGAGAACGAGGGTTCCGTCGGCGCGGGCGTCGCGGCCTCGGGCGTCGACCGTTCCGAGCTGATCGTGACCACCAAGCTGCCCGGCCGCCATCACGAGAGCGCGAAGGCCCGCACCAGCATCGAGGAGAGCCGGGCACGGCTGCGCCTGGACGCGACGGACCTGCACCTGATCCACTGGCCCAACCCGAGCAGGGACCTCTACGGCGAGGCGTGGCAGGCGCTCGTCGACGCGCAGCGGGACGGCCTCGTGCGGCAGATCGGCGTGTCGAACTTCCTCGCCGCGCACCTCGACCGCATCGAGGGCGAGACGGGCGTGCGGCCCGTCGTGAACCAGATCGAGGTGCATCCGTACTTCCCGCAGTGCGACGCCCTGGCGCTGCACGCCGAGCGCGGCATCCTGACCGTCGCCTGGAGCCCCCTGGGCCGCGCGAAGGAGGTCGTCGAGGAGCCCGTGATCGTCGAGATCGCGCGGGCGCACGACATCACTCCCGTGCAGGCCGTGATCGCCTGGCACGTCGCACGGGGGACCGTCTCGATCCCCAAGGCGTCCTCGGCCGATCATCAGCGCGCCAACCTCGCCGCCGCATCCGTCGTGCTGGACGCGGCGGAGGTCGAGGCGATCACGGCGCTGGGCCGAGCCGACGGCCGCCTGTTCGACGCCGACCCCGCCGTGCACGAGGAGATGTGACGCTCACCGCACGGCTGGACTCCCGCTGGGGGCGCGCGTACTTCGGCGCGCAGGCTGCGGCGGGCGCCCTGTGGTGGGCTGCTGTCGCGCTCTCCCCCGGCATCCGGATGCTGACGCTCGGCGACCTGCCCGCGGGACTCGTCGCTGCTGTCGACATCCCCCTCTTCGTCATCGCGTCTGCGCTCGCCGCGCTGGGCGTGCGGTTCGCCGCCGAGGTCACGGCGAGCTGGACCGTGCTGATCACGGCAGCCATGGCCCTGTACTCGACAGTCACGACGTCCGCGGGCTGGGGGTCCCTGCTCATGATCGCGGCATCGGTCTGCTCGGTGGGCGCGGTGCTGCTGGTACGGCTGAACCGGATCCCCTCGGAGTGGCTGCTGATCGGACCGTTCCGCGCGCGCGAGGCGACGTCGGCGCGGCCGCGAACGCAGCTGCTGCGCACGGCCGGCCAGATCGTGGTCTTCTGGGGAGTCTGCCTCGTGGTCGTCCCGGCGGGCATCGCGCTCGTCGAGCTCCGGTGGGGGCTGCGGATGCCGTTCCCGCCCGCCGTCACGATCACCGGCGTCGTCCTCCTCGCAGCCGCCTCGGCGCTCGGGATCTGGTCGGCCGTCACGATGGCGGGGCGCGGCGACGGCACCCCGCTGCCGGTCGCGACCGCCCGGTTGCTCGTGGTGGGCGGCCCGTACCGGTTCGTGCGCAATCCGATGGCGGTGGCGGGGATCGCCCAGGGGATGGCTGTCGGCCTGATCTGCGGCTCGTGGCTCGTCGTGATCTACGCGCTGTGCGGCTCACTCGTCTGGAACGACCTCATCCGGCCGTGGGAGGAGCGGGATCTCGTCGCCCGGTTCGGCGCCCCGTACGAGGCGTATCGCGATCGCGTGTCCTGCTGGATCCCGCGGCGCCCACGCCGCCGCTCCTCCGGTTCCGTCAGCGACCCCCTCGTATACTGACCGGGATGTCCGAGCACACCGATTCCGCGTCCTCCCCGGCCCCTGCGACCCGCGCCGAGGCGCGCCGCCGCACCGACCGCAGCGGCGGCGCCGACATCAGTCGCGCTCTGGACCGGCACGATCGCCGGATCGGATGGATGGACCTGCTGCGCGGGCTCTCGATCCTGCTGGTGATCCTGCACCACAGCACGCAGATCACCGCCTACCGCATCGGCGAGGTGCCTGGCTTCTTCGAGTTCGTCAGCAACTTCTTCGCACCGTTCCGGATGCCGATGCTGATGTTCCTCTCCGGGCTGCTGGTCGCGGGCTCCCTGCACGTGCCCGCCGGCAAGTACGTGTGGGGCAAGGTGCGCCGCATCCTGTGGCCCATCTTCGTGTGGACCCTGGTGTACGCGGCGATGGAGTTCGTGGCGGAGCCGTCCCAGGTGAAGTTCATGCCGTGGGAGCTGGGCTTCTGGAACACCTACCTGTGGTTCATGCAGTTCGTCTTCGCGTACTACATCATCGCGCTGCTCATGAAATGGCTGCCGATCTGGGTCCTGTTCGCGGTGCCGTTCGTGCTGATGTTCGTCATCCCCGCCGATCTCGAACTGCTGCGCCGGTTCTTCTATCTGATGCCGTTCTTCTTCCTGGGCGCGTTCATCGAGAAGCACTGGGACGAATACGCCAAGCGCCTGAGCGTGCCGCTCGCGGCGGGACTCGCGATCATCCCGATCGGCGTCGGCCTGTACTCGGGCCTGATCGACCCGCTCTGGTACGAGCCGCTCTCGGCGGTGCCCGCGATGTTGGGGATCATGATCCTGGTGAGGCTCACCGCGGTCGCGCCTGATGTCCGCTGGCTGGCGCCCGCCCGGTTCGTGGGCAGGTACTCCCTGATCTACTACGTCTCGCACTACCCCGTCTTCGCCGCCCTCGGCTGGCTGGCGCTCAAGGTCGGGTTCGACAATCCGACCCTGGGTCTGCTGGTCATCTTCCTGGCGACCGTGGCGATCTCGACGGGCTTCGCCCTGCTGGGCCGCCGGATGCCGGTGAGTCTGCTCTTCGAGCTCCCGCGCAGGCTGTGGCCGGCGAAGAAGGCCACGGCGTGATGCGCTGCGGGTCCGCGCTGCTGATGCCGTGAGCGAGGACGATCAGCCGTCCGCGCCGTGGATCCGTCGTCACTCGGTGGGAGTGGTCATCGGTCTTCTCGCGATCATCGCCCTGATCGTGGGCGTGATCGGGCTCATCCAGATCTCGAACACGGTCAGGAACAGCTACGCGATCGAGTACGGCGCGGTGGTCAGCGCCGAGGAGTACGCGGCGATGGTCCGCGCTGTCATCACGACGACCGGGAGCGATGAGGTGTTCGGCATCTCGATCGACCACGCCGAAGCCGCAGCATCCGACACGGCCGTTCCCGACGTGACGACATCCGTCGTCACCGCGCCGACGACCAGCCATCCCTTCGGCGCATCGTGGGAGTGGCGCGAGGGTGCACTCGTGCTGATCTCGCCCCTGACCGGTGATGACACGCCGGCAGGGGATGGCGCATTCTCTCTCGGCGACATCGACCCGGAGAAGTTGAACGCGGTCGACCGCCGCATCCGCGACTCCATGCCGTACGGCGTCACCGAGGCGACCCTGACCGTTCAGAAGCACGGCGATGGTCCGGCGATCCGGGTGCACGCCCGCAACCGGGGCACCGATGACAAGGTCGACGCGCGCGCCACATCGGAAGGACGCATCATCGAAGGCACCGTCTGCATCGCGACGAGCCACTCCCGCGGCGGCGACGTCACCTTCAGCTGTAACGCGGTGAAGTAGCGAACGCGAATGGCCTCCGAGTTGGGTGAAACTGGGGATCCCGATGGACTTCACCCTCGGCCACGGCCGCGCGCGTAGCGTGCGGCGGACGCCCGGGTCAAGGCCCTGCCCCGGCGCGGTGTCGTCGTGGACACTCGCATCCTCGACGTATGGGAGGGCATCGATGACCATCACCGCACCCGCACTGGCCGGCACCGCCGTCCGTCCTCGGGGCCCGCTGGGCGAGGCCGTGCTGGACGCGCTGACCGCGACGGAACCCGCCGACCAGAAGACGCTGACCCGGGAGGCGGAAGCCGCCCTGCACTCCTGCTCGGACATCACGACGGACGAGGACATTCAGCTCACACTCTTCCTGCTGTACGCCTCGGCATACGGGACGCTGGACGGGCTCGAGGCCGACCGCGAATGGGACCCGGCCCTGATCGCCGTGCGGCTGATGCTCGAGAAGGAGTTCGAACGGGTGCTGCGCACCCGAGTCGCGGTGCCCGAACTCCCCGAGCCCACCACCGACGCGGTCGCGCGAGCGCTGTTCGCCTTCGTCGCGGCGGATGACGGGCCCAGTCTCTCCCGTCACCTGGCGAGGCGCGCCACCAACGAGCAGGCGCACGAGTTCCTGGTGCAGCGTTCGATCTACACGCTGCGGGAGGCGGACCCGCACTCCTGGGCGATCCCCCGCCTGTCCGGCTCCCCCAAGGCGGCACTGGTCGAGATCCAGTCGGACGAGTACGGCGGCGGACGCCCCGACCGGGTGCATGCCGAGCTCTTCGCTAAGGCGTTGCGCGGGGCCGGGCTGGACGACACCTACGGCGCATACGTCGACGACGTGCCTGCGATCACGCTGGCCTCCCACAACATGATGTCGATGTTCGGGCTGAACCGGCGGCTGATCGGAGCGATCGTCGGCCACCTCGCCGCGTTCGAGATGACCTCGTCGATCCCGAACCGCCTCTACGCCGACGGACTGAGACGACTCGGATTCGGGGACGACGTCACGGACTACTTCGACGAGCACGTCGAGGCGGATGCCGTCCACGAGCAGATCGCGGCGCGCGACCTGGCCGGCGGCCTGGCCGCGCAGCATCCGCACCTCCTGCCGGACATCGTGTTCGGCGCCGCCGCCTGCCTGGCGATCGACGGCGCCGTCGCCGGTCACATGCTGGATGCCTGGGAGCGGCAGTCGTCCTCGCTGCGCGCGGGGGTGACCGCATGAGCACGTCAGCGCCGCAGCCGACGATCACGCCCTACCCGGACGGACCCCTCCTGCTGCGCGGCGACGTGGTGCTGCAGACCGCCGACGGCGAGGTCATCCCCCGTCGTCGACTCACGGTGGCACTGTGCCGGTGCGGGCTCTCGGCCATCAAGCCGTTCTGCGACGGCACGCACAAGGCGAGCGGCTTCCGCACCGAGGACTGAGGCCGCCCGTCAGCGCGCGCGCCGGTAGTGCATGTCGACAGCACCGCTGCGCAGCGGGGTCGCGGAGATCAGCTCGAGCCGCCGAGTGGCGGGCAGCCCGGCCTGGAACAGTGTCGGGCCGTGCCCGGCGATCATCGGCTGCACGAGGAAGCGGTACTCGTCGATCAGGTCCAGGCGGTCCAGCTCGGTGGCGAGCGAGCCGCTGCCCAGGAGCACTCCGGCCGGGGTCTCGTCCTTGAGGCGCTGCACGCCCTCGCGCAGGTCGCCGGAGAGGTGATGGCTGTTGCTCCACGGGAAGTCCGTGCGCGTCGACGACACGACGTGCTTGGGCTTGGCATCGAGCTTGACCGCCCACTCGCGCATCGCGGGCGGAGCCTCCTCCTCACCGCGCGCGACGGCGGGCCAGTAGCTCTCCATCATCTCGTAGGTGACGCGGCCCCACAGCATCGCGCCGGCCTCGTCCATCAGGCGTGTGAAGAAGGCGTGCGACTCGTCGTCGGCGATGCCCTCGCGGTGATCCACGCAGCCGTCCAGCGTGACGTTGAGGCTGAAGGTCAGGGTTCCCATGACGCGAGCCTAGGTCGCCGGAGGGACGCCCGCCAGGGGTCTCGATGTGGGCCCTGCCGGGATCGAACCGACGACATCCACGGTGTAAACGTGGCGCTCTACCAGCTGAGCTAAAGGCCCTCGGGTATCGATCCTAGCGGGAGCCCGTTGCGGCATCCGACCCGCGAACGGATATAGGCTGAGCACAGCGCGTGTTGTGCCGAGCCGACAAGGCTCCCCCACGTCGCTTCCCGTTTCCTTGGCACGACCTGCCAGTAAGACGAAAGGCTCCACGTGACCGTTCACGATCAGGATCCGTACTCTCAGGGCCCCCTCGACAGCGATCCGGAGGAGACCGGCGAGTGGCAGCAGTCGCTCGACGAGCTGGTCGACGCGAAGGGCCACGGTCGCGGGCGCGAGATCATGCTCAGCCTGCTCAAGCGCTCCAAGGACCTGCACCTCGGCGTGCCGATGGTGCCGACCACCGACTACATCAACACCATCGCTCCGGAGAACGAGCCGGAGTTCGGCGGCGACGAGGAGATCGAGCGCCGCTACCGGCACTGGATCCGCTGGAACGCCGCGATCACGGTGCACCGCGCACAGCGTCCGGGCATCGGCGTGGGCGGTCACATCTCCACCTACGCCGGCGCGGCCTCGCTCTACGAGGTCGGCTTCAACCACTTCTTCCGCGGCCAGAACCACCCCGGTGGCGGAGACCAGATCTTCATCCAGGGCCACGCCTCCCCCGGCATCTACGCCCGCTCCTTCCTCGAGGGGCGCCTGAGCGAGGCCGACATGGACGGCTTCCGTCAGGAGAAGTCGCACGAGGGTCACGCACTGCCCTCCTACCCGCACCCGCGCTCCATGCCGGACTACTGGCAGTTCCCGACCGTGTCGATGGGCCTCGGCCCGATCAACGCGATCTACCAGGCGCAGTCGAACAAGTACCTCGCCAACCGCGGCATCAAGGACACCTCCGACCAGCACGTGTGGGCCTTCCTCGGCGACGGCGAGATGGACGAGGTCGAGTCCCGCGGTCAGCTGCAGGTCGCCGCGAACGAGGGCCTGGACAACCTCACCTTCGTGATCAACTGCAACCTGCAGCGTCTGGATGGTCCGGTCCGAGGCAACGGCAAGATCATCCAGGAGCTGGAGTCGTTCTTCCGCGGCGCCGGCTGGAACGTCATCAAGGTGGTCTGGGGTCGGGAGTGGGACGACCTGCTCGCCCGCGACACCGACAACGCGCTGCTGAACATCATGAACGCCACCCCGGACGGCGACTACCAGACGTACAAGGCCGAGTCCGGCGCGTACATCCGCGAGCACTTCTTCGGCAAGGACGAGCGCGCCGCCGCCCTGGTCAAGGACTACACCGACGAGCAGATCTGGCAGCTGCGCCGCGGCGGCCATGACTACCGCAAGGTCTTCGCCGCCTACAAGGCCGCGCTCGAGCACAAGGGCCAGCCCACCGTCATCCTCGCCAAGACCGTCAAGGGCTACGGCCTGGGTCCGCACTTCGAGGGCCGCAACGCGACCCACCAGATGAAGAAGATGACGCTGGAGAACCTCAAGACCTTCCGCGACACCATGCAGATCCCGATCACGGACGCGCAGCTCGAGGAGAACCCGTACCTGCCGCCGTACTACCACCCGGGCGAGAACGACGAGACGATCCAGTACATGCTGGAGCGCCGCCGCGCCCTGGGCGGCTTCATCCCGGAGCGCCGTACGAAGCACACCGCGATCACGCTGCCGGACGACTCCACCTACGCGCTGCCGAAGAAGGGCTCGGGAACGCAGGAGATCGCCACCACCATGGCGTTCGTGCGACTGCTCAAGGACCTGCTGCGCTCGAAGGACTTCGGCAACCGCATCGTGCCGATCATCCCGGACGAGGCGCGCACCTTCGGCATCGACGCGTACTTCCCGACCGCGAAGATCTACAACCCGAACGGTCAGCACTACACGTCGGTCGACCGCGAGCTGCTGCTGGCCTACAAGGAGAGCCCGCAGGGCCAGATCGTGCACGTCGGCATCAACGAGGCGGGCGCCACGGCCGCGTTCACGGCTGCCGGCACCTCGTACTCCACCCAGGGCGAGCCGCTCATCCCGATCTACATCTTCTACTCGATGTTCGGGTACCAGCGCACGGGAGACGCGCTGTGGGCGGCCGGCGACCAGATGGCGCGCGGCTTCGTCATCGGCGCCACCGCGGGGCGCACCACTCTCACGGGTGAGGGCCTGCAGCACGCCGACGGCCACTCGCCGCTGCTCGCCTCGACCAACCCGGCGACCGTGTCCTACGACCCCGCATACGGCTACGAGATCGCGCACATCATGCGCTCGGGCCTGGAGCGGATGTACGGCGGCAACCACCCGAACCCCGATGTCATGTACTACCTCACGGTGTACAACGAGCCGCTCGTGCAGCCGGCCGAGCCGGAGGATGTGGACGTCGACGGCATCATCCGCGGCATCCACCGCATCTCGGTCGACTCCGGCGAGGGCCTGAAGGCTCAGCTGTTCGCCTCGGGCGTGGGTGTGCCGTGGGCCCTGGAGGCGCAGGAGCTTCTCCGCAAGGACTGGAACATCAGCGCCGACGTGTGGTCGGTCACCTCGTGGGGCGAGCTGCGCAACGACGGTCTCGCGGCCGACGAGCACAACTTCCTGCACCCCGACGAGGAGCCCCGCACGGCCTACCTCACCGAGAAGCTGCAGGGCGCCGAGGGTCCCGTCATCGCCGCGAGCGACTTCATGCACGCCGTGCAGGACCAGATCCGCCAGTGGGTGCCGAACCCGTACTACACGCTCGGCGCCGACGGCTTCGGCTTCTCCGACACCCGCGCCGCGGCCCGTCGCTTCTTCAAGATCGACGGTCCGTCGATGGTCGTCCGCACCCTGCAGGCACTGGCCGACCAGGGCAAGATCCAGCGATCCATCGTCGGCGACGCGATCATCAAGTACGCGCTGCACGACGTGAACGCCGGCTCCAGCGGAAACGCAGGCGGCGAGAGCTGAATCTGTGACAGGTCCCACCACGTCGGCCATGGACAAGGCCGCCACGCTCGCCTGGCTGCGCCGGATCTCCGGTGACATCGCCACGGTGACGATCAAGCGGCTGGAGGACACCCTCCCGTGGTACGCCGACATGCCACCGGCCCGGCGGTCCGCCGTCGGGCTGGTGGCGCAAGCGGGCATCACCTCCTTCATCCAGTGGTACGAGGACCCGTCCTCCACCCCCTGGATCGCGGCCGACATCTTCGCCGCAGCTCCGCGTGAACTGCTGCGCAGCGTCAGTCTGCAGCAGACGCTGCAGCTGATCCGCGTGACGGTCGCGGTGACCGAGGAGCGCGTCGCCGGCCGTGGCGAGGATCTGCGCGAGGCGATCCTGCTGTACTCCCGCGACGTCGCGTTCGCCTCGGCGGACGTGTACGCCCGCGCAGCCGAGGCCCGTGGGCTGTGGGATGCCAGGCTCGAGGCGCTCGTGGTGGACTCCATCCTCACCGGCGAGGCCGATGAGGAGCTGCCCAGCCGCATCGCGGCCCTGGGCTGGCACGGTCACGGCGAGGTGTGCGTGCTGGTCGGCACGACGCCCCCGCAGTTCGACGTCGACCAGGTCCGACGCACCGCTCGGCGCCTCTCGGTGGACGTGCTGATCGGCGTGCAGGGGTCGCGGCTGGTGCTCGTCGTCGGACGCGCCCGGGTTCCGGGCAAGGAGACGGCGGAGGAAGAGGAGCTGCCGTTCGCCGAGATCGCGCAGCGCCTGGAGCCGTCGTTCGGCCCCGGTTACGTCGTGCTCGGTCCCCCCGTCGCCGCACTGGTGGATGCGGGGCAGAGCGCTCGTGCGGCGCTGGCCGGGTTCGCCGTCGCGCGGGCCTGGCGCGGGGCTCCGCGTCCCGTCGAGGCGGACGACCTGCTGCCCGAACGCGCCCTGGCCGGCGACACGCTCGCCAAGCAGACGCTCATCGAGCGGATCTTCCGTCCGCTGCAGGCGCATTCGCCCGACCTCGTGACCACGCTGTGGAGCTATCTCGACAACGGGCGCTCGCTCGAGGCCACCGCCCGCGAGCTGTTCGTCCACCCCAACACCGTGCGCTACCGTCTCAAGCGCGTCAGCGAGGTCATCGGCTGGGATGCCACCGGACCGCGTGAAGCGCTGATCCTGCAGACCGCGCTCATCCTCGGGTCGGTCGGAGCGTCGGAGCCGAGCCGCCGCCGTGCGGCACCGCGTCGCCGCTGATCGCGACCCGAGCGCGGCAGCCGCTGTGCGCCACGCACAAACGAATCGCGGATTCTTGTGATGAATCATCCACTGTCGCGTCGCCATCGTTGACAGAATGGATGGGTGATCGTCGTCGCCTGCCCTGGACAGGGCTCCCAGACCCCCGGATTCCTCGCACCCTGGCTCGAGCTGGACGGCGTCGCCGAGCAGCTCGCCGCGTACTCCGACGCCGCTGAGGTCGATCTGATCAAGCACGGCACGGAGTCCGACGCCGACACCATCCGCGACACACGCATCGCGCAGCCGCTGATCGTCGCGGCGTCGATGGTCGCCGCCAAGCAGCTCGTTCTCCGCTCCGGCCGCCGCGCCGACGGCGCGGCCGGTCACTCGGTCGGCGAGCTCGCCGCGCTCGTCGGCGCCGGCGTGATCAGCGCCGAGGACGCGATGCGCCTGGTCGGCATCCGCGGACGGGCGATGGCGGATGCTGCGGCGCAGGCCGCGACAGGCATGAGCGCGGTTCTCGGCGGCGACGCCGACGAGGTGCTCGCCCTGCTCGACGACCTGGAGCTCGCCCCCGCCAACTACAACGTCGCCGGGCAGATCGTGGCCGCAGGCGCCTTGGAGAGCCTCGCGAAGCTCGCGGAGAGCGCTCCACGCGGCGTCCGCGTCATGCCGCTGCAGGTGGCCGGCGCCTTCCACACCTCCTACATGGGATCCGCGGTGGAGACGCTTCGCGCCGCCGTCGACGACGTCGAGGCGAACGACCCGACGATCACTCTCTGGTCGAACCGCGACGGCGCCGTCGTGGCCGACGGACGCGACGCTCTCGACCGCATCGTCACCCAGGTGTCCTCGCCGGTCCGCTGGGACCTGTGCATGGAATCGATGGCCCAGGCGGGTATCACCGGCTTCATCGAGGTCGCCCCGGCCGGCGCGCTCGTCGGCCTCGCAAAACGCGGCCTGAAGGGCGTGCCCAACGTCGCCGTGAAGACCCCTGACGACCTCGACGCAGCAGTCGCGCTGCTGAACGGAGAAGCAGCATGAGCGCCACCATCACCCAGGCCACCGGAGCCGCGCACACCCGGATCTACTCCGTCGGTGCCGCGCGCGGGGAGAACGCCGTCCCGAACGACGACCTGGTCGGCCCCATCGACTCCAGCGATGAGTGGATCCGCCAGCGCACCGGCATCATCACGCGCGCTCGCGCCGTGCCCGAGACGGACGCGATCGATCTCTCCTCCGCCGCGGCGGCCGAGGCCGTGCAGCGCTCCGGAGTCGACCCGGCGGACATCGACCTCGTCATCGTCGCCACCATCAGCAACCCCAAGCAGACGCCCTCGGTGTCGGCGATCGTCGCCGACCGCATCGGCGCGAATCCCGCTGCCGCATACGACGTCAACGCCGCCTGTGCCGGCTACGCCTATGCCGTGGCGCAGGCCGACGCGCTCATCCGCGCGGGCGCCGCGCACTACGCCGTCGTGGTCGGCGCGGAGAAGCTGTCCGACATCGTCGACCCGACCGACCGCAGCATCTCCTTCCTGCTCGGAGACGGCGCGGGCGCGGTGGTCATCGGCCCCAGCGAGACCCCCGGCATCTCCGCCACCGTGTGGGGCTCCGACGGGTCCAAGGCCGACCTCGTCGGCATGAACCACACGCTCACCGAGTTCCGTGACGGGACCTCCCCGTGGCCGACCCTCCGCCAGGAAGGACCCCGCGTGTTCCGCTGGGCCGTCTGGGAGATGGCCAAGGTCGCCCGTGAGGCCCTCGAGAAGGCCGGCATCGAAGCATCCGACCTCGCCGCCTTCATCCCGCACCAGGCGAACCTGCGCATCGTGGAGGAGTTCGCCAAGCAACTGAAGCTCCCCGAGACCACCGTCATCGCACGCGATATCGAGACGACCGGCAACACCTCGGCCGCCTCGATCCCCCTTGCCACCCACCGTCTGCTCGAAGAGCACCCCGAGCTCAGCGGTGGTCTGGCGCTGCAGATCGGCTTCGGCGCAGGGCTCGTCTTCGGCGCGCAGGTGGTGGTGCTCCCCTGATCGGGAGCGCCTTCCCTAGACTGTTCACCGGTTCCGAAACCATTCCGAGAAAGAGGAAACACCATGGCTCTCACCACCGACGAGGTCCTCGCAGGACTTGCTGAGCTGGTCACCGACGAGACCGGCATCGACGCATCCGAGGTCGCGATGGAGAAGTCGTTCACCGACGACCTCGACATCGACTCGATCTCGATGATGACGATCGTCGTCAACGCCGAGGAGAAGTTCGGCGTGACCATCCCCGACGACGAGGTCAAGAACCTCAAGACGGTCGCCGACGCCGTCAACTTCATCGTCGCCGGCCAGGAGTAAGCACCACCGCGGATGCCACCCCCGCCGGCCCTGCACTCGACAGGCTCAGCAGCCGGTCGATGGGCGCGGGGCGTGGCATCCTCCTTTTCCCTGAACCACCTCCCTCCTCACGAAGGACCTTCATGACCAAGCGCATCGTCGTCACCGGTATCGGCGCCACGTCCGCTCTGGGCGGCACGGCCCCAGAGAACTGGGCCAATCTGCTCGCAGGCAAGTCCGGTACGCGCACGCTGGAGCACGACTGGATCGAGAAGTACCAGATCCCCGTGCACTTCGCCGCCGAGGCGACCGTCCGCCCCGAGGAGGTGCTCCCCCGTCACGAGGCCAAGCGCCTTGACCCCTCGACCCAGTTCGCGATGATCGCCGCCCGTGAGGCCTGGGAGGACGCCGGTTCTCCCGAGGTCGCTCCGGAGCGCCTCGGCATCGACTGGGCCACGGGCATCGGCGGCGTGTGGACGCTGCTGGACGCCTGGGACACGCTGCGTGAGAAGGGACCGCGCCGGGTCATGCCGCTGACGGTTCCGATGCTGATGCCCAACGCCGGTGCGGGAAACCTGTCGCTGCACTTCAACGCCAAGGCTTTCGCACGCACGGTCGTCAGCGCCTGCGCCTCCAGCACGGAGTCGATCGCGAACGCCTACGACCACCTGCAGGACGGGCTCGCCGACGTGATCATCGCCGGTGGCGCGGAGTCCGCGATCCACCCGATCACCATGGCGTCCTTCGCCTCAGCACAGGCCCTGTCCCGTCGCAACGACGACCCGGCCACCGCCTCCCGCCCCGGCGCCATCGACCGCGACGGCTTCGTCATGGGCGAGGGCGGCGCGGCACTGGTCCTCGAGACCGAGGAGCACGCCAAGGCCCGCGGCGCGAAGATCTACGCCTACCTGGTGGGCGGCGGCGTCTCCGCCGACTCGTACCACATCACCGGCAACGACCCCGAGGGCGCGGGCGCGGCCCGTGCCGTCGAGCAGGCGCTGCAGCAGGCGGGTGCCTCCGCGGACGAGGTCTCGCACATCAACGCGCACGCCACGTCCACCCCTGTCGGCGACCCGAACGAGTACGAGGCGCTCAAGCGCGTGTTCGGCGACCGCATCGACGAGATCCCCGTCTCCGCGACCAAGGCGTCGACCGGGCATCTGCTGGGCGGCACCGGCGCGCTCGAAGCCGTGTACACGATCCTCGCGCTGCGCGACCGCGTCGCGCCGCCGACCATCAACATGACCGAGCCCGACCCGGCCGTCCCGTTCAAGCTCTCGACCTCGCCGCAGCCGCTCGGCGACGGCGATCTGCTCGCGATCAGCAACTCGTTCGGCTTCGGCGGCCACAACGCCGTCGTCGCGTTCCGCAGCGCCTGAGCCGGCTCCTGCAGCAGGACGCCCCCGGGGGATCCCCGGGGGCGTCCTGCTCTCTCGCGCCGTCAGTCCACCGGGCGGGCGAGCGCAAGGGCGCGGGATGCCCGGATGCGGGTGAACACCGCGAGGAACCAGCCGACGAGCGGTCCCACTCCGAACGCGAACAGCACGGTCCCCACGCCGACCGGACCGCCCAGCAGGAAGCCGATGAGCAGGACGCCTCCCTCGAGCACCGTGCGGACCATCCACACCGGACGCCCCGTCCGCGCCACCAGTCCGGTCATCAATCCATCGCGGGGCCCTGGTCCGAAGTCGGCGGAGATGTAGAGTCCGGTGGCGAACGCCAGCAGCACCAGTCCGCCGACGAACATGGGCACGCCGATCCAGATCGAGGGCGCAGGAGGAACCAGCCCGAGCGTGAGATCGGCGCTGGGCCCGATCAGCACGGCGTTGAGCACCGTGCCGATCCCCAGGCGCTGACGCAGCGGGATCCACAGCAGGAGCACGACGGCGGCCACCAGGCAGGTCACCACCCCGAATCCGAGGCCGGTGCGATCGGCGATGCCCACGGCCAGCACGTCCCAGGGCGCCACGCCGATGCCCGCCCGCACCATCAGGGCCATGGCCGCGCCGTACAGGATGAGCCCGGACAGCAGCTGCGTGAGCCGCTCGACGAGTTCGCGTCGGCTCGCGGCTGCGATGGGCATGAGAATCGACCGTGCGTTCATGAGTCCATGCTGATGCCGCATCAGACGCCGCCGACGAGACCACTCCTCACAAAGTGGTCTGCTGATCTCGGGCCACTTTGCGGCATGCTGGGGACATGACATCACGACTGGTCGATCAGCTCGGCGCCCAGAGCGTGGCGGGCGCGAGTGCCGCGGGCCTGGCGGATCAGATCCGCGCACTGATCCTGGACGGACGGATCACCGTCGGCGAGCGATTGCCCAGCGAACGCGCGCTGGCGACCGAGCTGCGCCGCTCGCGCTCCACCGTGACCCGAGCCTACGATCTGCTCGCCGCCGCCGGATACGCGACGCGTGTGCACGGAGGCGGCACCCGCGTGGCGCTGCCGAGCGGATCCGTCGCGCCGGTTCCTTCCGACGACGCGGGCGCGATCGACCTGTCCATCGCGTCGATGGACTCGACCCCCGGGCTCTACGACGCCACCGTGCGGTCACTGCCGCGGCTCGCCGCGCTGCGCGGCACGAGCGGATACTCGCTGCAGGGACTGCCGGAGCTGCGGGACGCCGTGGCGCAGCGCTTCACCCAGCGCGGCGTTCCGACATCCGCCGAGGAGATCATGATCACCTCGGGGGCGCTGAACGCCATGAACCTCATCCTGGCGGCGATCGGTCGACGAGGAGAGCGCGCCCTGGTCGAGCAGCCCACCTTCCCGCATGCGCTGGAGTCGCTGCGCCGCCACGGCTATCGGCTGCTGCCGACCCCGGTCGACGTCGACGGCTGGGACACCGCTCACCTCATGGATCTGCTGCTGCGCAGTCGTCCTCACATGGCGTACCTCATCGCCGACTTCCACAACCCCACCGGGGCCACCCTGCCCGATGCCGCACGCTCGAGGGTCGCCGCCACAGCACGCAGCGCGGGAACGCACCTCATCGTCGACGAGACGACGGCGGAACTCGACATCGACCGGGGCTGGACCCCGGTGCCGATGGCAGCATTCGGTCCCCACGTGCTCACGATCGGATCGATGTCGAAGATCGCCTGGGGCGGTATGCGCCTGGGCTGGATCAGAGCGGAACCCGGGATCATCGCGCGACTGCTCGCCGTTCGCCCCTCGTTCGAACTGGGGACCGCGTTGCTGGAGCAGTGCATCGCAATCGAACTGCTCGACGACATGCCTGCGCTCCTCGGGCATGTGCGCGAGCGGCTGCACGCGGGCCGCGAGGCCGTGGCCGCAGGCGTCGCCCGACTGCACGGTCTCACGATGCCCACCACCCCCGGGGGCCTCTCGACCTGGCTGGATCTCGGCGCACCGATCTCGACGAGACTGGCGCTCAGCGCGCGGGAGCACGGGCTGATCCTGCCGCCCGGTCCGCGCTTCGCGCTGGGAGGGGTCCTGGAGCGACGCCTCCGGATCCCGATCACGCTCACGCCCGAGCGCACGGCTGCGGCCATGGACCGGCTGGCCGCAGCCTGGACCGCCGTAGGCGACCGCACCGCCGAGAGTGCGCTCCCCCTGCAGCGCACAGCGGTGATCTGATGCCGGGATCGTCCGGGCATGACGAAGCCCCCTGCTTCCCCGCAGGGGGCTTCAGTCGTTATGCGGAGGATTCGCTTTCTCGGCATCCGGGAGGTGATCACCGGATCCCGTTACTCGGGCCTCCTCCGCACGTCTCTGGGTCGCGCGGCTACCCGACCCACCAGCGGAGCGGCTACCCCACCTTGTGGAGCCACACGACACGCGCATCGTCGCCGGCGTGGCGGAAGGGCTCCAGCTCCTCGTCCCACGCGGCACCGAGGGCGACGTCGAGCTCCCGCTGCAGCTCGACCATGCTGCCCGCCGCGATCTCCATCGCGTAGCGGATGCGGTCCTCGCCGATCACCACATTGCCCGCGGAGTCGGTCTGCGCGTAGTGGATGCCGAGGTCGGGCGTGTGCATCCAGCGACCGCCGTCGTTCCCGGCCGTCGGGTCCTCGGAGACCTCGAAGCGCAGGTGCTCCCAGCCGCGGATGGCCGTCGCGATGGCGGAGCCTGTGCCGACCGGCCCGTCCCAGTAGAACTCGGCGCGTCGGGTGCCCGACTGCACCGGCTGATCGCTCCAGTCGAAACTGACGGCGCGACCGATAGCGCGTCCGACCGCCCATTCGAGGTGCGGGCAGAGCGCGCGTGGGGCGGAGTGGACGTACACCACTCCGCGTGCGTATCCCGTCGCCATGATCTCTCCGTTTCATCAGGTGCGTCTTCCCCTACGACCTGACCGAAGAACCTCGGCGAGCTATGCGGTTATGAGGCGATTATCGCCCAGATCCCGGGGAATGACAAGCATGTGATTCCCCCGGATGCGGCAACGGCCCCGGTCCGCGAGGGACCCGGGGCCGCTGCGATGCGGATGCGGGGACTCAGGCCTCGCTCATGGCGAGCTTGGCCTGCTGGCCCTTGGCCGCGTAGTAGGCGGCACGGGCGGCGTCCTTGCGGGCCTGCTCGGCGTAGCCGTGCTCGAGCACGTCCTGCGGAACCTCGAACTGGGTGTGCTGGTCGGTGCCGTGGTACTTCTCGATGTAGGCGTCCAGCTCCGGACCCGAGGTCCACGAGGTGATCAGGTTGTAGCGCGGCTCGGTGCCGTTGTGCGTGGTGGCGTGCCACAGGCGCTGCGTGTCGATGATCAGCTGCGCGCCGGCGGGCAGCGCGATGCGCACCTCGCCCTGGGGGTCGGTGCGGTTCTCGCGCAGGACGAAGAAGCTGTCCTTGTCGTCGGTCAGGTTGAAGAAGCCGCGCACGACCCAGCCGGTGCCGTCCGGGTTGAGGCGGTTGTTGTCGTCCTGGTGGAGGTTGTAGAGGCAGTCGCCGTAGGGCGTGGGCTGCAGCTCGATCACGCGGCAGCGGCCGACGTTCGCACCCGGCTCCTTGGCCCGGCGGGTCAGGTTGGGAGCCTTCTCGACCTGCGAGTCGATCCAGACGCCGTCCTTGTCGGTGCGCGGCGGCTTGTGGTTCCAGAAGCCGTTGCACTCGATCTCGCCCTTGGCGCTCGCAAGCGGAGCGAAGCGGGTGTCACCCGAGGACTTCCAGTCGTTGTACTCCAGGTCCAGCCACTCCTTGGGGTCGAGTTCCTGGGCGTAGCTGTCGAGGATGACGAATCCCTTTTCCTCGAGGGCTTCGGACTTGATGTATCCCATGATCCGAGTCATGTCCTTTCGTAGCGGGCCAGCACGTTTTAACAGGCCCTACTTAGGTAAGCCTACATCGGGCTCCTGAACACGCCCCAGAGGCCGACCGGAGAAAATCGGGCCGGACTAGACTCGTCCCGGCAGCGTTCATCTGCCCGCTGATCGGAGGATTCACGCAGTGATGGCAACGGCGACCAATGTCGACGCGACCGCGACGGGCACCATCGAATGGCTCGCAGCCCCCACGACCAACATCGTCGTCCCGGTGTATCAGCGCCAGTACCGCTGGGACATCGGCGCCTGCGAGAAGCTGCTCTCCGATGTCCGAACCGTCGCGGGCGAAGGGACCGATCACCGGCATTTCATCGGGTCGATCCTGTCGGCCGAGGACGCCGCCGGCGGAGATCTGGTGCTGATCGACGGACAGCAGCGCGTGACCACGATCATGCTGCTGATCGCGGCTCTGCACCACACCATCCGCGAGACCGACCCGGTGATGGCATCGGATCTGGAGCGGGTCCTGGTGCGCGCGGATGACGCTTCGCGCACCAAGCTGCGCCCGCACCATGCGTGGGCCGATCTCTACGAGTCCGTGGTCCTGGACCGACGCGACGACGGCGACCGGGAGTCGCGCTTCGACGACAACTACGCGTTCTTCCGCAGCCAGGTGCACGCCGACGAGGCCGCAGGCATCTGGCAGGGCCTCCAGCGACTCGAGCACGTCTCGATCACGCTCGGCTCCTCGGCCAACGCGCAGCAGATCTTCGAGAGCCTGAACTCCACCGGCCAGCCGCTGCGGGACCACGAGCTGATCCACAACTACATCCTGATGGGCCTCTCGCACGCGGAGCAGCTCGACGTCGAGGAGCGGTTCTGGCTGCCGATCGAGCGGCACACCGGGGAGACCATCGGCGCGTTCTGGCGGCACTACCTGATGATGACGATGGGCCGCGAGATCGACGCCGCCGGCGAGCACGGCGTGTACGCCGCTTTCCGCGGGTCGTTCCCCCGCCTGGACGTCGAGCACCTGCGCGCGGATGCCGGCCTCTGGCGCGAGTACGCCGAGATCTACGGCATCCTGCTGGACCCCTCAGGAGAGCCGGACGACGGCATCCGGCTGCAGCTGGAGCACGTGAACACGTTCGGGCGCACCTCCTATCCGCTGGTGATGAGCGCCTACGGCGACCATCGACGCGGGCTGATCAGCCGCGAGGAGCTGATCGAGGTGCTCGAGTGGGTGCAGGCGCTGTTCCTGCGCCGCGCCATCGTCGGGCTGCCCACCGACCGCCTGATCGCCCGACTCTGCCGCGCCCGCGCGCAGGGCCGGGAGTCCCTCATGCGCGCGATCGCCCGGATCACCCCATCTGACGAGCGCGTCAGCGCCGTGCTCAAGTACGGCGAGCTCCCCCACCCGGCATACGTGCTCGGCCGCATCGAGGGCGTCCAGGACGTCACCGACTTCGACGTCGAGGCGATCGTGCCGCCGGTGCCCGCCACCACGTGGAGCGGCGACGGCATCCGCCCGTGGACCGAGTACAGCGAGGACGAGCAGAACAGCCACCGCGCGCTGTCCCCGACGCTCGGCAACCTCACTCTGCTCGAGGAATCGCTCACCATGCGCGTGTTCGGGGCATCCTTCCCCGACAAGCGCGACCAGGCCTACGCCCGCAGCGCCGTTCCCGCCACGCGCGAGCTGGCGGATGTCGCCGCCTGGGGCACCGCCGCGATCTCGGCGCGGACCGTGCGGCTCTCGGCGGAGCTGGTGCGCATCTGGGCACGCCCCGACGTCGGCGAGATCGACGACGACGGCCTGACACCGGTGCTGGACGCCGTGCGCCGGCGCGGATGGCCGGCCGGCTGGGATCGCGAGTTCGACTACTGCGAGTACCGCGGCGAGCACTGGGAGGTCAAGGACGTCAAGGCGCTGTTCAACCGCGTCTTCCGGCGCGCCTGGACCGATGACCGTCCGGCCGCCCTCGCCTACAGCGCGCGCCACGGCGGACCGCTGTACGAGTCGATGGCCTGGAAGGGCCACTGGGACACCCTCGCCGAGGGCTGCCATCTCTACATGGGATGGGACTCGAACTACATGATGACCGCTCTGCAGGGGGTGCTGGAGGAATCCGGCATCGCCGCAGAGGTGTTCGTGAAGTACTCCTACATCGGGAACGTGATGTGATGACGACGAAGACGACGATCCGCCGCATGCAGGGCCTGACGATCGAGGAGCACACCCTCACCGTCCCGCTGGTGTGGGATGACCCGAGCGACACCCGCACCATCGACGTGTTCGCGGCAGTCGTCGCCCGTGAGGGCGGCGAAGACCTGCCGTACCTGCTCTTCCTGCAGGGAGGGCCGGGCCACGAGGCACCGCGCGCGTTCCAGAACTCGTCGTCACCCGCCTGGCTGGATGCGGCTCTCAAGGAGCACCGTGTCGTCCTGCTCGACCAGCGCGGCACCGGCCGCTCGACGCCGGTCGGAGACCGCGATCTGGAGCGGGAATCGGATGCCGTCGCCGAGCACCTCACGCATCTGCGCGCCGATTCGATCGTGCGCGACGCGGAAGCCGTCCGCGAGCACCTGGGCGCTGAGACCTGGAACGTGCTCGGGCAGTCCTTCGGCGGCTTCACCACACTCGCCTATCTGTCGACGGATGCCGCATCGCTCGACCGTGTGTACTTCACCGGCGGACTCAGCACGATCGACCGCACCCCGGACGAGGTGTACGCGCTCTGCTACGACAAGATGCGAGACGCCTCGGAGCGCTACTACCGGCGCTTCCCCGAGCACCGCGACCGCATGCGCCGGTTGGTCGACCTCGCGGCATCCGGCGGCATCGTGCTGCCCGGCGGCGAGGTGGTCTCCCCCTCGCGCCTGCGCTCGTTCGGCTCGGCGCTGGGCACCAACGACGGCTGGCAGACGGTCTGGTCACTGCTGGAGCTGGACCCTGCGTCGAACGCCTTCCGGTACGACCTCGCCGCGGCCATGCCGTTCGACGGCCGCAATCCGCTGTACTTCGTCTTCCACGAGTCCAGCTACGCCTCGGGGCACGTCACCCGCTGGTCCGCCGAACGGGTGGAGCCGGCCGACTTCGTCGAGGACACATCGCTGTTCACGGGTGAGCACGTGCGCCAGGAGTGGACGGAGACGGTTCCCGCGTTCCAGCCGTGGCGCGACGTGGCGCTGGCGCTCGCCGAGCACGAGTGGCCGAGGATCTACGACCGCGCCGCACTCGAGGCATCCGATGCGCGAGGAGCCGCCGCCGTCTACGTCAACGACGTGTACGTGCCGATGGAGTTCTCGCTCGAGACCGCCCGGCTGCTGCCCGGCGTGACCCCGTGGGTCACCAGCGAGCACGAGCACAACGGACTCCGCGGCGGGCCCGTCCTGGAGCACCTCATCGATCTCGCGCACGGGCGCCGCGTGCGCTGACCCCCGGTCCGCGACTCAGAGCTCGCGCTCGTCCTCGGCGTCGTCGGGGACGTCCACGGACTGCTCGGCGACGTCCGCAGGATCGGCCTCGACGCCGTCCGGGAGCGCCGGCGACGCGGTCCGCTCCGGATCGTCCGGCTCGTCCCAGTGATCCCTGTCCTGCTCCAGACGGTCTCCTTCGGCTGCCTGGCCGGAGAGCTCGTCGTCCGTCCTGCCGTTCATGTGCCCGCTCCTTCCCTCGTCCTGACCTCCAGGATCCCTCCTGGTGGTCTCCCACGGTAGGGGGCTGCGGATGCGTGGCGTCAACCCCGGTGCGGGATGCGCGCCACCCGCATAGCCTGTCGACGAGGCCTGACGGACGGTCGGACACCGTCCTGTCAAGGCGCTTCCCGCATCGGGTCTCTCGCGCGACACTCGCCCCATGACAGAGACGACTCACGAACCCGCAGACGAAGAGCAGCCCAGCACGGACGACCTGGAGGAGCCGAGCACGGAGAAGGAGCCCGACGAGGAGCCGAAGGCCCCCACGCGGAACGATCCGGAACCGGACCACCAGGCGGTCGGGATCGGCGTGATCGGCGGCCCCCAGACCGACACGGACGACGGCCGGACCCCGGATCAGGGCACCGCCGCGGACAGCGAAGGCCGGAAGGACGACACGCCCGGCCTGGACGAGCAGCCCTGAGGAGCGATCAGACCTCTCCGTCTCCGAGCGGTGGGCGCCTCACTCGCAGGCGCCCGGCGCCGGGACGTCATGGATGATCGCCCACTCGGCCTGCAGTTCATCGTCGTACCTGGGGCGAGGCCCGGGTACGTCTGGAGCGCAGCCGGACGTACTGATGCCGCCGACGACGTCGCCCGGGCGACCAGCGATCGTCAGACCGTAGTCCGCACCGCCCGGCGCCGCGGCTTCGAGGATCGCGCGGATCGTCGGCCAGCCGGATGTCCCGGTCACGGGCTGACCCGGAGCGCCCGCCGGAATCAGGTCGGTCGGGACCCGGAGCCGGAGCATCGGTGACCGCACCGGATCCGCGTCCATGGTGAAGGCGAGCTCGCGGTCCGGATCGTCGTTCGACAAGGTCCGGTAGACCGTCTCGAGGTGCCCCAGCGCGTCATACAGCGTCGCCGGTATGGGTGCCTCGACGGAGCTGGCGCCGTTCGTCGCAGAGGAACCGCTGCCGATCTCCAGCACGAGACCGTCGCTCCTCGTGCGCATCCCGAACTCGTCGAGAAGCGCCGCCTGCTCCGCGGGCGAGAGCCCGTCCTGGGCGATGGAGATCCGCGGAGTGTCGGCGACGGATGCGACGATCGGCACTCCCCGGGTCGCGCGTCCCAGCCACTCCTGCACGAACGCGACGCTCGGGGCTGGTGCGCCGGGAGCAACCGAGAACGAGGCCTCGCTGCGTCCCGACACGGTCACCTGCAAGGGTGTCGCACGCGAGCCCTGGATCGCGTACTCCTCCGCCCCGCCGGGCTCTGACGACAACCAGGCGGCGACGAGGGTGCGGGCCTGCTCGGCCGTGGCCCCGTCCTCGAGCTCCACCGCCGTCCTCCGCCTGATGCCGGCATCGAACCCGCCGTCATCGACCACGCACGACGCCGTGCTCACGCCGGGCAGCGGCTCCAGCGCCTCGCACGTCGCCGCCACCGCACGCTCCGCCGCGGAGACGTCGAGCGGTGACGAGCAGCCCGTGAGAGCCAATGCCGCCACGAGCCCTCCGATGACCCAGAACCGTCTCGCCGTGCGGACCTCGATCGACGGCCGCATGGCCCTCCCTTCCCAGCCCATGTCGCCCATCGTAGGGGACCGCAAAACGGTCGCCCGCAGCCATGGACGCTCCTCTCGGAACCGCGTGCACATGCGGTGGAGAGAAGCCGATGTCGGTAGGGCGGGCGGGACTTGAACCCGCGATCGTTGGGTTATGAGCCCACTGCCTTCACCAGCTTGGCCACCGCCCCGTAGAGCACCAGCCTACCGGTGCTGCACCGCGCGCATCGTCCTCGGACGATGTCAACGCCGGGAGCGCCGGAATCGGCGGGCCTCGCGCTCGTCCCGGAGGTCGTTCACGGCGTTCCGCTCCATCCTGGTGGTGTCGCGCAGTTCGACCTGCAGCTCACGCTCCGCGGGACGTCCGGCACGCAGCTCACGGAGGCGCTCCAGTTCTGCGTCGACCAGCGCCCCGAGCAGGAGCGCCATGTTCCCGATCCACAGCCACACGAGGAAGATGATGATCCCGGCGAACGACCCGTAGATCCAGTCGTAGTGCGCCACAGCGGCGACGTAGTACTCGAACCCGAACGACGCCAGCGCGAAGACCAGCACCGCCACCGCCGCACCGATGCTGACCAGGCGGAAGTGCGCGTGGGCGATGTTCGGCGCGAAGTAGTAGAGCACGGCGATCACGAGGACGATCACCAGGACCAGCGCAGGCCAGCGGGCCACCGCCCACACGCTCAGCGCCACCTCCCCGGCTCCCAGCGCCCGTCCCAGGGACTCGGCGAGCGGTCGGCTGAGCCCCGCGATCACGGCGGCCAGCGCCACCAGGGCGAACACCGCGAGCGTGACCAGCAGGTGGATCGGCTTCGCCTTCCACAGCACCCTCCCCTCGGGCACGCCGTAGATCCGGTTGATCGCACGGCCGAGCGCCGTCACGTAGCGCGCGACGGACCAGAGGGCGAGGAGCAGCGACAGCACCAGCACCCAGCCCGAGCCGCCGAGCGACGCCACCTTCTCCAGCGCTCGGCCGATGCCGACGAGCGCGGCGGGCGCGAGCACGTCCTTCGCCACGTCGAGCACGGCACGCACGCCGTCCCCTCTGCTCCCGACCATCCCGATCAGCGAGAACGCGGCCACCAGCGCCGGGATGAGGGCCAGCACCGCGTAGAAGGTCAGGCCGGCGGCCGCATCCGGCGCCGTCGTCCGAAAGAACCCCCGGGCGACCCGCCGCACGACGAACGCGACCTGTCCGCCCCGTGGACTCGCGGACGACCTGTCCCCGTCCCCGCGCTCGGACCGCCGCACGGCGCGTCGTGCGCCGCTCACGATGGGTGGCGGGAATCAGCCGCCGCATGCGTGTCGATGTGGCCGAGGTAGATCTCGGCGTTGGCGATGAGCCCCTGGCGCTCCTCGTCGGTCAGTGCGCGGCGCACCTTCGCCGGGACGCCGGCGACCAGCGAGCCGTCCGGCACCTCGGTGCCGCCGAGGACCACCGCGCCGCCCGCCACCAGGCATCCGCGGCCGATCACCGCACCGCTGAGCACGACCGCGCCCATCCCGATGAGCGAGCCGTCACCGATCGTGCAGCCGTGGACGACGGCGTTGTGTCCGATCGAGACGCGTTCGCCGATCTGCACGCCATGTCCGCTGTCGACGTGCACGGACACGTTGTCCTGCACGTTGCTGTCCGCGCCGACCATGATCGGGGCGGAGTCCCCGCGCAGCACGGCGTTGTACCAGACGCTGGCGCGCGAGCCCAGGGTGACGGCCCCGACGATGCGGGCGCCGTCCGCCACGAAGGAGTCCTCCGCCAGCTGCGGTGCGCGGTCGGAGAGGGCGAGGACGGATGCCGTGGCTGCGATGCTCATGTAGGTGAGACTACCCTCAGAACCGCGGAATCACGCGGCAGAATGCCCCGGTAAGCGTTGCCTTCGCTTGCTTGCGGAATGTTCTCCGATGAGTAGCGTTGACGACATCAAGCCCGTTTCACAACGCATCCGGAGGATCTCATGAGCAAGGCACAGACCGTTCCCACCACCGCCGTCGACCCGACCGTGGCAGCCGCCGCCGCTCAGTTCCTCTCCCCCGTGGTCCTCGGCCTCGAGGCCCTGACAGTCAACGGCAAGCAGGCGCACTGGCACGTGCGCGGCGCCAACTTCGTGGGAGTCCACGAGCTGCTCGACACGATCGTGGCGCACGCCGGTGACTTCGCCGACACCGCCGCGGAGCGCATCGTCGCCCTCGGCCTGCCGATCGACTCGCGCATCGGCACGGTCGCCGAGAAGGCCGGCGCCACCGCCGTTCCCGCCGGCTTCGCCCAGTCCGACGAGCTCGTCCGCGCGATCATCTCCGACATCGACGCCATCATCGCCGACGTGAAGGCGGCCGTCGACGGCCTCGACGCCGTCGACCTCACCAGCCAGGACGTCGCGATCGAGATCCAGCGCGGCCTCGAGAAGGACCGCTGGTTCCTCGTCTCGCACATCGCGGCCTGACCGAGCGCATCAGAAGTGCCGGAGCGCGAGCTCCGGCACCCTTCTCGCGTTCAGGCGCGGTGCGTGACCCGGCCGCCGAGGACCGTGGCGGCGACCTGCATCGCGGTCAGCTGCCGGCGGTCGGCCGTTCGCGGATCCATCCCGCACAGCGCGAGATCAGCCACCGCTCCCAGCGCGATCACCGCGTCTCCATGACGTCCGCTCGCGCGCAGCGCCGCATCGACCGACACGCGCTCCTCGGGATGCCAGGGCACGCGCTCATCGCCGGTGCGGAACACCGCGGCAGCGATCGTCGCCCACGGATCGAGCACGGCGACGGGAGCGTCGGACCCGAAACGCAGCGGCACGCCCGCGTTCATCAGCGAGGCGAGCGGATAGCCGATCGCCTGCTGCTCGCGCCACAGGTCGTCCGCGAGATCGCGATCGTCCACGGCATGCGCCGGCTGCACGCTCGCCGCGACGCCCAGCCGAGCGAAGCGCGCGAGATCCGCGTGCCGCACCAGCTGCGCGTGCTCGATGGTGCCGCGCGCCTGCGTGTACGTGAAGGCGTCCAGAGCGGATGCGACGGCACGGTCGCCGATGGCGTGCACCGCCACCTCGATACCGGATGCCGTGGCGCGCATGAGCAGCTCGCGCAGCTCGTCCGGTTCCACCGTCAGCACGCCGAAGTTGCCAGGGTCGCCCGCATACGGCTGAGAGCACGCGGCGGTGCGGGTGCCGAGCGAGCCGTCGGTGATGAGCTTGAGCGGGCCGACGTGCACCAGTCCCCCGGTGCCGGCCAGCTCCTCACCGCTGCGCAGCCCCTCGTCGACGGCCCGCTGCAGGCCCTCCTGGTAGAAGGCGAACTCCACCCGGTGGGTGTCGAAGCCGGCATCCGCTCTGCGTCGCCATGCCTCGGCGTTCCACGCCATGTCGAAGTCGACCATGCCCGTGATGCCCCGCGCCGCTGCGCGTTCGGCGGCTGCCTGCACTGCGGCGTCGGCAGTGGCGGCATCCGCGGCGTTCAGTCTGCGCGAGATCTCGAAGGCGTCCTCCTCACGGAGCAGGCCGTCATCGTCCGCGCCGTCGAACCCCTCGCGGCGCAGCGCCGCGGAGTTCAGCCACACGCTGTGCACATCGGCGTTGATGAGATACGCCGACTGCTCGCCGGTCACGCTGTCGAGAAGGGCACGAGTGGGCCGGTCGGGCCACAGCCCGTCGCGGAACCCCGCGCCGACGACGCGCCCGTCGGGCAGCGGCGCGACGCCCGACAGCATCCGAGCCGCCTCGGCCGCGCTCGTCGCGCCGCCGAGCGGCGCGCGCTGCGCGTCGAGCGCCCACTGCACGGTGTGCACGTGGTGGTCCCACAATCCCGGCACCACCCAGGTGCCGTCGCCGTCGAGCACGTCCGCCGTGGCTCGGAGATTGCCCGCCGGGGCGATGTCGGCGATCACGCCGCCGGAGACCAGGATGTCGACGGGTTCGTCTCCGTCCGGCGACGCGAACGGCAGCAGTTCGCGGCCGGCACCGGCGACCCGCACGGACCGGATCAGCAGATCGGCGCTCATCCGCGGTGCGCCAGACGTGCCTCGTGCGCGCGGCGCATCTCCGCCGCCAGGGCCGGCTGCGCGTACTCACCACTGCCGTCGAGCTCGGCGATCACGTTCTCCACGATGCTGTCCGGCTTGTTCTGACTGAGCTTGCGCTTCGCCGAGACCCGCGTGGGAGTCATCCGGAATCCGACCGTGCCCATCTCCAGGGCGTTCACGAACTCCTCGGTGTTCGGCGCCTGCCACATCATGCGCGGCTGCGGCAGCCTGCGCTCGAAATGCGTGACGAGATCGTCGAGGATCCTCAGGTTCTCCTGCGTGTCGACGATCTCCGGGGTGCCGGTGAGATGCACGGCCGTGTAGTTCCAGGTCGGCACCGCCCGGACGTCGCCGTACCAGCTCGGCGAGATGTACCCGTGGGGACCCTGGAAGATCATCAGCAGCTCCCGCTCCCCCAGGTGCAGCACCTGGTCGTCGGGCTTGCCGACGTGGCCGACCACCGTGAGGTCGTCGCGCTCGGGGTCCAGCAGCACGGGATAGTGCGATGCGACCAGCCCGTCGTCACCGGTCGCGACCAGTGTCGCCCAGGGGCTCTGCGAGATGACCCTCCGCAGCTCGGCGATGTCGGTCATGGCGAAGCTCGGGTTCTGGCGCATGGTTCCAGATTAGGACCGATGGGGCGGGCGGGGCCGTCGTGCCTCGCCCGCCCCACCGGCTACCTCGCCTTGACGACCGGGACCGCCTGAGTCTTCCAGTCCTCGAAACCCGCATCGCCCGCCATGAAGGCGTTGACCTCATCGGTCGTCGCGGTGAGCTTCGGATCGTTCGTCAGGTACTTCTTGGTCTCGCGGGCGACCAGGCCCGAGAGCACCAGCAGGCCGATCAGGTTCGGCAGCGCCATCAGTCCGTTCATGACGTCGGAGAACGCCCACACCACGCCGAGCTCGGTCGTGCACCCGACGAACACCACCAGCGAGAAGATGATCCGGTAGGGCATGATCGCCTTCACCCCGACCAGCCGCTCCAGGCTGCGCTCTCCGTAGTACGACCAGCCGAGGATCGTGGAGCCGGCGAACAGCACCAGGCCGATGGTCACGATGTAGTGGCCCCATTCGCCCGGCAGTCCGTGCGAGAAGGCCTCGCCGGTCATGAGCGCGGGACTGATCTGCTTGCCCTCATCGTCCACTGCGTTCCAGGTGCCGGTGGTGATGATCACAAGACCCGTGCAGGTGACGACGATGATCGTGTCGATGAAGGTCTGCGTCATCGACACGAGCCCCTGACGGACCGGGTGGCTGGTCTTGGCCGCAGCCGCCGCGATGGCCGCCGAGCCCATGCCGGACTCGTTGGAGAAGATGCCGCGGGCGACGCCCATCTGCACGGCGACGATGATGAGCGAGCCCGCGAAGCCGCCCACGGCGCTGGTGCCGGTGAACGCCTCGCTGAAGATCTGCGCGAAGGCCGCCGGGACACCGGCGATGTTGGCGATCAGGATGTAGATCGCACCCAGCACGTAGAAGATGATCATGACGGGCACGAGACCGGCCGTGACGCGGCCGATCGACTTGATGCCGCCGACCAGAACGAGCAGCGCGAAGACGGTGAGCACGAGACCGGTGACCCAGGTCGGCACGTTGAAGCTGTTCTCCAGGTTCGCGGAGATCGAGTTGCCCTGGGTCATGTTGCCGATGCCGAAGCAGGCGATCACCGCGGAGATCGCGAAGAAGATCGCGAGGAACTTGCCGAACCCGTTCTTGATGCCGCGCTCGAGATAGTACTGCGGCCCGCCGGACTTCTCGCCGGCGGCATCCGTCGTGCGGAAGCGCACGCCCAGGAACGCCTCGGAGTACTTCGACGCCATACCGAGCAGGCCGGTGACCCACATCCAGAACAGTGCGCCGGGTCCGCCGATGCCGATGGCGGTCGCGACGCCCACGATGTTCCCGGTGCCCACCGTCGCCGCCAGCGCCGTCGTCAGCGCTTGGAACTGCGAGATGTCACCGTCGGAGTCGGGGTCCTTGCGGGTGAACAGGCCCAGCCGCAGGGCTGCGCCGAGCTTGAGGAACTGGATGCCGCCGAGGCGGATCGTGAGGTAGAGCCCGGTTCCGAGCAGCAGCGGGATGAGGACCCACGGCCCCCAGATCCATGAGCTGACGTTCTCCAGAACGGCCTGCAGGCCGGATAGGTCCATGACTTCTCCTGTCGTGCGTCGTTGCGAAGGGATTCGGCCATCCTATTCACAGCCCGCACTCAGGTTCCAATATCCCGGCGTGTCAGCACATCAGCGCTGGCAGAACGGGCACCAGTACAGCTTGCGGGCACCGAGCTCCTCCAGCGCGATCTCGGTCCCGCAGACCCGGCACGGCAGCCCGGCGCGGCGGTACACCCAGTGCCGGTCGTCCCGGCTGGCCATGGCGGCCCGGTACTGCTCGGGCGAGAGGTCGTCCATGGTCATCATCTGGCCGGTCTCCACGCCGATCGCGAGCAGCCGAACCCAGTCGCGCCACAGCTGCCGCACGACCTCCTCCGGGACGTCGCGTCCCGGAGTGTGCGGATTGAGGCGCGCGCGGAACAGCATCTCGGCACGGTACACGTTGCCGATCCCGCTGACGACCGACTGATCCATCAGCAGCAGCGCGATGGCCGTGGGCTTGCGCCGCACGATGCGGACGAACCGCTCCTCGCCCTCGGCGGGGTCGCCCACGAGCGGGTCAGGGCCCAGCTTCGCGACGGTTGCCAGCATCTCGTCCGGCGTCTGCAGCGCGCACGCAGTGGGACCGCGCAGGTCGGCGCAGGTGGCATCCGTCAGCAGGCGCAGCCGCACCTGGCCGACCACCGGCGGCGGCCACTCGGCGTCCTCGTCAGCGAGCCCCTTGGTCTGCTCAGACATGCGCACGTGCACGCGGGTCTTCCGCGGAGCGCCGATCGAGGTGAGCGAGTTCTCCCCCGCGTCGTCGAGGATCACGCCGTCCAGATCGGTGCCGCGCTGGTTGGTCTGCCCCATCCGCCCGTTGGCGGATGCGATGGTGGGGTCGACGAGGATCTCGCCGGCGAAGTCCCACGCGCCGTACAGCCCGAGATGGACCCTCAGCCAGGTGTCGCCCTCGAACTCGAGGAACATCTGCTTGCCCACCGCCATGGCCTGCAGCATCTCGCGACCCTCGAGCACCGCCGCGCCCTCGGCGAAGCGACCCTGCGGGCTGGACGCGTGCACCGGGAGCCCGACGAAGTTGCGCGCGAACTGGCGCGCGATGCGGTGGACGGAGTGACCCTCGGGCATGTCAGGCGCGCGGATCGGGCAGAAGGGCGCCGGAGATCTCGAAGTCGGCGATCTGGGCGATGCGCCGCGCGTGGCGCTCCTCGCCCGAGAACGGCGTGCCGATGAAGGTGTCGATGAACGAGGTGACCTCGTCGAAGGTGTGCTGGCGCGCACCGATCGAGATGACGTTGGCATCGTTGTGCTCGCGGGCGAGCTCCGCGGTGGAGGTGTTCCACACCAGCGCCGCACGGATGCCCTGCACCTTGTTCGCAGCGATCTGCTCGCCGTTGCCGGAGCCCCCGAACACCACGCCCAGCGCCTCGATTCCGGCGGTCTGGTCGGCGATCACGGCCTGCGCGGCACGGATGCAGAACGCCGGGTAGTCGTCGAGCGCGTCGTACTCCACCGGTCCGTGATCGGTCACGTCGTGCCCTGCGGCACGCAGATGCTCCTGCAGGCGGGTGGAGAAGTCGAGACCGGCGTGATCGGTGGCGATGTGGATGCGCATGGCGCCCATCCTACTTTCCGGTCCGCTCCGCTCAGGGCAGGATGCCGGCGGCGGCCGGCTTGAATCCGGCCCGCACGTTCTCGCAGCATCCGGGACGGCAGACGTCGAACGAACCGCCCACCGAGGCCACCCGCGCGCGGTCGGCGTTCGGGCGTCCCTCCAGACGCTCCTGGATGAGGTCGACGATCCCGGCCACGAACGCCGGCGACACGCCCGGGGTGGGCGTCCGCGTGAATCGCAGGCCGGCCTGCTCGGCGGCCTCCTTCGCCTCGGTGTCCAGGTCCCAGAGCACCTCCATGTGGTCGCTCATGAATCCGACCGGCACGACCGCCACGGCCTGCCTGCCGCGTCCGGCAAGCTCGCCGATCACGTCGCACACGTCGGGCTCGAGCCAGGGCTGCGAGGCGGGGCCGGAGCGGGACTGGTAGACGAGCTCCCAGGGCACGTCCGCCGCGGCCGGGAGCAGCTGCGCGACACGATCCATCACCCAGGCGGCGACGGACTCGTGCTGCGCGGCGTAGGCGCCGCCCGGGCCGAAGTCGATGTCCCGGGGGCCGGAGCGCTCGGCATCCGCCGTCGGGATGCTGTGCGTGGAGAACAGCACCTGCACGGCGTCGGCGGGGATGCCCTCGGCGAGGAATGCGGCGACGGCGTCGTGCACACCCTCGACGAACGCCTGCACGAAGCCCGGGTGGTCGTAGAACGGCCGGATCTTGTCGATGGTGACGACCCCGTCGTACTCCGTGCCGTCCAGTACGCGCGCGAAGTCCTCGCGGTACTGCCGGCAGCTGGAGAACGAGCTGTAGGCACTGGTCGCGAACGCCAGGAGGGTGGTGTCGCCGTGCCCGGCGGCCTCCGCCACGGCGTCCTCCAGATACGGCGCCCAGTTGCGATTGCCCCAGTACACGGGCAGGTCGATCGAGCGCGCTTCCAGCTCGGCCTCGAGCGCGGCCTTCAGTGCGCGGTTCTGTCCGTTGATCGGGCTGACCCCGCCGAAATGACGGTAATGGTGCGCGACCTCCTCGAGGCGCTCGTCCGGGATGCCCCGTCCGCGGGTCACGTTGCGCAGGAACGGGATGACCTCGTCCTGCCCCTCGGGTCCGCCGAATCCGGCCAGGAGGATCGCGTCGTACGCGACAGGCTGCTCGATGAACGGTTCACCCCCGGATGCTGCGGAAGAGGCGTGCAGAACGACATCCGTTGCTTCAGGGATCACGCCCTCCATCCTTCCACTCCCGGCTATGAGCCAGCGCGGAGTCGCTTGCCCGAGACGTCGCCTGGCGTAGGCTGTCAGGGTTGCCGTCGGCGCCAGCAGTGCCGACGAGGGACGACACCCCCTCACCACTGGGAGAAACAGCTGTGCCTGGAGAGAACCTCACCCGTACCGAAGCGCAGGAGCGCCGCGCCGTCATCGACACGCAGTCCTACCAGGTCTCGCTCGACCTGACCAAGGGCGCGGAGGTGTTCGGATCGCGCAGCGTCGTGCGCTTCACCGCCACCCCCGGCGGCGCGACCTTCATCGATCTGATCGCGAAGGAGGTACGGGAGATCTCGCTCAACGGCGAGCAGATCGACCCGAGCGAGGCCTTCGCCGACTCGCGCATCGCGCTGAGCGGGCTGCAGGCCGAGAACGTGCTCATCGTCGACGCCGACTGCCTGTACACGAACTCCGGCGAGGGCCTGCACCGTTTCGTCGACCCGGTCGACGGCGAGGTCTACCTCTACTCGCAGTTCGAGGTGCCCGACTCGCGGCGCATGTTCGCCGTGTTCGAGCAGCCCGATCTGAAGGCCACCTTCCAGTTCACGGTCACCGCGCCCGCCGCGTGGAAGGTCGTGTCGAACTCGCCCACCCCCGAGCCGATCGTGCACGATGCGTCGACGGACTCCGGCGCCCAGCAGACCGCGACCTGGGGCTTCGAGCCCACGCCGCGGATCTCCTCGTACATCACGGCCCTGATCGCGGGTCCGTACGAGGCCACCTTCTCCGAGCTCACCAGTGCATCGGGCCGGGTCATCCCGCTCGGCGTCTACGGCCGCAAGAGCCTGTGGGCGCACTTGGACGCCGACTACATCTTCGACAAGACGCGCGAGGGCTTCGCGTACTTCGAGTCGAAGTTCGGCGTGCCCTACCCGTTCGCCAAGTACGACCAGCTCTTCGTGCCGGAGTTCAACGCCGGCGCCATGGAGAACGCGGGCGCGGTCACGTTCACCGAGACCTACGTGTTCCGCAGCAAGGTGACGGATGCCGTCAAGGAGCGCCGCGTCGTCACGATCCTGCACGAGCTCGCGCACATGTGGTTCGGCGACCTGGTCACCATGAAGTGGTGGAACGACCTGTGGCTGAACGAGTCGTTCGCCGAGTGGGCGTCCACGATCGCCACCGCCGAGGCCACCGAGTGGACCGAGGCCTGGACGACCTTCGCCGCCATGGAGAAGACCTGGGCTTACCGCCAGGACCAGCTCCCGTCCACGCATCCGATCGTCGCCGAGATCAACGACCTCGAGGACGTGCAGGTCAACTTCGACGGCATCACCTACGCCAAGGGCGGTTCGGTGCTCAAGCAGCTCGCCGCCTGGGTGGGCATCGAGGCGTTCTTCGCCGGTGTCTCGCAGTACTTCCAGAAGCACGCCTGGGGCAACACCGAGCTCAGCGACCTGCTCACCGAGCTCGAGGCCACCAGCGGCCGTGAGCTGAGCACCTGGGCGAAGAAGTGGCTGGAGACCGCGGGCGTCAACACCCTCGCGCCGGTCATCGCCGAGGACGCAGCCGGGGTCATCACCCGCTTCGCCGTCACGCAGACCGCTCCCGCCGACTACCCGACGATCCGCCCGCACCGCCTGGGCATCGGCTTCTACAACCTCGACGGCGAGGCGCTCGTGCGCACGCACTACGTCGAGGTCGACATCGACGGCGACCGCACGGAGATCCCGGAGCTGCAGGGCCTGCCGCGCCCCGACATGGTGCTCCTGAACGACAAGGACCTCGCCTACGCGAAGATCCGGCTCGACGACCGGTCGCTGGCCACCGCGGTCGAGCACCTCTCCGACATCAGCGACCCGCTGGCGCGCTCGCTCGTCTGGGGTGCCGCGTGGGATCAGACGCGTGACGCCGAGAGCCCGGCATCCGCCTACATCGACCTCGTGCTCGGCAACATCGGGCGCGAGACCGAGTCGACCACGGTGCGCACCACGCTCTCGCAGCTGCTGCTGGCCGCCTCCAGCTACGTGACCCCCGAGAACCGCACCGCGGCGCGGGAGAAGGTGGCCGACGCCCTGTGGGCGCTCGCGCAGCAGGCCGAGTCGGGCAGCGACAGCCAGCTCCAGCTGGTGACGGCGTTCGCGAACGTCCTGGTCACCCCCGAGCACGCCGGCATCGTCGGTCGCCTGCGCTCCGGCGAGGAGACGCTGCCGGGCCTGGACATCGACGCGGACCTGTCGTGGCAGCTGCTGAACGGCCTGGCTGCGATCGGGGCGACGGATGCCGCCGCGATCGACGCCGCGCTGGCCGCAGACAACACGTCCAAGGGCGCGGAGTTCGCCGCGCAGGCGCGCGCCGCGCTGCCGACCGCGGAGGCGAAGCAGGCGGCCTGGTCGTCGCTGATCGACAACGCCGACCTTCCGAACACGATCGTCCGCTCGGCGGCACTCGGTTTCGTGCACCCCTCGGGTGTCGGGGTGCTCGGCGACTTCATCCCGAAGTACTTCGACATGCTCGTGCCCATCTGGGAGGGACGCACCTACCAGATCGCCGACTACCTGGTCGTGGGCCTGTACCCGCGGTCGCTGGCCAGCGTCGAGCTGCGCGACGCGACGCGCGCGTGGCTGTCGTCGCACCAGGACGCGTCCCCCGCGCTGCGCCGTCTGGTGCACGAGAACCTCGCCGACGTCGAGCGGGCGCTGGCCGCGCAGTCCCGGGACGCCGAGGACTGATCCGCACCGCCCACTCCGCGAGAAGGCCTCGGCGCACCCAGTGTGCGCCGAGGCCTTCTCGGTAACATCGAGATGATGAATCTCCACCTCGCAGCCGATCCCCTGGCAGCCGCTGCCGACCCGACGACCTGGGACAAGATCCTCGCGTGGTTGGGCGAAGCCGGTTGGAACGCGATCGCCGTCGCGATCATCATCGCGTCCTGTGTACTCGCGGCGTTCGTGCTGCGCCTCGTCATCCGTCGGGTCGTCAAGCGCATCGTGGACAGCGCCAAGAGCAAGGCAAGGGTCGACGACACCCAGGCTCTGGAGCGCTCCCCCCTCGCGGACATGCGGCTCGTGCAGCGCACGCGCACGCTCGGCACCATCCTGCAGAACATCGTCAACGTGATCCTGGTGATCGTGGCCATCGTGCTGACGGTCAACCAGCTCAACAAAGACCTGCTCGGCTCTCTGACGCTCCTCACCGCCGCGGTGGGTGCGGGCCTCGGTTTCGGCGCGCAGAACATCGTCAAGGACGTGCTGAACGGCCTCTTCCTCGTCGCCGAGGATCAGATCGGCATCGGCGACGTCGTGGATCTGGGCCTGGCATCCGGTGTGGTCGAGTACGTCAGCGTGCGCATCACCCAGGTGCGCGACGTGAACGGCACGCTCTGGTACGTGCGCAACGGCGAGGTGACGCGCATCGGCAACATGTCGCAGGGCTGGGCCCGCGCGATCATCGATCTCGGCGTGCAGCCGGACGCGGATCTCGAGATCGTCGAGTCCACGATGCTGGAGACCGCGCAGGGGCTCGCCAAGGACCCGAAGTGGCGCACGCGCATCATCGAGCGTCCGGAGGTCTGGGGCCTGGAGTCCGTCACCGGCGACGCGCTGGTCGTGCGCGTGGTCGTGAAGACGCGTGCCAACGCCATGGACGACGTCGCGCAGGAGCTGAGGGCGCGTCTGCGCCAGGCGCTGACGGAGAAGGACGTGCTCGTGCCCAGCCTGGCATCCGTCACCCTCTCCGGGCTGGAAGGTGCACGACGTGTGCGCGGCGCCAATCCGCCCAAGACCCGCCCGAACGCGATCACGGGCGTGCCCCCGGTCGCCGAGCGCGGAGTCTGGCGTCGCAAGAAGACCGGCGACAAGGAAGGCGACGCCAAATGACGTTCTACGACGAGATCGGCGGTCACGCCACCTTCCAGCGCATCGTCGAGGTGTTCTACCGCGAGGTGGCAGTGGATCCGGTGATGCGCCCGATGTATCCAGAGGACGACCTCGGGCCTGCCGCCGAGCGGCTGACGATGTTCCTGGAGCAGTACTGGGGCGGACCCGGCACGTACAGCGAACGCCGCGGACACCCGCGGTTGCGCATGCGGCACGTGCCGTTCCACGTCAACCCGGATGCCCGTGACCGCTGGCTCGCGCACATGCGCACCGCCCTCGACGAGGCGCAGCTCTCCGCCCTGCACGACGCGACGTTCTGGGACTACCTGCAGCGCGCCGCGCACTCGCTCGTGAACACGTTCGAGGACTCCCCCGAGCCTCCTCCGACGACGATCGGTCCCACGCAGGAGCGCCGTCCCGATCTCGGCCTGACCTCGTAACCTCCCCCTCACCGACGACGAAGGAGTCGCCATGGCATCCCGCACCCACCACACGGACGTGCTCGTCATCGGCTGGGGCCTGTCCGGCCTGGTCGCCGCCGCGGAGGCGCTGGAGGCCGGCAGACGGGTGACCGTCATCGATCAGGAACCGCGCTCGAACCTGGGTGGACAGGCCTGGTGGTCCTTCGGCGGGCTGTTCCTCGTCGACTCCCCCGAACAGCGCCGGATGGGCATCCGCGACTCCCTCGAGCTCGCCACCCAGGACTGGTTCGGCAATGCCGGGTTCGACAGGCCGGAGGACGAGTGGCCGCGCCGCTGGGCGTCCGCCTACCTGGAGTTCGCCGCCGGCGAGAAGCGCAGCTGGCTGCGCGAACGCGGTGTCGGCTTCTTCCCCGTCGTGGGCTGGGCCGAGCGGGGAGGCGGCGGCGCGATCGGTCCAGGCAACTCCGTGCCGCGCTTCCACATCACCTGGGGCACCGGCCCCGGCATCGTCGCGCCCTTCGCCGCGGCCCTGGAGCGCGCTGAAACGGAGGGGCGTGCGACGATCCTTCCGCGCCACAGAGTGACGAGCCTGATCGTCGAGGACGGCACGGTGGCAGGGGCGACCGGCGACGTCCTCGCCGACGAGCTGACCGCGCGCGGCGTCCCCTCATCGCGGGAGCGCTCCGGGGAGTTCGAGATCCGCGCGGATGCCGTGATCGTCGCATCCGGAGGCATCGGCGGCAACCACGATCTCGTGCGCGCGGCCTGGCCGGACCGGCTGGGCACGCCGCCGGAGCATATGCTCACGGGTGTCCCCGCCTACGTCGACGGCTCCATGCACGCCGTCTCCGAGCAGGCAGGGGCGCACCTGATCAACGGCGACCGGATGTGGCACTACGTGGAGGGAATCGAGAACTGGGATCCGGTGTGGCCGAGTCATGGCATCCGCATCCTCCCCGGCCCCTCGTCGCTGTGGCTGGACGCGACCGGCACGCGCCTGCCGGTGCCGCTGTACCCCGGGTTCGACACGCTCGGCACCCTCGCACACCTGCGCACCACCGGGCACGACCACTCCTGGTTCATCACCTCGCTCAAGATCGTGGAGAAGGAGTTCGCGCTCTCCGGCAGTGAGCAGAACCCCGACCTCACCGGCAAGGACGTCGGCCTGCTGGTGAAGTCGCGGCTCGCGAAGGGTCCCACCGGTCCGGTGCAGTCGTTCCTGGATGAGGGCGCCGACTTCGTCGTCGAGAACGATCTGGAATCGCTCCTGACGCAGATGAAGCGGATGCCGGGAGGAGAGTCCCTCGACATGGATCGGGCTCGCCAGGAGGTCCTCGCGCGCGACCGCGAGATCGGTAACGACTTCACCAAGGACGCCCAGATCGCCATGCTGCGATCGATGCGGTCGTACCGCGGCGACAGGCTGATCCGCACCGCTCCCCCGCATCGACTGCAGGATCCGGCGGCTGGGCCCATGATCGCGGTCAAGCTGCACGTGCTGACCCGCAAATCGCTGGGCGGCATCCAGACCGATCTGGACGGCCGCGCGCTGGCTGCCGACGGCACGCCGATCCCCGGGCTGTTCGCCGCCGGGGAGGCGAGCGGATTCGGCGGGGGCGGCGTGCACGGATACCGTGCGCTGGAGGGCACGTTCCTGGGCGGGTGCCTGTTCTCCGGGCGTCAGGCGGGACGCGCGGCGAGCCGCTGACCTGCTCGCTCGGGATCGCCGGCCGCGTTCAACGGGCTCGGCATCCCCTGCCGGGTCAGTGACCGGTCTCCCGCACCGCCGTGAGTCCGGTCACCGCCGGACCGCGGCTGAGCACGTGACCCCGCGCGAAAGCGAGACGAGTCCATCGCCCTGACCGCGTGACGCGCACCTGCTCTGCGCCGCTGATGAACCCGAAGGCGTGCGCGGCGAAGGCGACACCACGCGGCAGCCCGTGCAGATCCTCGTCGGGCTCGCCCCAGATGCGGGCGCGGAGCGCCCGCACGGCGTCCTCCCCCGCGCCGTCGGGACTTCCGTGCGCGACAGCGGAGATCCCCCACAGCGCGCGTTCGGCGATCAGCCCGGCCGAGAGATCCGCCACATGCTCCCATCCGCCCCGCGGCGGGGCGATGCCCGCCCAGGCCGGGGACAGCGCCGTGTCCGGAAGCGCGAGCTCATCGGGATTCCGCCCCTCCTTCAGCGAGTCCACGACCAGGTCGCAGCTCAACTCGGGATCGGCGTGCACGATCCGCATCGCCAGGATCGTGGGCGTCTGATCGAACAGCCCCTGCGGGGCGAGCGCGGCGGAGGTGACGGCGAGCACGCCACCCGTCGCCTGCAGGCGGACGCCGTCGGCCCCTGCCTTCGAGGCGCGCCCGGAGAAGGTCAGCACGTCGCGGGCGGTGTCGGCGTCGGCGAGAACGAGAGGTCTGGTCACTCCTTCTAAACTAGTCGCGTGAGCACCCAGGAGAACGCCCGTCGGTCCGTCAACCAGCTCCTCCAGGTGCTCGATCTCGACGCCTCCGAGGCCCGCACCACCGAGGACATCTTCACCGGCGTCTCGCACGCGATGCCGACCGGCCGCGTGTACGGAGGTCAGGTGCTCTCGCAGTCGCTGGTCGCCGCCGAGCGGACGCTTCCGGAGGACCGGATCGTGCACTCCATGCACGGCTACTTCCTGCGCCCCGGCGATGCCACCCAGGGGATCACGTTCGCCGTCGACCGGATCCACGACGGCCGGTCCTTCTCCACGCGCCGCGTGCAGGCCTTCCAGGGCGGTGTGCCGATCTTCTCGATGATCTCGTCGTTCCAGGACGAGGATCCCGGCGTCGACCACGCCGAGCCGTTCCCCGAGGACATCCCCGAACCGGAGTCGCTGCCCTCTGACGACGAACTCATCGGCGCCGTGCATCCGCTCACGGGACGACTGCTGGCCGATCGCCCGGCCGACATCCGCCACGTGACCGGTCCGCTGTTCCTCGAAGTGGCCGGTGAGCACGTGCCGCAGCAGGCGGTCTGGATGCGGATGCGGGCGCCGATGCCCGACGATCCCCGCGTGCACCGGGCGGCGCTCGCGTATCTCAGCGACATGACGATCCAGGAGTCCATCCTGCGTCGCCACGGCATCACCTGGCAGACGCCGGGGCTGAAGGTCGCGAGCCTCGACCACGCGATGTGGTGGCACCGCTTCGGCCGAGTGGACGAGTGGATGCTGTACGTGCAGAACTCCCCCAACGCCCGCGGCGGCCGCGGCCTCGCGCAGGGCCGGGTCTACACCCGCGACGGCGTGCTGATGGCCACCGTCGCGCAGGAGATCATGGTGCGGGTTCCGGAGCTCTGACTCCGGGCAGCGCCTCGTCGGGAGCGCGCGCTCAGTGCCGCCGGTACTCCAGCGGCACGCCGACCAGCGGCTCCCACGCCGAGCGCATCTCGGGCGTGAGCCGCACCGGTCGACCCGACGCGGCGTCCACGAGCACGATCACGGTCGTGGCGCGTGCGTACAGCACGTCCGACTCGGCTGCGGCATCCGGTCGCACCTCGTAGCAGACCTCGATGCTGGACCCGCCGAGCTTGCCGAACCACATCTGGATGTCCAGCGGATGCCGCTGGTACGGCACCGGCGCCAGGTACTCGATCTCCTGGCGCGCGATGAGGGTGAGCAGGCCGTAGGACAGCCCGGAGTCCAGGATCGCCGTGGGAGGGGCCACCTCGCCGGGCGCGGGCTTCCAGAAGGCGCGCACGCGCGCCTCCTCCAGCAGCTTCAGCATCGCCGTGTTGTTGACGTGGTTGAACGCGTCCAGGTCGCCCCAGCGCAGCTGGATGGGGATGTGCAGACGCCCGTCGTCCAGAATGCGTTCGACGGGCACCTGCGCGCTCTCGCGGGCGGTCATGCACTTCTCGAATCGTTGATGGCGAGAGGGCCCCACGCCCCCGAGGCTCGGGGCAGCGCGGAGCGCTGTCCCGAGTGGGGCGAGGGATCAGTCACGGTGGAGCTTGCGGTGCGTGGTGCGGTGCGGGCGCGCCGCCTCCAGCCCCATCCGATCGATCTTGTTCTTCTCGTACGCCTCGAAGTTGCCCTCGAACCAGTGCCACTGGGACGGGTTCTCGTCGGTGCCCTCGTAGGCGAGGATGTGCGTGGCGATGCGGTCCAGGAACCACCGGTCGTGCGTGATGACCACGGCGCAGCCGGGGAACTCCAGCAGGGCGTTCTCCAGCGAGCTCAGCGTCTCCACGTCGAGGTCGTTGGTGGGCTCGTCGAGGAGCAGCAGGTTGCCGCCCTCCTTCAGCGTCAGAGCCAGGTTGAGACGGTTGCGCTCACCACCGGAGAGCACGCCGGCCTTCTTCTGCTGGTCCGGGCCCTTGAAGCCGAACTTCGACACGTAGGCGCGCGAGGGGATCTCGATCTTGCCGACGGTGATGAAGTCGAGGCCGTCGGAGACGACCTCCCACAGCGTCTTGTTGGGGTCGATGTTGGCACGCGTCTGGTCGACGTAGCTGATCTTGACGGTCTCGCCGACCTTCAGGTCGCCACCGTCGAGCGGCTCCAGCCCGACGATGGTCTTGAACAGCGTCGTCTTTCCGACGCCGTTGGGGCCGATCACGCCGACGATGCCGTTCGGCGGCAGGCTGAAGCTCAGCCCGTCGATCAGCATCCGGTCGCCGAAGCCCTTCTGCAGGTTCTTCGCCTCGATGACGATGTTTCCGAGGCGCGGACCCGCGGGGATCTGGATCTCCTCGAAGTCGAGCTTCCTGGTCCGCTCGGCCTCGGCGGCCATCTCCTCGTAGCGCGCCAGACGCGCCTTGGACTTGGTCTGCCGGCCCTTGGCGCTGGAGCGCACCCACTCGAGCTCGTCCTTCAGCCGCTTGGCGAGCTTGGCGTCCTTCTTGCCCTGGATGTCGAGGCGCTCGGCCTTCTGCTCCAGGTAGGTGGAGTAGTTGCCCTCGTAGCCGAGCAGGCGACCGCGGTCGACCTCGGCGATCCACTCCGCGACGTGGTCGAGGAAGTACCGGTCGTGCGTGACGGCGATCACGGCGCCCTTGTAGTCCTTCAGGTGCTGCTCGAGCCACAGCACGCTCTCGGCGTCGAGGTGGTTGGTGGGCTCGTCGAGAAGAAGCAGATCGGGCTTCTGCAGCAGCAGCTTGGCCAGTGCGACGCGGCGCTTCTCTCCACCGGAGAGCGGTGCGATCTCGGCATCCGCCGGCGGCGTCCGCAGCGCGTCCATGGCCTGCTCGAGCTGCGAGTCGAGGTCCCAGCCGTCGGCAGCGTCGATCTCCTCCTGCAGCACGCCCATCTCGGCGAGCAGCGCATCGAAGTCGGCGTCGGGGTCGGCCATCAGGGCCGAGATCTCGTTGAAGCGATCGAGCTTGGGCTTGATCGCCACGCCGTCCTGGATGTTCTCCAGCACGGTCTTGGACTCGTCGAGCTCCGGCTCCTGCATGAGGATGCCCACCGAGAAGCCCGGCGTCAGCTTGGCCTCGCCGTTCGACGGGGTGTCGAGACCCGCCATGATCTTCAGGATGGTCGACTTTCCGGCGCCGTTGGGGCCGACCATACCGATCTTCGCTCCGGGGAGGAACGCCATGGTGACGTCGTCGAGGATGAGCTTGTCGCCCACCGCCTTGCGGGCTCGCACCATGGAATAGATGTACTCGGCCACGAAGCAGCTCTCCTTCAGTCAGCGGGCACGCGGAACGGCTCCGGGGAGCCGACACACCAGCCTACCCGTCTTCACCGGTGCGCTTCGCGACCGGCCTGTCAGCGGCCGTCACCAGTCGATCGGCCGCGTTCGTCCCACGAGGCACCGGCCGCCGGCGAGCTGCGGCATGACCGCCGTCACCGGCTCGCCCGTCGACGTTCCCACCTGTCCGATCAGGCACTCCTCGTCGCCCCAGGCGACCGAGAACTGCAGGCTCTCCGCCGCGCGACCGACGGTGCTCTGATCGGCGGTGACCTGCATCCGATCCTTCGGGAAGCCGGCGGCGACGAGTGCGTCGACGTACTCACGGCCCCGAGCGCGGTCATCGGAACCCCAGACCTTCGCGGTCACCGCGGTGAACAGCGCCAGGTTGTCCGTCGCCGTCCCGTCCGGGACGAGCACCGGCGCCTCCGCCGCAGATGCCGACGGCGAGGGGACTGCGGAGGAGGCCGCAGGGTCCGGCTTCTCAGCCGGAGCCGAACAGGACGCGAGAGCCGCCGCGATGAGCGTCGCTCCGGCGATCGACGCCACCGCCCGGATGCGGGGAGCGGACACGGAAGACCCTCGAAGCACGCTCAGAAGTCTAGGCGCAGCACCGAGGGCCATCCGTCGACGCGCTCAGTCCTCACGTGAAGGCGGGCTCCTTGGATGCTTCGTCCTCGGCGAGGCTCTCCAGCCCTGCGATCCGCCACGTGTCGCCCTCGTCCGCGCTGGGCGCATCGTCCGATGGAGCGTCGGCATCGGAGGGCTGCGGGGCCCGCGCAGGTTCCGTCGTCGCGCGCTGGCGCCGCACGAAGGCACTGGTCCCCCAGTTCAGGTCGTGCCCGATGGCGTCTGCCGTGATCTCCGCCTCCCGGCCCTTCTTCCCGTCGCCGGCCTCCCAGTCCCGGATCCGCAGACGCCCCACCACGATGACGGGATCGCCGCGGTGCAACGAGGCCTTCACGTGCTCGGCGATGTTGCCGAACGCGGAGACGTTGTACCAGCTGGTCGGGCTCTCGACCCATTCGCCGGTGCGCTGATCGATGTAGTTGTGCGACGTGCCGACCCGGAAGTTGATCACCGCCTTGCCGTTGCGGGTCTCGTTCTTCGTGGGATCGTTGCCGACGTTCCCGGCGATCACGATGGTGTCGTTCCTGATGCTCATGTCCTGCTCCTGTGTTGCCGGGTCGAACCCGGGTGAGAAACAGGGTGCATCGCGGCATCCGACGCCCGGAGGCCGATTCCCGACGCCCGTGGAGAACTTCCCGGGAACGCCGTCTGTGCAGGAAGACCGTGATGCGTCAGTGCACGAACAGCAGCAGACCGGCGACGGCGATGAACAGCGAGCCGAAGATGCTGTTCAGGATCCGCTGCCCGCGGGCATCCCTCGTGAAGCGGCGGAACGGCTTCGCGGCGGCGGCGAAGAAGAACCACATCACGAGCACGTCCACGACGATCACCGTGCCGATCAGGGTCAGGTACTGCGGCAGCGGGTCCTGATCGAGCCGGATGAACTGCGGCACGAACGCCAGGAAGAACACGATCGCCTTGGGGTTGAGGAGGTTCACCCAGAAACCGCGCCGGAAGATCGACCAGGCGTGCTCACGGGACCGCGATGCCGTCGCCATCGTGTCCGCCTGAGGTTTCGCGAGGATCAGGCGGATGCCGAGGTAGACCAGGTACGCGGCGCCCGCATAGCGGATGATGTCGAACAGCAGCTGCGACTGCGACACCAGCAGGCCCACACCCGCGGCGACGATGACCACATGCACGACGAGGGCCGCCTGCTGGCCGAGGACGCCCCACAGCGAGCGTCGCCAGCCCTGCGTGAGCGCGTTGCTCATGGTGTTGATCGCGCCTGCCCCCGGCGTGAAGCTGATCACCACGCAGGCCAGCAGCAGCGAGAGCCACACAGTCCAGGTCACCTGCACAGTGTAGGGGCATCCCGGCGGGCCGCCGGACGGATGTCGGCGCCCCGTCCTACGGTGAGGCCATGACCTCGACGACGCTCCCGAACTGGCTGACCCGAGTGGGCGTGTTCGACCTCGAGACGACCGGTGTCGACGTCACCACCGATCGCATCGTCACGGCGCACGTGGGTGTGCTCGACCGGCACGGAAGGGAGATCGCGGCGAGGGACTGGCTCGCCGACCCGGGCATCCCCATCCCCGACGGCGCCGCGGCCGTGCACGGCATCAGCACCGAGCACGCCAGGAGGCACGGCCGGCCGGCGAGCGAGGTCGTCGCGGAGATCAGCAACGCCCTCCGGGTGCTCTTCGCGCAGGGTATGCCGATCGTGGCATACAACGCCTCCTACGACTTCTCGCTGCTCGCGCACGAGGCGGCACGTCACGGCATCCCGGTGCTGATCGATCCGCAGCCGGTCATCGACCCGCTCGTGATCGACAAGGCCTACGACCGCTACCGGCCCGGTAAGCGCACACTGAGCGTGGTGGCCGAGCACTACGCCGTTCCGCTCGACGATGCGCACGAGGCCTCCGCGGACGCCGTGGCGGCCGGCCGCGTCGCGCTGGCCCTCGCGAAGGAGTTCGCCCTCCCCGGCACCGCGGCCGAGCTCCACACCCAGCAGATCGGCTGGGCGCGCGATCAGGCCGAGAGCCTGACGGAGTACTTCATCAAGGTCGGGCGGCTCGACCCGGCGGAGGCGCTGGACGGCAGCTGGCCCGTCCGGGGCTGAGGCTCGAGATCAGCCCTGAGGCGGATGCGCGGCCGCCGTGCAGCACATAGCGTGAGGGCATGGCCTCACCAGTCGACGCGATCCTCGCATGGAGCATCATCCTGCTCCTGATCACGTTGCCGGTTCTGCTCGGCGGCGTCGTCCTGGTGGTCGTCTACGCCTCCAAGCCCCTCGAGCAGAAGTACCTCGTCAGCGGAGGCGGAGTTCCGGGCGGCTACGCGAGCGGTCTCGAGGCGGTCTTCGCGCCGACAGCCCACGAGGCAGGAGTCGAACTCGATCGGATGACCAAGCGCACGGCTCCCGCGCCGGTGGCCGGCGATCCCCCATGGGCGATCGACGGGGACCGCATCCGGATCGACGTCTGAGTCCGGAGAACGACGAAGGCCCCGCCGGAGCGGGGCCTTCGAGGAATCTGCTTACTTCTGGGCGGAGCCGCCGAAGTTCTTGAAGCGCTGGTTGAACTTCTCGACGCGACCGGCCGAGTCCATGATGCGCTGCTTGCCCGTGTAGAACGGGTGCGACGCGGAGGAGATCTCGACGTCGACGACGGGGTACTCGACGCCGTCGAGCTCGATCGTCTTGTCGCTGGTGACCGTCGAACGGGTCAGGAAGGTCTCGCCCGAGCCGAGGTCGCGGAAAACGACGGCCTGGTAGTCGGGGTGGATGTCAGTCTTCATGGGATTCCTTACGTGGTGCCCTGGATTCTGCCAGGAGCGAGGGAAGTCTGCGGTGCGATTGCACCAAGGGTCTACTTTAGCACCCCTCGACGGGTCTCCGCGGCCGTGCTCAGGCGCTCACGGCGCGGGCCGCGTAGCGGCCGCCCTCGGCGCTCAGCGAGATCGGCATGCCGAACGCCTCGGACAGCGCCTCCGCGGTCAGCGTCTCCGCGATCGGCCCCTGTGCGACGATGCCGCCCTCACGCAGCAACATGACGTGCGTGAAGCCCACCGGGATCTCCTCGACGTGGTGGGTGACCATGATCATGGCCGGAGTGGTCGGCGATGCGGCGTAACCGCTCAGCAGCTGGAGCAGCTCCTCGCGGGAGCCGAGGTCGAGGCTCGCGGTCGGCTCGTCGAGCAGCAGCAGCTCGGGGTCGGTCATCACCGCACGGGCGATCTGGACACGCTTCTGCTCTCCGTCGCTGAGCGTGCCGAAGAGCCTCTCGGAGAGGTGTTCGAGCTTCCAGTCGGCCAGCACGCGGCGGGCACGCCGCTCGTCGATGCCCTCATAGTCCTCGTTCCAGCGGCCCATCACCGAGTACGCCGCCGTCATCACGGTGTTCAGCACGGTCTCGTCGCGAGGGATGCGGCGGGCCATCGCCGTCGACGCGAAGCCGATCCGAGGACGGATCTCGAACACGTCCGTGCGGCCCAGGGTCTCCCCCAGGATCGTCACCGTTCCGGACGTCGGGTGCATCAGCGTGTCGGCGAGCTGCAGCAGGGTCGTCTTGCCCGCACCGTTCGGGCCGAGCACCACCCAGCGCTGATCCTCGGAGACCTGCCAGGTGACGTGATCGACGATGTCGCGACCGTCACGGCGCACGACGACATCGGTGAAATCCAGGGCGCTCGACATGACGCCCAGCCTATCGGCTCAGGCGGTCAGCTCCTCGTACAGCGCGCGGGTGGTGTCGGCGATCGCGCCCCAGCTGAACTCTGTTCGAGCACGCTCGCGCCCGGCAGCGCCGTACTCCGCGGCACGCTCGGGATCACCCGTGACCTCCGTCAGCGCGGCGGCGAGGTCGGAGACGAACTGCTCGGGGTCCACGGGCGTGCCTGTGCCGTCCTGCAGCTGCTCGATCGGCACGATCCTGCCCGTGACGCCGTCCGCGACCACCTCCGGGATGCCACCGGTGCGCGTGCCGACCACGGCCGCTCCGCACGCCATGGCCTCGAGGTTGACGATGCCCAGCGGCTCGTACACGGACGGGCACACGAACGTCGTGGCCGCGGTCAGGATCGCGGACAGCTCGTCACGCGGCAGCATCCGCTCGATCCAGATCACGCCCTGTCTGGTCTGCTGCAGCAGCCGCACCAGCTCCTGCACCTCGGCCATGATCTCCGGCGTGTCCGGCGCGCCCGCGCACAGAACCAGCTGCACCTCGGGCGGCAGCAGCTGCGCGGCCCGCAGCAGGTAGGGCAGGCCCTTCTGCCGTGTGATGCGTCCCACGAAGACGACGGACGGGCGGGCGGGGTCCATGCCGATGCTCGCCAGGAACTCCGGGTTCTCGACCGGCCGCCAGCGCTCCACGTCGATGCCGTTGTGGATCACCCGCACGCGCGCCGGGTCCACCTGGGGATAGCTGCGCAGGATGTCGGCGCGCATTCCCGCGCTCACCGCCACGATCGCGGCGGCGTTCTCGTAGGCGAGCTTCTCGATGCCGCTCGAGACCGCGTACCCGCCGCCGAGCTGCTCGGCCTTCCAGGGACGAAGCGGCTCGAGGCTGTGCGCGGTGAGCACGTGAGGGATGCCGTGCAGCTGCGAGGCGAGGTGGCCGGCGAAGTTCGCGTACCAGGTGTGACTGTGCACGACATCCGCCCCGGCGACGTCGCCGACCATCACGAGGTCCGTGCCGAGCGTCTGCACGGCGGCGTTGGCGCCGGCGAGCTCCACGGGGGTGCGGTACGCATGCGTACCGGGTTCATCCCGATCGGATCCGAACGCGCGGACCTGGACGTCGATGCTGCTGCGCAGCGCGGCGACGAGCTCTGCGACGTGCACACCGGCGCCGCCGTAGATCTCCGGCGGATATTCCTTGGTGATGATGTCGACTCGCATGACTGCACGGTAGTACATCCGCCGCTCCGGGCTCTATGGTGGTCCCATGTCGGCACCCAAGAAGGTTTTCGGGATCATCCTCGCCGGCGGCGAGGGCAAGCGTCTGATGCCCCTGACGGCGGATCGGGCCAAACCGGCGGTGCCGTTCGGCGGGCAGTATCGGCTCATCGACTTCGCCATATCGAACCTGATCAACTCCGGCCTGCGGCAGGTCGTCGTGCTGACGCAGTACAAGTCCCACAGCCTCGACCGGCACGTCTCGCAGAACTGGCGGATGTCCGCCCTGCTCGATTCGTACGTCACGTCGGTGCCCGCCCAGCAGCGACTCGGCAAGCGCTGGTTCTCCGGGTCTGCGGATGCCATCCTGCAGAGCCTGAACCTCATCCTGGATGAGAAGCCGGACATCGTCGTCGTCATCGGCGCCGACCACGTGTACCGGATGGACTTCCAGCAGATGGTGGACGCGCACATCGCGTCCGGCGCGTCCGCCACGGTCGCAGGCATCCGCCAGCCGCTGGCCCTGGCGTCGCAGTTCGGCGTGATCGACGCCGACCCCGAGACGGGGCGCATCCGGGAGTTCCTGGAGAAGCCGACGGACCCGACCGGCCTCGCCGACTCGCCCAACGAGGTGCTGGTGTCGATGGGCAACTACGTCTTCGACACCGACGCTCTCATCGCGGCGGTGGAGGCCGACGGCGAGTCCGCCAGCTCCGGGCACGACATGGGCGGCGACATCGTGCCCTACTTCGTCGAACGCGGCGAGGCCGGCTACTACGACATGAAGCAGAACGACGTCCCGGGCTCCTCGCCGCGCGACCGCTCGTACTGGCGGGACGTGGGAACGATCGACTCCTACTTCGACGCGCACATGGATCTCATCTCCACCCTGCCGATCTTCAACCTGTACAACACCGCCTGGCCCATCCGGACCCAGACCGTGAACACGCCGCCGGCGAAGTTCGTGCGCGACGCGGTGGGACGCATCGGCAACACGATCGACTCCATCGTGTCGGCGGGCTCCGTGCTCTCGGGCACGCACCTGGAGCGCAGCGTGGTGGGCGTGGGCAGCCTGGCATCCGGCGGATCGACGATCACCGACTCCGTGCTGCTGGACGGCGTGCTCGTCGGAGCCGGCGCCCGCGTGCACAGGGCCGTGCTCGACAAGAACGTCGTGCTGGAGGACGGCGCGACGGTCGGCGTGGATCGCGAGCGCGATCTGGAGCGCGGCTTCACCATCACCGACTCCGGGATCACCGTGGTCGGGAAGGGCATCCGCATCGCGCGCTGATCGGCGGATGCCGCTGAACCGACATCCGGGCGTCGACGACCTCGGCCGGCCGATACGCTCGAGCGGTGACCACCGCGCGCTTCCTCGTCGTCCTCGATGCCGATTCCACCCTGATCCGCAACGAGGTGATCGAACTGCTCGCCGACGAGGCCGGACGTCGCGCCGAAGTGCAGGCGGCCACGGAGGCGGCTATGCGCGGCGAGGTGGACTTCGCGACGAGCCTGCGCTCCCGGGTGGCGGCGCTGAAGGGCGTCCCGACGGATGCCTTCGATCGGGTTCGGGCGCGCATCGAGCCCACTCCCGGGGTACGCGACCTGACCGCGGCGGTGCATGAGCGGGGCGGCATCGTGGGCGTCGTCTCGGGCGGGTTCCACGAGATCCTCGACCACGTGGCGCCCGAGCTGGGCGTGGACCGCTGGCGGGCCAATCGCCTCGCGACCGCGGACGGAGAGCTCGTCGGCGAGGTCGACGGCGCGATCGTCGACGCGAAAGCGAAGGCCGACTCGCTGAAGCAGTGGGCTGCGGAGCTGGGCGTCGCGCCGCACGCCACCATCGCGATCGGCGACGGGGCGAACGATCTGCTGATGATGAGCGCGGCGGGTCTCGGGATCGCCTTCAACGCCAAGCCGGCGGTGCGCGCCGCGGCCGCGCTGGTGGTGGGCCCTCAGGATCTGTCCGAGGTCGTCCCGCTGCTTCCCTGATCCCCGGGACAGACCGGTTCGAGGTTCGCACTCGACGATGTCGGTGGCCCTGCCTACGGTGGATGCCATGGACGTCATCCTTGTTCCCGGTCTCTGGCTCGATGCCGCATCGTGGGATGCGGTGCTGCCCGCGCTGCGCGAGGCAGGCCATCGCGTGCATCCGCTGACCATGCCCGGCGTCGGTGAACCGGCCTCCGAGATCGGCATCGCCGACTGGGTCGCCGCCGTCGCCTCCCGGGTCGACGAATTCGACGCACCGGTCGCGCTCGTGGGGCATTCCGGCGGCGGCAACGTGGTGTGGGGCGCGACGGATGCCAGACCCGATCGGATCGCACGCGTCGTGTTCGTCGACAGCGTCCCGCCGGCACCCGGTCGCGGCATCAGCGAGTTCGAGGTGGTCGACGGCGTCGTGCCGTTCCCCGGCTGGGATCACTTCCCGGACGAGGACGTGTACGACCTCGACGACGCCACCAGGGCGCGCACCGCTCCCCTGGCGCTGAGCGTCCCTGCACGGGTTCCGACCGATCCGATCGACCTGACCGACCCTCGCCGGTTCACGGTTCCCGTCACACTGCTGATGGGTGGTCTCGACCAGGCCTCCTTCGAGAAGGCGATCAGCGAGTGGGGACCGTACGCCGAGGAGTTCGGCGCGATCGAGGACACCGAGGTCGTCAAGCTCGGAACCGGCCACTGGCCGCAGTTCTCCAAGCCCGACGTCCTCGCTCAGGAGATCGTCGCGGCGCTCGACCGCTGAGACCGTGAGCCGATGACCGGCGCGGCGGTCAGTGCCCCATGCCCAGGCCGCCGTCAACGGGGATGACGGCGCCGGAGATGTAACCGGAGTCATCGCCCGCGAGCCACACGACGGCGCTCGCGACCTCGTCGGGCGTGGCGAACCGGCCGGCGGGGATGCTGGCCTTGTACTGCTTCTGCGTCTCCTCGGGCAGCTCCGCGGTCATGTCGGTCTCGATGAACCCGGGCGCCACGACGTTCGCGGTGATGCCCCGACCTCCGAGCTCACGGGTCAGCGAGCGGGCGAAGCCGACCAGTGCGCTCTTCGACGCGGCGTAGTTCGTCTGCCCGGCCGAACCGTACAGGCCGACCACGCTGGAGATGAGGATGACGCGACCGAACCGGGCGCGCAGCATGCCCTTCGAGGCGCGCTTGACGACGCGGAACGAGCCGCCGAGGTTCGTCGACACGACGCTGTCGAAGTCGTCCTCGCTCATGCGCATGAGCAGGGTGTCCTTCGTGATGCCGGCGTTCGCGACCACGACCTCCACCGGGCCGAGCTTCTGCTCCACCTCGGCGAACGCGGCATCGACCGCCGCGGCATCCGTGACATCCGCACGCACGGTGAGCGTGCCCTCCGGGCCCTCGCCGCTGCGCGCGGTCACCGCGACGCGGTACCCGTCGCGGACGAAGCGCTCGGCGATGGCGCGGCCGATGCCGCGGTTTCCGCCGGTGACGAGGACGACGCGGTCCGTGCTCATGGTGGGCTCCTGCCTGTCGGGATGAACGCTGGCCATCCTATCGAGCCGCGGCCCTGCTCCTCCGCCTTTCCGAGCCCCGCGCGGGCATCCGTCGCGCCCCGCGCGGCGTAGGCTTGAGTCACCGTGAAAAGCACCCGACACACCCCCTCCGTCACCTCGCTCCCGGAGGCTCCGCAGGACGAGGCGAAGCGTCGCGTGCGCCATTACGCGATCACCATGGGCATCCGCACGGCGTGCTTCATCCTCATGGCGGTCGTCCAGCCGATCGGCTGGTGGACGTTCGTCTTCGCAGCGGGGGCGATCTTCCTCCCCTACATCGCCGTGGTCGCCGCGAACGCCGGCGCCGACAGCACTCCGACGACGGTCGAGTCGCCCGTGCTGGAACTCGAGGGGGATGCACCCGAAACCGCGGCCGAGGAGACGCCGAAGGTCATCACGATCCACGAGAGCGGCCGTCCCACTCCGTCTCGGGACGACGCATCGTGACGGCGCAGTTCGAGTGCGCACGCGCGGACTGCCGCGCCGCGGCGACCCATCACATCGTCTGGCGCAACCCGCGGATCCACAGCGAGGACCGCCGCAAGATCTGGCTGGCGTGCGATGAGCATGTGGGCTTCCTCAGCGACTATCTGCGCACGCGGGACTTCCCGGTCGAGGTCTTCGAAGGGCTCCCGGAGTGAGGCAGCGGCTGCTGCGCTGGAGCGGCTACCTGGTCGTCGCGATCCTGTTCGCGATCGCGTGCGCGTTCCTGTCGAACTGGCAGTTCAGCCGCAACGACCAGAAGGCGACCGAGATCGCACTGGTGGAACGCAACTACGACGCGAAGCCCGTGGCCCTCGACGACGTGGTCGATGCCGAGGGCCGGCTGGACGCGCAGCGCGAGTGGCATCCGGTGCAGCTGCGCGGAGAGTACCTCGCAGATCAGCAGCTGTACGTGCGCAACCGCCCCCACGGCGGCACGAGCGCGTTCGAGGTGCTGGTGCCGTTCCGCCAGGAGGACGGTCGCGTGCTGCTCATCGACCGCGGCTGGGTGCCTCCCCGTGAGGACAGCTCACCCGCGTCCACGCCTGCTCCCCCGTCCGGCACCGTCACGGTGGTCGTGCGGATGCAGCCCGGGGAGCAGCTGCCGGCATCCGGTCGCAGCGCTCCGAAGGGGCAGGTCCCCACGATCAGCCTTCCGGCCATCGCCGACCAGGTGAACCCGGACCTCATCACCGGAGGCTACGGACTGCTCGCATCCGAGAAGCCCGCGCCGGCGAAGGCGCTCGGCGGCTTCGAGAAGCCCGCCGAGGATCCCGGCCCGCACCTCTCGTACGCGATCCAGTGGATCCTGTTCGCGGTGATGGGCTTCATCTTCATCGGCTACGTGATCCGCACCGAGAGGATCAAGGCCAAAGAGGAGGCCGGCGAGCGTGCGCCTCGCCCGCCGCGTCGCCGCCGCGACCGCGACGCCGACGACGAGGACGCCCTGCTCGACGCCGCGTCCCGCTGAAACGGCGGTGCCGCCGGGTCCCGGTAGCGTGGAGAGATGCTGCACACCGCCGGCTCCCGTCTCGCCGATGCCGTCCGCGACGCCGACCTCGGGCTGAGACGCGGAGTCGTGGATCTTGCGCCGGCATCGGACGCCTGGACTCTGGCGTTCGCAGACGTCCACGAGGTGCTCACCGCGACCGCGCCGGCATCCGTCGTCGCGATCGAGCACATCGGCTCGACCGCGGTGCCCGGTCTCGACGCCAAGCCGATCCTCGACATCGGGATCGCCGTGCGTCCCGGAACTCCCCTGTCGTCACTGGACGGCTGGCTGACCGGCCTCGGCATGCTGCTGCGCGGCGACGCGACCGACGTGCGACCGGATCGGATGTACGGCTACGAACTCGAACCCATGATCCGCCTGATCAACGTGCACGTCGTCGACGCGGATTCCGAGGACCTGCGCCGCTATCGCGCCTTCCGCGATCACCTGCGCGCGAACCCCGCCGACCGCGACGCCTACGGCGCCCTCAAGCACGCCCTGGCCACCCGGCATCCCGACGACCGTCTCGCCTACATCGACGGCAAGGCCGACTTCATCACCGCCCGACGCGGCGACGTCGACTGATCTCGCAGCGCCTCACCGGAGCACCCGGGCGCCGATGCGACACCCGGGCAGCCTCACGCGAGCTCGATGAGCTCCTGGTACTCGCGGCTCCAGATGTCCTCGACGCCGTCGGGCAGGATCAGCACGCGCTCGGGGTTCAGCGACTCCACGGCGCCGGGGTCGTGCGAGACCAGCACCACGGCGCCCTCGTAGTGCGCCAGCGCCCCGAGGATCTCCTCGCGGGAGGCGGGATCGAGGTTGTTGGTGGGCTCGTCGAGCAGCAGCATGTTCGCCGAGGAGACGACCAGGGTCGCCAGCGAGAGCCGGGTCTTCTCACCGCCCGAGAGCACCCCCGCAGGCTTGAGCACGTCGTCGCCGGTGAACAGGAATGAGCCCAGCACCTTGCGGGCCTCGGTCTCGTTGATGTCGGGCGCCGCCGACATCATGTTCTCCAGCACCGAGCGCTTCACATCGAGGTTCTCGTGCTCCTGCGCGTAGTAGCCGATCTTGAGTCCGTGCCCGGGCTCGAGCTGACCGGTGTCCGGCTGATCCACCCCGGCGAGGATGCGCAGCAGCGTCGTCTTGCCCGCACCGTTCAGCCCCAGCACGACCACCTTGGAGCCACGGTCGATCGCGAGGTCGACATCCGTGAAGATCTCCAGCGAGCCGTACGACTTCGACAGTCCGGATGCCATCAGCGGCGTCTTGCCGCAGGGCGCCGGCTTCGGGAAGCGCAGCTTGGCCACCCGGTCGACCTGGCGCACGTCGTCCAGTCCTGCCAGCAGCTTCTCGGCGCGCGCGACCATCTGGTGCGCGGCGGCGGCCTTGGACGCCTTGGCGCCGAACCGCGCCGCCTGAAGCTGCAGCTGGGTCGCCTTCTTCTCGGCGTTGGCGCGCTCCTTCTTGCGACGCTCCTCGTCGGCCACGCGCTGGCGCTGGTAGTGCTTCCAGCCCATGTTGTAGATGTCGATCACCTGACGGTTCGCGTCCAGGTAGAACACCCGGTTGACGGTCTCGCCGACGAGCTCGACGTCGTGGCTGATCACGATCAGGCCGCCCTTGTAGCCCTTCAGGAACTCGCGCAGCCACACGACGCTGTCCGCGTCGAGGTGGTTGGTCGGCTCGTCGAGGATCATGGTGCCGGCATCGGAGAACAGGATGCGCGCGAGCTCGATGCGGCGCCGCTGTCCTCCGGAGAGGGTCTTCAGCGGCTGGTCGAGGATGCGGTCGGGCAGGGAGAGGTTGTTGGCGATGGACGCCGCCTCCGCCTCGGCCGCGTAGCCGCCGAGGGCCTCGAAGCGCTCCGTGAGGTTCGCGAACTTGCGCATGGCGCGCTCGGCGATCTTCGGATCCTCGGATGCCATGTCGTGCGAGGCCTGCGAGATGCCCAGCTGCAGCGTGCCCAGACCGCGTGCGTCCAGGATGCGCGTGCGCGCCAGCATCTCGGGGTCGCCCGAGCGCGGGTCCTGCGGCAGGTAACCGAGCTCGCCGGAGGTGGTGACCTTGCCCTCCGAGGGCAGCACGTCTCCTGCGAGCACCTTGGTCAGTGTGGTCTTCCCGGCGCCGTTGCGGCCCACGAGGCCGATCTTGTCGCCGTCGGAGACGCGGAAGGACACATCCGACATGAGCACGCGTGCGCCCACGCGGATCTCGAGGTCATGCACGGCGAGCACAGCGGGTATCCGTTCGTAGAAAGGGGGTGTCGGCCGATGGGCCAGCCTCCCAGTATAGTTCGCGGCCCGGGACGATCCCCCTCCGAGGTATGACGCGGACGATACTCCAGAGGGATGCGCCCGGCCGGGGCGCCTTCGTAGCGTCGTCAGGTGGACATGATCAACGACCTCATCCTGCAGGCTGTCGCGTCGCCGTGGATCGCCCTGATCCTCTTCGCGGTGGCGGCCATCGACGGCTTCTTCCCGCCGGTGCCGAGCGAGACGGTGCTCGTCGCCGCCGCAGCCGTGGCCGGCACGACGGGGAGCACGAGCGTCCTGCTGCTGTGCGCGGCGGGGGCGCTGGGCGCGATGGTCGGGGACAACATCGCCTACGGCATCGGCCGCGCGGTGGGCACCGACCGCTTCCGCTGGATGCGACGGCCGCGCGTCGCGTCGTCATTCGAGCTCGCGCGGCGCACGCTGACCCGGGGCGGTGCGGGCCTCATCCTCGGCGCGCGCTACATCCCGGTCGGTCGCGTGGCGGTGAACATGACTGCCGGCGCACTGGGGTACCCCTGGCGGCGCTTCCTCCTGCTGTCGGCCGTCGGCGGCGCGCTCTGGGCGGCCTACAGCGTGGCGATCGGACTGCTGGCCGGGCAGTGGCTGAAGGGGCAGCCGCTGCTCAGCGCGGTGATCGGTGTGATCGCCGCCCTCGCGATCGGCATCGTCGTCGATCGGGTCGCGGTCCGGCGCCGCAGGCAGGCGGACGAACCGCAGATCACGCAGAACGCGGATGCCGCTGCAGAACGGTGCGCGCCGGTGATGGGAGGATGACGGACATGAGCGCCGCCCGTGAACGCCCCTCCCGGCGCATCGTCGCGCTGTGGGCGCTCGTGGTCGCGCTCTACGCGACGCTCGTCCCCATCCAGATCGCGCTGTACGGGGTCGCTGTTCCCGCCGCGTTCCTTCTCGGCGCCGGCGTGTGCGCGGCGCCCGCCCTCGCCGTGCACCGTCCGCGCTCCGCTCTGGCGCTGTTCCTCGTCACCGCGTTCGTGCTGCCCCTCACGGCCTCCCCTGCGCGCGCGTCGTTCGCGCCGTGGCCGTGGTCGGTTCCCGCCCTCATCGCCTTCGCCCTGCTCGTGGTGATCCTCTCGGTGCTGCACGGCTGGCGCCTCTCCCTGATCGCTCTGCTGCTGGGGATGATGGCCTCCCTCACCGCGCCGCTGCTGATGCCCTCGGTCACCTCGGCCGACGCCACCGGCGCGGACCTGATCGTGACCGCGTCGATCGCGGCGGGGGCGCTGCTCGTCGGCGTGCTCCTCGCCGGGCGGCTGCGCCTCGGCGCGGAGCTGTCCAGGGAGCGCGAGCACGTCGCCCAGGAGCAGTCCCGCCGCGAGCTCGCCGAGGAGCGGACCCGTATCGCGCGAGAGCTCCACGACGTCGTGGCGCACAGCATGTCGCTCATCCAGGTGCAGGCGTCGACCGCGCGTTACCGCGCGCCCGATCTGCCGGACGAAGCGGTTGCGGAGTTCGAGTCCATCGCCGCGTCGGCCCGAGGCGCGCTCGGCGAGATGCGCCGCATCCTCGGAGTGCTGCGCACCGAGGATCACACCGCCGAGCTCGCCCCTCAACGCGGTCTCGATGACGTTCCGGCCCTCGTGGAGACGACCAGACGAGCGGGAGCCGCCGTGGAGCTGACCCAGGATGTCGACGGCGACATCGCCGTGGCCGCGCAGATCGCGGTCTACCGCATCGTGCAGGAGTCGCTCAGCAATGCCCTCCGCCACGCCCCGGACTCCGCGATCGTCGTCTCCGTCTCGACCGGGGCCGAGGACGTCTCCGTTCTGGTGCGCAACGCGCCGGCCGCCCCGCCCGCGTCGACCTCCGGCGGGCACGGGCTGCGCGGGATGACCGAGCGCGCAGCCCTGCTCGGCGGAGAGCTGCGCGCCGGCGTCGACGGCAACGGCTGGCTCGTCAGCGCCCGCATCCCCCGCCACCCCGCTGACGCCCCGGAAGGAACACCGTGACGATCGAGGTCCTCATCGCCGACGACCAGGCCATGGTGCGCGCCGGCTTCGCCGCGCTCCTGGACGCCCACGACGGCATCCACGTCACCGGCCAGGCCGCCGACGGCCTGGAGGCCGTCGCCCTGTCGGCCCGGCTGGATCCGGACGTGATCCTGATGGATGTCCGGATGCCGGGACTCGACGGCATCGAGGCGACCAGGCGCATCCTCGGTCCCTCGTACCCGGCGGCCAAGGTGCCGCGCATCCTGATGCTGACCACCTTCGACATCGACGACTACGTGTACGACGCCCTCGAGGCGGGCGCGAGCGGGTTCCTGCTCAAGGACGCACTGCCGGACGAGCTCGTGCACGCCGTACGCGTGATCGCCGACGGCGATGCGCTGCTCTCGCCACGGGTCACGCGCAGGATGATCGAGCACTTCTCGACCCGCCGGCCCCGCGCACCGCAGTCCCGGACGGCACTGAACGATCTCACCGAGCGCGAGCTCGAGGTGCTCACCCTGATCGGGCGGGGGCGTTCCAACCACGAGATCGGGGCGGAGCTGTTCATCGCGGAGCAGACCGTCAAGACCCATGTCGGCAAGGTGTTCGCCAAGCTGGGGCTGCGCGACCGGGTGCACGCGGTGATCCTCGCCTACGACGCCGGACTGGTCGAGCCCGCCTCCTGATCACGGCCGAGGACGGCACCACGGTATGAGACGCTTCGACCCCGTGGGGTGATGAGGCCGCGGGCATCGCGTCCATAGTGTCCGTGGCATGACCTCGCCACACAGCATCCGCATCCCCGAGCCCACCCGCGACCCCGCCGTCGATCTCGTCCGCGCAGGGTGCGTGGTCGCCGTGATCCTGCTGCATTCTCTGATGGTCGGCGTGACCGTCACCGCACAGTCGCCGGTGTTCGAGAACGCCGGCGACAGCGGCTGGTGGCTGACGCCGGTCAGCTGGCTGCTGCAGGTGATGCCGCTGTTCTTCGTGATCGGCGGCTTCTCCGGATCCATCGCGCTGCGACGCAGTCGGGAGCGCGGAGGCGACGGCATCCGCTTCACCGCCGAGCGCCTGCACCGCCTGCTGCGCCCCGCGCTGGTCACGGTGGCCGTCGTCGGGATCCTCCTCGCCGTGCTCGCACGGTGCGGTGTGCCCGCCGAACTGGTCGCGACGGCCGGCTACCGGTTCGGCCAGCCGCTGTGGTTCCTGGGCGTCTTCCTGCTCTGCCAGGCACTGCTGCCAGTGATGCTGCGCCTGCACGAGCGCCGCCCGCTGGTGACGGTGTCCCTGCTCGCCGGCGCCGCCGTGCTGGTCGATGTCATCCGTGCCGCCACCGGCGCGGACGGGGTGGGCTTCGCCAACCTCGTGTTCGTCTGGCTGGTGCTGCAGCAGGTCGGCTTCTTCCTCGCCGATGGCCGGATCGACGCTCTGGGGCGCCGCGCGCGGTCCGTCGTCCTCGTGACGGCGGTCCTGGCCCTCGTGGGGTCGTTCGTGCTGGGCATCCACTCCCCCGACCTCATCGCCAACATCAACCCGCCGACCACGGCGCTGCTGCTCGTCGGCATCGCGCACACCGTCGCGTTCTCGCTGCTGCGCACCCGCATCGCGGCCTTCGCCCGCAGGCCGCGCCCCGCCGCATTCACCGCATTCGTCTCGCGCCGCACGATGACCGTGTACCTGTGGCACATGCCCGTGCTGCTCGCGATGGCGGGGGCCCTCGCGCTCTGGGCCCTGACCACCGGCTCGTCGCTGCCGGCGCCGGCGAGTCCGGAATGGTGGGCGGGCCGCCCGCTGTGGCTGGTCATCGTCTTCGCCGCGACCGCCGCGCTCAGCCTCCCGCTCGCGCGCATCGAAGGGAAGCGGATCCCCCTCGCGAGTCCGGCTTCCGCCGTCGTCGGCTCAGCCGTCGTCATCGCGCTGGCAGCCGTGCTCCTGCTGCTCGTGCACGGAACCACGACGCTGACCGCCGTTCTCGCTGTGGCCGGATGGCTGCTGGCCCTGCGGATGGTGCGGCCGGCGCCGCCACGGATCGCCGGGGCGACGCAGGAGCACACGGCCGCGGCGCTGGTGGCCGCGTGAGCGCCAGCGGGATGCCGGGTCCCGGCCGCTCAGTCGAAGTACAGATGGTGGTGCAGCGCGCACCCCGGGTTGAACCCCGCCCCGCACGCCGGACAGGCGTCGGCGTCGCGGTAGGTGCGGATGGTCATGCTCGTGCCGCACGCCCCGCACAGCGCCGCCTCCCTCTCGCCGTCGGATGCCGGCCACGTCGTGCGGTCGTGCCCGGCCACGTCGTCATGGCAGTGCACGCAGGGATACCAGGCGCCGCAGCAGTGGAATCGCAGGGCAACCACATCGAGCGCACCGTGGTAGTGCGCGCACCTCGTCCGATCGTCGACCAGGGCGCCGAGCACGATGTGGTCGCCGATGCGGATCATGCGGCGATCCCCCGCGCCGCCATGGCGTCTCCGACGTCGTCGGCGTGCTTCATGGTGAGCACGAGCAGGGGCAGCACGGCACGCGGGCCGAGCCGCACGCCTCTGGCCCGCTGTGCGTCGCGCACCTGGGTGGCGAAGCCGGCGATCACCGGGATCATCGCGATCGTCAGGGACAGGGTCAGCGCCACCGCCTCCGGATCCACGCCGAATCTGCGCAGCGGCCGCACGAGCGCACGGAAGACCTCGAGCAGGTCGCCCATCCGCGTCGTGCGGGTCACCAGCTCCGCCAGCAGCAGGAGCGCGACGACCCGGCCCGTGTTCTGCACGGCATCCGCGGCCGAGGTGAACAGCCACAGCGCCCCACCCAGCACGGCGATCAGCCAGCGCACCCGCCACCAGGCCTCCCCCAGCGCGCGCAGCGTCAACCCGCCGAGCGCGTACAGCGATGAGACGAGGACCAGCACAGCGAGCGTGCCGATGATCCCGGGCCGCAGCAGGGACGGCACCAATGCCGAAGCCGCCAGCACGGCGAGCTTCGCACCGGCCGGCATCCGATGCAGGATGCCCGTTCCCGGTCGGTAGAGCGAGATCACGCGCAGCTCCGCCGGTACTCGTCGATCACCGCCGCGGGCTCCCCGACCGCCCGCACGGTGCCGTCCTCGAAGAGAACCGCCTCGTCGCATCGCGCTGCCAGCTCGAGATCGTGCGTGACCAGCACGAGGGGCACGTCGAGTCCCAGCAGCAGGTCGCCGATCCTGCGGGCGTTGCGCAGGTCCAGCAGCGTCGTGGGCTCATCGGCGACGACGAGCCCCGGATCGGTCGCGAGGACGGACGCGATGGCCAGCAGCTGGCGCTGCCCTCCCGAGAGCCCCGAGACCGGCACATCCGCGCGATCGGCGAGGTCGTGCTCCGCGAGGATCCGCGCGACCCGCGCCGCTCGATCGGATCGCGGCACGTCGGGAAGCGAGAGCGCGAGGTCCTCCGCGGGCGTCGGCATCAGGAGCTGCGCCTCCGGATTCGTGAAGACGAAGCCGACGTGACGTCGCAGCGCCTTCGCGTCGCGCACAGGATCCAGGCCGTGCACCCGCAGGCTCCCGGCGCTGGGCAGCCGCAGACCGTTCAGCATCCGTGCGAAGGTCGACTTGCCGGAGCCGTTCGCGCCGATGACGGCCGTGCGGCCCGCGGTCAGCCGCAGGTCGACGTCGTGCAGCAGCACGGCGTCTCCGACGGTGAGGCCGACGCCCTCGCAGCTGATCGCGGTGCCGGTCGCGACCGCCTCAGCCGGCATGCGCGACGGTGCGCGCCCGGGTCGGGAACGCGCGCGGATACGCCCGGCGCAGTGCGACGGCCAGGAGCACGGCGAGGACAGCCTTGAGCAGGTCGCCGGGCAGGAACACGAGGCTGGAGAGGACTGTGGGCCCGAACGGCACGCCGGTCACGAGGGACTGCACGGGGATGCCGAAAAGGTAGATCACGAGGATGCCGCCCAGCACGGTGCCGATCCCGGCGCGCCACCAGGTGAACCGGCCGTGATGGGCGATGAGCCCGATCACGACGCTCCCCGCGATCCAGCCGAGCATGTATCCCGCTGTGGGACCCAGGAACACGCCCAGTCCCCCGCGTCCGCCGGCGAGCACGGGCAGGCCCGCGGCAGCGAGGGCGAGCACGACGAGTACGGCCAGGGGTGCGCGCCTGGCGCCCAGCACGAGGCCGGCGAGCATGACGCCCAGGGTCTGTCCGGTGATCGGGACGCCGCCGGGTACGGGCACCGTCACGGTGCCGAGCACGACGATCAGCGCCGCGAAGACGGCGACACGGGCGAGGTCTGCGCCCAGAGGGCGAGGGGAATCGGTCATCGGGGCTCCTTTCGGACGGCTCGGGTCGGGCCGTCCTGAACACTGTCCACCTGAACGGTGTTCACTATACTGGGAGCCATGCCTCCCGTACGACACGACCGTCACAGTGTGGTCGACTGCGCCCTTCGCCTGCTCGACCGCGTGGGGCTGCCCGACCTGTCCATGCGTCGTCTGGCGACCGAGCTCGATGTTCAGCCCAGTGCGCTGTACTGGCACTTCGCGAGCAAGCAGGAACTGCTCGCAGCCGTCGCCGAGCGCATCCTCGATACGATCCCCGCACCCGACGCTGCGACCTCACTCGCCGACACCGCGGGGAGCATCCGCGATGCACTGCTCGCCTACCGTGACGGCGCCGAGGTCGTGATGAGCACCTACGCGCTCCGGCTGGGCACCCGACGCGCACAGGACGCTCTCGGCGCCTCGCTCGGCGATGCGGATCAGACCGCCGCGGACGCCGTCTTCGAGTTCGTGCTCGGGCACACCACTCTGCTGCAGCAGCGCATGCACGCGCAGAGCATCGGGGCCGTCGCCCCCGATGCCGCCGACCCGACCGCCCACGCCGATGAGGTCTTCGACGCCGGCATCCGCGCCTTCGGCTCGCTCAGCGCGGCGCGCTCTCCGCGCTGACCGTCCTGCCCGCGCCGTCGCCCATCCGCAGGCCCGGCACCAGCGAGAAGAGCAGAAGCACGGCTGCCAGCAGGTAGACCGTGAGGTACCCCGTGCCGAGCACCGGCAGGAGCGCGAAGCCGAGGCCCGCCAGCGCGATCGTGACAGCGGAGCCGGATGCCTCGAAGATCGACAGCGCAGCGGAGTTGAACCCCTCGTTCGCCGTGGTGGAGTACGCCAGGGTGAGGACGGTCAGCCGCGGATAGAGCAGTCCCATACCCGCTCCGGCAAGACCCCACGCCACGATCACGATCCACGGATCCGCCCCGATCGCGCTCACGAAGAGGAGCCCCGCGACCCCGGTCAGCATCAGCAGCACCGCGATCCAGGTGATCCGCGCGCTGCCCAGCCTGTCGCCGTACCGGCCCTGCACGGCCGACGCTCCCGACCAGCCGATCGCGGCCAGGGTGAGGGCGAGTCCGGCCACGGTGGGTGAGAACCCGAAACGGTCGATCAGCAGCTTCGGCACATACGCCTCCGCGGCGAAGAACGCACCGGCGACGATCCCGCGCATGAGGACGGTGCTGGGCAGGCCCGAGACCGCCCGCAGCGTGCCCTTCGGCAGCAGCGGCAGCAGCGAGAATCCGATGACGAGCACCGCGGCCAGTGCGATCGGGCCGCCCGCCGCCGCGGGCGCGTCGGCCGCGAGACCGACCGTGACCGCACCCGCTGCGACGAGCACGGCGAGCAGCATCCGCAGCGCGATCCCGCCCCGCGGACGCTCGGCCGCGTCGGCGGGGCCGTCCGCGTCCGACCCGGCATCCGCGTCCAGTGACACGCCCCGCAGTCGCGACACGACCAGGGCGAACGCAGCGGCGGTGAGCACCGCGACGCCGAGGAACGTCCACCGCCAGTGCAGGTACTCGGTCACGGCACCCGCCAGGAACGGCCCGATCAGCGAGGGCACGACCCAGGCCGCCGCATACGCCGCGAAGATGCGGCCGTGCAGCTGCGGCGGGTAGACGCGCGCGACCACGACGTAGAGGGCGACGGTCTGGCCACCGGCCCCGAGGCCCTGGATGAGCCGCCCGAGGATGAAGGTATGCATGTCCGACGAGAAGCCCGACACGAGAAGGCCCGCCGCGAACAGCGCCACGGCCGTATAGAGCGGTGCACGCGGGCCCGACCTGTCGCTCCACGCCCCCACGGCGACCATGCCGATCACGCCTGTCGAGATGGTCGCGGAGAACGCGACCGCGAACAGTGCCTCGCCGTCCAGGTCGCGCGCGACGATGGGCATGACGGTGGTGACCGCCAGCGACTCGATCGCAGCGAGGAAGATCAGCACGACCGTGCCGACCGTGATGCCGAGCCGGCTGCGATCCCAGATCGTCGGCTCTGCGGCGGCGCTCACGCGCGTACCGCGGAGACGGCCTCGTCGATCGCCGTGCGGGCCCGGGCGATCCGCTCGATCGCCTCGGTGAGGATCTCAGGGCTCGTGCCGAAGTTCACGCGCACGTGCCCGGCTCCCGGCGCGCCGAACGCCGGGCCGAAGTGCAGGGCGACCTTCGCCTGCCGCAGGATCTGCTTGGCCGGGTTCGCACCCCAGCCGAGGCCGGTGAGGTCCACCCACGCCAGGTAACCGGCATCGGGCATCCGGTAGCGCGCTCCCGGCAGATGCCGTTCGAGCAGGTCCGCCAGCAGCCTGCGGTTCTCGTCCAGGGTGGTGAGGAGGCCGTCCAGCCACTCGTCGCTCTCCTCGGAGAACGCGGCGACGGCCGCCAGCATCCCGAACTGACCGGTGCGCCACTCCACCTCGATCGGCAGGGAGCGCAGCACGGCCGTGGTGTCGTCGGATGCCGCGATCATCAGGGCGCACTTCAGCCCTGCGAGGTTGAACGCCTTGCTGGCGCTGGTGACGGCGTACCCGATGCGCCGAGCGGCGTCGCCGCTGGCCAGGAACGGAGTGAAGACGACGCCCGGCTGGGTCAGCGGGGCGTGGATCTCGTCGGAGACCACGGCGGCGCCGTACCGCTCGGCGAGGCGTGCCAGTGCGTCCAGGCTCTCCGCGGAGTGCACGGACCCGGTGGGATTGTGCGGATTGCAGAGCAGCACCGCCCTGCTGCCGTCGGCGAGTGCCTTCTCGATCGCCTCCAGGTCGAGCTCCCAGCCCTCCCCGGTGTCGCGCAGCGGAACACGCTCGGCGACACCGCCGGCCTCGTCCACCAGGTCGAAGAACGGCGGGTAGATCGGCGGGTTGACGATCACCCGCTCCCCGGGGTGGATGACCCGGCGGAGGATCTCGACGATGCCCATGCTGACATCCGCCGTCGACCGGATGCGGGCGGTGTCGACCGTCCACCCGAAGCGACGCTGCGCGAACGCCGCATAGGCGGCGGCGAGCGGCGTGTGCGAGGCGACGTACCCGGTGTCGCCGATGCGCACGGCACGCTCCAGCGCGGCAGTGATCGCGGGCGCGAGCGGGAAGTCGGTCTCCGCCACGAACAGCGGAAGCACGTCCTCCGGGTACTCCCGCCACTTCTCGCTGGAGCGCTCCCGCAGCTCGTCCAGCGTGAGCGCGCGGATCGGGGTGACGGTCATGATCTCCTCCAGTCGAACGGGATGCCGAAGGGGCACAGCCCTGCGGCCGTGCCCCTTCGGTGCCGATGTCAGATCGCGAAGCCGAGGGCGCGCATCATGTCGCGCCCGTCGTCGGTGATCCGCTCCGGGCCCCACGGCGGCATCCACACCCAGTTGATGCGGAAGCGGTCGACCACGGAGTCCAGCGCCTGCGCCGTCTGCTCCTCGAGCACGTCGGTGAGCGGGCATCCGGCGCTGGTGAGCGTCATGTGGATGACCAGGGCGTCGTTCTCGTCGTCCCAGGCGAGATCGTAGATCAGTCCCAGGTCGACGACGTTGATCCCGAGCTCGGGATCCATGACGTCCTTCAGAGCCTCGGTGACCTCGTCGTACTTCTCGTCGGTCAGCGTTGCGGTCATGCTCTCAGCCTACGCTTCGATGGGCGCACTGGGGTCGAGGAAGCGGTCGTAGCCCTCCTCCTCGAGGCGGTCGGCCAGCTCGGGGCCACCCTCCTCGACGATCTTCCCCTTGACGACCACGTGCACGAACTGCGGACGGATGTAGCGCAGGATGCGGGTGTAGTGCGTGATCAGCAGCACGCCGAGGTTGGTGGCCTCCTTGGCGCGGTTGACACCCTCGGAGACGATCTTCAGCGCGTCGACGTCGAGGCCGGAGTCGGTCTCGTCGAGCACGGCGAGCTTCGGCTTGAGCACCTCGAGCTGCAGGATCTCGTGGCGCTTCTTCTCGCCGCCCGAGAAGCCCTCGTTGACGTTGCGCTGCGCGAACTTCGGGTCCATGCGCAGGTTGGTCATCGACGCCTTGACGTCCTTGGTCCACTGGCGGATCGAGGGGGCCTCGCCGTCCAGCGCGGTCTTCGCGGTGCGCAGGAAGTTCGTCACCGTGACACCGGGGATCTCCACCGGGTACTGCATGGCGAGGAACACGCCGGCACGTGCGCGCTCGTCGACGCTCATGGACAGCACGTCCTCGCCGTCGAACGTGATCGTGCCCTGCGTGACGGTGTACTTCGGGTGCCCGGCGATCGTGTAAGCGAGGGTCGACTTGCCGGAGCCGTTGGGGCCCATGATGGCGTGCGTCTCGCCGGTCTTGATCGTCAGGTCGATGCCGTTGAGGATCGGCGTCGTGCCCTGATCGGTCTCGACCGTCACATGAAGATCGCGGATCTCGAGAACAGACATTCAGACTTCCTTAATGACAGTGGGGTCGATGAGCACGTCGTCGCCGTCGATCTCGACGACGTAGACAGGGACGGGCTCGTAAGCGGGGAGGTTGAGGGGCTTGCCGGAGAGCAGCGAGAAGCGCGAGCCGTGGGCCCAGCACTCCAGGGTGTCCCCCTCGACGAAGCCCTCGGCGAGGGAGATGTCGCCGTGCGTGCAGCGGTCGCCGATCGCGTGGATGTCGCCTGCGGCGTCCTTCACGATCGCCATCGCCACACCGTCGAGCTCGACGCGCAGCGGCGTGTCCAGCTCCAGCTCGCTGACGCCGCAGGCGCGCAGCGCGGTCACGCCTCGACTCCGATGAGCTCGGCGTCGATCGCGGCGAGCAGCTCTGCCTGCAGCTCGGGGATCTGGATGCGCTGCACGACCTCGGTGAGGAATCCGAGCACCACCAGGCGACGGGCCTCGGCCTCGGTGATGCCTCGTGCCTGCAGATAGAACAGCTGCTCGTCGTCGAAGCGACCGGTCGCGCTCGCGTGGCCGGCTCCCACGATGTCGCCGGTCTCGATCTCGAGGTTCGGGATCGAGTCGGCGCGTGCGCCCTCGGTGAGCACCAGATTGCGGTTCGCCTCGTAGGAGTCGGTGCCGGTGGCATCCGGTCCGATCAGCACGTCGCCGATCCACACGCTGTGCGCGCTCGCACCCCGCAGCGCGCCCTTGTAGAGCACGTCGCCGGTGGTGTGAGGGCCCTTGTGGTGCAGGTAGACCTGGCTCTCCAGGTGCTGACCGGCATCCGCGAAGGAGAGGCCGTACAGGCGACCCTCCGCGCCGCTGCCTGCGAGCTCGACGTTCGGGTTCACGCGCACCACGCCGCCGCCGAAGCTGACGATGAAGTGGGTGAGCTCGGCGTCGCGGTCCACGCGGGCCTGGTGCGCGGCGGCGTGGATGGCGTCGTCCTGCCACTGCTGGACGGACACCAGCGTGAGCTTGGCGCCGTCGCGGACGATGATCTCGACGTTCTGCGCGTACTGCGCGGTGCCGGCGTGCCGCAGCACGACCGTCGCCGAGCTGTGCGGGAGCGCCTCGATCACGAGGTGCGCGTCCGCACGGCCGCCCTGGCCGTCGATCTGGATGACGATCGGCTCGGCGACGACCTCCTCGCCGGGGATGCTCAGATGCATGGCATCCGTCGCCCCCTGCCAGGCCACGGCCGAGACGACGTCCTCCGGACGGAAGAACTCGCCACGGGGCGCGGTGCCGCGCGCCAGCGCGGGTCGCAGGTACTGCTCGTGGCTGACCGAGTAGGTGACGCCGTCGTTCGCCTCAGCGGGCTCGAACAGCGACGTGAGCTGTGCGATCGGGGTGTGCTTCCAGTTGACCTCGCGGCCGGTGGGCGCGCCGAAGTCGGCGGGCTCGAAGGAGTGCGGGCGCTCGGAGCGCGTCTGGACCGGCACGAAACCGGTGTTCGCGATCCTCGCGGCGGGGTCGATGTGCGCGTTCGTGTGCGGCGCCTCTGCGGGCGCCTGAGTGGGGGCCGTCATCTCAGCCGACACTGCCTTCCATGCCCATCTCGATGAGCTTGTTCAGTTCCATCGCGTACTCCATGGGCAGCTCGCGCGCGATGGGCTCGATGAAGCCGCGCACGATCATGGCCATGGCCTCGGTCTCGGAGATGCCGCGCGACTGCAGGTAGAAGAGCTGCTCCGCGCTGACCTTGGAGACGGTGGCCTCGTGGCCGAGCTGCACGTCGTCGACACGGATGTCGATCGACGGGTACGTGTCGGAACGGGACTGCGTGTCCACCAGCAGGGCGTCGCAGACCACGGAGTTCGAGGAGTGATGGGCGGCGGGATCGACCCGCACCTCACCGCGGTAGCCGGAGCGACCGCCGCCGCGCGCGATCGACTTCGAGACGATCGACGACTGGGTGTACGGCGCCTGGTGCACCATCTTGGCGCCGGCGTCCTGGTGCTGCCCGGGACCCGCGAAGGCCACGGAGAGGGTCTCGCCCTTGGCGTGCTCGCCGACCAGGTAGATCGACGGGTACTTCATGGTGACCTTGGAGCCGATGTTGCCGTCGACCCACTCCATCGTCGCTCCCTCGTGCGCGACCGCGCGCTTGGTCACGAGGTTGTAGACGTTGTTCGACCAGTTCTGGATCGTCGTGTAGCGCACGCGGGCGTTCTTCTTCACGATGATCTCGACGACGGCCGAGTGCAGCGAGTCCGACTTGTAGATCGGGGCCGTGCAGCCCTCGATGTAGTGGACGTAGCTGTCCTCGTCGGCGATGATCAGGGTCCGCTCGAACTGACCCATGTTCTCGGTGTTGATGCGGAAGTACGCCTGCAGCGGGATCTCCACGTGCACGCCCTTGGGGACGTACACGAACGAGCCGCCCGACCACACGGCCGTGTTCAGCGCCGCGAACTTGTTGTCGCCGGCGGGGATCACGGTGCCGAAGTACTCCTCGAAGAACTCGGGGTGCTCGCGCAGCGCGGTGTCGGTGTCCATGAAGATGACGCCCTGCGCCTCCAGGTCCTCGCGGATCTGGTGGTAGACGACCTCGGACTCGTACTGCGCGGCGACACCGGCGACCAGGCGCTGGCGCTCGGCCTCGGGGATGCCCAGGCGCTCGTAGGTCTCGCGGATGTCCTCCGGGAGGTCCTCCCAGGACTGCGCCTGCTTCTCGGTGGAGCGGACGAAGTACTTGATGTGGTCGAAGTCGATCTCGCTGAGGTCGGCACCCCAGGTCGGCATCGGCTTGCGGCCGAAGAGCGCGAGCCCCTTGAGACGGGTCTTCAGCATCCACTCCGGTTCGGACTTCAGCGCGGAGATGTCACGCACGACGGCTTCGCTGAGACCGCGTCTCGCGCTCGCTCCGGCGGCGTCGGGATCGTGCCAGCCGAATTCGTACACCCCCAGACCATCCAGCTCCGGGCGGTCGATCAGCACATCCGACATCACACACTCTCCTCAAACGGGCCGCAACGGTGTCATCCGCCCCGACACACCTGACCCCCGTCGAGTCTGCGGGGGTCGGATGCCGCTGGTGGGCCCCATCATTCCGGCGCTCATCTCGCGCCTAGACTGTCAGTGATGGACGCCGCGCTCTGCGCGCCCATCACAACCATCCCGATTCTACAGGTTCCGCCTCGCGGACGGGCCGCGACCGTCCACGATGCGGAGCCGGAGGCCACATGCCCGTCAGCTCCGCCACGACCGAATCCCCCACGCCCGCCGGGCCCCGCGACGTCGTCCTCGCACGTCCGCTCCGCGTCATGGCGTGGCTCTCCTTCCTCGCCGAGGTGCTGATCATCGGCACCGGCGGCGCGGTCCGCCTGACCGGTTCGGGGCTCGGATGCTCGGACTGGCCGCTCTGCACCCCCGAGTCGCTGGTGCCGATCCTCGAGGTGCAGGGCATCCACGGCGCGATCGAGTTCGGCAACCGCACCATGACGGGCCTGGTCGGCCTGCTCGCCCTCGGCGTGCTCATGCTCACGCTGCACGCCGTGAGCGGCAAGCGCCTCGTCATCCGCGCGGTGTGGTTCGCGGTCGGCGGCATCGTGCTGGCCGTCCTCGTCTACATCGCGGCTTCCGCACTGAGCGTCGTGGCCTCGGCCGCGCTGATGTCGGCCGCCCTGCTGCTGGCCGTGCTGGTCGGCATGGTGGACTCGCTGCGCCGCACCACCGTCCGCAGGGACCTGGCGGTGCTCGCGTGGCTGGTGCTCGTCGGCGTGATGGCGCAGGCCGTGGTGGGCGGCTTCGCCGTGATCAGCGAGCTGAACCCGTTCATCGTCGGCTTCCACTACGCCTCCTCGCTCCTGCTCGTGTGCGTGACCGCGCTGTTCCTGGTGCGCCTGGACGCCGTTCCCGGCCCGCGGGAGAGGGCCGTGCCGGTCTGGTTCGCCGCGCTCACCCACGTCACCGGCCTCGCACTCGTGCTGACGATCCTCTTCGGCGTGCTCACCACGGGATCCGGCCCCCACTCGGGCGACGTCAACATCAAGCGGGAGGGCTTCGACGCCAGCATCCTCGCGCACGTGCACTCCTGGCCGGGCTATGTGCTCGCCGCGCTGGTGCTCGCGCTCGCGATCTCGGCGTGGCTCCTCGCGCTGCCGCCGCGGCGCTGGCTCCTGGTGCTCATCATCGCGATCGTGGTGCAGGTGGCCGTCGGCGTGCTGCAGGCGCGCACCGGGCTGCCGCCCGTGCTCGTCGGCGTGCACATGCTGCTGGCCTCGCTGTCCGCGGCCGCCTACACGGTCGTGGTGACGAAGCTCAAGAAGCCCGTCGGGGCCGCGAACCCGTACGCGGAGGACTGAGCTCCCCCGCCGACGCGAAGAGCCCGGCTCGTCCATGGACGAGCCGGGCCTCTTCGTGTGCGCGGCGATCAGAACGGCAGCAGCGGGTCGATCGCGACGGCCAGGAAGATCAGCGTCAGGTAGGTGATGGACGCGTGGAACACGCGCATCGGGCGCGGCTCGGTGCCGCGCAGCGCACGGTTGTACAGGCGGTGCGACTCGTAGATGAACCAGCCGCCGAAGACGAGGGCGGATGCCGTGTACACGATGCCCATCTGCGCGACGGGGACGAGCAGCAGCGAGCACGCGACCGTCGCCCACGCGTAGAGGATGACCTGCAGCCCGACCTGGTGGGCCGGACGCGTCACACCGAGCATGGGCACGTCGACGTCGTCGTAGTCGTCCTTGTATTTCATCGACAGCGGCCAGTAGTGCGGCGGCGTCCAGAGGAAGATCAGCACGAACAGCACGAACGGCGGCCAGTCCAGCGAACCCGTCACGGCGGTCCAGCCGATCAGCACGGGGAAGCACCCTGCGATGCCGCCCCAGATGATGTTCTGCTCGGTGCGGCGCTTGAGGATCATCGTGTAGACCACGACGTAGAAGAAGATCGCGAAGACCGACAGCGACGCCGCCAGCCAGTTGGTGAACGCGAGCAGCCAGACCGTGGAGGCCACTGCGAGGGCCCACGAGAACACCAGGGCTCCGCGCGGCGACACCTCGCCGGTGACCAGGGGCCGGTTCTCGGTGCGCTTCATGTGCACGTCGATGTCGCGGTCGAGGTACATGTTGAACGATGCCGCGGAACCGGCGCTCATGGCGCCGCCGATGACCGTGGCGATGATCAGCCAGAGCTCGCGAAGGTCGGGAAGACCGCCGAGGGCGAGGATCATCACGGGAACGGTGGAGACGAGCAGCAGCTCCATGACACGGGGCTTCGTGAGAACGAAGTAACCGCGGATCTTCTGACCGACCGAGTACGTGGTCTCAGCGGTCTGCGATGTCGACGAGATCGCGATCCCCTCCTTCTGCGCGCATGCGGGCACTCCTTCCAGTCTAGTGCGTGCCGAGTGCCGGAGAGACGCCCGGAGCGGTCGGTGCAGCGCGGTGAAATGCACCTGGGGCGGGTGAAATCGCGCGGGTATGCTGAAACCACTCGCGTGCCCCTTGCGCTGTGCAACCACTTCTCCGTGACGACGCGGAGCGCGCAGGAATACGGGCGCCTCCGAATGTGTCAGAAGGAGTATGACCGTGGCAGAGCTTCAGTGGGACGAGATCGACCGTCGAGCGGTGGACACCGCCCGAGTACTGGCGGCGGATGCCGTCCAGAAGGTCGGCAACGGCCACCCCGGGACGGCGATGAGCCTCGCCCCGGTGGCGTACCTGCTCTACCAGCGTGTGATGCGCCACGACCCGGCCGACGTGGACTGGCTCGGCCGCGACCGCTTCATCCTGTCGGTGGGCCACTCGTCGCTCACCCAGTACATCCAGCTGTACCTCGGCGGGTTCGGTCTGGAGCTGAACGACCTCGAGGCACTGCGCACCTGGGGCTCGCTCACGCCGGGTCACCCCGAGTACCACCACACCAGGGGCATCGAGATCACCACCGGCCCCCTGGGTCAGGGCCTGGCGTCATCGGTCGGCTTCGCGTACGCCGCCCGCTACGAGCGCGGTCTTTTCGATCCGGATGCCGCGGCGGGCACGAGCCCCTTCGACCACTTCGTCTACGTGATCGCCGGTGACGGCGACCTGCAGGAGGGCGTGACCAGCGAGGCGTCGTCGCTCGCCGGCCACCAGCAGCTCGGCAACCTGATCGCGATCTACGACTCCAACCAGATCTCCATCGAGGGCGACACCGACGTGGCGTTCACCGAGGACGTCCGCGCGCGCTACGAGTCCTACGGCTGGCAGGTGCTCGAGGTCGACTGGCGACGCACCGGCCACTACGTCGAGGACGTGCAGGAGCTCGATGACGCGATCTCCCAGGCCAAGGCCGAGACCGAGAAGCCGTCGCTGATCATCCTGAAGACGATCATCGGCTGGCCGGCACCGAACAAGTCCGGCACCGAGTCCGTGCACGGCAACGCGCTGGGCGCCGACGAGGTCGCCGCCACCAAGAAGGTGCTGGGCTTCGACCCCGAGAAGTCCTTCGTCGTCGAGGATGCGGTGATCGCGCACACCCGCGAGCTGGGCGCACGCGCCGCCGAGGCGCATGCCGCCTGGCAGGAGTCGTTCGACGCCTGGGCTGCGGCGAACCCCGAGCGCAAGGCGCTGCTGGACCGCCTCGAGGCGCACGCCCTCCCCGAGAACATCGAGGACGCGCTTCCCGTGTTCGAGAGCGGCACCGAGGTGTCCACGCGCGCCGCATCCGGCAAGGTGCTGAACGCCCTGGCCGCTGAGCTCCCCGAGCTGTGGGGCGGCTCCGCCGACCTCGCCGGCTCCAACAACACCACCATCGAAGGCGCCGCCTCGTTCATCCCCGCCGAGTGGTCGACGCACGACTGGAAGGGCAGCCCCTACGGCCGCGTGCTGCACTTCGGCATCCGCGAGCACGCGATGGGCTCGATCCTGAACGGCATCACGCTGCACGGACCGACGCGCGCCTACGGCGGCACGTTCCTGATCTTCAGCGACTACATGCGCCCCGCCGTGCGTCTGGCCGCACTCATGGACATCCCGAGCACGTTCGTGTGGACGCACGACTCGATCGCGCTCGGCGAGGACGGCCCCACGCACCAGCCGATCGAGCAGATCGCCACGCTGCGCGCCATCCCGAACTTCACCGTGGTGCGTCCTGCCGACGGCAACGAGACCTCGGCCGCATGGCTGGAGATCCTGCGCCGCCACGGCGGCCCGGTCGGCATCGCGCTGACCCGCCAGAACGTGCCGAACTTCGCGCGCGGCGAGGGTGCGGCATCCGGTGACGTGTTCGCGTCGGCGTCGAACACCGCCAAGGGCGCCTACGTGCTCGCTGAGGCTCCGAACGGCACCCCCGACGTGATCCTGATCGGCACGGGCTCGGAGGTGCAGCTGGCTGTCGCCGCCCGCGAGACGCTCGCCGCGGAGGGCATCAACGCCCGCGTGGTGTCGGCTCCCTCGCTGGAGTGGTTCGCCGAGCAGGACGAGGCGTACCGCGAGTCGGTGCTGCCGAAGGCCGTCACCGCCCGCGTCTCCGTCGAGGCGGGCTCCGTGCTCAGCTGGCGCGGCATCGTGGGCGACCGCGGCCGCTCCGTCGGCATCGACCACTTCGGCGCCTCCGCCGACTACAAGACCCTGTTCCAGAAGTTCGGCATCACCGCCGAGGCCGTCGTCGAGGCGGCACGCGAGTCCATCAAGGAGAACGCATGAGCACCCCCACCGAAGATCTCTCCGCCGCCGGCGTCAGCATCTGGCTCGACGACCTGTCGCGCACCCGCATCCAGTCGGGCAACCTCCAGCAGCTGATCGAGACCCGCAGCGTCGTCGGCGTCACCACCAACCCGACGATCTTCGCCAACTCGATGACCAACCCCGACGACACCTCGTACGACGCGCAGGTGCATGAGCTGGCCCAGTCCGGCGCATCCGCCACCGACGCCGTCTTCGCCGCGACCACGCAGGACGTCCGCGACGCCCTGGACGTGTTCCGTCCTGTCTACGACGCCACCAACCACGTCGACGGCCGCGTCTCCATCGAGGTCTCCCCCGATCTCGCGCACGACACCGAGGGAACGATCGCCCAGGCCAAGGAGCTGTGGGAGCGCGTCGACCGCCCCAACCTGCTCGTCAAGATCCCCGCGACCAAGGCCGGCCTGCCCGCCATCGCCGCGGCGATCGGCGCCGGCATCAGCGTCAACGTCACCCTGATCTTCAGCCTGGAGCGGTACGCCGAGGTCATCGACGCGTACCTGACCGGTCTCGAGACGGCGAAGGCCGCCGGCATCGACCTCTCCACCATCCACTCGGTCGCATCGTTCTTCGTCTCGCGCGTCGACACGGAGACCGACAAGCGGCTGGCTGCCATCGGCACCGACGAGGCGGCGGCGCTGCGCAGCAAGGCGGGCCTCGCCAACGCACGGCTGGCCCACGAGCTGTACGAGAAGTCCTTCGCGAGCGACCGCGCCAAGGCGCTGCTCGACGCAGGCGCCACCCTGCAGCGTCCGCTGTGGGCGTCGACCGGTGTCAAGGACCCGGCACTGCCCGACACCCTGTACGTGACCGGCCTCGTCGCGGCCGGCGTCGTGAACACCATGCCGGAGAAGACCCTTGAGGCCACGTTCGACCACGGTGTGGTCACCGGCGACACCATCACCGATGGCTACGCCCAGGCGCACCAGGTGTTCGATGACCTCAAGTCCGTCGGCGTCGACTTCGACGACGTGACCCAGGTGCTCGAGGACGAGGGCGTCGCCAAGTTCATCGACTCCTGGCACGGTCTGCTGGAGCAGGTCACCAAGGGCCTGGAAGCCGCACGATGACCGTCGCGGTGCACGTGACGCAGCCCGTCAGGGCCACGGTGGACGAGATCGTCCCCCGGCTCATCGCCGACCTCGTCGCGTCACGTGTCACCGCAGGCGATCCCACGCTGTGGGGTCCGGATGCCGAGGCCGAGGCGTCCACCCGGCTCGGCTGGGTCGACGCCGTCTCCGTGTCGCGCCCGCTCGTCGCCGAGATCGTCGCGCTCCGCGACGATCTCGCGGCGCGCGGCATCGACCGGGTCGTGCTCTCCGGCATGGGCGGCTCGTCGCTCGCACCCGAGGTGATCGCCGGCACGGCCGGCGTCGAGCTGACGGTGCTGGACTCCACCGCCCCGGCGCAGGTTCTGGCCGCGCTCGACGGCGACCTCGCCCGCACCGTGCTCGTGGTGTCCTCCAAGTCGGGCACCACGCTCGAGACCGATTCGCACCGTCGCGCGTTCGAGACCGCGTTCGAGGACCTGGGCCTCGACCCCGCCGAGCACATCGTCGTCGTCACCGACCCGGGTTCCGCTCTGGACGCATCGGCGTCGGAGGCGGGGTACCGGGTGTTCCGGGCCGACCCGAACGTGGGCGGGCGATACTCCGCACTGACCGCCTTCGGTCTCGTCCCCGCCGGGCTCGCCGGCGTCGACATCTCCGAGCTGCTGGACGAGGCCGAGGCCTCGCTGCTGGAGTTCGCGATCGACTCACCGGAGAACCCCGCACTGCGCCTGGCCGCCGCGATCGCCGGCTCGTCCTCCGAGGGAACGCGGCGCGACAAGCTCGGCCTGGTGTCGGATGGCACGTACATCGAAGGGCTGCCCGACTGGATCGAGCAGCTCATCGCGGAGTCCACCGGCAAGAACGGCACGGGCATCCTGCCCGTCGTCCTGCTGCCGGTCTCCCCCGAGCTCGAGTCCCGCCCGAAGGACCTGCAGATCGTGCGGTTCGTGGAGGACGCCGACGAGTTCCACCTGCGGGAGCGCCACCCCGGCGAGATCCTGGTCAGCGGAAGCCTCGGCGCGCTGTTCCTGCTGTGGGAGCACGCCACCGCGATCGCCGGTCATCTGCTGGGCATCAACCCCTTCGACCAGCCCGACGTGGAGTCGGCCAAGGCCGCGGCACGCGGCCTGCTCGACGCGCGCCCGGAGCCGAGCGCCCCGGCGTTCGTGCAGGACGGCGTGGAGGTCCGGGTCAGCGACCCCGCTCTGGCGGTGTCCGCATCCATCGAGGGCGTGCTCGACGCGCTCTGGGCCTCGCTCCCCGCCGACGGGTACGTCTCGATCCAGGCGTACGTGAACCGTCTCGAACTGGGGCAGCTGCAGGGACTGCGCGAGCTGGCCGCCGCCGACTCCGGCCGCCCCGCCACCTTCGGCTGGGGACCCCGGTTCCTGCACTCGACGGGGCAGTACCACAAGGGCGGGCCCGCACAGGGGGTGTTCCTGCAGATCCTCGAGCGCACCGACGTCGACCTGGAGATCCCCGGTCGCCCCTTCACGTTCGGTCAGCTGATCGAGGCGCAGGCGGCGGGCGACGCCGCCGTGCTGGTCTCGCACGGCCGCCCCGTCGTCACGCTCACCGTCACGGATGCCGTCGACGACGTGCTCACCCTCTTCACCGCTACTCAGTGATCCCAGATCTGGAGATATCCCCCACCGATGACCGCTCCCGTCTCACGCGGACGCAACCCGCTCCGCGATCCCGATGACCGTCGTCTCAACCGCATCGCAGGTCCCAGCGCACTGGTGATCTTCGGCGTGACAGGCGACCTGTCGCGCAAGAAGCTCATGCCGGCCGTGTACGACCTCGCCAACCGGGGGCTGCTGCCGCCCGGCTTCGCCCTGGTCGGCTTCGCCCGGCGCGACTGGGAGGACCAGGACTTCGCCCAGGTCGTCTACGACGCCGTCAAGCAGCACGCCCGCACGGAGTTCCGCGAGGAGACCTGGCAGCAGCTGCTGCAGGGCATCCGCTTCGTTCAGGGCACGTTCGACGACCCGGACTCCTTCCGTCGCCTCCGCGAGACGGTCGAGAAGCTCGACGTCGAGCGCGGCACGATGGGCAACCACGCCTACTACCTCTCCATCCCGCCCAAGGCGTTCCCCGAGGTGACGAAGCAGCTGCGTGAGTCCGGCCTGGTCGGCGAGCAGCACCAGGATGACACGCACTGGCGGCGGGTGGTCATCGAGAAGCCGTTCGGCAGCGACCTGGAGACGGCGCGCGAGCTGAACCGCGCTCTCGAGGCCGCCTTCCCGGCCGATTCGATCTTCCGCATCGACCACTACCTCGGCAAGGAGACGGTGCAGAACATCCTGGCGCTGCGCTTCGCCAACGAGCTGTACGAGCCGCTGTGGAACCGCAACTACGTGGACCACGTGCAGATCACGATGGCCGAGGACATCGGCGTGGGCGGTCGTGCCGGCTACTACGACGGCATCGGCGCGGCCCGCGACGTCATCCAGAACCACCTGCTGCAGCTGCTCGCGCTCACCGCCATGGAGGAGCCGATCAGCATGTCGGCCGACCACCTGCGCGCCGAGAAGGAGAAGGTGCTCGAGGCCGTGCGCCTGCCCGAGGACATCTCGCTGGCCACCGCCCGCGGGCAGTACGCCGGCGGCTGGCAGGGCGGCGAGAAGGTCAACGGCTTCCTGGAGGAGGACGGCATGGCTCCGCAGTCCTCCACGGAGACCTACGCGGCCATCAAGCTCGAGATCGACACCCGCCGCTGGGCCGGCGTGCCGTTCTACCTGCGCACCGGCAAGCGGCTCGGCCGCCGCGTGACCGAGATCGCGGTCGTGTTCAAGCGCGCCCCCGAGCACCTGTTCGGGCGCGCCCAGACCTCGGAGCTCGGCCAGAACGCCCTGGTGATCCGCGTGCAGCCCGACGAGGGCGTCACGATCCGGTTCGGCTCGAAGGTGCCGGGCAGCGGTGCCAACGTCCGCGACGTGACCATGGACTTCGGGTACGGCCACGCCTTCACCGAGGCCAGCCCCGAGGCGTACGAGCGCCTGATCCTGGACGTGCTCCTCGGCGATCCGCCGCTGTTCCCCCGCCACGAGGAGGTCGAGCTGTCCTGGAAGATCCTCGACCCGGTCGAGCAGTACTGGGCCTCCCTGCACGGACCGCTGGAGCAGTACGCACCCGGTTCCTGGGGCCCGGCATCCGCCGACGCCCTGCTGGCCCGCGACGGACGAGTCTGGAGACGCCCATGATCATCGACCTTCCCGACACCACCGTCAGCCAGGTCGCCAAGCAGCTGGTGAAGGTGCGCGAGGAGGGCGGCGCCGTCGCCCTCGGGCGCGTCCTGACGCTGCTCATCATCGCCCGCAACGGCGTGGCGGAGCCCGCGATCGACGCCGCCAACGACGCGTCCCGCGAGCACCCCATGCGCGTGATCGTGCTGATCACCGGTGAGGGCGAGGCGCACCTCGACGCGCAGATCCGCGTGGGCGGAGACGCCGGTGCGAGCGAGGTCGTCGTGCTGCGCGCCTTCGGCGACGCCGCGAGCAACGCCGAGAGTCTCGTCACCGGCATCCTGCTCCCCGACGCGCCCGTGGTGGCGTGGTGGCCGGAGGAGGCGCCGACGGATGCAGCCAACGCGCCGCTCGGGCGCATCGCGCAGCGCCGGATCACGGATGCCGCGACCTCCCCCGACGTGCGGGACCGCCTCGCCCTGCTGGGCAAGACCCATGCACCCGGCGACACCGACCTGGCCTGGACCCGCCTCACGCACTGGCGCGAGCAGCTGGCCGCGGTGCTGGACCAGCCGCCGTTCGAGCGCGTCACGGCCGTCGAGGTGCGCGGTGCCGCGGCCTCGCCGTCGACGGCCCTGCTGGCCGCCTGGCTGCGGATGGCGCTGGACGTTCCGGTGAGCTGGTCCTACGAAGACCCGGAGCACTGGCAGGAGGGCATCAAGTCGGTGCGCCTCACCCGCGCCAGCGGCGACATCCTGCTCGAGCGCCCCGTGCCCGGCACGGCCGTGCTCACCCAGCCCGGTCAGCCCGACCACGAGCTGCACCTCCCGCGGCGCACGCTGCGGGAGTGCCTCGCGGAGGAGCTGCGCCGCCTCGACGCCGATGTGCTGTACGGTCGGGTCATCACGGAGGGCTGGGAGCGGCTGGGCCCCGCAGACAAGGGAGCGTGAGTTCGATGGTGACCACGGTGCAGGGATCGATCAAGAGCGTCGTCGTGGAGCCGACCCCGGCGAGTCTGGCCGCGCGCGTCGCGGATCGGTTCCTGACCAGGATCGTCGCACGCACCCGCAACGGCCGCATCGCGCACATCTGCCTGACCGGAGGCTCGATGGGCGGCGCGGTGCTCGCGGCTGCCGCCGACGATGACCGGGTCGCCACGATCGACTGGTCGCTGGTGCACTTCTGGTGGGGCGACGAGCGCTTCGTGGAGCGCGACGACCCCGACCGCAACTCGCTGCAGTCCCGCCGCGCGCTGCTGGATCGTCTCGACATCCCCGCGGAGAACATCCACGAGGTGGCGGCGCCCTCGGACGGCCTGAGCCTGGACGAGGCGGCGACGGCCTACGCGGCCGAGCTGGCGCGGTTCGGCCGGTCGGGCGAGGCCTGGCCGTCGTTCGCGGTGTGCTTCCTGGGCGTCGGCCCCGACGGCCACATCGCCTCGCTCTTCCCGGACCGTCAGGAGGTGACGGTGACGGATGCCGCGGTGCTCCCGGTGCGCAACTCCCCCAAGCCGCCACCCGAGCGCGTCACGCTCACCCGTCCGGTGCTCAACCACTCCAAGCGGGTCTGGCTCGTGCTGACCGGCGCCGACAAGGCATCCGCCCTCGGCCTGGCTCTGGCGGGTGCCAGCTACGCGAGCGTGCCGGCCGCGGGAGCCAAGGGACGGCGCCGCACGGTGTTCTTCGTCGACGAGGCGGCTGCGGCCGAGGTCGCACCGGAACTCATCGACCGCGACTACTGAGCGTCCGGCGACTCCGCCTGCTCCTGAGGCGCGCGGCTCTGATCCTGAGCCGCTGAGCCTGTCGAAGCGTCGCTCCCCCTCTGGATCGCGATCTCCTGGCTCTCGCTGAGCACCTGCGGGTGGTACCGGGCCAGGCCGAACACACCGAACACGGCGATCACGCCGGCGATCCCGAACAGGATCAGCACCGGCAGCGGCGCTTCGGAGGCCTCGCCGAGCACGAGCGCGCCGATGAGGACGGCCACGATGGGGTCGACGACCGTCAGACCGGCGATCACGAGGTCGGGCGGGCCCGAGCTGTACGCCGACTGGACGAAGTACGCGCCGACGGCGGCGGCGGCGAACAGCGCGATGAGGCACGCGACCGTCAGCCACTCGAAGTTGCCGTTCTGGATGCGGCTGATCACGGCCTTCGCGAGCGTGGCCACGAAGCCGTACAGGATTCCCGCGCCGATCACGTAGAACAGCGCGCGCATCCGGTGTCGCAGGATGAGCCAGAACGTGCCCAGCACGATGATGACCACGAGCAGGATGGCGAGGATCGTGAACAGGTCCTCGTCGCTGATCTTGCGCTCCACCGCGTAGAACGCGGCCAGGCCGACGAACAGGAAGATTCCGCCCAGGCAGCTGCCGATGGCGATCAGCGACCTCTTCGTCGGGGTGTGCCCCGACACGCGCGCGTTCAGCAGGGTGGTGACCACCAGCGCGACCGCACCGAGCGGCTGCACGACGATCAGCGGCGCGATGGCCATGGCGCTGAGCTGGCAGATCACGGCGAAGCCCAGCATGAGCGTCCCGATGATCCAGGAGGGCCGGGTCAGCAGCCCCTTGATCTGGGCGCCGGTGAGCCCGGAGGCGCCTTCCGTGCCGGTCAGCTTCTCGACCTTCTCGACCCCGCGGTGCTGGTACTGCGCACCGAGCGACATGAACACGGCGCCGGCCAGTGCCAGCGGGATGCCCAGCAGCAGCGCGGGGTTCTGGAACACGCCGATGAGCTGATCGCTCACTCCTGTCACGACTCCCACCCCAAGCTGCACTGTTTCACCCTACCCGGCCCGACGGTCCCCTCCGGGCCGAACGCGCCCAGTAGGGTTGTGGCGTGGCTGTTCTTCCGATCCGCATCATGGGCGACCCCGTGCTGCACGCTCCCGCTGCCGAGGTCTCCGAGATCACCGACGAGATCCGAACGCTCGTCGCCGACATGTACGAGACCATGGACGTCGCACCCGGTGTGGGCCTCGCCGCACCCCAGGTGGGCGTCGCGCTGCGCATCTACGTGTACACCTACGTCGACGACGAGGACCGGCCGTGGCGCGGGGAGATCATCAACCCCGTGCTCTGGATGACGCCCCCCGAGCCCGGTTCCCCTGACCCGGACGAGGAGTCGGAGGGATGTCTGTCGTTCCCCGGCGAGCGGTTCCCCCTGCGGCGCTCCGACCGCGTGATGGTCACCGGCATCGATCTCGAGGGCTCGCCCGTGCGCATCGAGGTGGACGGATGGCGTGCGCGCATCATGCAGCACGAGTTCGACCATCTCAACGGCATCCTCTACATCGACCGCCTCTCGGACGGCGACTGGAAGACCGTGCAGAAGATCGCCCGCAAGCGGGGCTGGGCACGCGGCGGCGCGAGCTGGATGCCCGGAGTCGACGACCTCGAGGGCTGATACCCGATCGACTTGCCGCGGAATCGCGGGGGTCAGTACGGTGGGGTGCGATTCACAGCATCCATCCCCCGACCAAGGACCAGCACATGACCTCTCAGCGAGCCCTGCTCCGCGGCACCACCCTGACCGGTGCGGCCATCATCCTCACCGCTCTCCTCAGCGGCTGCAGCGTGCCGACGAACCTGTTCAGCGGTGACGCCCAGCGCGACGACAAGGGCAACGTCACCGACGGCTCGAGCATCGACATCTTCAAGCTGAAGGTCGGCGACTGCAAGTTCGAGGACGACCAGAGCAGCACCGAGCTCAGCGACACCAACGTCGTGCCCTGCGACGAGGCGCACGACGAGGAGGTCTACGCTGAGTTCACGCTCCCGGACGGCGAATTCCCCTCCGAGGACGCGCTCGACGCGGCCGCCGACCCGAAGTGCGGCGAGGAGTTCACCAAGTTCGTCGGGCTCGCCGTCGACGCATCCAAGCTGGACTACTTCTACTACTCGCCCACCAAGCAGGGCTGGGACGAGCTGGACGACCGCCTGATCCAGTGCGTGCTCTACGCGGATGACGAGTCCCAGCTGACCGGGTCGATGAAGGGCTCCGGCGCCTGATCCGGTCCGGACCGTCGCTCTCGCCGCGGGGGAAGCATGCAGTGCGTGCTTCCCCCGCGGCGTCTCCCGCGATCACCGCGGCAACCGCGGACGAGACGTCCCGGAGACGACGAAACCCCGCCACGAGGGCGGGGTTTCGATGGGGTTCGCTCCCCGGCTTGGACTCGAACCAAGAACCTGCCGGTTAACAGCCGGCTGCTCTGCCAATTGAGCTACCGAGGATCATGTTCCCCGCTGTGCGGGCAACTCATCCAGCTTAGCAAACTCCGCGCCGTGCTCCGAACACGGGCGGCGTCCCGGGCGTGGCGCGTTCAGCGCGCGGCATCCGCCTCGGAATTGGGTGACCAGAGCAGGTCCTTGCCGATCCCCCGCGCCACCACGTGCCCGCTCCGCAGGATCAGCGCCTCCGCGTCGAGCTCCCGGATGAAGGCGGCGTCGTTGGTGACCAGCAGCGCCGCCATCGACTGCTCGTTGCGGCGACGCGTGATCGCGTCGAACACCACGGGGCGCACCTCGAGGTCGAGGTTGGCCAGGGGCTCGTCTGCGATCAGCACGTGCGGCTCCAGCATGAAGGCCCGGGCGATCGCGACGCGCTGGCGCATGCCCGCGCTGAGCTCGTAGGGGAACTTCGCCGCGGCCCCCAGCGGCAGGTGCAGCTCATCCAGCAGCGACGCGACCCGGATCGCGAGCGCCTTGCTGTTGACCCGCTTCTCGCGCGAGGTGATCGGCTCCGAGATGACCTCGCCGACCGTGAGCCGCGGGGGCAGGTTCGCCCCCGCGCTCTGCGGGATGTACCCGCTCAGCGCGGTCAGCATGCGGCGCCGCCGGCCGGGTCTGCGCACGTCGACCCCGCACACCCTCGCACGACCGCCGGCGACTTTCAGCGACGCGTCGCCGTACCCGGCCAGTGCCGAGACGAGCGTCGACTTGCCCGCGCCCGTCGCGCCGCCGACGCACATCAGCTCGCCCGCCCGGACCGTGAACGTGACGCCGTCCACGGCGCGCGTCACGCCACCGTGCCCGATCCGATCGATGACGAGGTCGGAGCAGTCGATGGCGGCGTCACTGGCGGGCATGCCTCCATCCTGCCTGCTGAACCCGCTCAGACGCTCACGACTCGACGAAGCGCAGCCGCTCCTGATCCAGATCCCGCAGTCGCACCCGCAGCGCCCGACCGCCGTCGGAGTCGGCGGGTACGCGCTGCACGGCGCCCAACAGCTCGTTCTTCTCCCGTTCGATCGCCCGCAGCAGCAGGCGCCGGCACAGATCCGTCGCCGACACCAGCGCGCGCTCCTCGTCCTTCGCGGGGAACGGCATCATCAGCAGCTCCCCCGCCAGACTCCGGTACGGCTCGCGCACGGCATCCGCGGCGGTCGTCGCCCAGCCGACCCGGGTGCGATCCGGGGAGGCGGCGATCGCCTCGCGCACGGCGTCGAGCCCCGGGTGCCGGAACTGCTCCGCCACGGCGCGCGAGAGCAGCGCCTGATCGATCTGATGCCCGTACTGCAGCATGCCCATCAGCGCGTCCCGCTCGATCGCGACGTCCGCGGTGCGCGGGAGGTCGGCCAGACGCACCCGCGCGATCGGCTCCGCGCCCGCCTCGGGCCCCGGCTGCTGCGGAGTGCGCTGCGGCTCCCGCTCGGAGGCCGCGGCTCCCCGCGCCGCGCGCTGCACCTGATGGTGCACGGCCGTCGGGTCCATGCCCAGCCGTCGTGCCAGCACGCGCTCGTAGCCGGGACGCAGCAGCTCGTCGCGGATCTCCGCCACGATGGGCGCGGCGGCGCGCAGCGCGCCCACCTGGCCCTCCACGGTCGCGAGGTCGTAGCCGGCCAGCTTGCGGTCGATCGCGAACTCGAACATGGGCACCTTGGCGTCCATGAGACCGCGCACGGCGGCATCCCCGCGCTGCAGACGCAGGTCACACGGATCGAGACCGTCCGGCGCCACGGCCACGAACGTCTGCGCAGTGAAGCGGGAGTCCTCCGAGAAGGCGCGCAGCGCGGCCTTCTGCCCCGCCTCGTCGCCGTCGAACGTGAAGACCACCTCACCGGCCGCGGAGTCGTCGCCCATCACCCGGCGCAGCACCTTGATGTGCTCGGCGGCGAACGCCGTGCCGCAGGTGGCGATGGCGGTGGTCACGCCCGCCAGATGGCACGCCATGACATCTGTGTAGCCCTCCACGACCACCACGCGACGGGGGTCTCCGCGGGCGATGTCGCGCTTGGCGAGGTCGAGCCCGTAGAGCACCTGCGTCTTCTTGTAGAGCGGCGTCTCCGGGGTGTTCAGGTACTTCGGGCCCTTGTCGTCGTCGTAGAGCCGGCGCGCGCCGAAGCCGATGGTCTGCCCGGTGACGTCGCGGATGGGCCAGATCACCCGGCCGCGGAAGCGATCGTAGACACCGCGCTGTCCCGCGGAGACGAGCCCCGCGTTCGTGAGCTCCTCGCGGGTGAAGCCCTGCGCCGTGAGCGCCTTGGTCATGTTCTCCCAGCCCTTGGGCGCGTAGCCGACGCCGAAGTGCGCGGCTGCGCCGGCGTCGAAGCCGCGCTCCCCCAGGAAACGCCTGGCGCTCTCGGCCTCTGGGCTCAGCAGCTGGCCGCGGAAGTACTCCGCGGCAGCCGAGTTGGCCGCATACAGCCTGCTGCGGCCGCTGGTCTCGGGCGCCGCACCGCCGTCCTCGTAGTGCAGCGCGTAGCCGATCCGGCCCGCAAGGCGCTCGACGGCCTCGGTGAAGCTGACGTGATCCATCTCACGCAGGAACGAGTACACGTCTCCCGAGGCACCGCACCCGAAGCAGTGGTAGTACCCCACCTGCGGCCGCACGTGGAAGCTGGGGCTCTTCTCGTCGTGGAACGGGCACAGCCCCTTCATCGACCCCACACCCGCCGACTTCAGCGCGACGCGCTCACCGACGATGTCCGCGATGTTGGTGCGGGACTTGACCTCTTCGACATCCGCCTGCAGGATCCGGGGCATCAGACGGCCCCTTCGACGACCACCCGGTTCGCGGGGCGGCGGTGCGCTCCGGGGCGGGCGTGGCGGGGCGTCCAGATGCCGACCTCGGCGGGGTCGATCTCGCCGACCAGACGGTTGTGCCAGTCGACGGCGGTCTGGTCGGTGAGGCTGGCCACCTGGTCCACGACCACCCGTGCACGCTCGGCATCCGTCGTCGCAGCGAGGAAGTCGGCGGCGAAGGCGGGCTCGAGCGCGTCCGCACCGGCCGACCACAGCGAGTCCGTCGACCACAGCGCGTCCGCGAGGCGCGTGAGCACGCGACGCTGCTCCTTGTAGACGCCCTTGCGCGCGTCGATCGTGACGATCGCCTGCCCCATGATGCCCTTGAGCACCGCGATCTCGGTCTCGACGACGCGGGGCACGACGACGTGCCCGCTGTAGCGGGCGAGGTTCGGCCCCGGGTATGCCTCGCGGGTCGCGGCGACGGATGCCCGGGCGAAGCGCCCGATCAGGTCGCTGGTGAGGTTCTTCAGCCGGGCCAGATCCTGCCGGGAGCGGTCGAAGGTCTTCAACCACATGGGCTGACGGGTGAGGCGGTACAGCGCGTCCGCGAGCTCCTCGCGGGTGTAGTCGTAGCCGACCCATTGCTGGATCCGCCCGACGAGCGGATGGTGCTCGACCGGATCGGACAGCTGTGCGACGTCGAGGTAGCCGTTCACGATCGCGTCCTCGAAGTCGTGCACCGAGTACCCGATGTCGTCGCTGAGGTCCATGATCTCGGCCTCGATGCAGCGCAGGCGTCCCGGCGCCCCGTCGCGCATCCAGTGGAAGACCGGCTCGTCGTCCGGGTACACCCCGAACTTCAGCCGCCCGCCCGGATCGGGCAGCGGATTGTCGATTGTCCACGGGTACTTGCACGTCGCGTCGAGGCTCGCCCGGGTGAGGTTCAGCCCGACGGAGTGCTCCTGGTCGTCGAGCACCTTCGCCTCGAGCCGCGTCAGGATGCGCAGCGACTGCGCGTTGCCCTCGAAACCGCCGATGTCGGATGCCCAGTCGTTCAGCGCCCGCTCGCCGTTGTGGCCGAACGGCGGATGCCCCAGGTCGTGGCTCAGGCAGGCGGTGTCGACCACGTCCTCCGAGACGCCCAGGGCGGTCGCGAGCTCGCGGCCCACCTGCGCGACCTCGAGCGAATGCGTGAGGCGGTTGCGGGCGAAGTCCGCGGTGGAGGCCGGGCTCAGCACCTGCGTCTTGGCGGCGAGCCGCCGCAGGGCCGCGGAGTGCAGCACGCGGGCGCGGTCGCGGGAGAAGTCGTTGCGCTCAGAGCGGTGGGTCTCCGCGAAGAAGCGCTCGGCGTCGGCGGCGCCGTACCCCGGGTCAGCCACCACTGTTCTCGATCTCCGCTCCGCGCATCATGTCGCTCACGTCGGCGGCGATCTCGCGCGAGTCCAGCCAGCCGTCCGGGAGCGCCGTGCGCTTCGGGGAGCCCGCGCGGCCGCGCTGCCCCTCCGCGCCGACACCCGGGTAGGGCGCGTCGCCGAGGGTGCCGAGCAGATCGTCGATCTCCTGCAGGGTGGACGCGCGTGCCAGCGCCGCGCGCAGCTCGCCTCCGACCGGGTAGCCCTTGAAGTACCAGGCGACGTGCTTGCGCACGTCCTTGCATCCGCGGTCCTCGTCCTCGAAGAACTCGACCAGGAGCTCCGCGTGACGGCGGAACGCCTGCGCGACGAACTGCAGCGTCGCGTCGACCTCCACGCCCGCCCCGCCGAACGCGCGCGCCAGGTCACCGAACAGCCACGGCCGGCCCAGGCAGCCTCGTCCGACGACCACGCCGTCGGCGCCGGTCTCCGCCATCATCCGCACGGCGTCGTCGGCCGACCAGATGTCGCCGTTGCCGAGCACGGGGATGCTGGTGACGGCCTGCTTGAGCTCGCCGATCGCGTTCCAGTCGGCATGGCCGGAGTAGTACTCGGACGCGGTGCGGGCGTGCAGCGCCACGGCCGCCGCTCCGGCGTCCTCCGCCGCGCGTCCCGCCTCCAGGAAGGTCAGGTGGTCCTTGTTGATGCCCTTGCGCATCTTGACCGTGAGGGGCACGTCGCCCGCGGCCTTGACGGCGCGGTCGACGATGTCGGCGAACAGGCCGATCTTCCAGGGCAGCGCCGCTCCCCCGCCCTTGCGGGTGACCTTCGGCACCGGGCATCCGAAGTTCAGGTCGATGTGGTCGGCGCGGTCCTCCGCGACGATGATGCGGACGGCCTCGGCGATGGTGGCCGGGTCCACGCCGTACAGCTGGATGGAACGGGTCGTCTCGCTCTCATGGTGCTGGATCAGGCGCATCGTGACGGCGTTGCGCTCCACGAGGGCGCGGGAGGTGATCATCTCGCTGACGTAGAGGCCTGCACCGTACTCGCGGCAGAGCCGCCGGAAGGCGGTGTTGGTGATGCCCGCCATCGGGGCGAGGACGACGGGTACGTCGAGGTCGATCGGTCCGATGCGGAGCGCACTCGTCGTGGGTTCCGGAGCTTGTCGAAGGGCGGTGGCGAGAGTCATGTCCCCTCCATTCTCCCAGACGTCGGCGCCCGGTGGGCGCGGCGGAATTAGGGTGGGGAGTATGACCGAAACGACGCTGCGACAGATCCCGTTCTCCGACGCGGAGGGCACCGCGAAGACGCTCGACGACTACGGGTCGGACGTGGTGCTGGTGGTCAACGTGGCCTCCAAGTGCGGCCTGACCCCGCAGTACGAGCAGCTCGAGCAGCTCCAGCGCGAGTACGGCGACCGCGGCTTCTCGGTGGTGGGCTTCCCGTGCAACCAGTTCATGGGCCAGGAGCCGGGTTCGATGGAGCAGATCCTGGAGTTCTGCTCCACGACGTACGGCGTCACGTTCCCCGTGAACGGGAAGGTCAAGGTCAACGGCCGCAACGCCCACGAGCTGTACAAGGCGCTCAAGCAGACGTCGGACGCGGGCGGGAAGGCCGGGCGCGTGGAGTGGAACTTCGAGAAGTTCCTGGTCTCCGCCGACGGCTCGGTGCAGCGGTTCCGTCCCAAGCAGAAGCCGGATGCCCCCGAGATCGTGTCCGCGATCGAGGACGCCCTGGCGGCCGCAGGGCGCTGAGCCCGGCATCCGTCTGGCCGTCGTTCATGAGCGCTTCAGGCGGTCATGCGCCTCGGCCGGGTGCCTCGTTCACCTTCCCGTCGGACGACGGCCATCTCCGGCTCCTACCGTCTCCGCGGCGATGCATCGCCCGAGACGAAGGAGCCCTTGAATGTCTGATCGACTGCCGCTGAGCCGGCGCACCGTCCTGACCGCAGGAGCGCTCGGCGCCGTCAGCGCGGCACTGCCCGCTGTGGCCGCGAGTGCCGGCACGACCCCGCCTGCCACGCCGTCCGGCCGGCCCGGCCCGAAGGCGCGGGAGCTGCGGTTCCGTCCCGACGGGACCTTCAAGGTGGTGCAGTTCAACGACACGCAGGACGACGAGCTCACCGACCGGCGCACGGTCGAGCTGATCGAGAAGGTGCTCGACCAGGAGAAGCCCGACTTCGTGGTGATCAACGGCGACGTCATCTCCGGCGGCTGCGCGTCGCGCCTCGAGGTCAAGCAGGCGATCAACAACGTCGTCTGGCCGATGGAGTCGCGGCGCATCCCGTGGGCGGTCACCTACGGCAACCACGACGAGGACTCGCTGCCCGAGTCGGGTGTCGACGAGGCCGGGATGCTGAAGATCTACCGCTCGTACGACTACAACGTCAACGCCGACAACGCGGCGGGCCTGACCGGCACGAGCAACACGATCGTGTCGATCGCCTCGTCCGCGAAGAAGAACCGCGACGCGTTCGCGCTGTGGCTGATCGACTCCGGCCGCTACGCCCCCGGCGCGATCAACGGCCAGAACTTCGACGGCTACCCCACCTGGGACTGGATCCGCATGGACCAGGTGGCCTGGTACCGCGAGCAGTCGCAGCAGCTGGAGAAGCGGCTGGGCCGCAAGGTCCCCGGTCTCATGTTCATCCACATCGCACTGTGGGAGCACCGCTTCATGTGGTGGGGCGGCGTCGACACCCGCACAGCGGCGGACGCCGCGCGCGGCAGGGCGCGTCACGGCATCATCGGTGAGCGCAACGAGGACGAGTGCCCCGGTCCGATCAACTCGGGCATGTACAACGCCATCCTCGAGCGCGGCGATGTGAAGGGCGTGTTCGTCGGTCACGACCACGTCAACGACTACGTCGGCGACTACTACGGCGTGATGCTCGGGTACGCGCCGGGCACCGGCTTCGGCGCCTACGGCCTGGACGGCGCTGAGCGCAACCGCCTCCGCGGCGGCCGGGTCTTCGAGCTGACCGAGAACGGCGACGACGTGTCGATCCAGACGCGTGTCGTGTACGCACGCGACCTGGGCATCGACCTCACGGCGAACGACCAGCCGATGGAGCCGCTGCCGCTGGCCCCGAAGCAGGAGCGGATCTGACGCTCCCCCTACGACGAGTGCGGCGGGTCCCTGAAGGGGCCCGCCGCATTCGTGATCGGTGGCTCAGGCCTCCGCGGCGACGCCCTGCTTCTGCGCCCAGATGTCGCGGATCACGTTCTCGAACGCCTCCGGCGGCTGCGCGCCGCTGACACCGTACTGGCCGTCGATCACGAAGAACGGGACGCCGTTGATGCCGTAGGCGCGCGCCTGCGCCTGGTCGGCGCGGACGGCATCCAGGTACTCGGCGGACTCCAGAGCGGAGCGGGTCTCATCCGCGTCCAGTCCGACCTCGACGGCGAGGGCGACCAGGTCGTCGACGCGGCCGACGTGCTTGCCCTCGGTGAAGTAGGCGGACATGAGCCGCTCCTCCATCTCGTGCTGCAGGCCCTTCGCCTTGGCGAAGTGCAGCAGCTCATGCGCCTTGACCGTGTTGGTGTGCTGCAGCAGATCGAAGCGGTACTGCAGGCCCGCGCCGGCTGCGACCTTGGTCACGTGCGACAGCATCTGCTCGACCTGCTCCCGCGCCATGCCCTTGTGCCCGGCGAGGAAGTCGAGCTCGTCGCCGTCGAAGTCGACGGGGGTGTCGGGCGAGAGCTCGAAGGAGTGGAAGGTGATCTCCACCTGCGGGGCGTCGGGATCCCCCGCTGTGGAGGCGAGGCCCGCCTCGAGGTTGCGCTTGCCGATGTAGCACCAGGGGCAGGCGATGTCGGACCAGATGTCGATGGAGATGGGTTCGCTCACAACACCATTCAACGGCATGGAACGCGATCGTATTCCGTGCCGGTAATCTTCTCTGATGCTCAGCACGTCCGATCCGGTCCCCTTCCGCCCGCGGCGGGTGGTCGTCGCCGGAGTGTCGGGTTCCGGGAAGACGACGTTCGCCGCCCGGCTTGCGGATGCCGCGGATCTGCCGCGCTATGAGCTCGATGCGCTGCACCACGGCCCGGAGTGGACGCCGCGGGAGTCGTTCCTCGACGAGGTGCGCGCGTTCGCCGCGACGGACCGCTGGGTCAGCGAGTGGCAGTACACGTCGAGGGGCGTCGACGACGTGCTCCCGCCGCGTGCCGAGCTGTGCGCGTGGCTCGACTACCCCGACCGGATCGTGCGCGGGCGCCTGTGGCGCCGGACATTGAAGCGCAGCATCCTGCGGCGGGAACTGTGGAACGGCAACCGTGAACCGACGCTCTGGCAATTGGCGACCACGACCGCGCCCGAGGAGAACGTGCTGCGCTGGCAGCAGCAGACGTTGAACGTGTGGCGGGAGCGGATGCCGGAGTACGAGGCGCGCTTCCCGGACCTGACGATCGTGCGCTTCGCGCATCCGCGCGAGGCGGAGCGGTGGCTCAGCCGGCTGCCGGCGGACCGAGCTCCCCGCCGCTACTCCGACGCGTCCGGTGCGTCCACGGCCCCGCCGAACCGGCGATCGCGGGACAGGTAGATCCCGATCGCGCGCCACAGCTCCTCGCGGGAGAAGTCCGGCCACAGCGTGTCCAGGAACACCATCTCGGCGTACGCGGACTGCCAGAGCAGGAAGTTCGAGGTGCGCTGCTCGCCCGAGCTGCGCAGGAACAGGTCGACGTCGGGCATGTCCGGCACGTACAGGTGCCGGCGGATCTGCTTCTCGGTGATGGCGCTCGGCTTCAGCCGCCCCGCCTTCACCTCGTCCGCGAGAGCGCGCATCGCGTCCACGAGCTCGACGCGGCCGCCGTAGTTCACGCACATCGTCAGCGTGAGCACGTCGTTCCCGCGGGTCAGCTGCTCGGCGAACTGCAGTTCCTTGATCACCGATCCCCACAGCCGGGGCTTGCGCCCCGCCCAACGCACCCGCACGCCCCACTCGTTGAGCTGATCGCGCCGGCGGTGCAGCACGTCGCGGTTGTAGCCCATCAGGAAGCGCACCTCCTCGGGTGAGCGCGCCCAGTTCTCCGTGGAGAACGCGTACACCGAGAGGTGCTTCACACCCGCCTGGATGGCGCCGGCGACGACGTCGAGCAGCACCTCCTCACCGGCCTTGTGACCCTCGATGCGGCTGAGCCCCCGGCGGTTCGCCCAGCGTCCGTTCCCGTCCATGACGATCGCGACGTGGTTCGGCACCGCGGGGAACTGCGGCGGGTGGGCCCCGGTCCAGTCCAGCGGGCGGAACGGCACCGCGTCCTTGTGCGTGTAGGGCTTCGGGGTCACCGGACTCCTTGTCGGTCGGACGAGATGGAGGTCACATGCTCCAGGGATCGGATGCCGCGCTCCAGCTGATACTGCACATAGGCCGCCACCGTGCCTGACGCCGCGGCGAGGTCGCCCGGAGCAGCAGCATCCACCGTCGCCCAGTCACCGCCCATCAACGCACGCAGCAGCGCGAGTGTCGACGCCGAGATCCGCGGGCTTCCCGCCGGGGCGCAGTCGCTGCAGACGGTCCCGCCCATCTGGGGCCCGAAATGCGAGTGCGGGCCGGGCGCGCCGCAGCGCGCGCAGTCCTCCAGCGCGGGCGCCCAGCCTGACAGCGCCATCACGCGCAGCAGGTAGGAGTCCAGGATGCTGCGGGCGGCATGCTCGCCGCGCGACAGCGACCGCAGGCCGCCGACCAGCAACAGGTACTGCTCGCTCGTCGCCTCCGCCTCGTTCAGCCGGTCGGCCGTCTCGACCATGGCGCTGGCGGCTGTGAAGCGCTCGTAGTCGACCGCGATGTCGGCGCCGTACGCACCGAGCGACTCGGCCTGCTGCACGATGTCCAGCGAGCGGCCCTGGTACAGCTGCACGTCGGCGACCATGAACGGCTCGAGCCGTGAGCCGAACTTCGACGAGGTGCGCCGCACGCCCTTCGCGACCGCGCGGATCTTGCCGTTGCGGCGGGAGAGCATCGTGACGATGCGGTCCGCCTCACCCAGCTTGTGGGTGCGCAGGACCACCGCTTCGTCTCGGTAGGTGGGCACTCAACGATTATCCCCTGCACAGGGAAGAATGGACGGGTGACCGAACCCCTCTTCACCATCCCCCTGTGGGCCGATCTGCTCGGCGTCGGGCTCGGCGGCGTCCAGGGCGCCATGTTCGCGTCCGGCTTCCAGGGCGAGCGGCGTCTCGACTGGCTGGGCGTCGCGATCATCGGCATCATGATCGGCATGGGCGGCGGTCTGATCCGCGACCTCCTGATCGGTCAGCCCCCGGCGACGCTGCAGAGCAACTGGTACCTCATCACCGCCGCGGGCGCCGCGCTGTTCGGAATGCTGCTGGCGGGGGTCTTCAACCGCATCAACACATTTATCGTCGTCCTCGACGCCGTGGTGATCGGGATGTTCGGAGCGTTCGGAGTCAGCAAGGCCATCGCCTTCGGCATCCCTCCGGTCCCTGCCGTGTTCATCGGCGTGTGCGCCGCCGTCGGCGGCGGCGTCCTGCGCGACGTGCTGATGGGGCTGCCGGTCGCGATCATGCACGTCGGCTCGCTCTACGCGGTCGCCGCCGGAGTGGGATGCACGGCGACGGTCGTCATGCACCTGTTCGACGTCGACATCACCGCCGCCGCGATCACCGGCATCGTCGTGACCGCCGTCATCCGCGTGCTCGCCGTCATCTACGACGTGTCGCTGCCCGAGCAGCGCCGTCTCTACCGCCGCAAGGTGGCAACCGAGACGGGAATGATCCCGATCATCAAGCCGTGACCAGGAACCCCCACCCTGACGCCGAGACCCCTACTTACGGTCGAGACCCCCAGCTACCGGTGCAGGCAGCTGGGGGTCTCGACGCGAACTGGGGGTCTCGGCGAAGTAGGACTAGGCCTCGACGAGCTGCGCCTCACGGGTGCGGATCGAGCGGTTCACGCAGGACACGATCGCCTTGAGGGATGCGGTCGAGATGTCGCCGTCGATGCCGACGCCCCACAGCCGCTGGTCGTCGACCTGCAGCTCGACGTAGGCCGCGGCCTGGGCGTCGCCACCGCTGGACATGGTGTGCTCCACGTAGTCGTACAGCGACACGTCGAAGCCGCGTGCGCGCAGGATCTCGATGAACGCCGCGATCGGGCCGTTTCCGGTGCCGGCGGTGGCGACCCGCTCCTCGCCGTCGCGCAGCACCACGTCGAGGGACACCTCGCCGGTCATGTCGCTGCGGGTCTGCGTGCCGAGCAGCTCGAAGCGCCCCCACTTGGCGGCGTCGTCGTCCGCCGGGAGGTACTCGTCGTTGAAGATCGACCAGATCTGGTCGCTGGTGACCTCGCCGCCCTCGGCATCCGTCTTCGCCTGCACGACGCCGGAGAACTCGATCTGCAGCTTGCGCGGCAGGTCGAGGGCGTGGTCGGTCTTCAGCAGATAGGCGACGCCGCCCTTGCCGGACTGCGAGTTGACCCGGATGACCGCCTCGTACGAGCGGCCCAGGTCCTTGGGGTCGACCGGCAGGTAGGGCACGCCCCACTCGATGTCGTCCACCGAGACGCCCTGCTCCTCGGCCTTCGCGGCCATGGCCTCGAAGCCCTTCTTGATGGCGTCCTGGTGCGAGCCGCTGAACGCGGTGAAGACGAGGTCTCCTGCCCATGGGCTGCGCTCGGGCACGGGCAGCTGGTTGCAGTACTCGACCGTGCGCTTGACCTGGTCGATGTCGCTGAAGTCGATCTGCGGGTCGATGCCCTGCGTGAACAGGTTGACGCCCAGGGCGACCAGGTCGACGTTCCCGGTGCGCTCCCCGTTGCCGAACAGGCATCCCTCGATGCGGTCGGCGCCGGCCATGTAGCCCAGCTCGGCGGCGGCGATCGCGGTGCCGCGGTCGTTGTGCGGGTGCAGCGACAGGATGACGTTCTCGCGGTGAGCCAGGTGCCGGTTCATCCACTCGATCGAGTCGGCGTAGACGTTCGGCGTGGCCATCTCGACCGTCGCGGGCAGATTGATGATCACCTTGCGATCGGGGGTGGGCTCGAGCACCTCGATGACCGCGTTGCAGACGTCGACCGCGTACTCCAGCTCGGTGCCCGTGTAGCTCTCCGGGGAGTACTCGTAGTAGACCTCGGTGCCGGGGATGGTCTTCTCGAGCGTGCGGCACAGGCGCGCGCCCTCCAGGGCGATCTGCTTGACGCCCTCGCGGTCGGAGCGGAACACGACCTCGCGCTGCAGGACGCTGGTGGAGTTGTAGAAGTGCACGATGGCCTGCTTGGCGCCCGTGATCGCCTCGTAGGTGCGCTCGATGAGGTGCTCGCGGCACTGCGTCAGCACCTGGATCGTGACGTCATCGGGGATCAGATCCTCCTCGATCAGCTGACGCACGAAGTCGAAGTCGGTCTGGCTGGCCGACGGGAAGCCGACCTCGATCTCCTTGTAGCCCATGCTCACGAGCAGCTCGAACATCACGCGCTTGCGCTCGGGCGACATCGGATCGATGAGGGCCTGGTTGCCATCACGCAGGTCGACCGCGCACCAGCGGGGCGCTTCGGTGATGCGCTTGGAGGGCCAGGTGCGATCCGGGAGATCGACGCGGATCTGCTCGTGGAACGGCCGGTACTTGTGGACCGGCATCGAAGAGGGCTTCTGGTTGTTCTTCATGATGGGGCTTCTTCTTGTCAGAAAACGTGCTCAGGCCAACACAAGCGCCGCGACGAGAGAGGCCCGATGATCAGGACTCGTCGCGGCAGCTAAGAAGAAGCAGACCGCCCAGAGGCATGCAACGATGCTAACACCCCGCTTGGCAGAATGCTCACCACGTGACGCCGGCGGGGTCAAGGGACGAGGGCGATCTTCCCGCCGGGGTGTCCCTCGGCAAGGAAGCGCAGCGCCTCGGGCGCCTGCGAGAGCGGGTACTCCCGCGCCATCGGCACGACGAGATCGCCGCGTTCCGCGGCCTCGACCAACCGGATGCGTGCCGCGTCGCGGAAGCGCGCCGTCTCGGGATCCGAGCCGGAGCTCGCCTGGAATCCGTGCTCGGCGGCATCACGGGGAGCTGCGATGGTGACGATCCTCCGTCGATCGTCGACGAGAGCGAGGGATGTCTCAGTGGCCTCGGCCGTGCCCGCGGCATCCAGCGCGGCGTCGATCGCCTGGACGCCGGCCTCCGCCATCGCCGCACGGATGCGCCCGACCAGGCCCTCTCCGTAGGACACCGGAATGCCGCCGAAGCGACGCACCGCGTCGAAACGGGCGGGGCTCGCCGTGCCGATGATCCGGATGCCCTGCGCGCGAGCCTGCTGCAGCACGCTCGCGCCGACGGATCCGGAGGCGGCGTGCAGCAGCAGCGTCTCCCTCGGTCCTGCGCCGACCGCGTGCAGCATCGCGGAAGCCGTCGAGCCCGCCAGCAGCAGGTTCGCCGCCTCGGCGTGCGTCAGCGCAGCGGGCTTGCGCAGCACCTTCTGGGCCGGGACCGTCAGCTCGGTGGCGTAGCCCCCGCTCACCCGGAATGCGATCACCTCGTCGCCCACCGCGACCGGGCCGGTGACGATCTCGGTGTCCGCGCCGACGGCGGTGACGACGCCCGAGACCTCGTACCCGATCGGCACGGGGAACTCGACACCGGGGCGCGCGGAGGCGACGTGCTTGGCATCCGCGGGGTTCACACCGGCCGCCCGGACGCGGATCGTCACCTCGCCGGGTGCGGGCGCCGGCACCTCGTACTGCTCGAAGCGCCAGGCATCCGGCGTCCCCGGCTCGATCGCGACCCAGTGCACGGCCGTCCGCTGCGGCGCCACGTCAGAACCCGAGGCGCCCGAGCTGCTTGGGGTCGCGCTGCCACTCCTTGGCCACGCGCACATGGAGCTTGAGGAACACACGGGAGCCGAGCATCTCCTCGATGCCCACGCGCGCGGCGGTCCCCACATCGCGCAGACGCGCGCCCTTGCGTCCGATGATGATGGCCTTCTGGCTGTCGCGCTCGACGACGATCGAGGCGTACACATCGATGATGTCGCTGTCCTCGCGAGGCTCGATGTCGTCGACCACCACGGCGATCGAGTGCGGCAGTTCGTCGCGCACGTCCTCCAGCGCGGCCTCGCGGATGATCTCGGCGATGCGGTCCTCGTCGGACTCGTCCGTGACGACGCCGTCCTCGTACAGCCGCGGTCCTTCGGGCATCAGCAGCAGCATCTCGTCGGCCAGCACGTTCAGCTGGTCGCGGCCCATCGAGCCGTCACCGAGCGCCGACAGCGGGATGACCGCGGCCCAGTCCTCGCGCAGGGAGTCGACCTCCATCAGACGCTCGACGATGTCGTCCTTGTCGGCGGCATCCGTCTTGGTGACGATCGCCACCTTCTTCGCACGGGGGTAGCCGTCCAGCGATGCCGCGATGCGGCGATCGCCCGGGCCGACCTTCTCCGTCGCCGGCACGCAGAAGCCGATCACGTCGACGTCGCCGAGCACCTGATCCACCAGGTCGTTCAGCCGCTCGCCGAGCAGTGTGCGGGGCTTGTGGATGCCGGGGGTGTCGACGATCACGAGCTGCCCGTCCGGGCGGTTGAGGATGCCGCGGATCGCCCGCCTCGTGGTCTGCGGCTTCTCGCTGGTGATGGCGATCTTCTCCCCCACCAGTGCGTTGGTCAGCGTGGACTTGCCGACGTTCGGCCGTCCCACGAACGTCACGAATCCGCTTCGGGTGCTGTCAGTCATCTGCGCGTCCTCCATCGACGTCTTCATTCTCCTCCGGGGCGCGCTCCACGAACACGGTCGCGATCCCTCGGCCCCGCCCCCGAGAGGCCCCGCCGGTGAGCACCAGCCCGTCGACGGATGCCGTCGCCCCCGGCTGCGGGATCTGCCCCAGCGCTTTGCCGAGCAGGCCGCCGATCGAGTCCACGTCCTCGTCCTCGAGCTCCAGGCCGAACAGGTCGCCGACATCCTCCAGCGGGAGCCGGGAGTTCACCCGGTAGCGTCCGCTGCCGAGCTCGACCACCTCGGCCGGTCCGCGGTCGTACTCGTCGGAGATCTCGCCGACGAGCTCCTCGATCAGGTCCTCCAGAGTGACCAGGCCCGAGATGCCGCCGTGCTCGTCGATCACGATGCACACGTGCACGGCATCCCGCTTCATCTGCTGCAGCAGCGTCTCCGCGCGCATCGACTCCGGCACGAACACCGCGGGGCGCGCGATCGGCCGCACCGGCGCGCCGCGCCAGGCGCTCTCGTCCCGGTAGGCGAACTGCACGAGATCCTTCAGGTACAGCACCCCGACGACGTCATCGGCCTCGTCGTCGACGACGGGCATCCGCGAGACGCCGGTGCGCAGGAACAGCTCCATCGCGTCGGTCGTCGTCTCGGCGGCGTCCACCGTGAGCATCTCCGTGCGGGGCACCATGACGGCTCGGACGAACTGATCGGTGAAGTCGAACACCGAGTGGATGAGGTCGCGGTCGTCCTCCTCGATCAGGTCGTGCGACGCCGCCTCGTCGACCATGCTGAGCAGCTGCTCCTCGGATGCGAAGCTGCTGCGCCCGCCGCCTGGGGTGACCCGGCGGCCGGCGCGCACGAGCGCCTGGGCCAGCGGGCCGAGCAGGATGCGCACACCGCGCACCGTCGGCGCCCAGGCCCGCAGGATGGTCTCGGCATGCAGCCGCCCGTAGGAGCGCGGGCTGGCGCCGACCAGCACGAAGGTGATCCCCGTCATCAGCACCGCGGCGGCGAGCATGGCCCACCAGATGCTCGGCAGCAGCGAATCCAGCGCCACCGTCACCAGCACCGCGGCCGTCGTCTCGGACAGCACGCGCATGAACGCGACCGCGTTGACGTGCGGGTCGGGGTCGGCGGCGATGCTGTGCAGGGCGGCGGATCCGCGCCCCTCGGAGGCGAGCTCCTCGATGTCATTGCTCGAGGTCACCGAGAAGGCGGCGTCCACCGCCGCCATCAGGCCGCCGAAGGAGACCAGCAGCACGGCTGCCGCGAGCAGGAAGAACGGGGTCATCGACGTCGTTCGGCGTGCGCGAATCCCTCGATCAGAGACTTCTGCAGTCCGAACATCTCACGCTCCTCGTCAGGCTCGGCGTGGTCGAAGCCCAGCAGGTGCAGCAGCCCGTGCGTGGTCAGCAGGATCAGCTCATCCATCAGCGAGTGGCCGGCGGCCTGCGCCTGCGTCTCGGCCACCTGCGGGCACAGCACGATGTCGCCCAGCAGCCCCGCGGCGGTCGGCCGGTCGGGGGTGCCCGGTCGCAGCTCGTCCATCGGGAAGCTCAGCACGTCGGTCGGCCCCGGCTCGTCCATCCACTGCACGTGCAGCGCCTCCATGGCGCCCTCGTCGACGAGCACGATCGCGACCTCGGCGTCCGCGCTGACATGCAGCTGCTCGAGGTTGAAGTCGGTGAGCCGCTGCAGCACCGTCTCGTCGATCTCGATGGCCGACTCGTTGTTGATCTCGATCATTCCAGGCCTCGTTTCGGCTTGCGGTCTCGGAGGTTCGGGCGCAGGCCCGCCCGGCGGTCGGCGCGGTTCGCGAACTGGTGCGCCTGCTCGCGCTCCACCCGGTCGGCGGTGCGGCGCTCGTCGTACTCGCTGTACGCGTCGACGATGCGGCCCACCAGCGAATGACGCACGACGTCGTCGCTGGTCAGCCGGGAGAAGTGGATGTCGTCGATCCCGTCGAGCACGCGGGTCACCAGGCGCAGGCCGGACGCACCCTGCGGCAGGTCGATCTGCGTGATGTCGCCCGTGACCACCATCTTGGTGCCGAACCCGAGCCGGGTCAGGAACATCTTCATCTGCTCGGGGGTGGTGTTCTGCGCCTCGTCCAGCACCACGAAGGAGCTGTTCAGCGTGCGTCCGCGCATGTAGGCGAGCGGTGCGACCTCGATGGTGCCGGTCGCCATCAGGCGGGGCACGACCTCGGGGTCCATCATCTCGTTCAGGGCGTCGTACAGCGGCCGCAGGTAGGGGTCGATCTTGTCGGTGAGCGAACCGGGCAGGAACCCGAGCCGCTCGCCGGCCTCCACGGCGGGGCGGGTGAGGATGATGCGCTCGACCTCTTTGCGCTGCAGCGCCTGCACGGCCTTGGCCATCGCGAGGTAGGTCTTGCCGGTTCCGGCGGGACCGATGCCGAAGACGATCGTGTTCTCCTCGATCGCGTCGACGTACTCCTTCTGCCCGAGCGTCTTCGGGCGGATCACCCGGCCGCGCGTGGACAGGATCGCCTCGCCGAGCACCTCGCTCGGACGCGGCCCGTCGTCGCGGCGCAGCATCCGTGCGGAGTGCTCCACGTCGCTGGGGACGAGGTCGTGGCCGGAGCGGGTCATCTCCAGCAGCTCCTCGACCAGCTCCTTGGCCGCGGCGACGTCGGCAGCCGAGCCGCCGAGGTTGATCTCGTTGCCCCGCACGAGCACCTGGACGCGCGGATGCTGCTTCTCCAGCATCCGAAGCAGGCGGTCCTGCGGGCCGAGCAGCTGCACCATGGCGACGCCGTCGGCGTAGATGCGCTCGGTGCGCTCCGGCTGGGCGGGGAACTGCGGTGCGGAGTCGTCAGGGGACGACGCAGTGTCAGAAGCCAACGAGCTTGTTCTCCTCGATACCTGCGAGCACGTGCGCGTGCACGTGGAAGACGGACTGGGCGGCGCTGGCGCCGTTGTTGAAGATCAGACGGTACTCGCCGTTGGCGAGCTCGACGGCGATCTGCTTGGCCATGGCGACCATCTCGGCCATCAGGCCCGGGTCAGCGGCGGCGAGCTCGGTGACGTCGCGGTACTGCTCGGTCTTGGGGATGACGAGCACGTGCACGGGTGCCTGCGGGTTGATGTCGCGGATGGCGAAGAGGTGATCCGTCTGGGCGACGAACTCGCCGGGGATCTCCCCGTTCAGGATGCGGGTGAAGATCGAGGGCTCTGTCATGCGGTCAAGTCTAGTTACCAGCGTCCCAGGTTGGCCGAGAGCAGCGCGATCGCCACGGGCCCGGCCGTGGAGGTGCGCAGCACCGTGTCGCCCAGCCGCACGCGCTCGGCGCCGGCGGCCTCGAGCCTTTCCAGCTCCTCCGGGGCGATCCCGCCCTCGGGACCGACGACCAGCACGATGTCACGACCGTCGGGCCGGACGCCGGTGAGCGGCGTGTCGGTCCAGGGGTCGAGCACCAGCATCCTGGCGTCCGCAGCGCGCGCCGCGAGCCTCGCGGTGGTCTCGACCTCGGCGACCTCCGGGATCCAGGCGCGGTGCGCCTGCTTGGCGGCCTCGCGTACGATGCTCGCCCAGCGCTCGCGGCCCTTCACGGCCTTCGGCCCCTCCCAGCGCGACACGCTGCGCGCGGCCTGCCACGGCACGACCTCGTCGACGCCCAGCTCGCACGCGGCCTGCACGGCGAGCTCGTCGCGGTCTCCCTTGGCCAGGGCCTGGGCGAGCACGATGCGCGAGGCCGGCGCCTCGTGGCTGCGACGGGATTCGATGCGCACGGTCACGCGCGCCGCCGCGACGTCGTCTACGACTCCCTCCAGCCACGTGCCGCGGCCGTCGCCGAGCGTGATCGTCTCGCCCACCCGCACCCGTCGCACCACGGCGGCGTGCTTGGCCTCTGCGCCGGTCAGCGCGATGACGTCGCCGACGGCGGCATCCGCGCAGTCGGGGATGATGAAGTGCAGCGCCACGGTGCTCCGATCGGCGAGGGGTCGGTGGGGTCAGCGGGTCCCGGGCGGGGTCAGCGACTGCGGAAGCGGTCGCGCAGCTTCGAGAACAGACCCTGGTGGAACTGCGCCAGCTGCGGAGCCGGCGCCTTGGTCTTCTTCGCGAAGTCCTCGATCAGCTTGCGCTGCGCCGAGTCCAGCCTGGTCGGCGTCACGACCTGCACGCCCACGCGCAGGTCGCCGCGCTGGGTGCCGCGCAGCGGCGTGATCCCGCGGCCGGCGATCGTCAGCACGTCGCCGGACTGCACGCCGGCGCGGATCTCGAGGTCGACCTCCCCGTCCAGTCCCTCGATCGTGGTGGTGGTGCCGAGGATGGCGTCCGTCATCGAGACCTCGAGCGTCGCCAGCAGGTCGTCCCCGTCGCGGCTGTAGATCGCATGCGGTGCGACGGTCACCTCGACGTACAGATCGCCGTTCGGGCCGCCCGCGCGGCCGACGGCACCGGAGCCCGGGAGCTGCAGCCGCAGCCCGGTCTCGACGCCGGCCGGGATGTCGAGCGAGACCGTGCGCCGGGTGCGCACGCGGCCCTGGCCGGCGCAGCCGCCGCAGGGCGACTCGATCCGCGTGCCGAAGCCCTCGCAGGAGCCGCAGGGCTGCGTGGTGATGACGTTGCCGAGCAGGCTGCGCACCTGCCGCTGCACGTGTCCGGAGCCGCCGCAGACGTCGCAGGTGACCGGCGACGTGCCCGGCTGGCAGCAGGTGCCCTGGCAGGTCTCGCAGAGCACGGCGGTGTCCACCTCGATGTCCCTGTGCGCGCCGAAGACGACGTCGCCGAGGTCGAGATCCACGCGCACCAGCGCATCCTCGCCGCGCTCACGGCGCGACCGCGGCCGGGCCGAACGGCCGCCTCCGCCGGCGGCGCCGAAGAAGGTCTCGAAGATGTCGCCGAAGCCGCCGAAACCGCCGAAGCCGGCGCCGTTCTCGTCGCCGCCCATGTCGTAGCGGCGGCGCGACTCCTCGTCGCCGAGCACGTCGTAGGCGTGCGTGACGAGCTTGAACCGCTCGGACGCCTCCTCACCCGGGTTCACGTCCGGGTGCAGCTGCCTGGCGAGCTTGCGGTACGCCTTCTTGATCTCGTCCTGGGTGGCGTCCCGGGACACCCCGAGGACTTCGTAGTGGTCCGCCACGATCACCTTTCTGACACCGGGGTCACCGGGTCGTTCCGTCTTCTTCGAGCATGCGCGACAGGTAGCGCGCCACGGCGCGGGCCGCCGCGAGGTTGCTCGGATAGTCCATGCGCGTCGGCCCCATCACGCCGACCCGCGCCGTGCCGCCGGGGGCGGCGTAGTTGCTGGCCACGATGGAGGCCTCGCCCAGCCCGAACGGCGCGTTCTCGGTGCCGATGCTGGTGGCCAGGCCGTGCTCGTCCGTGACCATCTCGCTCATCAGCCGCAGCAGCGTCACCTGCTCCTCGATGGCTTCGAGCAGGGGATGGATGCTGCCGCGGAAGTCCTGCTCGCGACGCGCGAGCGTCGCGGCACCCGCCATCACGAGCCGCTCCTGCCGGAACTCGGCGAGCTCCTCCGAGATCACCGCGGCCAGCGTGATCAGCGCGGGCTGCAGGCGCGGGGCCGTCACCGTCTGATCGGGCTGACCGACGGACTGCATCCGGTCGGTCGCCTCGCTGACCGCGCGGCCGGTGATGAGGGAGGCCAGCTGGGCGCGCAGCACCGCCACGTCGGCGTCGTCCAGGTCGATCGGCAGGGGCGCGATGCGCTGCGACACGCCGCCGGCATCGGTGACGAGCACCACGAGCATCCGGTTCGGCGCGAGCGCGACCAGCTCGATATGCGTGATGCTGGCGCGCGCGAACGACGGGTACTGGGCGAGCGCGACCTGCCCGGTCAGCTGGGTGAGCACGCGCACGGTGCGTGCCATCAGGTCGTCGAGGTCGGCGGGGTCGGCGAGGAACGTCTCGATCGCGTTGCGCTGCCCGGTGGAGAGCGGGCGCACCTGCGCCAGGTGGTTCACGAACAGCCGGTAGCCCTTGTCCGTCGGCACGCGGCCGGACGAGGTGTGCGGCGCGACGATGAGATCCTCGTCCTCCAGCAGCGCCATGTCGTTGCGGATCGTGGCGGCGGAGACCCCGAAGGCATGCCGCTCGACGATCGACTTGCTGCCGACGGGCTCGTGGGTCGCGACGTAGTCCTGCACGATCGCGCGAAGGACTTCGAGTCCTCGTTCTGTGACCATCATCCCTCCCGCTGGCACTCTTGCCTATCGAGTGCCAATCCTACTCTGTCGGACCGGCACGGTCCCCGGAGGCGGGCCCGCTACTCCGTGAGCGCGCGCACCACGGCATCCGCCAGCAGGCGTCCGCGCAGCGTCAGGCGCACTCGCCGATCGCGCAGAGCGGATGCCGCATCGACGAGGCCGTCGGAGATGAGCTCTGCCACGCGCTCGCGGTGGGTCTCCGCGATGTCGTCGATCGGCAGTCCCTCGGCCAGGCGACTCTGCAGCAGCACGCGCTCCAGGGTGCGCGCCTGCTGATCGGGCTGCTCGCGCCCTGCCGCGGGCGACTCCCCCAGCGCGAGCCGCTGCGCGTAGGCAGCCGGATGCTTGATGTTCCACCAGCGCAGGCCCGCGACGTGGCTGTGCGCACCGGGTCCGAAGCCCCACCAGTCGGAGCCGCGCCAGTAGGCGAGGTTGTGGCGCGACTGATGAAGATGGGTCCCTGAGCCTGTCGAAGGGCGGGCCCAGTTGCTGACCTCGTACCAGGCGAAGCCTGCGTCCGACAGCCGCCGGTCGGCGAGCTCGTACATGTCGGCCTGCAGGTCGTCGTCCGGGGCGGCCACCTCGCCGCGGCGGATCTGCCGGGCCAGTTTCGTGCCGTCCTCGATGATCAGCGCGTAGGCCGAGATGTGGTCGGGCGCGAGCTCGAGAGCCGTGTCCAGCGATCGCTCCCAGTCGGGGAGCGACTCGCCGGGCGCGCCGTAGATCAGGTCGACGCTGACGTCGAGTCCGGCGTCCCGCGCCGCGCGCACGGCGGTCGCAACGTTCTCGGGGTCGTGCGTGCGGTCCAGCGCCGCGAGCACGTGCGGCACGGCGGACTGCATACCGATCGAGAGCCGGTTGACGCCCGCGTCCAGCAGCGTCTCGACGACCTGCGGCGTGACCGTGTCGGGGTTCGCCTCGACGGTCACCTCCGCGCCGTCGCGCAGGCCGAAGGCGTCGGATGCCGCGCGCAGCATGCGCGCCAGATCGCCGGCAGGCAGGAGCGTCGGAGTACCGCCGCCGAAGAACACGGTGTCCATGGGGCGCACCGCCCCGGCCTCGTCCATCACCGCTCGGGCGAGGTCGATCTCGCGGATCAGCGTGTCGGCGTACTCGTCCTGCCGCGCTCCTCGCAGTTCGCTGGACGTATAGGTGTTGAAGTCGCAGTAGCCGCAGCGCACACGGCAGAACGGCACGTGCAGGTAGGCGGAGAACGGCGTCGTCGCATCGACCGGGAGCCCGTCCGGGAGTCGGCCGTCCGCGGGCGCCGGATCTCCCAGAGGCAGAGGTCCGGCCATCAGATGGGCGTCGCGTACAGCGGGGAGATCGCCCGAAGATAGCGCGAGAGCAGCTCGCGCCGACGGCGCTTCACCATGCCGGGAAGGCGATAGAGCATCGCGGCGGGCGCATCGAACGCGCGCACGGTGAACCACACCTCGTCGGTGTCGTCCCGCCAATCGATGTCGAACGACTCCTCGCCGCGCACCACGGAGCCGCCGACGGTTCCGAGCACGAACCCGATCCGGCGGCGCTCCTCGGTCACCGAGATGACCCGAAGCTCGGCGTCCGCACGCATGCCCTTGACCCGGCCGCGCACCTTCAACGTCATCCCGGGGGCGACGAACGGGGTGCCCTCGGCGTCGTAGCGCTGCTCGACCTGGTTGCGGTTCGGCGCGATCGGGGCGCCCTCGGCGTCGAAGCTGACGCCCGTGTAGGTGTCCCCCGATGCCGGTCGCACATCGCTCAGCTGCAGGCCTGCCGCGCGCTGTGCGGTCCACGACAGCAGCGCGTCGCCCGCGGACCGGAACCGGTCCTCGCCGCTGCCGATCCGCCACGACTCCTCGGCCGGGATGCTGTTCTCCGGCGGATACTGCATGAGGTCGGGGGCGTGCGTCGCCCCGACCGCGGCATAGTCCACAGTGCCTTCTCGGAATGTCCCGCGACGCATGATCTCCAGCCTACGCGACGTGCCTGAACGACACCCCGACGACGTGCCGCCGTCCTTACTTCTTGCCCTCGACGTCGCCCGACAGCGCGGCGATGAACGCCTCCTGGGGCACCTCGACGCGGCCGACCATCTTCATCCGCTTCTTGCCCTCCTTCTGCTTCTCGAGCAGCTTGCGCTTACGGCTGATGTCGCCGCCGTAGCACTTGGCGAGCACGTCCTTGCGCAGGGCACGGATGGTCTCACGGGCGATGATGCGGGCACCGATCGCGGCCTGGATCGGGACCTCGAAGTTCTGCCGCGGGATGAGCTTGCGAAGGCGCTCGGCCATCATCGTGCCGTAGGCGTACGCCTTCTCCCGGTGCACGATCGCGCTGAACGCGTCGACCTTGTCGCCCTGCAGCAGCACGTCCACCTTCACCAGGTCGGCCTCCTGCTGGCCGTCGGGCTCGTAATCCAGGCTCGCGTAGCCCTGCGTCTTGGACTTCAGCTGGTCGAAGAAGTCGAACACGATCTCTCCGAGCGGCATCCGGTAGCGCAGCTCGACGCGCTCCTCGGAGAAGTACTCCATGCCCAGCAGCGCCCCGCGCCGGGACTGGCACAGCTCCATGACCGTGCCGACATAGTCCTTCGGCAGCAGGATGGCGGTCTTCACCATCGGCTCGGCGACCGAGGCGACCCGGCCGTCGGGGTACTCGCTGGGGTTGGTGACGACCACCTTCTCCCCCGTGTCGGTGGTGACCTCGTAGATCACGCTGGGCGCCGTGGTGATGAGGTCCAGACCGAATTCGCGGGAGAGCCGCTCGGTGATGATCTCGAGGTGCAGCAGACCGAGGAAGCCGCACCGGAAGCCGAAGCCCAGCGCGACCGACGTCTCAGGCTCGTACTGCAGCGACGCGTCGGACAGCTTGAGCTTGTCCAGCGCCTCGCGCAGCTCGGCGTAGTCGCTGCCATCGATCGGGTAGATGCCCGAGAACACCATCGGCTTGGGGTCGGTGTAGCCGGCGAGAGCCTCGGATGCCGGTCGGCGCAGCGTCGTGACCGTGTCGCCCACCTTGGACTGGCGCACGTCCTTCACACCCGTGATGAGGTAGCCCACCTCGCCGACGCCGAGCCCCTGCGTGGGGGTCGGCTCGGGGCTGGAGACGCCGATCTCGAGAAGGTCGTGCGCGGCCCGGGTCGACATCATCTGGATGCGCTCGCGCGGCTCGAGCCGGCCGTCGACCATGCGCACATAGGTGACGACGCCGCGGTAGGCGTCGTACACGGAGTCGAAGATCATGGCGCGCGCGGGAGCATCGGCGTCGCCGACCGGGGCGGGGATCTCGCCGACGATGCGGTCCAGCAGCGCCTCGACGCCCACGCCCGTCTTGCCCGAGACGCGCAGCACGTCCTCGGGCCTCCCGCCGATCAGGTCCGCGAGCTCCTTGGCGAACTTGTCCGGATCGGCCGCGGGGAGGTCGATCTTGTTGAGCACGGGGATGATCGTCAGATCGTTCTCCAGCGCCAGGTACAGATTGGCCAGCGTCTGCGCCTCGATGCCCTGCGCCGCATCGACCAGCAGGATGGCGCCCTCGCACGCGGCGAGGGACCGGGACACCTCATAGGTGAAGTCCACGTGCCCCGGGGTGTCGATCATGTTGAGAGCGAACGTCTCGGTCGCCCCCGTGGCGGAGTCGGTCTGCCACGGCATCCGAACGGCCTGGCTCTTGATGGTGATGCCGCGCTCGCGCTCGATGTCCATGCGGTCCAGGTACTGGGCCCGCATGTCCCGGTCGGAGACGACGCCGGTGATCTGCAGCATCCGATCGGCAAGGGTGGACTTGCCGTGATCGATGTGGGCGATGATGCAGAAGTTGCGGATCTGCGAGGCGGGCGTCGCGGCAGGCGACAGCGGAGTGAGAGCGCGGGGTGACATGAGGTCCTTGATGCTGCAGGAAGGGTTCCCGCAAGTCTACGAGAGCACGCCGGAATCCCGCATTCCGCGCGTCCGGTGATAGTCTCGCGAAGTTGCCCCGACCCGGAGACCGGGTTCCGCGGAGCACAGGACTCCGTCACAGCCGCCCGTGCTGCCGGTGTGCGTTATCTCGTGGATGGTGCTTGAATGTCATCCCGACCCAGCGTTGCGTCGGCAGATCCCGAGCGCGCTGTAGAAGAGAAAGAATCACCACCTTGATCAAGTATCTCGTGCGCCGAGCTCTCGGCTGGCTGCTGATGATCGTGGTCGCGACCAATGTCACCTACCTCCTGGCCTGGTCCTTCCTCGATCCGCGCAGTAACTATGTCGGCAGAAAGCCCCCGCTGTCCCCGGAGCAGATCGAGAATCTGCTCCGCCCCCGCAACCTGGACAACACGGTCCCCCTGGTCGAGCGGTGGTGGACCTGGCTCACCGGGATCGTCCTGCGCTGGGACTGGGGCGTCAGCCCGACGGGCGGCTCGGTCAACGAGCAGGTGGCGTACCGCATGTGGGTCAGCGCGGAGCTCGTGCTCGGCGCCACGATCATCATGACGCTGCTGGGCATCTGGATCGGCGTGTACACGGCCTCCCGCCAGTACAAGCTGGGTGACCGGATCTGGCAGGGCATCTCGATCATCACGATGAACATCAACATCATCGTCGCGGCACTCGCCGTCGTGATCCTGGCCATCAACTTCAACAAGTGGGTGGGCACTCGGGTCTTCTTCGTCACGGGCTCCTCATCAGAGGGTGTGACCGGGTTCTTCCCCGTCATCGTCGACGCGCTGCAGCATCTCATCCTGCCCACGATCGCGCTGGTGGTCATCGGCTACGCGCAGTACCACTTCCTGCAGCGCACCCTGCTGCTGGACAACATCAGCGCCGACTACGTGCGCACCGCGCGCGCCAAGGGCCTGACCAAGCAGCAGGCGATCCGCCGCCACGCGCTGCGCACCTCGCTCATCCCGGTGGCGACCCAGGTCGCGTTCTCCATCCCCGGCATCTTCACCGGCGCGATCCTGACCGAGTCGATCTTCGCCTGGCAGGGCATGGGCCGCTACTTCCTGACCACCATCAACGGAAACGACGTGCACGGCGTGGTCGCCGTCGCAGCCTTCGGCGCTGTGCTGACCGCCATCGGCGCCCTGCTGGCCGACATCGCCGTCGTCGTCCTCGACCCGCGAGTGAGGGTGAGCTGATATGAGCACCGAGATGATCGACCCCGCGGTGCAGCCGCCCGTCGGCCCCGACACCACCGCTGAGCGCATCCCCGGCAAGCAGCTGAGCAAGTGGACGCTGTACACGCGCCGCTTCATGCGCAACAAGCCCGCCGTCGCCGGCATCGTGATCTTCGTCCTGATGGTGATCTACTCCATCGTGGTCCCGCTCCTGACGCCGTACAAGATCGACGACCAGGACTTCATGAACCTGTCGACCGGCCCCTCGCCCGAGCACTGGTTCGGCACCAACGCCTCCGGCAACGACAACTGGCTGCAGACGGCCGTCGGCCTGCAGCGCTCGCTGATGATCGCCGTCACGGTGTCGGTGGGAGTCACCGCGCTGTCGGCCATCGTGGGCACCGCCGCCGCATACTTCCGCGGTCGTGTCGAGCAGATCACGCTGATGGTCATCCACTTCCTGATGGTCGTGCCGACCTTCCTCATCCTCGCCCTGGTCTCCAACAACGCGGGCGGCGACTGGCGCGTCATCTCGCTGGCGATGATCTTCGTGAGCTGGTTCTTCCCGGCCCGCGTCATCTGGACGCTGGCACTGTCGCTGCGCGAGCGCGAATACGTCGACGCCGCGCGCTACATGGGCGTCCCCGGCATGCGCATCGTGCTGCGCCACCTGGTCCCGAACATCGGCTCGCTGCTGGTGATCAACTTCACCCTCGGCATCGTCGGTGCCGTCGGAACCGAGACCGGCCTGTCGTTCATCGGCTTCGGCGTCAAGGCGCCCGACGTCTCCCTCGGCTCCCTGATCGGGTACGGCGCGGCCAGCGTGACCAGTGCTCCGTGGCTGTTCTACTTCCCCGCCCTGGCGCTGACGCTGCTGACCGTCTCGATGGCGCTCGTCGCCGACGGCCTGCGCGATGCCCTCGATCCCACTTCGGCGGCTGGAGGCCGCGCATGAGCACCCCCACTTCGAAGACCGTTCTCTCCGTCCGCGACCTCAAGGTCAGCTTCGCCTCGGAGGCGGGCCGCGTGGATGCCGTCCGCGGCGTCTCCTTCGACCTCGAGGCGGGCAAGACCCTCGGCATCGTCGGCGAGTCCGGATCGGGCAAGTCCGTGACGTCGCTGGCGATCATGGGCCTGCTCGACGAGAACGCCAAGGTGACCGGCTCGATCCAGTTCGAGGGCCAGGAGCTGCTCGGCAAGTCCGACAAGCAGATGTCCATGATCCGCGGCAACGGCATGGCCATGGTCTTCCAGGACCCGCTGACCTCGCTCACCCCGGTGTTCACGATCGGCGACCAGCTCGTCGAGGCGCTCACCGTGCATCGCGGGCTCTCCAAGAGCGAGGCCTGGGACCGTTCGCTGGAGCTGCTGCGCGTCGTCGGCATCACGAACCCCGAGAAGCGGATGAAGTCCTTCCCGCACGAGTTCTCGGGCGGAATGCGCCAGCGCGTGGTGATCGCGATCGCCATGGCGAACAACCCGCGCCTGATCATCTGCGACGAGCCCACCACGGCGCTCGACGTCACCATCCAGGCGCAGATCCTCGATCTGATCGAGAAGGCGCAGGACGAGACCGGCGCCGCCGTGATCATGATCACGCACGACATGGGCGTGGTGGCCCGCACGGCCGACGACGTGATGGTGATGTACGCGGGGAAGCCCGTCGAGCACGCCCCCGCGCACGAGCTGTTCCACAACACCCGGATGCCGTACTCGATCGGCCTGCTCGGCGCCATCCCGCGCGTCGACAAGGCCGAGAAGGAGCCCCTGATCCCGATCAAGGGCAACCCGCCGCTGCTGATCGACCTGCCCGACGCCTGCCCGTTCGCGTCGCGCTGCCCGATCGCGATCGACGCGTGCGTCCGCCGCGAACCGGACCTCGTGCCCATCGCGTCGGATTCCGGTGAGAACCACCTCGCCGCCTGCATCCGCGCGGATCAGATCGACTCCGACGGTCTCATCGGCGGCCTGCCGGTGTACCCGGCGCCGGAACTGCACGAGAGCGCACTGACCCGGACTCCGCGCGAGGAGCGTCCTGTCACGCTCGAGGTGCGCAACATGGTCAAGACCTTCCCGCTGCTCAAGGGCGCGCTGTTCAAGCGCAAGGTGGGCGAGGTGCACGCGGTGAAGGGCATCAGCTTCGACATCCGTGAGGGCGAGACCATGGCGATCGTGGGTGAGTCGGGCTCCGGCAAGACCACCACGCTGCTGCAGATCATGGACTTCGAGAAGCAGGCCGACGGCGACATCATCATCGCCGGGACCAGCGTCAACGGCCTGCACAGCCGGAAGGTCGAGCGCACCCTGCGCCGCGACATCCAGATCGTGTTCCAGGACCCGATGGGCGCCCTGGACCCGCGCATGACCGTGACCGACATCATCGCCGAGCCCATGCAGGCCATCGGCATGAACAAGGACGAGATCCACAGCCGGGTGCAGGAGCTGATGGACCTCGTCGGCCTGAACCCGGCGCACCGTGATCGCTTCCCCGGCGCCTTCTCGGGTGGTCAGCGACAGCGCATCGGAATCGCCCGCGCGCTCTCGACCAACCCGAAGATCGTCGTGCTCGACGAGCCTGTGTCGGCGCTGGACGTCTCGATCCAGGCCGGCGTGATCAACCTGCTCGACGAGCTGAAGGTCAAGCTGGGCCTGTCGTACCTGTTCGTGGCGCACGATCTCTCGGTCATCCGCCACATCGCCGACCGCGTCGCGGTCATGTACCTCGGCGAGTTCGTCGAGTACGGCGACGTGGACGATGTGTTCGACAACCCGCAGCACCCGTACACGCAGGCGCTGCTGTCGGCCATCCCGGTTCCCGACCCGGACATCGAGCGCACGCGTCAGCGCGTGATCTTCGACCCGGAGACCATGAGCACGCGGCCCGCGACGGTCTGAGATTTCAGTGATGTAACCGTCGGATCACCGTCCGATAACGGTTAGTCACGATTCACTCACGCACGCCTCGATTGCGACGCGATGCGAACTAACCTCCCTAATGACACGCCGAAAGGCGAAAGGAGCACCATGAAGCAGCACAAGCTGATGGGAGCGCTGGCAATCACCGGCGCTTTCGCACTCGCTCTGAGCGGGTGCGCAGCCAACAACACCGGAAACACCGGTGACGGCGGGGACAAGGGCGGCGACACCGGCAAGAAGACGGCGTTCGCTGACTACAACCCGCAGCCCCGCGAGAACCTCAAGCAGGGTGGCACTGTCAACTTCCCGATCAACGAGATCCCGGAGCAGCTGGACCAGTTCAACAGCGACGGCAGCGCGGACACGGCACGCATCGCAGCGTGGTACATGCCGCAGCTGATCCTGTTCAAGCCGGATGGCACGCCGTACAAGAACGACGCCTACCTCGACGAGTGGAAGAACGAAGTCAAGGACGGCAACACGGTCATCACCTTCAAGTTCAACGACAAGGCAGTCTGGAACGACGGCACCCCGATGGACTGGACCGCCATCGACGCCACCTGGAAGGCCAACCGCTCGAACGACGAGGGCTTCGTCCCGAACTCGACCAGCGGCTACGACAACGTCGAGTCGGTCACCCAGGGTGACACGCCGAAGACCGCCATCGTGACCTACAAGGGCGAGTACCCGTGGATCGCAAAGGGATTCACGATCCTGCTGCACCCGGCGATCAACACGCCTGATCTGTTCAACAAGGCGTTCCTGAGCAACCCGCACCCGGAGTGGGGCGCCGGCCCGTACACCGTCGACCAGTTCGACGCGAACAAGGGCTTCATCTCGTTCAAGCCGAACGACAAGTGGTGGGGCGACAAGCCCATGCTCGACAAGGTGACCTTCACCGGCATGGACGCGCAGGCCTCGATCAACGCCTTCAAGAACGGCGAGATCGACACGGTCGGCGTCGGCACGAAGGACCGCCTGGCCCAGGTCGCGGACATGAAGGACATCAAGATCTACCGTGCGCAGCAGACTGCGAACACGCTGGTCGAGGTGGACTCCGAGAAGCCGCAGTTCAAGGACGTCAAGGTCCGCGAGGCCTTCTTCAAGGCGATCAACATCGACCAGCAGAAGAAGATCGCCTGGAACGGCCTGGACTACTCCGAGGAGCCCGCAGGTTCCTTCCTGATGTACTCGTTCCAGCCGGGCTACAGCGACTCGCTCGCCAAGGCCGGTTACAAGTACGACCCGAAGGCGGCGAACAAGCTCCTCGACGACGCCGGCTGGAAGAAGGGCTCCGACGGCATCCGCGAGAAGGACGGCGTCAAGCTGTCCGTCGTCTACCCCGTCTTCAGCGACGACCCGACGCAGGCGGCGCTTGCGCAGTCGTTCCAGAAGATGGAGAAGGAGGTCGGCATCGATCTGAAGATCGACGTCCGCCCGTCCAACAAGTTCGCTGAGGACTACAACAGCAAGAACTGGGATGTCGCGAGCCTGCGCTTCACGTCGTCCGACCCGTACGGTGTCGGCGACATGTTCCAGCTCTACGGCGCCGACCAGGGCCTGAACCTGTCGGGTGTCTGGAGCGACGAGACCGACGCCGAGATCCACGAGATCGAGAAGATCGGCAACGGCAAGGAGCAGATCGCGGCAGCGATGAAGCTCGAGCCGAAGCTCCTCGAGGGCTGGGGTCTCATCTCCCTCTACAACGGTCCCTCGATCTCCGCAGCCAAGAAGGGTCTGGCCAACCTGACCCCCGAGGCCTACGTGGGTCTCGACGGCTTCGGCATCCAGCCCGTTGAGAACGTCGGCTGGGAGAAGTAACCCCTAGGGTTTCTCGACCGATCGCACGGAGCGGGGCCGGTGGTTCATCCACCGGCCCCGCTTCTTTCTATGCTGGGACTGTGACTCCGCAGGTCGTCCTGGTGCACGGCATCCGCACCTCCGCCACGATGTGGCGTGCACAGCTCGCGCATCTGGAGGCGGCGGGCGTCCCCGCCACGGCCGTCGACCTTCCCGGGCACGGCACGCGCATGGACGAGGACTTCACGCTGCACGAGGCCCTGCACACGATCGACGCCGCGGTCCGCAGGGCCGCCGAGGCGGGCCCCGTGCTGCTGGTGGGGCATTCGATGGGCGGGCTGCTCTCGCTGGCGTACACCGGAGGCGAGAATCCGCCGCCGGTCACCGCGCTGATCGCGGCGTCGTGCAGCGCACTCCCCCGCGGCGCCGCGCTGCGCACCTACCGTCTCCTGGCTGGAGCGGTCGACGCCCTTCCTGGGCGCGGCATGTGGCTCACCGAACGCGTCCTCGACGCCACGATCCCCACGGAGACGCGAGCCGACTTCGGCGCCGGCGGTTACGCGCTGGATGCCCAGGATGCGGCGCTGCGGAGCCTGGCCGCGCTCGACATCGCCAGGTCGGTCGCCCGCATCCGCATCCCGCTGTGGTTCGTCAACGGTCAGTTCGACCAGCTGCGCACGCACGAGTGGCTGTTCCGGCGGCTCGCACCGCATGCCGAGCTGATCCTGGTACCGCGCACCACGCACCTGGTCACGGCCATGCGGCCGCGGGTGTTCAACGCGGTGCTGGAGCTGGCTCTGGCTGTCGTGCGAGAGCGGTCATGAGGCCGCCGGCCACAGAGAGCACCGCCGCCATCAGGAACACCAGCCAGAATCCGCCGACCAGTGCGACCAGGCCGGCACCGACCACGGGGCCGATCAGCTGCCCGAGCGCCGCGGTGACGTTCACGATCCCCAGGTCCCGCGCATGGTCCTGCTCGTCCGGAAGCAGATCGGTCGCGAAGGCGAGCCCGACGGTCGAGAACGCTCCGTAGCCGAGGCCCATCAGCGCCGCGGCGATCATCGTCACCTCGAAGGTCGGCAGGATGACGATGGCGACACCGGATGCCGCCTGGACGAAGGTCGCGGCGACCGTCAGCCCGCGGCGCCTCCCGGTGCGGTCGGAGAGGATGCCGGTGAACACCGAGGCGATCACCACGAACACCGTGTAGACGACGATGAGCAGCAGCAGGTTGTCCTGCGCCTCGGCGTTCGGCTGGTTCAGCCCGTGCAGCAGGAAGAACAGGAACAGCGCCGTGCCGAGCGCGTTCCCGATGTTGGCCACGAGCCTGCCCCAGAGCATCCAGGCGAAGTCGCGGTCACGCAGGGACGCGAGTCGTGGCCTGTCGCTCGCGCGCGGTGGCACTTCGGCTGCCGAGGCCGGCGGGTCGGGCAGCATGAGGGCGGTCAGGGTGCCGACCACCGCGATGATCGCGGCGAGCAGCAGGTAGCCGGCCAGCACACCGAGCCCGAGCAGTACCACCAGGCCGACGCCCAGCACGATGCCGACGGCCTGGCTCGAGCCCACCGCCGAGGAAGCGGCACCGCGCTGCGAGGACGGGAGCTGGTCGGCGATGAGCGCGGTGAAGGCCGCGGAGGCCACCGAGACGCCGATCGACACGCCCACCCAGCAGGCGCCGACCAGCCAGGGCCCCTCGACGAGACCGGTGAGCACGAGGAAGACCGCCGAGACCCAGACGCCCATCAGCGCCCAGGGGCGGCGCCGGCCGCGGGGAGAGCGCGAACGGTCGGAGATCGCGCCGACAACAGGCCCGGCGATGATGCCGAAGAGCCCGCCGACGCCGAGCACCAGGCCCGAGGACACCACACCGCGGATCCAGTCGTCTTCGGGAGTGTCCAGCTGCAGGGGCAGCAGCAGCTGCACGGGAGTGAGCTGCACGGTCCAGATGGCGAGCCACGCGAGGGTGAAGAGGCTCATCCAGCCGGCGCCGACCTTCACCGTCCCGGTCATCGTGCGCTCCCCTCAGCGTCCGTGCGAGCGTCTCGAATGAGATCCCGGTACCAGTCGTAGGACGCCTTGGGCGTGCGGATCCCGGACTCGAAGTCGACATGCACCAGCCCGAACCGCTGCGTGTACCCGTCGGCCCATTCGAAGTTGTCCATCAGCGACCAGACCGTGTACTCCTCGACGCGAACACCCTGATCCGCAGCCTCGGCCACCGCGCGGATGTGCGCCGACAGGAAGGCGATGCGATCGTCGTCCTGCACGCGCACGGCGTGTCCGGGCTCCGGGAAGGAGGCGCCGTTCTCGCCGATCACGATCGGCGGCATGTTCGGATGCCGCTCGGAGAGGTCGACCAGGAAGTCGCGCAGCGCCTCGGGCATGATCGGCCAGCCGAAGCCGGTGAGCGGCACGCCGGGGGTGGGAAGCAGATCGAACGGGAGCGGGCTGTCGCCGGATGCTGCGGCGACCGTGGTGGGGTTGTAGAAGTTCACGCCGTAGAAGTCCAGGGAGTCGCCGATCAGCTCGAGATCGCCGTCCTGCACGGGCATCGGCGGGAGGCCGAGCGCCTCGAGGTCGGGATACGCGCCCGCCAGAAGGGGCTCGGAGAACACCCGGTTGTGGACGAGGTCGTACGCGTGCGCGGCCGCGAGATCGGCATCCGACCCTCCGGCGGGGAGCACCTGAGTGTGGTTATTGGTGATGCCGACGCGTGTCGCCCCCGCCGCGCGGAGGGCGGCTGCCGCGTGCGCGTGCGCGAGCAGCTGATGGTGCACCGTGGGCAGCGCACCGAACAGGAGCTGCTTCGCAGGGGCGAGCTCCCCCGTGCCGTAGCCCTGCAGGGTGGTCATCGCGGCCTCGTTGATCGTGTACCAGGTCGACACCCGGTCGGCCAGGCGATCGGCGACCATCGCGGCGTAGTCGGCGAACCGCGACACGGTGTCGCGGCTGAGCCAGCCGCCGGCCGCCTCGATCTCGCTGGGAAGCTCCCAGTGGTAGAGCGTGGGCTCGGGGTCGACGCCGCGCGCCAGCAGCCCGTCCACGAGCTTCTCGTAGTGGTCGAGGGCCACGCTGTTCGCGGGCCCCGATCCTCCGGGCTGGATGCGCACCCACGGGATCGAGAAGCGGTAGCCGTCCACGCCGAGGCCCGCGAGGAGCTCGATGTCGTCATCCGTGCGCCGGTAGCTGTCGCACGCGGGTTCGGCGGTGCCGCCGTCGATCACCGCGCCCTGCCGGTCGACGAAGTCGTCCCAGATCGAGCGCCCTCGGCCATCGGCCGTGCGGGACCCCTCGATCTGGAATGCGGAGGTGGCGGTGGACCAGCGCAGCCCCGCGGGAATGCGGGGCGCGGACAGCGATTCGGGCATCGGGCTCCTCTGACGTCGTCGTCTATCGGGTACCGACGATTCTGCACCCGGTTCCACGTTCGGCGCGACTGAATCCCGCACTCGGCGCGTCACCCGATCCCGGCACGACGCGCGGGAGGCGTCGTTTTCGCACTGCGCCGGGGTGCTGGTAACATTGACTCTTGGCTTGCGTGTGGGTTCGTCCCTCACGACCGCTGTCGGCGCCCTCTCTCGTCTGCAGCATCCGATCAACATCCAGACAGAAAGCGTGTCCACACGTGGCAAACATCAAGTCGCAGATCAAGCGCAACAAGACCAATCTGAAGGCGCAGGAGCGCAACAAGGCCGTCAAGAGCGAGCTGAAGACCCTCGTCCGCAAGACCCGTGAGGCCATCGCGGGCGGCGACAAGGAGGCCGCTGAGGCCGCCCTCAAGGTCGCTTCCGTCAAGCTCGACAAGGCCGTCAGCAAGGGCGTCGTGCACAAGAACCAGGCGAGCAACCGCAAGTCGGCCATCGCCAAGCAGGTCGCCGCTCTCTGAGCCGCCGATTCACGCAGAAGGCCCGCCCCTCTCGGGGCGGGCCTTCTGCGTTTCCGGCCACCCTGAGCTTCGCGGGTCCCGTGCCGCGGCCTCACGTGGACGCAGGCATCCATACGGGATCCGCGCGCAGCGCGCACGCGGCTCAGTGCCCGAACGGCTCGCGGGTCGCGATGACCGCGATCATGCGCTCCAGGGCGAAGATCGGGTCGCGCGCGGCGCCCTTGACCTCGGCATCCGCCCGCGCCGTGGCCTGGATCGCCATCCCGAGCGACCGCTCGTTCCAGCCCTGCAGGTCGCGGCGTGCGCGGTCGACCTGCCAGTCCTTCATGCCGAGGCGCGATGCCAGCTGCCGGCTGGGCTCGCGGTTGCCGGCGACGCGCGCCATGGTGCGCAGCTTCATCGCGAAGGCGGCGACCATGGGCACGGGGTCGGCTCCGGATGCCAGCGCGTGGCGCATGGCGATCAGCGCTTCCCCGTAGTGGCCGGCGATGGCGGTGTCGGCGACGACGAAGGCCGACACCTCGACACGACCGCCGTAGTACTTGTTGATGACGTCGTCGGTGATGTCGCCCTCGACGTCGCCGATCAGCTGCTGGCAGGCTGCTGCGAGCTCGGTGAGGTCATCGGCGAACGCGGAGACCAGGGAGCGAAGGGCGGTGGGCGCGATACGCTTCTTCGCCGCCTTGAACTCGCCCGCCGCGAAGTCGACCCTGTCGCCGTCGCGCTTGATCGCCGCGCACGGGATCTCGATCCCGCCGCCGGCACCCGCACGGACGGCGTCGAGCAGCTTCTTGCCGCGCACACTGGCGCCGGTGTGGCGCAGGATGACGGTCGCGCCCTCCTGCGGGTTCTCCACGTAGCGCACGGCCTCCTGCAGGAACGCGTCGGTGCACTTCTCCACGCCCGCCACGCGCACCAGGCGCGGTTCGCCGAACAGCGAGGGAGAGGTGAGCGAGAGCAGCGTGCCGGCGGCGTAGTCGTCGGCACGGATGTCGCTGACCTCGAGCGCCGGGTCCTCCGCGCGCAGATAGTCGCGCACGCCGGCGATCGCCCGCTCGGCGAGCACCTCCTCAGGTCCGGACACCAGCACGATCGGCGCGGGACGGGGCTCACGCCACGGCACCTGCGGGATCTTCGTGCCCTTGGCTGCGGAGCCGCTGCCGCGGGAGGACGATCGAGGTGCTGCCATCGCTCCAGCCTACCGGCGGGCGCCGACGTGGCCCCGCGCGATCCAGCGGACGAGGGTGCCGGGCGCTGCCCCGCTCAGCCGGCCGGCGGAGCACGGGTCGACCAGACCAGCAGTTCGCCGTCGCGCAGCCCGAGCAGGACGAGACCGCGCTGATCGGTGCGCAGCGCCTGCGACCCGGCGGCGTCCAGCAGCGCCAGCGTCTCCGCTCGCGGATGCCCGTAGTCGTTCCCCTCCCCCACGCTGATCAGAGCCGCAGGGGCGCGCAGGGCGGCGTAGAGGGACGGCTCCTGGTCGCGGCTGCCGTGATGCGCGACCTTCACCACGTCGAAGGTGCCGCGGATGCGACCGGAGGAGAGCAGCAGCCGCTGAGACCCGGCACCGAGGTCGCCGAGCAGCAGGGTGCGCGGCACTCCCCCGCCCGCGATCTCGAGGACGACGCTCGCGTCGTTGCCCGACGGGAACACGACGGGATCGGCGTCGGGCCACAGCACCCGCCAGCGCGCGTCGCCGAGAGCCCCCGACATCCCCGCGCTCACGTCGCGCAGCGTCGCACCCGCGGAGGCCAGGCGCGCCAGCATCCGCCGTTCATCGTCTTCGGTGACGGGCCCGTGCAGCACGGTGCCGACCATTCCCTGTACGGCCGGCGTCCCCCCGACGTGATCGAGATCGAAGTGCGTGAGCACGAGCAGGTCGATGCGGGTCGTCCCGGTCTGCGCCAGGCATTCCCGCAGCGCGTCCGGGTCCGGGCCGGTGTCGATCAGCGCGGTGCGCCCCGCCGAACGGATGAGCACCGCGTCGCCCTGCCCGATGTCGCAGCCCGCGATCGACCACTCCGACGGCGTGCTCAGCGGCGCGAGCGGGCCGCTGAGCAGCATCCGACCGCCGGCGATCGCCAGCGCGATGACGATCACCGCGGCCGATGCCATGCGCAGGCGACGGGATGCCGGGCGCACCAGCACGATCACCGCCGCTGCGCTGAGCAGCCCCACCACAAGGGCGGCGATCGGACCCGCCACGACGGTCACCGTCGCTCCCGGCAGCGCGGAGGTCACCCTCGCCGTCACGTCGATCCAGGCGGCGGGCAGCCACGCCGCCGCAGCGAACAGGTCCGCCACGGGCGGGACTGCGGCGGTCAGACAGGCCAGCAGCCCGATCACGGTCGCGAGCGGCGCGGCCGGCTCGGCGATGAGGTTCGCGGGGACGCTCACCAGCGACTGCTGCTCGGAGAACAGGGCGATGATCGGTCCGCACACGACCTGCGCCGCGAGCGGCACCGACAGCGCGAGCGCGAGCGGTGCGGGCATCCAGCGCCCGAGGCCGCGCAGCAGCGGGCGCGACAGCACCAGCAGCGCGCCGGTGGCCGCGGCGGAGAGCGCGAACCCCGGTGACCCTGCGAACCAGGGATCGGCGATCAGCAGCCCGCACACGGCCAGGGACAGCATCGCGAGACCGGCGCTGGGCCGCCCGAGCAGGATGCTGAGCATCGCGAGCGCGGCCATCACCGCGGCACGCACCACGCTCGGTTCCGGCGTCACCAGCACCACGAAAGCGCCCAGCGCCAGCAGCGCGAGCACGACGCGCAGGGTGCGCCCGCCGCCGGCGAGGGAGACGAGCCAGAACACCGCGGCCACGATGATCATGCAGTTCGCACCGGAAACGGCCGTCAGGTGACTCAGGCCGGATGCCAGCATCGCGTCGTTCAGCTCCTCGGAGACCGCGCGGGTGTCGCCGACCGCGAGCCCCGGGAGCAGACCGGCACCGGGCTCGGGCAGGCGGGTCGCACGCGCGACGAAGTCGGCCCGGGTCGTCGCCGCGATCGCGAAGATCCCGGATGCGCGCTGCACGACCTCGGCATCCGCGCCGAAGATCACGAGGCCGGCCTGCTCGGACGGCTCCGCGGCCTTCGCCTGCCCGGTCACGCGGAGCCGCGCCCCCATCTCGATGCCGTCGGTCCGGGCGACGCCGACGCGCACCGTCGCGCTGATCGGCCGGAGCTGCCCGGGCGGGCCGAGCGCCACGGTGTGCGCGTCGAACCACAGCCGTCCGTCCGCGCCGACGGATGCCGACGACGACACGTCGACGACCGCTTCCACGGCCCTGCCGTCCGACTCGGCCAGCATCGCTCGTGCCGGCTGCGCGCCGGCGACGGCGAGACCCACCGCGCTGGAGCAGAGCAGCATCAGCACGATGAGCCCGTTCGCGCGGCGACGTACGAGCCGCCCGAGCAGTGCGGATGCGGCAGCCCCGGTGCCCGCTGCCCCGGCGAGAGGCAGTGCGAGAGCCGGCACGTGGATGCACAGCAGCGCGACCGCCCAGAGGACCGCCGCCAGCAGGCCGGTGCGCAGGTCTCTCACCTCAGCACGGGTCCTTCATGCCGAGCCATGCCGGCCCATGCCTTCATACGCGCACCTTCTCGCGCAGCCCGGCGAGCAGCTTGTCGCCGATGCCCGGCACCGCCAACAGGTCCTCCACGGCGCGGAACCGGCCGTTCTGCTCCCGCCAGTCCAGGATCCGCTGCGCGAGCGCCGGCCCGATCCGCGGCAGTGTCTCCAGATCGGCCTGGGTCGCCGCATTCAGGTCGACGCGTCCGTCCGCACCGACCGCGGACGCCTCTGCTCCCCCGTCGGCGGCCGGCCCGGTCCCCTGAGCGGGAACGACGATCTGCTCGCCGTCGCTGACCGGCCGCGCCAGGTTCACCGCCTGCAGGTCGGCTGTGTCGAGGGTGCCGCCCGCCGCCGCGAGGGCGTCGACGAGCCGGGCATCAGGATCGAGGATGTACAGCCCGGGCTCGGCGACCTCGCCGAGCACGTGCACGTACAGGCCGCCGCTCTCGACGGCCACGCCGTCCGCGCTCGTCGACGAGCCGTCGTCGAGCGCGATGGCGTCCATGGGCGCGGCCTGTCCGCGCAGTATGCCCCAGCCGACCGCCGCGGACAGCACCACCAGGCCCAGGGTGATCGCCGCGCCGATGCCCAGCCTCAGCCGCCGGCGCGGCGCGGAGTCCTCGGACGGCGCGTCCTCAGCGATGGGTTCGGGTGCGGGCACTCCGTCACGCTACGCATCCGCTCGGACGCCGGATGCCGGCGAACGCGACGGATGTGGAGAACTCCTGCACATCGCGGGGATGTGCAGGAGTTCTCCAGATGTCGTGTCGGGGCGTTCAGCCCTTGACGGCGAAGTTCACGATCTTCGGCGCGCGCACGATGACGCGCACGATCTCCTTGCCCTCCAGAGCGCGCTGCACCTTCTCGTCGGCGCGAGCCGCGGCCTCCAGGTCGGCGTCGGAGATGTCGGCCGGCACGTCGATCGTGGCGCGCACCTTGCCGTTGACCTGCACGGCGGTGGTGACGGTGTCGTCGACCAGGAGCGCGGGATCGGCCTCCGGCCACTGCACGGCGCTGACCGACGGCTCGTGTCCGAGCCGCGCCCACAGCTCCTCGCCGGTGTGCGGAGCGATGGTCTCGATCATCATCGCCACCGTCTCGGCGGCCTCGCGCACCGCAGGGTCGGCAGCACCCGCGCCCGTGTCGATCGTCTTGCGGATGCCGTTCACCAGCTCCATCAGGCGCGCGACGAGCACGTTGAACTTGGTCTGCTCGACCAGGCCCGGTGCGTCGGCGAGCAGTCGGTGCGTGATGCGGCGCAGCGTGATGTCGCCGGCGGCGGCATCCGACCCGACCGGGCTGGAGGTCTCGTCGCCGACGCGCAGGACCCGGGCGAGGAACTTGTGCGCCCCCGACAGCGAGACGCCGTTCCACTCCTTGTCATCCTCCACCGGACCGGCGAAGGCCAGAGCCAGACGCAGCGAATCGGCGCCGTACTGCGCCAGCAGATCGGAGAGCTCGACGAGGTTGCCCTTGCTCTTCGACATCTTCGAGCCGTCCATCAGCACCATGCCCTGGTTGACCAGGTTGGAGAACGGCTCCTCGAAGTCGATCAGCCCGAGGTCGAAGAACACCTTGGTGATGAAGCGCGAGTACAGCAGGTGCAGGATCGCGTGCTCGATGCCGCCGAAGTAGCCGTCGACCGGTGCCCAGCGCTTGGCCTCGGCCGGGTCGAACGCGAACTGGTCGCTGTTCGGCGACAGGAACCGCAGGAAGTACCAGGAGCTGTCCACGAAGGTGTCCATGGTGTCCGGATCGCGCAGTGCCGGCTCGCCCGACGCGGGGTCGATCGTGCGCACCCACGACTCGGCCGCACCCAGGGGCGAGGTGCCCTTGGGGCGCAGGTCCAGCCCCTCCACGCTCGGCAGCGTGACCGGCAGCCGGTCCTCGGGCACCGGGACGACCTCGCCGTCCTGCAGGTGCAGCATCGGGATCGGCGTGCCCCAGAAGCGCTGGCGCGAGATCAGCCAGTCGCGCAGGCGGAAGTTCTTGGCCGCACGGCCCGTGCCCGCCGCCTGCAGCCGCTCGATGGTCGTGGCGATCGCCTCGGCCTTGTCCAGCCCGTCGATCTCGCCCGAGTTCACCAGCCGGCCGTTGCCGACCAGCGCGGCGCCGGTCACCGACGGGTCGAGCTCGGCCAGATCGCCGCCCTCGTTCGCGCCGCCGGCGACCGTCGTGTCGACGACGATCTTCACCGGCAGGTCGAAGGCGCGGGCGAAGTCCAGGTCGCGCTGATCGTGCGCGGGCACGGCCATCACGGCGCCGTGACCGTAGTCGGCCAGCACGTAGTCGGCGGCCCAGATCGGCAGCTTCTCGCCATTGACCGGGTTGATCGCGAACCGCTCCAGGAACACGCCGGTCTTGGGCCGGTCGGTGGACTGGCGCTCGATCTCGGTCTGCTTCTGCACCTGCTCCAGGTAGTCCTGGAACCGCATGCGCACCTCGGCGGAGGAACCGGATGCCAATTCCGCAGCCAGGTCGGAGTCAGGCGCGACCACGAAGAACGTCGCTCCGTGCAGGGTGTCGGGGCGGGTGGAGAACACCGTCACGGGCTCCGCGCGGCCCTCGATCCGGAAGTCGACGTCAGCACCGGTGGAGCGGCCGATCCAGTTGCGCTGCATCTGCAGCACCTTGTGCGGCCAGTGCCCCTCGAGCGCGTCCAGGTCGTCCAGAAGCCGGTCCGCGTATTCGGTGATCCGGAAGTACCACTGCGTGAGCTTCTTCTTCACGACCTCGGCGCCGCAGCGCTCGCAACGGCCGTCGACGACCTGCTCATTGGCCAGCACGGTCTGGTCGTTCGGGCACCAGTTCACGGCGCTCTTCTTGCGGTACGCCAGGCCGCGTTCGTACAGCTTCAGGAACAGCCACTGGTTCCAGCGGTAGTACTCGGGGTCGGAGGTGTGCAGCACGCGCGACCAGTCGTACGACATGCCGTAGCCGCGGAAGCCGGCCTTGTGCTGGTCGATGTTCTTGTACGTCCACTCGCGCGGATCCGCACCGCGCTTGATGGCGGCGTTCTCGGCGGGCAGGCCGAAGGAGTCCCAGCCGATCGGGTTGAGCACGTTGTGCCCGCGGTGCCGCCAATAGCGCGCGACGATGTCGGGGTACAGGTAGTTGATCGCGTGCCCCATGTGCAGGTCGCCGGAGGGGTACGGGAACATGCCCAGGATGTACTTGCGCGGCCTGTCGTCGTCTTCGCCGCCGGCGAGGAACGTCTCGTTCTCAGCCCAGTACTGCTGCCACTTGGCCTGGATGTCGTGCGCGGACATCGCCTCAGCGGATTCGGGGTGGGTTTCGGACGCGTGCTCGGACAAGGAACGACCAATCTGACGAAGCGAGGGAGCCCGCGAGAAGCGGGATATTCCAGGTTATCGCGACTGGAGGATGCCCGCCCACTCGGCGGGCACGGCCGCGCCCAGTGCCGCCAGCGGTGCTCGCGCCTTGACGGCGACCTCCGCCGCCTCGGCATCCGCCTTCGACAGCCAGGTGATCCCGCCTCCCGCGCCGACGTACGTCACCTCGGATTCGACCACGATCGAGCGGATGACCATCGCCAGGTCTACCCGGCCGTCGACGCCGATATGTCCGAAGCATCCGGAGTACACGCCGCGCGGAGCGCGCTCGAGCCCGTGCAGGATCGTCATGGCCGACAGCTTCGGCGCTCCCGTCATGCTGCCCGCCGGGAAGGCGGCATCCGCGAGGTCTCCCAGCGTGACGCCCTCCCGCAGCCGCACGCTCACCGTGCTGACCAGCTGATGCACGGCGGGGTACGACTCGACCTCCCACAGCCGGTCCACGCGCACGGTGCCCGGCTCGCCGACGTGCGACAGGTCGTTGCGCATGAGATCGACGATCATCACGTTCTCGGCGCGCTCCTTGGCATCCGTCCGCAGCTCCTCGGCGAGACGCGCGTCCTCCACGGGATCGGCGGCGCGGGGCCGGGTGCCCTTGATCGGGCTGGTGGACGCGATCCCGCTGCCGACGGAGAGGAACTGCTCGGGGCTGGCGCTGAGGAGATGCCGCCCGCCTACGCGGATGTACCCGCCATGGTGCGCGGGCGTCGCGGTGCGCAGGCGCCGGTACGCCGCCAGCGGCTCGACCGTCCCCGGCACCGTGAAGCGGTTGGTGAGGCACAGCTGGTAGGCGTCCCCGCGCTCGATCGCGTCGCGGCATCGCTCCACCATGTCCATGTACTCGGCGACGCCGTGCCGGGCGGTCGCCTCCCGGGCTTCCGCCGGCGCGACCGGCGGCACGGCGGGATGCGCCGTCAGGACGTGCTGCACCTCGTCGCGCCAGGCGGATGCCGCGTCCGCCGGTGCGAGGGCGAATGCGCGACCCGTGGCATGGTCGAGGGCGACGGCTCGTGCGACGGCGATCCAGGCTCCGCCATGGCGACCCGCGTCGTCTTCCGGGGCGACGGGCGCTCCGAGCGCCTCGGCGCCCTGCTCGTAGCTCAGCCAGCCGACCCACCCGCCGCGGAAGGGCGGCCCGGTGCGTTCCGGGACGATCCCGGATGCCGGGGCCGCACCGGCTGCGAGCGGCACCGCGCGCACGGCCTGCTGATCGCTCTCGACATCGCCCGTCCCGATGATGCTCCAGCCGTCCGCGGCATCCGCTCCGGCGTCCAGCCAGAACGCCGCCTCGGCGCGGGCGAACAGCTGCAGGAACAGCGCTTCGGCGGAGACGGCCCCGTCCAGGGGCAGGGCTTCGAGCGGGGCGGGCACGTTCACAGCGTAGATCCCTGCGACAGCATCTACGCTCGGTGGGGTGAACGACTTCGTGCAGTGGGCGATCGAGACGGTGCAGTCCGTCGACCCCGTGCTGCGCACGGTGCTCGCGGGCGTCGCGATCATGCTGGAGACGAGCATCCTGATCGGGCTGGTCGTCCCCGGCGACACCGTCGTGCTGGTCGCGGCGATCGGGGTCACCTCGTGGGCCGAGGGCATCGCCCTCGGACTCGCGGTCGTGGTCGGCGCGCTCATCGGAGAGTCGCTGGGGTTCTGGCTGGGCAGGTGGGCGGGACCGCACATCCGCTCCTCCTGGCTGGGCAGACGCATCGGCGAGCAGCACTGGGAACGATCCGAACGCTACCTGCGCCGCCGCGGCGGGATCGCGATCTTCCTGTCGCGCTTCCTGCCCGTGCTGCACTCGCTCGTGCCCCTCACGGTCGGGATGAGCGGCTACGCCTACCGGCGGTTCATCGCCTGGACGCTGCCCGCGTGCGTCGTCTGGACGACGATCTACGTGGGTCTGGCGGCGGGCGCCGCCGGCAGCTATCACCAGCTCTCTCAGCGCGTGCACTACGCCGGGTACTTCTTCGTCGGCGCGATCGCCGTGCTGCTGATCGCCGTGCTGATCGTCAAGAAGCTCATCGCCCGGCGCGAGGAGCGCCACATGCAGGATGAGCCGAACCGGGAAGCGTGAAAGACTGGACCCGATGTCCTCTGCCTCAGCGGCCAAGATCCACTGGTTCGCTCGCCTCGAACACCGCTTCCACGTCTGGCGCGAACGCCGCGCCCGTCGACGTGGCCGTTCGGCGACGATCGTTCCGTTCCCCGGCTACGGCGGAACCGGCTGGGTGCGTGTCACGGGCCGAGTGCTCATCGTGCCACCGCCGCCGAAGCGCGCCCGCGGTGAGGGCGCCGGAGTGCGCGGCTGGCGCGCGTTCGTCGGCATCCCGGTGAGCTTCGCCTCGGTGCAGGTGCACCTGGGCGGCCGGACCCACGACGTCGTCGCCGATCGCGGTGGCGTGGTCGACACGGTCATCGAGGCGCACCTCGAGCCCGGTTGGCAGACGTTCACGATGTCGGTGGAGGGGCGCGAGCCGGTCGAGGCCGCCGTGTTCGTGGTCGGCGACGACGCGCGCTTCGGCGTGGTGTGCGATGTGGACGACACCGTCATGGTGACGGCGCTCCCCCGGCCGTTCATCGCGGCCTGGAACTCCTTCGTGCTGGACGAGCACGCGCGGACCCCGGTTCCGGGCATGGCGGTGCTGCTCGAGCAGCTGCGCCGCGATCACCCCGGCGCGCCGGTGATCTACCTGTCCACCGGCGCCTGGAACATCGCGCCGACGCTGCGCCGGTTCCTCAGCCGCAATCTCTTCCCCGCCGGTGCCATGCTGCTCACCGACTGGGGTCCCACCCACGACCGCTGGTTCCGCAGCGGACGCGAGCACAAGGCTGGGAATCTGCGCCGCCTGGCGGCGGAGTTCCCCGATGTGCGCTGGCTGCTGATCGGCGATGACGGCCAGCACGACGAGATCATCTACTCCGAGTTCCTCGAGGAGCACCCGGACTCCGTCGCCGGTGTCGCGATCCGCCGCCTGCTGCCCGCCGAGGCGGTCCTGGCCGGCGGTCGTGCGACGGTGGAGCACAGCGCGGACTCGGTGCCGTGGGTCAGCGCCGAGGACGGCGCAGGCCTGCGCGATCTGCTCGGCGAGGCCGGCATCATAGACCCGAGCTGATACCCGAGCTGATCCCGGGCACGGCGGGTCCGTCCGGACTCGGCACGGGGCGCGGGCGAGTCAGCCCGTCGTCACCGCGGGCGGGACCGTGAGCGTGCCGTAGCGCTGCATCCGGTGCCAGCGCAGCCGGGTGCCCGCCAGTGCCGTGAACAGCGACTGGATCACCACCAGGTACATCATCTGCCGATAGACGACCTGCTGCAGGGGAAGCGTCCACAGCGGCTTGAGCGACTCGCCGTCCATTCGGAACGCGTACACCGCCATGCCCAGCTGCAGGGCGAGGAACGCCAGCCAGAGCACGGCGATCCGCATCGGGTCCAGGAAGAGCAGGCCGTACACCGCGAAGATGTCGACGACCGGGGCGAACAGCGGCAGGATCACCTGCAGCACGAGCAGGTACCCGAGCCCCCGTCGTCCGAGCTTTCCGGCCGGGCCCTTCTGCAGCACGGCGCCGCGATGCTTCCACATCGCCTGCATGGTCCCGTAGCACCAGCGGTAGCGCTGCCGCCACAGCGCCCCGAGCGAGGCCGGCGCCTCGGTCCAGGCGCGCGCGTCCTCCTGATACACCACACGCCAGCCGTCGCGGCAGATCGCCATCGTGAGGTCGGTGTCCTCCGCGAGCGTGTCGTCGCTTACCCCGCCGACCCGGCGCAGCGTCTCGATGCGGAACGCGCCGATCGCGCCCGGCACGGTGGGCATGCACTCGGCGACGTCGAAGAGCCGGCGGTCGAGGTTGAAGCCGACCACGTACTCGATGTGCTGCCAGGCGCCCAGCACGCCGCCGCGGTTGACCACCTTCGTGTTCCCCGAGACCGCGCCGACGGCGGGATCTGCGAACGGCTGGATGAGGCGCTCCACGGTGTCCTGCTCGAAGACCGTGTCCCCGTCGACCATCACGACGATCTCGCCGCGGGCGGCGGCGATGCCGGTGTTGAGCGCCGACGGCTTGCCGCCGTTGGGCTGACGGATCACGGTCACCTGCGGCAGGCCCAGCGCCTCGACGATGTCGGCGGTGCCGTCGGTGGAGCCGTCGTCGACGACGATGATCTCGACCGGACGCCGGGATGCCGCGATCGACCGCACGGCGGCCTCGATGCCCGCCGCCTCGTTGTGGGCGGGGACGATGACCGAGACGATGCCATCGTGCGTCCAGGTCCGGCGCAGCGCCACCTCGCGGGCGCGGCGTCGATGCCGGGACGCGGCGAACAGCACGAGAACGGCCCTGACCACCATCACGATCCCGCTCAGCACCAGCGCGATCCCGATCGCGCCGACCACCCAGGCGCTGCCCCACAGCGTGGCGATGAGCGCGGCGCCGCTCCACTGCTCTGCGGTGGTGGCCGGTCGCATCACGCTCTTCAGGCCGGTCGCGGCGGTGACCGACGTCGCGGTGATGTCGTCCGCGGCGTACTGCGTGAGCAGGCGGTCGAGAGCGGCCACGGTCTCGGAGCGGTCGCCTCCGCCGTCGTGCATGAGCAGCACCTGCCCGGCATCTCCCTGCGGCGTGGCGTTCGCCACGATCCGCTGCACGCCGGGGCGCCGCCAGTCCTCGCTGTCCAGCGTCGACAGGACCGACAGATATCCGTCCTGGCCCGCACTGCGGATGACCTGCCAGTCCGCGGCATCCAGGGCGTCCGGCTCGGAGCTGTACGGCGGACGGAAGAGTGCCGTGGTCTCTCCCGTCGCTCCCGCGATCGCGCTCTGCCCGGCGGCCATCTCCAGATTCGCGCGCCACTGCGGCGACGTCGTGAGGTCCGCATGCGTCAGCGTGTGCATGCCGATCTCGTGTCCCTCGGCCAGGATCCGCCGGACGAGGTCCGGATGCTCCGCAGCCGCCGTCCCCACGACGAAGAACGTGGCGTGCACGTGGTGCTTCCTCAGGACGTCGAGGATCCGCGGTGTCCAGGTCGGATCCGGTCCGTCGTCGAAGGTGAGCGCGATCGTGCGCTGGTGCGGGGTGACCGTGTCGACACCCTCCCGAGGGTCGATCACCGGTCCGCCGTGGAGGGCAGCGGCCGGAGCGGGCGATGCGGCAGCAGCCGGCGTAGACGACTCGGACAGCGTGGTGAGGTGGTGCGCGTACCCCTGCACGGCCAGGGCCGCGGCGATCGCGAGGAGCACGGCGACGAGCGTGACCCAGTGCACGCGAGCGCCGACGGTCCGCGCCCGTGACGGCGCTGCGCCGCGGTTCCGGATCACGGGCGGACGGGGCGCCCGGTCGGATCGGCGCGGTGCGTGCTGCCCGGATTGTCGGTGGTCGTGCCCGTTCCGGTGCCGCCGCTGCGACCGGGCGCCGTCGGGCTCGGCGCCGGCGTGGGTGCGGTGGATGCGGGCGGTGCCACCGGCACGGTAGTCGACACGGCCGCGGGAGCGGGCGCCGGCTTCTCGGCTGCCGCCGTCGCGCCGCTGCCGGAGGTGGCGGCGGGCGCGGGCGCGGTGGTCGGCGAGGCGGGGACCTCGACGTGCTGCGCGGGCGGCGGGGCGTCGGCGGTGATCGGCTGCGGCAGGAACGGGGCGTCGATCCGCGGACCGCCCAGCAGTGCGCTGGCCGCGAGTGCGATGTAGACGATCGCCACGATGACGGCGACCCACAGCCCTGCGCGCACCCACCGCAGGCGTCGGCCCGCGGAGTCGACGAACACAGGGGTGTGCGTTGCGGGTTCTGACATGCGGGGTCTCCCTCGGGTGGGCATCACCATGGTACGACGGCGTGCCGGACGCTCGCTGGACGGTGTCCGAGGGCGGACCCGGCGTTCCGATCGGCGCGGCCGCGTATCCTCGTGGGGTGCCCACCATCCTCTCCCGCGACGAGTGGATCGAGCGCGCCCGCGCGCACGAGGCGCGAGCGGATGCCCTGACCGCGGCGCACCGCGAGCGGGCGGCGCGCGGCGAGAAGCATCCGGTGTGGGACTTCCTCTTCACGTACTACTCGTACAAGCCCGCCATGCTGCGTCGCTGGCACCCGGGCGCCGGCGTCGTGCTGCAGGACGCGCCGGAGCGGGCCGGGTGGCGCTGGTACTCCTCCGCGGACGGCGGCGCCGTCGCCCCGGACGCGGACCTGTTCCGCACGGAGAAGCCGCAGCTCGCCGACCTCGTGGAGCGGATGCTGCGCCGCACAGCCTCGCGCCCCGGCCAGTTCGGATGCTTCGGCCTGCACGAATGGGCCATGGTCTACCGGGAGCAGGAGCATCGTCATCCGGTTCCCCTTCGGCTGGGCCAGGCCGGGACGGATGCGGTGGTCGAGACGCACGAGCTGCGCTGCACGCACTTCGACGCGTTCCGGTTCTTCACTCCCGACGCCGTGCCCCGCAACCGTCTCCCGCTCACGCGCGACTCCCAGCCCGACCTGGAGCAGCCCGGCTGCCTGCATGCGGGCATGGACCTGTACCGGTGGGCGGTGAAGCTGGGTCCGCTGATCCCCGGTGAGCTCATGCTGGACGCCTTCGAGCTCGCGCGCGACATCCGGCTGCTCGACATGGAGGCCGCACCCTACGACCTGTCCGCGTGGGGCGTGCGGCCGGTGCGCATCGAGACCGCCGAGGGCAAGGCGGAGTACGTGCGCCGGCAGCGTGAGTTCGCGGAGCGGGGAACGGTCATGAGGGAGCGGATCCTGGACGCCTGGCTCGCTGCCTCGACGGGCTCGGCAGCCCCCATGGGTCACTGAGCCGGACGAAGCGCCATCCGCTGGGCCATGACGTGCTCGGCGGCGTCCTGGAGACGCTCAGCGGGGAGCGTGCCGTCCTGCACAGCCGTGACGATCGCCTGCGCCATCCGCCCGGCCGTCCGCGCGTCCGACCCCGCGATCATCAGCACCATGTCGTTGCCCGCGGCGAGCGCGGCGACGGCATCGGCCACCGGGTCGCGGTAGGCGGCGACCCCCGACGAGGTGAGCATCCCGATGTCGTCGGTGACCATGAGGCCCGTGAACCCCAGGTCGTTCCGCGCGATCTCGTGCCAGCGCGGTGAGAGCGAGGCCGGCGCGGCGTCCACCGCCGTGTAGGCGAGGTGCCCGAACATCAGCACTTCGGCGCCCGCATCGATGCCGGCCGCGAACGGCGCCGCCGGACCCGCCCGCCACTCGTCGAGTCCCATCGGCGTCGAGGGGATGCTGACGTGCGAGTCCCCGGGTGTCGCGCCGTGGCCGGGGAAGTGCTTCAGCGTGGAGAGCACCACCCCCTTCTCCCCCTCGACGGCTGCCACGACTCGCGCCGAAGAGGATGCCGGGTCCGTGCCGAGCGCTCGCGGCGCGATGAACGACTGCGGGTTCGCGGGCACATCGGCGACGATGCCGAAGTTGAGGTTCGCCCCGGTCGCGGCGACCAGCGCCGCTCGCTGCGCGAACACCTGCTGCACCTGAGCCGGATCGGCGGACTGCAGGCGGCGCCCGCCCGGCAGGGTGTCCCAGGGCAGGCGGGAGACGTAGCCGCCCTCCTGGTCGATCGCGATCAGAGGGGGAAGGGCGGGGTCGATGACGAGCGCGTCGGTGACGGCCTTCTCCTGCGCCGCATCGGCGGCGACGTTCGACCCCATCAGGATGAAGCCGCCGAGGGAGGCGCCCTCCGGGCCGGAGGTCATGAAGGCGCGCAGTGCGGCGGGATCGGTGCCGGGCACCGTGCCCATGATCACGCTCGACGCCTGCTGCGCCAGGCTCATCCTCGCGACGGCGGCCTGCGCCGGGTCGAGGGTCGGGGTGGGCGTCGGCGACGGCGTGGACGCGGCGGTGCGTGAGGCGGATACCTCGGGCGACGTCGTCGATGGCGCGCAACCCACCAGGGCGATCACGGCGAGCGCGGCGATCGCTGTTCCCCAGGCGGATCTGCGCATGCGTCCACGCTACGCGATGACGCTGACCGTCTCCCGGGCGGCGAGACTGCGCTGCACGCCCTTGGCCGCGGTGCGGCCTGCACGGTTTGCGCCGATGGTGCTCGCGGAGGGCCCGTAGCCGACCAGCTGGATGCGCGGGTCGGCCACCGCCGTCGTGCCCCGCCCCGCACGGTCGAGCTGGATGCCGCCGAGCGGGCTGCGCAGGTGCAGCGGGGCGAGATGCGCGATGGCGGGCCGGAAGCCCGTGGCCCAGAGGATCACGTCCACGCGTTCGAAGGACCCGTCCGCCCAGCGCACGCCGTCGGGTTCGATGCTCCGGAACATCTCGCGTCGGGCGGCGTAGGCGCCGAGCCGCTCGGCCTCGCGCTCCTGCGGGCGGAGCATGAGCCCGGTGACGCTGACCACGCTCTCCGGCGGCAGGCCCTGCGCGACGCGCTTCTCGACGAGGGCGACGGCGGCGGCCCCGGCCTCGGGGCTGAAGTCGTCCGTGCGCCACACCGGCGGACGCCGGGTGACCCACAGCGTGTCGGTGATCGGCGCCAGCGCGCCGACGAACTGCACTGCCGAGGCTCCGCCGCCCACCACCAGCACCCGCTTGCCGAGGAAATGCTCGGGGCCGGGGTAGTCGACGGTGTGCAGCTGCTCCCCGAGGAACGTCTCCATGCCTGGGTAGTGCGGCAGGAAGGGCTTGGTCCACGTGCCGGTCGCGTTCACGAGGGTGCGGGTGCGCCACTCCCCCTGGTCGGCGCGCACCACGAGGACACCATCCTCATCGACGACCTGGCGCACCGCGACGGGCCGGAGGACGGGCAGGTCGTGCGCGCGCTCGTAGGAGCCGAAGGTGCGGGGCACCGCCTGGTTCGCCCGCTCAGAGGTGTGCGCGGGCGGCGTGTCCCCGGGAAGCTCGGCCACCCTGTGCACGTCCTTCATGGTGAGGGCGTCCCAGCGATGCTGCCAGGCGCCGCCCGGGCGGTCGTTCGCGTCCAGCACGACGTGCTCGATGCCGAGCCGCTTCAGGTGGTACGAGGCCGACAGACCGGCCTGGCCCGCCCCGATGACGACGCTCTGGAGGATGCTCACACCCGATCCCAACGTCCGCCTGCGCCGGGATGTTCCCTTGGTAGAATCGGCGTGAAGCGACCGCCGGGACGACCCGAGCGGAGTCATCACAGGCGGGGACGGCCCTGCGGATTCGGCATCCGCCATGCGAACCCTCCTCCGCACCGTCCTCACCCCGACCGCCGTCCTCCGACTGGTCCTGGGCTGGGGCTCCTTCCTCCTGCTGCTCGCGCTCGGCACCGCCCTGGACGGCGACCTGCCCGCCTGGCTGCTGTGGCTGCTGCTCGCCGGCATCGTCGCCGTGATCACGGTGAGCGCATTCGGCGTCGTCACCGAGGCGGAGCATCTCGCGCACCGACTCGGCGATCCGTACGGGACCCTCGTGCTGACTATCTCGATCGCCGCGATCGAGGTGATCCTCATCGCCGCGGTGATGCTCGGCCCGGGCGAGCACACCACGATCGCCCGCGACTCCGTGATGGCCGTGTCCATGATCATCATGAACCTCGTGATCGGCGTCGCGCTGCTGGTGGGTGGCATGAGGCATCGGCATCTCCGCGCGAACCCCACCGGCGTCTCGCTGTACCTCGGGATGCTGATCGTGCTGCTCTCTGTGGCGTTCGCGCTGCCCGCGCTGATCGGGGGCGAGGGCGCCTACGCCCCGGCTCAGGCGATCCCTCTCGTCCTGCTGACGGTGGGGCTGTACGCCTTCTTCCTGCTGCGTCAGATGGGTGCGCAGCGGACGGACTTCCAGGAGGTGCCGGATGCCGGTGATACGGCCTCCCCTGCTTCCTCCCCCGATGCGGTGCGGGCTCCGATCGGCGCAGTGCTCGTCGAGCATCGTGCCGAGCTGACCGCACGCACCCTGCTGCTCATCGCGATGGTGCTGCCGATCGTGCTGCTCTCGCACGACATGGCGACGCTGTTGGATGACGGGCTGGACAGGCTGGGAGCACCGGTCGCGCTGTCGGGCATCCTGATCGCGATGATCGTGTTCCTGCCCGAGACGATCACCACGATCCGGGCCGCTCTCGGCGGCGAGATGCAGCGCATGAGCAACCTGTGCCACGGCGCTCTCGTCTCCACGGCGGGGCTGACCATTCCCGCCGTGCTCACGATCGGGCTGCTCACCGGTCAGCACGTGCTGCTGGCCGAGTCGCCGGTGAACCTGCTGCTGCTCGGCATGACGCTGCTGCTGACCATGGCCACGTTCCTGGGCCGGCGTCTCACCGCGCTGCACGGCGCAGCTCACCTGTTCGTGTTCGTGCTGTACGGGATGAGCGTGTTCAGCTGATCGCCCAGCCCACGCACCGGAGTACGGTGGCCGCATGGCGATCGTGCGCATGGACAATGTGGGAATCGTGGTGGACGACCTCGACCTCGCCGTCGAGTTCTTCACCGTGCTCGGGATGGAGCTCGAGGGACGGCAGCTGATAGAGGGCGAATGGGCCGGACGCGTCGTCGGGCTGAGCGGGATGCGCTCGGAGATCGCCATGATGCGCATCCCCGGCGCTCCGGGAAAGCTGGAGCTCGCGACCTATCACGCGCCGGAACTGCTCGGCCGGGGTGCGCAGGCGATCCCCCACACGCTCGGGTTCCATCGGGTGATGTTCGCCGTCGACGATCTCGACGACACGATCGCGCGCCTCGGCCCGCTCGGCGGCGAGCTGCTGGGCGAGGTCGTCGACTACCGCGGACTCGTCCGCCTGTGCTACTTCCGCGGACCGGGCGGAATCGTCATCGGCCTCGCGGAGGACGCCGCCTGAGGGCGAACCGAGCGGATCCGCTGGACTCGGATCCGCTCGGCTCTCAGCCGACGACCATCAGCACCCGGGCATCGTCGGCGACGACCCCGAGCCCTGCGCCCTCGTCCCGTGCCTCGTCGGGGACGACCAGCGCCTCCATCGCCGTCGCGGTGCTGCCTCCCGCGCTGACCCGCCCCGAGCGCACCACGATCGCTCGCACATCGGCGGGGAGTGCCGGCACGCCGTGCAGATCCGAGAAGACCAGCGAGGGCGTCGCCCGCGCCGGCACCGAGGAGAGCACGAGCACACGGCTCAGCTCTGCGGCCCGCAGCTGCGGGCGCCGCAGTTCGAGGAACGCGCCCGCGTAGTGCAGCACGCGCTCTTTGCGCAGCCCCACCGCGGCTCCCGGCCCGACGCCCACCTGCGGCCCGCCGATGCCGGCGAGCGTGTGCGCGGCGTCCGGCGGGAGATGGAGCACCCCCTCCGGACGCCGCAGCTCGACCAGCTGCAGCATCCAGTGCAGCTCCCCGCCCGCCCCCCAGTGCCCGCAGATCTCACGGACGTGTCCCCCTCCGGCCACGAGCCCTCGCCGGGGCAGGTCCCGCAGGCGCATGAGCCTGGTCGGGGCCGGCCCCGGAACGAAGGTTGCACTCGTCATCGGATCAGACCCGCGCTCCGATGAGGACGTAGCCCTCTTCGCCGTGGACCACCGTGTCGAGACCGGCGATCTCGTCCTCGTCCTTGACGCGGAAGCCCATGGTCTTCTGGACCACGAAGCCGATCACGAGTGCGAGTCCGAACGAGTACACCAGCACCGCTCCGGCGGCGAGCGCCTGAGCCGCGAGCTGCGCGAAGCTGCCGCTGTAGATGAGTCCCGTGTCGTTGGCGAAGAAGCCGAGGTACAGCGTTCCGATGATGCCGCCGATGAGGTGGATGCCCACCACGTCGAGCGAGTCGTCGAAGCCGAGCTTGAACTTGAGGTCGATCGCGAGCTGGCAGACCGCGCCGGCGAGCAGACCGAGCACGACGGCCCAGATCGGCGAGAGGGCGGCGCACGCCGGGGTGATCGCGACGAGACCGGCGACCGCACCGGATGCGGCCCCGACCGACGTCGGCTTGCCGTTGCGGATCTTCTCCATCACGAGCCAGCTGAGCAGCGCTGCGGCGGGGGCGGCGAGGGTGTTCACGAACGCGAGGGAGGCGGTTCCGTCGGCACCGAGCTCGGAGCCCGCGTTGAACCCGAACCAGCCGAACCACAGCAGGCCCGCGCCGAGAAGCACGAACGGCGGGTTGTGCGGCACGTCGGCGCCCTTCTGGAAGCCGATGCGACGACCGAGGACCAGAGCGAGGGCGAGTCCTGCCGCTCCCGCGTTGATGTGGACCGCCGTTCCTCCCGCGAAGTCGATCGCCCCCACGCCGAGCATGTCCTGCAGGCCCTTGGTGACCCAGCCGCCGTAGGCGAAGCTGCCGTCCTCGGCCAGGCCGAAGTTGAAGACCCAGCTCGCGACCGGGAAGTAGACGACGGTCGCCCAGACGCCGGCGAACACCATCCAGGCGCCGAACCGGGCCCGGTCCGCGATCGCGCCCGACACGAGGGCGACGGTGATGATCGCGAACGTCGCCTGGAACGCGACGAAGGCGAGCGGCGGGTAGGCGGCGCCCTTAGGAACCTCGAGCAGGCTGTTCAGCCCGATCGCCGACCAGTCGATCGTCCACGGGGCGATCAGCCCCGTACCGCTCGGGAACGCGATCGCATAGCCGAAGACGACCCACAGCACGCCGATCAGTCCGATCGCGCCGAAGCTCATCATCATCATGCTGATCACGCTCTTGGCCTTGACGAGGCCGCCGTAGAAGAACGCCAGACCTGGCGTCATCAGCAGCACGAGGGCTGCGCATATCAAAACGAAGGCGGTGTTCCCCTGATCCATGGGTCCGCTCCTCTCTCAGTGAGAACGCTCCTGCAGCGTCGGGTGAGGAAAGACTCCCACCGGCGCGTTTCGCGCCGACGCGCGCGGTGTTTCCGGGGCGTTTCGGCGCAGACCCGGCGCGTGAACACCTCGTTACAGGGGACCGGATCAGCGGCATCGCTGCTCTCGACCGCTCGGTGCGGCCTCTGCGTTCAGCCCTCGCGTCGGCGCAGCACTCCGTCGTGCAGTTCCAGCACGCGGTCGGCCCGGGCGAACATCGCCGCGTCATGAGTGGCCACGACCGCCGCGGTTCCCCGATCGTGCACCAGCCGGGCGATGAGCTCCATGATCTGCCCGCCGGTCTCGCTGTCCAGCTGCGCGGTGGGCTCGTCGGCGAGCAGGATGCCCGGAGAAATGACCAGCGCCCGTGCGATGCCGACCCGCTGCTGCTGCCCTCCCGACAGCTCCCCCGGCCGCTGCCTGGCGTGATCCTCGAGACCGACGTCACGCAGGGCATCCGCGACCCGGCGATCCCGCTCGGCCGGCTCGGTGCGGCGGATGCGCAGCGGCACCTCCACGTTCTCGGCGGCCGAGAGCACCGGGATGAGGCCCGCGGTCTGGAAGATCGACGCGATGCGCGATCCCCGCAGGGCGGCGACGTCCGTCTTCGGGTCGGCGAGGTCGACACCGTCCACGAGCACCCGGCCCGCTGTCGGACGGTCGAGTCCGCCCAGCATCGTGAGCAGCGTCGTCTTCCCCGCTCCGGAGCGCCCGGCGATCACCACGAGCTCCCCCAGCTCGACGGCGAGCTCGGCCTCGCGCACCGCCACGACGTCTCCGCCGGCACTCGCGAACGTCCTCGACAGACCCTCCGCCCGCAGCACGGCGCTCACGCCCCGTCCTCCCTCGCATCGGACGCATCATCCGATGCGTGCTCCGCGGGATGCCCGTGCCCGGGCGCGACCCGCACGTGATCGGGCTCGAGAGTGAGCCTCACCCGCTCACGCAGCTCGAGCGCGCTGACGAAGTCGGCCGGCAGCTGCATGCGCCCGGCACGATCGAGCACGGCGTACTCCTGCGCCATCCGCACCGACCGTCCCTCGTCGTCCAGATGCGTGCGACGCAGCGTCTCCGTCGAGGTGCGCCCGTCGCGGATCCGGACCGTGCGCTCGACGTGCTCGGTCACCGCCGCATCGTGCGTGACGATGAGGGTCGTCACACCGCGCTCGCGGTTCACGGTCTCCATGGCGGCCAGCACCTCGCCGCTGGTCTGCTCGTCGAGCTCCCCCGTCGGCTCATCCGCCAGCAGCACGCGAGGCCCGTTCGCGAGCGCGACGGCGATCGCCACCCGCTGCCGCTGTCCGCCGGACATCTCGGCGGGATGACGATCGGCGACGTCGGCGGCGCCCAGCAGCTCCAGCAGCTCGTCGCCGGCGGCGGCGCGCCGCATGCGCGGCACGACGCCGGCGACCTCGTGCACCATCGCGATGTTCTCCCGTGCGGACAGGTAGGGCAGCAGATTGCGCGCCGACTGCTGCCACACGAAGCCGACGCTCTGCCGGCGGTAGCGCAGCCGCTCCGCGCCCCTCATCGTCACGAGGTCGTGGCCCGCCACCCGGGCGGACCCCGCCGTCGGCCGGTCCAGGCCGGCCAGGATGCCCAGCAGCGTGCTCTTTCCCGATCCGGACGCCCCGATGAGCGCGACCATCTCCCCGCGCGACATCCGAAGCTCCAGCCCCTGCAGCGCCTGCACCTCCACGCCCTGCGCCGTGAAGATGCGCACCAGTCCCTCGCACACGATCGAGCCGTCGTCCGACATGTGGTCCATCCTCTCTCCCGCGTGCATCACTGCGCCCGCTCGTCGTCGGCGCAGATCGCGTCCGCCGCACCGAGACGCGAGGCCAGTCCCGTGGCCACCAGCACGGCAAGCGCCGACAGACCGGAGAACGCGATCACGGCGAGCACCGGCCACCAGCCTCCGAGCAGGACCGGCGGCTGGTCCGCGCCGCCCACGAACCCATGCAGATCCAGCTGCGGGATCACCAGCCAGGCCGTGGCGACTCCGACACCTGCACCGAACGGCAGAGCCACGAGCAGGGCGGGCCCCACCTCCCACAGCACCAGGCTTCCCGCCGCACGTCGCCGGTGCCCCAGCGTGCTGAGGATCGCCAGCATCCGCGCCCTCGACCCCGCGCCGAGCACGAGGGTCGCGACGACAGCGAGAGCGAGGAGCACGGCAACGAGGGCGCTCGCCGCCAGCAGAGCGCCCTGCACGAACCTGTAGCCGGGGTCCTGCTCGCGGACGTCGGCCACCGCGGCCGGTGTGGTGGACGTCGCGTCCCCGCCCAGCGCGGCGGCAGCGGCTGCGCCGACGGCATCCGCATCCGCTCCCGGTCTGAGGGAGACGAAGAGCTGCGCGAGGCCGGTGTCCTGCACGTCGAGCGCCTCGGTGTTCGCATCATCGACGATCAGCCATTGCTCGGCGGTTCCGAACGGCGCCTGCGACGGCACCGTTCCGACGATGCGCGCCGGCACTCCGCCGATCTCGAGCCGCGTGCCCTGGGCCGCGCCCAGCAGGGCGGTCAGCTTCTCCGAGATGACCACGGGAACGGCGTCGCCGGATGCCCGGGTCAGCGCCCGGGGAAGCGGCAGGGCACCGTCGGAGCCCCTCTGCACCTTCACGAACGCCTCCCGATCGACCGTGTACACGCGCGCCTGCTGGTGTCTGGCGCCCGACGAGACCTCCACGGTCGAACCGCCGCCGCGGCCGGCCATCGCCGCCACGCCGTCGAGCTCGGCGACACGGGCTGCTCCGGATTCCGCGATGTACGCAGCGTCGATGCGCACGTCCGCGCCCACGCCGATCGAGGCAGCACGGGCGATGCCGCCGGAGACCGTGGCGGCGAACGCCACCGAGAACACGGCGACGCCCACGCCGACCATCACCGCCAGCACGGGCGCCGCGCGCACCACGGGATCGCGCCGTGCGCGCGCGGGGCCCAGCAGCGCGGCGAGCGACACCCGACTCCGCCCGCGGATCTCGGCGAGCCCGAGCAGTGCCGGCAGCAGCCGCAGGGAGAGCACCGTGCCCGAGGCGCCCAGCAGCACGAGCAGGGCGAGCAGCAGCGGGTCCGCTCCCCCGCCTCCGCCGCGCATCATGACGAGCACGGCGAGCACACCGGTCGCGATCAGGATCACCGACTCCGCCGCGAGCCTTACCCTGCGGAACCTGCCCGCATCGCCCAGATCGTGCCTCCCACGGCGCTCGGCATCCGTCAGGACGCTCCATGGCAGGACGACGATCGGCACGGCCGCCAGCACCACGGGGATCACGACCACTGCACCCGAGGCCCACCCCGGCCGGATCGCGGCCACGACCGCTCCCAGGGCCGCACCGAGCACGCCCAGGAAGGCGCCCTCCCCGCCGAGCAGTGCGACGAGTCGGCCGAGGGACGCGCCGCGCGCCCGCAGCACGCCTGCGGCCGTGACCCGGCGCACGGCGATCAGGCGGCTCACCAGCGCCAGCACGACGAGCGCAACGACGATCGGACCGACGGCGGCGACCGTGACGACCGGTGTCATCGCATCGGCGCGCGCGACGCCGGCATCGATCGACTGCGGGAGCGAGGACCGGAACTGCAGGCCACCGTTGTAGAACGGCGAGTCGTGCATGGGTATGCGTGCGGGATCCGCGGCGAGCCGGCGCAGCTGCGCCGCGGCCTTCGCCGCCGTCGTCGCGTCCAGCGCCGTCCCCTCGAACGGCATCCACGCACTGGTCTTGATGTCGCTGATCCGGTCGGTCAGCGCGGTGATCTCATCGACATGCATGAACCCGGCGACGACGAGGATGCGGTTGCCGCCCCCGTCGACCTCGATCAGCGGGGTGAGCGATCCGTTGATGAACGTCCAGTCGCCCGCATCCCGGCCCGACGGCTCCACCGTGCCGGTGAGCGTCAGCGTCAGATCGTCCCACTGCCGCTCCGTGCCGACCTTCCAGTCCAGCTGCGCGGCGATCCTGTTCGTGAGTGCGATCTCCACGCCGTCCGCGGGGTCGGTGCGCGTCGGCAGGCGGCCGTCCACGAGCTTCGAACGAGAGAGGAATCCGGGGTCGGAGACGAGGCCCACCTTGTTGAACGGCACAGGCCCCACGCGGTCGGGACCGTCGTCGGATGTCGGCACGGGGTCGATCATCATCGACAGCCTCGGCGTCCCGAGCAGCCCGCGCAACGGCTCGGGCTGCTCCTGACGGCTCCGGTCGAGCGCAGTGAGGGCGGTGCGCCAGACGCCGGCATCCGCATCCGCTCCGCCGAACGCGGGCATCCCGGGTACCGTCGCCGACGGCCAGCGCGTCAGAGCTGGCACCGACGACACCGCGCGCTGCACGGTCGCAGTGCGACCGGCCTCCAGCATCCCCGGCGCCGCGATGCCCGCCCACGACAGCACGGCGATCACGACGACGAGGAGCAGAGAGAGCAGCGGCGTCGTCGACGCGCCCCTCATCAGCACGCGGATGCGGTTCATGCGCCGGCCCCCAGCGTGATCGGCAGGACTGCCGCGGCGATGCCCGCGCCCACCGCGCCACCGGCCACCACGGCGTACACCGCGAGGCCCGCACCCTCGCCGGTTCTCAGGGCCCGGCGGCGCGGCGGTGCCAGCCCGAGGGCGAGAAGCACGCGCTCCTCGCCACGGCGCGTGCGGTTCATCGCCGAAGTGGCGGCGATGAACCCGATCACGCCGAGCAGCGCGGCCAGCAGCGCGCCCGCCGTGAGCACGCGGGTCGCCACGGAGGTGACCGGGACGGCGCTCACCTGTGCGGCGGTGAGGATCTGCACGGGCTGCGTCGCATGGGCGCGCAGCTGCTCCGCGGTGCTGGTGGGATGCTCGCTGCGCAGCCAGAGCTCGTTCGCGGGAAGATCCACATCTGCGGCGCGCAGCTCCTCAGGGGTGGTCGCGATCGCCAGGCCGCTGCCCGCGCCAGGGATGATGTCGACGATGCGCGCGATCCGCACGGTGACGGGACGCGGCACGAAGCGGATCTGCGCGGCGAAGGCGGTGCCCACCTCGGCGTCGAGGCGATCGGCGAGACGTCGTGTGACGTCGGCGTCGATCTCGGGACCGCCGTCCCCCTTGCGATGCCCGCCGAAGCCCACGGCGCTCGCCGGCCCGGCGACGAGCACGCCGGTGTCGGCACCCACCGTCAGGGGCGTGTCGAGGATCTCCGCAGCCGTCGTCACGCCGCTCCAGCTCGACGCGGTGTCCGCGCTCACGTCGATCGCACTCTCGGAGATGAGCCGGACGTCGCCGCCCAGAAGCGTGGTCAGCGCGCGCTGTTCCGCCCTGCCCGCGACCACCGGGGCTGTCGCGGCCAGGGCGACGGATGCTGCGGCCAGGGCGAGGCACAGGATCGCCACGGCGACACCGCCCATGCGCCGGGCGACCTGGCGCAGAGGAAGGATCGGCGCGATCCCCCGTGTGCGCCGCAGCAGTCGCTCGGCACCGGCGGCCAGAGGACCCGCGGCGACGGGGATGAGGGCGCACGCCGCGACCAGCAGCAGCGCCGGAGCCGCGGCCGCGAGCGGTTCGGGCGTGCCGTCGTCACGGACGACGGCACCGAGCGCGAACAGCTGCCAGGCCGAGAGCGCGGCGATGCCGACGACGATCCCCGTCGGGAGCAGCAGCGCGGCGAGCGTGCGCGCCCCGGCGTCGCTGCGCTCCGCCGCCGGGCGCACGCCGACGACGTGCCGCACCGTGAACAGCGCCGCTGCGAGGGCGGCGAATCCGATCGCACCGGCAGCGGTCCACGCCATCGCGGCTGTGACCCCTGTCGTGGCGGCGAGCACGGCCACTGCAGGCGAAGCGCCCACGGCCGCGCAGATCGCGGTCTCGGCCGCCGCAGCCAGCGCGAGGCGGCGCACGGAGGCGCCTCTGGCGCGCAGCAGAGCGAGCTCCTCACCGCGTGCGTCCGTCTGCGATGACAGCACGATCCCGAGCACGAGCGCACCGAGCAGCGCGAGGATCAGCAGGGGGGCGACGTGCAGGCCCCGCGTGGTTGCGAGTGCGGCGCCCAGCCGCTGCAGGGTGTCGCCGAGGTCACCCTGGATTCCCGTGCTGTGCTCGTTTCGCGGGTCGACCGCCTCGGGCAGGCTCCGCAGCGTGACGAGGGCGCTCTGCAGCGCTGGGATGTCGGCGGGCTCGACCCGCGAGAGCGCGATCTCCCAGATGACCGTGACGGTGTCGGCGTACGCGTTGAGCGCGCCTTCGGCGACGAGCGCCGGGCCGATCGACCCGTCGCTCTCCCCCGAGACGACAGCCGGGTCCCCGAGCCAGGCGGGATCGGTGGGGTCGTCGGGTGTCCAGGTGCCGACCAGGGTGAGCTCGGTTCCCTCGGCGTCGCCGGCGAGGGGGACGGTGTCGCCGACGCCGAGCTCCAGCCGTTCCGCTGCGGCGACCGACAGAGCGATCTCGCTATTCGTTCGCGGCCACGTCCCGGCGGCGAGGGTCGCGAGATCGGGTACGCGGTCATCGTCCAGCATCCCGAGGCTCGGGCCGCTGCCGCCGGCCGCGGCGAGCTCCACGTCTGCGGACGCCCGCCGCGAGACGACGGTGCGCTCCCCGGCGAACGCGGCGGAGATCTCCCTGCGCACGGCCTCGTCCTGCGCGGCGGCGTCGGACGCCTCGTCGGCGACCACGCGGATCGTGCGGGCGCCGGGCTCGGCATCCGTGAAGACGCGAGAGGCGCCTTCCGCCAGCATCCGCTCGGCGACCGCATCGATGCCGCCGATCCCCGCCACCAGCAGCGCGACGACCAGGGCGATCAACGACAGACGACCGGCGTGCTGTCGGGCCCGCCTCAGTGCAAACGCCATCGCTCCTCATCACCACGCAATGCAGAACATCCTCGCGCGGACGGGACGGCGACGCAACGGCTCGTTCGCCGGCCGGGAACGGAAGAAGCCCGCGATCTCTCGCGGGCTTCTCGATGGTGGACCTGAGGGGACTCGAACCCCTGACCCCCTGCATGCCATGCAGGTGCGCTACCAGCTGCGCCACAGGCCCATCTTCGCTGCCAGGACCGGAACCCCGGCAACCTGTTCAGCATACTACGGAGTCCGCAGCGCTCGCGAATCGTGCCGATTCGCCGGGTGTGTCGCCTCGCAGCCGATAGCCTGGGCGCGTGGTCCGCAACCTCCTCCGCCTCGTCTGGCTGCTGCTCTCCGCCTGGTTGATCGTCTGGGTGCTCGAGGGGTTGTTCGGCATCGATCAGCGTCATTCCGTCCTTCCGTTCCAGGGAGACGGATCGAGCCGTCCGGCCCTGTTCATCGGAGTGGCGTGGGGCATCCTGCCGATGCTCGGGATCTTCTCCCCGGCAGGACCCGGTCGCAGGCGTCCGCGCCCCGACGATCGGATCGCCGTCGCCAGGGTGATCGCCGTCGACGCCACCGGCACCACGATCAACGACGTGCCGCAGTACGACATCTTCGTGCGCGTGACCCCGGACTCCGGCGAGGACTTCATCGGGCAGCTGCGGATGCTGATCACGCCCGACGAGCAGTCCTCTCTCGTGATCGGGGCGCCACTGCCCGTGCGCTTCTCCTCGATGAAGCCCGACGCGGTCGCCCTGGCCGATCCGCTGGATCCCGCGGTGCGCCAGTCGCTGCTGGACTGGCGGATCGCGAAGGGCCTGATCGACCCGCGGCAGGTGCGGGCCAGGACGAGCGGCATCACCTCCCCCGCGGACATCCTCTCGGTCCGCCCCACGGGCAAGCGCCTCGAGGGGCAGAGCGAACTCGCCCTCACGGTGCTCATCAGCCCCGAGGGACAGACGCCGTGGGAGGCGGAGACGACGCTGTTCGCCTACCCTCAGGCGATCGGACGCCTGCAGGTCGGTTCACCGGTGTGGGCGATGTACCGGCGTGAGGACCCGAAGACCGTCGCGATCACGATCGAGAAGGAGACGGTGGCCTGAGATGCTCGACACGATCTTCTGGCTGCTGAACTTCCCGGCATCCAACGGCTATGCGATGGTCTTCATCGCCGCGTTCGGCAGCACGGGCCTCGCGATGCTCGCCTTCGGCGGCGCACGCGGCGGCCGGTCGCGGCTTCAGGCGCTGCGCGAACAGGAGGGTCTGGCGACCCCGACGGCATCCGCGGGTCCGGCGGTGCTCGCGCGGGCGCGGCAGATCGTCTTCCGCATCGTCTTCGCCGTCGTGCTCGGCAGCGGAGCGGTCGGCCTGCTGGCGTTGATCGGGGTGCCGGTCACGAACGCGTACATCCACGCGAACGGCATCGAGACCACCGGCACGATGGACTCCGGCGACTGGGTGACGTTCACCACCGAGGACGGCACCGAGTACACCCTTGCGAACGACTTCTTCACGCCGTCGGTGTACCCGGACGCGCACGCGAGCGTCGGCTGGGGAGACGCCCCCGTCACTGTGCGCTACCTGCCCGGGCATCCGCAGGCGTTCGTGATCGACAGCACTCCGGCATCCGGCGACTGAACCGCGGGCCACGCTCCCCCGGGACGTTCCCGGTCGACTCGATCGGGACGACCGGTGCCCGCCTATATTTCTCACATGAGCACTGACGACGCGGGACGTCCCCTGACGAACTGGCACACCTCGCACACCGAGCAGCTGACCCGCGGGCAGCGAGCCGCCGACCGACTGCGGAACGGAATGGGCTCGTGGACGTTCATCGCCGCGTTCGTGCTGTTCATGCTCGCCTGGGCGGGCGTCAACCTGACCGCCGTCGCCTGGGATCCGTACCCGTACATCCTGCTGAACCTGTTCCTCAGCATGCTCGCGGGACTCCAGGGCGCGATCCTGCTGATCGCAGCGAAGCGGCAGGATGCCATCGCCGCGGCGCTCGCGCAGCACGACTACGACACCAACCTCGCCGCGAAGCGGGAGATCGAGGAGCTGATGGAGATCAACCGGACGCAGCTGCAGCTGCTGCGCGAGCTGCGCTCGGCAGCCGGCGAGGCTCCTGCGGCGCGCTAGCCGGACCGCGGTCGCGCGTCAACCCACTCGTCGCGCCTGCCGTTCGGACATAGCGTCACCGGCATCCGTTCTGAGAGGAGCACGCCATGTCCGAACCGACACCCGGCTATCTGCCCGAGGACCCCGACCTCGATGACGACGCGCAGCCCGGCACGCGGGTCGTCGACGGCGAGGAGGTCCTGGACCCCGATGCCGACCCCGACCTGATCGACAGCGCCGAGGCCGACCGACTGGCCGCCGGCGGCGACGACGCGGCCGATGTCAGTGACGTGCCGGCCGGTGGCGCCGGTGCTGACAGCGGCGCGGTCGATGCCGTGCAGGTGGACCCGGAGGACGACGCCGAGATCCCGGACATCTCCGAGACCAACGACGAGCCGGGTGTCGGGACGCGTCGTCCCGACTGAACCGCGGGGATTACTCCCCGGCGACCTTCATGGTCAGCTCGATCGGAACGACCGGGCAGTCCTTCCAGAGCCGCTCGAGGCCGTAGTAGACGCGCTCCTCGGAGTGGAACACGTGCACGATGAGGTCGCCGAAGTCCAGCAGCACCCAGCGCGCCTCGGCGCGTCCCTCCCGGCGCACGCGCCTGTGCCCGGCCTCGTGCAGCTGGTCCTCGATCTCATCGGCGATCGCGGCGACGTTGCGCTCGCTGTTGCCGGTGACGAGCAGGAAGATGTCGACCAGCGGAAGCGGGCCGGAGACGTTGAGCGCGACGAGATCCTCGCCGCCCTTCGAGTCCGCCGCGTCTGCGGCGATCTGAAGCATCTCGAGGGCGTTGTCGGGGGACTGCATCAACCGAAGACTCCTGTGGTGAAGGCGATGACGAGGGTGGCACCCAGCACGACGGCCAGGGTTCCCGCGACGATCGCCAGGGTGAGCATGAGCTTGTTGCCCTTGTCGGGTGCCGGCGGGCGGATGACCTCACCGGCGGGCTTGGAGGTGCTGACGGCGGCGCTGGCCGCGATCGGCGTGGGCGACGAGGCGGGCGCGAGCTCGCCGTCGATGAGCACGGCGTCGATGTCCTTGCCGTCCGTCGTGCCGTGCGCGTGTCCCTGCGATCCCAGCCCGTCGGGCAGGGCGTAGGTGCCGGTGACGAGGATCTCGCCGGTCGAGGCGATCGGCCCCGAGAGCGAGCCGACGCCGGGCGACGGGGTGAAGATCAGCGCGGTGGAGGTGCCGTGGTGCGCGCTGGACGACGTGCCGCCGACCAGGGCGTCGAACGGCGCGGTGGCCACCGGGTCGCGGTGGTCGGCCTTGACGCCGATGCCGAACGCGGCGCCCACCTTCGGGGCCTCCTCCTGCGCGGGAGCAGGGGCGGGCTCGGGCTCCGCCTTCGCCGGGACCTCGGGCTCGGCCGGTGCGGCGGAAGCGGGCGCCGGTGCAGGGGCGGGGGCGGGCGTGGGCGTGGGCGTGGGAGCGATGATGGGCAGCTCGTCGGACTCCGGTGCGGAGGCGCCGGGGAACATGAGATCCCGGGCCATGATCTCCGGGACGATGCCCCTGCGCACAGGCGCGGGGGCCGGCTCCTCGATCGGCTGCTCGAAGATCGCGGCGACCTGCTCCTGATCCACGGACAGCGGATGCTCGTCGTCGAGCGCGGGATCCACGGGGGTCGGCTCGAAGCGGGGAGCGGATGCAGGTGCGGGCGCGGAGGCGAACGACGGGAGCCCGGAGACCAGGCCCGGCTGCTCGCTCTGCACGGCGGCAGGCGGTGCGGTCTGCGTCGCCTCGGCGGGCACCGTCTCACGGACGGGCTCGGCGACCGGTGCGGGCTCGGCGACCGGTGCGGGCGCGGCGCTCTCCGTGGCGGGAGCCGCGGGGTGGGCGTGCTCCAGGGCACGCATCTGGCGCCGGGTGAGCGGCGCGTTCGGGGTCGGCGGTTCCGCGGTCGGGGCCGGAGCGATCTCGATCGGCTGCGCGGCACGCGGCAGCACCGTGGTGGGCGGCTGCGCGGCAGCGGACGCCGCTTCCTCCTCGGTGATGACCGGCGTCGAGCCGGTCAGACGGATCTCACGCAGCTGCTTGCGCGTGAGGGTCCTTCCGTTCTCTTCCGATGTGCTCATGCCTTGCTCCGATACAGATGATGCTTTGCGATGTACTGGACGACCCCATCCGGAACCAGATACCAGACGGGCTGCCCCTCATTGACCCGCTCACGACACGCCGTCGACGAAATGGTCAGTGCCGGCACTTCCAGCTGACTCACGTCGTCCGTGGGCAGTCCGTCGGTGCTGAGCACGTGTCCGGGTCGGGAGACCGCGACGAAGTGGGCGAGATCCCACAGTTCATCATGGTCCCTCCAACTGAGAATCTGCGCTACGGCATCCGCTCCCGTGATGAAGAACAGCTCCGCGTCGGGCCGTTCGGCCTTCAGATCGCGGAGCGTGTCGATCGTGTAGGTGGGCCCGTCGCGGTCGATGTCGACGCGGCTGACGGTGAATCGGGGATTGGATGCGGTGGCGATGACCGTCATCAGATAGCGATGCTCACTGGGTGAGACGTTCTGCTTCTGCCAGGGCTCGCCGGTGGGGACGAACACGACCTCATCGAGGTCGAACGAGTGCGCCACCTCGCTCGCCGCGACCAGGTGCCCATGGTGGATGGGGTCGAAAGTACCGCCCATCACGCCGATGCGCGGTGCTCGAGCAGTGGATGGCTGCATGTGCGCCTTAGTGACCGTGGCCGTCCTCGCCGTGCTTCTCGGCGTATGCGTCGGCCTTGGCCGAGTGACGGTTGGCGACGTTGCGGTACGACAGCGTGACCAGGGCCAGCGCCGCGAAGATGATCGCCGCGATGATGCCGAAGATCACGGTCTGACCCATGACGTTGTGGGACTCGGACGCTGCGGCGGTCATCGCGATCTGGGCGACGAGGTTCATTCTGGCTCCGTTTCTGGGCGGTCGGGCGAACGCCTGTCAAGTCTAGCGCTCAGCCCCGGGTCTGGCCCGTCCCCCGCGCCAGCCATTTGGTGCTGGTCAGCTCGGAGACTCCCATCGGCCCGCGGGTGTGCAGCTTCTGCGTGGAGATGCCCACCTCGGCGCCGAATCCGAACTCCCCGCCGTCGGTGAACCTCGTCGACGCGTTCGCCATCACGACGGCGGAGTCGACCTCCGCCAGGAAGCGCTCGATGTTGCGGGAGTCGGTGGTGATGATCGACTCCGTGTGCCCCGTGCTGTACTTCCGGATGTGCGCGAGCGCATCGTCGAGCGTGTCCACGACCTTCATGGAGATGTCCAGGCTCAGGTACTCGGTGGCCCAGTCCTCCTCGGTCGCCGGGATGACACCGGAGACCAAGCCGGCGACGACGTCGTCGCCGTGCACCGCCACGCCCTCGCTCTGCAGCGCGCTGGCGACGACCGGGACCAGCAGCGGTGCCGCCTGACGCAGCACGAGGACCGTCTCGACGGCGTTGCACACGCTCGGACGCTGCACCTTCGCGTTCACGACGATGTCGCGCGCCCACTCCAGCGGGGCGGATTCGTCCAGCACGATGTGCACCACGCCGGCGCCGGTCTCGATCACGGGCACGGTCGACTCCGTGACCACCGTCTCGATGAGGGACGCACTCCCCCGCGGCACCAGGACGTCGACGAATCCGCGGCCGTGCATGAGCGCCTTCGCACCGTCCCGGCCGAAGTCGTCCACGGTCTGGATCGCCTCGCGGTCCACCCCCACGGCCTCCAGGGCCTCGCGCATCAGCTCCACCAGGACGGTGTTCGACATCCGCGCGGCGCTGCCTCCTCGCAGCACCACCGCGTTGCCGGCGCGCAGCGCCAGCGCCGCGATGTCGACCGTGACGTTGGGCCGCGCCTCGTAGATCGCGCCCACCACACCGAACGGCACGCGCACCTGCTCGAGGGCGATGCCGTTGGGCATCCGGTGACCGCCCAGCACCTGCCCGATCGGGTCGGGGAGCGCCGCCACGTCGCGCACAGCGGATGCCAGCGCCGTCACCCGCTTCTCGTCCAGACGCAGCCGGTCGATCAGGGCATCCCCGATGGCGTTCTCCCGGCCGTGCTCGATGTCCAGCCCGTTCGCCGTGACGATGCGCTCGACGTTGGACTCGATCGCGCGCGCGATGCTCTCCAGTGCCGCGCCCTTCTCACCGCTGGTGAGGCGGGCGATCGATCGTGACGCCTCCTTGGCGCGCGCGAGACGCTGCTGTGCGGAATCGGCGGTGGGGTCGCCTGCGGCGGGGGTGCTCATCCGGTCAGTGTATCGACGGCGGCACGGGTGCCGGCGCCGTGTGACCCACGGGATCAGGCGGTGACGGCGGGCGCGAACCAGGTGCCGATCGCGGCGCCCTCGAGCGCCTTGCCGATCAGATCCGCGCTGGTCACCATCACTCCGATGCCAGACGCGGCTGCCATCCGCGCGGCGGAGACCTTGGTGGCCGCTCCCCCGGTTCCGACGCTGTTCACGACGGATGCCCCGAATTCGAGTCCGGCCAGGTCGGCGTCGGGTGCGACGGTGTCGATCGGCCGCGCGTCCGGATCGGTCGGCGGCTTGGTGTACAGCGAGTCCACGTCGCTGAGCAGCACCAGCGCATCGGCGTGCAGCAGCTGGGCGACGAGAGCGGCGAGCCGGTCGTTGTCGCCGAAGCGGATCTCCTGGGTGGCGACCGTGTCGTTCTCGTTGACGATCGGCAGCACGCCGAGCGCCAGCATCCGGTCCATCGCACGCCGGGCATTGCTGCGCGAGGTCGCGTTCTCCAGGTCGCCGGTCGTCAGCAGCACCTGTCCCGCGACGATCCGGAAGGGACGCAGCGCCTCCTGGTACCGGAACACGAGCAGGTTCTGCCCGACCGCTGCAGCGGCCTGCTGGGTCGCCAGGTCGGTGGGGCGCGAATCGAGGTCGAGCACCGGGATGCCCGTGGCGATGGCACCCGAGGACACCAGGATCACCTCGACGCCGCGGCGGTGCGCGGTCGCCAGGGCCTGGACGATCATCGGGATGCGCCAGGACGCCTCGCCGCTGATCGACGAGGAACCGACCTTGACGACGATGCGCCCGGCGGTGGCGAGGTCTGCGCGGCTCTGCGCGCTCATTCCTCGCCCTCGCGGGATGCGAGTCGCTGCTCCTCGAGCTCCGCGCGGGCGGCCGCCTTGGCATCCATCCGCTCGTAGTACTTCTCGCGGCGCTCGCTGGTGGTGCGGCGGCTGCTGCCGCCGATGCGGATGTCGGTGCCGCGCGGCGAGGTCATCAGCTCGGCCGTGGAGGCGATGGACGGCTCCCAGTCGAACACGACGCTGTTGTCGCCGGTGCCGATCATGACCGTGGAGCCGGGCTCCGCACCGGCCTTGACCAGGGCATCCTCCACGCCGAGGCGCTCGAGACGGTCGCCGAGGTAGCCCACGGCCTCCTCGTTCTGGAAGTCGGTCTGCTGCACCCAGCGCACGGGCTTCTCGCCGACCACGCGGTAGACGTTTCCGTACGTGCCGCCCTCGACGCGGATCGTGAACTCCTCCTTCGCGCCCTTCGGGCGGATCACGACGCGCTCGGGCGGGGTCTCGACGGCCGTGGCCGCACGGTGCTCGTCGACGAGCTCGGCCAGGGCGAAGCTGAGCGGACGCAGTCCCTCACGCGAAACGGTCGAGATCTCGAACACGCGGAAGCCGCGCGCCTCGATGTCGGCGCGGACCATGTCGGCCAGTTCGCGCGCCTCGGGCACGTCGACCTTGTTCAGGGCGACGAGCTGAGGACGCTCCAGGAGCGGGACCTGTCCCTCGGGCACCTCGTAGGCGGCGAGCTCGGCGAGGATCACGTCCAGATCGGAGAGCGGGTCGCGTCCGGGCTCCAGCGTGGCGCAGTCCAGCACGTGCAGCAGCGCGCTGCAGCGCTCGACGTGGCGGAGGAACTCCAGGCCGAGCCCGCGCCCCTCGCTGGCGCCCTCGATGAGGCCGGGCACGTCGGCGACGGTGTACCGGCTGTCGCCGGCCTGCACCACTCCGAGGTTCGGGTGCAGCGTGGTGAACGGGTAGTCGGCGATCTTGGGACGCGCGGCCGACATCGCGGCGATCAGACTGGACTTGCCCGCTGAGGGATAGCCCACCAGCGCGACGTCGGCGACGGTCTTCAGCTCCAACTGGATGGCGCCCTCGTAGCCGGGGGTGCCGAGCAGGGCGAAGCCGGGCGCCTTGCGCTTGGGAGAGGCCAGCGACGCGTTGCCGAGGCCGCCGCGTCCGCCTTCGGCGACGACGTAGCGCTCGCCGGGCGTGACCATGTCGTGCAGGACCTCGCCGTCGACCGACTTCACCACGGTGCCCAGCGGCACGGGCAGCTCGAGGGTCTCGCCGTCGTAGCCGGAGCGATGGTCGCCCATGCCGAAGCCGCCGTTGCCGCTGCTGCGGTGCGGCGAGTGGTGGTACGACAGGAGCGTGGTCACCTGGGGGTCGGCGACCAGCACGATGTCGCCGCCGTCCCCGCCGTTGCCGCCGTCCGGTCCGCCGAGAGGCTTGAACTTCTCGCGCTTCACCGAGACGCAGCCGTTGCCGCCCTTGCCCGCACGCAGGTGCAGGGTGACGGTGTCCACGAACGTGACCATGGGTGCTCCTTGTGAAGATGGTCCCTGAGCCTGGCAGAGGGGCCTATACGCAGGAAGGGGCGAGCCGAAGCCCGCCCCGTTCCGAGAGTGTGTGCTGCGCTTACTGAGCGGCAGCGACGATGTTGACGACCTTGCGGCCGCCCTTCGTGCCGAACTCCACAGCGCCCGCCTCGAGGGCGAACAGCGTGTCGTCGCCGCCACGGCCGACGTTCACCCCGGGGTGGAAGTGCGTGCCGCGCTGACGGACGAGGATCTCGCCGGCGTTGACGGCCTGGCCGCCGAAGCGCTTCACGCCGAGTCGCTGTGCGTTGGAGTCACGACCGTTGCGGGTCGAGCTCGCACCCTTCTTGTGTGCCATTTCTCAGCTCCTCTTCGTGCTTACTTGATGCCGGTGATCTTGACGCGGGTCAGGTCCTGACGGTGGCCCTGGCGCTTCTTGTAGCCGGTCTTGTTCTTGTACTTCTGGATGATGATCTTCGGGCCGCGGAGGTCGCCGAGGACCTCAGCCGTGACCTTGACCTTCGCCAGCTTGTCCGCGTCGGTGGTCACCGTGGCACCGTCGACGAGAAGCACGGCGGGAAGCTCGATCTTCTCGCCCTGGGCAGCCTGAACACGGTCGAGCTGAACGATCGTACCGACCTCGACCTTCTCCTGCCGGCCACCGGCGCGCACTACTGCGTAAACCACTTCATACCTGTTTCGTTGGGGAGCGGACTGCTCCGGGAATCTCACGGGAAGACTTCTGCTTGCGTACGACGCCTTCGCGAAGGGTGCGGACGCAAGACTTCTCCTGCCGCCCGGGGAGCAGACAGGGGTCTCGCACCAAAGGACTACTTTACCTGAAGCGAGGCCATGCCGCAAAGTGAGCGGCGGGGTGTGTCACGGGCCTAGGATCGCGGCATGACCGTTCTCGTCGACGACCCGATCTGGCCGGCGCACGGACGGCTCTGGGCGCACCTGGTCAGCGACGCGGACCTCGGCGAGCTGCATGCGTTCGCGGCCGCGCAGGGGCTTCCCCGGCGCGCCTTCGACCTGGACCACTACGACGTCCCCGAGGACGCCCTCCCGCGGCTTCTTGCCGCCGGCGCTGTGCACGTCGGCGGCAAGGAGCTCACAAGGCGGCTGATCGCCTCAGGACTTCGCGTCCGGGGCAGGGATCGACGCTGAGTCGGATGCCCCCTGGGCCGACGCCGAGCCGGCGGTGAGCATCGCCGTGGTCACGCGGCGGCGGTTGCGCCCCTGACCGGGGGCCTTCGGCTCGGGCAGCGCGTCGAGCACGGAGTCGAGCAGCTGCTCGGCCTCGGTCTTCGGCCCGCGTCGCTCACCACCGCGCTTGCGACGGCTCTTCTTGGGCCGCTCGGGCGCCTCGGGAGCGTCGACCGGCTCCTGCGCGACCACGGGCACCTCGCCGGTGGTCGGCACGATCGTGGAGGCCGCGATCGCGGCGAGAGCCGACTTCGCGCCCTCCGTGATGCTGTGGGTGCCGCCGTTCGCCGCTGCAGCGGGCTGAGCGGGAGCGGCCTGCGGAGCCTGCTGCGGAGCGGAGGAGCCGCGCGAGCGACGCCCCTGGCTGCTGCTCGCCGGTCCGCCGCGGTGCTTGACGACCGGGTCGTGGTGCACGACGACACCGCGGCCGGCGCACACCTCGCAGGGCTCGCTGAAGGTCTCCAGCAGGCCCAGGCCGAGCTTCTTCCTCGTCATCTGCACGAGACCGAGTGAGGTGACCTCGGCGACCTGGTGCTTCGTGCGGTCGCGGCTCAGGCACTCCACCAGGCGGCGAAGCACGAGGTCGCGGTTGGACTCGAGCACCATGTCGATGAAGTCGACGACGATGATGCCGCCGATGTCGCGCAGGCGCAGCTGGCGGACGATCTCCTCGGCGGCCTCGAGGTTGTTCTTGGTGACGGTCTCCTCGAGGTTTCCGCCCGAGCCGACGAACTTGCCGGTGTTGACGTCGACCACCGTCATGGCCTCGGTGCGGTCGATGACCAGCGAACCGCCCGAGGGCAGCCAGACCTTGCGGTCCAGGGCCTTCTCGATCTGCTCGGTGATGCGGTACGCGTCGAAGGGGTCGACATCGTCGGTGTAGGTCTCGACCCGCTCCAGCAGGTCGGGGGCCACGCTCTCGAGGTAGGCGCTGATGGTGCGGTGCGCGTCATCGCCCTGGATGGTCATCCGGGTGAAGTCCTCGTTGAAGACGTCGCGGACGATCTTGACCAGCAGGTCGGGCTCGGCGTGCAGCAGCGCAGGCGCCTGCTGGGTCTGCACGAGCTTCTGGATGTGCTCCCACTGCGAGGTGAGCCGCTGCACGTCGCGGGTCAGCTGCTCCTCGGTGGCGCCCTCGGCCGCGGTGCGGACGATCACGCCGGACGACTCCGGCAGCACCTCCTTGAGGATGCGCTTCAGGCGGGCGCGCTCGTTGTCGGGCAGCTTGCGCGAGATGCCGTTCATGGAGCCGCCTGGCACGTACACCAGGTAGCGGCCGGGCAGCGAGATCTGGCTGGTGAGGCGGGCGCCCTTGTGTCCGACCGGGTCCTTGGTGACCTGGACGAGCACGCGGTCGCCGGGCTTGAGGGCGAGCTCGATGCGACGGGGCTGGTTGCCCGTCTCCACGGCGTCCCAGTCCACCTCGCCGGAGTAGAGCACGGCGTTGCGGCCGCGGCCGATGTCGACGAAGGCGGCCTCCATGCTCGGCAGCACGTTCTGCACGCGTCCGAGGTAGACGTTGCCGATCAGCGAGGCGTCCTGGTTTCTGGCGACGTAGTGCTCGACGAGCACGTTGTCCTCGAGCACGCCGATCTGGGTGCGGCCGTTCTTGGCGCGCACGACCATCATGCGGTCGACGGACTCGCGGCGGGCGAGGAACTCGGCCTCGGTGACCACCGGACGGCGGCGGCCGGCGTCGCGACCGTCGCGGCGGCGCTGCTTCTTGGCCTCGAGGCGGGTGGAGCCCTTGATGGCCTTCGGCTCGGTGATGTACTCGACCGTGCGCTGACGCTGACGCGGCTCGTCACGACCCTCGTCTCCGTCGCCGCCGCGGCGGCGACGTGTGCTGCTGCCCCGGCGCGAGAACGCCGAGCCGCGCTCGTCGTCCTCATCGTCGTGAGCGGCGGATGCCGGCAGCGGGACGATCTCGGGAGCGTAGAAGTGCAGCTGCGTGGAGACCTTGGAGACGAAGACCTCGGGCAGCAGGCCCAGGCTCACCGCGGTGACGGGCTCGGGCGCGGACGGCCGCTCCGGCTCGGAGGGCTTCTCCTCCGCCGGCGTCTCGGCGTCGGAGGGCGTCTCCCCCGCGGGCGTCTCGACCTCGGCGGACGTCTCAGCCTCTGCGGCAGGCTGCTCCGACTCGGCGGGCAGCTCAGCCTCCGCGGCGCTGTCGACCGCAGCCGGCGCGGATGCCTCGGCCCCAGGCGACTGCGCGGATGCCGGCGCCTCGGCGTCGGCGACCTCACGCGCCCCGGGCTCGGATTCGCCGTCGGACGTCGCCTCCGTCGACGGAACGTCCGCCGCGGGAGCGGCATCCGCCTCGGACACCGTCTCAGGCGCAGCATCCGGCTCCACGGCGACGGACTCGTCCGTCTCCGCGACCGGCGCGTCCTCGACTACCGGCTGCGCCGGCGTCGTGTCGAGGGTAGGGGTGTTCTTGTCATCGTTCTCATCGGCCATCTCTGGCTAGCTCCCTGCGCGGGCACTGCGTGCGCCGCGAAAACTCGTGCGGCGAAACAGCAGCCGCGAACTCAATCGGCATGCGATCCGCTCAGTGGCTGGATCGCGTGGGACATCCGGTCCCGAAGTCTTGTCGATGCGGTCGTGACTTCTCACGACGACACCTGCGTCCATTATCGCATCCCGATCGTTCGACGGTGTCATCCGAGCGTGCGGCGCGCGTCATGTCCTCACCCGAACCGCATAGCGAACGCTGAGATAATCCCGACATGACCGCACAGCGCACACGGCACATCGGGTACGGCATCTGGCTCATCCTCGCGAGCGTGGTGGGCTGGTGGGCCGCCTTCCAGCTCACGATGGACAAGTTCATCAGCCTGGAGAATCCCCAGGCGGAGCTGGGCTGCAACCTGAGCTTCTTCGTGCAGTGCGGCGCGAATCTCGACTCCTGGCAGGGCTCGGTGTTCGGCTTCCCGAACCCGATCATCGGCCTCACGGGTTGGATGGCCGTGCTCGTCATGGGCGTCGCCGTCGTCGCGGGCGTGCGGTTCCCGCGCTGGTTCTGGGCCCTCTTCGGAGTCGGCATCGCCGCAGCGTTCGCGTTCATCGCCTGGCTGATCTGGCAGACGTTCTTCTCGCTGCACACGCTGTGCCCCTGGTGCGGTCTGACCTACCTCGTGATGATTCCCACCTTCCTCACCACGGTGGTGCATCTCGGCCGGAACGGGACGCTGTCGAAGAAGAAGTCCGTGCAGGAGGCCTTCGGCCGTCTGATGGCCTGGACGCCGCTCGCCTCGATCCTCTGCTTCGCCGTCATCGTCGTGATGGCCTACATGGCAGGCGGGGATCTGATCGGCGAGCTCCTGCGCCTCTTCTGATCCGAATGCGAAAAGAGGGACGCCCCGTCGGGGCGTCCCTCTTTCATGTCCTCGGGGTTCAGCTGAACCAGATGCCGAGCTCGCGCGCCGCCGACTCCGGGCTGTCCGAGCCGTGCACGAGGTTCTGCTGCACCTTCAGGCCCCAGTCCCGGCCGAAGTCGCCGCGGATCGTGCCGGGCGCGGCGGTGGTCGGGTCGGTGGTGCCGGCAAGGGAGCGGAAGCCCTCGATGACGCGGTTGCCGGCCAGGCGGATCGCCACGGACGGACCGGACATCATGAACTCGAGGAGCGGCTCGTAGAACGGCTTGCCCTCGTGCTCGGCGTAGTGCGCCGCGAGCAGGTCGCGGTCGGGCTCGACCAGGCGGATGTCGACGAGCGCGTAGCCCTTCGCCTCGATGCGGGCGAGGATCGTGCCGGTCAGGCCGCGGGCGACGCCGTCAGGCTTGACGAGGACGAGGGTTTCTTCAGTGGCCATGTCATTCGCTCTCTGTGTGAGTCTCGGGCTGTGCGTGGGTGTCCGCCTGTCTGCGGTCCATCCGGGCCCCCACGATCGTCGCATATCCCCACATGCCGCCGAAAATCAGCGCGACGAGCGCGATGGCGGGGACGAGCAGGGCGGATGCCAGGACGAGCGCCTGCAGCACCCACCCGGTCGCGATCGCGCCGGGGCGGGAGATCGCACCGGAGAGGGCGATCATCGCGACGGCGAGCACGATGCCGCCGACGATCCCCCACCACGCGGGGATCCCCTGCGGCAGCACGTTCAGCCCGTACACCGTCAGCCCGGCGAGGAAGACGACGATCGCCTCGAAGCCCAGCACGATGGCGCCGAGCTTCTGCGCGAGGGTGCGCGGAGTCCTGGCGCGGGGCGCGCGCGAGGCCGTCATCCGCGCCATCCGCTCTTCCAGTCCTCTTCCTCGGAGAGCAGCAGTGCCTCACCTGCGAGCACGATCGACCCGGCGATCACGACTGCACGCCGCTCGGAGGCCGACGCCCATTCGCGCGCGGCGTCCACGGCCTCGGCGAGCGTGGGGTGCACGCTCGCGCGGCGGCCGCGTTCCTCGACCAGGTCGGCGATGGCATCCGCCTCCTCGGCTCGCTCGGAGTCGGGCGAGGTCGCGAACACCTCGGTGACCGCAGGGAGCAGAGTGTCGACGATGCCGGCGGTGTCCTTGTCGGCGAAGACGCCCAGCACGAGCCCCCACTCGTCGAAGTCGAAGCTGTCGTCCAGAGCGCGAGCCAGCGACGCCGCACCATGCGGGTTGTGCGCGGCATCCACGACCACGGTCGGCGCGATGCCGACCAGCTGCAGGCGGCCCGGAGATGTGGCGTTCTGCAGCCCGTCGGTGATGATCTCACCGGCGATGCGCTGCGAGCCACCGCCGATCAGCGACTCCACGGCGACGACGGCGAGGGCCGCGTTGTGGCCCTGGTGCGCGCCGTACAGCGGCAGGTACTCGTCGGCGTACTCGCCGGCGAGCCCGCGGATGCTGATCATCTGGCCGCCCACGGCGAGCTTCTGCGCCGACAGCCCGAAGTCCTCGCCCTCGCTCGCGTAGGTCGCGCCCTTCTCGGCGGCGACGCGGCGCAGCACCGCCTCGGCCTCGGGCTTCTGCTGGGCGGAGACGACGGCCGCGCCGTCCTTGATGATCCCGGCCTTGACCTCGGCGATCTTCTCGATCGTGTCGCCCAGCCGGTCGGCGTGGTCCATGTCGATCGGGGCGAACACCGCCACGTCGCCGTCGGCGGTGTTGGTGGAGTCCCACGAACCGCCCATGCCGACCTCGAGCACGAGCACGTCCACCGGGGCATCCGCCGCCGCCACGAAGGCGAGCACCGTGAGCAGCTCGAAGAAGGTCAGCGGGGCATCCCCGGCGGCCTCGAGCTCGGCGTCGACGATGCCGACGAACGGCTCGATCTCATCCCACGCGTCGGCGACCGCCGCATCCGCGATCGGCTCGCCGTCGATCATGATGCGCTCCGTGAAGCGCTTCAGGTGCGGGCTGGTGAAGAGACCGGTGCGCAGCCCGTGGGCGCGCAGCAGGCTCTCGATCATCCGCGCGGTCGACGTCTTCCCGTTGGTGCCGGTGATGTGCACGACGCGGTAGGTGCGCTGCGGATCGTCGAGCAGGGTGAGGATGCGGGCGACCCGCTCCTTGCGGGGCTGCACCCACCGCTCCCCCGCACGCTCCAGCAGCTTCTCGTAGACGGCGTCCGCCCTCTGCACGTCGCTCACTTCGCTGCTCCCGTCCGGGCGACGGCGACCGTGAAGTCGCCGCGGTTGGCGTAGGTGCCCTTGCCGATCACGTTCTCGAACTCGCTCTCGCCGAGCTCGGCGTCCGCACGCAGCAGGCTGTGCTCGACCGCGAGGGTCTCGCCGGCGACATCCGCAAGGACGAACGCCGACTCCACGGCATCCGCATCAGCAGCATCCGTGAAGCGCAGCTGCAGGCGGATCCGGTCGCTCACGTCGAAGCCGGCCCTCTTGCGGGTGTCCTGCACGGCGCGGATCACGTCGCGGGCCAGGCCCTCGGCCTCGAGCTCCGGCGTGGTCGCGGTGTCGAGCAGTACGAACCCGCCCGTGGGCAGCACCGCGAGCGCCTCTCCCTCCGGGCGTCCGGTGGTCTCCAGCACCAGCTCGTACTCGTGCGGCTCCAGCGCGATGCCGTCAGCGGTCACGACGCCGGCGTCCTCGGTCCAGAAGCCCTCCTTCGCGGCGCGGATGACCTTCTGCACGTCCTTGCCGAGCCGGGGGCCCGCGGCGCGGGCGTTGACGCTGAGACGATGGCTGATGCCGTACTCCCGCGCCGTGTCCTCACCGAGCTTCACCAGCTCCACCGTCTTGACGTTGAGCTCCTCGCGGAGGATGCCCTCGAACTGCGCGAGATCGTCGGCGAGCGGCGACACGACAGTGAGGCGGGCGAGCGGCAGCCGCACGCGCAGCTTCTCCTTCTTACGCAGGGCGTTGCCGACGCTGGACAGCTCGCGCACGGCGTCCATGGCATCGCGCACGTCATCCGCTGCAGGGAACGCCTCGCCGTCCGGCCAGTCCGTCAGGTGCACGCTGCGCCCGCCGGTCAGCCCCTGCCAGATGCGCTCGCTGATCAGCGGCACCAGCGGCGCCGCGACGCGGGTGAGGGTCTCGAGCACCGTGTACAGCGTGTCGAACGCCTCGGTGGCGGTCCCCTCCCAGAAGCGGTCGCGGGAGCGGCGGATGTACCAGTTCGTCAGCACCTCGGCGAAGTCGCGCAGGCGAGCGGACGCCGTGGTCGAGTCCAGCCCCTCCAGGTCGGCGCGCACGTCGCGGACGAGGTCCCCGAGCCGGGCGAGGATGTACCGGTCCAGGACGTCCGTGGAATCGGTGCGCCAGGTCGCCTCGTAGCCCTCCGGGGTCGCGGCGTTCGCGTAGGTGGCGAAGAAGTACCACGAGTTCCACAGCGGCAGCAGGAACTCCCGCACGCCCGCGCGGATCCCCTCCTCCGTGACGGCGAGGTTGCCGCCGCGCAGCACCGAGCTGGACATCAGGAACCAGCGCATGGCGTCCGAGCCGTCGCGGTCCAGCACCTCGCTGACGTCGGGGTAGTTGCGCAGCGACTTCGACATCTTGTAGCCGTCGGAGCCGAGCACGATGCCGTGGCAGCTGACCCCGGTGAACGCCGGGCGGTCGAACAGGGCGGTGGAGAGCACGTGCATCACGTAGAACCAGCCGCGGGTCTGCCCGATGTACTCCACGATGAAGTCGGCCGGCGCGTGCGAGTCGAACCACTCCTGGTTCTCGAACGGGTAGTGCACCTGCGCGTACGGCATCGAGCCGGAGTCGAACCACACGTCGAAGACGTCCTCGATGCGGCGCATCGTGGACTTCCCGGTCGGGTCGTCGGGGTTCGGCCGGGTGAGGTCGTCGATGTAGGGCCGGTGCAGGTCGACCTCGCCGTTCTCGTTGTGCGGGAGCGTGCCGAAGTCGCGCTCCAGCTCCTCCAGCGAGCCGTAGGCGTCCACTCGGGGGTAGGTCGGGTCGTCGCTCTTCCAGATCGGGATCGGCGAGCCCCAGTAGCGGTTGCGGCTGATCGACCAGTCGCGCGCACCCTCGAGCCACTTGCCGAACTGGCCGTGCTTGACGTTCTCCGGCACCCAGGTGATCTGCTCGTTGTTCGCGAGCATCCGATCCTTGACGTCGGTCACGCGGATGAACCAGCTCGAGACCGCCTTGTAGATCAGGGGGTTCCGGCAGCGCCAGCAGTGCGGGTAGGAGTGCACGTAGCTCTGCTCGCGCAGCATCCGCCCCGCCGCGCGCAGCAGGCGGATCAGCGGCGTGTTGGCCTCCATCCAGAGCACGCCGGCGACGTCGGTGACGTTCGGCAGGAACTTGCCGCCGTCGTCGAGCGAGAGGATGGTCGGGATGCCCGCGGCGTTGGAGACGCGCTGGTCGTCCTCACCGTAGGCGGGCGCCTGGTGCACGATGCCGGTGCCGTCGGTGGTGGTGACGTAGTCGTCGACGAGGATGCGCCACGCCTTCTCCGTGCCCCAGGTCTCGGCGTCCGCGTAGTAGTCGAACAGCCGGTCGTAGGTGACATCCTCGAGCTCCTTGCCGAGCACCGAGCGGTCGACTGCGGCGAGCGCCTCCTCGGCCGACTCGTATCCGAGATCCTTGGCATAGCCGCCCAGCAGGTCGCGAGCCAGCAGGTAGCGGTGCGCGGCGGTCTCGGCGGGGTCGTCCCCCGTCACGACGTCGGCGGCGCCGTTCGGCCCGGCCGGCAGCACCACGTACTCGATGTCGGGGCCCACGACGAGGGCGAGGTTCGTCGGAAGGGTCCACGGCGTCGTCGTCCAGGCAAGGGCGCGCACGGCGGTGAGGCCGAGGGACTCTGCCTTGGCCCCGGTGAGCGGGAACGTCACGGTGACGGACGGGTCCTGGCGGTCCTGGTAGACGTCGTCGTCCATGCGCAGCTCGTGGTTGGACAGCGGCGTCTCATCGCGCCAGCAGTAGGGCAGCACACGGTAGCCCTCGTAGGCGAGCCCCTTGTCGAACAGGGTCTTGAACGCCCACAGCACGCTCTCCATGTACCCGAGATCGAGCGTCTTGTAGCCGCGCTCGAAGTCGACCCACCGCGCCTGACGGGTCACGTAGTCCTGCCATTCGCGCGTGTACGCGAGCACGGAGTCGCGCGCCTTCCCGTTGAAGACGCCGATGCCCATGTCCTCGATCTCGCTCTTCTCGGTCAGTCCGAGCTGCTTCATCGCCTCGAGCTCGGCGGGCAGGCCGTGCGTGTCCCATCCGAACACGCGGTCGACCTTCTTGCCGAGCATGGTCTGGAAGCGCGGGAACAGGTCCTTGGCGTACCCGGTGAGCAGGTGACCGTAGTGCGGCAGGCCGTTCGCGAAGGGAGGTCCGTCGTAGAAGACCCACTCGTCGGCGCCCTCGCGCTGCGCGATGGAGGCGCGGAAGGTGTCATCCGTCTTCCAGAAGTCGAGGACCTCGGTCTCGATCTCGGGGAAGCGCGGGCTCGGAGTGACAGCGGCCGGGCCGAAGGCCGTGCCTGAGGTGCGCGGATAGGTCATCGTGTCTCGCAGTGGTCGTGGGCGGATGCTGCTGCCGGGACGACCCGTGCTGCGACGGACCGCGGTACCACCCGACGTGCTTCTCGCGAAGCCACTCTCACTGCGGCGATGACGGGCCTGCCCCGCTCGGTTCTAGTGGCCCCGCAGGACGTTCTTCCGAGAGCTCCCCGGTGATGGCCGGATCAGTGCTTGTCCGGCCATTCTACGCGCATCCGGTCAGGCTTCCGCCCCCATCGTCGTGTGCGCTTCGCGCGGGAATGTGCACCTCCCGCGGACAGATCCCGGAAATTCGTCCGCACGAAGCGCACATCTCCGCGCGAAGCGCACGGCTAAGTCAGGCCTCGAGGTGAAGTCCCTGCGCGACGGCACGCATGATGAGGTCCTGAACGGCCGGCCAGTCGAACATCACCTGCGTGTAGGACACCCGGATGACGTGATAGCCGAGGAGCTTCAGCTCAGCATCGTGCTTGATGTCCTCTGAGCGCTGCGCGCCGACGTGATGCTTCCCGTCGATCTGCACGACGAGCCGCGCGCCGATCAGGGCATCGACCCGATGACCGTGGATCCACGTCTGGATGCGCAGCGGCACACGCAGCCAGCGCAATCTCGTCCGCAGGTAGGTCTCGAGTCCGGCATCCGCGAACGGCGATGCCTCCGCCAGCACCCGACGTGCCGCGGGGCGCAATAGAAGACGTGACATGGCTGCCATCTCCACCAGGCCTTTGTTGAACGCCGAATCCCAAGTGGCGAGGGCCTGCTCGAATGGCTCGCACTCAGCGATGTATGCGAGCACGTTCTCGATCGGATCGATGAGAGCGTCGGGATCGCGAGGGATCAGCGGCGCACCCCAATGCACCTTGGCTCGGACCGGCACGCGACCGCCCCGGGCCACCGGAACCGCGACATGCGGTTCACCCTCCGGATCATGGAGCCAGATGTCGTAGTGCTGCGCGGCGGTGCGGCAGGTCAGGACAAGGCCGAATGTCATCGCGTCGTACAGCATCCGGGGCGTGCTCCTCACCGCGATCCAGCCGCGGCGCGGTCGAGTGAGCAGACCGCCTGCGACTGCGGCATCCACCGTGCGACGGCCGAAACCGCGCTCGGTCACCCGTGCTGTGCGCACGTAGCCGCCGCAGTCGGACACGAAGTCGATGAGGGCCGAGATCCGGGGAGCCATGACGACATGGTGCTCGACCCTGGCGCGACCCGCACTCGGAATCCGGCGAATGTGGACGAATCGACCTGGAGGTCCGAGTGTGCAGGCGGAATGGCCCTCATCGGCGCGAGCGCTTCGCGCGGGAATGTGCACCTCGAGCGGACAGATCCCGGAAATTCGTCCGCACGAAGCGCACATCTCCGCGCGAAGCGTACGGCGAGGAACGGTCAGGCTTCGCGGTGGTGGCCGTACAGGTCGGTCTGGACGCCGTTGATCCAGGCCTCCGGTTCCGCGATGCGGACGGTGCGGGCGTACGCCTCGTCGACGACGGACGCCTCGAACCCGGCATCCCTCAGCCGCGCGGCGAGCGCGTCGAGGTCGCCGTCGGCGAGGAAGCCCAGGCCGGCAGCGGGCTCGGATGCCCGGTGGACTCCGACGGACCCGCCGCCGGACGCGTGCAGCTCCACCCAGCCACCGCGGTCGGCGACGATGTCGGCGCGCAGTCCGAGCTCTTCGAGGACGCCTCGGGCCTCGGCCACGTCCTCCTGGAACAGGATCGGCTGCACCGCCATCGGACCGGTGGTCGCGCGGGCGCCTGCCGACACGCTGATGCCGAGACCTGATGCGAGGCGCACGAGAAGCATGTCCCCGACGCCCTCCAGTGTCGTACGCGCGACGTCGCGCCCCGCAAGCGCCTGCTGCGCGACGTCGAGGTCGTCGACCAGCAGGTGCACGTCCACGGTGCCGTCCGGGTGGTCGTCGGTCTCGCCGTGCACGGCGAGCACACCTCCCCCGTCGAATTCGGCCCAGTCGGGCTCGGGCGGGGAGGGCGCGACGAATCCCAGCGCCTCGGCGAGGGCGTGCCAGCGCTCCGGATGCCGGGAGTAGACGATCTGCTGCACGGTCGTGGTCACGATTCGACCCCTTCCAGGTACTGCCGCAGTGCACGCTCGACGAGGGCCGAGAGGCTGGACTCCTCGTCGATGGCGCGGTGCTTGACCGCGCGGACCACGTCGGGCGGCAGGTAGACGTTGAACTGCACCTTCGCGTCGCTTGACTGCATGCTAGCAATATAGCCACGATCACATGGCGCGGCAAGCCGTCGGTGCCTTCGCCTAGAGTCGAGCGCATGGCCCGCCGCAGTGAGGATCTCCGTCCGCCCCTCGTGTCCGCACCCGATCTGCCCGATCACCTGGACCCTGCGCCGCCCCGCCGGAGCGCGGACCTGATCGCCGCGCTGATCGAGCTGGAGGGCGACGCCGACCTGGCGCACTCCTCCCTGGAGCAGTGCGTGCTGACCGGCGTCGCCGACTCCCTCGACCTTCGCGGCGCCACCCTCATGGATGTCGAACTGCGGGACCTGCGCGTCGCCGATCTTCCGGCGCGCACGGCGAGCCTGCGCCGCGTCCGCATCTCCGGCGGACGGATCGGGACCCTCGATCTGACCGATACCCGCATCCACGAACTCGAACTGCGCGGCGTCCGGATCGACTACCTGACGCTCTCGGCCACGAAGGCCGTGGACGTGCGCATCGACGGATGCCGGATCACGGCCCTCGATCTGCCCGGCGCCACCCTCACCCGCGTCGCGTTCGACGGCACGCACGCGGACGAGGTCGACTCACGTGGACTGCAGGCCTCGCACGTGGATCTCCGCGGTCTGGACGCGCTCTCGTTCCTCGACGTCGCATCGCTGCGCGGCACGACTCTCACCGTCCGGCAGGTGGAGCTGCTGGCGCCCGCGTTCGCGGCATCCGCCGGGATCTCGGTGCGGGACTGACGCGACCCGATCGCGTGCGGCGGGATCAGCGCCCTGCCGCGAGCAGTTCCCGGGTGAACGGATGCCGGGGATCGGCGAACACCTCGGCCACCGCGCCCTGCTCCACGATCACCCCGTCCTGCATGACCAGCACGTCGTCGCTGACCGCGGCGATGACGGCGAGGTCGTGCGAGACGAACACCATCGTGAGCGCGCGCTCCCGCTGCAGGCGGCTGAGCAGGTCGAGCACACGCTGTCGCACCGTCGGGTCCAGGGCCGAGACGGGCTCGTCGAGGACCAGCACCTGCGGGTCGGCGGCGAGCGCGCGGGCGATCGCAGCGCGCTGACGCTGACCGCCGGAGAGCTCATGCGGGCGACGGCGTGCGAGCGCGCCGTCCAGGCCGACCTCCGTGAGAAGCTCGAGTGCCCGCGCAGCGCGGGACGCACGTGGCACGCCGGCGGCCTGCAGCGCCTCGCGCAGGGAGCGGCCGATCGTCCATCGCGGATCGAACGCACCGAGCGGATTCTGGTGCACCAACTGCACCCGCTGCGGCGAGACCCATTCGAGAGCGCCGGAATCCGGATGCTGCACGCCGACGATCATCCGTGCGAGCGTCGTCTTGCCCGATCCGGACTCCCCCACCACGCCCAGCGTGCTCCCTGCCCGCAGGACGAAGCTCGCCCCCACGACGGCGGGACGATCGAACGACTTCGAGACATCCGCGGCACGCAGCAGCGCTGTCCCCGACGCGGGCGCGCTCGATCGCGGAGCCGGCGAGCTGGCCGCCACGAGCTCGCGCGCGTGGTCGCTGCGGGGCGACCGAATCACCTCGTCCACCGAGCCCTGCTCGACGATGCGGCCGGCCTGCATGACGATCACCCGGTCGGCCACCCTGCGAACGGCCGCGAAGTCATGGCTGATGAACACGACGGCGCGGCCGCTGTCCGCGATGCCGCGCAGGAGCTCCAGGATGCGAGCCTGCACGGTGGCATCCAGCGCCGTCGTCGCCTCGTCGGCGACGATCACCTCGGGATCGGCCGCAAGCGCGGACGCGATCAGCGCGCGCTGCCGGAGACCCCCGGAGAGCTCCTGAGGCCGGCTGCGCACCCGGCGCTCCGCGTCGGGCATCGACACCGACTCGAGCAGCTCGAGCACGCGCCCGCCGTCGGCACGCAGGCCGTGGATCTCCATCGGCTCGGCCACCTCGCGCCCGATCCGGCGGAGCGGGTCGAGCGCCGCCAGCGCGTCCTGCGAGACCAGGGCGATCCTGCGCCCGCGCAGCGTCCGCCATCCGGATTCCCCCAGCCGCGCGGCATCCGTGCCCGCGATGTGCAGCCGCTCGGTCGTCGCCGACGCCCCACCGGGGAGCAGCCCGAGCAGCGCCCGGGCGGTGAGCGATTTGCCCGCGCCGGACTCCCCGACGATCGCCACGCACTCCCCCGGCTCCACGGTGAACGACACGTCGTCCACCACGGCGCGGTCACCGAACGCGATGCGCAGCCCCTGCACGTCCACAGCGCTCATGCGGCCCGCCCTTCCATCCGCGCGCGCAGCGCTCGGCCCAGCACGGTGGCGCTGATGACGGTGAGAGTGATCGCAAGCCCCGGGAACACGGAGATCCACCAGGCCTGGCCCAGCACGTTGCGGCCACCGGCGAGCATGAGCCCCCATTCGGGCTGCGGTTCGGCGGGACCGAGTCCCAGGAAGCTCAGGCCTGCGGCGGCGAGGATCGCCGAGCCGATGCCGATGGTGGCGAGCACGCTGAGGGAGCCCAGCACGCCCGGCACGACGTGCCGGACGAACGCCCGCATCCGCCCGACCCCGAGGATCCGCGCGGCCTCGACGTGCTCGGCGACCCGCAGCGTGCGGGTCTGCGTGCGCGCCAGCCGGATGTACACCGGGACGGCGGCGATCGTCACCGCGATCGCGACGTTCGCCCCGCCCGGGCCGAGCACGGCCACGACGATCAGGGCGACCAGGAACTCGGGGAACGCCAGGAGGACGTCGGTCACGCGCATCAGCACGGCATCCGCCCACCGCGGTGCGATCCCGGAGAGCGCACCGACGGCGAGGCCGGCCACGAGCGCCAGTGCGGTGGCGAGCAGGCCTATGCCCGCGGAGCGCGCGGCTCCGTGCACGACCCGCGCGAGCACGTCACGGCCGGACTGATCCGTGCCGAACAGATGCGCGCCGCTCGGCGGCTGCAGCGCTGCACGGACGTCGGTCTGCAGGGGGTCGTGCGTCGCGAGAAGATCGGGCGCGAATGCGGCCAGTGCGACGAGCGCGAGATACAGCCCGGCGATCCAGAGCCCCGCCGCCTTCATCGTCGCTCCCCGATCGCAGGGGCCTCGAAGCGTCCCGACGCGCCCAGGCGCGGGTCGATGAGCGGATGCAGCAGCTCCACCAGCACGTTCACGATCACGAACACGAGCGCGCTGAGCATGATGATCCCGGCGACAACGGGCAGATCGCGGTTGACGATCGCTGCGAGTGTCACGCGCCCGAGACCGGGGCGTGCGAACACGGTCTCGACGAGCACAGCCCCGCCCAGCAGCGAGCCGACCAGGTACGCGGTCAGCGTCAGGGCGCTCGCGGCTCCGTGCCGGAGGGAGTGCCGCAGCACGAGCCGTGCCGGGGTCGCACCCCGCGCCCGCACGGTCTCCGCGAACGGCTGACGCTCGGCCGCATCGATTCCGTCGCGCAGGACCTGCCCGATGAGAGCGGCGACGGGAAGCGCCAGGGTGACCGCCGGCAGGACGAGCGTCGCGGGCGTGCGCGAACCCGCCACGGGGAACCAGCCGAGCGTGAACGCGAACACCGCCAGCAGCAGCAGGCCGATCCAGAACACGGGCGATGACAGCACGATGAGCTCGGCCGCCACGACCACGCCCCGCGCGAACCCGCGTCGGGCGAACAGGGCCGCGGCGAGAGCCAGAACGAGCGCGATCAGCAGCGCCAGGGCGGTCAGCTGCACTGTGGGACCGAGCTGGCGCCCGATGACCTCGGTCACCGGCATCCGCAGCTGGTAGGACCGTCCGAGGTCTCCGTGCAGGAGCCCGCCGAGGTACGACAGGTACTGCACCAGCGGCGGACGATCCAGCCCCAGCTCGGCGCGGATGCCGTCCTTCACCTCCTCGCTCACCTGGGCCTGCGGGCCGAGCATGACCGAGACCGCGTCGCCGGGGATGATCCGGAACGCCAGGAAGGCGAGCGTCGCCGCGCCCCACAGGACGATGACGACGGATGCCAGGATCCCGGCGCTCCGGATCAGTGCGCGCGACACGTCGGAACGCGACTCAGCCGGCCAGGCTCGCGGTGTAGAACTGCGGACGCCCGTACAGGTCGTAGGTCAGGCCCTTGACGCCCTTGTCCGACGCGGTGATGAGCGAGGAGACGTAGAGCGGGACGATCGCGACGTGCTCGGCGTTCCACTGCTGCACCTGCTGGTAGATCTTGGCGCGCGCGGCCGGGTCGGTGGTCGACAGGCCGTCCTGCAGGAGCTTGTCGACGGCCGGGTCGCTGACCTGGGACGCGTTCTGGAACCCGTCCGTGCCGAGATGGTTGCGCAGCAGGTCCGCGTCGACGCCGGAGTAGTCCCAGTCGGTGAGGTCGTATGTCTTCGGGCCGTACTGCTCGTTGTAGGCGGCGGGCTCCAGGGTCTCGCGCACGACCTCGAAGCCGGCCTTCTTCAGGTCGGACTGGATGGCGTTGGCCATGGCGGTGTGCTCGTCCGAGACCGGAGTCCAGGCGATCCAGCGCGCGGACAGGCGCTTGCCGTCCTTCGTGCGGTAGCCCTCGCCGTCGCGGGCGGTCCAGCCGGCCTCATCGAGCAGCCGGCCGGCCTTCTCGGGGTCGAACTTCCAGGTGCCCTCCAGCGCCTTGTCGTAGCCCGGAGTTGTCGGGCCGAGGATGCTCCACGCGCGCGGGAACTCGCCGAAGAAGATCTGCTTCACGGCGGCGTCCACATCGATCGACAGCTCGAACGCCTGTCGCACCTTCTGGTCGGCGAAGACGCCGTGCTTCTCGTTGAGGAACAGCGAGTACGGCAGGCCCGGGTACTCCTTGGCGCTGACGGTGATGTCCTTGCCGAGCTCCTTCACGGTGCTCGGCGGGAGCTGGCTGGCGACCTGCGCCTCTCCGGAGCTGAGCACCCCGGCGCGGACGGAGGCCTCGGGCAGGATCTCCACGCGCAGCGTCTTGATCTTCGGCGCCTTGGCGCCGTCGGGGCCCCAGGCGTAGTCGTCGTTGCGGGTGTAGACGATCTCCTGGTCGGCCGTGTACTCGGTGAGCTTGAACGGGCCGGTGCCGATGTTCACGTCGGGGCCGCCCGCCTTGAGCTGCGCGGCCGAGTTCTTGAGGACCTTGGGCGACCAGAAGCCGAGCTGGGCGGTGCTGGCCGCCTGCAGGAACGGCGCGTACGGAGAGGTGAAGTCCACCTCGACCGTGTGGTCGGAGACGACCTCGGTGCCCGCGTACAGCTCGCCGCCGAGCATGGCCGCCGCGGATGCCGACTCGGTCTTCGGGTCGATGATGCGGTCGAAGTTCGCCTTGACGGCCGCGGCATCGAAGGGGGTGCCGTCGGTGAAGGTCACGTCGTCGCGCAGCTCGAACGTGTACGCCTTGCCGTCGTCGGAGACCTTCCAGCTCTTCGCGAGCCACGGAGAGAACGAGCCGTCGGCCTCCTGGAACACCAGGGAGTCGAGCACCTGACGCTGCACCATGGCTGAGACGTCGAGCTGGCTGGTCTGCGGGTCCATGTGACCGTTCGAGAGGTTGGCGCCCTCGATCGCCCAGCTGAGCTCGGCGTCGGGATCCGCCCCGGCATCCGTCCCGCCGGAGGTGGCGGGTCCGGCGCAGGCGCTGAGGATGAGTGCGGATGCTGCGGCGAGAGCCGCCAGCGGAAGAAGCCGGCGCACGGGGAAGGAAGGCATTCGGGAACCTCGGGAGAGTGCGGAAAGGGTGACGTTCCATCCTATCCGCGGTTTCTTGGACCGGGTCGATCTACGTCGCACCGGCGGATGCCCGGTAGACTCGCCCCACAACCCACACTCAGGCACGCTCACACAGTGCCGCACACATCGCTCAAGGAGACCCCTATGTCCGTCATTCCCGACAAGCCCGCACTCGAGGGTCTCGAAGCGAAGTGGGGTGAGCGCTGGTCCGAGCAGGGGACGTTCCTGTTCGACCGCCTGCGTGCCGCAGAAGCCGGCCGCACCGGCGTCTACTCGATCGACACGCCCCCTCCCACGGCTTCCGGCAGCCTGCACATCGGTCACGTGTTCTCGTACACGCACACCGACATCAAGGCCCGCTTCGAGCGGATGCGCGGCAAGAACGTGTTCTACCCGATGGGCTGGGACGACAACGGTCTGCCCACCGAGCGCCGCGTGCAGAACTACTACGGCGTGCGCTGCGACCCCTCGCTCCCCTACGACCCCGACTTCACGCCGCCGTTCGAGGGGGGCGACAACAAGTCCTCCCGCGCCGCCGACCAGCTGCCGATCAGCCGCCGCAACTTCATCGAGCTGTGCGAGAAGCTGACCATCGAGGACGAGAAGCAGTTCGAGGCCCTGTTCCGCCAGCTGGGTCTCAGCGTCGACTGGACCCAGACCTACCGCACGATCTCGGACGACACGATCCGGCAGAGCCAGCTGGCGTTCCTGCGCGGGCTGGAGCGCGGCGAGGCGTACCAGTCCCTCGCCCCGACGCTCTGGGACATCGACTTCCGCTCCGCGATCGCACAGGCCGAGCTCGAGGACCGCGAGCAGCAGGCGGCGTACCACCGCGTCGCGTTCCGCAGGAGCGACGGATCGGGTGACATCCAGATCGAGACCACCAGGCCCGAGCTGCTCGCCGCCTGCGTGGCCCTGGTCGCGCACCCCGACGACGAGCGCTACCAGCCGTACTTCGGCTCCACCGTGCGCACGCCGGTCTTCGACGTCGAGGTGCCCGTGCTGGCGCATCACCTCGCCCAGCCCGACAAGGGCTCCGGCATCGCCATGATCTGCACCTTCGGTGACGTGACCGACATCATCTGGTGGCGCGAGCTCGACCTGCCCAACCGCACGATCCTCGGCAAGGACGGCCGCGTGCTGGCCGACGCGCCCGAGGCGATCGTGTCGGATGCCGGCCGGGCCGCGTACGCGGAGCTCGCGGGCAAGACGGTGTTCAGCGCCCGCAAGTCGATGGTGGAGCTGCTGCAGGCGTCCGGCGACCTCATCGAGGTGGGGAAGCCCTTCAACCACGCCGTGAAGTTCTTCGAGAAGGGCGACCGTCCCCTCGAGATCGTCTCGACCCGCCAGTGGTACATCCGCAACGGCGCCCGCGACGAGAAGCTGCGCGACGACCTGCTCGAGAACGGCCGCCAGATGGCCTGGCACCCCGACTTCATGCGCGTGCGCTACGAGAACTGGGTCGGAGGCCTGACCGGCGACTGGCTGATCTCGCGTCAGCGCTTCTTCGGCGTGCCGATCCCGCTCTGGTACGGCCTCGACGAGAACGGGGAGCGCGACTACGACCGCGTGATCACCCCCTCGCACGACTCGCTGCCGATCGACCCGACCAGCGATGTGCCTGCCGGCTACACGGCCGAGCAGCGCGGAGTGCCCGGCGGCTTCGACGCCGAGCAGGACATCTTCGACACCTGGGCGACCTCCTCGCTCACCCCCCAGCTGGCCGGCGGCTGGCAGCGCGACGAGGACCTGTGGAACCTGGTCGCCCCGTTCGACCTGCGCCCGCAGGGTCAGGACATCATCCGCACCTGGCTGTTCTCCACCATGCTGCGCTCGACTCTCGAGGACCAGCGCGCGCCGTGGAGCAACGCGGCGATCTCCGGCTTCATCGTGGACCCCGATCGCAAGAAGATGTCGAAGTCCAAGGGCAACGTGGTGACTCCCGCCGACATCCTCGACAAGCACGGCTCGGATGCCGTGCGCTACTGGTCGGCCTCGAGCCGCCTCGGCATGGACGCCGCGTTCGACCCGCAGAACCCGACGCAGGTCAAGATCGGCCGGCGCCTCGCGATCAAGATCCTCAACGCCGCGAAGTTCGTGCTCTCGTTCCCGGTTCCGGAGGGCGCGCAGGTCACGCATGCCCTGGACGCGTCGATGCTCGCCACCCTCGACCGGGTGGTTCGCGAGGCCACCGCGGCGTACGAGAACTACGACCAGGCCAAGGCCCTCGAGGTCACCGAGGCGTTCTTCTGGGCCTTCTGCGACGACTACCTGGAGCTCGTCAAGGAGCGCGCCTACGACCAGACGGACGTGGGCCAGGCATCCGCCGCCCTCGCGCTGCGGCTCGCGCTGTCGACCCTGCTGCGCCTGCTCGCCCCGATCGTGTCGTTCGCGACCGAGGAGGCGTGGAGCTGGTTCGAGGAGGGCTCGATCCACACGGCCTCCTGGCCCGAGGCGCTGGACATCGAGGGCGACCCCGCCGTGCTCGCCACCGCGAGCGAGGCGCTGGTCGGCATCCGCCGGGCGAAGACCGAGGCGAAGGCCTCGCAGAAGACCCCGGTGTCGACCGCGACAATCGCGGCACCGGCGGCCAAGATCGAGGCGCTGCGTGCGGCGGCCGACGATCTGCGCGCCGTGGGCCGGATCGCCGAGCTCAGCTTCGCCGAGGCAGAGGAGCTCGCGGTGACCGCGATCGAGCTCGCCCCGGTGGAGGCCTGATCATGCAGCTCGGCACACGCTGGGCGACGGGTTCGGAGCCGCCGGCTTCCGTCCCCGCCGACCTTCGCCCCGCGATCGCTGAGGTCGAGGAGCGGGGGCTGACGGGCCACTGGACCCTGACCTGGCTCGAGGGCCGTCCCCTCGCCGAGCTGGATGCCGGCTGGGAGGTCCTGCTCACGGCATCCGGTGAGGTGATCGCGCGGCCGTTCGAGGACTAGCGCGACCCGACACGCAGGAGACCCCGGAACGCGATCAGCGGTCCGGGGTCTCCTCGTCTGCTCCGCGGTCAACGACGCGGGCGCGAGCCGATCGACAGCATCGCGTACTCGAGGGCCCGCGGGTCCTGCTTGCGCGCCTGCTGCTCGCGCAGCAGGTCGAGTGCGATGTCCCGACGCTCCGCGCGCAGCAGGCGGCGGTTCTCGGTGTACGCGGTGATGGCGTCGGCGATCTTCAGCAGAGCGCGCTCGGTGGTCGTGGGTGAAGCGAGGTGAAGCGTTGCGGCGGTCATGATCACTCCTGGTCGGTCGTGCCGCGGCTGATCGCCGCGGGAAGGTCGAAGATCTCGGCACGCAGCGAGACGCGCCGGGTGCCCGGGGCGCCCTCCTGCCCGCGGTAGCGCTCGATGGCGGCGTCGACCGCGTCGGAGAGCTCCTGCTTGAGCTCGGCCATCTGCTCGGGGGTGAGATCGAGGGTCGTGGTCATCACGAGCCCGGCATCCCGCCATTCCTCCGGCTGCTCGGAGTCCGGACGGTTGAGGTAGTCCATCAGGGTCTGGTGACGCAGCCGGAAGAACTCTGAGGTGACGATCTGCGCCGCTGCCCGGTTGGCCGGCGACATCCTGTCGTCGGGTCCGGGAAGGTTGATGCGCCCCTTCGGGCGCTCCCACCACCGCTCGCGCGCTGTCCCCCGTCCCTCGACCTCTCGGATGAGGTCCTTGGCGGCCAGCGCCCGCAGGTGGTAGCTCGTCGCCCCGGAGGTCTCGCCGATCAGCGCCGCGAGGCTGCTCGCGGTCTGGGGGCCTCGTTCACTGAGCAGATCGTAGATGCGCACACGCAGCGGATGTGCGAGCGCCTTGAGCGCTCCGGCATCGAGCGTCCGTCCCTCTTCATGCTCCGTCATAGATACAAAGATACCTATGCAAGACTTTCTTTGCAAGCATTTCTTTGCACGAGTTTCTTTGCAGCGATTCTCCTGCGCCGCGGCGTCGCACAGCGCTCCGCCGCAGATGCCCGCGCATCCCGAGCGTCACCCCTGCCAGGAAAGCCGGAACTCCCACGGCCCGCGCCGCAGCACGCGGACGGCCTCCGGCACCTCCTGTCGCACTGCGTCGACGGGGATCGCCTCGAAGACCGGACCTCCCTCGTCCTCCTGCCAGGTGCGCAACCGCTCGGCCATGCGTTCGGCGAGAACGGGACCGTCGGACCCGAAGGATCTCACGAAGACGTCGACGCCGTCACCGGCCAGGCGATGATCGATCACCGCGAGCCCGTCGTCCGCGAGCCAGACCGGCGTCCTCATCCACGACGCCCCGGGAAATCCGTTCGCCTTGCTCCGCGACGCGCTGCGGATCGATCCGGCGCGCTCGGGTCCGCACAGCAGTCGCAGGAAGAGCGGTAGATACAACGACCCGATGGCCCGATGCGTCACGACCCCGGTCGCGTCGCCCTCCCGCGACAGCACCGAGGCCAGCCATCCTGTCTCCAGGTCGCGATCGGGAGCGAGCACGACATCGTCGCTCCGGATCTCGTCCGGCTCGTCGCCCTCCGCACCCGCACCGCGCGCGCCGACGAATCCCCCGCCGAACGAGGCCCTTCCGATCAGCCGGTCATCATCCTTCTCGAGCGCCCAGCCGCATCCGACCCCGCAGATGCTCATCGGTGCGACCACTCGACCGCCCGTCGGCAGCACCGCCGGCAGCCAGGAGGGGAAGGTCCAGGTGTCGACGGTGAACTCGACCAGGTCGAATGACCCTGCGGCGATCGGCGTACCCGCCTCCCAGGCGTCGATGCGATCGACCCGCACCGGCACGGGCGCGGGATGCCGCCCCAGGGACGCCCGTGCGCGTTCGACCACCCGATCGTCGATGTCGACCGTCCACACGGATCCGCCCGGTGCGACCATCTCGGCCAGCAGCGCGGCGTTCGTACCCCCGGAGCCGATCTCGAGCACGTCATCGCCCGGCACAGGCGCGGCGATCTCGAGCATCAACGCCTGCATCGATGGAGCCGAGACCGTGCTGACCTTGACGCCGTCGTCCTCCGCGACGGTGTGGGTGCGATCCGCGTAGACCTCCTCGAGTGGCGTGTCCGGGATGAACGCGGTGCGCCTCACCCGCTCGAACGCATCCCGGACGCGCGCGGAGCGGATGCTCCCCTGCTCGGTCAGCTGGTCGATCAGTCCTCGTCGCGCGGTGAGCTCGGCATCCATGAGCCGATCCTGCACGGGGTCACCGACATCCCGCTCGGGCTCAGTCCACTGCTGCGCGCGCCGCGACGAAGGCGGCTACGCAGCGCTCCACCTGCTCCGACGTGTGCGCCGCGGAGAGCTGCACGCGGATGCGGGCGAGCCCGCGCGGCACCACTGGGAAGCTGAACGCCGTGACGTACACGCCATGCGCCTGCATGGCCTTCGCGATGCGCGCGGTCAGCGCGGCATCGCCGAACATCACGGGCACGATGGGGTGCTCCCCCGGCTGCAGGTCGAAGCCCTCCTCCGTCATCCGCCTGCGGAACAGCTCGGCGTTCTCGCGCAGGCGCGCACGCAGATCGGCGGAGCCCTCCACCAGGTCCAGCGCGGTGAGAGTGCCCGCGACGATCGCCGGAGCCAGGGTGTTCGAGAACAGGTACGGACGCGAGCGCTGCCGCAGCAGCGCCACGATGTCGCGGTGCGAGGCGACGTAGCCGCCGGATGCCCCGCCCAGCGCCTTGCCGAAGGTGCCTGTGTAGATGTCCACGCGGTCCGACACCCCGCACAGCTCGGGAGTGCCACGGCCGTTCTCACCGATGAAGCCCACCGCGTGCGAGTCGTCCACGAAGACCAGGGCGTCGTACTTCTCCGCGAGGTCGCAGATCTCCGGCAGCTTGGCGATGTAGCCGTCCATCGAGAACACGCCGTCGGTCACGATCACGCGGAAGCGGGCATCCGCGGCATCCTTCAGCTGCTGCTCGAGATCCGCCATGTCGCTGTTCCGGTAACGGAAGCGGCGGGCTTTGGACAGCCGGATGCCGTCGATGATCGAGGCGTGGTTCAGCTCGTCCGAGATGATGGCGTCCTCGGCACCGAACAGCGTCTCGAAGACGCCGCCGTTCGCGTCGAAGCACGAGGAGTACAGGATGGCGTCGTCGGTGCCGAGGAACGCCGACAGGCGTCGCTCGAGCTCGAGGTGCTGCTCCTGCGTGCCGCAGATGAAGCGCACGCTGGCCATGCCGTAGCCCCACTCGTCGAGGGCGCTCTTGGCGGCGTCGACGATGCGGGGGTCGTCGGCGAGGCCCAGGTAGTTGTTGGCGCAGAAGTTCAGCACCTCGGTGCCGTCGGCCGTGATCTCGGCGCTCTGGGGGCCGCGGATGCCGCGCTCGTGCTTGGTGAGCCCTGCCTCCTCGATGCCGGCGAGCTCTGCGGCCACGTGGTCCTTGAAAGTCGTGTACATCTCGGTTCCTTACAGCTCGGTCCAGTCGAGGATGATCTTGCCGGTGCCGGCGGATGCCGCGGCGGCGAAGCCCTTCTCCCAGTCGCGCGCCGGGATGACCTCGGCGATGACGCGGCTGATCGAGTCGCGCAGCACGGCGCTGGTCTGCAGCATGGCCCCCATGGCGTTCCAGGTCTCGAACATCTCGCGGCCGTAGATGCCCTTGATGGTGAGCATGTGCGTGACCAGCTTGCCCCAGTCGATGTCGAATCCGGCGCTGGGCAGGCCGAGCATGGCGATCCGGCCGCCGTGGTTCATGTTGTCGATCATGGCGGGCAGCGCACTCGGGGCGCCGCTCATCTCGAAGCCGATGTCGAAGCCCTCGCGCATGCCGAGGGCGGTCTGCGCCTCACGGATGTCGTGCTGGGAGACGTCGATGGCCTGATCGGCGCCCATGGTCAGCGCCATCTCCAGACGCGGCCCGCTGACGTCGGTCGCCGTGATGAAGCGCGCTCCGGCGTGGCGGGCGACGGCGATCGACATCAGGCCGATCGGACCGCAGCCGGTGACGAGCACGTCCTCGCCGACGAGCGGGTACGTCAGCGCGGTGTGCACGGCGTTGCCGAGCGGGTCGAAGATCGCCCCGAGCTCGGGCGTCACGTCGTCGTGATGCACCCAGACGTTGGTCGCGGGCAGCGACACGTACTCGGCGAACGCGCCGTCGCGCTGCACGCCCAGGCCGATCGTGCGGATGCACATGTGCCGGCGGCCGGCACGGCAGTTGCGGCAGGTGCCGCAGACGATGTGCCCCTCGCCGGACACCCGGTCGCCGACCTTGATGTCGCGCACCAGCGGGCCGATCTCCACGACCTCGCCGTAGAACTCGTGGCCGGGGGTGAGCGGAGCGTTGACGGCGGACGCCGCCCACTCGTCCCAGCGGAGGATGTGCAGATCCGTGCCGCAGATGCCGGTGCGCAGCACCCGGATGACGACCTCGTCTGCTCCTGCGGTGGGGTCCGGGCGATCGACGAGCTCGAGTCCGGCGGCGGCTGCCGGCTTGAAAAGGGCCTTCATACTTCGATGAGACCGCATCCGAACATGAAGATCAATCGGCACTCTCTGGATAATCGATGAAGATCCACTTCATGATTGACTGAGGCCATGAACCTGCAGCAGCTCCAGATCCTGCGTGAGCTCGGCGCGCTCGGCAGCGTCACCGCCGTGGCCGAGGCGCTGCGCGTCTCGCCGTCCGCCGTCTCACAGCAGCTCGCCGCACTGCAGCGCGGCTTCACCACCCCGCTCACCCGGAAGCAGGGCCGGACGCTGGTGCTGACGCCTGCGGGTGAGGTGCTCGCCGATGCCGGTGCGACGGCGCTCGATGCCATGGCCGCCGCGCGCACCGCCGTGGACCGCTTCGAGGCGGCGCCGTCCGGTGTGGTGACGGTGAGCGGATTCCTCAGCGCGGCGCAGGCCCTGTTCGGCCCCCTCGTGCGCGAGCTCGGCACCGGCGAGGATGCCCCCACCATCCGGTTCACCGACGAGGATGTCGCGCAGAGCGAGTTCCCCGCGCTCACCGCGCGCTACGACCTGGTGCTCGCCCACCGCATGGAGCACAGCGCACCGTGGCCGCGCAGCGGCATCCGCTCGGTGCCCCTGGCGACGGAACCGCTCGACGTCGCGCTCGCCACATCGCATCCTCTCGCCGGGCGGGAGTCGCTGACGCCCGAGCAGGTGGTCGGCGAGCGCTGGGTCACCAGTCGCACCGGCTACTCCCCCGACGACGTGCTGCGCACCATCTCGGCCGTCACCAACCGGCCCGTCGAGATCGTGCACCGCATCAACGACTACGGCATCGCCGCTGCGGTGATCTCCGCGGGCGGTGTGATCGGGATGCTGCCGCGCTACACCTCGGTCGCGGCGGGCGTCACCGGCGTGGTGCGCCTGCCGCTGGACGGCGTCAGCACCAACCGCATGATCGACGTGCTGGCCCGCCCCGAGAACCTGCACCGGCGATCGGTGCGCCTGGTCGCCGAGGCACTCGAACGGGTGATGGCGGCGCTGGCCACCTGAACGAGCGTGAGGGCCGGGACGGAAGAGCTCCGTCCCGGCCCTCGCCGGATCCGCCGTCAGCGGGTCACTTGCCGCAGGTGACCTGCGTGCGGTAGATCTGCATGTCACCGCCGGCCGCGTGGGGGGTCACGCACTCGGTGTGGGCGATGTACATCACCTGCTGGTACAGGGGCTGGATCACCTGGTCCGCGAGGATGCGGTCCTCGGCCTTCTGCCAGAGGGCGTCGGACTCCTCCTGAGTCGCCGCGGCGAGTGCGCCGTCCACGGCGGCCTGGCCCTCCGGGTCGGTGTACTGCAGGCGGTAGTTCGCATCGACGTACACCGAGGCGATCCACTCCGACGCGGCCGGGAAGGACGAGCCCCAGAGCTGGATGACGGGGCCGTCCAGCTTGTAGGAGTTGATCGTCTCCGAGAGCGCGGCGGCAGGCACCGGCTTCGGCTCGACATCGAGCCCGATCTCCTTCGCGGAGTTCGAGACCGCGAGCGCGGTCGCGGCATCCGTCGTGTTCTCGGACGAGTAGTTCAGGGGGATGCTGCCGGTGAAGCCCGACTTCGCGATGAGCGCCTTCGCGGCTGCCGGGTCGAACGTGCAGTACTGCCCGCACGCATCCTCACGGTAGGCGGAGACGGAGTTCGGCATGAGCGAGCCGGCCGGCACGGTGGCGTCCTTGAACAGGTCCTTCGAGATGCTCTCGCGGTCGACGATCATCGAGAACGCCTGGCGCACCTCGAGCGGATAGGTCTTGTCGAGGTAGGTCGGCCAGGTGAAGTACGTCTCCAGCGTGTTGCGGTCGATCGCGGTCAGGCCCTTCTCGCCGAGGGAGTTCCGGCCCTGGGCGATGAGCCCCGGCGGCAGGCTGCGCAGCACGTCGGCGTTGCCCGCGACCACGTCCTGATACGCGGTGTTCGTGTCGGTGTAGACGCGGAAGGTGATCTGGTCCGCGGCGCCCTTCGGAACCCAGCCCTTGTACTTGGGATCCTTCTTCAGCACGGCCTCGACCTGCGGGTCCAGCTTCTCCAGCGTGTACACGCCGTTGCCGATCGGCTTCTTGTCGTAGGCCACCGGATCCGCGAACGCGCTCTCCGGCATCGGGCAGAACGCCAGCTGCGAGAGGATGTACGGCACGTCGTTGTTCGGCGTCTTCATCTCGATCGTGAACGTGTGCTCGTCCTCGAGCTTGATGCCGGAGAACTCCGTGGCCGTGGCCTCGCCCTCGGCGGGGTTCAGCTCGTCGTAGCCCTTGATCGGACCGTACGCGTAGTTCGAGGGCATCCCGTTCTTGCCTGCGCCGACGAAGTTGAAGGTGTCGACATAGGTCTTCGCGGTGATCGGCGTGCCATCCGAGAAGGTGTGGCCGTCCGCGACCTTCACGGTCCAGTGCACCTGGTCCTCGCTCTTGAGCGACTCGGCTCCGCGCATGAAGACCTTGCCGTCCTCCTCGATGCCCGTCAGCGGCTCGCAGAGCGCCATGGCGATCTGGCTTCCGGGGTTCTGCGCTCCGGTGATGCGGCCGATCTCGCCGTTGTTGACGGCGACGAAGGACGTCTTGCCATCGCCGGCGTCGGCGGTCTGACCGAGACATCCGGTCAGCATCGTCGCGCACGCTGCGGCGGCGACGATGCCGACCGCGATGCGGCTGGTGGTGCTTTTCATCAGGTGTTCCTTTCGGATGGGGAGGGTGAGGAGGAGATCGTGGAGACCATGCCGACGCGGGACAGGGTGATCTGAGCGGCGAGATGGCAGGATGCCCGGTGCTCCGGCCGTCCGCCCGGGACGGCGTCGAGAGCGGGCACGTCGGTGGCGCACCGTTCGATCGCCGTGTAGCAGCGCGTGTGGAACGGGCATCCGGGCGGAGGGTCGATCGGCGAGGGCGGGTCGCCCTCGAGCACGACGCGCTCCAGGCGCTCGTTCGGCGCCAGCTTGCGGGGAATGGCCGACAGGAGCGCGCGGGTGTAGGGATGCGCGGTGGCGCCGTACACGTCGTCGCAGTCGCCCTGCTCGACGACCTTGCCCAGGTACATCGTGACGATGCGGTCGGACATGTGCTGCACGACGTCGAGGTCGTGCGCGATGAAGATGATTGACAGACCGAGTTCGCGCTTCAGCCGGTTCAGCAGATTGAGCACCTGCGCGCGCACGGAGATGTCCAGCGCCGAGACCGGCTCGTCGCAGACCAGCAGTTTCGGCTCGACCGCCAGTGCCCTGGCGATGCCGATGCGCTGGAGCTGTCCGCCGGAGAACTCGTGCGGGTAGCGGTGCGCGTGGTCGGGGTTCAGGCCCACCTGCGTGAGCAGCTCCCCCACGCGCGCCTCCACCTTCGACGCCGGCAGCAGCCGGTGCGTGGTGATCCCCTCCGCGATCGACTGGCCGACCGAGCGGCGCGGGTCGAGCGAGGCGTGCGGGTCCTGGAACACCATCTGCACCTGACGGTGCAGCAGCGTCTTGCGCTCGGAGTGCGACATGGCCGAGACGTCGGCGCCGTTCCAGCGCACGGTGCCCTCGCTGGGCGCCTCCAGCCCGCAGATGATGCGCGCGAGCGTGGACTTGCCGCAGCCGGACTCCCCCACCAGGCCGACGGTCTCACCCTCCTCGACGGTGAAGTCGACGCCGTCCACCGCACGCACCTGGCCGTGCGCACCGCGGGAGAACATCGTGTGCTTCTGCTTGTAGAAGCGTCGCACCGATTCAAGCTCCAAGAGCGGCATCGGCGATCACCTCCTGCTTGTGGTGGCAGGCCGCGGCCCGCTCCGGGGCGAACACGTCGAGCAGCGGCAGCTCGGTGCGGCACTCGGCCGTCGCGTACCCGCAGCGCGGGTTGAAGCTGCAGCCGGGCGGGCGCTGCGCGATGTCCGGCGGCAGACCCTGGATGGTGGGCAGGTCGCCGCCCCGGTGCGCGGCGCTCGGGATGGAGCCGAGCAGGCCCTTCGTGTAGGGATGCGCGGGATCGTCGAACATCGGGCCGATCGGTCCCGACTCGGCGACACGACCGGCGTACATCACCAGCGCGCGGTCGGCGAGCTGCCCCGCGACGCCCAGGTCGTGCGTGATCATCAGCAGGGCCATCCGCCGCTCCTGCGTGATCTCGCCGAGCAGCTCCAGGATCTGGGCCTGCACCGTGGCGTCCAGCGCCGTGGTCGGCTCGTCCGCGATGAGGATGTCGGGGTCCAGGGCCAGTGCCATCGCGATCATGATGCGCTGGCGCATGCCGCCCGAGAACTGGAACGGATAGTCGTTCGCGCGGTTCGCGGCATCCGGGATGCGCACCGCGCGCATCATGTCGACCGCGGCTTCGTGTGCCTGCTTCTTCGGCATGCCGCGATGCACGCGGTAGAGCTCGGCGATCTGGGTGGCCACCGTCTGCACGGGGTTCAACGCGCTCAGTGCGTCCTGGAACACCATCGCGATGCGCGCCCCCTGCACCTTGCGCAGCCTCGCGGCGGACAGGGTCAGCAGGTCGTCGCCGTCGAACAGGATGCGTCCGCCGGTGACGTGCGAGGCGGGCCTGGGCAGGATGCCCATGATGGCCTTGGCCGTGATGCTCTTGCCGGAACCCGACTCGCCGAGCACGGCGAGCGTCTCGCCACGGTCCAGCGTGAAGCTGACATCCTGCAGCGCCGCGATCGGCGGCGCCCCTTGCGAGCGGAACTCGAGGGACAGGTTCTGGACTTCCAGCAGGGCGGTCATCGGCGGGCCTTCGGGTCGAGGGCGTCGCGCAGGCTCTCACCCAGCACCACGAAGGCGAGCGTGGTGAGACCCAGCATCAGGGTGGGGAAGAACATCAGCAGCGGTGCGATCTGCCAGTTGCCGTCCTGGCTCGCGAGGGCGATCTGGATGCCCCAGGAGAACGCCGGCAGCTTCAGCCCGACGCCGAGGATCGAGAATCCCGCCTCTGCGGCCATACCGGCTCCGACCGAGAGCGTCGTCATCACGATCAGCGGGGTGACGGCGTTCGGGATCACATGCGAGCGCAGGATGCGCCACGGTCCGACGCCCAGGCCACGGGCGGCCTGGATGTACTCCAGATTGCGCACCTGCATGACGGAGCTGCGCATGTATCGCATGGTCGCCGCCCAGCTGAACAGCACCAGCACGAACACGATGGTCCACACCGTGCGAGACCGGAACTGGTACAGGATGACCAGGCTGGCGATGCCCACGGGGATGCCGAGGATGACGTTCGACGTCCAGGAGATGATCGAATCCGTGATCCCTCCGAAGTAGCCCGCCAGCGAGCCGGCGATCAGGGCGATGATGAACGAGATCGCGGCGGTGTAGACGCCGACCTCGAGGGAGGTGCGCGCACCGTGGACGATGTTCGACCAGTAGTCGCAGCCCTGGATGTCGAAGCCCATCGGATGTCCGGCTTCCGGTCCCACCCGCGACATGGACAGGTCGCAGTCCCGCGGATCGATGTTCGTGAACAGCGTCGGGAACAGCGCCATCAGCGTGACGACGATGATGATCAGCGCGGCGATGTCGAAGAACGGGCTCTTCCACAGGCTGCGCAGCCCGCTGCGCGGACGACCGCGGCGACGATGGCTGATGATGAGCGAGGTGGTGGACTCAGACATGGCGCACCCTCGGGTCGATGATCGGGTAGAGCAGGTCCACGATCAGCGCGGCGACCAGGTAGAACAGCAGCAGGAACACCGAGACGCCCACGACCACGGGGCCGTTCTGCGTGTCGATGGCCCGCGCCAGCGTGCCGCCGAGGCCGGGGAGGTTGAAGATCGTCTCGATGAGCACCGAACCGCCCAGCAGCGCGGCCATGCTCAAGCCGAGATAGGTGACGACGGGCATGAACGCGTTGCGCAGGGCGTGTACCCACATGATGCGCTGCGGGCCGATCCCCTTCGCCGTCGCGGTGACGATGTAGTCCGATCGCAGCACGTCGACCAGGCTCGTGCGGCTGAGTCGCGCCAGGGGCGAGGCCGTCTCCAGTGCGAGCACCATCGCCGGCATGATGAACGCCAGTGGGAACCCGGCCCTCACCCCGGATATCGGCAGCCAGTGCAGCTTGATGCCGAACAGGTACTGCGAGAAGTACGCGATGATGAATCCGGGCACGGCCAGGAAGAAGATCGTGAAGAACAGGTTGAACCTGTCCGGGAACTTCCCCTGCCGGAGGCCCGCCCAGACGCCCAGGCACACGCCGATGACGAGCTTCAGCACGAAGGCCGACAGCGCGAGCACCACGGTGTAGGGCAGCGCGGTCGCAATCAGGGTCGAGACCGAGTTGCCGTTGAAGTCGTGGCCGAAGTCGCCCTGCAGCACGCCCCACAGGTACTTCGCGTACTGCACGAAGAACGGATCGTCGAGGTTGTACTGCGCGCGGATCGCCGCGATGGTCGAGTCCGAGAGTCGCTTCTCGCCGCCGGCGAGCCTGGCGACCGGATCACCGGGGATGAGGAAGACGAGCAGGTAGACGAGGAGCGTCGACCCGATCAGGGTCGGCACCATCATCAGGATGCGCCGCAGCGCGTACCGGAGCATCAGTCCCCGACCGGTGTGCGGGCCGGCTGGTGCGCCGCGTAGTACTCGAGCATCTCGTCGCTCAGCCGCGGGATCTCGAAGGGCTCGGAGTGGGAGCGGATCGACAGTGCGCCACCGATGCCGGCAGCGACCGCGTCGCGCGCGGCCACCGGGCTGGTGTCCGTCGGCGCTCCGGTGCGGACGAACTCGACGAACTCAGCGACCGTGAGCGGGTCGGCGCCGCCGTGACCTCCGTCGCCGCCGTCCTCGATCGGGTAGCGCACGTGCCCCTTCTCGAGGTAGTCGCTGCGGGCGTTCCAGAGCCGGATCTCGCCGCCGGCGTCGTCATCGAAGTTCTCGATGCGCCCCTCGGTGCCGATCACCGTGTAGTTGCGCCAGTAGTCCGGTGTGAAGTGGCACTGCTGGTAGCTCATGAGCACACCGGAATCGGTGCGCATCATGATCATCGAGATGTCCTCGACGTCGATGACCGGGTTGAGGTCCTGCTGGGATGCCGGTGGCCAGTTCTGCATCGAGAACCAGTCGCCCATCCGGCGGTCGGAGTTGTCGCGGCGGGAGGTGACGTCTCCGTACACCGCGAGGTCGCCGACGCCGACGACGGAGCGCGTGGAGGTGCCGGCGATCCAGTGCATCACGTCGATGTCGTGCGCACCCTTCTGCAGCAGCAGGCTCATGGCCTTGTCGCGCTCGGCGTGCCAGTCCTTGAAGTAGTAGTCGCCACCGTGTCCGACGAAGTGCCGGCACCAGATCGCCTTGACCTCACCGATCTCGCCGCGGTCGACGATGTCCTTCATCATGCGCACGACCTGCATGTGCCGCATGTTGTGACCGACGTAGACCTTGGTGCCGGTGCGGTACGCGGTCTCGAGGATCCGGTCGGCGTCCTCGATCGAGATCGCGAGGGGCTTCTCGATGTACGACGGGATGCCCGCCTCGAGCAGTTCGATCGCGACCTCGGCGTGCGTGAAGTCCGGGGTGGTGATGAACGCGCCGTCGATCTCGATGCCGGAGGCCAGCAGCTCGGCGACGGAGGAGAACACCGGGATGTCCCCGAACAGCCGCGCGGCGCGCTCATGTGTGCGGGGATCGGGATCCACCGCGGCGACGACGGTGCCGCCCACCTCCTTCACGTGCAGCGCGAGGCCGACGCGAGCGCCGACTCCGATCGCTGCGGCACGGAAGGGGGCCTGCTCCGAGGCGATGTCGGTGGTCATCTTTTCGTTCTCCGGTTCGATTGCGATGACGGGCGCCGGAACGTCCGGAACCCCGTAGATGCGGGAGGAGTGCTTCTCGAAGGCGAGGCCGAGGGCTCCGAGCGCCGCGGCATCCGCTCCCAGCTCGCCACCGCGGATGATGCGCGTGCCGGTGTCGATGCCGGTCACCGCCGCACGGATGCCCTCGGCGAGCGGACCCGCGATGAGGTCGGCGAACTCACCGAGCTCTCCGCCGAGCACGATGACGTCGGGGTCGGCCGTGAGCAGCAGCGCTGCCATCGCCGGGGTCATCGCGGCGCTGAGGGACTCGAGCGCGGCCAGACCGCGCAGGTCGGCCGGATCGTCGCGCAGCAGACGCAGCTCGGCCGCCACGCGCGGAACCGCATCGAGGAGCGCCCCCTCGGGCACGGCGACGTCGCTGAACGCACGGAGCAGGCCCACCTCGCCGGCGCGGCCGCGCCGGCCACGCAGCACATGGCCCGAGGCGGTGACCCGAGCGGACACGTGGTGCCAGGTCAGGGCGTACACGCCGGTCTCCGCGTCGGTCAGGGCGCCGCCGCGGGACTCGGCCTCGGCAGCGAGGGACAGGTCGTTGTCGACGACGACGGGGGCGCCGAAGTGGTCGCTGAACATCGACGCGAGGTCGCGTCCGTTCCAGCTCGAGACCTGGGGGGCGGAGACCAGGATGCCGTTCTCGTCGATGAGCCCCGCAGCGGCGATGCCGATGGCCGCGACGTCCGACTGCCGCCGCCCGATCCGCTCCAGGGTCTGCTGCAGCAGCGCGCGCACGGGGGCGAGCGAGGGCTGGTCGGTGGTGGGCGAGGCGACTTCCGCCTCCTGGCGTCCCAGCACACGGCCGGTGCGGTCCGCGACGATCAGGCGCACGACGCTGCGCGTCAGGTCGATCCCGACGATGACGGGTGACCCTGCGACCGGCGAGAACGTCCGGGCGGGCCGCCCGGCGGCGGCACGCGCCTCGTGCTCGATCGCGAGTCCGGAGTCGGTCATGGCGGTGAGGGCCGCGGTGACGGTCGGCCGGGAGAGGCCGGTGCTCTCGGCGAGGTCGGAGATGGTGGCGAGTTCCAGATCGCGCAGGCTGGCAAGGCACTGCGCGATGAGCTTCACGTCGATCGCGGACATCGGCGGACTCTTCTCCTTTGAAAGACACTTTCTAAGCGACTTTCATAACCGCTTACGAAAGTGCTTTCATCATTGTGAGGCCCCGACCGCCGACTGTCAAACCCCGCGGGCCAACCCCTAGGCTCGAGGGATGACCGAGGCCACGAACCCGCTGCTGTCCCCCTCCGCGCTCCCCTACGGACTGCCCGACTACGCGGCCATCCGCCCGGAGCACTACCTGCCGGCGTTCCGTCGGGCGTTCGAGGAGCAGCTGCGCGAGGTCCGGGCGATCACGGCGGTGCGCTCGATGCCGACCTTCGAGAACACGCTGGTCGCGCTGGAGCGGTCCGGCGAGCTGCTCGACCGCGTCGCGCACGCCTTCTACACCGTGAGCTCCGCCGACGCGACGCCCGAGATCCAGGCGATCGACGAGGAACTGGCTCCGCTGATGGCCGCGCACGAGGACGCCATCCGCCTGGACTCGCAGCTCTACTGGCGCGTTTCGCAGGTGCACGCGCAGCTCGACGAGCTGGAGCTGGATGCCGAGCAGCGCTACCTCGTGCAGCGTCACTTCCGCGAGATGACGCACGCCGGCGCCGCGCTCGATGACGAGGCCAAGACGCGGCTCACAGAACTCAACAAGCGCCTGTCCACTCTCAGCACGGCTTTCGAGAAGAACCTGCTGAACGACACCAACGATCTCGCGGTGCTCTTCGATGACGCGTCGGAGCTCGACGGACTGACCTCCGGCGAACTGAGCGCGACCGCCCGGGCGGCATCCGATCGCGGCGAGGACGGAAGGTTCCTCGTGGGCCTGCCGCTGTTCAGCGGCCACCCGTACCTGTCATCCCTGACCGTGCGCGAGAGCCGACGGCGCATCCTCGAGGCATCCCTCTCCCGCGGATCACGCGGGAACGCGAACGACAACGGCGCAGTGCTCACCGAGATCGTGCGACTGCGCGCCGAACGCGCCGCACTGCTCGGGTACCCCTCGCACGCCGCCTACATCACCGCCGACGAGACCGCCGGCTCACCGGACGCCGTGGAGCGGATGCTGCGCGATCTGGCCGCGCCTGCGGCACGCAACGCCTCTCGAGAGGCCGAGGCGCTGCAGGAGATCATCGACGCCACCGAGCCCGACCCGTTCGCCCTGGAGGCCCACGACTGGGCGTTCTACACCGAGAAGGTGCGCCAGGCTCGCTATGACATCGACACCGCGGCCCTGCGTCCGTGGTTCGAGGCGGAGCGCGTGCTGCGCGATGGCGTGTTCTTCGCTGCCGGGCAGCTGTACGGAGTCGGCTTCACCGAGCGCGAGGACCTGGGCGCCTACCACCCCGGTGCCCGGGTGTTCGAGGTGCACGACGCCGACGGGTCTGCCGTGGGCCTGTACGTGCTCGACCTCTACACGCGCGACTCCAAGCGCGGCGGCGCCTGGATGAACCCGATCGTGAGCCAGTCCGCCCTGCGCGGCACGCTCCCCGTGGTGGTCAACAACCTCAACGTCGCCCGGCCCGGCGACGGCGACCCGACGCTGCTGACGCTCGACGAGGTCACAACACTGTTCCACGAGTTCGGGCACGCGCTGCATGGGCTGTTCGCGCGCGTGACGTACCCGCACTTCGCGGGCACCAACGTCTTCCGCGACTTCGTGGAGTTCCCCAGCCAGGTCAACGAGATGTGGATCCTGTGGAGCGAGGTGCTGGACAACTACGCCAGGCACTTCGAGACCGGCGAGCCGCTGGATGCCGCGATCGTCGAGCGTCTGCGCGCCACCGAGGCCTTCGATCAGGGTCACGCGACCAGCGAGTACCTGGCGGCGGCCTGGCTGGACCAGGCCTGGCACAGCATCGCCGCCGGCGCCGAGGTCGATGACGTCGCCGCCTTCGAGGCGGCCGCCCTGTCCGACATCGGGCTGCTGAATCCGCTGGTGCCGACCCGGTATTCCTCGACCTACTTCGCGCACGTGTTCTCGGGCGGCTACAGCGCCGGCTACTACTCGTACATCTGGAGCGAGGTGCTCGACGCGGACACGGTCGAGTGGTTCCGCTCGAACGGCGGGCTCACCCGGGCCAACGGCGACAGGTTCCGGCAGCGCCTGCTCGGCGTGGGCGGCTCGAAGGACCCGCTGGAGGCCTACCGCGACTTCCGCGGCCGGGATGCCGAGATCGCCCCGCTGCTGAAGCGACGCGGCCTGGATGCTGACGGCGCAGCCGGGGTGTAGCTCGGCAGAAACGCACGACTCCGCAGGAAATCCGGTCAGGATCTGCGGAGTCGTGCGTTTCTGCGAGGTTGCGCAGCGAAGGTCAGGCGCTCTTGCGCTTGCGGGAGAGCACCACGGTCGGAGCAGCGCCCTCCTCGACGGCGGCCTTGGTGACGATCACCTTGGTGACGTCCTCAGCAGAGGGGATCTCGAACATGATCGGGCCGAGCACATCCTCGAGGATGGCCCGCAGACCACGGGCGCCGGTCTTGCGCAGCACGGCCAGATCGGCGATCGAGCGCAGCGCGTCCTCTTCGAACTCGAGCTGCACGCCGTCGATCTCGAACATCCGCTGATACTGCTTGACCAGGGCGTTGCGCGGGCCGGTGAGGATGTCGATCAGCGCATCCTGGTCGAGCGGCGACACGGAGGTGACGACCGGCAGGCGGCCGATGAACTCCGGGATCAACCCGAACTTGTGCAGGTCCTCGGGGAGCACCTCGCCGAAGAGGTCGAGGTCCTTGCCCTTGTCGTGCAGCGGGGCGCCGAAGCCGACGCCGTGCTTGCCGACGCGCGCGGAGATGATGTCCTCGAGCCCCGCGAAGGCGCCCGCGACGATGAACAGCACGTTCGTCGTGTCGATCTGCAGGAACTCCTGATGCGGGTGCTTGCGTCCGCCCTGCGGCGGCACGGATGCGACTGTCCCCTCGAGGATCTTCAGCAGCGCCTGCTGCACCCCCTCGCCCGAGACGTCACGGGTGATCGACGGGTTCTCGGCCTTGCGCGCGATCTTGTCGATCTCGTCGATGTAGATGATGCCGGTCTCGGCGCGCTTGACGTCGTAGTCGGCGGCCTGCAGCAGCTTGAGCAGGATGTTCTCGACGTCCTCACCGACGTAGCCCGCCTCGGTGAGCGCGGTGGCGTCGGCGACGGCGAACGGCACGTTCAGCCGCTTGGCGAGGGTCTGCGCGAGGTAGGTCTTGCCGCAGCCTGTCGGGCCGAGCATGAGGATGTTGCTCTTGGCGACCTCGACCTCCTCGGCCTTCTGCTCGGCGGTCTGCAGCGTGCCGCGGGCGCGCACGCGCTTGTAGTGGTTGTAGACGGCGACGGCGAGGGAGCGCTTCGCGAGCTCCTGGCCGACGACGTACTCCTCGAGGAAGGCGAAGATCTCACGGGGCTTGGGCAGCTCGAAGTCGGCGACCGGACCGCTGCCGGCCTCGGCCATGCGCTCCTCGATGATCTCGTTGCACAGCTCGACGCACTCGTCGCAGATGTACACGCCGGGGCCGGCGATCAGCTGCTGCACCTGCTTCTGGCTCTTTCCGCAGAATGAGCATTTGAACAGGTCGGCGCTCTCACCGATGCGTGCCATGCGCGTCCTCCTCGAAGCTGTGGATCAGGCGGGGGCTCTGATCCCGTCAATCGAGCCTAACCGCCCGCACCGACACCAGGGCGTATTGCCACGCATGCGAAGGGCCCGGTCCGCCGTGAGCGGAACCGGACCCTTCGAGCATCCGATCGGAGGTCAGACCATGCTCTTGGTGTGCCACACCGTCTTGGTCTCGGTGAACGCCGTGATGCGGTCCAGGCTCTGCTCGACCACGCCGGGGCGCAGCGCGCGCTTGAGCGTGTCGGCGGCGGCGATCTCCAGGTCGACCCAGTCCAGGTCTCCCGCACCCGCCAGATCGATGGCGTTGACATCGGCGTGCGAGGCGAGCCACGGCGTGATCTCCGCCGGCGATCCGGTCAGCACGTTGACGACTCCCCCGGGCACGTCGCTGGTGGCGAGCACCTCGGCCAGGCTGATCGCCGAGAGCGGGAAGCGCTCGCTCGCGATCGCGACCACCGTGTTGCCGGTGACCAGCGCCGGCGCGATGACCGACACCAGCCCGAGCAGGGCGGAGTCCTGCGGGGCGACGATCGCGACCACGCCGGTGGGCTCGGGCACCGAGATGTTGAAGTACGGGCCCGCGACCGGGTTGGCGTTGCCGCCCACCTGCGCGTACTTGTCGCACCAGCCGGCGTACCAGACCCACAGGTCGACGGCGGCATCCACCTGGGCGCCCGCCGCAGCCGCGGAGATGCCCTCCTGATCGACGATCTCGTCGACGAACTGGGCGCGGCGCCCCTCCAGGATCTCGGCCACCCGGTACAGCACCTGCCCGCGGTTGTACGCGGTCGCACCCGACCACCCCTTCACCGCGCCGCGCGCGGCGACGACGGCATCCCTGGCATCCTTGCGCGAAGCCTTGGCGGCGTTGGCGAGGAAGGCGCCCTTCGCGGAGACCACCTCGTAGGTGCGGCCCGACTCGGAGCGCGGGAACGCCCCGCCGATCGCGAGCTTGTAGGTCTTCGGTACGGTCAGTCGCTTGCTCATGCCGATGCTCCCTTCTTCGTTGCGCCGCCGGTGACCGCGCGGGTCTCGGCGGACCCTGCGGACTTCAGGTACGCGGTCAGGCCGTGACGGCCGCCCTCGCGGCCGTAGCCGGATTCCTTGTAGCCGCCGAACGGGCTCGACGGGTCGAAGCGGTTGAAGGTGTTCGCCCAGACCACGCCGGCGCGCAACCGGTCGGCGACGGCGAGGATGCGGGATCCCTTGTCGCTCCAGATGCCGGCCGACAGACCGTAAGGCGTGTTGTTCGCCTTGGCGATCGCCTCGGCGGGCGTGCGGAAGGTGAGCACCGACAGCACCGGCCCGAAGATCTCGTCGCGGGCGATGCGGCTGGACGCCTCGACGCCGGTGAAGATCGTCGGCGCGAACCAGAAACCCTTCTCCGGAATGGCGCAGTCCGCCGTCCAGCGCTCCGCGCCCTCCGCCTCGCCGATGTCGCTGAGCTCGCGGATGCGGGCCAGCTGGGCGGCCGAGTTGATGGCGCCGATGTCGGTGTTCTTGTCGAGCGGATCGCCCAGGCGCAGCGTCGACAGGCGGTGCTTCAGCCGGTCGACGACCTCGTCATGGATCGATTCCTGCACCAGCAGCCGGCTCCCGGCGCAGCACACGTGACCCTGGTTGAAGAAGATGCCGTTCACGATGCCCTCGACGGCCTGGTCGATGGGCGCGTCGTCGAACACGATGTTGGCGGCCTTGCCGCCCAGCTCGAGCGTGACGCGCTTGTCGGTGCCGGCGATCGCCCTCGCGATGTCGCGGCCGACGCCGGTCGAACCGGTGAACGCGACCTTGTCCACGTCGGGGTGGCGAACGAGCGTGGCGCCGGGAGCACCCGCACCCGTGATGATGTTCACGACGCCCGCGGGCAGGTCGGCCTGCTGCAGGATCTCGGCGAAGATCAGCGCGGTCAGCGGCGTGGTCTCGGCGGGCTTCAGCACCACCGTGTTGCCGGCTGCGAGTGCCGGTGCGAGCTTCCACGCCAGCATGAGCAGCGGGAAGTTCCACGGGATGATCTGGCCGGCGACGCCGAGCGCCTTGGGGTCGGCGCCCAGGCCGGCGTAGTCGAGCTTGTCCGCCCAGCCCGCGTAGTAGAAGAACCAGGCGGCGACGAGGGGCACGTCGACGTCACGGCTCTCCTTGATCGGCTTGCCGTTGTCCAGGCTCTCCGCGACGGCCAGCTCGCGAGCACGCTCCTGGACGAGGCGCGCGATGCGGAACAGGTACTTGCCGCGGTCGCGGCCGCTCATCTTCGACCACACCCTGTCGTACGCACGGCGGGCGGCGACGACGGCGCGGTCGACATCCTCATCGGATGCCGAGGCGATCTCGGCGATGCGGCTCTCGTCGGCGGGCGAGATGGTGTGGAAGGACGGGCCCGAGCCGTCGACGAACTCGCCGTCGATGAACAGTCCGTAGCTGTCCTTGAGCTTCAGGATCGCCTTGGACTCCGGGGCGGGAGCGTATTCCAGGAAAGACATATGAGGCTCCTCAGTCGATGGTGACGTAGTCGGCACCGGAGTAGTGTCCGGTGGTGATCTTCTGACGCTGCAGCAGCACGTCATTGAGCAGGCTCGACGCGCCGAAGCGGAACAGGTGCGGCTGCAGCCACTGCTCGCCCGCGGTCTCGGCGACCGTGACGAGGTACTTGATGGCGTCCTTCGACGAGCGGATGCCGCCGGCGGGCTTCACGCCGATCTTCTCCCCCGTCGCCCGATGCCAGTCGCGGACGGTCTCGAGCATGAGCAGCGTGGTCGGCAGGGTCGCCGCGGGCTGCACCTTGCCCGTGGACGTCTTGATGAAGTCGCCTCCGGCGAGGATCGACAGCCACGACGCGCGCTTGATGTTGTCATAGGTGTTCAGCTCGCCGGTCTCCATGATGACCTTGAGCGAGGCGTAGCTGCCGTCCTCGCGGCGGCAGGCCTCCTTCACGCGGGCGATCTGGTCGAACACGAGCCCGTAGCGCCCCTCCAGGAACGCGCCGCGATCGATCACCATGTCGATCTCGTCGGCTCCCGCAGCCACAGCATCCGCCGTGTCGGCCAGCTTGACCTCGATGGAGGCGCGCCCGGAGGGGAACGCGGTCGCGACGGCCGCGACGGAGATGCGCCCCTCGTCGGGGTCGCCGTGCAGGGATCCGAGCGCCTCGACGGCGTGACCGACCATGTCGCCGTACACGCAGACGGCGGCCACACGCGGGGTCGTCGGGTCGGACGCATCCGGGGTCTTCGCCTTCGCGACCAGCGAGCGCACCTTGCCCGCGGTGTCGGCGCCCTCGAGGGTCGTGAGGTCGATCAGCGAGATGATCTTGTCCAGCGCCCACGCCTTCGAGGTGGTCTTGATCGAGCGGGTGCCGAGGCCGGCGGCGCGCTGCTCCAGGCCCACGGCATCCACGCCGGGAAGTCCGTGCAGGAACCGGCGCAGGGTGGCGTCGTCGGGCTCACCGCCCAGTACGTCGACCGCCGTGCGGCGGGCGATCTCTGTGGTCGTCATATCTCCTCCAAGAGTGCAAGGGCAGTGGATTCGTCGGTCACCAGAACGCTGCAGAGGCCGTTGCTGACGACTGTACGCGCGATGTCGTGCTTGGCGGCGCCTGCAGTGACGAAGATGGATCGGGGTGCGTTTCGCACCTGGTCGAGGCCGACGCCCACGGTGCGGGCGTCGAGCTGCGGGTCGACGATGTTGCCGTCCGCGTCGATGTAGCGGCCGAGCAGATCGCCCACCGCCCCGCGGCGGGCGAGCTCGGCGATGTCCTCCGCCGACAGGTAGCCGTTCTCGACATGAGCGGATGCCGGATCGCACGGCCCCGCGGTGAACAGGAACGTGTTGGCGTGAGCGGCCTGGTCGAGGATCGCCGCGACGGTGCGGTCGGCCTCGATGGCCTGCTTGGTCTCGACGCGCTCCAGGATCGCCGGGCTGGGCAGCAGCACCGCCTGTCCGGCGCCGCGCTGGGCGATGGTGACGGCGACGGATGCCGCACCTCCCGAGCGCCGGTTCAAGCTCACGCCGCCGTTCGCCTGGACGACTGTGACTCCGCGCGTCCATCCCTCGGGCAGCGCGTCGGCGATCGCCGTGAGAGTGCGACCCCAGCTGACGGCGAGTGTCCGGGGAACGGGACGGAGAGCGGTGAGCATGTCGGCGGCGGCGCGGGCGACGCGCTCGAGGACGGCACCCTGATCATCCGGCGCGGGCACGACCACCGCATCCTTCAGCCCGAACCGCTCGACGAGGGCACGCTCGGCACCGAGCCTGCGGGCACGCGGATGCACGATCTCGATGCGCACGATCCCCCGCTCGCGGGCCTGCACGAGCAGCCGCCCGACCTTCCAGCGCGAGATCCCCAGGAGGGCGCCGATCTCGTCCTGCGTCTTGTTCTCGTCGTACGAGAGCTCGGCGACTCGCACCATGAGCAGTTCTTCGTCCACGGCGCCCTCCTTCCGTGTCCCAGCTTAGGAGCTGACCGACGCACGCGCATCGCTCTGCTCAGATGAGCACGCACGCCCCGCGCAGCTGCGCATCCGTGGGGATACGAGGAAGGGCGGCCCGGCATGATGCCGGACCGCCCTTCGGCGATAATGCGCTCAGGCGCGCTTGCGCGAGGTGAGCACCTGATCGACGATGCCGTACTCCTTGGCCTGCTCGGCTGAGAGGATGTTGTCGCGATCGATGTCGCGGTTCACCTTGGCGACGTCCTGGCCGGTGTGCTTGGCCATGGTCTCCTCGAGCCAGGTGCGCATGCGGAGGATCTCCGCGGCCTGGATCTCGATGTCGGAGGCCTGACCCTGACCCGCCTCGCCCATCGCCGGCTGGTGCATGAGCACACGGGCGTTGGGCAGAGCGAGGCGCTTGCCGGGGGCGCCGGCGGCCAGCAGCACGGAAGCCGCGGATGCCGCCTGACCCAGCACGACGGTCTGGATCTGCGGCGCCACGTACTGCATGGTGTCGTAGATCGCCGTCATGGCCGTGAACGAGCCACCGGGCGAGTTGATGTACATCGTGATGTCCCGCTCGGAGTCCTGGCTCTCCAGGACCAGCAGCTGGGCCATCACGTCGTCGGCCGACGCGTCATCGACCTGCACGCCGAGGAAGATCACGCGGTCCTCGAACAGCTTGTTGTACGGGTCCTGGCGCTTGAAGCCGTAGGCGGTGCGCTCCTCGAACTGGGGCAGCACGTAGCGGCTGGACGGGAGGTTGCCCGCGGCGCGGAAGGTGGGGGTGTACATGTGTGTCGTCCTGCCTTACTTGTCCGCGCCGGTTCCGCCACCGCCGTGCACGTCACTGGCGTGCTCGCGGATGTGGTCGACGAATCCGTACTCGAGTGCCTCGTCGGCGGTGAACCAGCGGTCGCGGTCACCGTCCTCGTTGATCTGCTCGACGGTCTTGCCGGTCTGACCCGCGGTGATCTCAGCGAGACGCTGCTTCATCGAGAGGATCAGCTGCGCCTGCGTCTGGATGTCGCTGGCCGTGCCTCCGAAACCGCCGTGCGGCTGGTGCAGCAGCACGCGCGCGTTCGGCGTGATGTAGCGCTTGCCCTTGGTGCCGCTGGTCAGCAGCAGCTGGCCCATCGACGCCGCCATGCCGATGCCGACGGTGACGATGTCGTTCGGCACGAACTGCATGGTGTCGTAGATGGCCATGCCCGCGGTGATCGAGCCGCCGGGCGAGTTGATGTAGAGGTAGATGTCCTTCTCGGGATCCTCGGCGGCGAGAAGGAGGATCTTCGCGCAGATCTCGTTCGCGTTCTCATCGCGCACCTCAGAGCCCAGCCAGATGATGCGATCCTTCAGCAGTCTGTCGAAGACGCTCGTCGCCATCAGGGGTTCAGCCATGTCAGCTCCTGTTTCCGTGTTTCGGTGATTCGAATCTACCGGCGACAACGCAGGCGCCCGGCCGTGTTCGCCCTGAGCACAGAGCGTGTCACTCGCCGCGCGGGTCCAGCAGCTCCGCGGCGTATCCGGTGACCGAGCGCGTGTACCGGCTCAGGTGCGGCGCGAGCGCGGTCAGCGCGACGGATGCCGCACGCACGGGTTCGCCCGACGAGGTCAGCGCCAGTGCGTAGAACGCCGCGGCCTCGTCTGCCATGGCGCCACCGCGCGTCGCGTCGTATTCCGCCCTGAGCATCGCGAGCGCCTCGTCGACCTTGCCGAGGTTGCGGATCGTGCTGGCGAGCTGGATCACCGTCCGGGTGCGCCGCACCGGGTCGAGGCCGGCCTCGAGCGCGGCCCGGTAGAGCGGCTCGGCCTCCAGCTCCCGGCCGGCGCTGTCCCGGGCACCGGCGCGCTCGAACAGCGCGACCGGGTGATCGGGGCCGAGCTCCTGAGCCAGGTCGTCGATCGCGTCGATGCGCGCGTCGTCGGTGAGGTCGGCGTCCTGCCATACGGCATCCACCCGGCTCTGCCAGTCGTCGCTCACTGCAGTCATGATTCCTCCGGATACGGAGAGGGCGGATGCCGCAGCACCCGCCCTCTCTCAGATCTGATCGGCCCTCAGAGCCGATCCGCGATCACTCGGCCTTCTCGGCCTCGTCCTTCTTCGCGGCGGCCTTCTTGGCCGGAGCCTTCTTGGCAGCCGGCTTCTTCTCGGCGTCATCGGCCTTGTCGGCGGCCTTCTTCGCGGGAGCCTTCTTGGCAGCCGGCTTCTTGGCGGGCTTCTCCTCGGCGGGGGCCTCCTCGGCCTCTGCCTCGTCGACGTCACCGATGAACTCGGACAGGTCGACCGGCTTGCCGTTGCTGTCGACGACCTTGACCTTGCCGAGCACCGAGGCGAGCGCCTTGTTGCGCGCGATCTCGCCGACGAGGGCGGGAAGCTGGCCGGCGCCCTGAAGAGCCTCGACGAACTCCTGCGGAGCCATGCCGTACTGCGCAGCGGACTGGACGATGTACTGGCTCAGCTCCTCCTGCGAGACCTGCACGTTCGCACCCTCGGCGATCGTGTCCAGCAGCACCTGCGTGCGGAACTGCTTCTCGCTGGCCTCGGCGACCTCGGCGCGGTGCACGTCGTCCTCGAGACGGTTCTCGTTCTCGAGGTGGTTGTGCACCTCGTCCTCGATGAGCTGCGCGGGGACCGGGATCTCGACCTTCTCGAGCAGAGCGTCGATGAGCTGGTCGCGAGCGGCGGCGCCCTGCGTGAAGACACCCTGCTGGCCGACGCGCTCGGCGAGGCTGTCGCGCAGCTCGGCGATCGTGTCGAACTCGGATGCCATCTGAGCGAAGTCGTCGTCGGCCTCGGGAAGCTCGCGCTCCTTGACGGCCTTGACGGTCACGGAGACCTCGGCCTCCTCGCCGGCGTGGTCGCCGCCGACGAGCTTGGAGCGGAAGGTGGTCTGCTCACCGGCGGTCAGCGAGTCGATCGCCTCGTCGATGCCCTCGAGCAGCTCGCCGGAGCCGACCTCGTAGGACACGCCGTCGGCGCGGTCGATCTCGTTCTCGTCGATGGTGGCGACCAGGTCCAGCTCGACGAAGTCGCCCTTGGCGGCCGGACGGTCGACGGGGATCAGCGTGCCGAAACGGGCGCGCAGGCCGTCGAGCTCGGCGTCGATGGCGGCGTCGTCGGTCTCGACGGCGTCGACCGTGAGGGTGATGTCGTCGTAGGCCGGGATCTCGATCTCGGGACGCACGTCGACCTCGACGTCGACCAGCAGGTCGCCGGAGAAGTCCTTCTCGTTCGGCCACTGGGTGATGTCGGCGGACGGGCGGCCGACGATGCGCACGTTGTGCTCGCTGGCGGCCTCGCGGAAGAACTTGTCGAGGCCCTCGTTGACGGCGTGCTCGATGACCGCACCGCGGCCGATGCGCTGGTCGATGATCGGAGCCGGGACCTTGCCCTTGCGGAAGCCGGGGATCTGCACGTCCTGGGCGATGTGCTCGTAGGCGTGCTCGATGCTCGGCTTGAGGTCCTCAGGGGTGACCGTGATGGTGAGCTTGACCCGGGTCGGGGACAGCTTCTCGACGGTGCTGTTGGCCATACTGGTGTGTTCTCCTTGTGGTTTCCGCGCGGGATGGCGCGGGCATGAAGTCTGTAGCCGTGGTCGGGGCGACAGGATTTGAACCTGCGACCTCCCGCTCCCAAAGCGGGCGCTCTACCAAGCTGAGCTACGCCCCGGCTTGAACCCGCGCGCACGGGAACGGCCTTGACGAGTCTAACGGACGAGAGCACTCTCGACGTCCGCTATGCTTTACGAGGCGCACCGCTCAGCGGGCCGCCGAGCGGGGATGTAGCTTAATGGTAAAGCCTTAGTCTTCCAAACTAATGACGCGGGTTCGATTCCCGTCATCCCCTCCAGCAAGGCCCTCGCCGTATCGGCGAGGGCCTTCTTCTGTCCCAGGCGATGGTCACCGTTCTGCATCGGTTGCGGAATCCCTTTCCGATATTCCGATATGTCACTACGCTGACGCGAAAGCGTGCTCCCCCACACGTGGTCCTGATGAGAAGGGAAACTCATGGACACTTCATCTGCCGCGAAGGGCCTGCGCCGGCGCAGGATCTACGCCGTGCTCGCCGGTGGCCTCGTGCTCGGCGTGGGCACGGCGGTCACCCTGGCCGCCTGGAACGACTCCGAGTTCGCGAAGAGCACCTTCACCGCGGGCTCGTTCGTGTTCCAGGGATCCACGGACGGCACCGCGTTCGCCGACCATGCATCCGAGGCGGGCGCCGCCGACCTGACCTTCGTCGTGAATCCGACCAACCTGTCCCCCGGCGACACGGTGTACGCCCCGTACGCCGTGAAGCTCACCGGGAGCTCGGCCGCCGATCTCACGCAGACCGTCGCGATCGCGTCGGGCGGAACGCTCGTCGCCGCCGACCTGGTCTTCGACGCCGTGGCCACCACCGCCTTCGGCTGCGACGCGACGGCGTTCAACGCCGGCACGGCGATCCCCGCCTCGATCACCGCCGGCCAGACGGTGAACCTCTGCCTGAAGGTCTCTGCGACCGAGGACCTCGTGCAGGGCCACACGGGAACGGTGACATGGAAGTGGGAAGCAGTATCCCAGTAGCCGCCCTCCGCGCCACCCGCCGTGAGAACCGTGCCCGGGCGCGACATCTGCGATCGCGGCGCATCCGCGCCGTTCTCGCCGGCGGGCTGGTGCTGGGCGTCGGCTTCACGATGACACTCGCCGCCTGGACGGACCAGGAGCTCGCCTCGTCGACCGTCCAGGCGGGGACGTTCTCGGTCTCGTCCAGGACGGTCCAGACCGACCCGTTCGCGTCGCACGGCGCGGGGAACCCGGCCACGCTGCAGCTCAACGCCACCGGCCTGTACCCGGGTGTCAGCAGGGCGGCGTGGATCCAGGTCCAGACGTCCGGATCGCTGGGCGGCACCGTCACGCTCACGAACGTGAGCGCGAGCGCGCCGGGTGCTGCCGATCAGGCCCTGATGAACGCGCTCACAGCCGTCGTCGTGCAGGTGGCCCAGCCGTCGGCATGCACGCCGACGACCACCAGCGCGACGATGCAGCCCTCGCCGCTGACGACGGTGCCCACCGGCACTCAGCTGCCGCCTGCGGCTCTGCAGGGCGGTGGCGCGAACACCGTGACCTACTGCGTCGTGCTCACCCTGCCCTCCACAGCCACGACGGCAGCCCAGGGCGGGACAGTCGCGCCGACGTGGACGTTCACCGGGACGACCGGGTGACCCGATGAACGCAGCCGTCCGGATCGCCGGTCGCGTGGGCCGCGCGCTCCGCGAGACGCTGCTCACGCTCGCCGCCGTCGGCGGGGTCGCCTGCGTCGTGCTGACGATCCTCGCGTTCACCGGCGGCTACTCGCTGATCATGTTCAAGACCGGATCGATGTCACCGACCATCCCGGCCGGCTCGGTCGCGCTCGTGCAGAGGGTCCCGGCATCCGATCTCGCCGTCGGCGACGTGACGACCGTCGACCGTGCAGGCGAGCTGCCGATCACGCATCGGATCACCGGCGTCTCCCCCGGTCCCACCTCGACGCAGCGCGTGATCACGATGAAAGGCGACGCGAACCAGAGCGCCGACCCCGCGCCGTACACGATCTCGGAGGCCAGGATCGTGCGCGGCTCGCTGCCGGGACTCGCCTACGTCATCGTCTGGTTCGGCAGCCCCTGGGTGCTCGGGACCATCACCGTCGGCGCCGCGCTGCTGGTCACCTGGGCCTTCTGGCCACGCGTGCGGAGACCGGCGCCCGCGGATGCCGAGGACGACCCCCTCGGCGCCGAGGACGACGCCCTGCGCTCCCCCGAGTTCGCGTCGCGTCGCGAGCGTCGCCTGGGTCAGCACGTCGCCTCCTGCGTCGCGATCGGGATGCTCGTCGCGCTGCCGTCCCTCACGTCGGCCCCGCCCGCCGGCGCGGCGGAGCTGATCTCGATCACCTCGAACGGCGGTGGTACCCACGTCCTCGACGCGGTGCGCCCTTACGACTGGGACCTCGACATCGACGCCGCGTCCGCACCTGCGGACGGTGAGCTGACCGTCACCCTGCGCGGTGAGGGCCACGGCGTGCAGCTGTCCACGATCGTGCAGTCGTGCACGACCCGGTGGGAGCGGTCCGGATGCCCCGGCACGGCGACGACCCTCAGCGCCGCCGCGCAACTGACGCTCGACAGCCCCGAGAAGCCGCTCCTCCGGCAGGCGACCCCGAGCGTCGTGCACCTGCGCATCTCCGTCACCGGTGGCGGTGACCCCTCGGGCGCCGCGACGCTCATCCTGCGCGCCGCGGCCGAGCAGACCAGCGTGGAGCAGACCGTCGGAACGACGGTCCTGCCCGCGACCGGGGGTCCGTCACCCGCGCTGTTCGCCGCACCGGCGGCCGTGCTCGTCGGCCTGGGCGTCGCACTGATCGCCAGGCAGCGGAGGCGAGAGCGATGACACGGCGTGCGCGTGCCGCTGCGGTCGGGCTCGGGCTTCTCTGCCTGACGGGCGTGCTGCTGCCCGGTCTCCGCACGACGGAGGCCGCCTGGACGGCCGGCGCGGTGACGAACACAACCGTCACCGCGGTCTCCACCCCCACCACGGCGACGGGGGCGACCTGCAAACCCACGAGCGCCCTCGTGGTCGGACTGCAGAAGGTCGACCTCGCCTGGTCGTCGACGCTGCCGCTGGCTGATCAGCGCGTGGACATCACCAAGAACTCCGCCACCGCGCGCGACACCAGCCAGATCACCCTGACGGGTCAGACGGGCGGCGTGTACTCCTACGCCGCCACGTACGACACCGCGAAGCTGCTCGGGCTGCTGAACCTCACCGATCTTCTCGGCGGAACGTACGGCATCAGCATCCAGACCGGCTACCCGAACACGACCTGGTACGCGCCTCCCAGGACCTTCACGCTCAACGTGATCCTCCTCGGCCTCGGCAGCACCTGCAGCTGAGCGCGCGATCCCGTCGACGGCGGGATCCGCTCCGAACGCAGAGGACCCCCGGAACCGAGTCCCGGGGGTCCTGTGCGAACTGCGTGGTGCGCGTCAGCGCTGGCCGCGACGCTCGCGGAGCTGCGTGAGCGCGTCCTCGAGCAGCTGCTCGGCCTCTTCGTCCGTGCGACGCTCCTTCACGTAGGCGAGGTGCGTCTTGTACGGCTCGGCCTTGGCCAGAGCCGGCGGGTTCTGACGGTCGCGACCGGCCGGAAGCCCCGTGTGCGGGTGGTCGATCGTGTCGGGGATCTCCTCCTCGGGCAGGCCCGCGGCGAAGTAGCGGACGGTCTCGTTGCCCAGGCCGTCCCAGTACGACACCGCGATGCGGTCCGCGTGGTAGCCGTGGTCCTGCTCCCCCATGGGGCCCGATCCGACCCGCGTGCCGCGGATCGCGTTTCCTCCGGTGGCCATCAGATCACCGAGAACTTCGTGATGAGGCCGAGCGCGACGATGGAGACGAACCACACCAGCGCGAGGATCACGGTGAACCGGTTGAGGTTCCGCTCCGCGAGGCCGGACGAGCCGACGGCCGCGGACATGCCGCCGCCGAACATGTCGGACAGACCGCCGCCGCGGCCCTTGTGGAGGAGGATGAGGAGCGTCAGCAGAACGCTGCTGATACCCAGCAGGACCTGCAGCACGAACTCGAGAACAAGCACGAGATTGAAGCCTTTCGCCAGGGTCGGAAACGACCCGCCTAGCTGTCGATTATACGGTGGGGCGCCGCCGGCGCCCCACCGACTCACACTCCGACGTGCTTCTGGAAGCGCACGATGGCCGCGAACTCGTCGACGACCAGGCTCGCACCGCCCACCAGCGCGCCGTCCACGTCCGGCTCGCGCATGAAGCTGGCGATGTTGCCGGACTTGACCGATCCGCCGTACAGGATGCGGGTGCGCGCGGCCGCCTCATCGTCCAGGACGCGCGCGATGACCGCACGCAATGCCGCGCAGACCTCCTGCGCCTGAGCGGGAGTGGCCGCCTGCCCGGAGCCGATCGCCCAGACCGGCTCGTAGGCGACGACGATGTCGGCGGATGCCTGCACACCCTCGAGCGCCTTCTCCAGCTGGCCGACGGGGACGGCGCTGCTGCCGAACCTCTCCAGGTCCTCGGCGGTCTCGCCGACGCAGATCACCGGCACCAGGCCGTGCTTCAGCGCGGCCTTCACCTTGGCGTTCACGAGCTCGTCGCTCTCCTGGTGGTACTCGCGACGCTCGGAGTGCCCGATGATCACCGAGCCCACACCCAGCTTCGACAGGAAAGCACCCGAGATCTCGCCGGTGTATGCGCCCGAGTCGTGCGCGGAGAGGTCCTGCGCGCCGAGACCGAACGGAATCTTGTCCGCGTCGATCAGGGTCTGCACCGATCGGATGTCGGTGAACGGCGGGAACACCGCCACCTCGACGGACCCGTTCTCGTGCCCGGCGTCCTTCAGCGTCCAGTGCAGCTTCTGCACGGTGGCGACCGCCTGCAGGTGGTCGAGGTTCATCTTCCAGTTCCCCGCGATCAGCGGGGTCCGGCTCGTCATTGCCATCCGAGGACCTCCAGTCCGGGTAGCTTCTTGCCCTCGAGGAACTCGAGGCTTGCACCGCCGCCTGTCGAGATGTGTCCGAACTGATCGTCGGAGAACCCGAGCTGACGGACGGCCGCGGCGGAGTCGCCGCCGCCGACGACGCCGAGACCGTCGACCTCGGTCAGCGCCGAGGCGACCGCCTTCGTACCCGCGGCGAAGGCGGGGAACTCGAACACGCCCATCGGGCCGTTCCAGAACACCGTCTTCGAGTCGCGGATCGCGTCGGCGAAGCGCGCCGCGGTGTCCGGGCCGATGTCCAGGCCGATGCCGGATGCGCCGAACGAGCTCTGCTCGATGGCGTCCGCGGCGACCGTCTCGTGCTCGGCATCCGCCGCGAAGCCGGACGCGACGACCACGTCGGTCGGGAGCACCAGCTCCACCCCGCGCTCCTTGGCCTCGGCGATGTACCCGCGGACCGTGTCGAGCTGATCCTTCTCGAGAAGGCTGGATGCCACGCCGTGGCCCTCCGCCGCCAGGAAGGTGAACAGCATCCCACCGCCGACCAGCAGCCGGTCCACGCGCGGCAGCAGGTGCGAGATGACGCCCAGCTTGTCGCTGACCTTCGAGCCGCCGAGCACCACCGTGTACGGGCGCTCAGGGTTCTCGGTCAGACGGTCGAGCACATCGAGCTCGGTCGCGATGAGCAGACCGGCGGCCGACGGCAGGATCTGCGCGAGGTCGTACACGCTGGCCTGCTTGCGGTGCACGACGCCGAATCCGTCCGAGACGAGTGCGTCGCCGAGCTCCGCGAGCTCACGGGCGAAGGCCTGACGCGTCGCGTCGTCCTTCGCCGTCTCCCCCGCGTTGAAACGCAGGTTCTCGAGGACGACGACCCCGCCGTCCTCCAGCGAGGAGACCGCCTCACGTGCGGACTCGCCCACGGTGTCGCGGGCGAAGGCCACGGGCTTGCCGAGCAGCTCCGACAGCCGCTGGGCCACCGGCTCCAGGCTGTACTGCGGGTCGGGCGCCCCGTCGGGACGGCCCAGGTGCGAGCACACGATGACGCGTGCGCCGGCGTTGATGAGGGCGTTGAGGGTCGGCAACGAGGCCCGAACACGACCATCGTCCGTTATGACCCCGTCCCGCAGGGGGACGTTGAGGTCACAACGGACGATGACGCGCCTGCCCTCGAGGGAACCCAGAGATTCCAGGGTGCGCAGAGTCATGTGTACGAGCTTAGAGGCGCTCTGCCACGTACTCGGTCAGGTCGACCAGGCGGTTGGAGTAGCCCCACTCGTTGTCGTACCAGGCGGAGACCTTGACCAGGTTGCCGCTGACGTTGGTCAGCCCGGAGTCGAAGATCGAGGAGTGCGCGTTGAGCTGGATGTCGCTCGACACGATCTCGTCCGAGGTGTACTCCAGGATGCCGTTCAGGCGACCCTCCGCAGCGGCCTCGCGGTACGCGGCGTTGATCTCGTCGACGGTCAGGTCGTCGCGGTCGGCGATGATCGTCAGGTCCACGATCGAGCCGGTGGGAACCGGAACGCGGTAGGAGGAGCCGCTGAGCTTGCCGTTCAGCTCCGGGAGCACGAGGCCGATGGCCTTGGCGGCGCCGGTCGAGGCCGGGACGATGTTGATAGCGGCGGCGCGGGCGCGACGCAGGTCGCTGTGCGGGCCGTCCTGCAGGTTCTGGTCGGCCGTGTACGCGTGTGCGGTCATCATGAAGCCGCGCTCGATGCCGAAGGTGTCGTTGAACACCTTCGCGAGCGGCGCGAGGCAGTTCGTGGTGCAGGACGCGTTGGAGATGATGTTGTGGTTCGCCGCGTCGTAGGTGTCCTCGTTCACGCCCATGACGAAGGTGCCGTCGACGTCGGTGCCCGGCGCGGAGATGATGACCTTTTTGGCGCCACCGGCGATGTGCTTGGCTGCGTCAGCGGCCTTGGTGAAGCGTCCGGTCGACTCGATGACGATGTCCACGCCCAGCTCGCCCCACGGGAGGTTGGCGGGGTCGCGCTCTTCGAAGACCTTGATGGCCTTGCCGCCGACGGTGATGACATCGCCCTCGTGCGAGACCTCGACGCCCAGGGGGCCGCCGACCGAGTCGTACTTCAGGAGATGGGCGAGTGCCGCGTTGTCGGTGAGGTCGTTGACAGCGACGACCTCGAGGTCAGCGTTCTGCGCGAGAGCTGCGCGGAGGAAGTTTCTTCCGATACGACCGAAGCCGTTGATACCGATCTTGACAGACACGAAAGTCTCCTGGTTCTTAACAAGGGAATTGCGTAATTTTCGCGGATTGCGCGGACAACGGCGTCCTGATGGGCAAATCGCCCATCAGGACGCCCATCTTTTACGACAGTACCAGCAGACCGGAGGTCTTCTCACGCGCTGTTTCAAACCGCTGCGCGACGTTCTCCCAGTTGGCGATGTTCCACGCCGCCTTGATGTAGTCCGCCTTGACGTTCAGGTAGTCCAGGTAGAAGGCGTGCTCCCACATGTCGAGCTGGAACAGCGGCACCGTGCCCTGAGCGGTGTTGGCCTGCTGGTCGAACAGCTGCTGGATGATCAGGCGCGCGCCGATCGGGTCCCAGCTCAGCACGGCCCAGCCGGAGCCCTGGATGCCGGCGGCCGCAGCCGCGAAGTGGGCCTGGAACTTCTCGAACGAGCCGAAGAACTCGTCGATGGCGGCCTTCAGCTCGCCCTCGGGCTGACCGCCACCGTTCGGCGACAGGTTCGTCCAGAAGATGGAGTGGTTGACGTGACCGCCGAGGTTGAACGCCAGGTCCTTCTCGAGCTTGTTCACGTTGGCCAGGTTGCCGGAGTCGCGAGCCTCGGCGAGTGCGTCGAGGGCGGCGTTGGCGCCGGCGACGTAGGCGGCGTGGTGCTTGTCATGGTGGAGCTCCATGATCTTGCCGCTGATGTGGGGCTCGAGAGCCGCGAAGTCGTAGGGAAGGTCGGGCAGCGTGTAAGTCGCCATGTCGATTTCATCCAATCCGCGCCGCGCCGCGGCGCTTGCGTTCTCCACGGCGCCGTGTGCGCCGCGAAGCAGACGTTTCACATCCTACTGAGGGCAACCGTGATGGCGGAGGGAACCTTCCCCGGATGACGAGAACGGCCCCTGCCCGCGCGTGTCGAACGCGTCGGCAGGGGCCGCATGGTCAGTTCCGGCTAGTCCTCGAGTCCGGCCGGGACAGCCGCCTCGGTGCCGGGGATGCCGTCCTGCTGGGCGCGCTTGTCGGCCATGGCCAGGAGACGGCGGATGCGGCCGGCCACTGCGTCCTTGGTGAGCGGCGGGTCGGCGTGGTGCCCGAGCTCGTCGAGGCTGGCGTCGCGATGCGCGAGCCGCAGGTTGCCGGCGGTCCGCAGGTGGTCGGGGACGTCGTCGCCGAGGATCTCGAGCGCGCGCTCGACGCGCGCGCACGCCGCGACCGCCGCCTGAGCGGAACGGCGCAGGTTGGCGTCGTCGAAGTTCACGAGACGGTTCACGCCGGCGCGCACCTCACGGCGCTGGCGCATCTCCTCCCAGGCCGCTGCGGTGCGACGCGCACCCATCGCGGCGAGGATGGCACGGATGGCCTCGCCCTCGCGGACGACGACACGCGGCAGACCCCGCACCTCGCGAGCCTTCGCCGTGACACCGAGACGGTGCGCGGCGCCGACCAGTGCCATCGCTGCCTCACCGGTCGGGCAGGCGACCTCGAGCATCGCGGAGCGGCCCGGCTCGCTGAGGGATCCGGCCGCGAGGAAGGCGCCGCGCCAGATGCCGGCGAGCTCCTCGGGGGATCCGGTGGTCAGACGGTTGGGAAGACCGCGCACGGGACGACGACGGGCATCCAGCAGACCGGTCTGACGGGCGAGGGTCTCCCCCGGGCCGATCACGCGCACGGCCCAGCGGGCGCCGTCGCCGCCGCTCTGCGCGGTGCTGGCCTTCACCTGGGCGATCTCGGGGCGGACACCGTAGATCTCAGCGAGGTCGCGGCTCACGCGGCGCGCCAGCAGCTCGGCGTCCACCTCGGCCTCGACGGCCACCCGACCGGCGATCGAGTGCAGTCCACCGGCGAACCGAAGGATCGTCGTCACCTCTGCGACGCGCACCGTCGGGGGCGCATTGCGGATGCTGACGAGCTCGGCCTTGACGTCGGTGGTTAGTGCCACGGGACTCCTTCACGATCCTGGCGTCGGATCGCGACGCAAGGGACTAGCCTACAAGGCCGCGGGCGCTCCCACCGACTCGGAGCGCATCATTCGCGCCCGAGATCCCTGTGCCGCACGTTGACGGCCACCCCGGGCGCATCCGCGATACGACGGGCCAGCTCCTCCGCCATGGCGACCGAGCGGTGCTTGCCGCCCGTGCATCCGATGGCCACGGTGGAGTGGCTCTTGTTCTCGCGCTGATAGCCCTCCAGCACCGGACGCAGCGCCTGCACGTAGGCGGCGAGGAACTCCTCTGCGCCGGGCCGGGACAGCACGTAGTCGCGGACCTCGGCGTCCTGACCGGTATGGTCGCGCAGCTCCTCGTTCCAGAACGGATTGGGCAGGAAGCGCATGTCCGCGACGAGGTCGACATCCGTCGGGACGCCGTACTTGAAGCCGAAGCTCAGGAAGGTCAGGCGGTGGCGCGCTGCGCCTTCCTCGGAGAACATCTCGGAGACCTGCGTGGCCAGCTGGTGGATGTTCAGGCTCGAGGTGTCGATGAGCACGTCGGCTGCCTCGCGGATCGGCGCCAGACGGCTGCGTTCGGTGCGGATGCCGTCCAGCAGCGTGCCGTCGCCCTGCAGCGGATGCGGCCGCCGGACCGACTCGAACCGGCGCACCAGCACGTCGTCGGAGGCGTCCAGGAAGAGCACCTTGACGCCGCCGCGATCGCGCAGCGCCCTGGCCACCCCGGGGAAGTCGTCGAACAGGTTGCGTCCGCGCACGTCCACCACCGCGGCGATCTTGGGCAGGTTGGCACCGCCCATGTCGGTGAGCTCCAGCAGCGGCCGAAGGATCTGCGGCGGCAGGTTGTCGACGACGTACCAGCCGAGATCCTCGAGCGCGTTCGCGGCTGTCGAGCGCCCTGCGCCCGACATGCCCGTGACGATCAGGAACTCGCCCTCATCTGCGGCCGTCATCGTCGTCTCCCTTCCCCTGCGACCAGCCTATCGACTCGGGGCGGCCGGACGACCGGAGAGATGCTCGTGGATGCCGTCGGCGAGGGCGGGTCCGATGCCGTTCACCTCGCGGATCTGCTCCGGCGTCGCCGCGCGCAGCGCCGTGACCGACCCGAAGTGCTTGAGCAGCGCCTTGATGCGCGACTCGCCGAGCCCGGGGATCTCGCTGAGGATCGTGGTGATGTCGCGCCGCCGCCGGCGCCGCTGATGCGTGATCGCGAAGCGGTGGGCCTCGTCGCGCAGTCGCTGCACGAGGTAGAGGGCCTCACTGGTGCGGGGCAGGATCACCGGGAAGTCGTCGTCCGGGAGCCACAGCTCCTCGAGGCGCTTCGCGATGCCCGCCAGGGCGATGTCGGTTCTTCCGCTGTCGCGCAGGGCCCGTGCTGCGGCGTTCACCTGAGGCTGCCCGCCGTCGACCAGGAGCAGCTGCGGCTTGTAGGCGAAGCGCCGGCGCTTCGGTCCGGTCCCTGAGCCTGACGAAGGGTCCACCAGGTCGCCCTCCGGATCGCCGGCGTCCGAGCCGTCGGCCTGTGCGTCCGCGACGTCCGTCGGCACCGGGTCGTCGACGCGCGCGAGTCTCCGCATCAGCACCTGGTACATCGAGTCGGTGTCATCCGTGGTCTCGGCGATGTTGAACGAGCGGTACTGGTCCTTGCGGGGCAGCCCGTCCTCGAACACGACCATCGAGGCGACGACGTTCGTGCCGCTCAGATGCGAGATGTCGTAGCACTCGATCCGCAGCGGGGCCTCGCTCATGCCGAGCGCCTCCTGCAGATCGGTGAGGGCCTGCGTGCGCGCGACGTAGTCGCTGGTGCGTCGGGTCTTGTGCCGCAGCAGCGCCTGCTGCGCGTTCAGCGTGGCGGTGCGCATGAGCTCGGCGCGCTGGCCTCTGTGCGCGACCGCGATCTCCACGCGCTTGCCACGGCGTTCGCGCAGCCACTGCTCGAGCTCCGCCGCATCGTCCGGGAGCACGGGAACGAGCACGCGGCGCGGGATGTCGACGGCGTCGCCGTACACGCGCTGCAGCACCTGGTCGACGAGCTCGGCTCCGGAGATGTCGATCTCCTTGTCGATGGCGAGCGAGCGCACACCGCGCACGCGACCTCCGCGGATCACGAAGTGGTGCACCGCCGCCGAGAGCTCGTCCTCCGCCAGGCCGAACAGATCGGCGTCCTCGTCGGCGGGGAGCACGAGCGCGCTCTTGCCGAGCACCGCCTCGATCGAGGCGAGCTTGTCACGGTACTTCGCCGCCGCCTCGTAATCCATCGCGGCGGACGCGGCGAGCATCCGCCGGGTGAGGTCCTTCGTGAACCGCTCGTCACCCCCGGCCATGAAGGCGACGAAGTCGTCGACCATGGCCCTGTGCTCCTCGATCGTGCAGGTCATCGAACAGGGTCCGCCGCACTTGCCGATCTGGCCGGGGAAGCACGGCCGCCCGGTCTGCATGGCGCGCTTGTAACTGGCGTCGCTGCAGGTGCGGATCGGGAACGCCTTGACCATCAGGTCGATCGTGTCGTGCACGGCCCACACCTTCGGGTAGGGCCCGAAGTAGCGTGCGCCGGGGATCTTCCTGTTCCTCGTGACGATCACCCGCGGCGCCTCGTCGGCGAGCGTGATGGCCATGAACGGGTACGACTTGTCGTCCTTGTAGCGCACGTTGAACGGCGGATCGAACTCCTTGATCCACATGTACTCCAGCTGCAGGGAGTCCACGTCGGTGGCGACCACCGTCCACTCCACGGAAGCCGCGGTCGTGACCATCCGCCGGGTGCGCTCGTGCAGGGTGCGCAGCGGGGCGAAGTAGTTCGACAGCCGCTGCCGGAGGTTCTTCGCCTTGCCGACGTACAGCACCCGCCCATCGGCATCCCGGAAGCGGTACACGCCGGGGTCCGTGGGGATCTCCCCCGTCCGCGGCTTGTACGGAAGGACGTCGGCCATCAGCCCGCCTTGCGCGCGGCCCGGCCCTCGCCCAGGATCTCGGCGAGGAAGCGCCCGGTGTGGCTCTCCTCGACGTCCGCGATCTGCTCGGGCGTGCCGGTGGCGAGGATCTCCCCTCCGCCGGAACCGCCCTCGGGGCCGAGGTCGATCACCCAGTCCGACGACTTGATCACGTCGAGGTTGTGCTCGATCACGATCACCGTGTTGCCCTTGTCGACGAGCCCGTTCAGCACTTCGAGCAGCTTGCGGACGTCTTCGAAGTGCAGACCGGTGGTCGGCTCGTCGAGCACATAGATGCTGCGGCCGTTGCTGCGCCGCTGCAGTTCCGTGGCGAGCTTGACGCGCTGCGCCTCGCCGCCGGAGAGCGTCGTGGCCGCCTGGCCCAGCCGCACGTATCCCAGGCCGACGTCGACCAGGGTCTTCATGTACCGGTGGATCGCCTGGATCGGCTCGAAGAACTCCGCGGCCTCGGCGATGGGCATCTCGAGCACCTCGGCGATGTTCTTGCCCTTGTAGTGCACGGCCAGGGTGTCGCGGTTGTACCGCTTGCCGTGGCAGACCTCGCAGTCCACGTACACGTCGGGCAGGAAGTTCATCTCGATCTTGATCGTGCCGTCGCCCGAGCAGGCGTCGCAGCGTCCGCCCTTGACGTTGAAGCTGAACCGGCCGGGCTGGTACCCGCGCACCTTGGCCTCCGGGGTCTCGCTGAACAGCGTGCGGATGCGGTCGAAGACGCCCGTGTACGTGGCCGGGTTCGAGCGCGGTGTGCGGCCGATCGGCGCCTGGTCGACGTGCACGACCTTGTCGAGGTTGTCGAGTCCGGTGACGCGGGTGTGCTTGCCCGGCACGGTGCGGGCGCCGTTGAGGCGCCCGGCGAGCACCTGGTACAGGATGTCGTTCACCAGCGACGACTTGCCGGAGCCGCTCACGCCCGTGACGGCGGTGAGCACGCCGAGCGGGAAGTCGGCGGTGACGTTCTTCAGGTTGTTGGCGCGCGCGCCCACGACCGACAGCATCCGCTTGCGGTCGATCTTGCGGCGCTTCTTCGGCGTGGCGATCTCGCGGCGGCCGGCGAGGTAGTCGCCCGTCATCGATCCGGTCTCGGAGAGCAGCGCCGAGTAGGGGCCGGAGTGCACGACCGCTCCCCCGTTGACGCCGGCGCCCGGTCCGATGTCGACCACCCAGTCGGCTGCCTCGATCGTCTCCTCGTCGTGCTCGACGACGATCAGGGTGTTGCCGAGATCGCGCAGGCGGACGAGGGTCTCGATCAGCCGGCGGTTGTCGCGCTGGTGCAGGCCGATCGACGGCTCGTCGAGCACGTAGAGCACGCCCGTCAGCCCGGAGCCGATCTGCGTCGCGAGGCGGATGCGCTGCGCCTCACCGCCCGACAGCGAGCCAGCGGAGCGGCCGAGGTTCAGGTAGGACAGGCCCACCTGCAGCAGGAACTCCAGCCGCAGCCGGATCTCGCGCAGCACCTGGGCTGCGATCTTCGCCTCGCGCTCGGTGAGCTCGAGGGTGTGCATGAAGCGGCTGGCGTCGGCCAGGCTCAGGCTCGAGACCTCGGCGATCGAGTGGCCGTGCACCTTGACGGCCAGCACCTCGGGCTTGAGGCGAGCGCCGTCGCAGACCGGGCACGGGACCTCGCGCAGGTACTCGCCCCAGCGTCCGCGCTGCGTGTCGGACTCCGCCTGCATGTACTGGCGCTCGATGTAGGGCACGACGCCCTCGAATCCGGAGGTGTACCGCATCTCACGTCCGTAGCGGTTCTTCCACTTGACGCTGACCTTGTAGTTGTCACCGCGGAGCACCGCCTCGCGCACGTCGGAGTGCAGCTGGTTCCAGGGCGTGTCCAGCGAGAAGTCGAGATCGCGCGCGAGACCCTCGAGCAGGCGCTCGTAGTACTGGAAAAGCCCCTTGCCCTGCGTGGTCCAGGGCAGGATGACGCCCTCGCGGATCGACAGCTCCTCGTCGCCGAGCATGAGATCGACGTCCACGGACATCCGGGTCCCGAGCCCGGAGCAGGCCGGGCAGGCACCGAACGGCGCGTTGAACGAGAACGTGCGCGGCTCGATCTCGGTGAGGGTGATCGGATGCCCGTTAGGGCAGGCGAGCTTCTCGGAGAACGACTGCCAGGCGTCGTCGCCCTCCTCGTCGACGAAGTTGACCTGCATGATGCCGCCGGCCAGTCCCAGCGCGGTCTCGACGGAGTCGGTGACGCGTCCGAGGATGTCGGCGGAGGCGACCAGGCGGTCGACGACGACGGCGATGTCGTGCTTGTAGCTCTTCTTCAGCGCGGGCGGCTCGGCGAGCTGGATGAGGTCGCCGTCGACGATCGCGCGCGAGTAGCCCTTGGCGCCGAGCTCCTTGAAGAGGTCGACGAACTCGCCCTTCTTCTGCGTGACGACGGGCGCGACGATCTGGTAGCGGGTGCGCTCGGGGAGCTCCATGAGCTGATCGGCGATCTGCTGCACGGTCTGCCGCTGGATGCGCTCACCGCACTCGGGGCAGTGCGGGATGCCGATGCGGGCCCACAGCAGGCGCATGTAGTCGTGGATCTCGGTGATCGTGCCGACGGTGGAGCGCGGGTTGCGGTTGGTCGACTTCTGGTCGATCGAGACCGCGGGGCTGAGGCCCTCGATGAAGTCGACATCGGGCCTGTCCACCTGGCCCAGGAACTGGCGCGCGTACGCGCTCAGCGATTCGACGTAGCGGCGCTGCCCCTCGGCGAAGATCGTGTCGAACGCGAGGCTCGACTTGCCGGACCCCGACAGCCCCGTGAACACGACGAGCGAGTCGCGCGGGATGTCGATGTCGACGTTCTTGAGATTGTGCACGCGGGCACCGCGAACACTGAGTTTTCCGGAGGAGGCGACGGGAACAATGGGCACCCGTCAAGTCTAGGAGGGGCCACCGACACTGGGCTCCGAGGACGCCGCATAGCCGTGCGCACGCTGGGCGCGCAGCATCCGCAGCGCCCCGAGCACGAACCCCAGCACGGCCAGCGCCCCGAGGACGACGGCGGCCGGAAGCACCCGTCCCTGCGGGAGCAGGAACGCCAGGACCCCGGCCGCCTGCCCTACCGCCTGCATGATCGCGAAGCGTATCGCCGTGGACCGCAGGGCGGGCACCGCCACACGCGCACCCACGGGCACCGCCATCGCCAGCGATCCCAGCACGTGCAGGAGGTGCACGGCCGCGATCACGACCGCAGTGCGCCCCGGCGCGGCATCCGACGCGACCAGCACGATCACCAGGACCACCGCCGACACCCAGGGGCCGCCGAGCACACGTGCCACCCCGCTGAGCAGGCAGAGCACCCCCATCACGATGATCCAGCCCGCCGCGGCGTGGATCATCGACCCCGCGGCGACCGCCACGGCGGTGGACACGACCGGCAGAGACCACCCGGGCACGGAGATGCCGACGGCGAGTCGATCATCGCGTCTCATCGGGGCCTCCCTGCTGCGCGGACGCGACCGCTCCTGGTCAGTGCGGTCAGCTGCGGTCCGGGGTCATCGGCCCACCGCATGGTCTCGACTCCCGCCTCCCGCAGCTGGTGCATCATGTCCTCCCGCTCGGCGAGCAGCACGCGCAGCGCGAGCGTCCGCTCGGTGCTGAGGCGGTGCTCGTCCAGCTCGGGCAGGATGTCGGCCGCCACGACCCGGTGCCCCGCGGCGCGCCAGCGCGTGGCGATCTCGGCCGCGGCGCCGTCGAAGAAGGTGGAGAGCACGTAGATGATCGATCCGTGCGGCACCGGAGGCATCCGGCGGAATCTCGCGTCGTCACCACCGCGCCCGGTCGAGGAGATCTCCGCGACGATGCGTGCGAGGTGCCGGCGCCCGCTGCCCGACCGGACGGAGCGTCCGCCGTGGGCGAGCGTGTGGAACGCGACCCGATCGCCCTGCTCGACGGTCGCCGCAGCGATCGACCGCGCCGCGCTGCGCGCATGGTCGAGTGACGTGACCCCGCTGCGTGCGAGGTCGAGGGTCCCCCACGTCGCCACCACCTCACCGAGGTCGTCGGCGGTGTCCATGACGATCACGGCGGATGCATCGCTGAGCGTGTTCGTGCGCCGGATCAGCAGCTCGCCCGGTCGGCGCGCCGCGCGCGCCGTCGCCTTCCAGTCGACGCGTCGCAGCTCGTCGCCGGGGGCGAACGGATGGATGTCCCGGAAGTCCCCGCCCTGCCCTGGACGCACGCCCTCGTGCGAGCCGTGCAGGCCGGTCAGGCGCGGTGCCAGCGGCAGCAGCGGCAGTCGACGCAGCACCGGCTGAACCGTCCGCACCAGCGAGATCGCCGTGCGCGGGACTCCCAGCAGGGCGGCGTCCACGTCGAGGGCGCGCGCAGCCACCTGAACCGTCGTCACCGGGCCGGAGTGCCTCGGCCGGCTGGTGGCCCGCACCCGGGTGCGGCCGGGGACGAACAGCCGTCGGCGGGTGCGGCCGACCTGCGCCACTGCCAGCTCCACCATCTCGGCATCCGAGTCCACCACGATGTCGTCGGCGAGCACTCCCTCCTCCGCATCCGGCGTGCGCTCGATCCGGACATCGACGCCACCGCGACCGGTGTTCGTCACGGCGATGGCTGCCCAGAGGGCGAGGGGGACTCCGATCGCGATCACGTCGGGCCGCGAGAACACGACGCCCGTGATCAGCGCGCCGGCCGCGGCGAAGACCGCGAGGAAGAGTGGCGGGCCGGCACGCCGTGCTCCCCCGGATGCTGCTGCGTCGGCCATGACTCAGCCGCGGACGGCGGCGATGCTCGGCGGAACGGCGACGGACGAGACCAGTCCGCGGACGATCTCGGTCGGGTCGACGCCCTGCGCCCACGCCTGCGGAGTGAGGGTGAGGCGGTGCGCGAGCACCGGCACGGCGATGCGCTTGATGTCGTCGGGGCGCACGTAGTCGCGTCCGTCCAGCGCCGCCAGCGCACGCCCGAGCAGCACGAGAGACTGCGACCCACGCGGGGATGCGCCGACCGCGACGTGCTGAGCCTGCCGTGTCGCCGCGGCCAGCGCGACGCAGTACGCCGCGACGTCGGGGTCCACATGGATCCGCTCGACGGCCTGCTGCAGCTGCGCGAGCTGGCCTGGTGCCAGGACGGGGTCCACGTGCGTCGCCTCCTGCTGCCGCCGCAGACGTCCGAGCAGGATCTCGGTCTCGCCCTGCTGGTCGAGGTACCCCACGGAGAGACGCACCATGAACCGGTCCAGCTGCGCCTCTGGCAGCGAGTACGTGCCCTCGTACTCGATCGGGTTGGCCGTGGCGATGACGTGGAAGGGCGGTTCGAGGGGAAAGCTGTTGCCCTCGACCGTCACCTGCCTCTCGGCCATCGCCTCGAGCATGGCGGACTGCGTCTTCGGGGTCGTGCGGTTGATCTCGTCGGCCAGCAGCAGCCCGGTGAAGATGGGCCCCGGACGGAAGACGAACTCGCCGCTGTCGGGCGCGTACACGTACGATCCCGTCACGTCGCCGGGGAGCATGTCCGGCGTGCACTGCAGGCGGCGGAAGGACAGGCCGAGGGCGGATGCCAGGCTGCGCGCGGCCAGGGTCTTGCCGAGGCCGGGGACGTCCTCGAACAGCACGTGCCCTCCGGCGAGGATCGTGGCCAGAGCGACCTCGAGCGGGTCGTCCATGCCGACGACGGCGGTGGCCACGGACGCGCGGATGCGCTGCCCGAGTTCGGCGATGTCCGCGAAGTTCATGATGTGCTCTCCCTCTGCGATGGTCTTTCCGGATCCTGCGCTGCGTCCCGCCGGGCCGCGTCGTCACCGCGATCGCCGCCCAGCCGCTCCGCGGCCGCGAGCGCGGCACGGACATCGGCGACCGTGGTGCGACGCCCGTTCAGGCGTCCCCAGAGTCCGTCGCCCAGCATCCGGTCGACGGCGGATGCCTGTCGCGGGTCGTCCACGTCCACACCCTGCTGCCGCAGCCGGCGGCGCAGCGTGGCGCGGAGCCGACGTGTGACGGCTTCATTGGCGGTGTCGGTGTGCATGTTGATGGCCCAGGCGAGACGCGAGACGTCGGAGCCGATGTAGTCGGGCGGATCCGGGAGGCGCGGTGCGTCCACGCGCGGATCGTCCGGCAGCCGCAGCCCGATCAGCAGCACGACCGCGGCGACGAGAACCGACCAGCCCCAGACGAACTCGACCTGCACGCGCAGCACGGCGAGCCCGATGCCGGCGAGGAAGCCGACCCCGGCGGCCATCAGCAGCGCATGCAGCCACCTCATCGCCAGCCCTCCTCGATGAGCGCCAGCGCGCGGGAGGCGAGGGCACGATCCTGTTCGCTCCCCCGGTGTCCGCCGAAGCGCACGCCCTCGTAGACGGCGAGGAGCTGCTGCGCCGGATGCTCGATGCCCGGCCTGCGCAGCAGGATCCGCAGGGTGAACTCCGCGGGCGTCTCACTGACGCCGCGACCGACCCCGGAGTCCGCCGCCGTCTCCTCCAGCCCCACCCAGGCCGCGATGATGGCGTCGGTCGGGGCAGGATGCGCCTCGATCGCGTCCCGCGCGGCGGCGATACCACGGCGCACGGTGGGTGCGTCGGGCTCGGACTCCGCCGGGGAGTCGGCGACTCCGACCTCGACGTCCGTGTCCGCGCCCGGTTGCCGCCGCAGCCGGCGACTGCGCCAGAGGTCGATGACACGGCGGACGATCCAGAGCAGCAGGAGGACGGCCAGTGCCGAGACGATCAGCGCGAGGGCGATGCCGATGCCGACCAGAGCGGCATCCGATCCGCCGCCCTCCTGGGCGGGCGGCACGCCAGGCGTGATCGTGGGCGTCGGCCGCTGTTCGGGAAGGGGCGACGCGGCGGCCCCTTCCGGCGTGAGGTCGATCGTGGGATGCCCGGCGATGGCCGAGGCGAGCATGGCGACGGCGAAGAGCGCGAGCGCGCCGAAGATCAGCAGCATCCTCCGCCAGGACAGGACCCGCCCCGCACCGGACGCACGCTCGACGGGCTGCGTCCGCCCCCGCGCGTCGTGCTGCATCGCCCCCGTCACACCTTCACCCTATGCGAGTCGGCAGGTGCAGCCGGCGCGGACGCGAGGAGCTCAGCCGCGCAACGACCTGTTGAACGGACCGAGCGCCTCGCGGAGCGCAGTCACGGCCTCCAGATCGAGCCCGACGCGCTGCATCACCTGCCGCGGCACGTCCAGCGCCTGCGTGCGCAGCGCGCGGCCGGCATCCGTCAGGCTGATGTCGAGGCGCCGCTCGTCCTGCTCGCTGCGCACCCGTTCGATCAGTCCCTCCTTCTCGAGCCGCTTCACGAGCGGGGACGCGCTCGCCGGCTCGAGCGCGAGCGCGTCGGCGATGTCGCCGAGGGAGCGCGGAGACCGCTCCCAGAGCGCGAGCATCACGAGGTACTGAGGATGCGTGAGGCCGAGGGGTTCGAGAATCGGCCGATACACGGCAAGGACGTTCCGGGCTGCCGTGACCATCGCGAAGCACAGCTGGTTCTCGAGGCGCAGGAGGTCGTCGTCATCGGTCACGCCTCGATGCTACTCGTACGCGAATAGTTAGTACACTAATCATCATGACCGAGGAACGAGACCGCCCTCCGCTTCGCACCCGCATCCGCGAAGCCGGCGGCTTCTACGCATGGTTCAACTCCCGGCTGATCCGCCTGGCCGGTCCCGCGGCCGTCGGACCCTATGAGAGCACGCCGCCGCCGAGCGCCGCCCAGCGCGCGGAACGCGCCTGCCCGCTGTGCGGGAAGCCGATGAACCTGCACGAGATCGACCGCTCGGGGCCCAAGCCGCTCATGCACTGCCCCTGAGGCGCGCGGCGCCATCGACGTCGGAGAGCAGCGCCATCGGGGTCAGGCGTGGCCGGCCTTCTCCATGGCCCGCAGCTCCTTCTTCAGATCCTGCACCTCGTCGCGCAGGCGCGCGGCGAGCTCGAACTTCAGTTCGGCGGCCGCAGCGAGCATCTGATCCGACAGGTCGGTGATCGTGTCCTCGAGCTGAGTGGCGCCCTCCGCGGCGATCCCCGTGCGGCGCAGGTTCGGCGTGGGCGACTTGCCCTTGCCGGACTTGTTCCGCCCCGCACGCATGTCGGCCGTGTCGGCGGCCTCGCGCGCCAGCACCTCCGTGATGTCGGCGATGCGCTTGCGCAGGGGCTGCGGGTCGATGCCGTTGGCCTGGTTGTAGGCGATCTGCTTCTCGCGCCGCCGCTCGGTCTCCTCGATCGCCTTCGCCATCGAGTCGGTCATGTTGTCGGCGTACATGTGCACCTGCCCCGACACGTTTCGCGCCGCGCGGCCGATCGTCTGGATCAGCGAGGTCCCCGAGCGCAGGAAGCCCTCCTTGTCGGCATCCAGGATCGCGACCAGCGACACCTCGGGAAGGTCGAGACCCTCGCGGAGCAGGTTGATGCCGACGAGCACGTCGTACACGCCGGCGCGCAGCTCGGTGAGCAGCTCGACACGGCGCAGCGTGTCGACGTCGGAGTGCAGGTACCGCACGCGCACGCCGTGCTCGCCGAGGAAGTCGGTCAGCTCCTCGGCCATCTTCTTGGTGAGCGTGGTCACCAGCACGCGCTCGTCCCGCTCGACCCGGATGCGGATCTCCTCGAGCAGGTCGTCGATCTGCCCCTTCGAGGGCTTGACGATGATCTCCGGGTCGATCAGACCGGTCGGGCGGATGATCTGCTCCACGACGCCGTCAGCGATGCCCATCTCGTACTTGCCCGGCGTCGCGGAGAGGTACACGGTCTGGCCGATGCGGTTCTTGAACTCGTCCCAGCGCAGCGGGCGGTTGTCCATCGCGCTGGGCAGCCGGAACCCGTGCTCGACCAGCGTGCGCTTCCGCGACGCGTCGCCCTCGTACATCGCGCCGATCTGCGGCACGGTCACGTGCGACTCGTCGATCACCAGCAGGAAGTCGTCGGGGAAGAAGTCGAGCAGGGTGTGCGGCGGCTCGCCCGCCTCACGCCCGTCGAGATGACGGGAGTAGTTCTCGATGCCCGAGCAGAAGCCCAGCTGCTGCAGCATCTCGAGGTCGAACGTCGTCCGCATGCGCAGCCGCTGCGCCTCGAGCAGCTTGCCCTGCCGCTCCAGCTCGGCCAGCCGATCGGCGAGCTCGGCCTCGATCGTGCCGATCGCGCGCTGCACGACATCCGTGCCGGCGACGTAGTGCGATGCCGGGAAGATCGGCACCGCGTCGAGCTTCTCGATCACCTCGCCGGTGAGCGGATGCAGTGAGTACAGCGCCTCGATCTCGTCGCCGAAGAGCTCGATGCGGATCGCGCTCTCCTCGTACACCGGGATGATCTCGATCGTGTCGCCGCGCACGCGGAAGTTGCCGCGCGAGAAGTCCACGTCGTTGCGGTTGTACTGCATGGAGATGAACTGCCGGATGAGGGCGTCGCGGTCGTAGCGCTCTCCCACCTGCAGGGCCACCATGGCGCGGAGGTACTCCTCCGGGGCGCCGAGGCCGTAGATGCAGGAGACGGTGCTGACGACGACGACGTCGCGCCGACTGAGCAGCGAGTTGGTGGTGGAGTGCCGGAGACGCTCCACCTCGGCGTTCACCGAGGAGTCCTTCTCGATGAAGGTGTCCGTCTGCGGCACGTACGCCTCGGGCTGGTAGTAGTCGTAGTAGCTGACGAAGTACTCGACGGCGTTGTTCGGCATGAGCTCGCGGAACTCGTTGGCCAGCTGCGCGGCCAGGGTCTTGTTGTGCGCCATCACCAGGGTGGGCCGCTGCACCTGCTCGATGAGCCACGCCGTGGTCGCGGACTTGCCGGTGCCCGTGGCGCCGAGCAGCACGATGTCGGTCTCACCCGCGTTGATGCGCGCCGCGAGCTCGGCGATGGCCTGCGGCTGGTCGCCTGCGGGCATGTACTCGCTGACGACCTCGAAGGGGCGGACGCTGCGCGTGGGTTGCATGCCCTCCAGCCTACGAGGGGTCACCGACACTCGGGCCGGGCGCGCTCCTCGCCCGCGCCCGCCGCCACCTAGAGTGGAGCCGTGATCGAGTTCCTGATCGGATCCAGCCTGGCGGCGTCCGCCGGCCTCAACGCCTGGATGCCGCTGTTCCTGCTCGGTCTCGCGGACCGCCTGATCCCCGCTGTACAGCTGCCGGCCGGATGGTCGTGGCTCAGCGGCGACATCGCGCTGTGGGTGATCGGCGCCCTGCTGGTGCTGGAGATCGTCGCCGACAAGATCCCCGCGCTGGACTCCCTCAACGACATCGTGCAGAGCGTGCTGCGACCGGCATCCGGCGGCATCGCGTTCGGGGCGGGCGCCAGCGCCCAGACGGTCGCGGTCGAGGATCCCTCCGCGTTCTTCACGGACAACGCCTGGGTGCCGATCGTGATCGGAGTGGGCATCGCCCTCGCCGTGCACGTCGTCAAGGCCGTCGGCCGCGTGGCCGCGAACTCGGTGACCGGCGGCCTCGCCGCACCCGCCCTCAGCACGGCGGAGGACGGCGCGTCCTTCATGCTCGCGGTGGCGGCGATCGTGGTGCCGATCCTGGCGCTGGTTCTGCTGATCGGCCTGATCATCGCGGCCGTGGTGATGACGAAGCGGCGACGCGCTCGCAAGCGCGCCGCCGCTGTCGGCTGAGTCGGAACTCAGCTCACGAGGACCGCGGTGGCGTCGCTGGACTCGCTCGCCCAGGTGGTCGTGCCGCCGTTGATGAGGCTCATCGTGCTGCTCGCGGTGATGGCACCGGGCGTCGTCCCGTTGAGGTTGATGCTGATGTCACCGCCGAAGCCCGACGGACTCAACTGGAAGACGAAGGTCCTCGCCGGGCCGAGGCCCGCCGGCGACGACTGAACCCAGTTCTGTCCGATGGGAGCCTTGAGCGTCACATCCTGCGAGAACACGACGGTGACCTGCAGTACGCCGCCTACGGGCGGTCCCGACGTCCACGGCTCCTGCTTGAAGGCGATCCGGGTCGAGTAACGGACCTCGAGATTCCCCTGCGCGGGATCGAGCGAGGACCAGGTGCTCTGCGACTCCGACGCCCAGTAGTAGTTGGCATCCGAATTCGTCACGGTGTTCCCGTCACCGCTGGCCACCGCCATCGGGGCCGCGACCGCGGCTGCGATGACGGGAACGGACCAGGCCGCCCCCTTGACGACGGTCCGGCGCGAGATCTGCGACGTGGAGGTCTCCATGTGTGGTCTTCCTGTTCTCGTGATGTGCATGAAGGCACGCACGAGCGCCCGTCGCGTCACGGTGTCAGCACCTGCGTCACGGGCGCTGCTTCGCGCACCCGGAAAGAACTGCAGTTGATACCGCACAGCGGAATCCCCAGTGTGTTGTCACTTCCCCACCACCAGGATACCAGTATGTAAGCACTGCTTACGAACCGGAGGTGAACGCCCCAGAGCGCAGGGCGAGCGCCGCCGCCGCGGCCGCCAGCGCGCACATCGCCAGCACCGCGATGATCAGCGCCTCCCAGCCCGCACCTCCGAACAGCACCCCCAGCCCCCAGCCGAACAGGCTCGAGCCGGCGTAGTAGGCGAAGTAGTAGAGCGAGGAGGCCTGCGCCCTGGCATCCGCGCCGGCCGCGACCGGGGTCCAGCCCGAAGCCACGGCGTGCGCGCCGAAGAAGCCGGCCGTGAACAGGACCAGCCCGACGAGCACACCGGCCGTCGCCGGCAGCGCCATGAGCGCCGTGCCGATCGCCATCACCCCGATGGAGCAGAGCAGCACCGGGAGCCTGCCGTTGCGGGATGCCAGCAGCCCGGCCCAGGGCGAGGAGGCCGTGCCCGCCAGATACGCGAGGAACAGCAGCGTCACCAGCCACGCCGGCAGGGCGAACGGCGGCGCCGACAGATGGAAGCCGAGGTAGTTGTACACCGCGACGAACGCGCCCATCAGCAGGAACCCCTGGGCGTACAGCGCCCACAGCGGCGTCGAGGTCAGCGCCGCGCGCAGGCGCTCCCCCGCCGCCGGTCCGCGGCCGGCTCGACCGCGTCCCGCGATGAAGCCCCGTGCGCGCGGCGTCAGCCACACGAACAGGACGGCGGAGGCCGCGCACATCCCGACCGCGGCCCACACCCCGCTCCGCCAGGCCAGGGACTCCCCCACCAGCCCCGACACGATGCGCCCGGCGAGCCCGCCGACGGTCGTGCCCGCGATGTAACTGCCCGCTGCGGTCGCGACGTGTCGCGCGTGGACCTCCTCGCTCAGGTAGGCCAGCGCCACAGCCGGCACGGCGCCGAGTGCGATCCCCTCGACCAGGCGCAGTGCCAGAAGCATGGAGACGTCACCGCTGAGCGGCGCGATCAGGCCCACCGCCGTGGCGATGACCACACCGACGGTCATCGCCGGGACCCTGCCGATCCGGTCCGCCACGATCGACCAGGGGATCACCGCGACGGCGATGCCCAGCGTGCCGGCCGACACCGTCACCGCGGCGGTCGCCGGCGTGATGTCGAGCGCACGCGACAGCTGCGGGAGCACGGCCTGCGGCGCGTAGAGCTGCGCGAACGTCGCGACGCCCGCGAAGAACAGTCCGGCGATCAGCCGCCGGTACTCGCGCGTGCCCGGGGCGTGGCCCGTGAACGTCACCGTGGCCGGACCCGCTCCCACAGCGCGTCGGTCTGCGCGCGGGTGCGGTCCAGCGAGACCGAGGTGTCGATCACGACGTCGGCGAGGGCCCGTCGGTCGTCATCGGAGACCTGGGATGCCAGACGCGCCCGCGCCTCGTCCTCGGTCAGACCTCGCAGCTCGACCAGTCTGCGTGCGCGCAGGTCTGCCGGAGCGTCCGCGACCACGATCAGGTCCCAGGGGTCATCCGCACGGGCCTCGACCAGGAGCGGGACGTCGTAGACGACCACCGCGTCGGCGTCTGCCGCGAAGGCCGCCGCGAACCGCCGCGCGGACTCGTCCCGCACGGCGGGATGCACGATGGCGTTGAGCCGATCGAGCTGCGTCCGATCGCCGAAGACCTTCGCGCCCAGTGCGACGCGGTTCAAGGACCCGTCCTCGGCGATCACATCATCGCCGAATGCCGCCGCCAGCTCGTCCAGCACCGGCGATCCCGGCGCCTGCACATCACGGACGATGCGATCGGCGTCCACGATGACGGCGCCGTGCTCGGCGAGCCGGGCTGCGATGGTCGACTTCCCCGACGCGATTCCGCCGGTGAGCGCGATGAGAGGCATCCTCTTATCCTGGCATGCCCTCGCACCCGCACCGCGGACGCGGAACGGGCCGCCACCCGCCCGAAGGCGAGGTGACGGCCCGTTGCCGTTGACCGAGATGGTCGTCGAGGCGATGCTTACGCGTTGCCGCCCGAGAGCTTCTCGCGCAGAGCCGCGAGAGCCTCGTCGTCGGCGAGGGTGCCGGCACCGGCGGAGTCGCTCGAGAACGACTGAGCCGCACCGAAGTCGTCGCCTGCGGCGGCCTCGGCCTCGGCGGCCTTGAGGACCTGAGCCTTGTGCGCCTCCCAGCGAGCCTGGGCAGCCGCGTACTCCTGCTCCCAAGCCTCGCGCTGAGCGTCGAAGCCGTCCTTCCAGGCACCGGTCTCGGCGTCGAAGCCCTCCGGGTACTTGTACTCGCCGTTCTCGTCGTACTCGGCGAGCATGCCGTACAGCGCCGGGTCGAACTCGGTGCCGTGCGGGTCGACGGACTCGTTGGCCTGCTTCAGCGACAGCGAGATGCGGCGACGCTCGAGGTCGATGTCGATGACCTTGACGAAGACCTCTTCGCCCACCGACACGACCTGCTCAGCCAGCTCGACGTGCTTGCTGGAGAGCTCGGAGATGTGCACGAGGCCCTCGATGCCGTCCGCGACGCGCACGAAGGCGCCGAACGGGACGAGCTTGGTGACCTTGCCCGGTGCGATCTGACCGATCGCGTGGGTGCGGGCGAAGACCTGCCACGGGTCCTCCTGGGTCGCCTTCAGCGACAGAGAGACGCGCTCGCGGTCCAGGTCCACCTCGAGGATCTCGACGGTGACCTCCTGGCCCACCTCGACGACCTCGGAGGCGTGCTCGATGTGCTTCCAGGACAGCTCGGAGACGTGCACGAGGCCGTCCACGCCGCCCAGGTCGACGAACGCACCGAAGTTGACGATCGAGGACACGACACCCTTGCGGACCTGACCCTTGTGCAGGTTGTTCAGGAACGTGGTGCGCGACTCCGACTGCGTCTGCTCCAGCAGCGCGCGACGGCTCAGAACCACGTTGTTGCGGTTCTTGTCGAGCTCGAGAATCTTCGCCTCGAGCTCCTGGCCGAGGTACGGGGTGAGGTCGCGGACGCGACGCAGCTCGATCAGCGACGCCGGCAGGAAGCCGCGCAGTCCGATGTCGACGATGAGGCCGCCCTTGACGACCTCGATGACGGTGCCGGTGACGACGCCGTCGTTCTCCTTGATCTTCTCGACATCGCCCCAGGCGCGCTCGTACTGCGCACGCTTCTTGGAGAGGATCAGACGGCCTTCCTTGTCCTCCTTCTGGAGAACGAGGGCCTCGACCTTGTCGCCGACGGCGACGACCTCGTTGGGGTCGACGTCGTGCTTGATGGAGAGCTCACGCGAGGGGATGACACCCTCGGTCTTGTAGCCGACGTCGAGCAGAACCTCATCGCGGTCGATCTTGACGATCGTGCCCTCGATGATGTCGCCGTCGTTGAAGAACTTCAGGGTCTTCTCGACCGCGGCCAGGAAGTCCTCGGCAGATCCGATGTCGTTGATCGCGACCTGCTTGGTGGCCGGGGCGGTCGTTGCGCTAGTCATGTAGTGGGTTGTCCTTGTGAATGGAGAGTCAGGCCTCGGGCACGGGCGACATGCCTAAAGGGTGCCGAAGCGAATGGATGTGGGATTGCGATGTCACGAGGGCACGCGGATGCTCGCCACGAGTGACACTCCAGGTTATCAGATGCGGATCCTCTTCCGCTCCCCCTGTCGGAGCCAGCCTCTAGGCTGATGCCGTGACCGATCGCCTCATGCTGCTCGACACCGCCAGTCTCTACTTCCGCGCCTTCTACGGCGTGCCCGACAAGGTGAAGGCGCCCGACGGGACATCGGTGAACGCCGTGCGCGGCCTGCTCGACATCGTCGCCAAGCTGGTGACCCTCTACGAGCCCGCTCAGGTGATCGCGTGCTGGGACGACGACTGGCGGCCGCAGTGGCGCGTCGACCTCATCCCGAGCTACAAGGCGCACCGCGTGGTCGAGGAGGTGCCGGCCGGCCCCGACGTCGAGGAGGTGCCCGATCCCCTGCTGCAGCAGGTTCCGCTGATCCGCGAGACGCTCGCGGCGATCGGCGTCCCGATCATCGGTGCGGCCGAGCACGAGGCCGACGACGTGATCGGGACGCTCGCGACCCGGTCGGCCATCCCCGTGGACATCGTCACCGGCGACCGCGACCTGTTCCAGCTCGTCGACGACGCCCGTGACGTGCGGGTGATCTACACGGCCAGGGGGATGAGCAACCTCGAGATCGTGACGGATGCCGTCGTCGTCGCCAAGTACGGGGTCCTCCCCTCGCAGTACGCGGACTTCGCCACGATGCGCGGCGACGCCTCCGACGGGCTGCCGGGCGTGAAGGGCGTGGGCGAGAAGTCCGCCGCCACGCTGCTTCAGGCGCACGGCGATCTGCGCGGCATCCGCGAGGCCGCCGAGGGCGGCCTGCTCAGCGCGGCCGCGTCGGCGCGCTTCGCCGCGGCATCCGACTATCTCGACGTCGCGCCGACCGTCGTGGAGGTCGTGCGCGATCTCGACGTGGTCGCACCCGGCACACCGCTGCGGGCGCTGGATCCTTCGCAGGCGGATGCCGCGACCGCCCTGGCCGAGAAGTGGAACCTCGGGACCTCGATGACCCGCGCTCTGGCGGCACTGGCGCGCTGAGCCGGCGTCAACCGGTCCAGGCGCGCAGCCGCTCCAGTCCCCAGGTCGTGACGATGCGCTCGGCGGGAACGCCCGCGGATTCCGCCCGCGCGGCGCCGTGGTCGAGCAGCGAGAGCTGACCGGGTGCGTGCGCGTCCGAGTCGATCGAGAACAGGCATCCCTCCTGCAGCGCGATCGCGATCAGCTCGTCCGGCGGGTCCTGCCGTTCCGGGCGGGAGTTGATCTCCACCGCCACGCCGTTCTCCGCGCACGCCGCGAACACGGTCCGTGCGTCGAAGTCGGATGCCGGCCTGGTGCCGCGCTCGCCCTGCACCAGGCGCCCCGTGCAGTGGCCGAGCACGTTCACTCGCGGATCGGACACCGCGGCGATCATCCGCCGCGTCATGGGCGCGGCATCCATCCTCAGCTTGGAGTGCACGGACGCGACGACGACGTCCAGCTCGTCCAGCAGCGTCGGTGACTGATCCAGGCCGCCGTCCTCGAGGATGTCCACCTCTATGCCCGCGAGCACCGTCAGCCCCTCGCCCGACTGAGCGCGCACCAGCGGGATCTGCTCACGCAGCCGCTCGGCGGACAGCCCCCTGGCCACGCGCAGACGCGGCGAGTGGTCGGTGATCGCGAGGTACTCGTGACCGAGCGCCCGGGCGGCGGCGACCATGGTCTCGATGGGCGTGGTGCCGTCCGACCAGTCGGTGTGACTGTGCAGGTCGCCCCGCAGCCGGGATCGCAGTGCGGAGACCTGCTCGGGCTCGACCTCGCCGCGGAGCTCCGAGAGGTAGTCGGGAACGCGTCCCTCCTGCGCCTGCCGGATCACCTCGAAGGTGGAATCGCCGATGCCCTTCTGCGCCCGCAGCCGGGCGGGATCGTGCACCACGTCGTCCGGCAGCGAATCCAGCACCGCCGCGGCCTGACGGAACGCCTTCGCCCGGTAGCGCGAGGCGCGCTCGCGCTCCAGCAGCGTGGCGATCTGGAGGAGAGCGTCGACGGCGTCCATGCTGCTGCGCCCGGTCAGGCGGGCGTGGTCTCGCGGGTGGCCTGGATCCAGGTCTCCAGCTTGGCTGCCGCACGACCGTCGTCGACGGCCTCGGCGGCGCGGGCGAACGCGTCGCGCAGCCGCTCGACGATCGGCTGCTGCGTGAGCGCCGCGTCATGGGACAGCTCGTACGCGACGATGCCCGCGGCCGCGTTGAGGAGCACGATGTCGCGCACCGCGCCCTTCTCGCCCTCGAGCGTGCGCCGCAGGATGCGGGCGTTGTGCTCGGGAGCGCCGCCGACCAGGTCGGACAGGTCGGCCAGCGGGATGCCGAGATCGCGCGGGTCCAGGTCGTGCTCGTGGATGTCTCCGCGCGCCACCTCCCAGATCCTGCTGTGGCCCGTGGTGGTGAGCTCGTCCAGTCCGTCATCGCCGCGGAACACGAGCGCGGTGGCGCCACGGGTGCGGAACACCCCCGTGATCAGCGGGACGAGGTTGAGCTTGGCGACGCCCACCGCGTTGGCCTCGGCGCGAGCCGGGTTGCAGAGCGGCCCGAGCACGTTGAAGACGGTCGGCACGGCCAGCTCGGCACGCACCGCGCCGGCGTGCTTGAAACCGGGGTGGAACGCCGCGGCCCACGCGAAGGTGATGCCGGTGCGGTCGAGCACGGAGGCGACCTGCTCCGGGTCGAGCGAGATGTTCAGTCCGAGCGCGGCGAGCACGTCGGAGGAGCCGGATGACGAGCTGGCGGCACGGTTGCCGTGCTTGACGACCGGGACGCCGGTCGCGCCGATGATCACGGCGGCGGTCGTGGACACGTTCACGGTGCCGACCCTGTCGCCGCCCGTGCCGACGATGTCCAGCACGTCGGAGGAGACCGGGAGCGGGACGGCCGCCTCGAGGATCGCGTCGCGGAAGCCCACGACCTCGTCGACCGTCTCCCCCTTGGCGCGGAGCGCCACCAGGAATCCGGCGAGCTGCGCCTGACTGACCTTGCCCTGCATGACCTGACGCATCGCCCAGGTGGACTCCCAGACGCTCAGATCGCGCCTCTCGAGCAGCGTGGTGAGCAGATCGGGCCAGGTGAGGGAGTCAGGCATGTCTGCGATCATAATCGGGCACGAAGAGATGCCGATTCGAGATGACGACCCGGGACATGCGCGGTCACCTGGGGGATTCATCTATGTCCCGGCACATTCGCAGATGTTTCTTAGGTTCCCCTAAGTCTCGGGACAGCGAAACGACCGCCGTCGGTGCAAGAATCGTCGGGCCGAATCAGCCATAATGGGATTGTGACCACCTCAGCGACGCATGCCCCGGCGGCAAGAACCATCAAGCGGCCCAACCCGGTCGCTGTCGGCACCATCGTTTGGCTCGGCAGCGAGGTGATGTTCTTCGCGGGGCTCTTCGCGATCTACTTCACCCTGCGCAGCACCTCCCCGGAGCTGTGGGCTCATCGCACCGAAGAACTGAACGTCCCCTACGCGCTCGTGAACACGATCATCCTGGTGATCTCGTCGTTCACCTGCCAGATGGGCGTGTTCGCCGCGGAGGACCTGCAGCCCTACCACGTCGCCAAGGGCAAGGTGAACTCCGCCGGCCGCCGCCGCCTGTTCGGCTGGGGCATGGTCGAGTGGTTCTGGCTCACCTTCATCCTCGGCGCGATCTTCGTGAGCGGCCAGGTCTGGGAGTACGCGACCCTCGTCGCCGAGGGCATGCCGATCCAGGCCGACTCGTACGCCTCCGCGTTCTACCTCACGACCGGTTTCCACGCCCTGCACGTCACCGGCGGTCTCATCGCCTTCGTGCTCGTGATCGGTCGCGCGTACGCGGTGAAGAACTTCCGCCACAAGGAGGCGACCTCCTCGATCGTCGTGTCGTACTACTGGCACTTCGTCGACGTCGTCTGGGTGGTCCTGTTCTTCGTCATCTATTTCCTGAAGTAAGAGCGGAGCGATTTTCGAAATGGCACGAGAGAAGAAGCACCGCTCGCGCGGTCGTCGCAGCCCCTTCGCAGCCGCCGCGCTCATCGGCGCCGGTCTGCTGCTCACGGGCGGCGTGTACGCCGGCGCATCGGCCGCGATGGCGTCGACCACGGATGCCCAGACCAGCGTCACCACGGAGCTGACCGCGGCCGACGGCCAGAAGCTCTTCACGGCGAACTGCGCGACCTGCCACGGCATGGACCTGCAGGGCACCAAGGAGGGCCCCAGCCTGGTCGGCGTGGGCGAGCTCGCCGTCGAGTTCCAGATGTCCACCGGCCGCATGCCGCTGCAGATGCAGGGCCCGCAGGCCCCCCAGAAGCACCCGCAGTTCACCGAGGCGCAGATCCGCGCGGTGGCCTCCTACGTGCAGTCCGTCGCCCCCGGGCCCACCTACCCGGACAGCTGGGTCACCGAGGGCAAGCCCAACCCCGACGACTCGTCCGACGAGGTCAGCCTCGCCAAGGGCGCCGAGCTCTTCCGCGTCAACTGCGCGATGTGCCACAACGTCGCCGCGGCCGGCGGTGCCCTCACCGAGGGCAAGTACGCCCCGGCTCTGACCTCGACCAGCGCGCTGCACATGTACGCCGCCATGGTCACGGGCCCGCAGAACATGCCGGTGTTCGGTGACATGAACCTGAGCACCCAGGACAAGCGCGACATCATCGCCGCGCTCGTCTTCCAGCAGAACGAGGTCCAGGTCGGCGGCTTCACGCTCGGCTCGCTCGGCCCCGTCTCCGAGGGCCTGTTCATCTGGATCTTCGGCATCGGCGCACTCGTCGCCCTCACCGTGTGGATCACGGCGAAGTCCAACTGACGAACTTTCATCGACGAATCACGTACGAGGAGCACCATGGCACACGACGACGACACGCAGGCTCTGGACAGGGCCTACCAGCCCTCACCGGGGCTGGGCGTCGCAGTCAGCGACCCCGCAGTGAACCCGGGGCTGCCGCCGCACCGTCAGCGCATGACGGACAAGGACCCGAAGATCGAGCGCACTGCGGCTCGCACCGTCTACACGCTGTTCTACCTGTCCCTGGCGGGCAGCATCTGGGCGGTCGCCGCGTACATGCTGTTCCCGATCGAGTCCGGCGCGCTCATCGACGTGCGCTACAACAACATGTTCATCGGCCTCGGCATCGCCCTGGCGCTGCTGAGCATCGGCATCGGCGCGATCCACTGGTCCAAGTCGCTGATGAGCGACAAGGAGTTCGTCGAGTACCGTCATCCCACCCGCGGTCGTGACTCGACCCGCGAAGCGGCCGTGCAGGCGTTCGCCGACGCCAACGAGGAGTCCGGTTTCGGACGCCGCGTGATGATCCGCAACTCCCTGATCGCCGCCGTGGTCGCCTCGATCGTCCCCGGTGTCACGCTGTTCCGCGGGCTCGCGCCGTTCAACACCGAAGAGGACCCGATCGCCGGAGACCCGGTGGCGCTGCTGCAGCACACCATGTGGAAGAAGGGCACCCGCCTGGTCCACGACCCCGCCGGCACCCCGATCCGCGCTGCGGACATCACCATCGGCTCGGCCGTGCACGTCATCCCCGAGGGACTCAACGAGCTGGGTCACGAGGGCGGCCTGCTCGAGGAGAAGGCCAAGGCCATCGTCCTGCTCATGCGTCTTCGCCCCGAGCAGCTCGTCGAGTCCGAGGAGCGCAAGACCTGGTCCTACGACGGCATCGTCGCGTACTCCAAGGTCTGCACGCACGTCGGATGCCCGGTGGCCCTGTACGAGCAGCAGACGCACCACCTGCTGTGCCCCTGCCACCAGTCGCAGTTCGACGTCACCGACCACGCCAAGGTCATCTTCGGACCGGCGTCGCGTCCGCTGCCTCAGCTGCCGATCGCCGTCGACGATGAGGGCTACCTCATCGCGCAGAGCGATTTCCACGAACCTGTCGGCCCGAGCTTCTGGGAGCGTCATTGAGCACCGCAACTCTTCACGAGGACACCAAGCCCGCCGAGTCGCGGGACAAGCCCCTTGGCGGTCGCTTCCTCGCCGGCACCGCCAACTACCTCGATGAGCGCACCAGCCTGTCGGGCTTCGTCAAGGAGCTCGGTCGCAAGATCTTCCCCGACCACTGGTCGTTCATGCTCGGTGAGATCGCGCTCTGGAGCTTCGTCGTCGTCTTCCTCTCGGGGACGTTCCTGACGTTCTTCTTCCAGGCCTCGATGGTGCCCACGCACTACACGGGCGCCTACGAGCCGATGCGCGGCATCGAGATGTCGGCGGCCCTCGAGTCGACCCTGCACATCTCGTTCGACCTGCGCGGCGGCCTGCTGGTCCGTCAGATCCACCACTGGGCCGCTCTGGTCTTCGTGGCCGGCATCGGCATCCACATGCTGCGCGTCTTCTTCACGGGCGCGTTCCGCAAGCCCCGCGAGCTCAACTGGGTGATCGGCTTCGTGCTGTTCGTCCTGGCCATGGCCGAGGGCTTCACGGGCTACTCGCTCCCCGACGACCTGCTCTCGGGCAACGGTCTCCGCATCATCGACGGCATGATCAAGGGCATCCCGCTGATCGGCACCTGGACCTCGTTCCTGATCTTCGGCGGCGAGTTCCCGGGCAGCGACATCGTCGGCCGCCTGTACACGCTGCACATCCTGCTGCTGCCGCTGCTGGTCATCGCCTTCGTGGCGCTGCACCTGATGCTCATGGTCATCAACAAGCACACCCAGTTCGCCGGTCCCGGCCGCTCGAACGACAACGTCGTGGGCTACCCGATGATGCCGGTGTACATGTCGAAGATGGGCGGCTTCCTGTTCATCGTGTTCGGCACGATCGTGCTGATCGCGACGTTCTTCCAGATCAACCCGATCTGGAACTACGGCCCGTACGACCCGTCGCCGGTCTCCGCCGGCACCCAGCCCGACTGGTACATCGGCTTCGCCGACGGTGCGCTGCGTCTGGCTCCCCCGCACCTGGACGTGCCGCTGGGCGACTTCACGCTGTCGCTGGGCATCCTGATCCCGGTCGCGGTCCTGGGCCTGTTCATCGTGGTCGTCGCCATCTACCCCTTCATCGAGATGTGGGTCACCGGCGACAAGCGCGAGCACCACATCGCCGACCGCCCGCGCAACGCCGCCACCCGCACCGCGATCGGCGTCGCAGGCATGATCTTCTACTCGGTCCTGTGGGCTGCGGCCTCGTCCGACCTCATGGCGACGCACTTCATGCTGACCATGGAGGGCGTGATCCACACGCTCCAGGCGCTGCTGTTCGTCGGCCCCGTGCTCGGGTACTTCATCACCAAGCGCATCTGCATCGCGCTGCAGAAGAAGGACCGCGAGATCGTCCTGCACGGCTACGAGTCGGGCCGTATCGTCCGTCTCCCCGGCGGCGAGTTCATCGAGGTGCACCAGCCGGTGGACGTGTACGACCGCTGGAAGCTCGTGGACTACGAGACCTACCAGCCGATGGTCGTGCGCCCCAACGCCAAGGGTCGCATCCCGTGGCACGAGAACCTGCGCTCCTCCCTGTCGCGCTGGTTCTACGAGGACCGCCTGCAGCCGCTCACCCAGGCTCAGATCGAGGAGGCCGACGCGCATCAGCAGCACGCTCTCGCGCACGACGCCGAGATCGAGGCCGAGGAGATCGCCGGTGCGCACACCCGTGCGGGTGTCACCGACGAGAGCCAGATCGAGGCCCCGGACAAGACGGTCGGCGAGACGCCGAACACGCCGAGCTCCGTGATCGCCAAGGATCCCGCACCGCGCAAGAAGAAGTCGGAGAACGGCGAGTAACACCGCCACTCCCCCGCTGAGGCCCTCGTCCCATGGACGGGGGCCTCAGTCGTGTCGGCGCCTCGATACGCTGGATGACATGTCCCTCCGCATCCGTCCCGCTGTCGCTGAGGATGCCGCCGGCATCGAGCAGATCGAGGAGGCCGCCGATCAGCTGCTCGTCGCCCTCTTTCGGGCGACGGACTGGCCGGCACCGGATGCCGCGGCCGAGCGTCTCGCGCTGCCCGGCTACCTGCTCCTCGCCGAATACGAGGGCACGCCGGCGGGCTTCGTGCACGTCCTGGACCTCGACGGACATGCCCACCTGGAGCAGGTGTCGGTCCTCCCCCGGTACGCGCGACGCGGCATCGGACGCATCCTGGTGCGCGCGGCCATGGAGGAAGCGGCGCGGCGCGGGCACGACGACATGACGCTCCGCACCTACGCCGATGTGCCCTGGAACGCCCCGTTCTACGCCTCCTGCGGCTTCAGCGAGACCGAGCCCGACAGTGAGGCGCTGCGCAGTCTCGTGGCTGTGGAGGAGCAACTGGGTCTGCTCGAATACGGCCGCCGCGTGCAGATGACGGCGTCACTCACAGGCTCCGTCATCTGAGATCGCCGAGGCAGACGTCCGCGTAGTCTGAGCCTCATGGACCGCACCGCCTACTTCGAAGCCAAGCTCGCCCACGAGACCGATGCGAGCGACCTGTACGCCGCGCTGAAGGCCGGAGAGCAGGTGACGGTGGTCGACGTGCGCTCCGACGAGGCGTGGGCGCAGGGACGCGTCTCCGGTGCCGTGCACATGCACTACCGGGAGATCGCGGAGCGCGCACCACAGGAGATTCCCGCCGGGTCGGAGGTCGTCGTGTACTGCTGGAGCCCCGGATGCAACGCCGGGGCCAAGGGCGCACTCGAGTTCGCGAAGCTCGGCTACGCGGTGCGCGAGATGATCGGCGGATTCGAGTACTGGGTGCGGGAGGGCTACCCCGTCGAGGACCGCGACGGCGTGCATCGCCGCCCGGTCGACCCGCTCACCGGCGTTCCCCGTGTCCGCACACAGGCCTGAGCACCACACGAGCAGAAACGCTGAGGGGCCTCCCGGAAGTCCGGGAGGCCCCTCAGCGTGTGATGGAGGATCAGCGGGCGAAGTGACCGCGGTAGTACTCGTACACCCAGCCGACGATGGCCACGACGAAGATCGCGAGACCGATCGGGAGGAGGAACTGACCGACCGCCAGACCGACGATGAAGACCCCGGCGGAGCCTGCGAGCACCAGCGGCCACCAGGACCACGGGCTGAACTCGCCGAGCTCGGGGTCACCGTCGTCGATGTCCGCCGTCAGGACGTCCTCGGGCAGCTCGCCGCCCTGGGCCTTGTACGTCTTGCGAAGGTAGACGGCGATCATGGCGCTCATGAGAGCCGTGAACAGCAGCGCGACGGTTCCGACCCACTCCACCTTGCCGTGGTACTCGTCGAGCAGGCTCCAGCCCGTGTAGACGCCCGCGACGACCAGGAAGAAGACTCCGATGATCCACCACAGGATGATGTTGCTGCGCATGGGTTACTTCGCCTCTCCGGCTGCGGCGGCGACCGGGTGCTCGGCTGCCTCGGGGTGGTTCAGGTCGAAGGCGGGACGCTCGCTGCGGATGCGCGGGATCGACGTGAAGTTGTGGCGCGGCGGCGGGCAGGACGTCGCCCACTCGAGCGATGCGCCGTAGCCCCAGGGGTCGTCGACCGTGACCTTCGGCGCCTTGCGCGCGGTGATCCAGACGTTCAGGAAGAACGGCAGCATCGAGGCGCCCAGGATGATCGCACCGATGGTGGAGACCTGGTTGCCCCACTCCCAGCCGTCGTACGTGGAGTAGTCCGCGTAACGGCGCGGCATGCCGTCGACGCCCAGCCAGTGCTGCACGAGGAAGGTCATGTGGAAGCCGATGAACAGCATCCAGAAGTGGATGTAGCCGAGGCGCTCGTTCAGCATCCGGCCCGTCCACTTCGGCCACCAGAAGTAGAAACCGGCGAACATGGCGAACACGACGGTGCCGAACACCACGTAGTGGAAGTGCGCGACGACGAAGTACGAGTCGCTGAGGTGGAAGTCCAGCGGCGGCGATGCCAGGATCACGCCGGTGAGTCCACCGAAGACGAAGGACACGAGGAAGCCCAGCGAGAACACCATCGGCGTCTCGAAGGTGATCGAGCCTCGCCACATCGTGCCGATCCAGTTGAAGATCTTCACGCCCGTCGGCACCGCGATGAGCATCGTCATCAGCGAGAAGAACGGCAGGAGCACGCCGCCGGTGACGTACATGTGGTGCGCCCACACGGCCACGGACAGGGCAGCGATCGAGATCGTCGCGTAGACCAGGGTCTTGTATCCGAAGATCGGCTTGCGGCTGAACACCGGGAAGATCTCCGAGACGATGCCGAAGAACGGCAGCGCGATGATGTACACCTCGGGGTGGCCGAAGAACCAGAACAGGTGCTGCCAGAGCAGGACGCCGCCGTTGGCGGGGTCGTACACGTGGGAGCCCAGCACGCGGTCGGCGCCGGCGGCCAGGATCGCGGCGGCCAGCACGGGGAAGGCCATCAGGATCAGCAGGCTCGTGATCAGGGTGTTCCACGAGAAGATCGGCATGCGCCACATCGTCATGCCCGGGGCGCGCATCGTGATGACGGTCGTGATGAAGTTCACCGCACCGAGGATCGTGCCGAAACCGGACATTCCGAGGCCGAGCATCCACAGGTTGCCACCCGCGCCGGGCGAGAACGTGGCACTGGCGAGCGGCTGGTAGGCGAACCAGCCGAAGGCGGCCGCACCCTGCGGGGTGAGGAAGCCGGCGACCGCGATCGTCGAGCCGAACAGGAAGAGCCAGAACGCGAAGGCGTTCAGACGCGGGAAGGCGACATCGGGAGCACCGAGCTGCAGCGGCAGGACCGCGTTGGCGAATCCGGCGAACAGCGGCGTCGCGAACATCAGCAGCATGATCGTGCCGTGCATCGTGAACAGCTGGTTGTACTGCTCCTTGGTCGGCACGATCTGCATGCCGGGCGCGAACAGCTCGGCGCGGATGATCAGCGCCATCACGCCGCCGAGGAGGAAGAACAGCACCGAGGCGATCAGGTACATGTACCCGATGGTCTTGTGGTCGGTGGAGGTGATCCACTTGACGACGATGTTGCCCTTCTGCTCCACGCGCGTGGAGGACAGCAGCGCGGCCTGGCGCGGCGGGATCGTCGTGGGGCGCACGCCCTGCAGCATGTTGGGTTCAGCTGTCGTGGTCATGACTTACTTCCCTTCCTCTTCGCCCGTGCTCGGAGCACCGGTGCCCGGAAGATTGCCGAGGCGGTCGTAGGCGTCCGTGATGTCGCCCGTGTTGCCCTCATCGCGAAGGGTCTGCAGATACGCGTCGTAGTCGGCCTGCGACACGACCTTGACGTTGAACAGCATCATCGAGTGGTACTCGCCGCAGAGCTCGGCGCACTTTCCGTCGTACTCGCCGATGCGCGTCGGGATGAACGACCAGCTGTTGTCCTTCCCGATGTACATGTCCTTCTTGTAGAGGAAGTCGATGATCCAGAAGGAGTGGATGACGTCGCGCGACTGGAGGTCGATCGTCACCTTCTTGTCGACGGGCAGGACCAGCGTCGGCAGCTTGGAGCGATCGATGTCGCCGTTCGCGTCGGCGTCGGCCTGGACACCCATGGTCCAGACGGCGTCGGAGTTGTCCTTCTCCTCACCGTCGTACTGGAAGTCCCACGCCCACTGCTTGGCGATCGCGGTGATCTCCACGTCGGGCTTGGCCCAGGGCCGCTCGATCTCGGCCTGGTCCTTCGCGGTGAAGAAGAACATGCCCAGGATCAGGATCAGCGGGATCACCGTGTAGAGGATCTCGATCGGCATGTTGTAGCGCAGCTGGACCGGCAGTCCGGTCTGGCCTGCGCGGCGGCGGTACATGACCAGCGCCCAGGCCATCAGGCCCCACGTGACGATTCCGACGATCAGCAGGATGACCCAGGAGGTCACCCAGAGTCCGCCGACCCGATCGGTCTGGTTGGTGGCTGACGGAGCACCGTCCACGAAGCCGGGAAGGAATCCGTGGGTTTCAGCGGCAGAACATCCTGCCAGGGCCACGGCAACCGCTACTCCCAGGGGGAGTGCGGCCCAACGAAGGCGGCGTTTCGAGGGCACGATGCACCTTTCAGATCTCGGACAGGAGCGCTCTCAAGTCTAGAGCAAGCTCACATGCGATTCACGCCAACCACGCAGGTTGGCGACCGTTCAGTGGAAGCTGTCGCCGCAGGCGCAGGAGCCCGCCGCGTTGGGGTTGTCGATCGTGAACCCCTGCTCCGAGATGGTGTCCTTGAAGTCGATCGAGGCGCCCTCGAGGTACGGGACGCTCATGTTGTCGACGATGACCTCGACGCCGTCGAAGTCGACGGTCTCGTCGCCCTCGAGGAACCGCTCGTCGAAGTACAGCTGGTAGATCAGGCCAGAGCATCCGCCGGGCTGGACGGCGACGCGCAGACGCAGGTCGTCGCGGCCCTCCTGCTCGAGCAGGCTCTTGACCTTCTGCGCGGCCGCGTCCGTCAGCGAGACGCTGTGGGCGGCGGTGGTCTCTTCGGTCAGCGTGATGTCGCTCATGTCACTCCTTGCAGACGTGCAGCACGGACGGCTGCTCACGCTCGATCCTACCGCCGGCGCGTGCGCGGAGGGCCTGTCCCGCGCACGCGCCGGTGCCGTCAGGATGCCGAGGAGCGGCCGTTCATGCGGGTCAGGAGCAGCGCCTCGGAGCGGACCGCGTTGCGGAACGTCTCCAGGTGGAGCGACTCGTTCGGGCTGTGCGCGCGGGCGTGCGGGTCCTCGACGCCCGTCACGAGGATCTGCGCGCCCGGGAACTCCCGGACGAGATCGGCGATGAACGGGATGGAGCCGCCGACGCCCAGATCGACGGCGTCCTTTCCGTAGCCGGTGGCCATCGCGCCGCGGGTGAGCTCGACCGCCCAGCCCGAGGTGTCGACCAGGAAGCCGTCGCCCAGGTCGATGTCCGTGAAGGTCAGTTCGGCGCCGAAGGGCGCGTGCGCGCGCAGATGCGCCTCGATCGCCGCGTAGGCGTCCTTCGCGTCCTGTCCGGGGGCGACGCGGGCGCTGATCACCACGCTCACCTCGGGCAGCAGCGTGTTCGACGCCTGAGCGACGCTCGTCGCGTCGATGCCGGTGATCGTGATCGAGGGCTTGTTCCAGATCCGCCCGAGGATGTCGTCGCGCCCGACCGGCGAGACGCCGGGGAGCAGGCCCGTCTCATCGCGCAGCGTCGCCTCGCTGTAGTCGGGGGTCTCCCCCGCCCGGGCGGTCATCCCCTCCACAGCCACGGCGCCGTCGGCATCCCACAGCGTGGACAGCAGCGTGACGGTGGCCATCATGGCATCCGGCACGGCCCCGCCGAACATCCCGGAGTGCGAGGCGTGCTCGAGCGTGCGCACGCGCAGGGTGAATCGCGCGTTGCCACGCAGTGAGACCGTCAGGCCCGGCGTCTCGGAGTCCAGGTTCCCGGAGTCCGCCACGACGATGGCGTCCGCACGCAGGGCGTCGGCGTTGTCACGCAGGAAGCGCGCGAAGGAGCGGGAGCCGTACTCCTCCTCGCCCTCGATGAACAGCGCGACGCCCAGCTCCAGGTCGTCGCCGAGCACCTCGGCCACCGCGCGCAGCGAGGCGATGTGCGCCATGATTCCGGCCTTGTCGTCGGCGGCGCCGCGCCCGTACAGTCGTCCGTCGCGCACGGTCGGCTCGAACGGAGGGGTCTCCCAGAGCTCGTCCGCTCCGGGGGGCTGCACGTCGTGGTGGGCGTAGAGCAGGATGGTGGGCTTGCCGTTGCGTGCGGCGCGGGTGGCCAGCACGGCGGGCTGGCCGAGCTCCTCGGTGTCGTCGACATGAGCGCGAAGCACACGCACCTCATCGAAGACGCCGGTCTCGCGTGCGAGCTCGGCGATCGCCGCCGCGCTGCGCTCCAGCTGGGTCTGGTCGAAGGCCGGCCAGGCGATGCCGGGGATGCGCACGAGGTTCCCGAGGTCGGAGAGTGCGGCGGGGATGCCGAGGGCTACCGCCTCGAGGACGGCGGATTCGGGTGCCGGCGAAGCCGACGATGAGGACGAGGTCATGCGAGTAATCTTAAGGTGAACCCGATTCCGAACTGAGGTCGAACGTGCCCAACGCCACCCCCGCCGCCAACGACGACGCACCCGAGACGCCCGCCGTGGGCAAGGGCCGCGCCACGCCGACGCGCGCCGAGCGCGAGGCGGCCAACCGCCGCCCCCTCGTCGCGAACACCAAGGAGGCCAGGGCTGCTGCGAAGGCCGACCTGCAGGCGCGTCGCGAGAAGGCCCGCATCGGGATGGAACAGGGCGACGACAAGTACCTCCCCGCTCGCGACAAGGGCCCGCAGCGCCGCTGGGTGCGCGATTACGTCGACGCCGGGTGGCACATCTCCGAGTGGCTGATGGCGGCCATGCTGGTGGTCATCCTGCTCAACCTCACTCCGATCGCCGACGTGCAGCTGTGGGCCATGGTCGCGCTCTGGGGCTACATGCTCCTCGCCATCGGCGACATGGTGCTGCTCAGCATCCGCGTGAAGAAGAAGGCGGCCGACAAGTTCGGCGCCGCGCGCCGGGAGAAGGGCCTGGGCTGGTACGCCGCGATGCGCGCCCTGCAGATGCGCTTCATGCGCCTGCCCAAGCCGCAGGTCAAGCGCGGTCAGTACCCCGCCTGACGCGCCCTTCGACGGGCTCAGGAACCGATGAGCGGAGTGCCGCTCAGCGGCGCAGGCCTCTGTTGATCTGGCGCGCCCAGAACGGACCGCGGTACAGGAACGCCGTGTAGCCCTGCACGAGGGTCGCACCGGCGTCCAGCCGCTTCTGCACGTCGTCCGCCGTCTCCACGCCGCCGACCGCGATCACGCAGAAGTCCGCGGGAACGGCGGCCTTGACGACCGCGAGAACCTCGAGCGAGCGCTCCTTCAGGGGCGCTCCGGAGAGGCCACCGGCTCCGGCCGCCTCGACGACGGCCGGATCGGTGCGCAGCCCTTCGCGGGAGATCGTGGTGTTGTGCGAGATGATGCCGGCGAGTCCCTCGTCGACGGCGAGCCGTGCGATGGCGGCGATCTCGTCGTCGGGCAGGTCGGGCGCGATCTTCACCAGCAGGGGCGTCGAGCCCGCGGCCTCCTTGACCGCGCGCAGCAATGGCGCGAGTGTCTCCACGGCCTGCAGCCCGCGCAGTCCAGGCGTGTTCGGAGAGGAGACGTTGACGGCGAGGTAGTCGGCGAGCGGTGCCAGGCGTGTGGCGGATGCCACGTAGTCGGCGATCGCGTCCTCGACGGCGACCACGCGGCTCTTGCCGATGTTCACGCCGATCACCGCACGCGGGGCGCGACGGCGAAGCCTCGTCAGCCGCGCTTCCGCCGCCTCGGCGCCGTTGTTGTTGAAGCCCATCCGGTTGACGACCGCGCGGTCCGGCACGAGGCGGAACAGCCGCGGCTTCGGGTTCCCCTCCTGCGGGATCGCGGTCACCGTGCCGACCTCGATGTGGCCGAAGCCCAGCGCGTCCAGGCCGCGCACGCCCACGACGTTCTTGTCGAAGCCTGCTGCCACGCCGAAGGGCGAGGGGAAGGTCAGGCCGAGCGCGTGCACCTTCTGCTCCGGCGACGGCGCTGTCAGCGCGCGGGTCGCCCAGGAGAACGGCGGGACGCCGAGCACGCGGATGACCGCCATGGCGGCGTGGTGAGCGAACTCCGGATCGAAGCGCGACAGGACGTGGCGGAAGAGCAGCGGATACATCCCTGCCAGATTACCGGTCCGCGGCGTCCGTCCCCGCCTTGGCGTGGTCGGCGCGCAGCTCGCTGATGGAGCGCTCGAAATCCTCCAGCGAGTCGAACTCCTGGTACACGCTGGCGAATCGCAGGTAGGCGACCTCGTCGAGCTCGCGCAGCGGCCCGAGGATCGACAGGCCGATCTCGTTCGTCTCCAGCTGCGACACCCCGGTCTGGCGGATGGCCTCCTCGACCTTCTGCGCGAGAACGGCGAGGTCGGCCTCGGTCACAGGGCGGCCCTGGCAGGCCTTGCGCACGCCGGAGATCACCTTGTCCCGGCTGAACGCCTCCATGACGCCGGAGCGCTTGATCACCACGAGGCTGGCGGTCTCGGTCGTCGAGAAGCGGCCTCCGCACTCCGGGCACTGCCGCCGACGACGGATCGACAGACCGTCATCGCTCGTGCGCGAGTCGATGACGCGGGAATCCGGATGCCGGCAGAAGGGGCAGTGCATGATGTTCCAGCCTACTCGGCGCGCTCCGCGCCGGGCGCCCCGGCGAATCGCGCCTCGACGGCCTCGCCGTGCGCGGGCAGGATCTCGGCGTCCGCGAGCGCGACGACTCCGGAGCGGACCCGTGCGAGCGCATCGTGGTCGTACTCGATCACCTGCTGCGGACGGAGGAAGGTGTAGGCGCCCAGCCCCGACGCGTACCGCGCCTGGCCCCCGGTCGGCAGGACGTGGTTGCTGCCGGCCATGTAGTCTCCGAGGCTGACCGGCGTCTGCGCCCCGACGAAGACGGCGCCGGCACTGGTGAACCGGCCTGCCGCCTCGGCCGCGTCGACCAGGTGCAGCTCGAGGTGCTCCGGAGCGTAGGCGTTGCTGAACGACTCCGCCATGCGGCGATCGTCGACCAGGACGATCGCGGACTGCGGTCCGCCCAGGGCCGCGGCCACGCGCTCGGCGTGGCGTGTGATCGCCGCACGTGCGGCGACCCGCTCGGCGACGCGCTCGGCGAGTGCGGCGGAGTCCGTCACGAGCACGGCGGAGGCCTGCTCGTCGTGCTCGGCCTGGCTGATGAGGTCGGCCGCGACGAGATCGGCATCCGCGCCCTCGTCCGCGACGATGAGGATCTCCGTGGCGCCCGCCTCGGAGTCCGTGCCGACGACTCCCGCGACGGCGCGCTTGGCCGAGGCGACGTAGTTGTTGCCGGGGCCGGTCACGACGTCCACGGGGTCGAGACCGAGCTCGGAGACGCCGTAGGCGAGCGCGCCGATCGCACCGGCGCCGCCGATCGCGTAGACCTCGTCGACCTCCAGCAGCGCGGCGGCAGCCAGGATCGTCGGGTGCACGCGGCCGTCGTGCCCCGCCTGCGGCGGCGAGGCCAGCGCGATGCTCGTGACGCCGGCGACCTGGGCGGGCACGACGTTCATGACGACGCTGGAGGCGAGAGGCGCCTTGCCGCCGGGGATGTAGACACCGGCGCGGGTGATCGGCTGCCAGCGCTGGGTGATGCGCGCACCCGGCCCGATGTCGGTGGTCTGCGGCGCAGGAACCTGGGCTGCCGATCCGCGGCGGACTCGCTCGATCGCGGTCTCCAGCGCGGCCCGCACCTCGGAGTCGACGGAGGCCAGGGCCTCGGCGAGGTGCTCGGCGGGAACACGGATGGCGTGCCCCGTCACGCGATCGAAGCGCTCGGCCTGATCGCGCAGCGCCGCCTCTCCCCCGGACCGCACGTCCTCGACGATCTGCGTGGCGGCGGCGAGAGCCTCCGCGCGCGCCTGAGTGGCGCGCGGGACGGCGGCGAGAAGTTCCGCGGGAGAGAAGCTCTTCCCGCGGAGGTCGATGGTGCGCACGATGTCAGCCCTTCGTGATGTCTGCGAGGTCGTGGAGGTATCCGATCCGGCCGTCGTCATGGCGAACGACGTAGGCGCCGCCACGGTCCTCGATCACGAGAGTCCACGCCGCGGGTCCGATCCGGAAGAGCGGATGCCCGTGCTCGTCGAGCACGTCGCGCTCGGACTGGGCGAGGATCCAGAACGGCTGCGTCTCGTGATCTGCGGCCTTCGCCTGCTCGTTGCGGGTGCGCCGCAGCGGAGCCTCGGTCTCGGCAACCGGTTCGTCTGCGAATGCGCCCGCCACGGGCAGCACCGCGGTCGTGTTCTCCGCGAGATCACCGGCCGCACTCCTGTCGTCGGCGGCGTCGTCGGCGGTCGTGTCCTCTGCGGGCTCGTTCGCGGCGAAGATCTCGTGCAGCGCCCCGATCGGGTCCGTGTACGCGGTGTCGTGCTCGCGCGCCTCCGGGTCGACCGGGGGCACCGGCGCGGGCTCGGCATACGCCACGGGAGCCGGCTCGGCACCGGCGGCGGCGGGTGGGAACACCTCGTCCGAGTCCTCATGGACGACCGCGGGCTCCGCCGTCACGGACGGCGCTGCGGGCGGCAGCACCTCGATCACGCGCGTCGCATCGGCGTCGTCCTCGATGACGAGATCCGTCTCGATGATCGGCTCCGCCGGCTCCGCGGCATCCGTGCCCGACGCGACGACGGCGGCAGGACGCGGCCGTGTGATCACGGGGCGCACAGGATTGGCGTTGCGGTGTGCGAGCGTCTCCATCCGGCCTTCGAAGTCATCGCGCAGCCGCGGGATCAGGGGCGCCGCCACGGTGGCCGCGACCAGGGCGAGCGTGGCCAGCTGCGCCACGATCGGCACCCAGCCGACCAGGAACGCGCCGGAGTCGACGCTCGCCGCGGACTGCAGCCACAGCAGCTGGGCCCAGGCGACGGCCGCGACGGAGGATGCGACGGAGGCGAACTGGTCGATGCCGAGCGACCCCACGCGCCGGATCCCCTCCGGCGAGAAACGGCGAAGAGCGATCAGGAACACGGCGACCGTGGGCAGGCCGATCGTGAGGATCCAGTCGATGCCACGGGTCCACACCGATCCACCGCCGCCGAACACCGGGAAGAAGGACACCACGAAGACCACGACCCAGGCGCCCACGATGATCAGCTCGCGGAGCGTGAAGCCGAGGATGCCGTACTCCGGCTCCACCTGCTCCTCGTAGTAGACCGCGTCATCGTCCTCGGAGGCGGCCTCGTCCGCCGTCGCATCCCGGTCTGCGGTCGGGGCGTCCGTGCGCCACTGCTGCTCTCCGTCGGAGTCCGAGAGGCTCCCGCCGGCCACGCCTTCGGGCCCGGTGCCGATGTGTTCGGTGCTCATCGAGCGATCCTTTCGTCGTGGTCGCGTCCCCACGCGAGTCACGATCCTACCCAGACCTGCCGGGGGAAGCTGGGAGCGGTGTCATCGCATGACCGCTGTCAGCCCAGGCAGGTCGGGCCGAGCAGCGACTTCAGGTCGCCGAACAGGTCGGCGGAGACGGTCACCGGCATCGGGACCTCGAACACCTTCGCGGATCCGCCGCGATGCACGCGGAGGAGCACCTCGGTCTCGCCGGCGTGGCGGCGGAGCACCTCCGCGAGGTCGATCATGGTCCGCTCGGTGGCGCGTTGCTCGGCGACCTGGAGCGACAGCGGCCCGGCCGCGTCGAAGGAGCCGACATCGGGCGCGAACGCCGACTGGGCATGGAGATTCAGACCGTCGTCACGGCGCGAGACCCGTCCACGCACCGCGAGGATCGCATCCTGCTGCAGCACGTGCTGGTACTCGGTGTAGGTCTTGCCCATGAACATGACCGTCACCTCACCGTTGAAGTCCTCGACGGTGATCATGCCGTACGGGTTGCCGCTGGCCTTGGCCACGCGGTGCTGCACGCTCGTGACCAGACCGGCGACGGTCACCTGATCGCCGTCCTGCAGATCCTCCGACGTGAGCAGGTCGTGGATGGAGATCGACGCGTGCTTGGCCAGCGGCATCTCGAGCCCGGCGAGCGGGTGATCGGAGACGTACAGGCCCAGCATCTCGCGCTCGAACGCGAGCTTGTCCTTCTTGGTCCACTCCGGCCGCTCCGGAACCTTCGCGGGCGCCGCCTCCTCCATGTCGTCGTAGAGGCTGTCGAAGTCGAAGCCGATCGCGCCCTGTGCCTCGTTGCGCTTGCGGTCGACGGCCGCCTCGACGGCGTCCTCGTGGATCTCGAGCAGGGCACGACGGGTGTCCCCCATCGAGTCGAACGCACCGGCCTTGATCAGCGATTCCACGGTGCGCTTGTTCGCCACGTGCAGCGGCACCTTGCCGAGGAAGTCGTGGAAGGACGTGAACTTCTCGTCCTTGCGGGCCTGGATGATCCCGTCGACGACGTTCCCGCCCACGTTGCGGACGGCGCCCAGGCCGAAGCGGATGTCCTCGCCGACGGCGGCGAAGAAGTTGATGGACTCGGACACGTCCGGCGGGAGCACCTTGATGCCCATCCGGCGGCACTCGTTGAGGTACAGCGCCATCTTGTCCTTCGAGTCACCGACACTGGTCAACAGCGCGGCCATGTACTCGGCCGGATAGTGCGCCTTGAGGTACGCGGTCCAGTACGAGACGAGCCCGTATGCGGCCGAGTGGGCTTTGTTGAACGCGTAGTCCGAGAAGGGGAGCAGGATGTCCCACAGCGCCTTGATGGCGCCTTCGCCGTAACCGCGCTCCTTCATGCCGCCGGAGAAGCCCTCGTACTGCTTGTCCAGCTCGGACTTCTTCTTCTTGCCCATCGCGCGCCGCAGGATGTCTGCCTGGCCGAGACTGAACCCGGCGACCTTCTGCGCGATGGCCATGACCTGCTCCTGATAGATGATCAGGCCGTAGGACTCCTGCAGGATGTCCTTGAGCGGTTCCTCCAGCTCCGGGTGGATCGGCGTGATCTCCTGCAGCCCGTTCTTGCGCAGCGCATAGTTGGTGTGCGAGTTGGCACCCATGGGGCCCGGTCGGTAGAGCGCGATCAATGCCGAGATGTCGCCGAAGTTGTCGGGCTTCATCAGACGCATGAGCGAGCGCAGCGGCGGGCTGTCGAGCTGGAACACGCCGAGCGTGTCACCGCGGGCCAGCAGGTCGTACACGGGGCGGTCTTCCAGCGCGAGGTGCTCGAGGTCGAGCTCCTCTCCCCTGTTCGTGCGGATGTTGTCGAGCGCGTCGGAGATGATCGTGAGGTTGCGCAGCCCCAGGAAGTCCATCTTGATCAGGCCGAGCGATTCACACGACGGGTAGTCGAACTGCGTGACGATCTGGCCGTCCTGCTCGCGCTTCATGATCGGGATGATGTCGAGCAGCGGGTGCGAGGACATGATCACGCCCGCCGCGTGCACACCCCACTGGCGCTTCAGTCCTTCCAGGCCCAGCGCGCGATCGAAGACCGTCTTCGCCTCGGGATCGGTCTCGATCAGGGCCCGGAACTCGCTGGCCTCCTTGTAGCGCGGGTGCGCGGAGTCGAACATGCCGCTCAGCGGCATGTCCTTGCCCATCACGGCGGGAGGCATCGCCTTGGTGAGACGGTCGCCCATGCTGAACGGGAAGCCGAGCACACGGCCGGCGTCCTTCAGCGCCTGCTTGGACTTGATCGTGCCGTAGGTGACGATCTGCGAGACGCGCTCGGAACCGTACTTCTCGGTCACGTACTCGATGACCTCGCCACGACGGCGGTCGTCGAAGTCGACGTCGAAGTCGGGCATCGAGACGCGGTCGGGGTTGAGGAAGCGCTCGAAGATGAGGCCGTGCTCGAGCGGGTCGAGATCGGTGATCCTCATCGCGTAGGCGACCATCGAGCCGGCTCCCGAGCCTCGGCCGGGTCCGACGCGGATGCCGTTGTCCTTGGCCCAGTTGATGAAGTCCGCGACCACGAGGAAGTAGCCGGGGAAGCCCATCTGCAGGATGACGCCGAGCTCGTACTCCGCCTGCTTGCGGACCTTGTCGGGGATGCCGCCCGGGTATCGGTAGTGCAGTCCCGCCTCGACCTCCTTGACCAGCCAGCTGTCCTCGGTCTCTCCGTCGGGAACCGGGAACTTCGGCATGTAGTTCGCCGAGGTGTCGAACTCGACCTCGCAGCGCTCGGCGATCAGCAGCGTGTTGTCACACGCCTCGGGGTGGTCGCGGAACAGCTGGCGCATCTCCTGCGCGGTCTTGATGTAGTACCCGTCGCCGTCGAACTTGAACCGGTTCGGGTCGTCCATGGTCGAACCGGACTGCACGCACAGCAGTGCCTCATGCGCATCGGCCTCGTGCTGGTGCGTGTAGTGCGAGTCGTTGGTCGCGACCAGCGGGATGTTCAGGTCCTTGGCGAGCCGGAGCAGGTCGGTCATCACGCGGCGCTCGATCGAGAGCCCGTGGTCCATGATCTCCGCGAAGAAGTTCTCCTTGCCGAAGATGTCCTGGAACTCCGCCGCAGCGGCCCGAGCCGCGTCGTACTGCCCGAGGCGGAGTCTGGTCTGCACCTCGCCCGACGGGCATCCGGTGGTGGCGATGAGCCCCTTGCCGTAGGTCTGCAGCAGCTCGCGGTCCATGCGCGGCTTGAAGTAGTAGCCCTCCATGCTCGATCGCGAGCTGATGCGGAACAGGTTGTGCATGCCCTGTGTCGTCTCGCTCCACATCGTCATGTGCGTGTACGCGCCCGATCCGGAGACATCGTCGCTCTTCTGATCCGGCGATCCCCACGACACACGGGTCTTGTCGCTGCGGTGCGTGCCGGGCGTCATGTACGCCTCGAGGCCGATGATCGGCTTGATGCCCGCGTTCTTGGCGGCGTTGTAGAACTCGAACGCCGCGAACGTGTTCCCATGGTCGGTGACCGCGATCGCAGGCATCCCGTACTCGGCCGCGGCCTGCGTCATCGCCCCGATCTTCGCCGCACCGTCCAGCATGGAGTACTCGCTGTGGACATGGAGGTGCACGAAGGAGTCGGAGGCCATGCTTCGAGTCTACGGGCGACCCCGACACCGGAGTCCGGTGCCGGGGTCGCGAAGGACGGATGCCGCGCCTACGGCGCCTCGTCGACGATGCTCATCTCGACGCGGCTGCTCCAGGAGTCGCTGCTGCCGTAGCCTCGGCCGACGATCAGCCCCCTGGCCGTGTCCACGTCGATCGTGTCGCGCCAGCTCGATCCGGACGCCTCCGGGAAGGAGATCGTGGTCACATCGCCCTCCACCTTCACGATCTTCGCGCCGTCGACGAGGGCGAGCGCGTGGAACATCGTCTCCCGAAGGTCGGCGGGGGCGAGGTTGAATCCCACCGGGTCGGCGAGATCCGGGGAGCCGCATCCGAAATCGGATGCCGGTTCGAAGGCGTCGAGCCAGGCGATCAGCTTCTTCGGGTCGCGGGGCATGGAGTCGTAGAAGCACTGCATGCCGTTCCGGGGAGGCGCGACTCCGGCGCCGGCATCCTCCGGCGCATCCGCGTCGGCGTATGTGCCCGCGGGCAGCACCTCGGTCTTCTGATCCCGCATCTCGCTCTCGAGCACCTTCCCCGCTGTGACGGCATCCGGTCCGCTGATGCTCAGCACCGTGAACCTCTCGCCCCACGTCTGGATCCAGTCGTGCCGCCGGTCCGCCGGCACGTACAGCGAGCTCCTGATCCGCACCTTCGCCGAGGTGTCCGACGCGGCGCTCTCCCACCAGCCCCCGTCCGGTGCGGACGGATCCTCGTGCCACCCGAGGGTCTGCGTCGACGTCTCCGAGATCCGGATGTACTGTCCGGGCGCGGGGTGCAGCACTGTCGCGCTCGAGGTCCTGGCGGCGGCGGCGTTCAGCACCTCCGCGGCCGACGCGCTCGGTGTCGCGGACGGCGAGAGCACGGACCCGACGACCATGGCGACCACGGCGGCGCCGGCGACCAGCCCGCCCGCCCCGACACCCGCCCACAGCGTCCGGCGGTTGGTCCGAGTCCGTCGCCCGCCTCGCGCGCGGTTCGTCTCGCGCAGGAGCGCGAGCCGCGCCGTCCGAACGTTCTCCTCGGTGATGCCGGTGTCATCCGCACCGATCCTGCGCACCTGCTCAATGAGCGACATCGCTCGCCTCCTTCGCCATCCAGGTCAATCGGGTCGCGGAGTGCGAACCCGGAGGTGCGAGCCTGCGACGGACGCGATTGAGGCGCGACCTCACGGTTCCGACGGGAACGCCCAAGGCGAGCGCGACCTGCTCGTAGGTCAGGTCACCCCACGCGTACAGGAGCAGGGCATCCCGATCGCGCGGGGCCAGGGCGGCGATCCGCGGGGCGAGCGCCCGCAACGCCGCCCCCGCGTCCATCCGCTCATCGGAGGCCTCGTGACCTCCCTCGCTCAGGGGCGCGGCGCCGGCAGCCGCCTCGAACGAGCGCCACTGCCTGGCCTCGTCGGCCCCGTGCCTCTTCACCACACGCGTCGCGATGCCGAGCAGCCAGGGCAGGGCGGACCCCACTGTGCTGTCGAACGACGAACGCCGGCGAAACGCCACGAGGAACGTCTCACTCAGCGCGTCGTCGACGGCATCCGCTCCGATCCGGCGGCGGATGTAGCCGCCGACCGGTCTGACGTGCCGTTCGAAGATGCCCGAGAACGCCTCGGGCTCGTCGAGCGACCGCTCGATGATCTCGCTGTCTGTGCTCACAATGGGCATTGCCCGTGTCCTGACTTCCGGTTCACGGAATCTTTTCATCGCGCCGTCCGGATACGCTGAGCCCATGGCCACTCCCGACTTCGTCCTGGCGCTGCGCGAGCACATCGGACATGCTCCGCTCCCCCTCGTCGGCACCACTGCCGTGGTGTTCCGCGACGAGAAGGTGCTGCTCGGCAAGCGCGCCGACAACGGCGCCTGGCAGTGCATCGCCGGCATCGTGGAGCCCGGCGAGGAACCTGCGGATGCCGCCGCACGGGAGTGCCTGGAGGAGGCCGGGGTCGTCGTGTCGGTCGATCGACTGGCCCTGGTGCATCAGCTGCCGAGGATCACGTACGCCAACGGCGACCAGGTGGACTACACCGACATCGTGTTCCGGTGCACCTGGGTGTCCGGCGACCCGCATCCCGCAGACGGCGAGCTCATCGAGGTCGGCTTCTACGACCTCGCCGCCATGGGCGAGGTCGATGACGCGCATGTGCGCAGGATCGCACTGGCGATGGCAGAGGACGATCCCGCGCACTTCCGCGGCGGGCGCGTCAAGCGCTGAGATCCAGCCGCATCAGCACCCGCGGGAAGCCGTCGAGCACCGAACCGGTGTCGGCGGCCTTCGCGAAGCCCGCGCTCTCGAACAGCGCACGCGTGCCGACGTACGCCATCGTGAGGTTCACCGCATCGCCGCCGTTGTCGACGGGATAGCCCTCGATCGCGGGCGCACCGCGTTCCCGCGCGTAGGACACCGCACCGTCGAGCAGCGCGTGCATCACGCCCTGGCCGCGATGCCCCGGTCGCACGCGGAAGCACCACAGCGACCACACGTCGAGATCGTCGACGTGCGGGATCAGGCGGCTGCGGGCGAAGCTCGTGTCGCGCCGGGGGTGCAGCGCAGCCCAGCCGACCGGCTGATCCCCCTGATAGGCGATCACTCCCGGAGGCGGATCCTGCCGGCAGAGCTCTCTGACCTTCGCGGACCGATCCGGTTCGCGCAGCTTCCTGGCCTCGGTGCTGCCCAGCCGGTAGTTCAGGCAGAAGCACACGTTGGATGCGGGATTCCTGGGGCCGACGACGGCGGCGACGTCGTCGAACTCCGTCGCCGGGCGCACCTGAAGACTCATGCTGCGAGTCTGGCGCACGCCACCGACATCCGCCGGCTCACTTCTTCGCGACCATCCGCTGGTCGGTGTTCGTGTAGCTGATCGAGTCCGCGATCGTTCCCACCAGGCCCATCTGCACGTGCAGCAGGCCGGGTTCGACGTCGTCCAGCGACGGCGGCGTGTCCAGCCCGAAGGTGAGCAGTGTCTGGCCGTCCTGGCCGGTCGCGGTCAGCGACCCGAGGTACACCGTGACGTCGCCCTTGAGCGACATCGTGTCGGCATCGGTGACCAGCCCGTCGTGCTCCGGCGGGCGCACGGAGAGCGAGAAGCCGGTGATCGTGATCGTGTCCGCGCTGATCTTCAGCACGCGGATGCGGTCCCCGTCGACGGTCGGGACGGTCACCAGGCCGATCGACTTCAGCCCGGTGAAGGACAGCCCCTTGGATGCCATCTGCGCCGGCGTCTTCGTGAAGACCGTCGTGCTCGCGTCCGGCGCGGGCTGCGTCGGCTGGCCGGCATCCGGTGTCTGCGTCCCGGAATCGCCCGGTAGCGGCAGCGGGACGCCCGGCTGAGCGCCGGTCCCCGGCGTCGTCGGGGTGGGCGTGGGAGTCGGGCTCGGCGTAGGTGTCGGGCACCAGATGAGAGGGATGCACAGCGCCGGCCGCACCGCCGTCGGCACCGCCGCGCCCATCAGGAGCGGGGTCACCAGCGCGCACAGCGCGGCCGCCGCGACGGCGGCGCGGACGGGGCGACGGATCATGCGTCCTGCTCCTCGACCTGCCCGTCCCGGCGCGCCGCGCGCCTCTCGCGGCGCGTCAGCCTGCCGGGCATCCAGGCGACGATGAGGATGCCGCCGATGCAGCCCAGCAGCATCCCGACGACGAATCCGCCGAGGTTCACACCCACGAGCGAGTACAGCGCGACAGCCAGGGCGATGACGCCGTAGAAGACGTGATGTGCGGGCATCAGCACCGCCAGCACGCCGAGCAGCACCAGCAGGATGGGGATGATCGTGGCCTGCAGCCCCTCGATGCCCAACTGGATGTGCAGCTCGCCGAAGTCCAGCTGGCCGGAGAAGAACATCTCGATGCCGGACACGACCAGCAGCACCCCGCCGATCAGGGGGCGCTGGCGCCGCCAGTGACGGAATCCCGATTCGGCGGGAGCGTGCGGGGCATCCGTCATGGCCGTCTCCGAGGACTCAGCGAGCTCGTCGCTCAGAAGCATCCCTGCGATCCGTCCGTGAGCTCCAGCGTCATGCCCGTGAGGGTGAAGACGGACGCCTGGGTGCTCCATGCGGTCTGCTGCAGGTTCTTGATGGTGACCGAGTCCGCGTCCTGAGCGAAGTCGCCCGCGGTGCCCTTCGACTCGGTGTTCACGGTCGACGCGTCCACGCCGATGCGGATCTTGCCGAAGGACGCGTCGCCCTTCAGACCGGTCATGCCGATCTGCAGGTCGGAGGCGCTGGCGGGGTTGCCGCCGCCACCCGCCTTGATGAGCACGCCCACCTTGCCGAGGGGGGTCTCAGAGACCACCGACTGGCAGAGGTCGGCGAGCGTCGCGCTCTTGATGTTCGCGATCGCGACCGAGTGCTCCCCGCCCTCGGTGTCCTTCGTGACACCCGCGTACTGCGAGAACCCGGTGCCCTCCAGCAGGCTCGCGCTGATCTGGAACTGGCTGCCCGACACCGCGAACGACACGGGCACCTGACCCTGTGCGACACCGCCCATGAGCACGGCGGCGACGATGCCGACCGGCACGGCGGCCAGAGTGATGCGGCCTGCGTGCGAGGCAGTGGCCTTCGAGATCAGCTTCTTCGGGCTGCGGAACTTCATCGATCCTCCTGGTGGTCGCGTCGACATCGGCGCAGGAGCCAGAATACCGCTCATTGACTTCTAGTCAATACCACGCGCCGATAGGATCGGGACATGTCCGCCGAGCGTCGCCTCCGTCTCACGCCCGACGAACGCCGGGAGCAGCTGATCGCCATCGGCGTCAATTTCCTCGCCGAGCACACGCTCGACGAGCTGACGATGGAGGCGCTCGCGCAGCGCGCCGGCGTCTCCCGCCCTCTGCTGTTCCACTACTTCGACACCCGCCAGGGCATGCACCTCGCCGTGGTCGCGACCGCCAGGGACAGCCTGCTGCTGGCCACCGAACCGCGCCCCGAGCTGCCGCCGCGCGAGCGCATCGAGGACACCCTGCTGCGCATAGCCGAATTCGTGCAGCAGCATCAGGGCACGTTCCACTCGCTGGTGCGCGGCATCGCCAGCGGGGACTCGGCTGTGCGCCGGGTGGTGGACGAATCCCGCGAACGCAACGCCGAACGCCTGGTCGAGGCGTTCACGGAGCTCGGAGCACCGGACTCCCCCGCGCTGAGGATCGCCCTGCGGGCGTGGGTGTCGTTCACGGAGGAGACGCTGATCAGCCTGCTCGTGGAGCGAGACGCCTCCCCTGCGGACGTGGTGCGCTTCCTGCTGGGCACCATCGACGGTGTGGTCTCCGCCGCGGGCGAGCTCAGGATCTGAGGCCGGCTACTCGCCGCGCAGCACGTCGAGTGCGTGCTGGAAGTCCTCCGGGTACGGCGACTCGAACTGCACCCAATCCCCCGTCGCCGGGTGGGCGAACGCGAGCTGATGCGCGTGCAGCCACTGCCGGGTCAGGCCGAGCCGCGCGGACAGCGTGGGATCGGCGCCGTACAGCGGGTCGCCGACGCACGGATGCCGGTGCGCAGCCATGTGCACGCGGATCTGGTGCGTGCGGCCGGTCTCCAGGTGGATCTCCAGCAGCGAAGCGCCGGGGAAGGCCTCGAGTGTCTCGTAGTGGGTCACCGAGGGCTTGCCGTCCGGAACCACGGCGAACTTCCAGTGGTGGTTCGGATGCCGTCCGATCGGCGCGTCGATGGTGCCGACGAGCGGATCGGGATGCCCCTGCACCACCGCGTGGTAGATCTTCTCGACCGTGCGCTCCTTGAACGCGCGCTTGAGCGCGGTGTAGGCGGCTTCGGTCTTGGCGACGACCATCAGGCCGCTGGTTCCCACGTCGAGCCGGTGGACGACGCCCTGCCGCTCCGGCGCACCGCTGGTCGCGATGCGGAACCCCGCGGCGGCGAGAGCGCCGACGACGGTGGGCCCCTCCCAGCCGAGCGAGGGATGCGCGGCCACGCCCGTGGGCTTGTCGACCACGACGATGTCGTCATCGTCGTGGACGATGCCCAGCTCCGGCACCGCGATCGGCACGATCCGCGGCTCCTCCTTGGGCGCCCAGCTCACCTCGAGCCAGCCTCCGGCACGGAGCCGATCGGACTTGCCCAGCTGCACGCCGTCGAGGGTCACGCCTCCGGCCTCGGCGACTTCGGCGGCGAAGGTCCGCGAGAACCCCAGCATCTTCGCCAGCGCGGCGTCGACGCGGGACCCCTCCAGCCCGTCCGGGACGGGCAGGGTGCGACTCTGCATGCTCACGCCTCGTTCGCGGCGGCGGCGTCCGCTGTCGGCGCGTCGTCGGCCTTGGCGTGATCGCGCTCGCGCGTGCCGTCCAGACGGAGGCCGACGACCACCAGCAGCGCCACCGAGATCATCCCGGTCACGATGAACACGTCCGCGACGTTGAAGATCGCGGGCAGCATCCACGGCATCGAGATCATGTCGACCACGTGGCCCACGGCGAAGCCGGGCTCGCGGAAGAGACGGTCGGACAGGTTGCCCAGCACGCCGCCGAGCAGGCATCCGAGCACCACGGCCCACAACCGCGAGCGCACGCCCAGGGTCTTCCAGACGATCACCACGGCGACGACGGCCAGCGCGATCGTGAAGATCCAGGTCATGCCGGCGCCGATCGAGAAGGCGGCGCCGGAGTTGCGGATGTAGAACAGCTGCAGGAACTCCCCCAGCACCGGCACGGCCTTCTCAGCGGGCAGGTGCTGGATGGTGAGGTACTTCACAAGCTGATCGGCGGCCAGCACGAGCGCCGCGAGAATCGCGACGATCGCACCGGCCGCCGACCGACGAAGGGGACGACGTCCTGTCAAGATCGACCTACAGGCCGATGGCGGAGACAGGGGTCGAGTCAGACGCCGACTTCTGGTCCAGGTCGCGGAGCTGACCCTCGATCATGGCGCGGAGCTTGCCGCGGTAGTCGCGCTCGAACTCGCGCAGCTCGGTGATGCGTCCCTCGAGCGTGTTGCGCTCGCGCTCCAGGCGCGCGGACTCCTCGCGCTGCTTGGCCTCGGCCTCGGTGCGGATGCGGGTGACCTCGGCCTCGGCATCGGCGATCAGCTGGCGGCGCTTGGACTCGCCCTCTGCGACGTGCTCGTCGTGCAGGCGCTGTGCCAGCTCGATGATGCCTGCGGAGGTTCCGGTGGCGGATGCGCCGGTGGCCTGAGCCGGAGCGGTCGGGGCTGCGGCGACCGGGGCGGCAGCGACCGGGCCGGTGTTCTGGCCGGACTCGAAGGCGGCGAGCTTGGCCTTCAACTCGTTGTTCTCCTCGAGGGTCTTGCGCCACTCAACGACGATCTCGTCGAGGTAGTCGTCGACCTCCTCGGGGTCGAAGCCGTCCTTGAAGCGGACGTGCTGGAACTCCTTGTGGACGACGTCATCCGGGGTAAGTGCCATGGGTGGCTCCTCTTTCGATGAGTTCTTTTCGGCCAGTCGTTGAAGACGGCGCGGTGTTCTTCAGACGCGTACCCGCGGCGCGCGTCTGGGAGCCAAGCATAGCCCCCCAGCCTGTGCGCCGCGATGAGAGGACGACTCGGAGGTCACCTCAGAAGGCACGCGCGACGGTCAGCAGGATGATCACCAGGATCATCGTCAGGGTCCATCCGAAATCCAGCGCGATCGTGCCGATCCGCAGGGGCGGGATGACCCTGCGGAAGAACCGGATGGGCGGGTCCGTCAGGGTGAAGACGACCTCCGCCAGGACCAGACCGACGCCTTTCGGACGCCAGCCGTGATTGAACATCGGGATGTAGTCCAGCACCAGCCGGGCCAGCAGCACGATCATGTACAGCGTCAGCACCAGCTCGGCGATGCCGCCGATGATGCTGAGGGGTGTCACCAAGATCAGGAGTCGAACGAAGCGGACTCCGCCTGGGCGAGGCCGCCCTGGCCGGACACCGCGATGTTCTCAGGCGACAGCAGGAACACCTTGCTGGTGACGCGCTCGATGCGTCCGTACAGCCCCAGCGACAGACCGCTCGCGAAGTCGATCAGGCGCCGCGCGTCGGCGTCGCTCATCTGCGAGAGGTTGATGATCACCGGCACGCCCTCGCGGAAGTTCTCCGCGATGACCTGCGCGTCGCGGTACTGCTTGGGGTGCACGGTGAGGATCTCGTTCACCGCGCCGGCGGCCGGCTGGTGCACAGCCGTGGGGCGACGCAGCGGCGTCACGGGTGCGGGAGCGTGCTCCTCGCGCTCGCGTTCGCGCTCGCGCGGCGCACGGGCCACGGGCTGCGTGGCCTCCTCCTCGTAGACCTCTTCCTCGTCGGCGAGGCCGAGATACACCATGGTCTTCTTCAGCGGGTTACCCATCGTGTCCTCCGGTTCGAGCGATGCGGGCTGGTCTGGTTGAAAGGTTAACCCCGGTCGGGGCGGGGTCCTGTGATTGCGGAGCCGATCCGCAGGTGTGTCGCGCCTGCATCGATCGCCTGGACGAAATCGCCGGTCATGCCGGCCGAGATCCAGGTCGCCTCCGGCGCGATGACGCGGATGCGGTCGGCGACCGCACGCAGGCGCGCGAACGCCGATGCGGGATCCTCGTCCAGCGGGGCGACGGCCATGACGCCGCGAAGGCGAAGCGACTCGAGGCCGAGCACGTGCTCGGCCAGCGCCTCGGCGTCCGCCAGCGTGCTCCCGCCGCGCCCGGCGTCCTCCGTGAGGTTCACCTGCACGAGCACGTCGAGCACGCCGTCGTCGTCGGCGGCGCGGTGCAGCGCATCCGCCAGTCGCGTGCGATCGACCGAGTGGACCACGTCGGATGCCCGCCGGATGGCGGCGGCCTTGTTCGTCTGCGCCTGGCCGATGAAGTGCCAGCGCACGTCGTCGAGGTCCACGAGGTCGGCACGCTTGGCGGTGAGCTCCTGCTGGCGGTTCTCGCCCACCTCGGTCACGCCGAGGGCGCGCAGATCGCGGACCAGCTGGGCGGGGTGGAACTTGGTGACCACGATCCGGGTGATGTCGCCCGGATCACGGCCGGCCCGCCGCGCGGCCTCGGCGATGCGGTCATCGATCGCCGAGAGCCGCGCCGCGAGAGTCACTTCAGGAACTCGGGGATGTCGAGGTCGCCGTCGTCCGGGAACGCCGGCTCGATGCTGGTGGGAGCCGAGACGGACACCGTCGGCTTCACCGGCTCGACCACGACGTCCTCGACGGCCTTCTCGTCCACGCGCACCTCGGGCAGCGGAGCGGCCTCGGGGCGCTTGACGTCGAACGGCTCCAGGCGCGGAGCCGGCTCGCCGCCGTCGAACCCGGCCGCGATGACGGTGACGCGCACCTCGTCGCCGAGGGTGTCGTCGATGACGGTTCCGAAGATGATGTTCGCCTCGGGGTGCGCGGCCTCCTTGACGAGGTCGGCGGCGTCGTGGATCTCGAAGATGCCGAGGTTCGACCCACCCTGGATCGACAGCAGCACACCGTGGGCGCCTTCGATCGACGCTTCCAGCAGCGGGGACTCGACGGCGAGCTCGGCCGCCTTGATCGCACGATCCGCGCCGCGCGCGGATCCGATGCCCATCAGGGCGGAGCCGGCACCCTGCATGACCGACTTGACGTCGGCGAAGTCGAGGTTGATCAGACCGGGGGTCGTGATGAGGTCGGTGATGCCCTGCACACCGGCGAGGAGCACCTGGTCGGCCGTGGCGAACGCCTCGATCATGGAGATGCCGCGATCGCTGATCTCGAGGAGGCGGTCGTTCGGCACCACGATGAGGGTGTCGACCTCTTCCTTGAGCTTGGCGACGCCGGCCTCTGCCTGGCTCTGGCGGCGACGCCCCTCGAACGAGAACGGCTTGGTGACGACACCGATGGTCAGCGCTCCGATCGACTTGGCGATCCGCGCGACGACGGGCGCACCGCCTGTACCCGTGCCACCGCCCTCTCCCGCGGTGACGAAGACCATGTCGGCGCCGGTCAGCGCCTGCTCGATCTCCTCCGCGTGGTCCTCGGCGGCGCGACGGCCCACCTCGGGATCCGCTCCGGCGCCCAGCCCGCGGGTGAGCTCCCGGCCCACGTCGAGCTTCACGTCGGCGTCGCTCATGAGCAGCGCCTGCGCGTCGGTGTTCACGGCGATGAACTCGACCCCGCGGAGCCCGAGATCGATCATGCGGTTGACGGCGTTGACGCCGCCACCGCCGACGCCGACGACCTTGATCACGGCGAGGTAGTTCTGGTTCTGGCTCATGGCCGGCCTCCGTTATTCGAGCCTGACGAGGGAGAAACCTTAAACCTCAAGAAGAGGGTTAAACTATTTCCCGGTATTGCGTTCTCGTCATCGACGGTAAGCGCAACCGACGCCGCTGCCCGCACCGACACGGCGTGTCGTCGCGATCCCTCAGCGGACGACCGGGACAGAGGGTGCCGACACGTCGAAGCTCCGCCCCTTGGGCGAGTTCTTGATGAGCGCGACCAGGACCAGCGCCTTCGTGACGGAGTCGTCCTCGCTCCCCCACAGCACGGTCTTGCCGTCGGCGAGAGTCAGCGTGACGTCGTCGAGGGTGGACGCGGAGACCGCGGTGACCTGCCCCCGCAGGTCGGCCGGAAGGGAGCGGATGACGAGCCCGGCGCTGCGGAACGCGGCGGAGTCCGTGCCGCCGGTGATGCTCAGGACGGGCTGTCCCTCCGGCTTGTCCACGGTGGTGGCCAGCACGACCCCCGCCGCGTCGACGAGCGTGTAGCCGCCGTCGGTGCGGACCACTCCCACCGGCGTGCGCTCGACGATGCGGACCAGCAGCTCGTGCGGCGGGCGCGCCTCGAGGGAGTACGACTCGATCATCGGGAACTCCGTGAGCGCGGACTTCACGGCGCTGTCGTCGATCAGCGCGAGCGGAGACCCGATCTCACCCTCGAGGGCCTTCTGCACCACTGCCGGGTCGAGGGACCTCACGCCGGCCACGGTGATCGTCTCCACGGCGAACAGCGGGCTGTATGCGGCGAGGACGCTGCCGAGCACGAGCGCGACCACGGCACCGATCGAGGCCCACCAGACGATCCTCCTGCGACGCGACCGCTGGGTGAAGCGGCGGATCTCCGCGCGCAGCGCCTTCCGTCGCGCGCGGGCCGCGCGCCACACGTCGCCGCTGCGCACGGGAGCAGCCTGCTCCTCGGCATCCGGCGTCGCATCCTCGATCACCGCGGTGTCGGCGGAAGAGCCGGCCTGCTCGGCATCCGCGGCCGCAGCGGCGTGCGCTCCGCGCCTCACGTCGTGCACATCCGCCGGGTCTGCGTCCGCCCTGTCCTGAGGGCGAGACGCGGGCCGAGGACGAGGCGCGGGCGTCTCGTCCTTCTCGGGCTCCTTCGCGGAGGCCGGGAGCGGTGCGGGGCGTCGCATGCCTCAGACCTCGGGCGTGCGCCGGAGGGAGTCGAGCACCTGCGGGATGATCTGGTACACGTTGCCGCAGCCGAGCGTCACGACCACGTCGCCGTCGCGCGCGACCTGAGCGGTGTAGTCGGCGGCCTGCTGCCAGTCGGGCACGTAGTGCACGTGCGCCTGGTCGGCGAACGCGCTGCTCACGAGCTCGCCGGTCACGCCGGGCACCGGATCCTCGCGCGCACCGTAGACGTCGAGCATCACCGTGTGGTCGGCGAGCTCCTCCAGCACCTCGGCGAACTCCCGGTACATGTGCTGCGTGCGGGAGTACGTGTGCGGCTGCTGGATCGCGATCAGGCGGCCGGCGCCTGCGACGCCGCGCATGGCCTCGAGTGCGGCTCGCACCTCGGTCGGGTGGTGGGAGTAGTCGTCGTACACGCGCACGCCGCGCGCCTCGCCGTGCAGCTCGAGCCGGCGCACCGTGCCGGCGAAGCCCTCCATCGCCCCGGCGGCATCCGCGAGGCCGTATCCGAGCGTCATCAGCACGGCGACGGCGCCGGCGGCGTTGATCGCGTTGTGCGCTCCCGGCACCGCCAGCTGCATCCGCACCGAGTCGTCACCGTGGACGAGCGTGGCGGAGACCGGACCCGAGGTGTCGATGTCGACGATGCGCAGGTCGGCATCCGCCGCGCGGCCGAACGTGACGACATTCGCGTGGTCCAGGCCCGCGTGCACCCGCAGTGCACCGGGGTCGTCGGCCGAGATGACGACCGCCTCGCGGGCCTCGTTCCCGAAGCGCACGAACGCGTCGTAGAAGGCGTCCTCGGAGCCGAAGAAGTCCAGATGGTCCGGGTCGACGTTCGTGATCAGCGCGACCGAGGTGTCGTAGAGCAGGAACGTGCCGTCGGACTCGTCGGCCTCGATCACGAACAGCTCGTCGGCGCCCGAGGAGCTCGAGATGCCGAGCTGCTCGATCACTCCGCCGTTGACGAAGTTCGGGTCTGCTCCCAGCGCCTGCAGCGCGGTGACCAGCATCCCGGTGGATGTGGTCTTGCCGTGCGCTCCCGCGACCGACACCAGACGTCGGCCGCCGATCAGCCAGTGCAGCGCCTGCGAGCGGTGGATCACGTGCAGCCCGCGCTCCTTGGCGGTGACGAACTCCGGGTTCTCCGGCCAGATGGCACCGGTGTGCACGACCGTGTCCGCATCGCCGAGGTGCGCGGCGTCGTGACCGACGTGCACGGTCGCACCGGCGTCGGCGAGGGCGCGCAGGTTGGCGCTGTCGGCGCGGTCGGAGCCGGACACGCGGATGCCCGCGTCGAGGAACATCCGGGCGAGGCCGCTCATCCCGGATCCGCCGATCCCGATGAAGTGGGCGGAGGTGATCGTGTCGGGGATGGGGAGGGTGAGGTCGGGTCTGATCATGTCGTCACCAGTCTACTTTTCCGCGAGTGCGCGATCGATGAGCTCGACCAGGTTCTCGGTGCCGGTGCGCGTGCCGACCCGCTGTGCGGCCTCCGACATCCGGGCGATCCGGTCAGGGTCGCCCAGCAGCGGCACGACCTGCGCGCGCACGGCATCCGCGTCGAAGGTGGCGTCGTCGAGCAGGACGGCCGCGCCGGCCGCGACGGCCGAGGCCGCGTTCAGCCTCTGCTCGCCGTTGCCGACCGAGTACGGCACATACAGCGCGGGGAGCCCGAGCGCGCTGATCTCGCTCACGGTCGCCGAGCCGGAGCGCGACACGATCAGATCGGCGAGGGCGAAGGCCAGGTCCATGCGATCGACGTAGCGGCGCATCGTGTATCCCGGCACCCCGGGATCCGCCAGGTCGCTGCGCTCGCCCGTGACGTGCAGCAGCTGCCACCCGGCGTCGAGCACATCGCGCCACGCACCGGCGAACGCCTCGTTCAGGCGCAGCGCACCCAGCGACCCGCCGAACACCAGCAGCACCGGACGGTCTGCGTCCAGCCCGAACTCCTCGGCGGCCTCGGCACGGCTCGCGGCACGGTCCAGCTCGACGACCTCACGGCGGAGCGGCATCCCCACGACCTCGCCGCGCTTGAGCGGCGTGCCCTCGAAGGCGACGCCGACGCCCGCGGCGCGACGCGCGCCCAGGACGTTGGCGAGCCCCGGCTTGGCGTTGGCCTCGTGCACCACGAAGGGGATCCGCTCCCGGCGCGCGGCGACGTAGGCGGGAGCTGCGGCATACCCGCCGAAGCCGACGACGACGTCCACCCCGTGGGTGCGGATGTGCGCGCGCACCTGCGCGACGGCCCGGCGGAACCTGGTCGGGAACACCAGCGCGGCCCGGTTAGGACGACGCGGGAAGGGCACCTTGTCGACGATCAGCAGCCGGTACCCGCGGGCGGGCACCAGGCGCGACTCGAGGCCCTCCCTGGTGCCCAGCACGAGCACGTCGTCGCCGTCGCGCTCGCGGAGCAGGTCGCCGACGGCGAGCAGCGGATTGACGTGGCCGGCGGTGCCTCCGCCGGCCAGAAGATAGGTGGTCACCTGGCGACCTTACCCTTTCGGGATGCGGCGCCCTTTCGGGGTGCGACGCTCTCGCGGGGTGCCGCGGCCTTTCGGGACGCGGCGCCGCTGCGCGCGCCGGTCGCGTTCCGCGTCGCCGCGACGGCGTCCTTCTGCTTCGCCGGTATCGTGCGCGCGAAGGCCAGCAGGATGCCGCAGGCCATCATTGCCGAGAGCAGCGACGTGCCGCCCTGCGACATGAAGGGCAGCGGAACGCCCATCACGGGGAAGATGCGCACGACGACGCCGATGTTGAACAGCGCCTGACCGATGATCCAGACCACGATGCCGCCCGCCGCGATGCGCACGAAAGGGTCGGACGTGCGGCGGATGATGTGGAAGGCGCCGACGGCGAAGACGCCGAACAGCACGAGCACCAGCAGGCAGCCCAGCAGTCCCAGCTCCTCGCCGACGATGGCGAAGATGTAGTCGTTCGAGGCCGCAGGCAGCCAGTACTTCTCCTGCGAATTGCCGAGCCCGACGCCGAAGATCCCCCCGTTGGCCATGCCCCACATGCCATGCACGGCCTGGTAGCACTCCTTCTCGGGGTCGCACTTCGACTGGTCGAATGCCGCCAGGATGCGGTTCATGCGGTTGCTGCTGGTCAGCGCGAAGGCCAGCACGCCGATCAGGCCGAGGATCGCCGGGATGATGAACAGCCGCAGCTTCGCGCCGGAGAAGAACAGGCAGCCGAGCACGACGAGCACGAGCACCATCACAGTGCCGAGATCGTCTCCGGCGAGCACCGTCCCGATCGCCAGCACAGCGACGGGTACGACGGGGATGAAGACCTGATGCCAGGTGCCGAGTTTGGACTGCTTGCGCATCAGCACGAACGCGATCCACACGGCCAGCGCGAGCTTGAGGAACTCGGAGGGCTGCAGCTGCACGCCGGCGACCCTGATCCAGTTCTTGTTGCCGAAAGACGACACCCCAAGGCCGGGGACGAAGACGAGCAGCTGGAACAGCACGCCGAAGATCAGCATCGGCCAGGCGACCTTCTTGAAGAACGCGATCGGCAGCCGACTGACGATGAACATCAGCGGAATGCCGATGGCCGCGAACATCCCCTGCCGCAGCGCGTCCGCATACGGTGCGGTCGGCTTCGCGCTGGTCGCCGACAGCACCATCACCACCCCGAAGATGGTGAGCAGCACGGCGGTCGACGCGATCATCACGAACTCTGTCGAGGGCGGCGCGAACAGCCTTCCGAGCGAGACGCGGGCGGACAGTCCCCTGCCCGCGGAGCCGGCGCTGTCAGCGCTCTCAGTGCGCGGTGGGTGAGCCGTCTGAGTCATCAGCGCTCCCCCGTCCGATCCATTCGCGCACCGCCGTGGCGAAGCGCTCTCCCCGATCCGCGTAACTGGAGAACTGGTCGAAGGATGCCGCCGCGGGAGCCAGCAGAACCGTGCCCTCGCCATCGATCATCCCCGACGCGATCTCCACCACGCGGTCCATGACCCCTCCAGTCTCAGCGGGGACGACCTCTTGGACCGGCACGTGCGGCGCGTGTCGCCGGAATGCCGCCAGGACGGGCTCGCGGTCCACCCCGATCACGATCGCTCCGCCTGCGGTGCCGCCGGCGTGCGCGACGAGATCGCCGAGGTCGACGCCCTTGAGGTCGCCGCCCACGATCCAGATCGCTCCGGGGTAGGCACGCAGGGAGGAGGCCGCTGCATGCGGATTGGTCGCCTTGGAGTCGTCGACCCAGCGGATGCCGTGGTGCTCCGCCACGACCTCGATGCGGTGGGCGTCCATCCTGAAGTTCTGCAGCGCATCGCGGATGTCCGCCGGCTGCACACCCAGCGACCTGGCGAGGGCGGATGCGGCGAGGATGTTCTGCACGACATGCGGTGCGGCCAGGCCCGCGGCGCGCAGCGCGTCCACCGTGGTGAGCTCCAGCGCGCTGTGCCTGCGGTCGTCGTGGAAGGCCCGGTCGACGAGGATCCCGTCGACGACGCCCAGATCACTCGGCCCCGGAGTCCCCAGGTCGAAGCCGATGGCGCGGGCACCCTCGGTGACGTCCGCCTCCTCGACCATCCGCAGGGTGGCGAGATCGGACTTGTTGTAGACGCAGGCGACCTTCGTATGCCGGTAGACGAACGCCTTGGCCGCACGGTACGCGTCGGCGCTGCCGTGCCAGACCAGGTGGTCGTCGGCGAGGTTCAGGCAGGTCGTAGAGTACGGCACGAGCTGACCGGCGGGAGCCGACTGCCCGATGTACCAGAGTTGATGGCTGGAGAGCTCGACCACGAGAACATCGAAACCGCCCGGATCCCGTACGGCATCCAGCACCGGCACCCCGATGTTGCCGCACGGCGCCGCGCGCAGCCCGCCGGCGTCGAGCAGGGTCGCGGTCAACTGGGTGGTCGTGGTCTTGCCGTTGGTGCCGGTGATCAGCACCCACTCGGCCGGGGTGCCGTCGGCGCGCAGCACCTTGTCGCGGACCCGCCAGGCCAGTTCGACGTCGCCCCACAGGGCGGTGTCGTTCTCCTGGGCCCACCGGATCACCGGATGCGAGGGCGGGAACCCGGGTGAGGCGACGATGACGTCGGGCGCGAAGTCCTTCAGCACGACGGGCACCTCGGAGAGCGGGCCCAGTTCGAGCCGGGCGCCGATCACGGGCACCAGGCGCGCGTACTCCTCGGACGCGCCCTCGGAGAGCACGAGCACCTCGGCGCCGAGCTCGGTGAGCGTGTCAGCGGCCGAGAAGCCGGTGACCGACAGGCCGAGCACGGCGACGCGCAGGCCGGTCCAGTCGGAGTGCCAGCTGGTCAGGCCCTCGAGACGTTCGGATGCCATCGCCGTCAGCCGTTCGAGGCCTGGGCGAACCAGTTGACGTAGAACAGTCCGACCGCGGTCGCAGCCAGCAGGCCGGCGATGATCCACAGCCGTACGACGATCGTGACCTCGGCCCAGCCGCGCATCTCCAGGTGGTGATGGAACGGGCTCATCAGGAACAGTCGCTTGCCACGGGTGAGCTTGAAGTACGCCCGCTGCAGGATGACCGAGCCGGAGGACAGCACGAAGATACCGGCGATCACGAACAGAAGCAGCTCGGTGCGGGTGAGGATCGCCATCGCGGCGACGACGCCGCCGATCGCCATCGAGCCGACGTCACCCATGAAGACCTTGGCCTTGGGCGCGTTCCACCACAGGAATCCGATCAGACCGCCGGCGAACGCCGCCGCCACGATCGCCAGGTTCAGAGGCTCGCGCACCTCATAGCATCCGACGGTGTTCGCCCCTTCGCCCACGCAGGACTGCTTGAACTGCCAGAACGCGATGAGGCCGTAGGAGCCGACGACGAAGATGCCGGAGCCGGCGGCCAGGCCGTCCAGACCGTCGGTGAGGTTGACGCTGTTGGAGGTGGCGACGCCGATCACGGAGATCCAGATGAGGTACAGGATCCAGCCCAGCACGAGGCCGAAAGCGAAGAGGTTGAGCCAGGCGATGTCCCGGAACAGCGAGATCGACCCGCTGGCCGGGTACTGGCCGAAGGAGTTCGGGAAGTTCAGCGCCACCACACCGAACGGGATGAGGACCGCCAGTTGGCCGATGATCTTGCGCCAGCCGGACAGCCCCAGGCTGCGCTGACTGCGGACCTTCATGTAGTCGTCGATGAAGCCGACCACGCCGAAGCCGACCATCAGCCACAGCACGAGGATCGCAGACAGCCCGGGGGTCATGCCACCGAAGAAGGTTCCGGCGAAGTAGCCGACGATGGTGCCGAGGATGAAGATCACGCCGCCCATCGTCGGCGTGCCCCGCTTGGCTTGGTGGCTGGGGTTGGCGATGTCCTCCGGGGTGCGGATGACCTGCCCCCAGCCGATCCTGCGGAACACTTTCAGGAACACCGGAGTCAGGAAGAGCGAGAAGGCGAGCGAAATCGCCGTCGCCATAAGCAAGGACCTCACGAGAACAATTCTCCCAGACGATCGCCGAGATGCCGGAGCCCGACGGAGTTCGACGATTTCACGAGCACGCGATCGCCGTCGCGCAGCTCGTTCTTCAGATACTCGAAGGCGGCCTCCTGATCGGGGAGGTGCACCGCCTCGCTGTCCCAGGACCCCTCGCCGACCGCGGCGAGGTAGAGACGGCGGGCCTCGGCACCGACGACGACGATGCGCTGGATGTTCAGCCTCACGGCCAGCAGCCCGATCCGGTCGTGCTCCTCCCCTGCGGACTCGCCGAGCTCGCTCATGGCGCCGAGGACGGCGACCGTGCGCTCGTCGGGGCCGGTGATCTGCGCGAGCGTGCGCAGGGCGGCCGCCATGGAGTCGGGGCTGGCGTTGTACGCGTCGTTGATGATGCGCACGCGCTCGTTGCCCATCGGCTGCATGCGCCAGCGCTCCGCCACCTCGACGGTCTCGAGACGGGCGATCGCCGTGGCCGCGGGAACGCCGAGCACGCCCGCCGCCGCGATGGCGGCGAGGGCGTTGGAGACGTGATGCGCACCGAGCACCTGAAGGTGCAGCGACAGGCGCTCGTCGCCGCGGATGACGGTGCAGGAGGTGCCATCGGCCGAGACCGCGATGTCTTCCGCGCGCACATCGGCGTCCGGAGCCTGGCCGAAGGCGACGGTCGTCATGCCGCGCTCGTCGGCGATGTCGCGCATGGCCCAGACCCGCGGGTCGTCGATGTTCAGCACTGCCGTTCCGCCCGCGCGCGCAGAGAGGACGAGCTCGGACTTCGCCCGCGCGGTGGCCTCGATGCCGCCGAATCCCCCGGCGTGGGCGAGTCCCACCATGAGGACGACCGCGACGTCCGGCTCGACGAGCCCCGCCAGGCGCGCGATGCTGCCCGCACCGGCCGCGCCGAACTCGCTGATGAGGAAGCGGGTGGTGTCGGTGACACGCAGCATGGTCAACGGTGCGCCGACCTCATTGTTGTAGGAGCGGATGGGGGCGACGGTCTCGCCCTCGTCCTGCAGGATGCGGGCGAGGAGATTCTTGGTCGTCGTCTTGCCGTTGGATCCGGTGATGCCGACGATCCGGAGGGAGCCTGCGTCGCGCACGCGCGCGACGACTGCCTTGGCGAGATCGGCCAGCGCCTGCACGGCGTCCGCCACGACGATCTGCGACACCTCGACGTCGACCGGGTGCTCCACGATGGCGAGCACGGCGCCCGCCTCGGCCGCGGCGCCGACGAAGCGGTGTCCGTCTGTGGTCTCTCCGGGCTTGGCGACGAAGATCGACCCTGCGGTCATCTCCCGGGAATCCGTGTCGACGCTGCCATCGACGACGGTCGCAGCGGTGTCCGCACCGGTGAGGCGCAGCTCACCGCCCAGGATCCCCGCGATCTCAGCGAGTGAGAGAGCGATCATGTGGCATCTCCATGCACGGCAGAACGCCGTTCAGTTGAATTTGGGAAGCAGCGGGCCCATCGGCTCCGACGAGGGCGGGACGTGGTAGGTCTTGAGCACCTGGGTCATCGCCTGCTGGAACGCCGCGGCGTTCGCGGCGGAACTCCTCATCTTAGTCGGCTCGTCCAGAGTGACCACGACGACGTACTGCGGGTCCTCGATCGGCGCGATACCCACCATGCTGGTGAAGAAGACGCCGTTCTTGTACTTCCCGTGCCCGTCGGTCTTCTGCGCGGTACCGGTCTTGAGCCCGATGCGATATCCGTCGACCTTGGTCGTCTTGGCGTTGCCGCCCTGCACGGCCACGTTCTCGAGCATCTGCCGGACCGCGGCCGCGGTCTCGGGCTTGATGATCTGCTCGCTCTGCGGTGCGGTGGCCTCGTGCACCGTGCCGTCGGCGTCGGTGCAGGACTCCACCAGCGACAGGTCGATCTTCTTCCCGTCGTTCGCAATCGCCTGATAGGCGCCGGCGATCTGCGCCGGAGTCACAGTGAACGCCTGCCCGAACGTGGTGGTGTATTTGGTCGCGCCGTCCCACTTCGCTGGGTCGAGGACCTTCCCGTCCCGGCCCCGGGGCAGGGATCCCGACTGCTCGGCAGGGAAGCCGATCGCCGTCTTCTGACTCACTCCGAAGCGCTTCAGGTAGTCGGCACGCGTGGTCTGGTCGACTGTCGTGCCGAACTTGGAGAGACCGACGTTCGAGGAGTCGATCAGCGCACCCGCGAGCGTGTAGTTGTACACCGGGTGCGGGAAGGCGTCATTGATGACCGTGCCGTTGGGGAACTTCTCCCGCGAGCGAACGGTCATCGTCGACAGCGGCGTCGCCTTGCCCTGATCGATCACGGTCGCGGCCGTGATCGCCTTGAACGTCGACCCGGGCTCATACGCGTCCGAGAAGATGTGCGAGCGCCAGTACTCCGGGGCCACCGTGTTGACGTTGTTGGGGTCGACGGAGGGGTATTCCGCGGCTGCCCGGATCTTGCCGGTCTTCACCTCGACGACCGTCGCCGTCGCTGCCTTGGCGCCCAGTCGCTGCGCCTGCTCAGCGATCATCTGCTGCAGGTACCAGTTCAGGTCGCTGTCGATCGTCAGCTTCACCGTTCCGCCGTCCACGGCTCCGACGATCCGCTCGCTGCCGGGGATGCGCACGCCGCCCTGGCCCCTCTTATAGCTGATCGAGCCGTTCGTGGCGGCCAGGCACTGCTGATCCATCCGCTCGATGCCGTACTGGGCCTTGCCTTCGCCGTTGAGGAAGCCGACGATGTTCCCGGCGACCGCACCGTTCGGGTACACCCGGATGGCGCGCGCCTTGTTGGCGATGTAGGCCAGCCCCAGGTCCCGCAGCGCGAGGTACTTCTCGGTCGACAGCCCGTTCTTCAGCTTGGCGTACTGGCTGTTCGGGTCCTTCGCGAGGGCGTCCGAGACGAGCTTGCGCACGTCATCGCCGGTCATCCCGACGATCGCGGCGATCTTCTCGCTGGCCTCCGCCCACGGCATCTTCGGCTTCTTCTTGGGATCGGTCTGCTTCTCGTACTCGTCGATGAGCTTGGGATCCAGCTGCGCGTCGTACACGAACGCGTCCGAGGCCAGCACCGTGCCGTCCTCGTCGACGATGTCGCCGCGGGCGCCGGGCACGGGGCTCGAGCCGCCCAGTTTGCTCAGCGAGGCGGCGACGTTGTCGTCGGCGTGCACGACCTGGATGTCGATGAGCCGGAAGACGAAGGCCGAGAGCACGGCCAGGATGACGGCGAGTGCGACGACCGTGCGCCGTCGCGTTCCGCGTGTTGCTCGAGTCGTCATGCGGCGGTCTCCATCCTGGGACTAGCGGGTGGTCGGCGAGGGCAGGCCGTCGGTGATGGCGGGAGGCAGATCGGACTGGGTCGCGGCATCCTGCGCGGTCGAATCGGCCGCGGCGGCACCGTCCGGCGGCACACCGTCGGCCGTGCTGCCTTCAGCGCCGGCGCCGTCCGCCGGCGTCTCGGTGGATGCTGCGGGGGGCGGCGCGAGCAGGGCGTTGCCGACCTTGGTGGGGCCGTTCGGCGTGACCGTCGAGACCCAGGAGGCGGCGTCCCCGGCGCCGAGCACGGCGCCGTCGCTGAGCCGGAGGTACGACGCGGCTCCCGCGACGACGAGACCCATGGCATCCGCCCTGGTCGCGAGCGCCTGCGGCGAGTTCAGCGCCACCAGCTCGTCGCCCAGCGCCTGCTTCTGCAGACTCAGTTCGTGCTGCTGGTTGTTCAGCTTCGCCAGCGCGAAGGCATCCTGAGTCGAGGCGAGCGAGACGATCATCTGCGCGGCGCCGATCGCCAGCGCCCCGCCGACGGCGAGGGCCGCGTACGCGAGCTTCGGGCGGCGCAGCCCGGCGGGCGCGGTGACCGCCCGCAGCCGGCGTGCGGGTGCGGGGCGCGTTTCGGTGCGCGGCTGGACGCGGACGTTCAACAGGCTCATGCCGACTCCCTGAGCTTCTCGGCGGCGCGCAGTCGCACCGGGATGGCACGCGGGTTGCGGGCGCGCTCCTCCTCGCCCGCGAGCTCGGCGCCCTTGGTCAGGATGCGGAAGCGGGGGGCGTGCTCGGGCAGCTCGACGGGGAGCCCTGCGGGCGCGGTCGACGCGGATGCGGCGGCGAACGCCTGCTTGACGAGCCGGTCCTCAAGGGACTGGTAGGCCATGATGGCGATGCGACCGCCGACGTTCAGGGCGTCCATCGCCGACGGGATGGCGTCGGCCAGCACGCTCAGCTCGGAGTTGACCTCGATCCGCAGCGCCTGGAAGACGCGCTTGGCGGGGTGGCCGGCACGCTGCGCCGCCGCGGGCGTCGCGGCGACCAGCAGATCGACCAGTTCGCCGGAACGGGTGAGCGGCTTCTCGGCGCGGGCCGCCACGATGAACCGGGCGTACCGTCCCGCGAGCTTCTCCTCGCCGTAGCGCTCGAAGATGCGGCGCAGCTGCCCCTCGCTGTACTCGGCCAGGATGGTCGCGGCCGTGCGGCCCTTGGTCTGGTCCATCCGCATGTCCAGCGGCGCGTCCTTGGAGTACGCGAAGCCGCGCTCGGCTTCGTCGAGCTGCAGCGAGGACACGCCCAGGTCGAACAGGATCGCCGATGCGCCCTGCGCGTGCAGGCCGATCTCGTCGTACACGCTGTGCACGAGGGTGACGCGGTCGCCGAAAGGCGCCAGCCGCTCCCCTGCGATGCGCAGCGCGTCAGTGTCGCGGTCCAGGCCGATCAGGCGGATGTGCGGGAAGCGCTCCAGGAAGGCCTCGGAGTGCCCTCCCATGCCGAGAGTGGCGTCCACCAGCACGGCGCCGTCGTGCGCCAGCGCCGGGGCGAGCAGCTCGATGCAGCGCTCGAGGAGCACTGGGGTGTGGATGTCGCGGAGGCTCATCGTCTTCTATCCCGTGACCTCCGGCTCTGATGCCTCTCCGCTCGACCCGGCACCGGGGAAGTGTGTCGGGGCAGAGCGGCGAGGCATCACAGCCGTGGTCAGAACAATCCGGGAATCACCTCCTGTTCCAGATCTGAGTAGGACTCTTCATTGCTCTCCAGGTACGCGTTCCAGGCGGACGCGTCCCAGATCTCGGCGTGGGCGCCGACTCCGGTGACGACCAGTTCCTTCTCCAGTCCGGCGTACTGACGCAGATGGCCGGGGATGGTGATGCGGTTCTGGCTGTCGGGCATCTCCTGGCTGGCCCCCGAGAGGAACATGCGCAGGAAGCTGCGGGCCTGCTTGTCGGTGAGCGGGGCCTGACGGATCTTCTCGTGCTGCGCCTCGAACTCGGCGGTGCTGAAGACGTACAGGCAGTGCTCCTGACCTCGGGTCACGACGATGCCGCCGGCGAGGTCCTCACGGAACTTCGCAGGAAGGATCACACGGCCCTTGTCATCGAGCTTCGGAGTGTGCGTCCCCAGCAGCATCGGCCAAATCACCCCCTCTGCGTCCGGCCAACTCGAGGTGCGCACCACTTTACTCCACTTCCCTCCACTTTCCTACGACGATCTGGGCTCATTCCCAGCCTTCCGCCGATCCGGAACGCAGAAACCCCCGTGATCTCGCGGGATCACGGGGGTGGAGGACGGTGGAGGGCTGGTGGAGGGAAAAGAGAGAATGCGGCGCGTCAGGACATGAAAAAGCCCGGATGCTCTGCATCCGGGCTTCGTCTGAGGGTCAGATCGTCACTGAGGATCCGATCAGCGCTCGTCCTGTCGCCTGTCCCAGCGATCGTTCATCCGATCCATGAACGAGGAGTCGCGTGACCGCTGCGCGCGCGGGGCGCCGTCCGGGCGGGACCCGTCGAGCGGACGTCGGACGGGCGTGAAGGCGAGGATCGCTCCACCCAGCATCGCGAGGAACGCGACCACGCCGATGATGATGCTGCCGACGGCTCCGATGCGCCCGCTCGCGACGACGGCGGCGATCAGACCACCCACGCCCACCAGCAGCAGGAGCGCACCGTAGATCAGGTTGCGGTAGCTGAGTGCACGGTCACCGGACGGCGCCGTGACGACATCGGCATCGTGCTGAAGGAGATGGCGTTCCATCTCGTCGAGCATGCGCTGCTCTTGTTCGGAAAGAGGCATCTCCGACCCCCTTGGTTCGTTCTATCCACTCTACTCGCCTCGGAGAGCGAGCAGCTAGCCAGGCGCCGTCGAATTCCTGCATCTAGGCTGGGAATCGTGCCCTCCACCTTCGTCTCGGACGCCGTCGCCGCACGCCTTGAGAGCTTTCTCATCCGAATGCAGGCCGACGCGGTCGACTACGGCCCGGATGCCGCCCTCTTCCTGGACGCGGCGCGCACGACTCTGCTCGGCGGGAAGCGCCTGCGCGCGCGCTTCTGCCACGCAGGCTGGCAGGCGGCCGCTCCTGCGCCGCACACCGATGCCGACCCACTGTGGGGCCTCTGCGCGGCGCTGGAGATCTTCCAGTCCGCGGCGCTCGTGCACGACGACCTGATCGACAATTCCGACACCCGACGCGGACGCCCGGCGTCCCACCGCGAGCTCGAGGCCGCTCACCGCGCCGCCGGGTGGGCGGGCGACGCCGAGGCGTTCGGGCGCTCGTCGGCGGTGCTGCTGGGCGATCTATTGGTGGCCTGGAGCGATGATCTGCTCGAGGAGGCTCTGCAGGGGCATCCGCACGCCACGGCGACGAGGGCCGAGTACGCGCGCATGCGCCGTGATGTGACGGTCGGGCAGATGCTCGACATCACCGAGGAGTCCGCATGGAGCGTGAGCGAGCCGGAGGCGCTGCTGGAGCGCGCCCTGCGCGTGGCCTCGCTGAAGTCCGCGCGATACAGCGTGACCGAGCCGCTCCTGCTCGGCGCAACGCTGGCGGGCGCCGACGAGCCGCTGCTGGCGTCGCTGCGCGCCTTCGGGCATCCGATCGGGATGGCCTTCCAGCTGCGCGACGACATGCTCGGCGTCTTCGGTGATCCGCGCCTCACGGGCAAGCCTGCCGGCGACGACCTGCGTGAGGGCAAGCGCACCGCGCTGATCGCCGTCGCCCGCGAGAGGATGTCCGCCGCGGACCGCGGTGCACTGGATGACGCCCTCGGCGACCAGACCCTCTCCCCCGACGAGGTCGCCGCGCTGCAGGGCCTCATCGAGAAGACCGGCGCGGTGGCGCGGATCGAAGAGATGATCGCCGGCTTCACCTCGGATGCCGAGCGGGCCCTGGCGGCGGCGGACATCGAGGACGACGCGGCCGACGGTCTGCGCGCACTGGCGGATGCCGCGATCGCGCGCTCTGCGTGAGACCGGACCGGTGCCGGCCCTCAGCCGGCGCCCGCGCGGCGGAGGGAACGCTCAGGCGAGCGTGCGCGCGATGCGCCGCACCTCGCTCTTGTGCCCGTCGAGCAGAGCCGCGATCGGGGTGCGCCCGAGCGTGTCCTCCTCGGCGAGCAGCCAGTCGATGGCCTCGTCGTCGCTGAATCCGGCATCCTGCAGGGCGATCACCGTGCCACGAAGCGACGTGAGCGGGCGACGGTCGACGATGAAGACCGCCGGCACGGCGAACGCGCCGTTGCGGCGCGAGCCGATCAGGTAGCGCTCGTCGAGCAGTCGGCGCACTCGACCAGGCGTCTCGTCGAGCACCTCGGCCAGGTCGGGAATGGTCAGCCAGTCGGTGGTTTCAGCGGCGTTCTCAGACACGTCTCCACTATCTCATCCCGCTTCCCTTCCGACATCATCGGGAACTCGATTCACTCCAGTCACAGCAGCCACTTCTGTTGACAACTCTTTACATACGTGTCAGCGTGTCTTCAGAATCACCAGGGGGAATCGCATGCATAATCTTTCGACTCGCACCGGCGCAATCCGATTCGGCGCACCCGCGGCGGTCATCGGAGCACTCGCCGCCGTGCTCACGGCCGCACCCGCCGACGCCGCCGAACCCGTGCGCAGCACTCCGGTCCCGGCAGGAGTGCTCCCGTCGGTCTCCCCGCGTCCCGTGACGGCGGCCGTGCACGCGGCCGCCCGCCCGACCTCTTATGTCGTCCGCCCCGGCGACACGGTCTCCAGCATCGCGATCCGCAACGGCCTGCGTCCAGCAGACGTCCTCGCCTGGAACGGCCTGGGCTGGCGTTCCGTGATCTACCCCGGCCAGACTCTGCGCCTCGCTCCGGGCACGGTGCACGCAGCCCCCTCGCCCAAGCCCGCTGCCGCACCCGCCGCGGCGACCGGTGCCGTGCACACCGTGGTGCGCGGCGACACGGTGTACGCGATCGCGCGCAAGTACGGCACCACCGTCGCGAACATCATCGCCGCGAACGGGCTGGGCCGGTCCGCGGCGATCTTCCCCGGGCAGAAGCTCAAGGTCGGCGCGTCGGCGACCCCTGCTGCCACCACTGCGCCCGCCGCGGCATCGACGTCCACGGCTCCGGCATCCGTGGCGCCGGCCGCTCACACGGTGGCACGGGGCGACACGCTCTTCGGCATCGCGAAGAAGTACGGCACCACGGTCTCCGCGCTCCTGCAGGCCAACGGGCTCGGTACCGGCAGCATCATCTATCCCGGCCAGACTCTGCGCCTCGCTCCCCCGGCCCCCGCCCAGCGCTTCGCGAGCCTCGACACTGCGCAGCGTGCCAACGCCGTGCGCATCATCCGGATCGGCCGCCAGCTGGGCGTGCCCGACCGCGGAATCGCCATCGCTCTGGCGACCGCGATGGTCGAGTCCACCATGCGCAATCTGGACCACGGCGACCGCGACTCCCTCGGCCTCTTCCAGCAGCGTCCCAGTCAGGGCTGGGGAACCCCCGAGCAGATCATGAACGCCGATCGCAGCATCCGCGTGTTCTACGGCGGTGCGGGCGACCCGAACGGCATCGCCAGCAAGGGGCTGCTCGACATCTCCGGCTGGCAGGGCAAGTCGTTCACCGCCGCAGCGCAGTCCGTGCAGGTCTCGGCCTACCCGGATCGCTACGGGCTCTGGGAGCAGCAGGCCCACAAGTGGGTCGCGACCCTGCGGTGACGCGCCAGTCGTCACCGGATCGAAACCTGTCACAGGTGCGCCGTTGCCCGGGCTCACAGCCTGTTCTTCATAGACTCGTGCTGTGAACACTGCGCAGGCCGACCCCCTCATCGGGCGGCTTGTCGACGGCCGGTACCGCGTGCGGGCACGCATCGCACGCGGCGGCATGGCGACGGTCTACGTCGCCACCGACATGCGCCTCGAACGACGCATCGCCCTGAAGGTGATGCACGCCCACCTCAGCGACGACTCCGCCTTCCAGAGCAGGTTCATCCAGGAGGCCCGATCGGCCGCACGGTTGGCTGATCCGCACGTCGTGAACGTGTTCGACCAGGGTCAGGACGGCGACCTCGCCTACCTTGTGATGGAGTATCTGCCCGGCATCACCCTGCGCGAACTGATGCGCGAGCAGAAGCGGCTGACGGTGGCCCAGACGATCACGATCATGGACGCGATCCTCGCCGGCCTCGCCGCGGCGCACCGCGCGGGGATCGTGCACCGCGACGTCAAGCCCGAGAACGTGCTGCTCGCGGAGGACGGCCGCATCAAGATCGGGGACTTCGGTCTCGCCCGCGCCACCACCGCGAACACCGCCACCGGAGCGCAGCTGCTGGGCACGATCGCGTACCTGGCGCCCGAACTCGTCACCCGTGGGACGGCGGATGCCCGCAGCGACATCTACGCGCTGGGCATCATGCTGTACGAGATGCTCGTCGGCGAGCAGCCGTACAAGGGCGAGCAGCCCATGCAGATCGCGTTCCAGCACGCCACCGAGCAGGTGCCGCGCCCCAGCGTCCGCAACCCCGGCGTGCCGGAGCAGCTCGATGAGCTCGTGCTCTGGGCGACCGACAAGTCTCCCGACGAACGGCCACTGAACGCGCAGGAGATGCTCGATCGCCTCCGCGAGATCGAGCGCGAGCTCGGTGTGACGCCCGTGCCGACGGCGACGGTCGCACCGTCGTCCGGTCACGATTCCGGAGCGGTCACCAAGATCCTCCCGATGGGCACGGCGGTCATCTCCGACCCCACCGCTCCCGTGGCCGCGGAGTCCGTAGACAACGGTGCGCGCCTGCGGCAGCGCACGGCACGTCGGCGCGCCCGGGGCGCGCTGCTGCTCTCACTGGTGCTGCTGCTCGCCGTCGCCGCGGGAGGCGTCGGCTGGTGGTTCGGCTCGGGACCTGGCTCGCTGATCGCCGTCCCGACGGTCGCAGGGATGCCGCTGGCTGATGCCGAGAAGGCCATGGCCGCCGAGAACCTGAAGTCGACGACGACCACGAAGTCCGATCTGAACGTGCCCGCCGGCGACGTGATCGACTCCGACCCCGGGGCGGGCGAGCGCGTCGAGAAGGAGAGCACGGTCACGCTCATCGTGTCGTCGGGCCCCGCCAAGCACACCATCGGTGCACTGGCCGGCCTGACCGAGTCCGCCGCGCGGCAGAAGCTCGACGCCAACAACCTCAAGGTCGACAAGAACGTCGAGGAGTACTTCGACAAGCTCGGCCCGAACCTCGTGCTGAACGTGCGGATCACCCCGCGCGCCGGTGGCGAGCCCTACGCCTGCGGTGACGGCTGCGACGTCTTCGAGGGCGACAAAGCGCAGATCCAGGTCTCCCTCGGCCCGGTCCCGGGCGTCGTCGGCAAGCCGCTCGACGAGGCGAAGCAGATCCTGGAATCCGCCCGGCTGAAGGTGAACCCGGAGACGCGACAGGACTGGAGTGACACCGTCGCCAAGGGTTCGGTGATCGCGCAGAGCGCGGAGCGCCAGGGCGGCGGCAGCTGGCGCCCCGGCGACACCGTGACGCTGACGGTCTCCAAGGGCCCGCAGCCCATCACCGTGCCGAACGTCGTCGGTATGACGCTCTCCAAGGCGAAGGCCAAGCTCGAGAGCGTCGGACTGAAGGCGTCCTACCAGGGCTGGGGCGATCTTCCCGGTTTCGGCGACCTCGCAACGGTCGTCGAGCAGAAGCCCGGGGACGGAACGCTGCCCAAGGGCGGCACGGTCAAGCTCACCCTCAAGCTGCAGGGCTGACCGCCCCGCGGATGCTGACCGCCGGTCGTGGCGACGATCGGCATCCGCGGAGCCACCCGCCGGAGGTCAGCGCTTCTCGAGCTCCTCGGCCACGAGGAACGCCAGCTCCAGGCTCTGCATGTGGTTCAGTCGCGGGTCGCACAGGCTCTCGTAGCGTGTTGCGAGGGACGCCTCGTCGATGTGCTCCGAACCGCCCAGGCACTCGGTGACGTCGTCGCCGGTGAGCTCGACGTGGATGCCGCCGGGGAAGGTGCCCACGGCGCGGTGCGCCTCGAAGAAGCCGCGCACCTCGTCGACCACGTCGTCGAAGCGGCGGGTCTTGTAGCCGGTCGACGTCGTGATGCCGTTGCCGTGCATGGGGTCGGTCACCCACAGCGGGGTGGCGCCCGAGTCCTTCACGGCCTGCAGCAGGGGCGGCAGAGCGTCGCGGATCTTCCCCGCACCCATCCGGGTGATGAAGGTGAGACGACCGGGCTCGCGATTCGGGTCGAGCTTGTCGATGAGCGCGAGGGCGGTGTCGGGCGAGGTGGTGGGGCCGAGCTTGACCCCGATGGGATTGCGGATGTGCGAGAAGTAGTCGACGTGCGCGTCGTCGAGGTCGCGGGTGCGCTCCCCGATCCACAGGAAGTGCGCCGAGGTGTTGTACGGCGTGCCGGTGCGGGAGTCGATGCGCGTCATGGGGCGCTCGTAGTCCATCAGCAGGCCCTCGTGCCCGGTGAAGAACTCGACGCGCTTGAGCTCGTCGAAGTCGGCGCCGGCGGCCTCCATGAACTTGATGGCCCGGTCGATCTCGGCTGCCATCCGCTCGTATCGCTGGTTGGCCGGGTTCTGCGCGAAGCCCTTGTTCCAGGAGTGCACCTCACGCAGGTCGGCGAAACCGCCCTGCGTGAACGCCCGGATGAGGTTCAGCGTGGACGAGGCCATGTGGTAGCCCTGCAGCAGGCGTCCGGGATCCGGCTGACGGGACTTCTCCGTGAAGTCGTAGCCGTTGACGATGTCGCCACGGTAGGCCGGCAGCGTGACGTCGCCACGGGTCTCGGTGTCGCTGGAGCGGGGCTTGGCGAACTGGCCGGCCATCCGTCCCATCTTCACCACCGGCATCGAGGCGCCGTAGGTGAGCACGACGGCCATCTGCAGCACGGTCTTGATGCGGTTGCGGATCTGATCGGCCGTCGCACCGGCGAAGGTCTCGGCGCAGTCGCCGCCCTGCAGCAGGAACGCGTTGCCCGAGGCCGCTCTGGCCAGCCTGGTGCGGAGGTTGTCGACCTCGCCGGCGAAGACCAGCGGCGGCAGGGTCGCGATCTGGGAGGAGACCTCCGCCACCCGCTCGGCGTCGGGCCACTGCGGCTGCTGCTTGATCGGGAGGGACCGCCACGCGTCGAGTTCAGGGTGCGAGGGAAGCATCCACCCAGCTTAGTGTCCGCCCGAGGGCGCTCCCCGCGCTGTGACGGGGCCGCGACTCAGCGGCGTCGGGCCTTCTGCGGCAGCCGGTCCTTCACGGTGGAGGCGTACACGTCGTCGTACTCCTGCGCGCCCAGGCGCTGCAGCGCGATCATGATCTCGTCGGTGACGGCACGGAGGATGTAGCGGTCGTTCTCCATGCCCGCATAGCGGGAGAAGTCCAGCGGCTCCCCGATCAGCACGCCCACGCGTCCGACGTTCGGGATGCTCTGCCCGATCGGCATGATGACGTCGGTGTCGACCATGACGACGGGGATCACCGGGACCTTCGCCTCCAGCGCCATGCGAGCCAGGCCCGTGCGACCGCGGTACAGCTTGCCGTCGGGGCTGCGGGTGCCCTCGGGGTAGATGCCGAGCAGGTCGCCCCGACCCAGGATCTGCAGGCCCGTGTTGAGGGATGCCTCGGACGCCTTGCCGCCGGAGCGGTCGATGGGGATCTGGCCGGTGCCCTTCATGAACACCTTGGTGGCCCAGCCCTTGAGGCCACGGCCGGTGAAGTAGTCGCTCTTGGCCAGGAAGGACATCGGCCGGTCCAGCAGCAGCGGCAGGAAGATCGAGTCGGCGAACGAGAGGTGGTTGCTCGCGAGGATGGCAGCACCCGACGCGGGGACGTTGTCGCGCCCCACGATCCAGGGTCGGAAGATCGCCTTGACCAGCGGCCCGATCGCGACGTACTTCATCAGCCAGTAGAACATCGTGCAGAAGTCTAGCCTCGCCGCCGCCCTCGCGACCGAGTTTCAGGTTTTCTGCGACTGGATGCCATGACCTAGACTCGGGGTGTCACCCGTCAATCCGGTACCGAAGGAGCTGCCGTGACCCAGTTCGAAGCCCCCGCCATCGTTCCCGCCGATCCCGAGGCGAACGCGTCCGATCTGCTCGCGATCCGCGCCAAGGAGACGCCGGATCTGGCCATCTTCTCCGTTCCTGACGGCGCCGGCTGGCGCGACATCTCGGCCAAGGACTTCGAGACGGCGGTGATCGCCCTCGCCAAGGGGTTCGTGGCCGCAGGCATCCAGCCCGGCGAGAAGGTCGGCTTCATCGCGCAGACCACCTACGAGTGGACCCTCGTCGACTTCGCCCTGTTCTACGCGGGCGCCGTCATGGTCCCGGTCTACGAGACCAGCTCCCCCGCACAGATCCAGTGGATCATGGAGGACTCCGGGGCGATCGCGCTGATCGTCGAGTCCCCCGAGCACTTCGCCCGCGTGGACGAGGTGCGCGGCGACCTGCCCCTGGTGCGCGAGGTGTGGCAGCTGCACCTGGGGGCGATCGACGCCCTCACCGCGAAGGGCGCCGAGATCGAGGATGCCGAGATCGAGCGCCGCCGCAACCTGGCGGTCGGCTCCGACATCGCGACCCTGATCTACACCTCCGGTTCGACCGGGCGTCCGAAGGGCTGCGTTCTCACGCACAGCAACTTCGTCGAGCTCTCGCGGAACGCCGCCGAGTCGCTCAAGCACGTCGTGTACACCCCCGGCGCCTCCACCCTGCTGTTCATCACGCTCGCGCACGTGTTCGCGCGATTCATGTCGATGCTCTACATCCACGCGGGCGTGCGCGTCGGTCATCAGCCCGACACGAAGCAGCTGCTCGCCTCGCTCGGCTCCTTCAAGCCGTCGCTGCTGCTCGCGGTCCCCCGCGTGTTCGAGAAGGTCTACAACTCGGCCGAGCAGAAGGCCGAGGCCGGCGGCAAGGGCAAGATCTTCCGCGCGGCCGCCGCCACCGCGATCGAGCACTCCGCCCTGCAGGAGCGCGGCGAGAAGGTGCCGCTCGGCCTGAAGCTGAAGTTCGCCCTGTTCGACAAGCTGGTGTACTCCAAGCTGCGCCAGGCCATGGGCGGCAACGTCGTCTACGCCGTCTCCGGCTCCGCTCCGCTGGGCGACCGCCTCGGGCACTTCTTCCGCAGCCTCGGCGTGGTCATCCTCGAGGGCTACGGCCTCACCGAGACGACCGCCCCTGCGACCGTGAACCGCGAGGACGGCTTCAAGATCGGCACGGTCGGTCCGGTCCTTCCCGGCGTCGGCATCCGTCTCGCCGACGACGGCGAGATCGAGGTCCGCGGCATCTGCGTGTTCAAGGAGTACTGGAACAACCCCGAGGCGACCGCCGCGGCGTTCCACGACGGCTGGTTCCGCACCGGTGACCTGGGCTCCTTCGACTCGGAGGGGTTCCTGACGATCACGGGCCGCAAGAAGGAGATCATCGTGACCGCCGGAGGCAAGAACGTCGCCCCGGCCGTGCTCGAGGACCCGATCCGCGCGAACCCGATCGTCGGGCAGGTCGTCGTGGTCGGAGACCAGAAGCCGTTCATCGCGGCGCTGGTGACGTTGGACACCGAGATGCTGCCGACCTGGCTGGCCAACAACGGTCTCCCCGCGGACATGTCCCTGGCGGATGCTGCGAAGAACCCGGCCGTGCACGCCGAGGTGCAGCGCGCGATCGACCACGCGAACAAGTCGGTCTCGCGCGCGGAATCGATCCGCAAGTTCACGATCCTGCCCGTGGAGTGGACCGAGGCGAGCGGTCACCTGACGCCGAAGATGTCCATCAAGCGCAACGTGATCCTCGCGGACTTCGCCGACCAGATCGCCGAGATCTACGAGGCGCCGGTGCACACCACCACGACACCCCTGGGCTGACCCGGGCCAGACACGAAGAGGAGGCCCTCCGCTCAGCGGAGGGCCTCCTCTTCGTTCGTGTCCTGGGCCCCGGGTTCTGGGCCTCGGTGCGCTAGAACCAGTCGCTCTCGCGCACCTGCCGCATGGCGGTCTTCCTGGTCTCCCCCTGGAGCCTGCCCAGGTACACCATGCCGTCCAGGTGGTCGGTCTCGTGCTGCAGGGCCTGGGCGAGCAGCCCCTCCCCTTCCAGCACGACCGGATTGCCGTCGAGGTCAATGCCCTCGACCCGCGCCCACGGGTGACGGGGCGTGTCGTGCCACAGGCCGGGCACCGACAGGCATCCCTCGCCGATCTCGACCGCCTCGCCGCGCACCTCGACCAGCACGGGATTGATGACGTAGCCGATGTCGCCGTCGATGTTGTAGCTGAACGCGCGCAGCGCGACACCGATCTGGTTCGCCGCGACGCCTGCGCGCCCGGGCAGCTCGACGGTGTCGACGAGGTCGGCGATCAGGGCGCGCACGCCGTCGTCGATCTGCTCGATCGGGGCGCACACCTGGCGCAGCACGGGGTCGCCGTACAGGCGGATCTCACGGACGGCCATCAGGCGGCCTTCACCCGCAGGCCCTCGACGAGCGTGGCCGCGATCTCGCGAGCCGCACGCCGGGTCTCGGGCTGCAGGCTGGCGAAGTCGATGGCGCCGCCGCCCGCGATCTGAGGGTCGTACGGGATGCGCAGAACATGCTTCGCGCGCGTGGCGAAGTGCGCCTCCAGCTCGCTCAGGCGCACGAGCGGGGTGCCGGGTGTGGACTGGTTCAGCACCACGATGGCCTCCCGCGCGAGCTGCGCGTGGCCGTTCGTCTCCAGCCAGGTCAGCGTCTCCGATGCCAGTCGGGCCTCATCGACGCTGAGCCCGGAGACGACGACGATCTGGTCGGCCAGGTCGAGCGTGGCGCCCATCACCGAGTGCACGATGCCGGTGCCCGAGTCGGTCAGGACCAGCGAGTAGTACTGTGCCGCCACCGCCGCGACGTCACGGTAGTCCGCATCGCCGAAGGCCTCCGAGACGCGCGGATCGGCGTCGGAGGCGAGCACGTCCAGCCGGGTGTGGTCGCGTGCGACCAGCGCGGAGATGTCGTGGAAGCCGCGGATGTCGTGCTGCGCGCGCACGAGGTCGCGCACTGACTTCGTGTGGCCGCCCACCACGCGCTCGGCGAGCGTGCCGCGGTCGGGGTTGGCGTCCACGGCGATGACGCGGTCGTCACGGGCATCCGCCAGCGCCATGCCGAGCAGTGCGGTGACGGTGGTCTTGCCGACCCCGCCCTTGCGCGACAGCACCGGCACGAAACGCGCGGTGCCGGACATCGGTGCGGCGATCCGCGCGCTGAGCAGCTTGCGCTCGCGCGCCTTGCGGCTGTCGCCGACGTTGATGCGACCGCCGGACACGGCGTACAGCAGGTGGCTCCACGTGCCCTCCGGCTCCGGCTTGGTGATCCGGGAGGGGTCGAGCAGGCGGTCGGCCGTGAGCAGGTCGGCGCTCTCCCGGCCGGCGTCGCCCAGGTCGTCCAGTCGCTTGGAGGCGAGGGCGACCTCGGCCGCAGGCCGGGCCGGCACCGAGGCTGGACGGGGCGGCACGGAGTGCGCCCGGGCGATCTCGGATGCTGCGGATGCTGCGGGCTTCGCGTCGTCGGTCGCCACGGGGCGGTTCTCCTCAGTCGTCTCGGCTGCCGCCGGACGGGTCTCGGTCTGCGTCAGGGGGCGCGTGGGCGACATCGCCTCACGCAGTTCTGCCTTGGCCGCTGCGACGGCCGATTCCAGGGTGGCGAGCTCCGAGGCATCAGCCTCCGCGCTCTGCCCCGGGCTCAGCGCGGACTCATCGACGGCTGCGGTGGCCGCTGCGGTCTCGGCGGGTCCCGAGCCCTTCTCATCGGCCTGCGGCCCGGTCTTCGCGGCCGGCACGGGCTGGTCGGCCTCCGCATCCAGCTCGGGCTTCGCCGTCGCCTCCGACTTCGCCGCCGTCACTGGCTTCGCGACCTGCTCGGGTCTCGCGACGGTGACGCTCTCGGCGGCGGGTGCGGCCTCCGCTGCGGCCGGCGCCGCCTCATCGATGGACGGCTCGCTCTTCGGCTGCACGGCCTTCTTCTTAGCCTTGGCGGGCTTGCGCTCGGCCTTCCGGCCGCGCACGGCGGTCACGGGCGGGAGAAGCACGGGCTCCGGCCGGATGCCCGGCTTGGGCGCAGGGGGTGCGGCGGTCTCCCCCGCGGCTGCCTCCGCCTCGGTCACGGTGTCGCCGCCGGCATCAGCCTCGGCGGCCTCACCGGCATCCGCGACGATCTCGTCATCGCCATCCGTGACGACCTCGGCGTCCGCGCCGCCGATCTCGGGCACGACGTCCGCGTCGACGATGTCATCGGCATCCTCGGCGACGTCAGCCCCCTCGATGCCGGGCTCCTCCGCCTCCACCACGACCTCGGTCACCGTCTCCGGATCGACGGGGGCCGCTTCGACTGTCTCAGCCTCGGCCGGCAGCTCCTCGGCGGGCAGCTCGATGACGATGTCGGGTGCGTCCTGGCTGATGCGGGCGAGCACATCGGCGTCGGCGACGGCCGAGGTGTCGATGATGAGGTCGGACACGACCTCGCCACCGATCACCTCGTCGTCGACGAGATCATCGTCCTCACCGCCGGTCGGAAGCGCCACGCTGACCTGCGCGGTGCCCTCGTGCAGGCCGATCGCGATCGTGTCCGACGACGTGGTGTCGTCGAGCACGCCCAGCGAATCGTCCCCTTCGGGCTCCACGTTGTTCTTCGACGTCACGGTTCCAGCTCCAAGCTCCGGCGCAGACTTAGCGCCCGCCCAAGATTAGTGCGCCGGGCGGACCACGACCAAAAGATCGCCGGCGTCGACCTGCTGGGTCTGATCGATCGCGAGCCGCTCCACCACACCGTCGACCGACGTCGTGATGGCCGCCTCCATCTTCATCGCCTCGATCGACGCGACCGCATCACCGGCCTTGACGACAGCGCCCTCCTCGACCTTCAGCGTGACCGCGCCGGAGAACGGCGCGGCGATCTGACCCGGCTTGGAGGTGTCCGCCTTCTCGGTCTCGTGGGCGTCGACGACGATCGAGCGGTCGCGTACGGACACCGGCCGCAGCTGACCGTTCAGCGTCGTCATGACGGTGCGCACGCCCTTGGGATCCGCCTCGCCGATCGCCTCGAGCCCGACGTACAGTCGCACGCCTCGTTCGATCTCGACGGCGTGCTCGACGCCGGGGACGAGTCCGTAGAGGTAGTCGGAGGTGTCCAGCACGGACAGGTCGCCGAACTCCTCTCGGTTCTGCCGGAAGATCTTGGTGGGCGCGGGGAACAGCAGCTCGTTGAGCATTCCGCGGCGCTCCGCGGACGTGCCGTCGAGAGCCGCCTGCTGGGCGTCCGTGATGGGCGTGATCCCGGCCTTGGCGGCGCGACCGGCGAGCACCTTGCTGCGGAACGGCTCCGGCCATCCGCCGGGCAGGTCGCCCAGCTCACCGGCCATGAAGCCGACGACGGAATCCGGGATGTCGTAGCGCTCCGGGTTCGCGGCGAAGTCGGCGGGGTCCGCCTTGACCGCTGCGAGGTGCAGCGCCAGGTCCCCGACCACCTTGGAGGACGGCGTCACCTTCGGCACCCGGCCGAGGATGTCGTTCGCCGCGGCGTACATGTCCTCGATGAGCTCGAAGTCGTCGGCCAGTCCCAGGGCGATCGCCTGCTGACGCAGGTTCGACAGCTGCCCGCCGGGGATCTCGTGGTGGTACACGCGCCCGGTGGGGCTCGGCAGGCCCGACTCGAACGGGCGGTACAGGTGGCGCATCGCCTCCCAGTACGGCTCCAGGTCCGATGCCGACTGCAGGTCGATGCCGGTGTCGCGCTCGGTGTGCGCGAGTGCCGCGATCAGCGCCGACAGCGACGGCTGGCTGGTGGTGCCCGACATCGGCGCGGATGCCACGTCCACGGCATCCGCTCCGGCTCCGCTCGCGGCGAGCAGGGTCGCCAGCTGGCCGCCGGCGGTGTCGTGCGTGTGCACGTGCACGGGCTGGTCGAACCGCTCGCGCAGCGCCGTGACGAGCTTCGCCGCCGCCGCAGGACGCAGCAGACCGGCCATGTCCTTGATGCCGATCACGTGCGCGCCCGCGTCCACGATCTGCTCGGCGAGTCGCAGGTAGTAGTCCAGCGTGTACAGGTCCTCGGCGGGGTTGAGCAGGTCACCCGTGTAGCAGAGCGCCGCCTCCGCGACGGCGGTGCCGGTGCCCAGCACCGCATCGATCGCGGGGCGCATCTGGGACACGTCGTTGAGCGCGTCGAAGATGCGGAAGATGTCCACGCCTGTCGCGGCGGCCTCGCGCACGAACGCGTCGGTCACCTCGGTGGGGTACGGCGTGTACCCGACGGTGTTGCGTCCGCGCAGCAGCATCTGGATGTTGATGTTCGGCAGTGCCGTGCGCAGCGCCGCCAGCCGCTCCCACGGGTCCTCGCCGAGGAAGCGCAGCGCGACGTCGTAGGTCGCGCCGCCCCAGGCCTCCACCGAGAGCAGCTGCGGGGTCATGCGCGCGACGTACGGCGCGACGGCGACGAGATCGCTGGTGCGCACGCGCGTGGCCAGCAGGGACTGGTGCGCATCGCGGAACGTCGTCTCGGTGACGGCGAGTGCCTTCTGCTCGCGCAGCGCCGCCGCGAAGCCGGCCGGCCCCAGCTTCTGCAGCTGCTGGCGCGAGCCCGCGGGCGGCTCGACGCCGAGGTCGAGTGCGGGGAGCTTGTGCGCGGGCGGCAGGGCCAGCGGGTTCTCGCCGTTGGGCTTGTTCACCGTGACGTCGACGAGCCAGCGCAGGATCTTCGATCCGCGGTCCTTGGAGACGCGCCCGCGCAGCAGTTCGGGACGCTCGTCGATGAACGAGGTCGACAGGTCGCCCGCCGCGAAGGAGGGGTCGTCCAGCACGGCCTGCAGGAAGGGGATGTTCGTCGAGACGCCGCGGATGCGGAACTCGGCCAGGGCGCGTCGTGCGCGGGAGACCGCGCTGTTGAAGGAGCGTCCGCGACAGGTCAGCTTGGAGAGCATCGAGTCGAAGTAGGGGCTGATCTGGGAGCCCGCCGCCGTGGTCCCGCCGTCGAGGCGGATGCCGGCGCCGCCCGGCGAGCGGTAGGTGGTGATCTTCCCCGTGTCCGGCCGGAAGCCCTGCGTCGGGTCCTCGGTGGTGATGCGGCACTGCAGCGCGGCGCCGCGCAGCTGGATGTCGTCCTGCTCGAGGTCGAGATCGGCGAGGGTCGCGCCGTTCGCGATCTGCATCTGCGCGCGGACGAGGTCGACGTCGGTGACCTCCTCGGTCACCGTGTGCTCGACCTGGATGCGCGGGTTCATCTCGATGAAGACGACCTCCCCCGTGCGGGGTCCGGCCGTCTCGAGCAGGAACTCGACCGTTCCCGCGTTCTGGTAGCCGATCGACCGCGCGAACGCGATCGCGTGACGATGCAGGTCGCTGCGGGTCCTCTCGTCGAGGTTCGGAGCGGGGGCGATCTCGATCACCTTCTGGTGGCGGCGCTGCACCGAGCAGTCCCGCTCGAACAGGTGAACGGTGTTCCCCTGACCGTCGGCCAGGATCTGCACCTCGATGTGCCGGGGGCGCAGCACTGCCTGCTCCAGGAACATCCGCGAATCGCCGAACGCGGCCCCCGCCTCGCGCATGGCCTCGGCCAGCGCCGGCGCGAGCTCGCCCTTGGTCTCCACACGGCGCATTCCGCGGCCGCCACCTCCGGCGACGGCCTTCGCGAACAGCGGGAACCCGATCTCATCGGACTGCGCGACCAGCGCCTCGACGTCGTCGGATGCCTCGGTCGAGCGCAGCACGGGGACGCCGGCCTCCACCGCGTGCCGCTTGGCCTCCACCTTGTTGCCGGCCATCTCGAGCACCTGCGCGGGCGGACCGATGAAGGTGATGCCCGCGGCTGCGGCCTTCTCGGCCAGTTCGGGGTTCTCGGAGAGGAATCCGTAGCCCGGGTAGATCGCGTCGGCCCCGGCGTCGAGCGCCACGGCGATGATGCCGTCCACGTCTAGGTAGGCCTGGACGGGGTGCCCGCGCTCGCCGATCTCGTACGCCTCGTCCGCCTTCAGCCGGTGCAGCGAGCCCCGGTCCTCATAGGGGAACACGGCGACGGTCCGAGCCCCCACCTCGTACGCCGCGCGGAATGCGCGGATCGCGATCTCACCACGATTGGCCACCAGGATCTTCTGGAACATGCACACCTCTTCTGAGGTCGTCGCGCGCCGGATGCCGCGCGCGGAGCGGAGGCTGAGTGTGTCCCCACACTAACGTGTGCCGCACCTCGGCTCCGCCATGTGAAGCCGACCTGCGAGGCACGGAGGAGACTCACGGCAACGGCACGGTAACGTGTAGGTCGTGCACGTACTCAGCGTCAGCTCCCTCAAGGGAGGCGTCGGCAAGACGACCGTGACCCTCGGTCTCGCTTCCGCCGCCTTCGCCCGCGGCATCCGAACCCTCGTGGTCGACCTCGACCCGCAGTCGGATGTCTCCACGGGCATGGACATCCAGATCGCCGGCCGACTCAACATCGCCGACGTCTTGGAGAACCCCAAGGAGAAGGTGGTCCGTCAGGCGATCACCACCAGCGGGTGGGCGAAAGTGCACCCGGGCACGATCGATCTGCTGATCGGCAGCCCGTCCGCGATCAACTTCGACGGCCCGCACCCCAGCGTGCGCGACGTCTGGAAGCTCGAGGAGGCGCTGGCCACCGTCGAGAGCGAGTACGACCTCGTCCTGATCGACTGCGCACCGTCGCTGAACGCCCTCACCCGAACGGCGTGGGCCGCCAGCGACCGCGTCATGGTCGTCACCGAGCCCGGACTGTTCTCGGTCGCCGCCGCCGACCGCGCACTGCGCGCCATCGAGGAGATCCGTCGGGGTCTCTCCCCTCGCCTGCAGCCCCTCGGCATCGTCGTGAACCGCGTTCGCCCGCAGTCCATCGAGCACCAGTTCCGCATCAAGGAGCTGCGCGACATGTTCGGCCCGCTCGTGCTGGCGCCGCAGCTGCCCGAGCGCACCTCCCTGCAGCAGGCGCAGGGCGCGGCCAAGCCGCTGCACATCTGGCCCGGCGACTCCGCTCAGGAGCTCGCGGCCGACTTCGACCAGCTGCTGGACCGCATCATCCGCGCCGGCCGCGTCGCCGTGCCGGAGGCCGGCGCGCAGGCCTGACGCTCACCACGGCACACAAGCGAAACGCACTCCCGCGGGAGTGCGTTTCCTCGTCTCAGGGGCGGTTCACGCCGTGCGCTTGGAGCGCCGTGCGGCGAGCTCGTCGACCGGGTCCGGGGCCGTCGGGTCGAACTCGACGAGCGTGGACTCCACCTCGCGCAGCACCTTGCCCACGGCGATGCCGAACACGCCCTGACCGCGGCTGACCAGGTCGATGACCTCGTCGTTCGAGGTGCACAGGTAGACCGAGGCGCCGTCGCTCATCAGCGTGGTGCCGGCGAGGTCGCGGATGCCGGCGGCCCGCAGCTGCTCGACCGCGGTGCGGATCTGCTGCAGCGAGATGCCCGTGTCCAGGAGGCGCTTCACCAGCTTGAGGACGAGGATGTCCCGGAAGCCGTAGAGACGCTGGGAGCCGGAGCCGGATGCACCGCGCACGGTGGGGACGACCAGCTCGGTGCGCGCCCAGTAGTCCAGCTGGCGGTACGTGATGCCCGCCGCCCGCGCGGCGACCGCACCGCGGTAGCCGACCTCGTCATCCATCGCGGGAAGGCCGTCCGTGAAGAGGAGCTCGGTCACGAACCGCGGGTCGCCTGTCAGCTCATCCGCATTCATACGTCTGTCCTCTCCTGAACGAATACCTCAACGCTAGGGCCTCACCCCGGCACCGGCAATGACATCCGCACCGCACCGAAGGTGTGTCGCAACCGGTTCGTTACGAAAGCGCGCGATCGAGCGCCTGACGCACCATGAGGCTGCGCACCTCATCGATGTGCGTGGCCAGCTCAGGGGCCAGCTCCGCGGCCCGCCCGCGGGATGCGGCATCCGTGCGCCGCAGCAGAGTGGACAGCGCCGACTCGATCAGTGCCGCCTCGCGCTCGGCGTTCTGGCGCAGGCTGCGCAGGTGCCGCGGCTCGATGCCGTGGCGGGCGAGCGCGACCAGGCCGGAGAGCAGGGAGGCGACCTCCTCGCCGTAGGTCTCCGACGCCGAGATGAGCCCGGCGCTGATGGAGTCGTTCAGCAGCTGCGCGGTCGCGCCGGTGCGCGCCAGCAGCTCGTCACGGCGGTGCCGGCGCGCGGGCGGAGTGATCGAGCGGGGCACGATGTCGGCCCAGCCCTGCCCCTTGGCCTCGGCCTCGTCGAGCTGCTCGCGGATCACGCTGAGCGGGAGGTAGTGGTCGCGCTGCAGGGTGAGCGCGGTGCGCAGGCGTTCGACGTCGTGGGCCGAGAACTTCCGGTACCCGGACTCCGTGCGGGACGGGGTGACGATGCCCTGCACCTCGAGGAAGCGGAGCTTGCTCGAGGTCAACTGGGAGAACTCGGGGGTGAGCCGGGCCAGGACCTGACCGATGCTGAGGAGCCCAGTGGGCGCGGTGCGCTCCCGGGCGGCGCCGGCCGCCGCCATCAGTCGTTCGCCGCCGCGAGATCGATCGGGGATGCGAAGAAGTTCATCCGGAACTTGCCGATGCGCAGCTCGTAGCCGTTGGCCAGCTCGCTGCGGTCGACCCGCTCGCCGTTCACGTAGGTGCCGTTCAGGGAGCGCTGGTCGATGATCTCGAAGGCGCCGCCCGCGCGGGTGATCTCGGCATGACGGCGCGACACGGTCACGTCGTCGAAGAAGATGTCGGCCTCGGGGTGCCGGCCGACGGTCGTCACGTCGGCGTCGAGAAGGTAGCGGGCGCCGGCCAGAGCACCGGCGCGCACCAGCAGCAGCGCGGAGCCTGCGGGCAGTGCGGCGATGGCCGCGCTCTCCGCCTCGGTCAGGTCCGCGCCGAACGGCACGAAGGACAGGTCGGACTCATGGCCGAACGTCTGCGTCACGTCGTGCCGCACTTCGCCATTGCGGTGGATCGCGCCTCCGGCGCCGATCGTGCTGTCGTCTGTCACGGGGCTCCCTCCTCCGGTCCTTCAGCCTATCTGATGCGATCGGGTGCTCGGGAGGGCGATCTGCGTCGCGATCCGGTCGCACGGCCGCTCCCGCGCGCGGTGCAGACGATAGGCTTGGTGACATGCCACATTACGATGTCGTCATCCTCGGCGCGGGCCCTGGCGGCTACGTCGCCGCCGTCCGCAGCGCGCAGCTCGGCCTGTCCACCGCCATCATCGAGGAGAAGTACTGGGGAGGTGTCTGCCTCAACGTGGGCTGCATCCCCTCGAAGTCGCTCCTGAAGAACGCGGAGATCGCGCACACGTTCAACCACAAGGCCGAGTTCTTCGGCATCTCGGGTGACGTGCACTTCGACTTCGGTGCGGCGTTCGACCGCAGCCGTACGGTGGCGAACACCCATGTCAAGGGCATCCACTTCCTGATGAAGAAGAACAAGGTCACCGAGTACGACGGCCGCGGCACCTTCACCGGCCCGAAGGCGATCTCGGTCGCCAAGTCGGACGGCACGACCGAAGAGGTCACCTTCGACAACGTCATCATCGCCACGGGTTCGACCGTGCGTCTGCTGCCGGGCGTGCAGCTGAGCGAGAACGTCGTCACCTTCGAGGAGCAGATCCTCACCCGCGACCTGCCCGAGTCCATCGTCATCGTCGGCGCCGGCGCCATCGGCATGGAGTTCGGCTACGTGCTGTCGAACTACGGCGTGAAGGTCACGATCATCGAGTTCCTCGACCGCGCCCTCCCGAACGAGGACGTCGAGGTCTCCAAGGAGATCCAGAAGCAGTACAAGAAGCTCGGCGTCGACATCCTCACCTCCACCGCGGTGAAGACCGTCACCGACAACGGCTCGTCCGTGCACGTCACCTACGAGACGCGCGACGGCCAGCCTGGCGAGATCACCGCCGGCAAGGTGCTCATGTCCGTCGGCTTCGCACCGAACGTGAACGGCTACGGCCTGGAGAACACCGGCGTCAAGCTCACCGAGCGCGGCGCGATCGACATCGACGACCACATGCGCACGAACGTCGAGGGCATCTACGCCATCGGCGACGTGACCGCCAAGCTGCAGCTGGCCCACGTGGCCGAGGCGCAGGCGGTCGTGGCCGCCGAGACCATCGGCAAGGCCGAGACCCAGACGCTGGGCGACTACCGGATGATGCCCCGCGCCACCTTCTGCCAGCCGCAGGTCGCCAGCTTCGGTCTCACCGAGGAGCAGGCGCGCGCCGAGGGCCGCGAGATCAAGGTCGCGAAGTTCCCGTTCAGCGCCAACGGCAAGGCCAACGGCCTGGGCGAGCCGGTCGGCTTCGTCAAGCTGATCGCGGATGCCGAGCACCTGGAGCTCATCGGCGGCCACCTGATCGGACCGGACGTCTCCGAGCTTCTCCCCGAGCTGACGCTCGCGCAGAAGTGGGACCTCACCGCTCTCGAGGCCGCACGCAACGTGCACACCCACCCGACGCTGTCGGAGGCCCTGCAGGAGGGCTTCCACGGCCTCGCGGGTCATATGATCAACCTCTGAGTCCCGCTCCACGAGAGCCCGGGCGTGCGTGAGCACGACCCGGGCTCTCGTCGTTCCGTGGGCGGAGCCGGATACGCTTCGGCTCCGTGTCGGTCTCAGACCCCGAGGGCGCGGGCGAGCTTGGAACCGGAGGACGGCGGGCGTCCGCCGACGGCGAGGACCGCCTGCTCGACGGCCGCGAAGAACGCCTCGCGTCCGGGCCCGTCGGCGGGTGCCGCCTGGCCGAGCTCCATCTCCCACTCCCGCCACACCCGCTGGATACCGGTCGTCAGATCCGTGGCGCGCACGTGGTCGTCGACGAATTCGGCGATCACGCCGGCCTCGCCCTCCAGGTGGTACGCCGTCCTGCTGTTCTCGATGCGGGCGATCTGCACCAGCTCGCCCGAGGTCAGCTGTGCGACCGTCTCGGCCACGGCCTCCGGCATCCGGCCGTCCTCGTCCAGCGGCCAGCCGAGCTCCACCCGGCCATCGCCCAGGCGCGGGCCCTTGATGTGCCAGCCGGCATCCGGTCCCCCGGTGCGCCGGCGCAGCGCGAAACCGCGCTGCGCGAGAGCGCGATCAGAGGTGTCGAGGTAACGGGCGTCGAGCTCGCGCAGCTCGCCCTCGCTCACCGCGGTCACGCCGGGGACGCTCGTCCAGTCCGGCAGCGCCGTGTCGGCATCCGCGTCGTACTTGCGCTCGATCTCGAAGGAGCGCTGCGGCTCCGATGCGGGATCAGTCGTCATGGGGGGAGATGTCGTCACCGGATTCGACGAACCGGAACCCCACCTCGGTGGGCCCGTCATGGGCGCCCGTGTTGGTCGCCTCACCCTCGCGGCGATACGTCAGCTGGGTCTCGCTGTAGGGCAGGATCAGCGAGGTCTGGTCCGCGCTGTCGAGCGGGAGGATCTGCCCGTCGAGCGGGCCGCCGTGGAGTCGTGCGAGTGCCATGTGCTCAGAGTAGCCCCCTGCGGGGACAACGAGGCGAGGCCGGTCCGCCCGTCGTCAGGTCGCCGCGATCGCGAGGGCGGCGCCGAGGATCATCCATGGCCCGAAGGCGATGCGGGTGGAGCGGTTCGCCCGCTTGAGCATCATGAGCACGATCGCGAACAGAGCTCCCAGCACGAAGGCCGCTGCCGCTCCGAGCAGCAGCGTCCACCAGCCGTGCCAGGCGAGCACCAGGCCGATCACGGCGGCGAGCTTCACATCGCCGCCGCCCATCCCCTGCTTCGATCCGAGGTGCATCAGGGCGTAGAAGACGCCGAGCGCGAGCCCGCCGAGGAGGGCGCGCAGCATCCTTCCGGCATCCCCCGTGACCAGCGCCTCGACGATCACCAGCACGACCAGTGCGCCGAGCACGGGCAGCACGATGCGATTGGGCAGCCGGTGCTCGCGGGCGTCGATGACGACGAGCCACAGCCCCACACCCGCGAGCGCGAGGTGCACGAGCAGCACGGCGAGGGCGTGGAGGGTCATGCTGGAAGGCTAGGCGAATCCGCGGAGGCCCGCCGATGCCCTGTGGACAACCCGGCGGCGAAGAGCCTCAGACCTCGAGGATGTCGAGATCGACGAGGACGACGCCGCCCTCCTCGATCCCCTGCGCGTCGCGCACCTGCTTCTTCAGCGGCAGCACGAACGCCGTCCCGCTGAAGAAGATCGAGGTGTCCCAGCTGGTCAGGCCGATCCTCGCCCGGACGCGCAGCGAGCCGAAGCCGCGCGGCGGTGCGGGCAGCTCCCGGATCTCGAGCGAGAGGTCCTCGGGCAGGGTCGCGAAGAACCACGAGTCCACCCGCGCGCTCCAGCGCGTGACCTCGCTCTCGAACTCGATCCGCATGGGTCCAGCGTAGACGAGACGACCGACTCGGCGATGTCGGATGTGCGATCTACGCTTCGAGATGGACTTGAATTGTTCGAATCTTTCTTCGAGGATGGATGCATGGGGATCAGTACGATGACGGCGCTCTCCCCCGCCGACGAACGCGCGGGAGATGTGCTGCGGCTGCGCCGCGAGATCGCGCGGATGCAGCGCCGGCGCAGCGATGACGCGGTGCTCCCACTGCATCCCGCGCTGCAGGGGCTGCTCCCCGAGCGGGGGCTGCAGACCGGCACGGTCTACTCGGTGTCGCCCTCGCCGAGCCTGATCTTCGCACTGATGAGCACGGTCTCGCAGCGCGGCAGCTGGTGCGCCGCGGTGGGCATGCCCACGCTGGGCCTCGAGGCCGCCGCATCCTTCGGCGTCGAGCTGTCCCGGCTGATCCTGGTCCCCGAGCCCGGGGAGAGATGGCTGGCGGTCGTCTCGGCCCTGGCCGAGGTCGTGCCGCTGATCGCGGTCAATCCCGGATCGCGGGTCGGGGATGCGGATGCCGCCCGGCTGGCCGCCCGGCTGCGCGACCGCGGATGCACGGTGCTGGCCGCCTCGTCCTGGCCGCAGAGCGAGGGCATGATCAGCCTGCACGACCCGCACTGGGAGGGGCTCGGCGAGGGATGGGGTCTGCTGTCGGAGCGCACCGTGACCCTCACCGCGCAGACCCGCACGACGCCGCGGCCGCAGAGCCTGCGCGTGCAGCTGCCCGGAGCGCTCGGCAGCGTCGAGGCCGTGCACGTCCCGGATGCCGCGCCCCGGCACGACGGCGCGCCCGACCGCCGGCTCTGGGCGGTGGCGTGATGCACAGTGCCGTGACGGACAGCGGTGCGACGGACGCTCCCGCCGTCGCGCGCATGCATGTGCTGTGGTTCCCGGACTGGCCGCTGCGGGCCGCTCTGGGCGCCGCTCCCCCGCATCCGCCCACCGCGCTCGTGCACGGCGGGGTCGTCACGGCGTGCACGGCATCGGCACGGGCGCACGGGGTGCGCGTCGGCCAGCGCAGGCGGCTCGCGCAGAGCCGGATGCCGGAGCTGCGGATGCTGCCGCACGACACCGCTCAGGACGAGCGCGCTTTCCTTCCGGTGCTGCGTCTGATCGAGTCGCATGCCCCCGGTGCGCACCTGCTGCGGCCGGGCCTCGCCGCGCTGCGCTCACGCGGGATCTCGCGGTACCACGGCGGTGAGGGCGAGGCCGCGGCCGCGCTGCTCGGGATCCTCGCCGAGGCGGGGTACGCCGAGACCCGCATCGGGGTCGCGGACGGGATGTTCACCGCCGAGCTGGCGGCCCGCGGTGCGGGTGAGGCGGGATGGGCGCTGATCCCCTCCGGGCAGGCGCGGGAGTTCCTCGCCCCGCTTCCGCTGCAGGTGCTGAACGAGCCGCAGCTGGCGGATCTGCTGGGGCGGCTGGGCATCAGCACGCTGGGCGGGTTCGCCGCCCTCGAGCCCCTGGCGGTGCGGGAGCGCTTCGGCGAGCACGGCGCCCGGCTGCATGCCCTGGCCCGGGGCGCCGACTCCCGGCCGCCGACCCCGCGTCGACCCGACCCGCAGCTGGCGAGGGAGATCGAGTTCGAGGCGCCGCTGGGGCAGTCCGACCAGATCGCCTTCGCCGTGCGGCAGACCGCGGATGCCGTGATGCTCGCCCTCGCCGACGCCTCCGTGGTGTGCACCGAGGTGCGCATCGACCTCGCCGACGATGACGGAGCGGTGTTCTCGCGCACCTGGCTGCACCCCACCTGCTTCGACGCCTCGGACCTCGTGGACCGGGTGCGCTGGCAGCTCGAATCCCTCGCCGCGACCTCCCCGGATGCCGGAGCGGACGCCGACGCCGCGCACGCCTTCCGCGGGATCGTCGGCGTGCGGATCGCCCCGGTCGCGGTGGACGACGCCGCACATCACCAGCCGGGTCTGTTCGGATCCGGCACGGACGAGCGCCTGCACCACGCCGTCTCGCGCGTGCAGACGCTGCTCGGGCACACCGGGGTCGCCACCGCGAGCGTCTCCGGCGGGCGCCTGCTGGCGGATCGCCAGGTGCTGACACCGTGGGGCGAGCGGGCCGTCGTGGAGCGCGATCCCGCGCAGCCCTGGCCGGGGAGCCTGCCGGACCCACTGCCGGCCGAGGTGTTCACGCCCCTGCGCCCGGTGCGGGTCACGGGTGCCGAGGGCGCGCCGATCACCATCGGCGAGCGCGGCGAGCTGTCCTGCCCGCCTGCTCTCATCGACGACAGCGAGGTGATCGGCTGGGCGGGACCCTGGCCGGTGCACGAGCACCGCTGGGATGCCGGGCGGCGCCGCTCCGGGCATCGCTTCCAGCTGCTGGACCGGCAGCACCGGGCCTGGCTGGTGCTGCACTCCGAGGGCGCCTGGTGGGCCGAGGGGAGGTACCGCTGATGGGCTTCAGCAATCCGCCGCTGGACTGGAAGTCGCTGGAGCGCACGCTGAGCGCCCCGACGGAACCGATATCCGCCGAGCCGATCGCTCCCCGCGCGGATCCCGGCCCGCTGAGCCGGCACCGGCCGCCGGCATCCGCTCCTCTCATCACCCGCCCCGAGAACGCCGTGCCGTATGCCGAGCTGCACGCGCACTCGTCGTACTCCTTCCTCGACGGGGCGTCCTCCCCCGACGATCTGCTGGCCGAGGCCGAAGCGCTGGGGCTCACGGCGCTCGCGATCACGGATCACGACGGCTTCTACGGCGCGGCGCGGTTCGCCGAGGCCGCCGAGTTCACCGGCGTTCAGACCGTGTTCGGTGCGGAGCTGTCGCTGGGCGAGGAGGGGACGCGCGCGAAAGGCCGCACCGGCATGCCCGACCCGCTCGGCGACCACCTGCTCGTGCTGGCGAACGGGGTGGAGGGATATCACCGTCTGGCGGGCGCCATCACCCGCGCGCAGCTGCGCGGCGGCGAGAAGGGCCGCCCGCGCTACGACCTGGACGATCTGGTGGCGAGCGGGCGAGGGCACTGGACGATCCTGACCGGATGTCGCAAGGGCGGCGTGCGCCGAGGACTCGATCGCGGCGACGCCGGGACGCCGCTGCGGCGACTGGTGGATCTGTTCGGGCAGGACCATGTGGCCGTCGAGCTCATCGACCACGGCGATCCGGTGGACAGCCGGCGCAACGACGTTCTCCGGGGGCTGGCGTCCGACCTCCGCCTGCCTGTCGTCGCCACCGGCAACGTGCACTACGCCACCCCGCAGAAGGCGGGGCTCGCGGAGGCGATCGCCGCCGTGCGCGCCACACGCAGCATGGACGACCTCGACGGCTGGCTGCCCGCGCATGGAGCCGCGCATCTGCGCAGCGGCGCCGAGATGACAGAGCGGTTCCGCCGCTACCCCGGTGCGATCTCGAACGGCCTGCGCATCGCCGCGGACTGCGCCTTCCCGCTGCGAAGGGCGAAGCCCGCGCTTCCCGTGCAGGAGGTGCCGCCCGGTGAGACTCCGATGAGTCATCTGCGGATGCTGGTGTGGCAGGCGGTGCCCACGAAGTACCCCCGGCTCGATGAGGACGGCAGGCGGCGCATCGCGCGCGAGCTGGACGTCATCGAGGAGAAGGACTTCCCCGGCTATTTCCTGATCGTGCACGGGATCGTCGAAGAGGCCCGACGCCGCGGCATCCTCTGCCAGGGTCGCGGCTCGGCCGCGGCGAGTGCGGTCTGCTACCTGCTGGGTATCACCGCCGTCGATCCGATCCTGTACGGCCTGCCGTTCGAGCGCTTCCTCGCCACCACGCGCAGCGAGGAGCCCGACATCGACGTGGACTTCGACTCCAGCAGGCGCGAGGAGATCATCCAGTGGGTGTACGCGCAGTACGGACGGGAGCGGGCCGCGCAGGTGGCGAACGTCATCCAGTACCGGCCCAAGAACGCCGTGCGGGACATGGCGCGGGCGCTGGGGCACTCCCCCGGCCAGCAGGACGCCTGGTCCAAGCAGGTCGACGGGTGGAGCGCCGGGATCGAGACATCCGACGACAACGACATCCCCGCCGACGTGCTCTCCTACGCGAGCGAACTGCTGAAGGCGCCACGGCATCTGGGCATCCACTCCGGCGGAATGGTGCTGACCGCGCAGCCGGTGGGCGAGGTGGTGCCGGTGGAGCACGCCCGCATGGAGGATCGCACCGTGATCCAGTGGGACAAGGACGACGCCGCGTGGATGGGGCTGGTGAAGTTCGACCTGCTGGGGCTCGGCATGCTGTCGGCGCTGCGGCACTGCTTCGACCTGATCGCCGAGACCACCGGCGAGGTGTGGACCCTGGACGGCATCCCCAAGGAGGAGCAGGCCGTGTACGACATGCTCTGCAGGGCCGACTCGATCGGGGTGTTCCAGGTGGAGTCGCGCGCGCAGATGGGCCTGCTGCCGCGTCTGCAGCCCCGGGAGTTCTACGAGCTGGCCATCCAGATCGCGCTGATCCGCCCCGGCCCCATCCAGGGCGGGGCGGTGCATCCGTTCGTGCGCCGCAAGCTGGGTCAGGACGACGTGACCTACGCGCATCCGGCGCTGAAGCCGGTGCTGGAGCGCACTCTGGGCATTCCTGTCTTCCAGGAGCAGCTGATCCAGATGGCGACCGTGCTGGGCAACTGCACGGCCGACGAGGCCGATCTGCTGCGCCGGGCGATGGGATCCAAGCGCGGCCTGGAGAAGATCGAGAAGATCCGGGAGTCGCTGTACGAGGGGATGCGGGAGAAGGGCCTGAGCGAGGAGACCGCCGACCGCATCTACGCGCAGATCCAGGCGTTCTCGAACTTCGGCTTCGCCGAGTCGCACTCGTTGTCCTTCGCGCTGCTGGTGTACGCCAGCTCCTGGCTGAAGCTGCACTACCCGGCGGCGTTCCTGGCGGGCCTGCTGCGCTCGCAGCCGATGGGGTTCTACTCGGCGTCCTCGCTCACCGCCGACGCCCGTCATCACGGTGTGCGAGTGCTGCGACCCGATCTGCATGCCTCGGGTGCGCTGGACGGTCTGGAAGCACTCGATCCGTCGGAAGAGCGGATGCCCACCGGCCTGGACTCTTGCCTCATCGTCCCGCAGCCGCCGTTCGGCGCCTTCGACCGCTCCGCCCCCGACGAGTCCGCCGCGCACCGCCGGGACGGCCGCTTCGCGGTGCGTCTGGGACTGTCCGGCGTCCGCGGCATCGGCGAGAGGCTTGCGGAGCGGATCGTGGCCGCACGCGACGAGCACGGGCCGTTCCGCGATCTGCATGATCTGGTTCGGCGCACGGATGCCACGGCTGCGCAGCTCGAGGCGCTCGCCACCGCCGGCGCCTTCGAGTGTCTCGGCCTGAGCAGGCGCGAGGCGATCTGGCTGGCGGGGGCGGCCGCCGAGGATCGCGCGCGATTCCTGCCCGGAACGGCGCTCGCCGTGCAGCCGCCGCTGTTCCCCGACCAGTCGGGGTACGAGCGCCTGGCGGCTGATCTGTGGGCCACCGGGGTCTCCACCGACGACCACCCGATGGCTCACCTGCGGGATGCCCTCGTCGAGCGCGGTGTGCTCACCTCTCAGCAGCTGCGCACGCACGAGTCCGGCCGCCGTATCGAGGTGGCGGGTGTGGTCACGCACCGGCAGCGGCCGGCGACGGCCAGCGGCATCACCTTCCTGAACCTGGAGGACGAGCACGGGCTGGTCAACGTGATCTGCTCGGCCGGTGTCTGGGGGCGCTATCGGCGGGTCGCCCGCGACTCCCCCGCGCTCATCGTCCGCGGCATCCTGGAGCGCTCCCCGGAGGGCGTCGCGAATGTGCTCGCCGACGCCTTCGAGGATCTGCGCACCGGCCTCGCGCACCGCTCCCGGGACTTCCGATGAGCGGCGCGAGCGGGCGCGCCGGCATCGCGACAGGCTGTGTTCAGCTGCGTACCGCGCTCGCACCCCAGCGTCGGCCGTGCCGGGTCACCTCGATCGGATGCCGGAAGGCGCGCGAGATCGTCTCCGTCGTGAGCACCTCGACCACCGGCCCCGCCGCGACCACCTCGCCGGCCGAGATGACGAGTGCATGCGTCGTGGACTCGGGCAGCTCCTCGAGATGGTGCGTGACGAGGATGCTGGTCAGCTCGGGCTCTCGGCGCACCAGGGCATCCACCGTCTCGAGGAACTGCTCGCGCGCCGCGACATCGAGGCCGGTCGTGGGCTCGTCCAGCAGCAGCAGCTCGGGGTCCACGACGAGAGCGCGCGCGATCAGCGCACGCCCGCGTTCGCCCTGCGACATCGTGGACCAGTTCGCCTCGTGACGGTCACTCAGACCGACGGCGTCGAGGGCGGAGTGCGCTCGTGCCACCTCCTCGGACCGCGGTGTCCACCTCATCGGCAGCTCGACGGTCCCGGTCACTCCGGTGAGCACCACCTGCGTCGCCGAGAGCGGCGACTGGAGCGGATGCCTCGGATCGACGTGTCCGATGCGTCGGCGCAGCGCCTGCAGATCGACGCGACCGATCCGCTCCCCCAGCACGTCCACCGTCCCCGCGCTGGGATGCGTCTGCGCACCGCAGAAGCCGAGCACGGTGCTCTTCCCCGCCCCGTTCGGACCGAGCAGAGCCCAGCGCTGTCCGGTCCGCACCGTGAACGAGACCTCGCGCAGGATGGCCCGTCCGCTCCGGCGCAAGTGGACGCCCCGCAGCTCCAGGACCGCACCCGCGTCGCCGCGGCTCACGCGATCGCCTCGGCGAGGCCGGTGAGGTGCGCCCGGCTGAGCGCGGATGCCTCGGATGACCTCCGGCCCACCACCGCGTCGACGAGATCCCGGTGAGCCTCATGGTCGATGTCATCGCCGAACGACCGGCGCATCCTGAGCATGTCGATCATCGCCTGACGCAGTCGCGGTGTGAGGCTGTCGTACAGGTCGAGCAGGACGGGGTTGTGCGCGGCGACGACGATGCACCTGTGCAGTGCCAGGTCGGCATCGACGTGACCCTCGATCGATGCGGTGCGGCGCGAGCCACGAGCAGCGGCACGAGATGCATCGCGCCCCGCCAGCGCCTGCCGCAGGGCGCGGAGGTCCGCCTGCGTGCGTCGCCGGGCGGCGAGATCCGCCGCCTCGCTCTCGATCGCGGTGCGCGTCTCGATCACGGCGAGGATGTCGGCCCGACGCAGTACGTCGTCCCAGTCGCTGCGCACGTCGAGGGCGGTGACGAACACGCCTGCGCCCTGCCGGGTCTGCAGCACGCCCTTCGCGGCGAGCTGGCGGATCGCCTCGCGCACCGTGGAGCGGCCCACTCCGAGCTGGGGCGCGAGCGTCGTCTCGCCGGGCAACCGCTCCCCGAGCGCCCATTCCCCGCTCCGGATCCGTTCGAGCAGCAGCTGCGCCGCCCGGTCGGCCAGTGTCTCGCGCATCACCTGTGCCATCTCAACCCATCTGCTTGTCTGAGGAGTTGTGTTACAGTCTAGCCATGCTTCACCAGGGTCTTCTCCTTCGTCGCCACGACGGGGCCTAGTTCGATCGGCTCCCCGTCGTGGAGCCTCGACGTGCCCAGGCCGGTCGCACTCACCAGACCGGAAGAAGAGACCATGTCCGCATCCATCACTCCCCCCTTCCCCGCCGGAGCCTCCGAGCCGCACGCACCGGCGTGGAACCGGCAACGGCACTCGCCGATGCCCTCGCACCGATACTCCGACGTCTTCTCCCGCGTGGACGTCCCCCTGGGAGACCATCGGCGGTGGCCGGGACGGCGTCTGACCGCGGCGCCGCTGTGGGTTCCCGTCGACCTGCGCGACGGCAATCAGGCCCTCGCCGAACCCATGAGCCCCCAGCGCAAGCGCCGCTTCTTCGAGCTCATGGTCGCGATGGGCTACAAGGAGATCGAGGTGGGCTACCCGTCGGCCTCGCAGACCGACTACGACTTCGTGCGGCTGCTCGCCGAGACCGACCTCGCACCCGACGATGTCACGATCGTGGTCTTCACGCCCGCGCGCCGCGATCTCATCGATCGCACGGCGGCCGCGATCCGCGGGATCCGGAACGACGTGGTCATCCACCTCTACACGGCCACCGCCCCGATCTGGCGCGATGTCGTGCTGGGCCGGAGCCGAAATGAGCTGCGGGAGCTGATCCTGGGCGGCGGCCGGGACGTGCTCGAAGCCGCAGGCGACCTCCCGAACGTCCGCTTCGAGTTCTCTCCCGAGGTGTTCAATCAGACCGAGCCCGACTACGTGCTCGAGATCTGCGACGCGATGACCTCGCTGTGGGACGCGTCACCCGATCGCCCCGTGATCCTCAACCTCCCCGCCACGGTGGAGATCGCCACGCCGAACGTCTACGCCGATCAGATCGAGTACATGGATCGTCATCTCGATCGCCGCGACTCCGTTATCCTGTCGGTGCATCCGCACAACGACCGCGGCACCGGGGTCGCCTGCGCGGAACTGGCGATGCTGGCCGGGGCTCAGCGTGTGGAGGGCTGTCTCTTCGGCAACGGCGAGCGCACCGGGAATGTCGATCTCGTGACGCTCGCCCTCAACCTGCACACCCAGGGCATCGACCCGATGGTCGACTTCTCGGACATCGATGGGATCCGCACCACGGTCGAGGAGTGCAATCGCATCGAGGTGCACCCGCGGCATCCGTACGCCGGCTCACTCGTGCACACGGCCTTCAGCGGCACGCACCAGGACGCGATCCGCAAGGGACTGGCGGAGCACCGCAGCCGCGCGACTGCGGAGGGGCGCAGCGAGAGCGAGATCGCCTGGCGCGTGCCCTACCTGCCGATCGATCCCGCCGACATCGGCCGGGGGTACGAGGCCGTGATCCGCGTCAACTCGCAATCGGGCAAGGGCGGCATCGCGCATCTCCTGGAGGCCGCCCATGGCATCGAGCTCACGCGGGAAGAGCAGGTCGAGCTGGCGCTGCGCGTGCAGCAGCACGCCGATGCGACGGGCGGAGAGGTCACCGCCGCCGAGGTGCTGGGAATCCTGCGCAGCCACCCGGCGCGGAAGGCGCAGCCGATCGACTGAGACCGTCAGCGCCGCGGAATGGGGACGGACCAGAGAGACTCGGTGATGCGGTATCCCTCGCGCTCGTACAGCCGTCGGGCGCCCGGGTTGCTGCCGAAGACGTTCAGCGCCAGCACGTCGAGACCCGCACGGGCCGTCTCCTCCGCCGCCGCGCGCAGCGTCTGCGTGCCGAGTCCCCGCCCCCGACGGTCCTCGTCGATCGCGAAGTCGTAGATGAACCCCAGGTTCTCGCGCAGATGCAGCCACAGGATCCCCGCGCGCCGGTCGTCATCGTCGCGGACGGTCCAGAACCGGTTCCCGGGCGTCTGCAGTCCCTCGGGCAGGAGGTCGAGCATCTGCTCGGCGGTGGTCCGGCGCGCGGCCTCGATCGTGGGGTCGGCGCCGGACTCGAAGCGCTCCAGCGCGTACTCCTCGTCCGACGCGCCGCGGAAGGCGGCGTAATCCGCATCGTCCATCGGATGCAGCGGGGTCCCGTTCCGTGGTGCCCAGATCGGCGAGCACCACTTCATCCTCGCGAGGGATAGCCCACACGGTCGCACTGCCGTCATCGGTGCACCAGATCTCGCCGGCCGCCGACGCGGGCACGGGGACGTCCTGCCGTTCGGCTGCGGCCTTCGCGCTGTACGCACGCCCGACGGCCGCCGCGAGCAGCTCGCCTCGCTGCCGGGGCTCGGTGATCTCGCCCCAACTCACCAGAAGCGGTCCTTCGGCTCGGTGGGCTTCTTGTCGGCGCCACCCCAGCGATTCGCCTCGGCTTTCGCGGCGCCCGCTGCGGCATCGGCTTCGCGCAGCGCCTCCTCGGCGTCGACCGCGGCGGGCCGCTCGGGCTCCTCCGCTCGATTCTTCTCCATGACCACACTCTAGGCATCAGGGGCGCCCGGTGGGCGCGACGGGGCGTCAGTCCTTCGCGTGCGGCTGAGTCCACGCCTCGTCGCCGGGGGCGATCTCGCGCGCCATGTCCCTCAGGAAGCGGATCACCACCTCGCGCTCGGCGGAGGTGAGGCGGGCCGCCGCGTAGAAGCGCTTCGCCTGCTGCCTGCCCACGGTCTCCATGGCGGCCTGATGCGTCTGCGGGGTGATCGAGATCGCCAGCGCCCGTCTGTCGCTGGGGTGAGGCGCGCGGACGATGTGCCCGCCGCGCTCCAGCCTGTCGAGGAGCTTGGTCGTCGAGGCCGATGATATTCGCAGATGATGGGCGATGCCGCCGGGGGTTGCGAGGATCCCGCGATGGGCGCACACGATCAGGTAGTGCAGGGCTCGCATGTCGGTGTCGTTGAGCCGCATGTAGCGACGCGAGGCCTCGGAGAGCTGCTCCTCCGCCTCACGGAGCTCCCCCAGCGACGACATCAGCTCGGTGATCTGCCGCACATCGGCCTGCGGCATGCCCCCACGATCGACCAGCATCTGCTCGGGATCGCTGTAGTCGACGTCGTAGACGTCGGCGTCGGCCAGGCCGTCAGGCGTCTGCGCCGACCGCCCGCCGACCGGGATGCCCGCTGCAGCCGTTTCCTCTCGCATGCACTGCATTCTAGCCTCCCCTCTATTCACGCCGAGTTGTTTTCTAGCTTGGCTAGCAATATCCTCTTCCATGAATCCGGCGAAGAAGGGCCCATCATGTCGCACAGCACCGAGAAGACGCACCGCACCTGGCCGCGAGTACTGATCTCGTCGGCGCTCGTCCTGCTGTGGCTGGTGGGAGCCGGCCTCGGCGGACCGCTCTTCGGGAAGATCGACGAGGTCTCCTCCAATGATGCGACCGCATACCTGCCGGATTCGGCAGCGGCCACCGAGGTGCAGAAGTCGCTGGGCGACTTCCTCGGCTCCGACTCGATCCCGGCCGTGGTGGTCTTCTCCTCCGACGCGAAGATCGACGACGCCCTCAAGGACGAACTCGCCGTCAGACTCGAGGATGCGACCGCCGCCGAAGGCGTGAAGGAGGGCTCCTCCCCCGTCCTCGTCTCGGACGACGGGCTGGCCGCCCAGGCGTTCGTGCCGATCGACGCGGATGCCGAGGTCGGCGAGGTCACCGCCGCACTGTCGGCCGATCTGCGCAGGAGCGTGCCGGACGGCGTGACCGTGCACATCACGGGACCGGCCGGCTTCACCGCGGATCTGCTCGCCGGGTTCTCCGGCATCGACGGCATCCTGCTCCTGGTCGCGCTGCTGGCGGTGCTCGTGATCCTGGTGATCGTGTACCGCTCCCTCCTGCTCCCCCTGATCGTGCTGTGCACCAGCATGTTCGCCCTGTGCGTGGCACTGCTGGTGGTGTGGTGGGCGGCCAAGCTCGGGATCCTGCTGCTGAGCGGACAGACCCAGGGCATCCTGTTCATCCTGGTCATCGGCGCCGCGACGGACTACTCGCTGCTGCTGGTCGCGAGGTTCCGCGAGGAGCTGCACAGCACGGAGAACCGCTGGACCGCGGTGCGCGCGGCGTGGAAGGGCGCCTTCGAGCCGATCCTGGCCTCCGGGGGCACGGTGATCGCGGGTCTGCTGTGCCTGCTGCTGAGCGATCTGAAGTCCAACAGCACGCTGGGCCCGGTGGCGGCGATCGGCATCGTGTTCGCGATGCTCGCCGCGCTCACCCTGCTTCCTGCACTGCTGGGCCTCGCCGGTCGGGCGGCGTTCTGGCCGCGCCGGCCCGCCTTCGAGCCGGGTCTCGCGGTGCAGGCCGACCCGCTGCAGGGCCGGGGCCCGTGGCCGCGGCTGGCGCGCGGCATCCGCCGTCACCCGCGCGCGATCTGGATCCCGACCGCACTCGTGCTCGCGGTCGCCGCCGCGGGTGCGGTGCAGCTCGACGCGAGCGGCGTGCCGCAGTCCGACCTCGTGCTCGGCGCATCCGAGGCGCGCGACGGACAGGCTGTTCTCGGCGAGCACTTCCCCGGCGGTTCGGGCAGCCCGGTCTACGTGCTCGCGGAGGAGTCGCGACTGCAGGAGGTCGCCGACGTGCTGCTCGCGGACGAGGGCGTCGACGGCGTCTCCGTGACGGCGTCGGACTCGCCGTCCGGAAGCGCCCCCATCACCGAGGAGGGCATCACCGCCTTCGGCCCTCCCGGTACGCCCGCCCCCGACCCCACGGTCGTCGACGGCCGGGTGCTGGTGCAGGGGACGCTGACGGATGCCGCGGATTCCTCCGCCGCGGAGCGCACCGTGGAGCGGCTTCGGGCGGATCTGAAGGGCACGGATGCCCTGGTGGGTGGGGTCACCGCCACCGCCGTCGACACGAACGCCGCGTCGATCCACGATCGCAATCTGATCATCCCGGTGATCCTCGGCGTGATCCTGCTCATCCTCATGCTGCTGCTGCGGGCGGTCGTCGCCCCCGTCCTGCTCATCCTCACCACGGTGCTGTCGTTCGGGTCGGCGATGGGCGTCGCGGCGCTGGTGTTCAACGGCGTGTTCCGCTTTCCCGGGGCCGACCCGGCAGTCCCGCTGTTCGGCTTCGTCTTCCTGGTCGCACTGGGCATCGACTACAACATCTTCCTGATGACACGGGTGCGCGAGGAGTCCCGCCGTCACGGCACGCGCGAGGGCATCCTGCGCGGCCTCTCGGTGACCGGCGGCGTGATCACCTCGGCAGGCCTGGTGCTGGCGGCGACCTTCGCGGCGCTGTCTGTGATCCCGATCCTGTTCCTGGTGCAGATCGCGTTCATCGTCGCGTTCGGGGTGCTGCTGGACACGTTCGTGGTGCGCTCGCTGCTGGTTCCCGCGCTCTCCTACGACCTCGGCCGCGTCATCTGGTGGCCCTCCCGTCTGGCCCGGCGCGATGCCGCGCAGCCCGAGGCATCGCAGGATGCCACGTCCCGGGACGAGGTCTCGGCATGAGGCTCTGGTCGGTGGCCCCATCCCAGCTCGACAGGGCCGCGCTGGTGGCCTGCTGGCGGGAGGCGCTGCTGGCCCAGGCGGTGCTCGCCGGCCGCACTCGCGGCTATCAGCGGCATCCGCAGCTCGAGCGGTTCCGCGCCTTGCCCGACCCGGTCGCGGCGGTCGGTGCCTACCTCGGCGGGGTGGCCGACGAGGCGGATGCCCGCGGATATCGCTTCGATCGATCCCGGATCATCTCCCCGTCGAACCCGGGCGCGATCCTCGACGTGACCGAGGGACAGCTCGCGCTGGAGTGGGAGCACCTCGGCGCGAAGCTCCGGGTGCGCAGCCCGGCGGATGCCGAGCGGTGGGCCCACGAGGAGCCTCGACCGCATCCGTTGTTCCGCGTCGTCCCCGGTGACGTCGCATCGTGGGAGCGCGCGCTGCCCGTATCGTCGGACTCATGACCTTCGATGCCGCTGACCGATCCGCCGTCGCGCAGTTCGTCCGGAACTGCGGAGCGGGCGTGATCGCTTCGATCGGGCCGGATGCCGAGCCGCAGGCCGCCTTCGTGGGCCTGACCGCGACGGATGACGGTCTGCTGGTGCTCGACGCCCTCGAGAGCTCCCGCAAGGCGGCGAACGTCGCCGCCAGGCCGGGGGTGGCCGTCGTCGTGACGGAGGGCGACGTGACCGTGCAGCTCGAGGGACGAGCACGCGTGAGCGTCGACGAGGAGCGCCGGCGTGTGGGCGCCGCCTACGATGAGCGCTTCCCCGGGTCGCGTGCACTGGACGACGGCTTCGTGGTGATCGCGATCGAGGTGCGCTGGGTTCGCGTGTATGACGTTGGCACGAACCCCGCGTGCGTGACCGAGTCGGACTGGGCCTGATCGACCGGCGCCCGGCGGGTCACCCGTCCGATTCGGCCCGCTCGGCCGCGAGCTCCGCGAGCTCCGCGCGCAGCCCTGCATTCTCGTCCTCGAGCTCCAGGAGGCGCCCGATCCCGGCGAGGTTCATCCCCTCGTCGCGCAGTCGTGCGACCCTGCGCAGGCGGTCGATGTCGTTGCCGCTGTAGCGCCGGGTGCCTCCGTCGCTGCGATGCGGATCGAGCAGACCATGCCGTTCGAAGAGGCGCAGCGTCGCCTCGGGCATGTCGACGAGCTGGGCTGCGACGGCGATCCCGTAAAGGGGTGTGGCCCGGTCAGGTTCTGTCATGTCTGAGACTTCTCCATTTGGGTTGCGATTCTCGGCGTCTTGATCTATAACAAATCTACACCTTCGGATGCAGATCCTCTGCATCCCCCGCCAGAGCCCGGTCCCCGGGCAGATCGAAAGGAGTACATCATGGGAATGACATTCGATCCGATCAGCCAGCTCGATCGTTTTGCTGCGAGCGTGCTGGATTCCGTTCGATCCCCTCGGCTGATGCCGGTGGATCTCTTCCGCGACGGCGACAGCTACGTCCTGCATGCGGATCTCCCCGGCGTCGACCCCGGCTCGATCGACGTGGATGTCGACGGAAGCCAGCTCTCCATCCGAGCGCAGCGCACGGCGGACACCGGCGAGGGTTCCCGCTGGCTCACGCGTGAGCGCAGCGCCGGCACGTTCCTGCGCCAGTTCACGCTCGGAGACGGCGTCGACGTGGACCGCATCAGCGCGTCGTACGAGAACGGCGTGCTCACAGTGATCATCCCGGTCAGCGAGCGCGCGAAGCCGCGGAAGATCGCCGTGGAGTCGTCGGATCACCGCGAGGAGATCGCAGCCTGATGGCGAGGGCCGGGCGCACTCGCGCCCGGCCCTCCTTCACCGTGGAAAGGAATGACATGATGTCCGCATCCGTCTCCGGTCTCGACCGCTTCCTTGCCGAGATGGAGTATCCCGCCACGACCGACGATCTCGTCCGCGAGGCCGCTCGTGACGGCCTCTCCGAGGACGTCCTCGCCGCGCTCGTCGCGTTGCCCGCCGAACGCTTCGACTCCAGCTTCGATGTGCGGCGGGCGATGTCGGCCCGGCGCGAGCTCATCGCCGCCTAGCGGGGCGCCGCCGGGAGACTCGCCACGCTGCGCGTCTCCCGGCGGCGGTCAGCCGATGAGCTCGCGGGCGCGCTCCAGGTCGCCGACGAACGCCTGGAACGCCGCGGCGCGATCCTGCTGATCACGCAGCCGCAGCAGGCTCGCGGGGTGCACGGTCACGAGCACGGGCGTGCCCTGCGGATCCGCCCCCTCGATGACCTGGCCGCGGGTCTCCCCGATCCGCACAGGGCGCTGCAGCAGCGCACGGGCCGCCGTCGCGCCGAGCGCCACGGCCACCGCGGGGCGCACCACGCGGAGCTCGGCCTCGAGCCACGGTGCGCATGCCTCGACATGCGCGACTCCGGGCTTCTCGTGGATGCGCCGCTTCCCGCGTCTCTCGAAGCGGAAGTGTTTCACGGCGTTGGTCAGGTAGACGCCCTCACGATCGATACCGGCTGCTTCCAGCGCCTCGGACAATATCCGGCCTGCGGGGCCCACGAACGGCTCGCCCTCGATGTCCTCGCGATCTCCCGGCTGCTCCCCCACCAGCACCATCCGCGCCGACGCACTCCCGTCCGAGAACACCACCTGGGTGGCGTCCCGCCACAGTTCGCAGCCGCGGCACGCCTCGGCCGCTGTGCGCAGCTTCGGTATCCCCGCCCCTTCCGGCACCCACTCCTGCGCGCCGGGCCGCTCCACATCCGCCATCTCACCCTCCTCGATCGTCCTCGTGCTCCGGCCTACACCGACGGGACGGCGCGCGCCACGGGGGTTGCGTCACCGGCCGAACGCGGCCGTGGCTCGCCCCGTCCACGGCGGACGGTCAGCGCGCCCCGCTAGGCTTCGGATATGGGGAGAAGACCGCCCGCGCACAGCCCCTGGCTGCGTCGGATGCAGCAGAAGCTGCTCGTCTCCCCCGAAGCATTGGCCGCCGACCCCCGCATCTCATCGCGGGCGCTGCGACCCGACGCGATCTGCGCAGTCGCCGGCGTGCCGCGCCTCGCCGAGCTCGGTCCGCGGAACACCCGCTTCGTCGAGCCCACCCAACTGCGCGACCCCGTCCAGCGCGTCGTCGTGTTGCGCGAGGCGCTCGAGCACGGCATCCGATTGCTGTTCGTCGAGGTCGCGTCGCCCCTCGATGGGGTCCTGCTCGCGGATGATCTTCCGGGGCTCGTCCATCCCGTCGATGACGCTCCGCAGGAGGAAGACGCGTTGCATGCCGTGAACGTGGTGCAGCTGCTGCGGTTCTGCCTGGCATCTGCTCCCGTCGAGACGGCCGAGGCCCTCGCGGGGATGCCGACCAGGCACGTGCCGCGCGCGGCCATGCGCCTGCTGCCGCCGGACGCGCCCATCCGGCGCATGCATCCGCTCCGCCGTCTCATGGGCGATCCGAGCGTGCCGGTCTATCTGGCCGTCGGGATCTACTCCGCGTTGCGGGCGCTGCCGGTGGCGTTCATCCCGCAGTTCCATGGCAGCCTGCTCGTGCTCTGGATGATCGACATCCTCACGGCCGTGCCGTACACCTGGGGCGTGCTGGCGATGCTGTTCGCCCCGCGCCGATGGATCCGGATGCTGGCGACGCTCACCACCATCACGACCTTCGCAGCGCCGTACGTCTACTTCTGGATGCACGGACGCGACTACCCGCCGTTCGTGGTGGCGGTCATCGCCGCGCTCACGATCGCGAGCATCTCGATCGAGGTGGTCAAGTACCTGCAGGAGCGGGCGCTGCGCCGGCGCTACCGCAGCGCGCGCGTCGCCGTGACGGTGCGGATGATCCCCGTCAGGATCACCCAGGCGCCCGAGACCAGCCAGACGACGGCGATCCAGGGTTCGGCGGTCGGGTAGGCGATCACCAGGGCGGCGGACGCCAGGATCCAGACCGCGGTCGCGATGATGTTCAGCGTCCGGAACCGCGCGACCCGCAGCGGATGCACGAACGCGATGGGCGCCCAGGTCAGCAGCGCCAGCACGACCACGATGATCGCGTTGACCACGATTCCGGCGTCCAGCAGCCAGATCGCCAGCGCGACCACGTTCCACGCCGCGGGGAAGCCGAGGAAGTAGTAGTCCCCGGTCTTCATCTTCGTGTTCGCGTAGCAGAACATCGACGACACGGTGATGAGGAGCAGCAGCACGACGGCGAGCGCGCCCTCGCCGAGCAGTCCGGTGCGGAACAGGAACAGCGCGGGGATCAGCGTCCAGGTCAGGTAGTCGATGATCGAGTCGAGGATCACCCCGTCGAAGTGCGGCGCGTAGGTGCGCACCTCGGCCTTGCGTGCCAGCGTGCCGTCCACGCCGTCGACGACCAGGGCGATGCCCAGGTACAGCCACATGAGCTTGGGATCGTCGTCGAACAGGGCCAGCAGGGCGAGGGTCGCCCAGAGGACCCCTGTGAGGGTGAAGGCGTGCACCGCCCAGGCGGAGAGCACGCGGGTGCGTCGAGAGGACATGACCTGATTTCACGAATGTCGGATGCGGTCGATCGGCGTCGATCGGCCGGCGCATCGGGAGCGCCGGTTCCACGGTAGCCGGGCGCGCGGCGGGCTCCGTGACCTCCACCGGCATGCCCGGACTTACGATGGCGGGATGGATCGCATCCGTACGCTCGGCATCATCGGCGCGGGGCGGCTGGGTTCGGTGCTGGCGGCGCTCGCGGTTTCCGCGGGGTATCGCGTATTGGTCGCGCGTTCCGGCGATCCGGCACCGATCACGCGGGCGATGACCGCTCTGGGTGCGCAGGCGGTGACGGTCGAGCAGATGGCGACCGAAGCGGATGCCGTGGTGCTGGCGCTCCCGCTCGGCGCATACCGCACGCTGCCTGCAGACCTGCTGCGCGGGATGCTCGTGATCGACGCCATGAACTACTGGTGGGGCGCCGACGGCATCCGCCCCGATCTGACGGACCCGCGCACCTCGACCAGTGAGCTGGTGCAGGCGCACCTGCCGGGCGCCCGCGTGGTGAAGGCGCTCGGGCACATGGGCTATCAGGACCTCGAGGACGACGCGAGGCCGGCGGGTTCTGCGGACCGCAAGGCGATCGCGATCTGCGGCGACTCGCCGGACGATCTCGCGCTCGTCTCCCAGCTCGTCGATGCCGTGGGGTTCGATCCCGTGATCGCCGGTCCGCTGGCATCCGGGATCATGCTGGAGCCGGGCGCGGAGGCGTTCGGCGCCGACGTCGATGCGGCGGAGCTGCGCGCCATGCTGGACCGGTTCACGGCATCGCAGCGCGGGATCGTCGTGGCACGGGCGCGTGGCGGGGAGCTGTGGGGCTGAGCCCCCGCCTCAGTCGACGATCTCTCCCGCGGTGACCACCAGGCGCGACCTGGTGGCATCCGCGATGGCGTCCAGGTCCACCCGGGGATCGGTGTCGACGAGCAGCAGGTCGGCGTCGTATCCCGGCACGACCCGGCCGATCCGGTCCGCACGTCGCACGATGTCGGCGCCGGAGATCGTGAGCGATCGCAGGATCGCCTCCGGCGTCTGCACGCGCGCTCTGATCCTGATCTCCTCGAGCTGCAGGCGCTGACCGCTGCCATGCAGATCCGTGCCGAACCCGATCGACACACCGGCGCTGTCGGCGGTCCTCAGCGTCTGCAGGCCGACCTCGAACAGATCCTGCACAGACTGCCGGGCATCCTCCCCGATCGTGCCCCGCGACTCGCCCTGCAGCATGCCCCACAGGGCCACCAGGGTCGGCACGAGATGCACGTCCTCGAGTTCGGTGAGCAGCCGGATGGACTCGTCATCGAGGTAGGTGCCGTGCTCGATGGTGCGCACGCCGAGGCTGAGCGCCCGGTTCACGGCTTCGGCCGTGTAGGCGTGCGCCCCGATGTAGCGCTTCGCCAGCCGGGCCTCGTCGACGGCCGCTCGCAGCTCCTGCTCCGAGAAGCCGAGCGCCTCGATCCGCATCTTGGCGATGACGCCGCCCGAGACGGTGAGCTTGATGTGGTCGGCCCCGTCGCGGAACTGCGCGCGGAGCGCCTTCCGCAGCTCGACCTCCCCGTCGACGATGTGCGTGAGCCCGTGCCCCCCGGTCGGTGAGAAGATCGGACCACCCGCGAGCAGCCGCGGCCCGGTGAACAGGCACTCCTCCACCGCTCGAGCCAGCCCGGTCTCCGCGCCGCCCATGTCGCGCACGGTCGTGAATCCGCGCCGCAGCATGTGCTCCATCTCCCGGGCGCTTCGCGCCACGTGGTAGCTGGAGTCCCAGTCGTGGATCTCGGCATGCGTGCCGGCCTGGGTGACGTGCACGTGAGCGTCGATCAGGCCGGGCATGAGCACCCTGCCCGTCACGTCGACCGCATCCGTGCCCGCGGGCGCCGAGGCCGCGCCCTCACGCACCTCGTCGATGAGCCCGTCCCGCAGCACGACGACGGCGGGGCCGCCGAGCACGTTCGCGTCTGTGTCGAGCACCCGGGCGCCGACCAGCGCGATCGGAGCGGCGGGACGTGGGCTGTCGGAACTGATGGGCATCCTGGTCAGTTCTCCTTCTGGGTCACGATGGGCACGGCTTCGGTGAGGGATTCGAGGGAGCGTCCCTTCGTCGAGACGCCGAAGACCACGACGAGCACCGCGGTGACGGCGAGCACGCTCATGATCATGATGAAGACGCCCGCGAAGCCGAGAGCCTGCTGGGACACGCCGATGATGATCGGAGCGGCGATGCCGCCGATGCGACCGACGGCCGAGGCCATGCCCATGCCGGTGGCCCGCAGGCGGGTCGGGTAGACCTCGGGGGTGTAGGCGTACAGGGCGGCGTAGGTTCCGTTCATGCCGGCCGAGAGCAGCGCGCCTGAGGCGATGACCTGCCAGGGATCGACCGACTGCGACAGCAGCCACGCTCCAGCCGTGCCGATCGCGAGGAACAGGGCGATGTTCGTCTTGCGCCCGATCTTCTCGTTGAGCCAGGCGGCGCCGTAGTAGCCCGGGATCTGGGCGATGGTCATGAGCAGCACGTAGCTGAAGCTCGTCGTCACCGTCAGACCGCGGTCGACCAGGAGAGACGGGATCCAGCTGAAGAATCCGAAGAAGGAGAACGTGAGGGCCATCCAGATCAGCCACAGCAGCAGCGTGCGCCCGAGCAGATCGCGCCCGAGCAGCTCGTGATGCTGGATCAGCTTCGCGGGGCTGTTCGTCCCGTCGCCCTGCGCCTTCCAGGAGAGCGGCGAGGTGACCGGGACGAGCACGCCCCGCTCGATGCCGCCGACGATCTCCTCCGCCTTGTCGTTCTCGCCTCGGGAGAGCAGCCAGCGCGGCGATTCGGGCATGGCGCGGCGCCACCACAGCACCAGCAGCACCGGAATGGCGGTGATGATCTGCCCATAGCGCCAGCCGTCGTCGAACCGCGCGACCACGAAGTAGCCGATCAGCGATGCGAGAACGTAGCCGAAGGCGAGGAAGCCTGCGACGGCGCCGGCGAAGAGGCCCCTGCGCTTGGCGGGGATGAGTTCGGCGACATAGGTGGGGATGACCGCCGATTCCGCGCCGATGCCGATGCCCGCGAGGACGCGCAGCAGGAAGAACATCTGCCAGTTCATCGAGAACGCCGCGACGAACGTGGCGAGGGTGAACAGCAGCAGCGCCCACATCATCACCCGCCGTCGGCCGATCCGGTCGCTGATCGGGCCGGCGGTGAGCGCGCCGATCAGCATTCCGATGAGCAGTGAGCTGCCGATCAGGCCCGACTGCAGTCCGTCGAGCGCCCACTTGTCGCGCAGGATCGGGAGGATGTACGAGACCAGCGAGCCGTCCATGCCGTCGAAGAGCAGGCCGAGGCCGCCGATCATGGCGATCTTCCAGTGCGCCCGGTTGACGGGCAGCCTGTCCATGCGCTCGATGAGTGAGGAAGAGTTCTGTTGGACCACGCTGGCCTCCTTGCCGACACGGGGACGATCTGCGGCTGACGGATCACTCTCGCGAAAGTGTATACGACTTTGCGTGATTGCATACACTTTCTGGAGATGAATTGATCGCATGCGGCGCGACACCTCGTGCCGGCCGGTTGCGGTCGCGTCAGCGGGGCGGTCGCGTCAGCGGGTGCGGGCGACCTGCGCCCGATCGCGCGCCTGCGAGGACCGCCACAGCTCATGGCTCGTCCGCAGATGCGCGAGGGCGGCAGCAGCCGCCGCATCGGGGTCTCGACGCCGGATCGCGTCGAAGATCGCGAGGTGCTCCTGGTGGTACGTCGCGGGGTGGTCGAACCTGCTCACCAGCCACTGCAAGCGGCCCTCGATGGGCTCATTGATCGTCACGAGCAGGTCGTTGTGCGCCGCCGCCGTGAGCACGTCGTGAAAGCCCTGGTTGATCCGGCCATGGGCATCCGTCGCATCCGCGCCGAGGGACGTGGTGCCGCCCTCGAGCGCTAGGCGCATCTGCTCGATCTCCCAGTCCGTCGCACGCTCGGCCGCTCGCCGCGCCGTCAACTGGTCGAGCACCTCGCGGACCTCGAACAGGTTCTCGATGTCCTGGTCGGAGAGCGGCCGCACGACCATTCCGCGGTTCGGTATGGCCGAGACGAATCCCTGGCCGCGGAGGATGTTGAGCGCCTCGCGGATCGGCATCCGCGACACCCGCAGATCGTTCGCAAGCGTCTGCTCCACCAGCCGCTCCCCCGGCTGCAGGTCCCCCGAGATGATCCGCTCACGCAGCGTGTCGGCGATCTCTCCCACCCGCGGACGGCGATTCACGACGTTCTGTGCGGGCGCGCCGACCGGGGCTGCTGTGCCATTCGGCTCCATGCTCCCCACCATAACGGAGGAGGAAGGGGCGCTCGGGTCGATCAGTAAGCTGAGCTTCATGCGTCGCCTTCCGTCTCCACGCACGAAGAGCATGCCCACGAAGAGCGCCAGCCGAATGCGCACCACCGTCGGAGCCGTGCTGTCTGCGATGCTCCCGCTGACCTTGGTTGCCTGCGCGCCGTTCGGCGGCGGCACGTCTGATGAGGAACGCGCCGACGCGTACGGGAGCGCCGTCGATTCTCTGCCCCATGTGTCCAGTGTCGAGAGCAGTTACAAGACGATCACCGGTATGGGCCGGACCGCAGACGTGCTCATCCATGCGGACACGAACGACGAAGCCCTGTTGAGGGAGCTGATGACATCCGCATTTCCCGCGATCGTGGAGGCGGCGGAGGGCGACCCGGAGGTGAGCCTGTACATCCAGGTGATCGCCGACGACGGGCAAGACGCACTGGGGCCGGAGAGCATCGGATACAGCGGGACGGGGACGCTCACCAGTTACCGGGAATTCCTCGCGACTCACCCGATCCCGTGACCGAACGTCGGAAGCCCGAGACCGGGCAAGACACTTCACCGGAGGGCGCTCCGCGCATGCGGCGGGGCCTGAAGGGCGTTCTCTGGACGCTTCTCGTCGTGTGGGCGGCATGGATCGGATGCTCGATCATCGCGCTGAACGGCTCCAGCATTCGCCCCGCAGCCGGCAGCAGCGGGGGCATGATCGCCTTCGACGTGCTCGCCATGGCCATCACCGGAGACAGCAGCATCACGTGGGCGTTGATCGGATGCCGCATCTTCGGCACTGCCATGATCCTGATCCTGGTCGGCCTGCTGATCCGGTACGTCCGCACCCCGAGGAACAAGCACCTGAAGAAATGACGTCACCCAGGCGACGCTCAGTAGACCTGTCCCGCAATACCGGAGGAAGAAACATGCCCAAGTACACCGTCGCACTGGCCGTCGCCGCGGTCGCCCTGCTCACCGGATGCTCAGCGGCGCAGCCGGCACCGACGACGTCACCAAAACCGCCCAAACCCACAGCGTCGGTCGGAACGGTGAGCGTCAAGGAGTCGTGCGAAAGGTTCAACGAGCTCGACCACCGGCTGGCGCAGACCGACCCGAAGGACAACGATGCGCTCGTCGACCTCTACTCCGAGTTCGACGCCGCGGGGCAGGATGCCACCGACGACCAGGTCAAGGGACTGCTGATCTCGATGAGCATCGTCGTCTTGCAGTACACGGACCCCGCCGGGCCGTCCCAGGAGGACAAGGACCAGGCGAGCAGGTTCTTCCTCAGCGCTTCGGGCCCCTGCACTGCCGAGGGAGTCACGCTCAATATGGAGGTCCTCTGACCACGAGGTGCGGAGGACTACGCCCCTCGGCGTGCCGTCTCGGCATCCTCCGAGGAAAGCGCTTCTCGCCCCCGACGGTACGCGCGCAGTCGATCGCGATCGACTGCTGCGCGTCTGGCTGCAACGATCCGCAGCGCGATGCTGGCGAAGAAGAAGCCCGCAGCAGCGCACGCCATCCCGACGAACACGACACGCTCCACAGGATCGGATGCGCGTCCGATGTTCGCCAATCCTCCCAGGAGGAAGAAGACGCCCAGCAGCGCCATGGGCGTCAGCAGGCGGATCCACCATGCACCGAGCGAGGTCTTGAAGAACTCGTCGAACGGGGTCGGCAGGCCGCGATCTGACTTCTCGGCTTCGCTGAGCCAGGCGTGGGCGAGAGCGCGCCCTCTGCGGGTACGTGCATCCTGCAGCAGCCCGGTGACCAGGCGCAGGACGCACCAGAGACCGGTGAGCGCCAGGAAGGTCGTTGTGGCAGGAGCCGGGCTCTTCAGCCAGGCGGAGGTGAGGAACGCGGCCACGGCCGCCCAGCCGACGACACGCGTCACGAGCCGCGTCCTGTGCACGAGACCGGGGCCGCCGAGCCCCGCCGCGTCCAGTCGCGCACGGGCATCACCGTCGTCTGCGGCCCACTCCGCGCGTCGTCGTTCTCGCTCTTGTGGAGTATCCGGGATCCGCGACGGTGCGGCGGCCGCCAGGCGCAGCGCTTCGAGATCACCCGGGTAGGGAACCTCGGGACGCAGCGCCTGAAGGCGGAGCACTTCCTCGTAACCCAGAACGCCGTCGCGGGCCCGTGCGGCGGTCGCCATCGAGGCGATGTCGCCCCTCACCGCTCGGCCAGGACGAGTGGCCCTGGCACCGGGATTGCGGGACACATAGTCCTGCATGATCGCCCACGCATACACGGCTCGCTGTTGGCGAGACTGTGCCACGAAGCTCACGATCAGCCAGATGAGCAGCAGCAGGAACACGATCCCGACCAGGAGGACGATCGCGCCCTCGCCGACGCCGGTGGAGCTGCTGGGGTTTTCGCTGCCGCTGTCGATCAGCATGTAGACCCCGCCCGCGAGCCCGAGGATCGCCAGAAGAGCCGAGAACGCGAATTGCCCTATCCAATAGCCGAGACCGGAATACTTCTGGGAATCTGGCATATCCCAATTCTCTCGCACTCACGGCGGCGCACAGCACGGCTGCCCGGGGTCAGAGCTCCGGAGGTGCGACATGCACGGACACGAAGCGACGCGGTTCCAGGTCCCACGTGCAGGACATCTCGAGCCAGACATCGAGACCGGTAGCGGTGCCCACCGGAGTGTTGTAGCCCAGGGCACCGCAGGTCGAGCGAGGATCGGCCGCGTAACCCGTGACCCACGCGTTCAGGCCGTCTCCCTCGATGCCCGCAACCGATGCGTAGTCGCGCACGAACCTCACGAACTGCTCATCGTCCTCGGCCCTGACAGTAAGCCACAACTCACCGATCTCGTCAGAACCGGCGGCGACGTAAGGGAAGATGCGGTCGCTGGGCACCCGGATCGTCGCCTTCGGCGCGTGGATCGTGACCGCGATCGGGTGGGCGTGGTCTTTCGCACTCACGGCGTTCGCGAAATCTGACGAGCCCGTCAAGCCGATGTCCTGCAGGAGGAGTCGGCCACTGCTCCAGTCGAAGTTCGCACTGCCGGTTCTCTGGATGTGCTCAGCACCGGCATCGCTCAGTGAGGAGTTCCCTGCGGCGCCTTCGGTGGGTCCCGTCGGTCCAGCCTTCGAGACGCTCCACCCGAAGCATCCGGTCAGCCCCACTGTCATAGTCATCGCAACGAAACCCCAGGCCACAACAGTGGTGGGCCGAGAGTGCCCTCGAAACCTCATCGTCCGAGCCTACGGGCTCGTCGACCGCGCAGACCGCCGCGTCACGCCGGCGGCCAGCTGGTCTCGGATCATGACGTGCGCGCTGCTCATCGTGCTAGTCCTTCGTCGTGGACTCGTCGACGTGTGCGACGGTCACCTGAATCTTCGTGAAGGGGATGCCGCGCGCCGCGCAGAGTGCGTGGATCGTCTCGTGCACACGGCGGCTGGTCTCCACCGAGCCCGCGATGCCGTCGACGCCGATGGCGATCTCGACGCTCCAGCCTTCCTCTGCAGCGTCGACGCGCACCAGCGGCGGCCTGGCTCCCTCAAGACCGAGGATCTCCGCCCCGGCGTCTGCGACGTTCGACAGGACTCCGCCGACACGGAAGAGCCCGGTGACTCCTGCGACCTCCCGGACCGCAGTCTCGAGGTCAGCGGCCAGCGCCTGGCCCTCGATATCCGTCATCGATCCTCCTCGGCAGGGTCGGGAAGTCGTCGGACGTCATGCACGGTGATGTCGACGGCGGTGATGTGAAGCGTCGTGTGGTCGCGCAGCCGCACGTCGATCTCGTGACGCAGGCGGTCCACCAGACCCGGGATCGGCTCGCCGTACGGCACGCTGACGTCGAGCTGGATCCGCACCGGCTCGCCCGGCACCGTGACGTCGCCGTCGAACCGGCTCTTGCCGATGAGGACACCGGGCAAGGCGTTCTCGGTGGCGCGGATGAGTCCGCGTACTGCTCCCTCGGTGATCCCGAGGTCGGCGTTCGCGACGGGGACAGTGATCGGAATGCGCCGGCCGGCGTGCGCGTCGAGCGCGATGCCGGAGAGAATGCGCTGCACCCAGCTGTCATCCGGTTCTGGCTCGGCCTCGGCATCGGCGGCGAGGAGCTCGGGGCTCAGCCGTCGGAGGCGCTCCAGCGCCTCCAGAGCGATGCGGCATCCCGGTGACTCGTCGATGGCGGGGTCGGGCGGGCGGCATCCGGCTTCGAGGTAGTCCGAGAGCTCCTCGATCGTGTGACCGTCCAGGTCCTCGGGCTCCAGCCCGAGGATGCGGGCATCGGGGGTGTCGTGTTCGTTCATCGCCACTGCTCCATCCGCACGATGATGTCCTTCCGCGCCCTGGCAAGCAAGCCCCGCACCGTCGATTCCGACGTGTCGAGCTGTTCGGCGATCTCGGAGTACGTGCCGCCGCCGAGCTCCCGCAGCACCCAGACCTGCCGCTGCGCATCCGGCAGATGTTGAAGCGCGTCGCTCAGCGCGGCGACACCCGCTCTCGCCTCAGCTCGTGCCTGTGGGGACGCGCCCTCGGGGGCGGGGATCTCCAGGTCGGTCACGTCGGCGTGCACCCGTGTCGCGCGCAGCCGGTCGATCGCTTTGCGTGCGGTGATGCGCATCAGCCAGCTCCTCACCCGGGCCGGGTCGGCGAGCATGGGCAGCTGCTCCCACGCGGTGATGAAAGCGTCCTGCACCACATCGTCGACGTCGGCGGAGCCGTGCAGGATGCGACGGGCGTAGGCGCGCATCACGGGCGTGTGCCTGCGCACCAGCACGGCGAACGCCGTGGGATCGCCGTCGGCGGCTCGGCCTGCGACGATGTGGTCGTCGGCCGCCTCCAGCGGGCTGCGGTTCTGTTCCCTGCTCATCCTTCGGTCCCCTCACACGAAGGCCGCAATCCAGGGAGAGAGCCGGCGGACGGCATCTCCACCCGCCGGCCCTACCCCCTCGCGCGGTCAGCTCAGCTGCGTACCGTCACTTGGCCGAGCGGCGCCCGACGATCAGGCCGTAGATCAGCAGCACCACGATCGATCCTCCGATCGCGAGCAGCCACGTGGACAGGTTGAAGAAGCCCTGCAGGTTGACGTTGAAGATCAGCCCACCGAGCCAGCCGCCGAGGAATGCGCCCACGACGCCCAGCAGCAGGGTGACGAACCATCCGCCGCCCTGCTTGCCCGGAAGGATGAGCTTCGCGATCGCCCCCGCGATCAGACCAAGAAGCAGAAAACTGAAGAATCCCATGTGGTCGGTCCTTTCCATGATTTCGTCTGGTGCGGCACCAGGGTCAGTTCACCCGTGGCGTCTCAGATGCTAACCGGGCGCGGATGCCTGCGTGAATGGACACCAGCGTCGGCATTTCGCGGCCGGTGAGCACCGACAGGTTGTCGACGAGCCCCGTCACCGTTCTCGCGGCGTCGGCAGGAGACGTGTTCTGCCGCGCCGTCACGCTCACGTGCAGCATGTCGGTGCCACGTATCCGGTGCGCGGTCACCCTCGACGCGAGGATCTCGTCGTGGCCCGCCAGGGAATGCCGGATCGCGTCGGAGGCGAAGTCGTCACGGATCGTCACGGCCCCCTGTGCACCGTCGGTCGCCTCCTCACGGAGGAGGACGCTCGTGCGTCCGCCACCGAGCCGTGCGATCAGCACGACGACGACCGCCACGACGACGAGCAGCAGCGCGAGCAGCGCGACCGCCATCCAGCTCAGTGTGGTCCCCTCCACGATGCGCGTCGCCTCGTCAGCCTGCCGCATCCAGGCCATCGTGTTCGAGGCCGTCGCCCGCCAGGCATCCGCGGCCGCCGGCCACAGCTGGGCCGCGACAGTCGTCGCACCGACGGCGACGAGCGCCACACCGACGAGGAAGAGCACCGTGCGGTTCAGACCCCGGTTCGTCGCGTTCATCGTTCCCTGTTCTCCTCGTCGGGACGCATGACCCGTGCCCGCACCGACATGCCCGCCGGCAGCCCGTAGCGGGTGAGCTCGCCCTTCAGCACCGCACGCAGCCGTTCCTTGTCCACCGACTGTCCCGGTACCGGCCGGACGGTGACATCAGCGCTCCGGTGCCCCACGCCGACGACGACCGCTCCCCGCGGCAGGTCGAGCTCGTGCCGAATGTGTTCGGCGCTCGACGAAGCGATCACCGCGTTGTCGACGACCACGGAGTGGGGTGGCATGTCGAGCCGATGCCGCGGACGGCGCCCCGGGGTCAGCGCGAGCCAGATCAGCACGAGCCCCGCGATCGCCACCACCACGGCGCCGGCGATGACGGCGGGTTTCGCCTCGATGTCGGGCAGCGCCGCCGCCCCCTCAAGTGCAGTTCCGGGCGTCACCAGCAGCGGATCGAGCCGAAGCAGGTGCAGCACCATCTCGACACCGGCGTAGACGGCGGCGATCGCGACGACCACCAGCACCGTCGCGGCGGCGGCCGTGCGCGGCGAGTGCAGCTCGCGCCGGGTGGCCCGTTTCAGGACGGGAGTCGTCATCTACCTCACCCGCCTTCGTTCGGCGATCACGGCACCGGTCACGGTGAACGAGACGCGGGTGATCTCGCGCCCGGTCAGTCGAGCCAGCTCCTCGGCGATCGCGGACTGAAGGCCGCGGACGCGGTCGAGGACCGGGAGCGCAGAGTGGATCTCGTCCTGGTCGGACAGGCTGGGCACCGGCAGCTTCGCTGCGATGCCCACGGCCACTCCGCGTCCCCAGTCCGAGACGTCGACTGCGACCTCGTCGCGCGGAACGCCGATGGCTCCGGCCGACGCCTCGCGGACGACCTTGTCGATCGCCCGCTCGCGCACGCGGACCGTACCACGCAGTCCCGGCACGACGTCGGCAGGTGTACGCAGCGCTCCATCAGCGCTCATCGTGCTGCTCATGCTGACGTGCGCCTCCCGCTGAACGCCCCCGCGAGGGCGCGGAGGTCCAACTGACCGGACAGCACGCGTCCCGCCAGCGCACCGATCCCCATGAGGATCGCCACGAGGAGGAACCCCCAGAATCCGAAGAGCAGCGCGGCGAACGCCAGCACCGCCCCGATCAGGGCACCGGTCAGCGTCGTGTTCATGAGACGCGGGACTCGGCGTCGGCGTCGCCGTCGTCGGGCAGATGCACGTCGTTCACGTCGACGTTCACCTCGACGACCTGAAGACCGACAAGACGGGTGATCGCGTCCGCCACGGCGGCGCGGACGTTCTCGGCCACGTCCTGGATCGGGGACGGGTACTCGACGACGATCGTGATGTCGGCGGCCGCCTGGGTCTCACCGACCTCGACCTTCACGCCCTGGGTCAGGTCGGTCGCGTTCACGGCGTCACGGATCGCGCCGAGCGCACGGGCGCCGCCCCCGCCCAGTGCATACACTCCGGACACCTCGCGCGCGGCGATGCCGGCGACCTTGGCGACCACGCCGTCGGCGATGGTGGTGCGCCCTGCCGAGGCACCGGCCGGAGCCGTGCGTCCCGCCGCGTCCGGGCGGTCGACGCGCGACGTGCTCTTGACGGCACCCGTGGCCGATGCGTCAGCCTCGGGGAAGCCCACGTTCTTCTCATCCGCAGCCATCAGTTCAACCTCCATGTGTCAGCGGACCGGCCCAGGGCCGCTCCATCGAAAGAGCGAGAACCACGCTCTACAGATGAGACGGTGCCAGCGCGGCAGATGTCACAAACTTCTTCGGCGATTCTCGGATGAGGCCCGTCGCGCGGTGGTCCGCCCACGTTCTTGCCGATGGTCCTGGCCTCTTCTCGGCTGCGGAGTACTCCTTGGGCTGAGCTGCCTCACTGCTCAACGTGATCACCACCGCAGCGCTGCGCGATGCACCGGCTGGGCCCCATCGCCACGGCGCCCTCTTCGCCAGAGGGCGAGCAAAAGAATGAGGAGGGCCCGACCCTTGCGGATCGAGACCCTCCTCATTCTGTTTCGGTCGGGCTGCATCCCCACGGCGCCCTCCACGCGCCGCCCGGCGTCGAGATCGGTTCGCGTTGCGCGCAGAGGCGGCGCGCGGAGCCTCTCGGCGCCGCGTGGCCCCTCTTCACAGGTGCGAGTAAACGCACGAGGAGGGCCCCGATCCTTGCGGATCGAGACCCTCCTCGTGCGTTTACGTCGGGCTGACAGGATTTGAACCTGCGACCCCTTGAGCCAGCGATGTGATCTATGTCACGGACGCTCCATAGCCTTAGATGTCATACCGGAGTAGGGCACGCGGACGATCGCGGTTCCCGGTAGTTCCCCTCGATTCCGGTGACGTCCGGCGTCTAGCGGTGACACTAGCGGTGACATTTTCGGGGACGCTAGGGGCATCAAAGAAATCTGAGAGACCGCGATATCTGGGGTGACCCACTGGAGTACGCCGCGGATTTCTCGATCTCAGGACGCGGTCGCGAGCTTGAGAAATCTCCTACCGTAATGAGGCGGATCACCGCGCGGCCGGCGGGCCCGTCGGTATCCGAGCGATACCGCTACCGGTGCATACACCTCGGCCTCGCTCCTCGCCCGAAGGATGCGACGCTCTCGGAGTGGCGCATGGCGCTGGCAGACGCATGCACTGTGCGGCCGGACAGCTTCTTCAAGAGGGAGCCTCTATGGCTCGCGCGGGCGTCGCGCGCTGATCCAGCCCGCCCGCGACCGCGTCACGGGCGACACTACCTACCTTCAGCGGTTCGCGTCGGCATAGGGAGTCCTGCGCGCAGGAGGCAGGTCCTCTCACAAAACGCTCGTTTGTCAGAGGCTGCCGATAGCCTCGTGGCATGGCGCGACCACCCCGATGGCAGACGACTCTCGAGGCGAGCATGGAAGAGGCGTGCCTGGCGGTGCGGCTGTACAACGACCCGGCGGAGTCGCGCTCGTTCGAGGGCTTCGTGATCCACATGCACCTGGCGTGGCTGTACCTGCTGCATGCCCAGTTCATTCGCGACGACGTGGACTTCCGCTACTGGGACCCCCAGTTCAAGAAGAGGCTGCTCAAGATCGACGGGGAGGCGAAGCGCTGGGAGCTCGAGCGCTCGATGAAGGAGCGCTGGCCCTCCGACGCCAATCCGGTGCGCGCGAACCTCTCCCTGTTCATCAAGTTGCGAAACCGTCTGGAGCACCGGCACGCGCACGCAGACGAGGCGCTGATGCTGAACCTCGCCGGCCACGCCCATGCGCTGCTTGTCAACTTCGAGACCGAGCTGACGGAGCAGTTCGGCGACCACCAGTCGCTGGCCATGCGCCTTAGGGTCCCGATCTTCGTCGGCACCTTCACGTCCGAAGGCGAGCAAGCGCTGAGGAAGTTCAAAAGCACGCTGCCGCAGGACATCAAGAGCTTCATGACGAGCTACGAAGCCGGCCTGGACGATTCGATCACGAGCGACTCGCGCTACGAGTTCAGGATCAGGGCGATCGTTGAGCTCGCGCCGAAGGACCCCGACGCGATCGCGATGCAGTTCACGAAGTATGACGACATGACGGAAGAAGAACGCGCGTTCGCCGAGGAGCTCGGACGTCGAGGCCAGGTGATCGTCCGCGACAGGAAGCAGAACGTCTCGGGTCTGGGCCGCGTGATGCCGGCGAACGCCGTGAAGGAGATCCAGGCAGCGATACCGTACGTGTTCAACATGGCGCACTTCACGGACTCCTGGAAGAAGGCGAAGATCCGCCCACCCAACGGCGACGCCAATCCATCCCGGACGAACACGGACTTCTGCGAGTACGACGAACCCACGAAGACCTACAGGTACACGAAGGCCTGGGTTCAGCGCCTGATCAAGAAGTGCTCGACGCCAGAGGGCTTTCTAGAGATGACCGGGCGGGAGCCATGGCCGAAGCCCGCCAAAGCGTCCTCATCATGATCGAGTACCTCGCGGGCCACGAGCCCGACTTCTGGGACCCGGACCCCGGCGTGGACTCGCATCGCTTCGCGCTGGGCAACGCGTCGAGAGCGAGCACGGGCGCGCCGCCTCTCATCGCGATCGGCATGAACCCCTCGCACGCGGCGGAGACGCAGGCCGACAGGACCGTGAACAGGCTCATCGAGGCGAGCGTGCGCCGCGGGTACTCGGGCTGGGTGATGCTAAACCTGTATCCCGAGCGCTCGCCCAGGCCGAGCCAGCTATCGACTTACGACCCGGCGCTGTCGGCGCTGAACTGCGCGGCGATCGAGCAGGTGCTACTGAGACACGGCACGACCGAGGTGCTCGGCGCATGGGGCAACATGCCGCACAGGACTCTAAAGCGCGCGAAGCTCGACGTGCAGGCGCTGCTCGACCGGATGGGAGTGAAGGTGTTCACGTGGGACCCGTTGACGCAAGAGGGGAACCCTCGGCATCCGAGCCCGCCCGGCAGGCCACTGCCGATGCTCGGGCCGAAGGTCTACGTGAGCTGAGGCCGACGAGGGCGCTGTTCTGTTGTCGGCCATGACTCGCGGCGCGCATTGATGGGGTCGAGCGCGGCCCGGACGGACGCCGGGTACTGGGCATATCCCTTGAACGCAGACAATGGGAGGGCCCGCGACAGCGCTTTCAGGTTCGGGAATTTCTCAAGCGCTAGCTCGTACCGTTGCTGGGAGACGAGTCCCGCTCTGAGCATCCATGGGCTCTCCGCGGGCAACCAGCAGGGTCTACAGGCATGGCCTACGAGGAGAGAGACAGCGTAGGCGGCGTGCCCATCAGTGACGACTACCGGACGTGCTCGGTCGGCGGCGGCGACTGCCAGCCCGACCCCTCGGTCGGTTCCGACGAGCACGGCGCGAGGATCGCGTTCGTGTGCGCGGAGCATGAGATTCAGGCTCTAGTCGACCCGTTCGAGGGGACTAGGTATAGCTTCTTTCAGTCTCCGAGGAGGCCGTTCATTCCGCTGTCGAAACCGTTGGTCCGTAGAGCCTTCATCGCCCTGTCGGAGACTTCTTTCGCACGCATGAAAGCTTCACCGTTGGCGATGAGGTCGACAGCATCAGCCCAATCATTAGGCACAGGGACGAGGAGATTACGTACGTGGGAGGGCTCGAGGTGCTGCTGAATCGAGCCATACTCGTTCATGAGCATCTGCGCAGCTGCGTTGTCTGACAGCAGGAAGGCGGCTACGTAGGCGCGCACGGCTTGGGACGGTACCCGCACACGGATCATGTCGTCCGAGACGATCTGCCCGTCCATGACGCTCGACACGTAGGCCAACCGACCGATCGACCCTGAACGGGTAAGGAGCAGGTCACCCTCGTGCACAGTGACGGTGTCGAAGTCGCGAATCTGTTTCGGGCTCGCTTTGGCGAGGTCGACGTACTTGGCCGAGTCACGCTTGTCCTGAAGCATGGCGGACGGCGTGAAGTATCCGACGACGTTGTCTCCCGCAGTCTCATTGGGAACGATCACGTTTTCGGTCTTGAGTCGAGGCCCCTTGAAGATCGAGATACCGCGTTCGAGCTGCCCCAGCGTGGTTACCGACCAGCCGTCGAGCTCGTCGAACCGTCGCACGGTCGCGATCGACTCATTCAAGTGCGGCGAGTAGAACTGCGGGTTGATGTTCAGTCGGCTGTCGATGTCCGATCGTTTGACGGCGTAGCGGAACTGCGACGGTACGAGATCGCCGGACTTCAGGGCTTTGAAGTCGTCGACGATGTCGTCGAGGTCATGGTCAATCTCGGTTGTTGGGGTGCCGTCGTCGCCGATCACGAAGATCGGGACGCCCTCGGAGGTCTGACCGACCTTCTGCGAGACGGCCATGAAGATGTCGTAGTCGTCGTCGGGCTGCTGTCGTTGCTCGGAGGTCTTCTTTGTCAGGAAGACGATGCAGGTGCGCACACCGGTGTCAGGCTGGAACGAGTCCTTGTGGAGCGTTATCACGCCGTCGAGGTAGGCGTATTCAAAGAGCAGCTCGCGCGCCCGTAGCGCGAGAGTGGTGTCCAAGAAGGCCTTGGGCAGGACGATACCCATGCGGCCACCATCGGCGAGCCAATCGAGTGCGCGCTCGAAGAAAAGCAACTCGGGACTCTGCTGAGCCATGAGCTCGGTACTGGGCACACCGGTGACCTTCGAGACCACCTCACGCTTGGCCGTTTCGTACTGCGTGAGGATCTGGGGATCGGAGATGCGGGACTCGCCCTGACCTGCGAACGGTGGGTTGGACAGGATTACCTTGGGTACGCCGCGCGAGCATCGCGACTGGATCCAGGGATCGAGCTGCTCGTACGGACCCAGCGAGTTCCCCCTCGTCATGCCGGCGTGACCATCGCCATTGAGCAGCATCGCGGTCTTGGCGAGTTTGACCAGACGAGGAGTGATCTCGGAGAGGAAGATGTCGTTCTTGGCGTTGTCCAATTGGCGCTCACGCTGGGGGCTGCCAGGCAGCGTCGAATCAAGCACAGCCTGCCGGATGTATCGGAACGCAGCAGTAACGAACCCACCGGATCCGCCAGCCGGGTCGAGGACCTTCTCGCCGACCTTTGGATCAGCGATCTTGACCATGGCCGAGACGATCAGGCGGTTAGTGAAGAACTGCCCTCGTTGCCGCTTGAGGTTCTGGTGCGTGTACTGCTCGTACGCCGCGCCCATGACGTCCCAGTCGTCGGCATCTTGGTAGCCAACCACGAGAGTCCAGGGTTGAAGCACAGTGATGACCTCGGCGATCGCCGCGTCTGGGACCTCGATCTTTTCGCCTTCGGGAAAGACCTCGCGATGCCGTTCGGCGAAAGCCTCGAAGAGATCACGGACACGGGTAGAGGCGGCTTCGCGGCCCTCAGTGGTCTCGTACTCCTCCTGCGAGATGTAGAACGCCGGGTATTCACCGGGAGAGGACTCGTCCTGGATCTTGGCGAGCAGGATCCGCACCATGTCCATGGTGATGTCAAAATCATAGTTCTCCATGCCGCGGCCGTACAGCTTGCTGTTGCACAAGCGGAAGAGGCGGCGGATGTCGTGCGGCTTCTCGAGTTCGGACTTCTTCCGACGGTTGACCGAGCCCCAGGTCTCGTCCGCACGGGGAAGCTCGGTCACCGGGAGTAGCTGCTCAAGCTTGCGGTCGACCCGATAGAACTTGGTGTCGGCGTTCTCACCGTCGATGCCGTTCGTCCAGACGCCGCCGGGGGCGTTCGTCGAGAAGATATAGCTGACCAACTGTGCGTACCCGGACTTCACGTCGGGCTTCTTGCACTCGACGACGAAGGTGATTCGACCCTGATCTCGACTGGTGGCGGCAGCGGCGTTGGCATAGACGATGAGGTCCGCACGCACAGGAGCACCGTCGTGGCCCTTGAGCTCACTGCTGCCGTGATAGATCGGCACCTCGCGCTTGATGCGATTTGCCGGGTAGCCGTACTCGTTGCGCAGCACGGCTATGAAACCCTGCCGGACGGCTTCTTCGGGCGTGGCCGGTAGCAGCGTCCCGTCCGTCAGGCAGATGTACTTCCCGTCCTCGTTCAAGGTCGGACGAACATCAGCGCTTCGACGGTTGGGCGCGGTCGCCATCCTGGCCTCCTAGTGGTTGGAATTGCACCACCGGGGAGTGGCGTGCACATCCATGCCAGACTATCGAGCGCTCAACGGGCAACACAGACAACTCTCCACCTTCGGGCAACAAGGCCCCTGCTGAACATTTCTGCAGGGGTCTCGCACGATGTTTGTCGAAGCGTCCGCTACTGGCCGAAGCTGCTGGCCTAACCGGCCAGCTCCGCCTTCTTGACGAGTGCCCGGTGCAGCTCGGAAGAGGTGAGGCCAGGGTCCTCTGCGAGCATCTCGCCAACCGCGCGGGCCGCATACTGCTTTAGCGGCGCAGTCCATGTCGGCGTTGAACTGCGGGTCCGTGATCGCGCCGAGGTCGATGCCCATGATCACGCCACCAGCTCGACTCAACGAACGCGTCGAGGTCGGCCGGGCGATAGAGCACAGAACCGCCGATCTTGGCGTACTTGGGGCCCTGCCCTCGGAGCGCCACTTCTTCAGGGTCGAGTAGCAGACCCACAAGTAGACGGCCGCGTCAACGGAAACACAAAGCGATCAACGGGTGGCAACTGCGTGTAGTTCCTCCTGAGCAGAGGCAAATTGAACCTGCGATCTTGGCTCTTTGGAGACAGGTTCCGAACGAGCAACTCATCCAGACACAAAGCGACCACGAGCGCTATCTTGGGAGACAGGCCTTCAAAACATGACGGGCGTGTCACGGTGACATTGGCTTCTTACTGGTGACATCTGCGGTGACATCGCACGCATGAGACAACGAAACCCCGATCAGAATTAGCTTCTGATCGGGGTTTTTGTCGGGCTGACAGGATTTGAACCTGCGACCCCTTGACCCCCAGTCAAGTGCGCTACCAAGCTGCGCCACAGCCCGTTGTGATCCGCACCGGAGCGCGGGCAACTCCACAATCCTAGCCGACGAATGGGGCCTGCGCGAACCGCGCCGTCCGGGCGTGGCGCGCGGCCCGTTGCCGATGTCCGATACCGCGCGTAGCGTGCCCTGCATGACTTCGATCACCACGGAACGCGCGACGATCAGTCGGTGGGACGACGTGCAGCATTCCCTCACGGGAGGCGGAGACGGCCGCAGCTGCCAGTGCATCTGGCCCGTCGTGAGCAACAAGGAGTGGCAGTCCACCACCGTCGAGCAGCGGCGCGACATGCTCAAGGACGAGATCGCGGCCGGTCCCCCGCCGGGGCTCATCGCCTATGTCGACGGTGAGGCCGCCGGCTGGATCCGCATCGGACCTCGCAGCGCGCAGACGCGCATCGTCCGCACCAGGGCGATCGTCGCCGCCACCGCCGAGCCGCTGGACGACGCGAGCGTGTGGGCGGTGACCTGCTTCGTCATCCGCCGCGACCATCGCGGCAAGGGCCTGAGCGCCCAGCTCCTGAAGGCCGCGATCGATTACGCGCGCGAATCCGGAGCGCGTCTCATCGAGGCGTATCCCGTGGACACCTCCGAGGGCACGCATCACTCCAACGACCTCTTCCACGGCACGCTGTCCACGTTCCTCGCCCACGGATTCCGCCAGACCGAGCCGCTCACCCGCGGACGCGTCCTCGTGGTGCGCCAGCTGGAATGACCGTCCGCGCTACCGTGAAGCCATGAGCGCACAGCATCCGTCGATCGACGACCCCGAACTCGGCGTCCTCACCCGCGCCGAGAGCACCTTCGACGGCGGCACGGTCGCCGTCCACGACTGGTACGCGGGCAGCGTCGCCGACGGCGACGCCGACATCGAGCTGATGATTGACGGTCCCGAGATCGACGACGTGCGCTCGCGGCTCCCCCGGCTCCGCTCGGTGGTGGCCGACATCGACGGCATCCGCCGGCGCGCGTCGGATGCCGTGATCACCCACTTCAGCGACGTCGAGCCCGAGGCTCACGAGCTGGACGAGGGCGCAGCCGACCTGAGACTCGAGGCGATCGAGGCATCCTCCGACGACGAGATCGTGCTGCATTTCGTGGACACCTGCGGCCAGCACTTCCCCGAGGGCTACTGGCCCGCCGCGCACCTGGCCGCCAACGGCACCGTCGCCGCCGTGACGGTCGAGTCGTGAGTTCGCCGGCCCTCTCGCACCCAGTCGGAGAAGAGCGGATGCCCCGCAGCATCCGGCTTCTCGACATTCTCGCCTGGGTCCCGTACGTCGTCCTGTCGATCATCCACGTCTCAGCGATCGCCCTGGACAGCCCGCTGGCACCGCCGACCAAGCTCTGGCTGATGCCGCTGCTGGCGCTCCCCGTCGCCGCCGCGCCCCGACTGCGACCGCGGGCAGTCGTCGGCCTCCTGCTCGCCGCCCTGCTCTTCTCCTGGCTGGGCGATTCCGCGGGCGCCTTCTTCCCGACGCTGCCCGAGCTGCCCCTCATGCTGGGCTTCTTCGGCATCGCGCACATCGGCTACATCGTGCTGTTCCTCCGCTTCGCGCGCGTCCGTCGCCTGCCCTGGTGGACGCTCGTCTACGTCGCCTGGTGGGTGGGGATGCTGTCGATCCTCGGACCTCACACCGGCGGCCTGTTCCCCGCCGTGGCGGCGTACGGGCTCGTCCTCGCCGGCACGGCCGCGACCGCGGCGCGCTGCCATCCGATCGTCACGATCGGCGGCGCGTTCTTCCTCGCCAGCGACTCGATCCTCGCGTTCCGGCTCTTCCTGCCCGAGGGCCTGCCCGGATGGATGAGCCCGGCCGTGATGATCACGTACACGATCGGCCAGGGACTCATCGTGTGGGGCGTGCTTCACACCCTGGCGAGACGAGAGACACGATGACGGATGCTGTGAAGCCGGCGCGCATCGACAGCTGGCTATGGGCCGTCCGCGTGTACAAGACCCGATCGGCCGCCACGACAGCCGTCCGCGCGGGGCACGTGCGCGTGAACGGTGAGCGCATCAAGGCCGCGCAGACGGTGAAGCCGGGCGACGAGGTGCGGGTGCGGATCTCCGGCTTCGACCGGATCCTCATCGTGCGGCAGACCCTGACCAAGCGCGTCGGCGCACCTGTGGCGGCCACCGCCTACGACGATCGCACCCCGCCGCGTGACCCGGTGGCCATGCTCGCGGTCCGCGACCGTGGAGCGGGGCGACCGACGAAACGGGAGCGCCGCGAGATCGATCGCCTGCGCGGGCGCGACGATCTCTGAGAACGCGCCGTCGACTCGACGCCCCGCCGCGATCTCGTCAGGAGCGCCCCTGGTTCCCTCAGCCCAACCGCTCCAGCAGCCAGCCGGACGACTGCACCTGAGCCCCGAGTTCCTCCAGGCGTGCGCGCAGACCTCGGTCACTCGTGACGGCCGTCACCGAGAACCCGCCATCACGCAGCCGTCGCGTCTCCGAGACGATCGCGTCGTCGCCTGCGCCGGACGCGCGCACGATCTCGACGCGCTCATCAACGGCATCCGCGATCTCCCGCGCCGCGCCCTCCACGACCATCGACACCGGCGGATACCAGAGATCCGCCCCCACACCGAGACCGGGCGCGACCACTCCCCTGGCCGTCCACGTCGACAGCCGCTCACGCAGCCGCTCCGCCGCACCGACGCGATCCTTCCACCAGCCGTCGGGCACCGAACCCACGACGTTGGCCGCATCGACGACGACCGCAGGCCGCACGGACAGCAGGGCGTGCAGAGCAGGCCACGCCGCGCCGAAACCCGGATGCAGCGGACGCTGGTCCACCTGGTCCACCGGCACCCACTCGAGTGCGAGGCTCTCGGGGTCGCTGATCACCGGCTCGAACGACGACACCACGTCGGCGACCACGGTCGTGTACGACCAGATCCGCAGATCCAGCACACTCGCGAACCGTGCCCGCAGGGCGCCGTCGGGGATCCCGGCCTCCTCCTGGGCCTCGCGCAGCGCGCCGTCGCGCGCGGACTCGCCCTCATGCAGCGCGCCACCGGGGATGCCCCAGGTGCCGCCGAAGTGACTCCAGCCCACCCGATGCTGCAGCAGCACGCCGCGCTCGGGGTCGAACGCGAGCACGCCGGCGGCGCCGAATCGGCCCCAGTACCGCTCACCCGACTCCGCGACGACCCATGCGTCCCCCGGGTCCCGCGGTCCGTCCGGACGGCGCGGCTCACCGGGTTGCACAGGAATGATCGTCACCCGTTCAGCCTTTCACAGCTGCACGGTGCAGCGGCCACGAAGACGAAGTGAGTCAGCTCACGGCATCCGGAGCGTATCGCAGCACGTTCGTGTCGCGGCGGACGAACCCGACCGACTCGTACAGCCGCAGCGCCGCCTCGCGCGACGGGCGTGAGGTCAGATCCAGCGTCCTCAGCCCGCGTTCCCGCGCGAGAAGGGTCGCCCGCTCCAGCAGCAGACGGGCGATCCCCTTCCCGCGCATCGACTCGTGGACGGCGACATCCTCGACGATCCCGCGGATGCCCGTCGGGAGCGGGAACGTGACGACCGTGGTCATGCCGACGATCCGGCCCTGCTCACGGACGACCAGCACCTCCGTCGCGTCGTGCGTGATCATCGACTCGATGCGAGCCCGATCGAACACGGCGGTCGTGGAGAGCAGTCCGAGCAGATGCCGCAGGTCGGCGGCATCCTCATCGCTGACCGAGGTGAGAACCTCCACCTCGTGCTGCGTGCCGTCGCCCATCGTCGTCCTCTCGTCGATCGGTTCTCGCGTTACCGCGCGCCCACCGCGGCACCGGCACGCAGCCGCGCTGCGGCGAGCTCCTCGGCCGCCTGCAGCGGCGTGACGCCCCGCTCCTCGGCGTCGTCCAGGATGGTGCGCACGGTGTCGCCGATCGCGGCGACGCGGGCCATGATCTCGTCGCTCGTGCCGAGCTGCTTCGCTTCCAGGTCGAGGTAGATCACGCCGCCCGCGTTGACGACGAAGTCGGGCGCGTACAGGATGCCGCGTCCGGCGAGGCGATCCGCTCCGGAGCGGTCGGCCAGCGGGTTGTTCGCGGGGCCGCACACGGCCTTCACGTCCAGTACGTCGATGACCTCGTCGGTCAGCACACCGCCGATGCCGGCGGGAACGAACACGTCACCGGCAACCAGGTGCTCGGTGCCCGGCTCGACCCATGTCGCCCCGAGTTCCTCGGCGAACGAGCGCCGTGCGGGGTTGATGTCGGTCACGGTCAGCTGTGCGCCCTGCTCCGCCAGGCGCGCGGCGAGACGTCCGCCGACCTGCCCGAGGCCCGAGATCGTCACCCGGCGCCCGTCGGCGGAAGCCGAGCCGGTGATGCGCTCCAGGACCGCCTGCAGCGAGGCGTACACGCCCAGGCTGGTGGGACCCGCCGGTTCCCCGGAACCGCCGACAGTCGACGGCAGGCCCACCACATGCTGCGTGCGCTCGCTCACCGTGAGCATGTCCTCGGTCGTGGAGCCCACGTCCTCCGCCGTGCGATAGCGACCGTCGAGAAGCTCCACGGCATCCCCGAGATCGAGGAACGCGGCGCGACGCCGATCAGCATCCAGGGTCTGCCCCGGCTCCAGGCGGATGACGGACTTGCCGCCACCCGCATCCAGACCGGCCGCGGCGTTCTTCAGCGTCATCGCGGCCGAAAGGCGCAGGGCGTCGCCGAGGGCGTCGCTCCAGTGCGGATAGGTCCACAGCCGCGCCCCGCCCAGAGCGGAGCCGAGCACAGAGGAGTGCAGCGCGACGGCGATGAAGAGGCCGCTGCGCCGTCCCGTCGTCACCTCCACGCGCTCGTGGGCGAAGTCGGGCAGGGGCAGGGTGTGCGTCATCGCAGTCTCCTTCGGCAGGCCTCGTGGGCCAGGCGGGAACGGATGCCGGGATCATGGCATCCGTTCCCCATTATCCCTTCGACGGGCTCAGGGACCCAGTCGGGAGACCCGGCGGCAGCGCTAGCGCTGGCGCCGCTCCCGCACGCGCATGTTGATCACGATCGGCGTGCCCTCGAACGAGTACAGCTCGCGCAGGCGGCGCTGCACGAACCGGCGGTAGCCCGGGTCGAGGAAGCCCGTCGTGAACAGCACGAATGTCGGCGGACGGGTCGACGCCTGCGTGCCGAACAGGATGCGCGGCTGCTTGCCACCGCGCAGCGGGTGCGGGTGCGCGGCCACGAGCTCGGTGATGAACGCGTTGAACTTGCCGGTCGGGATACGACGGTCCCAGTTCTCCAGCGCGCGCTCCAGTGCGGGCACGAGCTTGTCGAAGTGCCATCCGGTCTTCGCCGAGATGTTCACGCGCGGAGCCCACGCGACGTGCGCCAGGTCCTGCTCGATCTCCCGCTCCAGGTAGCGGCGGCGGTCGGAGTTCTCCATGTCGTCGTCCGACAGGCGATCCCACTTGTTGAACGCGAGCACCAGCGCACGGCCCGACTCCAGCACCATGTCGATGATGTTGAGGTCCTGAACGCTGATGGGCTGACTCACGTCGAGGACGACGATCGCGACCTCCGCCTTCTCCAGCGCCGCGGAGGTGCGCAGCGACGCGTAGAAGTCGGCGCCCTGCTGCAGGTGCACACGGCGGCGGATGCCGGCGGTGTCGACCAGCCGCCACATCTTGCCGCCCAGCTCGACGATCTCGTCCACCGGGTCGCGTGTGGTGCCGGCGAGGTCGTTGACGACCACGCGCTCCTCCTTGGCCGCCTTGTTCAGCAGCGAGGACTTGCCCACGTTCGGCCGACCCAGGATCGCCACGCGGCGCGGGCCGCCGATCTCGGCCTTGGCCACCGCCGAGACCTCCGGCAGCTTCTCGACGATCATGTCCAGCAGGTCGGCGACGCCGCGTCCGTGGATCGCGGAGACGGGGTACGGTTCCCCCAGACCCAGGTTCCAGAGAGCTGCGGCTTCGGGCTCCTGACGGGCATCGTCGATCTTGTTCGCGATGAGGAACACCGGCTTGCCGCTCTTGCGCAGCAGCTTGACGACGTGCTCGTCCGTGGAGGTGGCGCCGACCTTCGCGTCGACGACGAACAGCACCATGTCGGCCAGGTCGATCGCGACCTCGGCCTGCGCGGCCACGGAGCGGTCGATGCCCTTGGCATCGGGCTCCCACCCGCCGGTGTCCACGAGCGAGAAGCGCCGCTCCATCCACTCGGCCTTGTAGGTGACGCGGTCGCGCGTGACGCCGGGGGTGTCCTCCACGACGGCCTCGCGGCGGCCCAGGATGCGGTTCACCAGCGCCGACTTGCCCACGTTCGGGCGACCCACGATCGCCACGACCGGCAGCGCCGGCATGACCGTGATGCCGTCCTCGCCGAGGGTCACGCCCTCGAGCAGGTGCGCGTCCTCCTCGTCCAGGTCGTAGTCGGCGAGGGTAGCGCGCATGAGGTCGGCGCGCTGGTCGGCCAGCTGCTCGTCGAGCTCGGCCATCTTCTCGGCGAGGTGGTCGGGGCCGCCCTCGTACTCTTCATCAGCCATGGTGGGGCTCCTTGTCGGCATCGAAGGCGCGCTCGATCACAGCGAGCACGGCATCGATGGTCTGTGTGAAATCCAGATGCGTGGAGTCGACCACCGTCACGCCGGGTGCGGCGTTGAGGAAGTCGACGACGCTGCTGTCGGAGGCGTCGCGCTTGCGCATTGCCTCGCCGACGGCGGCCGCGTCCGAGCCGGCGAGCTCGCCCGCACGGCGGGCGGCGCGCACCTCGGGTGCGGCGGTCAGCAGGATGCGCACCGGCGCATCCGGGGCGACGACGGTCGTGATGTCACGGCCCTCGACGACCACGGCGGGATAGGCGGACTCCGCCACCATCCGCCGGAAGATCTCATTCACCTGCAGGCGCACCTCGGGCACGCGCGCCACGCCGCTCACCGCGGCCGACACGCGGGGGTCGCGGATCGCGTCGGTCACGTCGACGCCGCCGACCAGCACGCGACGGTCGTCGGGGTCGAGCTGCTGCGAGAGGGGGAAGTCGGATGCTGCGGAGCGAACGGCCTCGGCATCCGCGGTGTCCGCGCCGCCCTCCAGCACGTGCCAGGCGAGCGCCCGGTAGGCGGCGCCCGTGTCGAGGTAGCCGTAGTCGAGCCGGCGTGCGACGGCCTTGGAGACGCTGGACTTGCCGGACCCGGCGGGCCCATCGATCGCGATGAACTTGTGCGCGTCAGTCATTGGTGTTCCCCGCAATCCGCCAGCCGCGTGCTTCCAGGCCCTCGATGGCGCCGCGCAGTGCGGCCGGCGCCACGCTGATGTCGGCCAGGCCGAACTGCGCTCCGGGCGAGTGCTCCAGGCGCAGATCCTCCACGTTCACACCCAGCTCCCCCAGCTCGCCGAACAGGCGGCCCAGCTGGCCGGGGGTGTCGTCGACCATGACGATGAGCTGCTCGAAGCGGCGGTTCTGGCCGTGCTTGCCCGGAAGCCGCTCCACGCCCTCGTTGCCCTGCCGGATCGCATCCGCCACGGCGCGGCGCGCGCCTGGCGCGTCCGGCTCGCGCAGCGCGTCGGAGACGGCACGCAGATCGGATGCGAGGGCGTCGAGCACCTCGACGACGGGCGCGGCGTTCGCGCTCAGGATCTGCACCCACAGCTCAGGGGCGGATGCCGCGATGCGAGTCGTGTCGCGCACACCTTGGCCCGCCAGCTGCAGCGCGTCTGCATCGGCATCCGCCAGGCGGGCGGCCAGCAGGCTCGCCACCACCTGGGGCACGTGCGAGGTCAGCGCGACCGAGCGGTCGTGCTCCTCCGGCGTCATCTCCAGCGGCGTGGCGCCGAGGTCCAGTGCGAGCGCCTCGACCAGCGCGAGGTCCGCGGCGCGGGTCTCCTCGTCGCGGCACACCACCCACGGACGGCCGATGAACAGGTCGGCGCGCGCCGAGATCGCCCCGCCGCGCTCACGTCCCGCGAGCGGGTGCGAGCCGATGTACCGGGTGAGATCCACGCCACGACGGCGCAGCTCCTGGTACGGCTCCAGCTTCACGCTGGCGACGTCGGTCACCACGGCATCCGGATGCGCCTCGAGCTCTGCCTGGATGACGTCGGCGGTCACGTCCGGCGGCACGGCCACCACGATCAGGTTCGGAGCGTCGTCATCGCGCGCCGCGCGCCCCGCCCCGTAGTCGATCGCGAGCCGCAGCTGCGAGGGCGAGGCGTCGGATAGCACCACGTCCACGTCGTGCGAGCGCAGCGCGTGTCCGATGCTCGCACCGAGCAGGCCCGCGCCGACGATGCGCACGGTGCCCGACACGCGCGATGCGCGGGCGTTCGTGGTGTCGCTCACTCGGTCTCCTGCTTGTCGTCATCTCCCGCGGCCGCAGGTGTGTCCTGGCGCGACAGAGTCAGCAATGCGCCTCGTTCGATTTTAGTCAGCTCCCTGGCCTTCCCGACCGGGAGAGTTCCCAGGTGCAGCGGACCGAACTGGCGACGCACGAGCTCCTCGACCGGATGGCCGACGGCGGCCATCATGCGCCGCACGATCCGGTTCCGCCCGGAGTGCAGGGTCAGCTCGACCAGGCTGCTCCCCCGCGACGCGTCGAGCAGCCTCGCCTTGTCGGCCTTGATGGGGCCGTCCTCCAGGTCGAAGCCGCGCGTCAGCTTGGCGATGGTCTGTGCGGTCACGGTGCCCGACACCTTCGCGATGTACACCTTCGTCACCCCGAACGAGGGGTGCGCGAGCACGTGCGCGAGCTCGCCGTCGTTGGTCAGGATCAGCAGCCCGCTGGTCTCGGCATCCAGTCGGCCGACGTTGTACAGGCGCTCCTCCCACTCCTTCGTGAAGCGGCGCAGGTCGGGGCGGCCCTTCTCGTCGCGCATGGTGCTGTAGATGCCGGTGGGCTTGTTGAGCATGACGTACCGCTTGGAGACGTCCAGCTGCACGGCCGTGCCGTCCACGTCGATCAGATCGTTCTCCGGGTCGATGCGCGTGCCGAGCTCGCTCACGGTGCGGCCGTTGACCCGGATGCGCCCCTCGACGATGTACTGCTCGATCACGCGTCGCGATGCGACGCCCGCGTTCGCCAGCGCCTTCTGCAGCCGCACGCCCTCGGCGTCCTGGTTTCCTGCGGTGGTCATCGGGTCACTCCCTCGTCGAAGCCGTCTGCACCGTCATCGAGCAGCGGCGAGATCGGGGGCAGCTCGTCGATCGAGTTGATCCCCAGATGCTGCAGCAGCTGGTCGGTGGTGCCGTAGTTGATCGCGCCGGTCTCGGAGTCGGCGAACAGCTCGGTGATCAGTCCGCGCGCCAGCAGCGTGCGCACGACCGAGTCCACGTTCACGGCGCGGATGGATGCCACCTGCCCTCGCGTGACCGGCTGCTTGTACGCGATGACCGCGAGGGTCTCCAGCGCGGCCTGCGACAGGCGTGCGGGCGCCTGTCCGCCGATGAAGTCCGCGACCAGGTCATCATGGTCCTCGCGGACGTAGAGCCGCCAGCCGCCGCCCACCTCGCGCAGCTCGAATCCGCGCCGCGGTCCGGTGCCGCGCCCGTCGTAGTCGTCGACCAGCGTCTCGAGCGTCTGCCGCACGGCGGGGACGGGCGCGTGCACGGCCGCCGCGAGCGCGACCAGCGCGATCGGCTCGTCGACGACCAGCAGGATCGCCTCGACGCGCTCGCTCAACGGGGTCTCGAGGGTCGTCTCGAGGGCCGCATCCTCACTCATCCGGAATTCCTCATCTGTCATGATCCGCTCACCTGTCGTAGTCCGCGCCGAGCGTCGCCAGCTGCTCATCCGACCAGTTCTCCGCCGACCAGCGCAGGGTCAGCTCACCCAGGGGCTCCAGCTGCTCGAACGAGAGCGCGGCGTGCCGGTACAGCTCGAGCACCGAGATGAAGCGCGCCACGACGATACCGGGCTCGCTCACCCCGCTCACCAGTTCACGGAACGTCAGCGAGTCGGTGCTGCGCAGCAGCGTGACGACGACCGCGGCCTGCTCCCGGATGCTGACCAGCGGCGCGTGCAGGTGATCGAGTCCGACCGAAGGGATCTCCTTCGGCGCGAACGCCAACAGGGCGAGCGCCGCGAAGTCGTCGACGCTCAGCGACCACACCAGCTCCGGCGTCTTCTTCCGGTGCTTCTCGTCCAGCGGCGCGGCCCGCACGTGCCGGCGGTCCTCCCGCTGCAGGCAGCGCGCGAACCAGGCGGAGACCTCCTTGAACGCGCGGTACTGCAGGAGCCGGGCGAACAGCAGGTCCCGGGCCTCGAGAAGCGCGACGGACTCTGCATCCACCAGTTCGCCCTGCGGCAGCAGCCCCGCGACCTTCATGTCCAGCAGGGTCGCCGCGACGACGAGGAACTCGGATGCCTGATCCAGTTCGTCGGGCCCGTCGAGATCGCGCAGATACGAGATGAACTCGTTGGTCACCTTGCTCAGCGACACCTCGGTGATGTCCAGCTCGTGCTTGGAGATCAGGTTCAGCAGCAGGTCGAACGGGCCGTCGAAGTTCGACAGCGAGACCCGGAACCCGGGCGCATCCGCATCCTGGGCCGCCAGGCCCGTCGAAGTGTCCTCAGGCGACGGCGCCACGGGCGACCAGCTCCCGCGCCAGTCGCAGGTAGGCCTGGGCGGCTGCGTGCTCCGGCGCGAACTCGGTGATGGGCACGCCCGACACCGAGGCGTCGGGGAACTTCACGGTGCGGCCGATCACGGTCTCCAGCACGTCGTCGCCGAAGGCCTCGACGACGCGCTCCAGCACCTCGCGGGAGTGCAGCGTGCGCGGGTCGTACATGGTGGCGAGCAGTCCGTCGAGCTTGATCGACGGGTTCAGCCGGTCGCGCACCTTGTCGATGGTCTCGATCAGCAGCGCCACACCGCGCAGGGCGAAGAACTCGCACTCCAGCGGGATGAGAACGCCGTGCGCGGCCGTCAGGGCATTGACGGTGAGCAGTCCGAGCGAGGGCTGGCAGTCGATCAGGATGACGTCGTACTCCCCCGCGACGTGCCGCAGCACGCGGGCGAGGATCGTCTCTCGGGCGACCTCGTTGACCAGGTGCACCTCAGCGGCGGACAGGTCGATGTTCGCCGGCAGCACGTCGAGGTTCGGGGTCGAGGACTGCACGATCGCCTCGCGCGGGTCGCGCTTGGTGTCCAGCAGCAGGTCGTAGACGGTCGGCACATCGTGCACGGTGATGCCGAGGCCTGCCGACAGCGCGCCCTGGGGGTCGAAGTCGACGGCCAGCACCCGGCGACCGTATTCGGCGAGTGAAGCGGCCAGGTTGATCGACGTGGTCGTCTTGCCGACGCCGCCCTTCTGGTTGCAGAGGGCGATGATGCGCGCGGGGCCGTGCGAGTCCAGCGGCGCAGGGACGTCGAAGCCGTGGTACGGGCGACCCGTCGGGCCGATCGGGAGGTCGCCCTCCTTCGTCGCCTTCGACTTGGTCTTCGTCACCTTGTCCGCCACCGGTTCTCCTGCTCGTCGTGCTTGCTCGAGTCTAGCGGCAGGGCCCTCCGGCTCAGCCTCGGCGCGCGGCGCGCTCCCGGGCCGCTGCCACCAGCCCGTCGAACACGCCCGAATCGTCGGCGGTCTCCGGATGCCACTGCACCCCCACCGCGAAGCGGTCGCCATCGGCCTCCATGGCCTGCACGACCCCGTCGCCGTCGCGGGCGACCACACGGAAGCCGGGGTGCGCGTCGACGGCCTGATGATGATGGCTCGGCACCGTCAGACGATCGGCGATCAGCGCGGCTATGCGCCCTTCCCCCTCGACCGTGACATCGGTCGAGCTGTATCCGGCCGGGGTGCCCCCGTGATCGCCGTGCCCGACGACATCCGGCAGGTGCTGCACCAGCGACCCGCCGGCGGCCACCGCCATCATCTGCATCCCGCGGCAGATGCCCAGCGTCGGCAGCCGCTCCCGGTCCGCCTCGGCGAGGAGCCACAGCTCCCAGGCATCCCGGTCGTCGTACCAGGTGGTGACGTGCTCGTGTGGCTCCTGCCCGTAGCGGGCGGGGTTGATGTCCGCCCCGCCCGCGATCAGCAGACCGTCGATCCGGCTCAGCGCGATCCGCGCGGACTCCGCTGAGCCGAGCGGCGGGAGCAGCACCGGCACGCCACCGGCGCGCTCCACCGAGAGCGCGTAGTCGGCGGGCAGCAGGTCAGCCGGGATGTGGCGCCAGTCGCCCCAGTTGGCCAGCTGCCGATAGGTGCTGATGCCGATGACGGGCCGCACGGCCGCCTGCTCCGGCGAAGGATCACTCAAAGTCGCTCTCCAGGGGTGTGACGTAGGCGTTGGACAGACCTCCGTCCACAAGGAAGTCCATCGCGGTGATGAAGCTGGATTCGTCGCTGCCCAGGAAGGCTACCGCGTTCGCGATCTCCTCCGGCTCGGCGAAGCGTCCCATGGGCACGTGGATCAGTCGGCGCGCGGCCCGCTCGGGGTCCTTCGCGAACAGCTCCTGCAGCAGCGGCGTGTTCACCGGCCCGGGGCAGAGGGCGTTCACGCGGATGCCCTTCCGCGCGAACTGCACGCCCAGCTCGCGGGTCATCGCCAGCACGCCGCCCTTGGACGCCGTGTACGAGATCTGCGAGGTGGCGGCTCCCATGATCGCGACGAAGGATGCGGTGTTGATGATGGATCCCTTGCCCTGCGCAAGCATGTACGGGAGCACGGCCTTGCAGCAGTAGTAGACGCTGGTGAGATTGACGTCCTGCACCAGGTTCCAGGCGTCGATACCGGTCTTCAGGATCGAGTCGTCGGATGCCGGGGAGATGCCGGCGTTGTTGAAGGCGATGTCGATGTGACCGTAGGTGTCGTTCGCGACCTTGAACAGGTTCTCGACCTGCTCCTGGTCCGTGACGTTCACCTTCACGAACACGCCGTCGAGCTCCTCGGCGATGCGCGGACCGTTCACCTCATCGAGGTCGCCGATCACGACCTTGGCACCCTCCGCGACGAACTTCCTCGCCGTCGCGAGGCCGATCCCGCTGCATCCGCCGGTGATGACGCCGACCTTGCCGTCCAGCTTTCCCATCTGTTCTCCCTGTTGCCTTTCCTGAGATCTGATCAATTGTCGGTCGAGATGAAGACGTTCTTCACCTCGGAGAAGGAGTCCGGTGCGTCCGGTCCGAGCTCGCGCCCCAGACCCGACTGCTTGAACCCGCCGAACGGGGTCCAGTACCGCACCGAGGAGTGCGAGTTCACCGACAGGTTGCCGCTCTCCACGCCGCGCGCGACGCGCAGCGCACGGCCGACGTCGCGGGTGAAGATCGAGCCGGACAGGCCGTACTCAGTGTCATTGGCCTTGGCGATGGCATCCGCCTCGTCCGTGAACGGCATGACGGCCAGCACCGGCCCGAACAGCTCCTGCGACCACACCGGGTCGGACGCTCCCCGCGGCATGACCACGGTCGGGGCGAGCCAGTACCCGCTGGAGGCGTCCGGGGCCTGACCGCGGAACGCCACGTCGGCGCCCGTCAGAGCGGATGCCACCGAATCGCGCTGCTTCGCCGAGATGAGCGGCCCCATCTCCGCGTCCTCGGCAGCGGGGTCCTTCACGCGGAACGACTCCACGGCGGGCTGCAGCAGCTCCAGGAACCGGTCGTACACGCTCTGCTGCACGAGGATGCGGGAGCGAGCGCAGCAGTCCTGCCCCGCGTTGTCGAGGCCTGCCCCGGGCGCGGATGCCGCAGCCCTTTCGAGGTCGGCGTCCTCGAAGACGATGTTCGCGTTCTTGCCGCCGAGCTCCAGCGTCAGGCGCTTGACCTGGTCGGCGCAGCCGCGCATGATGCCCTTGCCGACGTCGGTGGACCCGGTGAAGCACACCTTGCGCACCAGCGGATGCGTCACGAAACGGTCGCCGACGATCCGCCCCTTGCCCGGGATGACGGTGAACACGCCCTCCGGGATGCCGGCTTCGAGTGCCAGCTCACCGAGCCGCATGGCGGTGAGCGGGGTGAGCTCGGCGGGCTTGAGCACGACGGTGTTGCCCGCCGCGAGAGCCGGGCCGAAGCCCCAGCCGGCGATCGGCATGGGGAAGTTCCACGGCACGATGATGCCGACCACACCGAGCGGTTCGTGGAACGTGATGTCCACACCGCCCGGTACCGGGATCTGCCTGCCGAAGTGACGTTCGGGTGCAGCGCTGTAGTAGTTCAGCACGTCGCGGACGTTGCCGGCCTCCCAGCGGGCATTGCCGATGGTGTGCCCCGCCCCCGCGACCTCGAGGGCGGCGAGCTCGTCGATGTGCGCGTCGACGACCGAGGCGAATGAACGCAGCAGCCGGGCCCGCTCCGCCGGCGCGATGGCGCGCCAGGCGGGGTAGGCGCGGTGCGCGCGCTCGATCGCCGCATCCGTCTCGGCGAGATCGGCCTGCGGGACGGTGGCGACGGCGGCGCCGGTCGCGGGGTTCAGCACCGTGAAGGCGCCGCCGGCGCCGAACGGGGTGGTGGGGATTCTCATGCTCACAGCCTCTCGAATCCGCGGGTCAGCTCCCAATCGGTGACGGCGGCGTCGAACGCCTCGATCTCGACGTCCGCGTAGTGCACGTAGTGCCGGACGACGTCCTCGCCGAACACCTGCGCGGCGATCTCGGAGTTCGCCAGTGCGTCACGGGCCGCGTGCATGGTGGTCGGCACGACCGGCGCACCGGACTCGTAGGCGTTGCCGCGGGTCTCCTCCTCGAGCGAGAGCTCGTTCTCGATGCCGTAAAGCCCGCCGGCGAGCATCGCGGCCAGGCCCAGATACGGGTTCATGTCGCCGCCGGGGAGACGGTTCTCCATCCGCGCGCTCTTCCCGCTGCCGACCAGCCGGACCGCGGTGGTGCGGTTGTCGATGCCCCAAGCGACGGAGGTCGGCGCGAACGAGCCCTTCACGAAGCGCTTGTAGGAGTTGATGTTCGGCGCGTAGAACAGCGTGAACTCGCGCATGGTCGCCAGGACGCCCGCAATGAAGTGGTCGTACACCGCGGAGCGACGCCCGTTCTGCTCGTCCCAGAAGACGAGGCCGTCATCGTCCTTGCCGCGCAGCGACATGTGCACGTGACAGGAGTTGCCCTCGCGCTGGTTCGGCTTGGCCATGAACGTGATCGACTGGCCGTGCTGACGGGCGATGTCCTTGGCGGCGGTCTTGTAGTACGAGTGGTTGTCGGCGGTCGCGATCACCTCGTCGAACAGGAACGCGATCTCGTGCTGACCGAAGTTGCACTCCCCCTTGGCCGACTCCACGGTCAGTCCCGAGGAGTACATGGTGTTGCGGATGTCGCGCAGCAGCGGCTCGACGATGGAGGAGCCCAGGATGGAGTAGTCGATGTTGTACCGGTTGGCCGGGATCAGGTTGCGGTAGCCGTCGTCCCACGCCTTCTCGTAGGGCGTGTTGTAGATCACGAACTCCAGCTCGGTTCCGGCGACGGCCTTCCAGCCGTGCCCGGCCGCGCGATCGACCTGCGCGCGCAGCATGCTCCGCGGCGACACCCGCACCGCCTCGCCGGTCGTGCTGGTCAGGTCGCACTGGATCAGCACGCTGCCCGGGCGGTGCGGCATCAGCCGGATCGTCGACAGGTCGGGGATGAACTCCATGTCGCCGTATCCGCTCGCCCATGACGCGTGGTCGTAGCCGTCGACGGTGTTCATGTCGACGTCGACGGCGAGCAGATAGTTGCAGCCCTCCGTGCCGTGGCCCAGCACGGAGTCGAGGAAGAAGCGGGCGTGCAGCAGCTTGCCCTGCAGGCGGCCCTGCATGTCGGTGAAGGCGAGGACGACCGTGTCGATCTCCCCCTCCAGGATCATTCCGCGCAGGCGGTCGACGGTCAGCATCCGATCGTTGCGCGGAGGTGTGGGGGTGACGTTCATCGTGCTCATTTCAGAAGGCCCTTCAGGAGTGCGGCCGTGGCGTCGCAGTGCGCTGCCATGACACGGCGCGCGCGCTCGGCGTCGCCGTCGAGGATCGCTGCGACGATCTCCCGATGCTCGGCGTCGGCGTGTTCGATGTTCTTCTTGAGGAATGGGATCTCGGCGAGCAGCTGGTGGATCTTCGCCTGCACGCCGCTGCACGCGTGCGCGAGCTCGTCCGAGCCGCAGACGGTGCTGATGGCGAGGTGGAGCCTGGCATCCGCCTGCCGGTAGTCGGCGGGCGTCTCGGCGGCGTCGACCTCGACGAGGCCGTTCTCCAGCAGCTGCCGCTGCTCGTCGGTGAGGTCGGTGAGGGCGGCGCGGTGCGCCGCTCCCGGCTCGATCACCGAGCGGAAGATGATCAGGTCGTCGATCTCGGCCCGACGGGGCGGATGCTGGCCGGCGGGCCACGCCTGCTTCGGCGGCTCGACGACGGTGCCCCCTCCGCGCCCCCGGGTCGTCGAAACGAGCCCGGCGGCGCGGAGAGCGCTGATGGCCTCCCGGAGGGTGGCGCGCGAGACGTTCAGCCGCTCAGCGAGCTCGCGCTCGCCGGGCAGCTTCTCGCCCACCCGGAAGATGCCGAGCTGGATGGCCGATCCGAGCTGCTCCACGCAGGATTCGAAGGCCATCTGCCCGCGCACCGGGTGCAGCGCGGCATCAACCAGGAGGGAGTCCATCATCGTCGTCCGATCGCGCTCACTCGTCCAGCAGCGTGTCTGCGGACTTGGTGAGGTGCTCGGCCTCTGCGCTGCTGTTCATGAAGTCGCGCTTGCCGTAGGCGTACCACAGCACGATCGACAGGATGGCGACGACCGCGACGGCGATCGGTGCGTAGTTGAACGTGTCGACCGTGATCGGGGTGACCGGAGGCAGCACGAACAGGATGACGATGAACACCACCCAGACCACGGCGACCCAGCCGATCAGACCGCTCCAGCGGCCGAGGTTCCACGGGCCGGGCTGGAACGCCGGGTTCAGCCGGCGCAGGAACACCGGGGTCACGTACGCGATGTACAGGCCGATCACCGCGATGGAGGTGACGGCGGCATACGCGGTCGTGTTGAACAGGGCGGGGACGGTGACCACGATCGACAGCACCACGCACAGCCAGATCGAGTTGGTCGGGGTGCCGGTGCGCTTGTTCACCTGCGCCCACAGCCTCGATCCGGGGATGGCGTTGTCCCGCGAGAACGCGTAGCTCATCCGCGAGTTGGCGGTGACGGATGCCATGCCGCAGAAGAACTGGGCGCCGCACACGATGAACAGCAGGAACTTCGCGACGTCCGGGTTGTTCAGCGCGTCCATGAAGATCTGCGCCGGGCCCGAGCCGAGATCGGTGCCGACGATCTTCGACAGTCCCGCCTCGCTGCCGTCCTGGATCGCCGCGACGATCGTGTACAGCAGGATCCAGCCGCCGATGATCGAGATCAGCACGCTCATCACGATGCCCTTCGGCGCCGCGACCGAGGCGTTCTTGGTCTCCTCGGCGACGTGCGCCGAGGCGTCGTAGCCGGTGTAGGTGTACTGGGCCATCAGCAGGCCCATCAGGAACACGTAGGGGCCGAAGCCCCAGCCGGTCTCGTTGTGCCAGGTGGTGAAGGTCCAGGCGACGTCCTGATGCTGCGAGGGCATGATCCACAGCACGGCGACGATGATCACGACGCCGACGATGTGCCACCACGCCGACACCGAGGAGAGCAGGCTCACCAGGTTCACGCCGAAGGTGTTCAGCAGTCCGTGGATGACGATCAGCGCCACGAACAGCAGGAACGTGTTCAGCGCGGTGACCTCGGTCCCCCACATCAGGTTGGCGAAGGCCATCATGGTCGCGGCCGCGCCGTAGTCGATGGCGGCGGTCACCGCGACCTCGCCGAGGAAGTTGTACCACCCGACGAACCACGCCCACTGGCGCTTGCTCCTCTTGGCCAGGCGTCCGGCCCAGAAGTACAGGCCGCCGGCGGTGGGATAGCGGGAGCAGACCTCCGCCATGGCCAGCGCGACGCACAGCACGAAGACGCCGACCAGCGGCCATCCGATGGTGATCGCGCTCGGTCCCCCCGACTTCAGCGCGATGTTGAAGGACGTGATGCAGCCGGCCAGGATCGAGATGATCGAGAAGGACACCGCGAAGTTCGAGAAGCCCGACATCCCGCGATGGAGTTCCTGCTTGTAGCCGAGTTCGGCGAGGGCGGCGGCGTCATCATCGACGGGGCCGGTCCCCACAGCCTTTGTGGATTCGCTCATGGAAGTGCTACCTGCTTTCAGTGGAGGGAGCGTTTGGAGCGATTCTGGCCTCATCCACCGAAAGCTGTCAATGGTCTGACTTCAATCCATTTACGGTCGCCTAGGTCGCGCGCGGATGCGAGGTCGCGTAGACGTCGCGCAGGGTGTCGACCGAGACGTGCGTGTAGATCTGCGTCGTCGCGACGGATGCATGCCCCAGCAGCTCCTGCACGACACGCACGTCGGCGCCGCCCTGCAACAGGTGCGTGGCGAAGGAGTGCCGCAGGGTGTGCGGCGACACCTCCGCGGTGATCTGCGCCTTCTCGGCCGCGGCGCGGATGATCAGCCAGGCGCTCTGCCGCGACAGCGGGGCGCCGCGCGCGCCCAGGAACAGCCGGGCACTCGCCCGCCCTTTGGCCGCGAGTCCTGGGCGCACCCTGGTCAGGTACGCGTCGACGGCAGCACGGGCGTAGGAGCCCACCGGCACGATGCGCTCCTTGTCGCCCTTGCCGCGCAGGCGCAGCACATCGCCGTAGGAGAGGTCGTCCACGTCCAGCGACACGGCTTCCGACACGCGCGCGCCGGTCGCGTAGAGCAGCTCGAGCAGAGCGCGATCGCGGATGCCGATCGGATCCTCCGGCGAGGGCGCCGCCAGCAGCCGTTCGACCTGATCGATCGTCAGCGCCTTCGGCAGCCGCTGCGGGGTCTTCGGAGGGCGCATCCGGCCGGTGGGGTCGTCCTCCTCGATGCCCTCCCTGGCGAGGAAGCGGTGCCAGCCCCGCACGGAGGACTGCAGCCGGGCGAGACTGGTCGCCGCCGGCGGCGGATCGGCCGCCGAGCGCTCGCCGATGAACTCCGCCACCACGGCCTGGGTGATGCCCTCGGTCGCGTCGATCCCGCGCTCATGGAGCCAGTCGACGTAGGCGCTCAGGTCGCGGCGGTAGGCGGCGATCGAGTGCTCGGAGAGGCCGCGCTCGATCGTGATGTGTCGCAGGTAGGCGTTCAGCGCACGGTCGAGCTGCATGTCGTCAGCGGCGGTCGCGCTTCGTCGCGGCCGCGAGCACGCCGATGGAGAGGATGCCGTTGTGCATCCTTCCCTCGAGCACGGCCTCCACGGCATCCGCCAGCGGCACCCACTCCACGCGGATGTCGGCCTCCTCGTCCTCCCGCGCATGCGCGGCGGCGGCCGCGCCGATGCCGGTGGCGAGGTAGACGTGGATCATCTCGTCGTTGCCGCCCGGAGTCGTCCAGCTCGAGACCAGGTGCTCCCAGTGCTCGGCGGTGATGTCGGCCTCCTCCGCCAGCTCGCGCTGCGCGGCGACCATGGGGTCCTCCCCCGGGATGTCGAGCAGGCCCGCGGGCAGTTCCCAGTCGCGGTGCCGGATCGGATGCCGGTACTGCTGGATCAGCAGCACACGGTCCTGATCGTCGATCGCGACGACGGCGACGGCACCCGTGTGGGCGACGTACTGGCGGCGGATCTCACCGTCGCCGTACGCCACGCGCTCATCGAGCACGTTCCACACGGCTCCTCGGAACCCGATCTCGCTGGAGAGGACCTCGGGCTCGAAGGGCTCGTCCCGCAGGCCCTCTCGCGAAGGATCAGGACTCGTCATCGCCGAACAGCTCGCTCGAGCGGTGCCGCTCGATGGCGGCGCCGATCAGGCCGCGGAACAGCGGGTGCGGCGCGGTCGGGCGCGAGCGCAGTTCGGGATGCGCCTGCGTGGCGATGTAGTACGGGTGCACATCGCGCGGGAGCTCGACGTACTCGACCAGGTCGAGGTCGGGGTTCAGACCCGAGAACACCAGTCCGGCGTCGGTGAGGCGGTCGCGGTAGGAGTTGTTCACCTCGTAGCGGTGGCGGTGGCGCTCGGAGGCCGTGTCCGCACCGTACAGCTCGCGCGCCAGGGAGCCCTCGGCGAGGGCGGCCTCGTACAGCCCCAGGCGCATGGTGCCGCCCAGGTCGCCGCCGTCGAGGATCTCGACCTGCTCGGCCATGGTCGCGATGATGGGCTCGGCGGTCTCGGGGTCGAACTCGGTCGACGACGCCCCCGCGATCCCTGCCACGTGGCGGCCGTACTCGATGACCATGCACTGCAGGCCCAGGCAGATGCCGAGCGTGGGGATGCCCTGCTCACGCGCGAAGCGCAGCGCGCCCAGCTTGCCCTCGATGCCCCGGATGCCGAAGCCGCCCGGCACGAGGATCCCGTCCAGGTCGCCGAGGTTCTTCGCGGCGCCTTCGGGCGTCTCGCAGGTGTCCGACGCGATCCAGCGGACGTTGACCTTGGTCTCGTGCGCGAAGCCGCCGGCCTTGAGCGCCTCGGTCACCGACAGGTACGCGTCGGGCAGGTCGATGTACTTGCCGACCAGGCCGATGGTGACCTCGTGCTTGGGGTTGTGCACGGCGTGCAGGACCTGGTTCCAGCGGGTCCAGTCCACCTCGCCGGCCCGCTCGTCCAGGCCCAGCTTGGAGATGATGTACGCGTCCAGACCCTGGTCGTTCAGGGTGGACGGGATGTCGTAGATGCTCGGCAGATCGACCGTGTTGACGACGCCCTCGGTGTCGACGTCGCACATCAGGGCGATCTTGTTGCGGTTGCTCTCGCTCACGGGGCGGTCGCTGCGCAGCACGAGGGCGTCGGGCTGGATGCCGACCTGGCGCAGGGCAGCGACGGAGTGCTGGGTCGGCTTGGTCTTCTGCTCGCCGGAGGCGCCCATGAAGGGGACCAGCGAGACGTGCACGAAGAACACGTTGCCGCGACCGAGCTCGTGGCGCAGCTGACGCGCGGACTCGAGGAACGGCTGCGACTCGATGTCGCCGACAGTGCCGCCGACCTCGGTGATGATCACGTCGGGGCGCGGCTCCTCGGTGGCCTGCAGCCGCATGCGGCGCTTGATCTCGTCCGTGATGTGCGGGATCACCTGCACGGTGGCGCCGAGGTAGTCGCCCCGGCGCTCCTTGGCGATCACCTGCGAGTAGATCTGGCCGGTCGTGACGTTGGCGGCCTTCGACAGCTCGATGCCGAGGAAGCGCTCGTAGTGGCCGATGTCGAGGTCGGTCTCCGCGCCGTCGTCGGTGACGAACACCTCGCCGTGCTCGAACGGGTTCATGGTGCCCGGGTCCACGTTCAGGTACGGGTCGAGCTTCTGCATGACCACGCGCAGTCCGCGGGCGGTGAGGAGGTTGCCCAGGCTGGCCGCCGTGAGACCCTTCCCCAACGACGAAACGACACCGCCTGTCACGAAGATGTGTCGAGTGGTGTCGTTCTTGGGCCCCGCAACAGAAGAGTTCATCACGGGCTTTTATCCTATCAGTTCGTTCCCGAGCCGAGGCTCAGGAGTTCACGGGCGTGGCTGAGAGCGGCATCCGAATCGGCGAGACCGGAGAGCAGTCGCGCCATCTCCGCCTCGCGCTGCTCGCCCGAGAGGCGGGTGACGCTGGAGGCCGTGACGGAGCCGTCGTTCGACTTGACCACGGACAGGTGGTTGGTGGCGAACGCGGCGACCTGGGCGAGGTGGGTGACCGCGATCACCTGCGAGGTGCGGGCGAGCTGCGCGAGCCTGCGGCCGACCTCGATGGCGGCCGCGCCGCCGATGCCGGCGTCGACCTCGTCGAACACGAAGGTCGGGACCGGGTCGGTGCCGGCGATGACGACCTCGATGGCCAGCATGACGCGGGACAGCTCACCGCCCGAGGCGCCGCGCGACACGGAGCGCGGCTCGGCGCCGGGATGCGGGGCGAGCAGGATCGCGACGTCGTCGCGGCCGTGTGCGGACTCGGTGCCCGGTGAGACCCGCGCCTCGAGTCGGGCATCCGGCATCGCCAGGGCGTGCAGCTCCTCGGTGACGGCGTCGGACAGTCTCGCGGCGGCTTCGGTGCGGGCTGCGGTGAGCGCGTCGGCGGCGGCGTCGAGCGCGCTGCGCGCCTCTGATGCCTGTGCGGTGAGCCGCTCGATCCGGTCGCCGTCGTCGTCGAGCTCGGCGAGGCGCAGGGAGCCCGTCCGCCACACCTCGAGCGCCTGCTCCAGCGAGCCGTGCTGCCTGATCAGCCCGCCGATCGCCGCACGGCGCTCCTCGACGGCGGCCAGCTCGTGCGGGCCCGACTCGTCGAGGTCGGCGAGATAGGTGGACAGCTGCCCCGCGAGGTCCGCGGCGCGGTAGCCGAGGTCGGCGAGGGTCTCCGCGATCTCGCTGAGCTGCGGGTCGGCGGACCGCTCCAGGGCGCGCCGTGCCTCGGCGATGAGTCCTGCCACGTCGGGCTCGTCGTCCTCGCTGGAGAGCGCGGTGCGTGCCTGGGACGCCGACAGCCGCAGCTCCTCGGCGTTCGCGAGGCGCTCGGCGCGCTCGTTCAGGGAGACGTCCTCCCCCGCTTCGGGTTCGAGCTGCTCGATCTCGGCGAGCTGCTCGCGCAGCTGCGCGGCCTCGGCGGCGCGACGGTCACGGTTCTCGGTGAGCTCGGCGATCTCGGCATCCAGTGCCCGCCAGGCCTGGAACCGCTCGGTGTACTCGGACAGCGCGGTCGCGATCCGCTCGCCGCCGAAGCGGTCGAGGGCGTCGCGCTGAGCGGATGCCGAACGCAGGCGCAGCTGATCGGACTGACCGTGCACGACCACCAGCTCATCGGCGAGGGCGGAGAGCACGGAGGCGGGGGCGGCACGGCCGCCCACACTCGCGCGGCTGCGCCCCTCGGCGCTGAGCGTGCGCGAGACGTACAGCTCGGAGGCGTCGCCTGCGGGTTCGAGCTCGCCGCCGGCATCCGTGACGATGTCGGCGACCGGTCCGTGCGGCGGCACCAGCCAGACACCCGCGACGGATGCCTGCGAGGCTCCGGCCCGCACGGCGGAGGAATCCGCCCTCGCGCCGAGCAGCAGGCCGAGTCCGGTGACGACCATGGTCTTGCCCGCGCCGGTCTCGCCGGTGACGGCGGTGAACCCGGGGCCGAGCGGCAGCACGGCGTCGTCGATCACGCCCAGGCCGCGGATGCGCATCTCATCGATCACGAGGCACCTCGCCATCCCGCGACGGGCAGCTGGAACTTGCGGACCAGTCGGTTCGTGAAGGCCGTCGGATGCAGTCGCGCGAGGCGCACCGGCCGTGACGACCGGCGCACGATGACACGCGCTCCGGGCGGCAGGTCGTGCGAGCGTCTGCCGTCGCACCACAGGATGCCGGTGCCGCTCGTGCGCTCGAGCATCTCGATCGCGACGGATGCCTCGGGCCCGACGACCAGAGGCTTCGCGAACAGCGCGTGCGCGGACAGCGGCACGACGGCGATGGCCTCCACGGTCGGCCAGATCACGGGCCCGCCGGCGGAGAAGTTGTAGGCGGTTGAGCCGGTCGGCGTGGAGACGACCATCCCGTCGCATCCGAAGCTCGACAGGGGCAGGCCGTCGATCTCGATGACGACCTCGATCATGCGCTCGCGGCTGGCCTTCTCGACGGTGGCCTCGTTCAGGGCCCACGTCTCGTAGACGACGGTGCCCTCGACGTCCTTCACCCGCACCGAGAGCGCCATGCGCTCCTCGACCTCGTAGTCGCGCGCGATGACCCGGTGCACGGCGGCATCCATGTCGTCGCGGTCGATCTCGGCCAGGAAGCCGACGTGTCCCATGTTGATGCCGAGCACGGGCGCTCCGGAGTCACGGACCAGCTCGGCCGCGCGCAGGATCGTGCCGTCGCCGCCGAGGACGATGGCCAGCTCGAGGTCCTCGGCCGCCACGTCCTCGCCCAGCTGCGCGATCTCGGCGAACCGGGCATCGACGTCGGAGAGGTCCTCACGATCGGGGGCCGCGAGCACGGGAACCGCCCCCGCCTGGTGCAGCGCGTCGATCACGCGCAGGGCCGCATCGACCGTGTCGGGCCGCTTCGCGTGGGCGACGACCAGGATCCGGCGCTCGTTCATCGTCCTCCTGCCACGTGTGCGATCTGCTCCGACCATTCTGACGGATCCGTGCCACGGTCGGGTGCGAGGTGCACCAGGTATTCGGCGTTGCCGTGCGTGCCGAGAATGGGCGAGGCCAGGATGCCGAGCACGCCCAGCCCGCTGTCGTGCGCGGTCCACAGGGTGCGCTCGACCGCGTCCACCCGCAGCGCCGGGTTGTTGACGAGCCCGCCCTTGATGGCCGTGCGGCCCACCTCGAACTGGGGCTTCACCAGCAGCACGGCGTCGCCGCCGGGTGCGATCACTCCGGCGACCGCCGGCAGCACGTGCTCCAGGGAGATGAAGGAGAGGTCGCCGACCACGAGCTCGGGTCGGGCGGGCTCCCCCGTGGCGTCCAAGAGGCTCTCCGCGGTCATGTGCCGCACGTTGAATCCCTCGACCGAGGTGACACCGGCATCCGCGGCGATGGACGGCGCGAGCTGACCGTGACCGACGTCGACCGCGAGCACGCGGCGCGCGCCGCGCTCGCGCAGCACCTGCGTGAATCCACCGGTGGAGGCTCCCATGTCGAGGGCGAGCCTGCCCTGGGGGTTGAGCGCGAAGCCGTCGAGGGCGGCGATGAGCTTGTGGGCACCGCGGCTGACGTAGTGGTCGGCGCCGTCGACGCGGATCTCGGTGTCGTCGGTGACCGGCGTCGAAGCCTTCACGACGGGGTGCCCGGCCACCCGGACGAGCCCGTCGGCGATCAGGGTCGCGGCGTGCGAGCGCGAGCGGGCCAGGCCTCGCGCCGCGAGGGCCGCATCGAGTCTGGTCATCGCGTTCCCGGGGCCGCGTCGCTGCGGGGCGCGCTCTCGAGTCGCTTCATGAGCTCGTCGTGCAGGGATCCGTAGGCATCGGCGCGGGCGTCGAGGGGCTGCCCCTCGATCAACCGCAGCCGACTCCACAGGGCGTCGGCCGGCTCGTCGCGCGTGTGCTCCATCCGACCACTGTAACGCGCGCCACCGACGAGCCGAGGGAGACGCTCAGGGCCTGTGGAAAGGACCAGAGCGCCTGAGCGACTCAGGGCTTGTGGAAAGGATCCGCGTAGAGCCGCTCCGGCACTCGGAACGCGTAGATCATCAGGCCCGTCGCCCAGATCGCCGCCGCACCTGCGCGCAGCAGGTCGATCTGCGAGGAGCCCTCGGCCACGATCTGCACGTCCGCGTCGACCACGCGCACGGCGGCGTCGTTCACCATGAAGACGCCGTTCTTCTCGAGCGTCTCCGGATACGGCTCGTGCAGCTCGCGCAGGTCGCTGAGGATGTAGTCAGGACGCGAGCCCTGCGGGGCGGCGAGCACGTGCTTGGGACGGTCGATGCCCGTCAGGACCAGGGCGGAGTCGATGCCGGCGCGGGCGGCGCCCGCGATGTCGGTGTCGAGCCGGTCGCCGATGAAGAGGGGGCGCTGCGCGCTGAAGCGCTCGACGGCCACTTCGAAGATCGGCTTCTCGGGCTTGCCCGCGACGATCGAGAGCCGGCCGATCGCCGTGTGCACGGCGGACACGAGCGTGCCGTTGCCCGGTGCCACGCCGCGATCTCGCGGTATGGTCCAGTCGGTGTTGGTCGAGATCCACGGGATCCCGCCCTCCTCCTCGGGCACCTGCAGCGCGAACGCGGCTTCGGCGAGGTCGGTCCAGCCGACCTCGGGGGCGAAGCCCTGCACGACCGCGGCCGGCGCGTCCTCGGCGCTGCGGGTGACCGTGTATCCGGCCTTGTGGGCCTCGTCGACCAGGCCGTCTCCCCCGACGATGAGGATCTTCGCGGGCGCGGGCACCATGGTCGCGAGCAGCCGCATGGCGGCTTGCGGGCTCGTCACGACGTCGGCAGGAGCCACGGTGAGGCCGAGCTCGCTGAGGTGCGCGGCGACAGCGGCATCCGTGCGGGACGCGTTGTTCGTGATGTATCCGAGGCGCAGCTGCTCGGCGGCGCGGTTCAGGCTGTCGATCGCATACGGGAGGGCACCGGGTCCGGCGTAGACCACCCCGTCGAGGTCGGCGAGCAGTGCGTCACGGTCGGTCAGCGGGGTGGGCGCCGACTTCGCGCGGCGGAACAGCGCCATCAGGCCTCGGACTCCGACTCGCGATCGGTGCCGTCCTCAGGCACGTCCGCGGATGCGTCGTCCGAGATCGTCGCGGTCTCGGTCTCCGGGGCGTCGGCGAGCTCGACGGACTCGACACCCTCGACGGACTCGACACCCTCGACGTCCTCGGCGTCACCGGGCTCGGAGTCGTCGTCGTAGTCCTCGTCGAAGTCCTCGTCGAAGTCCTCGATCAGGCCGTCCTCGACGATCATCTCGTCGAACTGGCCGTCGAGGCCGAGAGCGGATGCCGCGACATCGGCGCGCTCAGTCCAGAACGCCGCCTCGTCGGTGCGGCCGAGGTCCTCGAGCACCGCAGCGCGCGCCGAGAAGAGCGCGGGGCTCCACTCGAAGGCGCGATCGGGGTCGAGCTCGGGGATCTCGAGTTCGCCGAGCGCGAGCTCGGTCTCTCCTCGGTCGAGGCGGGCGCCGGACATGGCGATCGCCAGCGCGACGCGGACCTCGGGCTCGAGAGCCGAGCGATCCACGGCACGACCCTCCTCGAGGGCGCGGTCCGGACGACCGACACCGCGCTCGCTGTCGACGATCAGAGCGATCATGTCGTCCTTGCCGGAGAGTCGCCGGTAGGTGCGAAGCTCCCGAAGGGCGAGGGCGAAGTCGCCGATGCCGTATGCGGTGATCGCGAGAGTGGAACGCACCACGGGGATGCGGCCGGCGCGACGGGATGCCGCCAGGGCGTGCGCGTGGGCGCGCTCCGGCTCCTCATCGATCAGCTGCGCGGCCATCGCCAGGTGGCGGGCCGTCTGGTCGGCGTTCTCCTTGCTGAGGGTCTTCAGTTCATTGCGCGCCGAGGGGTGCAGGTCGCGCGCGGTGATCTCCTCGGGGATCGGCGGCTCCTCGATGCGCTCGCGCACCGGCGCGAACTCGTTGACGGGACGATCGGCGCCCCCGCGCGGACGGTCCCGGTAGGACGGACGCTCGCCGCGATCACGGTCGCGATCTCCGAAGGAACGGCGCTCGCCCTGGGGACGGTCACCGTAGGGTCGACGCTCACCCTGGGGGCGGTCACCATAGGGACGACGCTCACCCTGGGGGCGATCACCACGGTACGGGCGGTCTCCCTGGGTGCGATCACCACGGTACGGGCGGTCTCCCTGGGTGCGGTCACGGTCACCATACGGGCGACGCTCACCCTGGGGACGGTCGCCGCGATACGGGCGGTCTCCCTGGGTGCGGTCGCGGTCACCATAGGGACGACGCTCACCCTGCGGACGATCACCGTACGGGCGACGCTCACCCTTGGAACGGTCGCCGTACGGGCGACGCTCAGCCTGAGGGCGGTCACCACGGTACGGGCGGTCTCCCTGGCTGCGGTCGCGGTCACCATAGGGACGACGCTCACCCTGCGGACGATCACCATAGGGGCGACGCTCACCCTGAGCGCGATCGCCGCGGTACGGGCGGTCTCCCTGACTGCGATCGCGGTCCCCGAAGGAGCGGCGCTCGCCCTGAGGGCGGTCGCCGCGGTGCGGGCGGTCTCCCTGGTTGCGGTCGCGGTCCTCGAAGGAGCGGCGCTCGCCCTGAGGACGGTCACCGTACGGACGGCGCTCACCCTGTGGGCGGTCACCGTACGGACGGCGCTCACCCTGTGGGCGGTCACCGTATGGACGACGCTCGCCCTGAGGGCGGTCTCCACGGTACGGGCGGTCACCCTGACTGCGGTCGCGATCGCCGTAAGAGCGGCGCTCACCCTGGTTGCGATCGCCGTACGGACGACGCTCACCGTCACGGGAGCCGCCGGCGTCGTTGCGCCGCGGCGTCCTCGAGGAGGAGTCCGAGTAGCGCGGCTTGCGCTCGGAGCCCGAACGTCGATCGCGCGCGCCCTCACCGTCTCGGCGGTCCCGCTGCTCATCCGACATTCTGACTCCCTTTTTGCTTGTTAACGCAAGATGGCCACCCAACCCTGGGTGGCCATCTTACTTAAGAGAAGTCCGGCGGTGTCCTACTCTCCCACAGGGTCCCCCCTGCAGTACCATCGGCGCTGTGAGGCTTAGCTTCCGGGTTCGGAA
>NZ_BRZC01000001.1 GCF_030268005.1 Microbacterium arabinogalactanolyticum | reverse complement strand
GGCGACCGGAGCCGCGGGGGCCGGGAACGCGGCCGGCTCGGCGACCGGCGTCACCGGCTCGACGGGAGCGGGCGCCGCGGCGGGACGCACGGGCTCCTGGGTCACGCCGGGCACGAAGGAGATCAGCGGGTCGTCGGGCAGATCGCGGTGGATCGGCGGCGTGCTGGGAGCCGCATGCCGGGCCGGCGGCGACAGCACGGTGTGCTCGGCGAACTCGTCGTCATCGGGCTGCTGCGGATCCTGTGCCGGAACGGCGGCCGGCTCGGCGGGGGTCGCACCGGGTGCCGCCGGAGGCGCGAACGCGCCTGCGGGCGAGGGCTGCGCGAATCCGGGCATCGCGGTCTGCGGTGCCTGCGGCGCGGGGGGCGCGGCGAACCCCGGCATCCCGGCCGGCGCGGCCGGAGCTGCGCCCTCGGGTGCCTGTCCGGGCAGGAAGGGCAGCGCCGCACCGTCCTGCTGGTGCACCGGCGCGGCCTGCCCGCGCGTGCTGTCCATGAGCATGACCGCGCCGCCGACCTTGTCGTGCCAGCCCTGGAACCGGCCCGAGCCGTCGAAGAGCACCGTGAAGTACCCGACGACGATCGATGCGGCCAGACCCCAGATCACGTTGCGCAGCAGCGCGCGGCCGAAGCCCAGCGACGAGCCGTCGGCGGCGTTCGCCAGCCGCAGTCCCTGGGCGCGCATGCCGATCGACCCTCGTCCTGCCTGCATGAACGTGTAGACCAGCACCCAGGCCAGGCCGAGGATGCTGAACAGCGGAGCGGCGATCAGCAGTGAGGTGAGCAGATCCCGCGTGCTCATGACGACGACGATCAGGATGATCGTCGGGACGACCACGCTGATCGCGAAGCCGATGGCGGCGTCGATGATGTAGGCGATGGCCCGCCGCTTGATCGGCGCGACCTCGCCGAGGGGAAGCATCGTCATGAGGTCTCGCTCTCGGATCGCGTGGTCTTGCTGTCGATGTTGCCAGGTTCACGGCGCACACGCGCGGCCGCCGCATCCTTCAGCTCCTGCAGCCGGGCCGCGACACGGCCCCCGCCGGTGAGCGAGCGCAGGCTGAGCCGCGCCTTGGTGCGCTTCCAGAATCCGGCCTCCTGGCCGAGCCCGCCGACCAGAGCGTCGACCTCCGCCCAGAAGGCGTCGACCTCCTCCTGGCTGGGGTCGTCCGGACCGAACACCTGATCGTCGGCGCGGTCGGCCAGAGCGGTCGCGGCGGGGAGCGCCAGCGCGGCCGACACGGTCGCCGCCTCCTCCACCCTGGTTCCGCCCGGTGCGAGACGTGCGCCGTAGTCGATCGCACGGTCGGTGAGCTCGTCCCAGCCACCGCTGATGCGGTCGGCCGTGCGCTCGGCGTTGCGGCGCGCACGACGGCGGGATGCCTTCCACGCGCCGATCACGATGAACGGGGAGCTGAGGATCAGCAGCACCAGCAGCGAGACGCCGCCGATGGCGAGGATCGCACCGATGATCGCGAGGATGTTCGGGGTGTCGTCCTCGGGCTGGCGGTCGTCCGGCACCGTCGGGGGCAGGTCGACCGGCTCCTGCGGCGGGGGCGGCGGCTGCAGCACCTGCGGCTTCGGGTCGACGCGCGGCTTGGTGTTCTGGTCCTGCGGGACCTGGTCCTCCGGCGGCGTCGGGTCGAACGGCAGCCAGCCGTAGCCGGCGAAGTTGACCTCGACCCAGGCGTGCACGTCGTCGCCCGTGACCTTGAAGACGTTGCCGGTCTTGCTGTCCTTCTTCGGGTAGTACCCCATCACCACGCGGGCGGGGATGCCGATCTCACGCGCCATCAGCGCCATCGTGACCGCGTACTGCTCGTCGTCGCCGACCATCTGGGTGCCGCCGATGAGCGTCGTGATGCGCTCGGCGCCGTGCCCGGCACGGGAGAGGTGCGCCTGCGCGCCCAGACCGTGGCTGAAGAAGCCCTTCTTCGACAGGTAGGTCTCGAGCGCGCGCACCTGAGCGATCGGCGTCTTCGCGTCGGTGACGGTCTCGGCGGCCAGAGTGCTGAGCTCCTCGGGCACGTTGTGCAGCTCGGGCAGCCGCATCTTCACGATGGGGGTGTCGCCGAGCTCCTCGTCGGTGGGGATCTTCGGGAACACCGCGTCGATCTTGTAGGTGTCGCCCTTGCGGAGCCCCGCGGTGACGACCGTGGTCCCGGTGGCGCTGTTGTGGTAGCCGCTGCGGCGCAGCTCGTCGGCACGGGCGCCGTCGAAGGCGACCAGATCCTCGGTCGCGGTGCCCGGCACCCAGACGCCGCTGTAGTCGCCGATGTCGAAGCGGAGCGAGGCCTGCTTGCCCTCGACCCCCGCCGCCATGTTGGAACGCAGCGGGGTGAACGCACTGGAGGTGCCGGGGCCGCCGTTCGTGACGTTGTAGACCACGCCGTCCCAGTCGTCCATCGCCGCCAGGCGCACGCGTGCGCCCTCCGGCAGACCGGCGACCGTGAAGAGGGTCTTGTCCACCTGGTCGCGGACGTTCTTGCGGAACGCCTGCAGCGGGCTCGGGTAGTCCCGGATGTTGAACGGCGGGACGATCGCGTCGCGGAACACGTGCCGCGGCTCCGCGGGCTGCGCGACCGCGCCCAGTCCGGCGCCGGCGATGCCGGCGACCGCCAGCACGGCGACCCCGCCGAGCAGCCGGCGGGTGCGCATGTGCGCAGCCCGGGTCGGGTCGACCTCGGAGACGTCGACGGCGCTGTTCTGGGGCGCCCACCAGACGCGCAGCGACATCCACACGGCCGTCACCGCGGCGAAGATCACACCCTGCACCAGCGGGAATGCGGGGTCGGGCACGCCGAGCGCGATGACCAGGATGAGAGCGGATGCCGCGGGGATGAGCGCCCACCACACCTGACGCAGCCGGAGGGCCAGCGAGGCGGTCGTCACCGTCGCCACCAGGGCCACGATGAACGGGACGACGAGGTGGCCGTCCGCCGCGGACACCGGGGCCACCGTCGTGAGCAGCTGCTTCCACGAGGTCACCGCGCCGAGGGCGAGGCTCTTCAGCGTCTCGATCGTCGGCACGAATCCGGCCAGGGCCGTCTGCGGCAGTGCGAGCGCACCGCCGAAGAGGAAGTAGGCGGCGATCGTGAGCCCGGCGATGATCAGGATGCCCCAGCGGCGCCAGGTGCACACCGCCGCGATGGCCAGCCCCAGCAGCATCCCGCCGAGAGCCGCACCGAGGAACGACGGCCCGGCGAAGCTCGGCCAGAAGCCGAGCAGCGCCACCACCATCAGAAGCGCGGTCGCGGAGAGGTCGAGGATCCAGCGCCGCGGCGGCAGCGGGGCACCCTTCGAGGTCGATGACGTCATCGAGGTGGAGGTCATGCGAGCACCTTCTGGAGAGCGAGAGGGAGCTGGTCGAGCGCTCCGATCGTGACGACATCGGCATCCGCGATGCGGCGCAGCGCGGGCTGCTCGACGCCGCCCTGCACGACCACGGCGATCACGCGTGCGCCGAACGGCATCCGCGAGCAGGCGAGCCGCAGGTCCTCGCTGGAGACTGCGGAGCCGCACACCAGGGCGACGACGCTGGCGGATGCCGTGGTCGCCGCCAGCACGCCGGCGAGCTCGGGCACGCCGCCGTCGCGGGGACGCGAGTGCTCCACCATGGACAGCGAGTCCAGCAGCTGCTTGCCGGTGCCGGCAGGCAGCTCACGACCCTGCACGCGCACGTCGACCTTCTGCGAGTCGCGCAGGGCGCGCAGGCCGATGGATCCGGCGACCGAGATCGCGAGCTCGAAGTCCTCGTCGCTGCGGTAGTCGCGGGGCGAGCGCGTCAGGCCGATCACGAAGTGCGAGCGGCGGGTCTCCTCGAACTGGCGCACCATCATCGTGCCGGTGCGGGCCGTCGACCGCCAGTGCACGTGGCGCAGGTCATCGCCGGGCTGGTACTCCAGCAGGGCGTGGAAGGAGACGTCGTCGCGCGACAGGTCCGCTGCGGGGAGTCCCTCGAGGTCGCGCAGGAAGCCGAGGGACTGGCCGCCGAACAGCGTTGTCTTCGGGTGCACGTACAGGTCGACCGGGTCGTCGCGACGGTGAGCGCGCTCGAACAGCCCCAGTGGGTCGCCGCGCACCACGCTCACCGGGCCGACCTTGACGACGCCACGGCGCTGCGTGGGGATGGCGAACAGCTCCTCGGCCTCCTGGCCGGGAGCCAGACGGCCGATCGAGAACTCGCCACGTCCGGCGCCGACCGGCAGCACCACCCGCGAGGGCAGGATCGCGCGCGATCCGCGGTTGAGCAGGGTCAGCGCGCCGACCGCGCGCTCCCCCACCACCACGCGGGTGCGCGCGAGGTCGAGGGAGACGTCGTACTCGGTGCGGCCGATCAGGAACAGCGCGCAGATGACGGCGACCGCGGCCAGCACGAGACCCGTGACCACGACCTCCTGCCAGCCGAGCAGCTGACCGGTGACCCACGCTGCGACCGCGAGCGCCATCACCGTCCAGCCGAGGGGGCGGATGACGGCCGCGATGCGCCGCAGGCGGTCGAGGACGCGCGCGCCGATGACCGCGACGATGTCGCGCCATCCGGCCTCGCGGTCCGCCGCCCGGGGTGCCGCGATCGCATCCGCCGCCATCAGGCGTTCGTCCGCGCCTGGGGTGCCGCGACCGTGTCGAGGACCCGTGCGATGACGGTGTCAGCGGTGGTGCCGGCGAACTCCGCCTCCGCGTCGAGCATGAGACGGTGCTGCCACACCGGACGGGCGAGGGCCTTGATGTCGTCAGGCAGAACGTAGTGGCGGCCGTGCGCGGCGGCCCACACCTTGGCGATGCGGATCATGGCGATCGCACCGCGCACCGAGACGCCGAGCTTGATGGCGCTGTCGCCGCGCGTCGCCTCGGCGAGCTCGGCGGCGTACCGCAGCACGGCGGGCTCGACGTGCACGGTGGCCGCCAGGTCCGCCATGTCGGCGACGGCGCTGGTGGTGATGACCGCGGCGAGTCCCGCAGAGGGGTTGCGCTGTGCGGCACCGGCGAGGATGCTCTCGGTGACCGCCAGGCTGGGGTAGCCGATCGAGGTCTTGATGAGGAAGCGGTCCAGCTGCGCCTCGGGCAGCTTATAGGTTCCGGCCTGCTCGACGGGGTTCTGGGTCGCGATCACCAGGAACGGACGGCCGGCCTCGTGAGTGACGCCGTCGACGGTGACGCGCGACTCCTCCATGACCTCGAGCAGTGCCGACTGGGTCTTCGGCGAGGCGCGGTTGATCTCATCCGCGAGCACGATCGACGCGAAGATCGGGCCCTTGTGGAACTCGAACTTGTGGTTCTGCTGGTCGTAGATCGTCACGCCCGTCACGTCCGACGGCAGCAGGTCGGGGGTGAACTGGATGCGCGAGCTGGTGCCCTGCACCGTGGCGGCCAGCGCCTTGGCGAGGCTCGTCTTGCCAGTGCCGGGCGCGTCCTCGAGCAGCACGTGGCCCTCGGCGAGCATGGCGGAGAGCACCAGGCTCACGACCTCGGGCTTGCCCTGCAGCGCCTTGTCGATGTTCTCCACCAGGCGGGTGAAGGTGCTCTGGAACCAGGCGGCCTGTTCGGGGGTCATTGTCATGTCGGTGTCTCTTCTTCTCGAGTGGTGGGAAGTCTGAATCTGGGGGATGGTCGTTGCTCGGCTAACCGAACGTCGCACTGATGCTGCCTGGATCTCCGCCGATGATCTTGAGCATCTTGTCGCGGGAGAAGCCGTTGTAGCAGTCGACGTCCACCCAGCTGCCGGACGGGATCTTCACGGGGTAGCCCGCGTTGCTCGCGAACTTCGTACCGCCGGCGTAGCACTCGACGTTGTAGCTGCCGGCCTTGAAAGCACTGGTCGTCGTGATCCTGAACTTGTGGCAGTCGCCGCCGCCCACGGCGGAGCATCCGCTCACCGCCGCGCCCGGTCCGAGGCTCGCCTTGATCGGCTGTGGGCTCGTGGTCGCGTCGTACACCGGCGACAGTGCCTCGCCACCCTGTGAGGCGACTGCCTTGACCCGGATCTTGTGCGTCTGGTCGTAGCCGTTGCCGACGGTGCGGCTGCCGCTGGAAGCCACCTTCTCCCATCCGTTGCCGTCCACGTTGATGTACGTCGTGATGGGTCGGCCGTTGTACGAGCCGTTGGCGTTCCAGGTGAGCAGGATGGCCTTGTCACCCGACTTCGATGCCGATCCGGTCGGAGCGAAGGGGGCGCCGTAGGGAATCACCTGGTTCGACGGAGCGGACGCGTTACCGGGCTGGGACTGCTGGCCGCCGACCACGGAGTACGCCCGCACCTGAACGGTGTAGCCCGTGCCGTTGTTCGCCGGGATCGCGCTGGTGCCGTCCCAGTTCGTCCAGGCACCGCCCGTGATCAGGTACTGGTAGCGGATCTCGTTGCTGTTCGCGCCGTTGAGTGCGGACTCGGGCATGACGAAGTTGACCAGGATGATCCGGTCACCCTCTCGGGCGACCACGTTGGTCGGCGCCCCAGGCTTGCCGAACGCGCGCTGCGGCGCGGACTGCGGACCGGCATCGCTCGTGCCCGCCTTGTTCGTCGCCTTCACCGCGTAGGTGTAGTCGGAGGAGTTCGTCGGAACGGTCACCGTCTTCGACGTCGCGGTCCCGGCAGGGAGGGTCTGGTAGAGCGCACCGCCGCGGTAGACGAGCAGATCGTAGTTCTTGATCGCGTCGCCGTTCGGGTCTGCCGCCGTCCACCGGACGGTCATCTGGGCTTCGGTGCCGACGGACGGCGCGCTGACGACGGTCGGGGCCGGAACAGTGCCCGGGACGCCTGCGGGCGTCTCTCCGAGCGACCAGAGGCTGTAGTCGGAGGGATCGGGTGCCTGGTTGTGCGCCTGCACCTGCACCTGATAGTTCGTGCCGTTCTCCAGCCCATCCCACGTCAGCGACGTGACATTGCCGACCTTCCGCTCCGAAGAACCGCTCAGCGGGGCGGGCGAGATCTGCAGCGTGTAGGAGTCGACCGGAGAACCGTTCGACTGCGGAGGAGTCCACGACACCTTCAACGACTTGTCGCCGAACACCAGCTTCGGCGGCTGAGGCCGCTCCGGACGCACATCCGGGCGCGCAGGCTCCGACAACGGGGAGGCCGGACCGTCGCCCACGCGGTTGTGCGCCGTGACCTTGAAGGTGTACTCGACGTTGTTGACGAGCCCGTCCAGCGTGCAGGTGGTGGTCTGGCAGGTCTTCGTGTACGGCCGGCCGCCGGTGGAGGTGACCGTGTAGTGGTCGATCTCGGCGCCGTTGTTCGACGGGGCCGACCAGTTCAGCACCACCGTGCGATCCTCGACCGTCGTCACCCGCGGCACACCGGGTGCGTCGGGGACGCCCTGCACCGTCACGGTGATGCGGCCGTCGACCTCACGGTCGGGGTCCTTCGTCGCATCCTGAATGCGATACCGCACCACCATCACACCCACGAACTTCGCACCGGGGGTGATCTCCACCTGGTCGCCGACCACGCGAGCGGTGCCGTCGCCGCTCTCACGCTCGGCCGAGAGCAGCTTCAGGGGCGTGCCCTCGTCGGCGAACGGGTTGATGTCGTTGGTCAGGACCGGGATCTTGTAGGTCTTGCCCTGATCGGCCTCGTCGAGGGTGTCGGGGCTCGCCACGGCGAGGCTGCGCGTGGATGCCGTGACGTTCACGGAGACGTTGCCCTCGACGGGCTCGGTCGTGCCGTCGGTGATGCTCAGCGACACCATCGCGTTCGTGCCCTTGGGTGTGCTCGAGGAGGCGTCCACGAGGAGCCGGGTGCCCTCCAGTCGCGCATTGATGCCGTCGCCGGGCTGCTTCGAGATCCGGTACTGGATCTTCCCGGCATCCGCCTTGTCCGGGTCCGTGGTGAGCGCGGCGAGGTCCAGCGACGTCGCCTTCTCCCCCGGCGCGACGTCGACCTGACCGTTGACGAACACGGGCGGCTGGTTCTCCGGGGGCAGCACGGTGATCGGAATCGACAGCGTGCTGCGACGCCCCTTCGGGTCCTCCAGCGTCTTGCCGTCGGTCACCTCGAAGTTGAGCGCGTCGTCGCCGAAGAAGCCCTTCTTCGACGTGTACACGAGCGTGGTCTCGTCCTTGATCAGGTTGTCGCCGTTGGCATGGGCGGCGCTGACCTTGGATGCCTCCGTCAGGCGCACACTGCCGCCACCCGCGACCGCGACGTAGTCGGAGAGCTTGAGCTGCTTCGTCTCGCCGCTCTTGACCTCGACCGGTTTGGTCGAGCGCAGTGCCGGTCCGAGCTCGTCGAGCGAGGGCACGAAGATGAACGCGGACGCTTCCTGCTCGTCCTGGTCGGTGATCGTGTACCGGATCAACTGACGCTGGTCGGTGACCGTGACCCGGGCCTTGCGGGCGTCGACGAGCTTGGCGCCGGAGTCGACCGTGACCTTGAGCCCGTCGACCGTGCCGTCGGGGTCCTCGTCGTTGGCGAGGATGTCGATGTCGGCGGTGAGGGAATCCTTCAGGTCCTCCACCCGGAGCCGGTCATCACGGGCGATGGGCGGGATCAGCGGAACATCCTTGTCGACCGTCACGAGGATGGGGGCGGTCGCTTCGGCGCCCTTCGCGTCGCGGATCGTGTACTCCAGCGACGCCTCCATCTCCTTGTCCGGCACCTTCACGATCACGCGGTCGCCGGATGCCTTCGCGGTCATCCCGGAGTCCTTGGGGACTTCGATGCCGTTCTTCACCAGGCGGATCTCATCGCCCTCGGGATCGGAGTCGTTCGCCAGCACCGGGACCGCCACCGAGCGGCCGGGACGCACGACCACGGCATCCTTCACGGCGTACGGGGCCTGGTTGGTCGCCTCGGGAGGTGCGATGCCGATGCGGATCGTGGCCGTGCCCTCGGCGCCGAGGCGATCACGCACCCGGTAGACGACGGTGTCGACGCCGGTGGAGCCCTGGAACGCGTCGTACTGAAGGAAGTTGCCGCCGGTCTCGGTGATGCGGCCCTTGATCGGAGCGACGTCCTGACCGAGCAGCTCGACGGAGTCGCCGTCGGTGTCGATCCCATCGAGCGGGATCGGGATGCGGATGCTGGTGCCCGCCAGCGCCCGCGCCGTGAGGTCATGCGGGTGCGGAGGCGCGTTGACGCCGGCATCCTTCGCCAGCACCTGGATCGTGATGTGACCGCCGGCCTTCTGCCCCATGGCGTCGACGGCCTCGTACGTCAGGTAGACGGTGCCGGGCTGGTTCGCCGCGCGGAAGCGCACGGTGTCCTGCGAGACGAACGCCTCGCCGTCCTTCGGGTCGACCAGCGGCTCGATCAGCTTCGGCGCGACGTGCATGGCCTCGCCGTTGGGGTGCACATCGTTCTCGAGCACGGGGATCGTCACGACGTCGCCGACACGCACGACCGCTTCGTCGTCATGCGTGACGGGTGCGGAGATCTTGGAGGGTGCGGGGATCGGGATGACCGTCACGTCCCCCTGCGCGGACTTGGAGCCGTTCGAGATCGTGTAGGTGATCTTCACAGGCTGGTCGAGGGCGCCCTGGTCACCGATGCGCAGCGTCTCGTGGTTCAGCACCGAGACGTCGATGCCGCTGTGCGGCGGGACCGTCACCGACTGCACGACAAGCACGCCGCCGGCGGGGTCGGAGTCGTTCGCGAGCACGCCGACCAGCGCCTCGCTGCCCTTGGGGAGCAGGGCCACGTCGCGCACGGCGACCGGCGGCAGCTCGGACTCCTGCTTGTCGAGCACATCGATGCGCACGATGCCCTTGGCGTCGGCCTGACCCGCCGACACCTGGTACTGCACGTAGTAGACGCCTGGCGCGTTCGACTCGAACGTGAACTGCTTCTTCGGGTAGTCCGGCACGATCGTCACGCCGCTGAGCGGCTCGACGCGCGTCAGGCGCAGGTCGTCGCGTGCGGTGCTGGTGTCGTTCGCGGTGGGAGAGACCGTCGCCGTCTCCCCGACACGGGTGACGACGTGGTCGGCGTTCGTGACGGGCACCGTGCCGCCGGCCGGCTTCACGTCGAGCTGGATCGTGCCGTTCGCGGTCTCGCCGAGGGCATCCGCCACGACGATCGAGACCTCCTTGCGACCCTGCAGGCTGCCCACGGCGCGATACGTGATCTGGCCGTCGGTGGTGTACTCGACCTCATCGCCGGGTGCCGCCACGACCTGCTGCAGGTAGACGTCGTCACCCTCGGGGTCGATCCAGTCAGGGAGCACGTTGTAGGACAGCGTGCCGCCGGCCTCGACCGACAGCTTGGTCTTGCGCTTGGGCTTGGGAGCGCTGTTGGTGTCCCAGTCGTACACCGTCGCGGTGACCGTGGCGGTGTCGGTGCCGTTCTCACGGCCGTCGTCGACCTGGTACGTGAAGGTCGCCGTGCCGCTGGCCTCCTTCGGCGCCATGATCTGCAGGGCACCGCCGTTCAGGATCGGCTGCACCTCACCGATGGACGGCTGCGCGCCGGCGAGGGTCGCGACCAGCACGTCGCCGTCGGGATCGTTGTCGTTGTCCAGCACCGGCAGCATGGTGGTGCCGCCCGGCCGCACGCCGAGTTTGTCGTCTTCCGCCACCGGCGGCGTGTTCTCGGGCTTGCGCTCCGGAAGCGAGGTCTCCACGGTCTCCTGCGTGGTCTCCTCCTGGTCCTCGGCCTCACCCTCGGGAGGCGTCAGGATGCTCCAGTCATCGACGCGCTGCAGGCTGTCGTCGGCCAGCCAGGCCTCGCCGCCGATCACGTCGTTGAGCACGATCACGTCGCGGTTCACACGGAACATCAGTCGCGAGCTGCGCTCACCACCGGGAATCTTCGCGGAGACGTCGTCCTGCTTGCCTGCGCAGTCGCGGAGGAACCGGGCCGAGCCTCCCCAGGCGCCGTAGGTGCAGCCCTGGAGGAACACGGGCGCCGCGGGGATTCCCGATCCCCCGGCCTTGACGGTGCTGGCCTCGCCGCCGTTCAGCGGAACGCGGATCAGTCCCGACGGCGTCGCGACCGCGACGGCGTCGGTCGCGGCGGATGCCTGCTGCAGCACGGCATCCTTCGCATCGTCGATCCGCGCGTGCACCCCGCCGGGCGCCGCGACGAAGCCATCGGAGGGGTTGAGCACCACCGGCACGTCGCCGACAGCGGTGATCGAGGGCTCGGACGCGTCCTTGACGCCGTCCACGGAGGAGGTCTTCGGTTCCAGCGGCGAGCCCTGGGCGTCGACGGGGATCGTGATGATCTCGCCGTCCTCCGCCGATACGGCGAACACGGTGCCGTCCTGGCCGACCGTGACATCGGCGTCCTTGCCGAGCTTCGCGACCGGATCGGTCGCCTTCACGTCGAACCCGGCGATGTCGGCGGCGCCGAGCACCCAGAGCGCACCCGACTTGCGATCCAGCACGGCCGCGGTGTGGTCGCCGAGCGCGACCTTCGCATCGCCGGGGATGGTGGTGCTGTCGGTCAGCGAGACGTTGGCGGTGTCGATCGCGGTCAGCGTGGAGTTGCCGTGGTCGACCACGAGCACGGTCTGACTCTGCTGCAGGATGTCGTAGTTCTCGCTGCTCGTGCGCAGACCGCCGTCGAGCACGGTGGACTCGTGATTGAAATGCCCCACGAGCAGTGCCGAGGACTTGGTCAGCCAGACACCCGCGTCGTTGAGGTCGACCTTGGCGGTGGGGAGTCCGTCATAGGCGAGTGCCATGCCGGTGAGCACCACGCTGCCGACGACGACGCCGGCCGTCGCAGCGAGCGCCTTCGGACGCCCGCGCACCCATGACAGCAGTCTCATTCCGTTGTCTCCCCCCGGGATCGGCCCGTGTCATTGTAACCGGCATACCGGCCCCGCCCCATGGCCGGAGCATGGGCAGGACTACCCGTGCCCCCGGGCGCTCACCCGCGGGTGTCGTCGGACTGCGTCGCGTCGGGCCCGATTATTTCGCCCAGTACCGTTTCTCGGTGTCGACGCTGTCGCCCCAGCCCACGACGTCGACCCACACGTTGAGGTTGTCGCTGCCCTGCCAGCAGTTGAGTTGTGCGCTGCCAGTGCCGTTCATGCTCACGGGGTAGGCGTAAGAGCCGATCTGCCCGGCGTCCTTCATGCACTTGACAGTGACGCTGCCGAGGTTGGCGTTCTCCCAGTTGACCTTGAACTTGTAGCAGCCGTTCACGCAGCCGCTCACGTAGTCGCCCTTCGTGACCCAGATCTTGGGTGACGGCGGCGCACTCGTGGTGGCGCTGTACGTCGGCGAGAGCGACTCGCCGCCCGGGCTGGCGACGGCCTTGACCCGGATGCTGTGCGTCTGGTTGTAGCCGTTGCCGACGATCCTGCTGCCGGTGGTGGCGACCTTCTGCCAGCCACCGCCGTCCACGCTGATGTACGTGGTGACGGGGTAGCCGTTGTCGGAGCCGCCGGCGTTCCAGGTGAGCTTGATCTGCTGATCGCCGGACTTCGAGGCGGAGCCCGTCGGCGGATGCGGAGTGCCATAGGGACGCACAGTGTTGGATGCAGCGGACGCCGCACCCGGCTGGGACTGCTGACCGCCGACCACCGAGTACGCGCGCAGCTTGACGGTGTAGTCGGTTCCGTTGTTCGCCGGGATCGTGCTGCTGCCGTTCCAGTTCGTCCACGCCCCTCCCGAGAGCGAGTACTGGTAGCGGACCTCACCGTCCTTCGCCCCGTTGAAGTCGGGCTTGGTGAAGGTCACGGCGATCTTCTGATCCCCCGGCGTCGCCTTCACGTTCGTCGGCGCCCCAGGAGATCCGAACGCACGCTGCGGAGTGGACTGCGGGCTCGCGGCGCTCGTGCCGGCCTTGTTCGTCGCCTTCACCGCGTAGGTGTAGTCGGAAGAGTTCGTCGGGACGGAGACGGTCTTCGACGTCGCGGTGCCCACCGCCAGGGTCTGGAACAGCGAACCGCCGCGGTAGATCAGCAGGTCGTAGTTCTTGACCGCATCGCCGTTCGGGTCGGCATCGCCCCAGCGAACCGTCATCTGCGCCTCGCTGCCGACCGACGGAGCACTGCTCACCGTGGGAGCCGCGACCGTGCCCGGGACGCCCGCGGGCGTCTCGCCCAGGGACCAGACGCTGTAGTCGGAGGGGTCGGGCGCCTGGTTGTGCGCCTGCACCCGCACCTGGTAGTTCGTGCCGTTCTCCAGGCCATCCCACGTCAGCGACGTGACATTGCCGACCTTCCGCTCCGAGGAACCGCTCAGCGGCGCAGGAGAGATCTGCAGCGTGTACGCATCCACCGGCGAACCATTCGACTGCGGAGGAGTCCACGACACCTTCAGAGACTTGTCACCGAACACCAGCTTCGGCGGCAGCGGCGTCTCCGGACGCACATCCGGACGTGCGGGCTCGGATGCCGGAGACGCGGGACCGTCACCCACGCGGTTGTGCGCGGTCACCTGGAAGGTGTACTCGACGTTGTTCGTCAGCCCGTCCAGGGTGCACGTCGTCGACGTGCACGTCTTGGTGTACGAACGCCCGCCCACGGAGGTGACCGTGTAGTGGTCGATCTCGGCTCCGTTGTTCGACGGAGCCGACCAGTTCAGCACCACCGTGCGGTCCTCGACCGTCGTCACCCGCGGCACACCCGGAGCATCCGGCACGCCCTGCACCGTCACGGTGATGCGGCCGTCCACCTCACGATCAGGGTCCTTCGTCGCATCCTGGATCCGATACCGCACCACCATCACGCCCACGAAGTCCGATGCCGGGGTGACCTCGACGCGGTCGCCCACGACCCGCGCGTCGCCGTTGCCGCTCTCGCGGTCCGCGGAGAGGACCTTCAGGGGCTTCCCGTCGGCCTCGAAGGGATTGATGTCGTTCTGCAGCACCGGGACGGTGATCGTCTTGCCCTGGTCCGCCTCGTCGACGTTGTCCGGACCGGCGACGGCGAGCGGGCGAGTGGATGCCGTCACCGTGACCGTCACGCTGCCTTCGACAGCCTCCGTGGTGCCGTCCGTGATGCTCAGCCCGACGGTCGCGGTCGTGCCCTTGGGCGTGGTCGCCGACGCATCGACCAGGAGCTTGCTCCCGTCCAGGCGCGCGTTCAGGCCGTCGCCGGGGCGATCGGTGATGCTGTAGCGGATCTTCCCCGCATCGCCCTTGTCCGGATCGGTGGTCAGCGCGGCGAGGTCGATGGACGTCGCCTCCTCGCCGGGCGCGACGTCGATCTGGCCGTTCACGAACACCGGCGGCTGGTTGTCAGGCGGCAGCACCGTGATCGGGATCGACAGGGTGCTCTTGCGACCCTCGGGGTCTTCGACGGTCTTCCCGTCCGTGACCTCGAAGCTCAGCGAGTCCTTGCCGAAGTAGCCCTTCTCGGACGTGTAGACCAGCGTGGTCTCATCCTGGATCAGGGTGTCTCCGTTGCCGTGACCGGCGCTCACCTTCGACGCCTCCGTGAGACGCACGTTCCCGCCGCCGGCGACGGTGACGTAGTCGGCGAGCTCGAGCACCTTCGTCTCGCCGCTCTTGACCTCGACCGGCTTGGTCGAGCGCAACGCCGGACGCAGCTCGCTGAGCGCGGGGACGAAGATGAACGCCGAAGCTGTCTGCTCGTCCTGGTCGGTCACGGTGTACCGGATCAGCTGACGCTGGTCGGTCACGCTCACGCGGACCTTGCGGTCGCCGACCAGCTTCGCACCGCCGTCGACGGCCACCTTCAGTCCCTCGACCGTGCCGTCCGGGTCCTCGTCGTTGGCGAGGATGTCGATGTCGGCGGAGAGCGAATCCTCGAGGTCCTCGACGCGCAGGCGGTCGTCGCGCGCGACCGGGGTCATGAGCGGGACGTCCTTGTCGACGGTGACGAGGATCGGAGCATCCGCCTCGGCGCCCTTGGAGTCGCGGATCGTGTACTGCAGCGATGCATCGAGCTCGCGGTCGGGGACCTTGACGACGACGCGGTCGCCGGACGCCTTCGCCGTCATGCCGGAGTCCTTGGGGACTTCGATGCCGTCCTTCACCAGGCGGATCTCATCGCCCTCGGGATCGGAGTCGTTCGCCAGCACCGGGACGGCCACCGAGCGGCCCGGGCGCACCACCACGGTGTCCTTCACCGCGAACGGCGCCTGGTTGGTCGCCTCGGCGGGGGCGATGCCGACCCGGATCGTCGCCGTGCCCTCGCCTCCCAGGCGATCGCGCACCCGGTAGACGATGGTGTCGACACCTGTGGACCCCTTGAAGGCCTCGTACTCCAGGAAGTCGCCGCCGGTCTCGGTGATCCGCCCCTTGGTCGGGGCGATGTCCTGGCCGAGCAGCTCGACCGAGTCGCCGTCCACGTCGATCCCGTCGAGCGGGACCGGGATGCGGATGCTGGTGCCGGCCAGGACGCGCGCTGTCAGGTCGCGCGGGCGAGGCGGCGCGTTGACCTCGCCGTCGACGGGGAGGACCTGCACCGTGACGTGGCCGCCCGCCTTCTGCCCCATCGAGTCGACGGCCTCGTAGGTGAGGTACACCGTGCCGGGCTGCTTGCCGGCGCGGAAGCGCACGGAGTCCTGCGAGACGAACGCCTCGCCGTCCTTCGGGTCCACCAGCGGCTCGACCAGGTCCGGTGCGACGTGCATCACGTCACCGTTGGGGTGCACGTCGTTGGCGAGCACGGGGATCGTCACGACGTCGCCGACGCGGACGACGGCCTCGTCGTCGTGCGTGACCGGCGGCGTGATCTTGGACGGAGCGGGGATCGGCACCACCGTCACGTCGCCCTCCGCCGACTTCGATCCGTTCGAGATGCGGTACGTGATCTTGACCGGCTCGTCGAGAGCGCCCTGATCGGTGATCCGCAGGGTCTCGTGGTTCAGCACCGACACCGCGACGCCGCCATGCGGAGGCACGGAGACGGACTGCACGACCAGCACGCCGCCCGCGGGGTCGGAGTCGTTCGCGAGCACGCCGACCAGCGCCTCCTTGCCCGTCGGCAAGAGGGCGACATCGCGCACGGCGACCGGGGGGAGCTCCGATTCCTGCTTGTCGAGCACATCGACGCGCACGATGCCCTTGGCATCCGCCTGGCCCGCCGACGCCTGATACTGCACGTAGTAGACGCCGGGCGCGTTCGACTTGAAGGCGAACTGCTTCTTCGGGTAGTCCGGCAGGACGGTCACGCCGTCGAGCGGTTCGACGCGGGTGAGCCGCAGCTCGTCGCGGCCGGAGCTGGAATCGTTGGCCAGCGGCGCCACCGTCGCGGTCTCGCCCACCCGGGTCACGATGTGGTCGGCGTTGGTGACGGGCGCGGTCGTCCCGGCCGGCTTGACGTCGAGGATGATCGTGCCCGTGGCGGCCTCGCCCAGGGCGTCCGCGACTGCGACCTCGATCTCCTTGCGACCCTGCAGGCTGCCCACCGCGCGATAGGTCATCTGGCCGTCGGTCGTGAACTCGACCTCGTCCCCGTCGGCCGCGACGACGCTCTTGAGGTAGAGGTCGTCGCCCTCGGGGTCGATCCAGTCCTGCAGCACGTTGTACGACAGCGTCCCGCCCGACTCGACGGAGGTCTTGGGCTTGCGCTTCTGCTTGGGTGCGGTGTTGGTGTCCCAGTCGTACACCGTCGCGGTTACCGTGGCGGTGTCGGTGCCGTTGGCACGGCCGTCATCCACCTGGTAGGTGAACGCCGCTGTTCCCGACGCATCGTCGGGGGCCATGATCTGCAGCGCCGCACCGTTCAGGATCGGCTGCACCTCGCCGACCGACGGCTGGGCTCCGGCCAGAGTCGCGACCAGCACGTCGCCGTCCGAGTCGTTGTCGTTGTCGAGCACCGGCAGCAGCGTCGTGCCTCCGGGACGGACGCCGAGCCTGTCGTCCTCGGCCACCGGAGGCGTGTTCTCCTCCTTGCGCTCGGGGAGCGAGGTCTCGACGGTCTCCTGGGTGGACTCGTCAGTGTCCTCGGTCTCGCCCTCGGGCGGGGTCAGGATGCTCCAATCGTCGACGCGCTGCAGGCTCTCGTCGGCCAGCCAGGCCTCGCCGCCGATCACGTCGTTGAGCACGATCACGTCGCGGTTGACGCGGAACATCAGACGGGTGCTCCTCTCCGCGCCGGGGATCTTCGCGGTGACGTCGTCGCGCTCCCCCGCGCAGTCGCGCACGAAGCGGGCCGAGCCGCCCCAGGCGCCGTAAGTGCAGCCCTCGAGGAACACCGGGGCGGCGGGCGCGCCCGTGCCGCCCGCCTTCACCGTCGTGGCCTCGCCACCGTGCAGGGGAACGCGGACCAGACCGGCGGAGGTCGCGACGGCCACGGCATCCGTAGTGGCGGATGCCTGCTGGAGCACGGCATCCTTCGCGTCCTTGAGCTCGGTGCGCACGCCGGCGGTCAGGACGGTCCCGTCCGAGGGGTTCAGCACGACCGGCACGTCGCCGACGGCGGTGATGGTGGGCTCGGAGGCGCCCTTGACGCCGTCCAGCGCGGAGGTCTTCGGCTCGAGCGCGGCGCCCTGATCGTCGACCGGGACGGTGACGATGTCGCCGTCCTTCGGGGACACCGCGAACACGGTGCCGTCGTGCGCGACAGTGACGTCGGCGTCCGCGCCGAGCTTGGCGACCGGGTCCGCGCCCTTGATGTCGAAACCGGCGATCTCGCTCGCGCCGAGCACCCAGAGAGACCCGGATGCGCGATCCAGCACCGCCGCGGTGCGGTCGCCGAGCGCGATCTTCGCGTCTCCGGGGATCGTCGCGCTGTCGGTGAGGGAGACGTTGGCGGGGTCGACCGCGGTCAGCGTGGAGTTGCCGTGATCGACGACCAGCACGGTCGGGCCGTTCTGCAGGATGTCGTAGTTCTCGCTGCTCGTGCGCAGGCCGCCGTCGAGCACCGTGGACTCGTGATTGAAGTGGCCGACGAGCAGCTTCGACGACTTGGTCAGCCAGACGCCCGCGTCGTTGAGCTCGACCTTGGCCGTGGGGAGGCCGTCATAGGCGAGGGCCATGCCCGTGAGGACCACGCTGCCGACGAGCACGCCGGCGGTGGCGGCAAGGGTCTTCGGACGCGCACGCACCCACGTCATCAGTCTCATACCGTCAGCTCTCCCTCGGCGCGCCTTCCGGCGCCCGTGTCAGCTTACGTGTCGCGCGACGCGCTGCCCAGGCGAGCGGATGGGGAGTACTACCCGTCCCCGCGGCCACCGCCGCGGGCCGTCATTGCCAGTTCGTCGGCGCGGCGAGCCCCCAGCCCTCGATGTAGAGCTGGATGTTGTAGTCGCCACCGGAGTTGCCGCCCGTCCAGCAAGTCGCCTGCACCCGCCCGTTGGCCGGAACGTACTGCGTGCTGTACGACGAGCTGAAGGCGGACCCGTTCGCGTAGCAGGTGACGCGATAGTTGCCGGCGGGGAAGTTCGCGGTGTCCGCCGCGACGTAGTAGCAGGTGTCGGCAGCGCAGCTGTAGCCGTTCAGCCACCCGTGATCCACCGCCAGGGATCCTCGCACCGTCTGCGCGGACGGCTGAGGCGGCGGATTTGTCGTGGCCGAGTACACCGGGGACAGCGCCTCACCGCCCGGGTTCGCGACCGCGCGCACCCGGATGCTGTGCGTCTGGCTGTAGCCGTTGCCGACGTCACGGCTGCCCGTGGTCGCGACCTGCTGCCAACCGCCGCCGTCGATGCTGATGTACGTGGTCACAGGACGCCCGTTGTCGGAGCCGCTCGCGTTCCAGGCGAGGCGAATCGACGTGCCGAGGTTCGTCGCGCTGCCGACCGGCGCGTGAGGGGCCCCGTACGGCGTCACCTGATTCGAGGGGGCGGACTCCTTGCCCGCCTGCGACTGCTGTCCGCCGACGACCGAATACGCCCGCACCTTGACCGTGTAGGGCGTCCCGTTGGCAGCCGCGATCGCGCTCGTGCCGTTCCAGTTCGTCCAGGTGCCGCCGTTCAGTGAGTACTGGTATCTGATCTCACTGTCCTTGGCCCCGTTAAAGTCGGGCTTGGTGAAGGTGACGGTGATCTGCCTGTCACCTTCCTTCGCGACGACGTTCGTCGGCGCCCCCGGCGTGCCGAACGCGCGCTGCGGGGTGGACTGCGGGCTCAGCGCACCGGTACCCGCCTTGTTCGTCGCCTTCACCGCGTACGTGTAGTCGGACGAGTTCGTCGGGACGGAGACGGTCTTCGACGTCGCGGTGCCCACTGCCAGGGTCTGGAACAGCGAACCGCCGCGGTAGATCAGCAGGTCGTAGTTCTTGACCGCGTCACCGTTCGGATCGGCGTCGCCCCAGCGCACCGTCATCTGCGCCTCGCTGCCCACCGACGGCGCACTGCTCACCGTCGGAGCCGCGACCGTACCCGGCTTCCCTGCGGGGATCTCGGGCTGCGAGTAGACGCTGAAGTCGGACGGATCCGGTGCCTGGTTGTGCGCCCGCACCCGCACCTGGTAGCTGGTGCCGTTCTCGAGACCATCCCAGACGATGCTGTTCCCGGTCACGCCGGTCTTCTCGGATGCTCCGCGCAGTGGCGCCGGCGAGATCTGCAGCGTGTAGGAGTCGACGGGCGAGCCGTTGGACTGCGGCGTGGTCCAGGACACCTTCAGCGACTGGTCGCCGAACACCAGCGTCGGAGGCAGCGGCCGCTCGGGCCGCACGTCGGGGCGCGCGGGCTCGGACACCGGAGACTCCGGGCCGTCGCCCACGCGGTTGTGCGCGGTGACCTTGAACGTGTACTCGACGTTGTTGGTCAGGCCGTCCAGCGTGCACGTCGTCGACTCGCAGGTCTTCGTGTAGGGGCGGCCGCCCACGGAGGTGACCGTGTAGTGGTCGATCTCCGCACCGTTGTTCGACGGGGCAGACCAGTTCAGCACCACCGTGCGGTCCTCGACCGTGGTCACCCGCGGCACACCCGGGGCATCCGGCACGCCCTGCACCGTCATGGTGATGCGGCCGTCGACCTCGCGATCAGGGTCCTTCGTCGCATCCTGGACGCGGTAGCGCACGACCATCACGCCCACGAACTTCTTGCCCGGTGTCACCTCGACCTGGTCGCCCACGACGTTCGCGCCGCCGTCGCCGCTCTCCACCGTCGCGGAGAGCACCTTGAGAGGCGTGCCCTCGTCGGCGAACGGGTTGATGTCGTTCGCCAGCACGGGGATCCTGTAGGACTTGCCCTGATCGGCCTCGTCGACCGTGTCGGGGCTCGCCACCGGAAGGCTGCGGGTCGAGGCGATCACGCGCACCGCGACCGTCCCCTCGACCGGCTCGGTCGTGCCGTCGGTGATGCTCAGCTTGACGGAGGTGGTGGTGCCCTTCGGCGTCGACGTCCCCGCCTCGACCAGCAGCCTCTTGCCGTCGAGTCGTGCGGACACGCCCTCGCCGGGGTCGCCGGTGATCCGGTACTGGATCCTGTCGGCATCCGCCTTGTCGGGATCGGTCGTGAGGGCGGCGAGGTCCAGCGGTGTCGCCTTCTCGCCGGCCGCGACGTCCACCTGGCCGTTCACGAACACCGGCGGCTGGTTCTCGGGTGGCAGCACGGTGATCGGGATGGACAGAGTGCTCTTGCGTCCGGCAGGGTCTTCGACGGTCTTGCCGTCGGTGACCTCGAAGCTCACCGCGTCGTCGCCGAAGTAGCCCTTCTTCGAGGTGTAGACGAGCGTGGTCTCGTCCTTGATGAGCGAGTCGCCGTTGCCGTGGCCGGCGCTGATCTTCGACGCCTCGGTCAGGCGCACCGCGCCGCCGCCCGCGACCATCACGTACTCGGAGAGCTTGAGCTCCTTCGTCTCGCCGCTCTTGACCTCGACCGGCTTGGTGGAACGCAGCACGGGGCGAAGCTCGCTGATGGAGGGGACGAAGATGAACGCGGACGCCGTCAGACCGTCCTGGTCGGTGACCGTGTAGCGCACCAGCTGACGCTTGTCGGTGACCGTCACGCGCACCTTGCGGTCACCCAGCAGCCGCCCGCCGTCCTCGACCGCGACCTTCAGCCCCTCGACCGTGCCGTCCGGGTCCTCGTCATTGCCGAGGATGTCGACATCCGTGGTGAGGGAGTCCTTCAGGTCTTCGACTCGCACGCGGTCGTCACGGGCGATCGGCGTCATCAGGGGGACGTTCTTGTCGACCTTCACCAGGATGGGAGCGGTCGCCTCGGCTCCCCTCGCGTCGCGGATCGTGTACTGCAGCGATGCCTCGAGCTCGTGCTCCGGCACCTTCACGACCACGCGGTCACCGGATGCCTTGGCGGTGATGCCGGTGTCCGCCGGCACCTCGATGCCGTCCTTCACGAGGCGGATCTCGTCGCCGTCCGGATCGGAGTCGTTGGCGAGCGCGGGGACGGCGACGGAACGGCCGGGGCGCACGATGACGGCGTCCTTCACCGCGTAGGGCGACTGGTTCGTCGACTCCGGCGGCGCGATGCCGACGCGGACCGTGGCCGTGCCCTCGGCGCCGAGGCGGTCGCGCACGCGATAGGTGAAGGTGTCCACCCCGGTCGCGTCGGCGAAGGCCTGGTACTCCAGAAAGTTGCTGCCGGTCTCGGTGATCCTGCCCTTGACGGGCGCGACGTCCTGACCGAGCAGCTCGACCGAGTCGCCGTCGGCATCGATCCCGTCGAGCGCGATCGGGATGCGGATGCTCCCGCCCGACAGCGCCCGTGCGGTCAGATCACGCGGCCGCGGGGCGGCGTTGGCCTCCTCGTCCACGGGGAGGATCTGGATGGTGACGTGTCCGCCGGCCTTCTGATTCATGGAATCGACGGCCTCGTAGGTCAGGTAGACGGTGCGGGGCTCGCTGCCCGCCCGGAACCGCACCGAGTCCTGCGAGACGAACGCCTCGCCGTCTTTCGGGTCGACCAGGGGCTCGATCAGGTCCGGCGCGACGTGCAGCACGTCGCCGTTCGGGTGCACGTCGTTGTCCAGCACCGGGATCGTGACCACGTCGCCGACGCGGACCACGGCCTCGTCGTCATGCGTGACGGGGGCGGCGAGCTTGGTGGGTGCCGGGATCGGGATCACGGTGACGTCGCCCTGCGCCGACTTGGAGCCGTTCGAGATCGTGTACCGGATCTTCACGGGCTGGTCGAGGGCGCCCTGGTCGCCGATGCGAAGAGTGCTGTGGTTCAGGACGGAGACGTCGATGCCGCTGTGCGGCGGCACCGTGACGGACTGCACGACCAGCACGCCGCCGGCGGGATCGGAGTCGTTCGCGAGCACATCGACGAGCGCCTCCTTGCCCTTGGGCAGCAGCGCGACGTCGCGCACCGCGACCGGCGGCAGCTCGGACGCCTTCTCGTCCAGCACGTCGACGCGGACGATGCCCTTGGCATCCGCCTGCCCGGCCGAGACCAGATACTGCACGTAGTAGACGCCAGGAGCGGATGCCTTGAACCCGAACTGCTTCTTCGGATAGTCGGGCACGATCTGCACGCCGTCCAGCGGCTCGACGCGGGTGAGCCGCAGCTCGTCACGGCCCGTGCTCGTGTCGTTGGCGGTCGGGGACACCGTGGCGGTCTCGCCCACGCGGGTCACGACATGGTCGGCGTTGGTCACCGGAACGGTGGTCCCCGCGGGCTTGACGTCCAGGGTGATCTTGCCCGTGGCGGTCTCGCCCAGGGCATCCGCGACCACGACCTCGATCTCCTTGCGACCCTGCAGACTGCCCACGGCGCGGTAGGTCATCTGGCCGTCGGTGGTGAAGTCCACCTCGTCGCCGGGCGCCGCCGTCACGTTCAGCAGGTACAGGTCGTCGCCTTCGGGGTCGACCCAGTCGGCGAGCACGCCGTACGAGAGCGTGCCGCCCGACTCGACGGACAGCTTGGCCTTGCGCTTGGGCTTGGGCGCCGTGTTGACGTCCCAGGGGTAGACCGTGACCGTGGCGTTCGCGGTGTCGGTGCCGGAAGGGCGCCCATCGTCCACCTTGTAGCGGAACGTCGCCGAGCCCTTCGCGTCGTCGGGCACCAAGATCTGCAGCGCTGCGCCGTTGAGGATCGGCTGCACCTCGCCGACCTGCGGCTGGGAGTCGTCGAGGGTGGCGACCAGCACATCCCCGTCGGGGTCGTTGTCGTTGTCCAGCACCGGCAGCAGGGTGGTGCCGCCGGGACGCGCACCGAGATCAGGGTCGTCCTCCGCCACAGGGGGCGTGTTCTCGGGCTTGCGCTCGGGCAGCGAGGTCTCCACCGTCTCCTCGGTGGTCTTCTCCTCGTCCTCGGCGTCACCCTCGGGCGGGGTCAGGATGCTCCAGTCGTCGACCTTCTGCAGGCTGTCATCCGCGAGCCATGCCTCTCCGCCCACGACGTCGTTGAGCACGATCACGTCGCGGTTCACGCGGAAGGTCAGGTGCGTGCTCTGCTCCGCGCCCGGGATGTCGGCGGCCACGTCGTCCGCATCTCCCGCGCAGTCGCGCAGGAAGCGACCCGAGCCGCCCCAGGCGCCGTACGTGCAGCCCTGCAGGAACACCGGCGCGGCAGGGATCCCCGTGCCGCCGGCCTTCCGCACGACGGGCTTCGCCCCGTCCAGCGGGATCTCGACCAGGGTCTGCGCGGTGGCCAGGGCGACGGCGTCCGCCGGCGCCGATGCCTGCTGCAGGACAGCATCCTTCAGCGATCCGGCCCCGAGGTCGGCGAGGTCGACCCGGATGCCACCGGGTGTGGACAGCACGCCCTCCGCGGCGTCGAGAACCACGGGGGTCGATCCGACCGCCGTGATCGAGGGACGCGGCGAGGCTCCGATCTTGCCGACGGATGCCGTGCTGGCGTCCAGCGGGTCGCCCTGCCGGTCGACGGGGATCGTCACGATCTCGCCGCGCTCGACCGACAGGCCGAACACCGTGCCGTCCTGCGCGACAGCGACGTCGGCGTCCTTGCCGAGCTCCGCGAGTGGCTTGGTGCCCTTCACATCGAAGCCCGACACGGATGAGGCGCCCACCACCCAGAGGTCACCGGACTTGCGGTCCAGCACCGCCGCCGTGCGCGACCCCAGAGCGACCTTCGCGTCGGAGGGGATCGCGGCGCTGTCGGTGAGCGCGACATTGGCAGGGTCGATCGCCGTGAGGGTGGAGTTCCCCTGGTCGGCGACCAGCACCGTCGCACCGGCCTGCAGGATGTCGTAGTTCTCGCCGCTGGTGCGCAGGCCGCCGTCGAGCACCGTCGACTCGTGGTTGAAGTGCCCCACCAGCAGGCTCGAGGTCTTGGTCAGCCAGACGCCCGCGTCGTTCAGATCGACCTTCGTGGTCGGCTGCCCGTCATAGGCCAGCGCCATGCCGGTCAGCACCACGGTGCCGGCCAGCACGCCCGCAGTCGCCGCAAGCGTCTTCGGACGCGCGCGCACCCACGACAGCACTCTCATCCCGTGGCTCCCCCCTGATGTGCCGGGGCAATCATAACGGGAGAAGCCGACGCACAGCGACGGCGGCTCCGGCCGGGGGTCAGCGACCTGAGGCCCGCCAGCACCCGTCGACGTGGTCGTCGACCATCCCGGCGGACTGCATGAGCGCGTACATGGTCGTCGGACCGACGAAGCGGAAGCCGCGCTTCCTCAGCGCCTTGCTGAGCGCGGTCGACTCGGCCGTGACGGCGGGAACGTCGTCGAAGGTGCGGGGACGGGAGGATGCCGCGGGCGCGAACGACCACATCAGGGCGTCCAGCTCGCCGTCCGCCATCTCGCGCACGAGCGCGGCGTTGGAGATCGTGGCGAGGATCTTCGCGCGGTTGCGGATGATGCCGGCATCCGCCATCAGTCGCTCGACGTCCTCCTCGCCGAACTCGGCGACCAGTGCGGGGTCGAAGCCGGCGAACACCTCGCGGAAGCGCGGGCGCTTGCGCAGGATCGTGATCCAGCTCAATCCCGCCTGGAAGCCCTCGAGCGACATCTTCTCGAACAGCGCGCGGTCGCCGTGCAGCGCGGTGCCCCACTCCTCGTCGTGGTAGCGACGGTACTCGGCGTCGTCACCGACCCACGCGCAGCGGCCTCGGTCGTCGGGGCCGGTCAGGACCGACGCCATGCGTCAGGCGCTCCAGGGGAACGGGCGCTCGCGGTCGAGCTCGGCGTCGTGGCCGACGGAGGCGAGCTCCTGGCCCGCCGCGCGGATGCACAGCCAGCGCATCGGCGAAGGGCTCTCGGGCAGGGCGCGCAGCGCGTGCATGACGCCGGGAGCCACGCGCACCGCGGTGCCGGCCTCGAGCGGGAGCACCTCGTCACCCAGCGCGAACTCGCCGCGACCGTCGACGACGATGTAGATCTCCTCGATCTTCGCGTGCGCGTGCCAGAACGGGGACTCGCCGCCGGGAGCGGTGGTGTTCACCGAGACGCCGGCGAACTCCGTGCCGATCTCCTTGTCCAGGAACTGCTTGCCCTTCTCGCCGCCCCAGGATGCGAGTTCGCCGATCTGCGTCACGTTGCTCATGCGTTCAGGCTATCGCGGGGGTCGGACGGTCAGGCATCCGCGGGCTCCGGGCCGGATACAGATGCACGACCCGGGAACGGATGCACGGTCAGATCGGCGAATCGGTCGTGCAGGCGTTCCCGGGTCGTGCAGGTGTGCTGCGGATGCCCCGCGACTCAGGCCTGCTTCTGCTTGGCCTGCTTGCGCAGCTCCTTCTCCGAGATCGGCGCCTCACCGGAAGCGGCGAGCGCGGCGTAGTGCGCGCGAGCCTCGTCCTGGCGCTGCTGCTCGATGCCGCTCGCGATGGGGGCGCGCACGTGCTCGGGCTCGAAGCCGAAGGCGCCGACCAGCTCGAGGACGTGCGGGCGCAGGCGGTGGCACAGCCGGCCGATGTAGCTCGAGACCGCGGCCGCACGCTGGGTGGACAGGCGGCCGTTGATCAGGTGCCAGGCCAGGTGCTTCTCGATCAGGGTCAGGCCGAAGAGGTCGCGCAGCCAGGTCATGACCTGCCTGGTGCTCTCGTCCTCGATCGCGTTGACCGCATCGGTGAACGCCTCCCACTGCAGCAGCTCGCCGTGCGCACGGGCGGCTTCGATGAGCTCGGCCTGGTTCTGGTTGAACAGCTTCTCGCCGAGGGCCTTGTCCTTGCCCGCGGGACGAAGCCGGCCGGCGATGTCGGCGACCATCTGCTGCACGCGCTCGGTGAGCAGCTCGTGCTGCTGCTCGGCGCGCAAGCCGTTCTCCACCGAGCGGGCCGTGGAGCCCAGGTCGGCGACGGCCTGACCGAGAGCGCGCAGGCCGGCGCCGTGGAACACCCGGTCCGCGGTCTGCCCGACCGCGTACTTGGCCAGGGCCGCGGCGTCCTTGCCCTTGAACTGCCTGGCGTAGTCGGTGAGCAGGCGCTTGCCGACCAGCTGCAGCAGGATGTTGTTGTCGCCCTCGAACGTGGCGTAGATGTCCAGGTCCGCGCGCAGTCCGACCAGGCGGTTCTCGAACATGAAGCCCGCGCCGCCGCAGGCCTCGCGGGCCTCCTGCAGGGTGTCGAGGGCGTGCCAGGTCGAGAGCGGCTTGAGCGCGGCGGCCAGGGTCTCGAGGTCCTCGCGGTCCTCGGGGGTGTCGGTGCGCCCCGAGAAGACGCCGTCGAACTTCTGCAGGAACTCGTCGTGCGCGAAGATCTGCGCATACGTGGTCGCCAGACGCGGCAGCAGACGGCGCTGGTGCTTGCCGTAGTCCATCAGGACCGTCTCCTGCCCGTCCGCGCCGTCGAACTGGCGGCGCTGGGTCGCGTAGGTGATCGCGATGTGCAGGCCGAGAGCGGATGCCCAGGACGAGGCGCCGTCGAGCGAGACGCGCCCCTGCACCAGGGTGCCGAGCATGGTGAAGAAGCGGCGGCCGGGGCTGTCGATGGGGCTGGTGTAGGTGCCGTCGGCCGCGACGTCGCCGTACTTGTTCAGCAGGTTGGTGCGCGGCACCCGCACATGGTCGAAGCTGAGCCGGCCGTTGTCGATGCCGTTCAGTCCACCCTTGAGCCCGTCGTCCTCGCGGCCGATGCCGGGGAGGTCCTCGCCGTCCTCGCCGCGCAGCGGCACGTAGAAGCAGTGCACGCCGTGGTTCACGCCGTTCGTGATCAGCTGGGCGAACACGGTCGCCGCGATGCCGTGCAGCGCGGCGTTGCCGAGGTACTCCTTGGTCGCCGCGCGGAACGGCGTGTTGATCACGAACTCCTCGGTCTGCGGGTCGTACGTCGCCGTGGTGCCGACGGCCGCGACGTCCGACCCGTGGCCGATCTCGGTCATGGCGAACGCGCCGGGGATGGAGAGGTCCATGATCCCGGGGAGCCAGCGCTTGTGATGCTCCTCGGTGCCCAGCTGCAGCACCGCGCCGCCGAACAGTCCCCACTGCACGCCCGACTTGATCTGCAGGCTAGGGTCGGCCGCGACGAGCTCCTCGAAGCCGGCGATGTTCGCGCCGTTGTCCTCCTCGCCGCCGAACGCCTTGGGGAAGGCGCGGTGCACGGCGTTGTTCTCGACCAGCAGGTGCAGCTGCGTGAGCACGCGCTCGCGATGCTCGTCCTTGCCCAGGCTGTCGTCGCGCCAGAACGCCGGATCCTTGATCAGCTCGCGCGCCTCGCGGCGCGTGTGCGCCCACGTGCCCATGAGCAGCTCGTTCACGCGCGCGACATCGATGCCGGCTTCGGGGGCGGATGCGGCAGTGGGGCGGACGGCGGCGTCGACCATGGCGATTCCTCTCAAGAGGGAGCAGGGATGCCTCAATGGTAGGTCTGCGACAACTTCCGGGGAACTCGCCTGTGGATGTTCACCAAGCAGGCCGCGCCCCGGTCTCCGTCCGCGTTGTCGTCACCCCACAGCATCCGCTGCGGGATCGCCGGAGATCAGGCCTCCTGGTCCTCGGCGTCCACGTCCTTGCCCGTGGGGTCCCAGCGAATCACGAGCAGCGAGATCAGGCCGGCGAGGGGCGCAAGGGCGACGATCCAGAAGACGCCGGTGGAGAGAGCCGCGGCGAGCACAGGGAAGAACACGAGCGACACGATCGAGAAGACGCGCTTGACCGCCTCGTTGAAGCCGACGCCGACCCCGCGCAGGCGCGTGGGGTACGACAGGGTCGCGTAGCTCATCAGGTTGGCGCCGGGTCCGCCGGCCTGCGCGAAGACGAACGCCGCGAGCATCGCGATCGAGATGATCACGAGCGCGCCGGTCGGGATGCCGACGAACGCGAGGATCAGCAGGGACGCCGCCTGGATCGCGAAGCCGATGATCGTCATCCGGCGTGCGCCGACCCGGTTGATCAGGCCGACGCCGAGCAGACCGCCCGCGGCGCCGAAGCCGAGGTTGATGACGAGCGCGGACAGGATGGTCACGAGCGGACCCTGCTGGAACAGCATCGCGATGATCAGCGGCGTGCCGTAGGCGACGGCGTTGTAGCCGAAGGTGGAGAACACCGACACGCACAGCGCCGCGATGGTGCGCAGGCGGTAGCGCGCGGCGAACAGCTCGCCGTACTGACGCCAGTGACCGGTGCGCGCCTTCGTGGTGCGGGCGGTGTCGGCATCCGGCGCCAGCTCGACGTCGAGGCCGTGGTGCGAGCGCATCACGTCGACGGCGCCGCGCAGGTCGCCCTGATCGGCGAGCCACTGCGGCGACTCGGCCATGTACTTGCGGCGGACGAGCAGCACGATGATCGCCGGCACCGCACCGAACCCGACGACGACGCGCCAGAGGATGCCGTGCTGCGCCACGGGCAGGATCAGGAAGACCGCGAGCACCAGCAGGTAGCCGAAGCCGGTGGCGATGTACCACGCCGGCGACCAGGCGTTCACGCGCTGCGACCGGCTGCCCGAGCCGCGCAGCCTCGAGAACTCGGCGAGGAAGGCCATGGCGACCGGGAGGTCGAGGCCCACGCCGATGCCCATCACGAACCGGAAGAGGATGAGCACCCACTCGTTCGGCGCGAGGGCGCATCCGATGGCCGCCACGACGAAGAAGGCCATGTCGGCCATGAACAGCTTGTAGCGCCCGAAGCGGTCCACCAGCATCCCGCCGAAGATGGCGCCGACGACGGAGCCCACCATGATCGCCGCGTTGACGAACCCGGTCATCAGCGGGTCGAGGCCGAACTCCTCCTTGACGGCGGTGATGCCGAAGGCCAGCGACGAGAAGTCGTACGCGTCCATGAAGATGCCGCCCAGCGCCAGCACGATGATCGCCTTGGTGCGCGCACCCTGCGAACCCTTCTCGGCGAGCAGGGCGTGCACATCGCGTGCGGTGCGGATGCTGGTGGGCGTCGTGGTGCGCAGGTCGCTCATGGACTGAGACGCTATTGCCTGTCATGACAGGGATCCGCATCGGGACGTCATGAAACGTCACAACCAGGGAGCCGACTCGCTCCTCCCACACCTAGGCTGAAATGGTGAGTGCCAGGTACCGGACGGAAGCAAGCAACGGCGTCGACGGGCGGAGCCGGGTGCCGGATGGACTGGACGTGGCGGTCGCCTCGCCGCTGAAGGCGGATGCCGATCCCGCAGCCACGAACCCAGAGCAGCTGCTCGCCCTGGCCTGGGCGACCTGCCTGAACGGCACCGCCCAGGTGCTGGTGCGGGAGCAGCGGCGCACGAACGTCCGAGTCGAGGTCGAACTGCATCCGGTCGAGCCCGGGCCCGGATACGCCTTCCACGTCGACGCGTTCCTGTCGGCCGAGGGGATGACGGATGCCGAGGCTCAGGACCTGCTCGAGCGCGCACACGCTCGCTGCCCGGTCTCGAAGCTGATCGGCGGCGCCGCGACCGTGCACGTGCACACGGAGGAGTTCGCGGCGGCGTGAAGCCGCTCCTCACGGGCGTCGACGTGGCGCGCGCGCTGAACGACTTCGATCCATTGCGGAAGAAGGAGAACGTCGGCCTGGAACAACCGAGACCGGCAGTTTCCTCCTGCTCCGGCGTCAGTGCGCCGCGATCACCTCGAGCACGGCCTCGCCGTAGGCGTCGCGCTTCTTCTCGCCGATGCCGCTGATGCCGCTCAGCGCGTCGACGGATGCCGGCCGGTGCTCGGCGAGAGCGCGCAGGGTCGCATCGCCGAACACGATGTAGGCGGGCACCCCCTGCTCGCGCGCGGTGGCCGCGCGCCAGGTGCGCAGCGCCTCGAAGAGCGGCTGGTCCTCGGCGTCCAGGGCATCCGCGGCGCTCGTCCTGCGGGCGCGGGACGCGGTCACGCGCCCGATCGTGTCCTTGCGCAGCGGCACCGGGGTGTCGCCCCGCAGCACTCCCCCGGCGGCTTCCCCCGGCGCGAGCGTGCCGTACTCGCCCTGCGCGACGAGGATGCCACGGGCCAGCAGCTGCCGCACGACGCTGCGCCAGTCCTGGTCGGACAGGTCGGCGCCGATGCCGTAGGTGGCGATCTGCTCATGGCGCATCTTGCGGATGCGGTCGTTCGAGGAGCCGCGCAGGATGTCGATCAGGTGGCCCGCACCGAAGGCCTGGTTGCGCTCGCGCTTGAGCCGCACGATCGTGGACAGCAGCTTCTGCGCCGGCACGAGGCCGTCGAAGGTGTCGGGCTTCTCCAGGCAGGTGTCGCAGTTGCCGCACGGCTCGCTGTCCTGACCGAAGTACCGCAGGAGGTTCTGCCGTCGGCACGCCACGGTCTCGCAGAGTGCGAGCATGGCATCCAGGTGCTGCCCCATCCGCATCTTGAAGGTGCGGTCGCCGGGGCTCTGGTCGATGAGGCGCCGCTGCTGCACGACATCCCCCAGGCCGTAGGCCATCCATGCGACCGAGGGTTCGCCGTCGCGACCGGCGCGACCAGTCTCCTGGTAGTACCCCTCCACGGACTTGGGCAGGTCGATGTGGGCGACGAAGCGCACGTCGGGCTTGTCGATGCCCATGCCGAACGCGATCGTGGCGACCATGATCACGCCGTCCTCGCGCAGGAACCGCGACTGGTTCGCCGCGCGCACCTCGGCCGGCAGGCCGGCGTGGTACGGCAGGGCGTCGAAGCCGCGGGATGCCAGGTACTCGGCGGTCTGCTCCACCGACTTGCGGCTGAGGGCGTAGACGATGCCCGCGGCGGACTCGGGCTGTGAGCGGATGAACTCCACCAGCTGCTTGCGCGGGTCGACCTTGGGCACGATCCGGTACTGGATGTTGGGCCGGTCGAAGCTGGCGACGAAGTGCGCGGCGCTGTCCAGGTGCAGCCGCTCGGTGAGCTCCTGGTGCGTGGCCTTCGTGGCGGTGGCGGTGAGCGCCATCCGCGGCACCCCGGGGAAGCGCTCGGCCAGATCGCCGAGCGCGAGGTAGTCAGGCCGGAAGTCGTGACCCCACTGCGACACGCAGTGCGCCTCGTCGATCGCGATCACGCTGAGCGTGCCGCGCTGCAGCAGCTGCGTGGTCTGCGCGGACGACAGCCGCTCGGGGGCGACGTAGATGAGGTCGAGCTCGCCGGCGACGTACGCGCGCTCCACCTCACGCCGCTCGTCGAGCGCCTGCGTGGAGTTCAGGTAGGCCGCGCGCACGCCGTTGGCGCGCAGGGCGTCGACCTGGTCGTGCATCAGGGCGATCAGGGGACTGATGACCAGCCCCGTCCCCTCCCGCACCAGCGCGGGCACCTGGTAGGTGATGGACTTGCCGCCGCCCGTGGGCATCAGCACGACGGCATCCCCACCGCCGATGACCTGCTCGACGATCGCGGCCTGATCGCCGCGGAACGCGTCGTAGCCGAACACGGCCCGCAGCGCCTCGAGGGCGGTCCCGAACCGGGAGGGAGCGGCCTTCGCCGCAGCGGGGACGGATGCACTGTCCGACCCGCGCGACGAGCTCGGCGCCGCCGGTGCAGGCGACCCCCAGTCCAGCGGCGGCTCCCAGCCGTCCTCCGGCGGCACCCAGTCCATCTCCTCCGGCTCACCCCACGGCTCATCCGGGTACGGGATGTCGTCGTACGGGTCGGATGACGTCGGCATCCATCCAGCGTAACGACCACCGCCGACCTCGGATCCGGCTCTCCACAGCATCCGCCCCTCCCGGCGGGGTGCGCGTAGGTTGGACGGAACCGAAGGAGGAGCAATGCCCGACATCACCGTCAGTCGCAACGACGACGCCTCGCGTTACGAGATCCGCCTCGACAGCACCCTCGCCGGGTACGCCGAGTTCGACCGGCGTCCGGGCGAGTTCCGCTTCACCCACACCGAGATCGACCACGCCTTCCAGGGCCGGGGCCTCGCCCAGCAACTCGCCGCGGAGGCGCTCGCTGATGCGGCGGCGACCGGCGACGCCATCGCCCCGTACTGCCCGTTCATCGCGAGCTATCTGACCAAGCATCCGCTCGACGGCGTCGAGATCCGCCTGCCCAACCAGGGCTGAGCGCCGCTCCGCGCACGCGAACGGGGCCGATCCCGAAGGATCGGCCCCGCCTCGTGTGTCGTGCTACTTCGCGTCGACCGTCACGATGGTGCGCACGTCGGAGTCGCCGTACTGCACGACGCCGAGGTACTTCCCGGCCGCCAGGCCGCTCCACGAGAGATCGTACGAGACGTCCTCGCCGCGGGTGACGGAGAGCGGGTTCGGAGTCGCGGTGAACGCCCCCTGCCCCGCGCCCGGAGCCACGTTCGCGTAGGTCATGTCCCACGTCATCGGGTTCGGTGCGGAGTAGATGTTCGCCACGACCAGGTAGGTGCCCGCGGTGGGTGCCGGGATCGTCACCTGCTCGTCGGCGGATGCCGTGGCCGACTGCCACTTCTGGTAGTAGCGCAGATCCGTGGGCGAGACCACCCGGTAGACCGTGAGGTCGAGGTCGCTGCCCGCGTCATCCGACGAGTCCAGGTCGAAGCGGCTCAGCGTCGTGCCCTCGGGCACCTCGACGATCCAGCTGACGTCCTTGTTCTCGTCGCCGGACTTGCCGTCGCCGGAGTGGCCGTCGACAGGGTTGTCCGGATCGGTCAGCAGCTGCAGCGGTGCCAGGCCGTTGACGTTCAGCGCCATCGTTCCGTTCACGCCGGAGGTGATCTTCACGGATGCCGAGCCGTCGACCCCCGTGCCGGAGACCTCGGCCGGTGCGGCGGCGGTGACCGGGAAGACGGCCAGCGGCGAGCGCACGTCGCCGGACTGCCCCTTCCAGGTCAGCGATCCCGTCGCCCACTTCTCCACCGGGGCGGAGGAGTTGTCGAACGTCACCGTGAAGCTCTTCGACTCGCCCGCCTTGGCGAAGCTGAGCACCTTGGGCTCTACTGTGACGTTCACGCCCGGGATGGACGCGACGGCCGTGTACATACCCGGCGCGGTCGCGGTGACCGTGCGGGTGACCGTCTGCTCGCTGGCGAGCGTGCCGATGGCGATCGACGCCACGTTCAGGTCGCTCGCGTCGATGGGCTTCACGTCGTCGAAGGTGCCCGGCAGGACGCCCTCGATGTACTCCGCCCAGTCCTGCGCACCGTTCAGGTACAGCAGGCCCGGCTGCAGGTACCGCTTCGCGTCGACCTGGCCAGCGCCCTGCGCGAACACGTCGGTGCTGCGCGAGCCGTCGGCGTTCACCGTGTCGTAGGCGGTGGTCATCAGCGCCGACTTGATCTCGGCGGGCGACGCATCGGGGTGCTCGCCGAGGTACAGCGCGGCGAGACCGGCGACGTGAGGCGACGCCATCGAGGTTCCGGAGAGGATGTTGAAGGTCGGCTTCTCCTTCTGCCGGTTGTTCGTGGCGGCGAGGATGGCGACGCCCGGCGCCGCGACATCGGGCTTGATGATGTCGGAGCCGGCCGCCTTCATCGGGCCGCGGCTGGAGAAGCCGGCGATCTGCGGCACCGGGGTGGTGATCCCGGTGGTGTTCTCGCCGATCAGCGTGATGGGCAGGTCGGTGCCGCCTTGCACGTACGCCAGTACGGCCGCGCGGTTCGCGGCTGCCAGGTGCACGGTCGGAACCGAGTGGAAGTCGTTGTCGAGCGAGTCGGCGCCGCCGGGCACGTTCACCAGGACCATGCCGATGCCGCCGGCGGCCTTGACGACCTCGGACTTCTCGGCGCGCGCATTGCTGCCGCGATCGCAGACCACGATGTGGTCCTTGACCTTGGCGGCGTCGAGCGTGCCGGGCAGGCACAGGTTCGCGTCGGTGCCCGCTGCCGCATCACCGGCGTAGATCGACGGGCCGGTGACCTCGGATCCGAACGGGACGCTCACGGAAGCTCCGGCCTTCTCGAAGCCGGGGAACTTCACCGTGCCCTCCCACGTCGGGATGGTGGATGCCGCGACCGTGGTGTACCAGGGCGAGGCATGGTCGGCCGTGACCGGGTCGGGGCCGTCGTTCCCGGCGCTGACCGAGACGAAGATGCCCGCGGCCGCCGCGTTGAAGAACGCGATGTCGTCGGGCTCGAGGATGCCGGTGGCGGCCCCTCCGCCGATCGAGTAGTTGATCACGTCGACGCCGTCGGTCACGGCCGCGTTGATCGCCGAGACCAGGTCGCTGAGGGCGCAGATGTCGTCGGTGGTGACCGCCGGGTCGGGACCCTCGTAGCAGGCCTTGTACATGGCGACCTTGGCTGCCGGAGCGACGCCGGAGACGGTGCCGAAGTCGACGCCCGACACCGAGGCCTTCACCCCGAAGTCGCCCGCCGCGGTGCTGGAGGTGTGCGAGCCGTGCCCGGCGCCATCGCGCGGGGACAGCAGGTCGTACTGGAAGTCGAAGCCCGCGGCCTTGGCGCCGGCGGAGAAGTACTGCCCGCCGACGAGCTTGGTGGAGTAGTCGTGCTTGTCCCACTCCTGTCCGCTGACGATCGGGCTCTTGAACGTGTTGCCGTCGGCCTTGTCGAAGTACACGTATTTGCCGTCGGTGTACGGCTGTCCCTTGGACTTCGGGCTGTTCCCGTTCTTCAGCTTGGCACCCGCGAACGACGGGTTCTCGGGAGCGATGCCGGTGTCGACGACACCGACGACGATGCCCTCGCCGGCCGTGCCGACTCCGCCGGTCTTCTCCCAGACGCCGCCCTTGCCCGCGGCGTCGTCGCCGAGGCCGAGGAAGTCGGTGGAGGTCTGGGCCTGCGGGTGGCGCACCTCGTCGGCGTAGACGCCGAGCACGTCCTTCGAGGCGCGCAGTTTGTCGACCTGCGCGCCGGTGAGCTGTGCGGAGAAGCCGTTCGCGACGACCTGGTAGTCGGCGTCCGGCGTCACTCCCTGCTCCGCGGCGAGCTTGCGCTGCTCGTTCCTCAGGTGCGCGATGTACCTCTGCGAGTTCGCGGAGTGCGCGTCGAGCTTGTCGCCCTTGGCAGGCTTGGTGGCCTTGAAGCCGGCGGTGCCGCCGTCGTAGCTGGCCAGCGGATCCGCCTTCATGAGCACGATGTAGTGGCCTGGCGTTCCGTCGACGGGAGTGGGAGTCGTCACCCCCTCGGCCGCGAAACCGGAGGTGGCAGTGGATCCGATGAACAACGCGGCCAGGGATACGGCCGCTGTCACTCTGAGGGGTGTTCGTCTCATGAGTCGCTCCTGTGTGTCCGGACGCCGCTGCTCTGCGGCATCCGCGTCTCAACGTAACCCGGCATCCGGACATCGCACCAGCGACTTACGGCCAGGTGTCGAACTCCCGACGGGCCCCGCCGCCCGCCGATCGCGTAGCCTGGATCGGTGCCCCCCGCCGCCAGCCTGAGCACGCGCACACTGCTCGTCTGCGCGGCCATCGGCGTCGCCACCGGCATCCTCGGCGGAATCGCGGGTGTGGTCACCCTCGGCGTCCTCGCCGTGACCCCGTATCTGTACGGACTGGTGCTCGGCGTGCACGTGCTGCCCGGCATCATCGCGCAGGAGGTGCTGCGCCGGCCGCTGGTCGCCCTGATCACGCACGTGATCGCCGCGCTGATCTCGAGCGCCTTCAATCCCGCCTGGGCGATGCGGTTCATCGGCACGGCGCTGCTGTTCGGCGCGATCCAGGAGGGCGTCGCCGCCCTCACCCGGTACCGCGCCTGGGGACGCTGGCGCTTCTTCGTCTCGGCCGTGATCATCGGTGCGATCGTGGCGGTCGTGGTCGGGTTCGTGGTGGACCTCGGCCGCTTCGACCTGTGGGTTCAGGTGGTCTACCTGACGATCTCGGTCCTCGGACCGGTCGCATGGACGGCCGTGGGCATCGCCGTGGGCAACGCGCTGCGCCGCGCGGGCATCGCACCGAAGCGCTGAGACAGCGGTTGCCGAGGGCAGGCCGACCCAGGTAAGGGTAGGCTAAGTTCACAGCATCCGCCGCCGACAGAGGACCCGACGTGCGCTCATCCGCGCCCCTGCTCCGTGTGCGCGACCTCAGCGTCACGCACGCCGACGCGGCGCACCCCTCCCCGCAGCAGGTGTCGTTCGACGTGCATGCGGGCGAGGTCGTCATCCTGATGGGGCCGAGCGGGTCCGGCAAGTCCACGCTCACGCTCGCGCTGAACGGGCTCATCCCGCAGTCGGTCGAGGCCGAGATGACGGGCACCGTCGAGGTCGGCGGGCGCGACACCCGCACGACTCCGGTCGCGCAGCTCAGCACCGACATCTCGATGGTGTTCCAGGACCCCGATTCGCAGCTCGTCACCGGCACGGTGCTCGACGAGGTCGCGTTCGCTCTCGAGAACCTGCTGCTGCCCGCATCCGAGGTGCTCGAGCGCGCCGAGGACGCACTGCGCCGCGTGGGCCTCTGGCACCGCCGCAGCTGGAACCCCGACCTGCTCTCCGGCGGCGGCCGGCAGCGGCTCGCGATCGCCTGCGCACTCGCGATGCGCTCGCGGGTGATCGTGCTCGACGAGCCCACGGCCAACCTGGACCCGCAGGGCGTCGCCGATGTCTACGCCGCGCTCGCCGCGCTGACGACGGATGGCAGGGAACGCGCGATCGTGCTCGTGGAGCACAACCTCGAGGCCGCACTGCGGTTCGCGACGCGCGCCATCGTGCTCGACGGCGAGGGGCGGATGCTGTGGGACGGGCCGGCGCGCGACGTGCTGGAGGAGCACGCCGCGGAGCTGGAGGAGCTGGGCGTGTGGGGGCCGCGAAGCCCGGCTGAGCTCACACGCCACGATGGGTCAGAAGCGCAGCACGCCGCCATCACCGTCCGCGAACTGGTCGTGGAGAAGAGGGGCGCCACTGTCCTCAGCATCCCCGCCCTCGACATCGTCGCGGGGTCGTTCACCGCCATCGTCGGGGCGAACGGTGCGGGGAAGACGACGCTGCTGCAGGCACTGGGCGGGGTCGTGGCGCCGCCGCGCGGGACGGTCATGATCGGGGAGCTGGACGCCGGACGGGCCTCGCCCCGAGCGCTGAGCTCGCAGGTCGGATTCGTGTTCCAGAACCCGGAGCACCAGTTCATCGCGCACACCGTGCGAGAGGAACTGGCCCACGGGCTGCGGCTGCAGCGCGTGGGCTCGGCGGAGATCGACGCGCGCGTCGACGAGATGCTCGATCGGTTCGGCCTGCGGTACAGGGCCGACGAGCATCCGTTCCTGCTCTCCGGTGGTGAGAAGCGCCGTCTCTCGGTCGGGACCGCTCTCATCACCCGCCCGCGCGTGGTCGCCCTCGACGAACCCACCTTCGGGCAGGACCGGGCCCGAGCGCTCGAGCTGCTGAGCCTGCTGCAGGATCTGCAGCGCTCCGGCACGACGATCGTGGTCGTCACGCACGACCTGGACCTCGTGGCCGCCTATGCGACCCATGCCGTCCTGCTGGATGCGGGGGCTCTGGTCGCCGCCGGGCCGACCGCCGAGGTGCTTCGCGAATCGGGTCTCACCAGCGGCGGGTCTGCGGATGCCGAGCCCGCAGCCTCTGCGACACCGGCCGGCACCCTGTCCCAGAAGGCGCCTCTACCGGGGCATCCGACCCACCAGAGCTGGGACGCGGATGCCCCGCTTCCCGGCCCTTCGGCCACGCCGCACTCCCCCGCGACCGAGCCGACGCCGACCGACCCGTACGCCGCGGCGCCGGCATCCGCCCGGTTCTGGCTGCACCATCTCAACCCGCTGGCGAAGATCGCCGCGGTGCTGCCGGCGATGGCACTGCTGGTCGCGACCCGCGATCTGCTCACGCCGGCCGTCTTCCTGGTGCTGTCGTACCTGCTCGTGCTGACCGGAGCGCGGCTCACCCGCCGTGCGACGGCGCTGCTGCTGCTCGGGATGCCGATCGGCGTCGCCGTCCTCACCGTCGGCTTCGGCGTGTGGGTCGCCCCGGGCCAGGTCGCGGGCACGGGCGCCGTACTCACGATCGGCGCATGGACGCTGCACGCGGGAGCGCTGGTGATCGGCCTCGCGACGGCACTGCGCCTGGGCGCGATCCTCGCGCTGGCCCTGATCGGCGGTCTCACCACGAGCGGTCCCGACCTGGTGCGCGCCGCGGTGCAGCAGCTGAGGGTGCCGTACCGGATCGGGTACACGGCGCTGGCCGCGTACCGGTTCGTGCCGCGCTTCGGGTACGAGCTGTCGGTGATCCGCGCCGCCCACCGCGTGCGAGGGCACGGCTCAAGGGGGTGGGGCGGAGGCCGCGGACCGGTCGCCCGCCTGGTGCGCGGCTGGGGGTACGTCGTGCCGCTGCTGGCATCCGGCATCCGGCATGCCGAGCGCGTCGCTCTGTCGATGGATGCCCGCGCCTTCGGCGCCCACCGCACGCGCACCGAGCGGCACCTCGTCCCGTGGCGCACGCGCGACACGGTCTTCGTGGTCGCCGTGGCCCTGGCATCCGCCGTCGTGTTCACCGCCACCTTCCCGTGGCAGCTCTGAAAGGGAATCATGTCCGTCGGCAAGATCGTCAAGCCCGCATCCGCGGAGCTCATCCACCTGACCGTGCTGCGCACGCAGCGGCTCACCAGCGGGTGGATGCGGGTGACGCTCGGCGGCGGTGAGATCGAGCGCTTCACGCCGATGGGCTACGACCAGTGGTTCCGGCTGTTCCTGCCGCTGGGCGGCGAGGAAGGGCTGGAGCGCGTGCCCGCGAAGGCCAACGGCCTGCTCGGGTATCTGAGGTTCCTGCGCATCCCCGACGGCGTGCGTCCGGTGATGCGCAACTACACCGTGCGGTCGTACCGCCCGGCGAGTGCCGATGCCGGCGCCGAGATCGACGTGGACTTCGTGCTGCACGGGTCGGCAGCCGACGGCACCGCAGGGCCCGCATCGCGCTGGGCGGAGACCTGCCGTCCCGGCGAGCACGTCCTCGTGATCGACGAGGGACTGACGTTCAACCCCGCACGCGGAGAGGACCGCGTTGTGCTGGTGGGCGACGAGACGGCCCTGCCCGCGATCGCGGGCATCTGCGCCTCGCTGCCGACGACGGCCGTCGGGACCGTGATCGTCGAGGTCGCGGTCGAAGAGGACGCGCTCGAGTTCGCGCATCCGGCAGCCATCGAGGTGCGGACGATCGTGCGCACGGATGCCGAGGTGCCCGGCGTGCGCGCGCTGTCGGCGCTGCGCGAGCTCACGCTGCCGTCCATGCCGTTCCACGCATACATCGCTGGCGAGCAGTCCCTGGCATCCGGCGCCCGGCGGTACCTCGTCGCCGAGCGCGGCGTGGACAAGGATCACGTGAGCTTCACCGGCTACTGGAAGCGCGGTGCCTCATCGCCGGCATCCAAGGCATCCCGCGAGGCGGCCGCCAGGCCTGCGAACTGAGGGGCCGTCCGGATGCAGCATCCGGACGGCCCTCGAGGATGATGCGTCAGCGCTTGCCGGCGATCTGACGGCCGACGAGGTCGCGCATGATCTCGTTGGTGCCGCCGTAGATGCGGTGCACGCGGGCGTCGGTGAACGCCTTCGCGATCGGGTACTCCATGATGTAGCCGTAGCCGCCGTGCAGCTGCACGCCCATGTCGAGCACCTCCCACTCGCGCTCCGTGGCCCAGAACTTCACCTTGGCGGCGTCCTCGGCAGTGAGCTTGCTGTCCTTGTAGGCCAGCAGCGCGCGGTCGACGTACGCCCACATCACCTCGGTGGTGGTGACCATGTCGGCCAGGCGGAATCGGGTGTTCTGGAAGTCGGCGATGCGCTCGCCGAAGGCCTCGCGGTCCTTGGTGTACGCGATGGTCCAGTTGGTCGCGGCCTCAGCGGCCGCGGCGGCGGCGACACCGATCGAGAGGCGCTCGAGCGGCAGGTTCATCATCAGCTGGATGAAGCCCTGACCCTCCTTGCCGCTGATGAGGTTCTCGTCGGGGACGAAGACGTCGGTGAAGCTGAGCTCGGCAGTGTCCCAGCCGTGGAAGCCCATCTTGCTGAGCTTCTTGCCCTGGTCGAAGCCCTCCATGCCCTTCTCCACGATCAGCAGGCTGAACGCGTCGGGGCGGTTGCCCTCACCGGTCTTGACGAAGGTGACCACGATGTCGGCGGTCGTACCCGAGGAGATGAACGTCTTGGCGCCGTTGAGGATGTAGCCGCCGTCGACCTTCTTGGCGTTGGTCTTGATGCCGCGCAGGTCGGAGCCGGCACCCGGGTCGGTCATGGCGAGCGCGCCGAGCACCTCACCGGTGGCCATGCGGGGCAGCCACTTCTCCTTCTGCTCCTGGGTGCCCATGTGCACCAGGTACGGCACGGCCAGGTCGTCCTGGATGCCGAAGGCGCCGGCCAGCGAACCCGCACCCGCGGCGATGACCTCCTCCATGACGATCGTGCGGAAGCGGTAGTCCTGCAGCATTCCGGCGCCGCCGAACTCCTCGGGCACCGAAAGGCCGATCAGTCCCGCCTCACCGGCGGCGAGCATGGTGGCGCGGTCGATCTCGCCGGCGGCCTCCCACTTCTCGATGTTCTCGTTCGTGGCGTACCGCTTGACGAAGTCCTTGACCAGGTCGCGGAAGGCCTCGTGATCCTCTTCGTAGATGTCGCGTTCCATGACGTCCTCCTGAAAGTCGTGCGCGTCTTCGCACCGGCGAGTCTACGACGCGAGGAGGTCCGGACACAGCGGATTGTGGGAATGCGTCTCACAATCCGTGGCACTGCGTACCGGGTTTGTGGGAAGCCGTCAGTGGACGAATCCGGATGCTGTCAATGCGCGTAATCGGGGGCTGGGGGGAGCCCGAAGAACTCCTCCAGCGTGTGGAAGCCGCCGTCATGGTAGGCCTTCGCCAGCTCCACACCGATGAAGCGCAGATGCCACGGCTCGGGCATGTAGCCGGTGGTCGGCGTGGCGCCCTTCTCATAGCGGACGATGAACCCGTACTCCCAGGCGTGCTGCACGATCCAGTTGCTCTGCGCGGTGGAACCGAACGCGCCGAGCGACCCGCAGCCGTCCGAGCAGGCGACGACGTCGACGGCCAGGCCGCTCTGATGCTCGCTGTGACCGGGGCGCGCGGATCCGGCATCCGCCCCCGCGACACCCTCGGAGCGCACGAAGCGGGAGTAGGTGACCTGCTGCAGGCCGTAGGAGCGATAGGCGTTGTTGACGCCGATGGTGCCGGCCCCTCCGGCCGTCAGATCGGCGCTCATCCGGTCGAGGGCGTCCGCGACCTCGGGGCGCATGCTCACCGAACCGGAGGTGGCACGCAGGCTCGACGCCCGCACGGATGCAGGCGCGAAGTCCACCGGGGCCAGCGGGCGGAGCTTGTTGACGACGACCCAGTCATGAGCGGGATCGGAGAGCGAGATGCACGGGGCGTTGCCCGCCGTGACCGCGGAGCGGAACTGCTCGCCACCACCGAAGGCGCGCACAGCGGCAGCGTCATCGTGCGCGGCGAGCGCGGACGTCACAGCAGCATCCGCGCACGGATTCGCGGCGTGCGCCTCGGCCAGCTTCACGTCCGGGAGCGCCATGACCGCGGCGGGCGCCGGCAGCACCGCCGCGGCGGGAGCGTCCGATCCACCGCCGCCGGCCAGCGTCACCAGCGAGGCGATCGCGGTGAACAGCACGCCGATGGGCACGGCGACCCGTACGGCGAGCGGCGCACGCGACGCATGCCGGGAATGCGTGGCGCTCATCGCTCCATTGTGACGCATGGCCCTGACCGTTACACGACCTCGCCGCCATCGCCTCGAAGCCCGCGGTAGCCGGGCTCATAGTATCCAAGCCATGACCCAGACCTCGCAGAGCCCCGAGCCTCCGTACATCCGCACCCCCGGTGGAGTTGCCGCACTGTTCGTCGCCGCCCTGCTCCTGATCGTGATGGGCGGCTTCCTCACCCTTGTGCAATCCGAGCTCATGGCGCGGCCCGAGCCCAAGGACTTCGCGGTCTTCCAGACCTGGCTGGGCACAGTCCTGTTCCACATCGGCCTCGCGTTCCTGGCTGCGGGATTGGTGATCGTCGGGGTGCGCGCGATGCTGCAGCAGCAGACCGAGGCGCTGCGGGCGCATCGACATGATTCATAGTTCTGTTCGAATATTGCTTGCGCCGAGCTAGTTTCTTTGTTCTAATGATGGGATGCGGTGGCAGGGTCAGACGATCGACGATGCGGATCCCGCCGCGCTGCCCGGCCTGGAGAACCGCAACGGCATCGTGCAGTCGGTGACCACGCCGGAGTTCTCCGGCATGACGTTCCACGAGGTGCTGGCCAAGTCGGCGCTGAACGCGGTCCCCGGGCCGTCGCGGATGCCTTTCAACTGGACCATCAATCCCTACCGCGGGTGCAGCCATGCATGCGTCTACTGCCTGGATCCGAGCACCCTTGTCCTGTGCGCAGATGGCCGTCAGAGACAGATCGGCGGTCTGCGAGTCGGTGAAGAGATCATCGGGACCCAGCGACAGGGAAGATACCGGCGCTACGTCAGGACGCGCGTCGAGGCGAAGTGGACGACACGCAAGAGCGCCTACCGGATCACACTCGCGGACGGGACCGAACTGGTCGCGAGCGGCGATCACCGGTTCCTCACCGACCGTGGGTGGAAGCATGTCGCGGATACGCATGGGGGACAGCGACCGCATCTCACCTTGAACAACCGACTGCTGGGGTTCGGAGCGGGGTCGCCGCCCGCCCCAGACGGTGCGGAGCATGAGGACTACCGACTCGGCTACCTCTCCGGCATGATTCGCGGCGACGGGATGATCTTTCACGGCGTCTACCCGTCGAAAGAGCGGATTCGTCACGTTCATCGATTCCGGTTGGCGCTCAAAGACGAGGAGGCGCTCGACCGCACCCGCGCATATCTTTCCTCCGAGGGCATCCGTACCATCACGAGGGCGTTCGCCCCCGAGAGCGAGACCCGAGCACCGATGGTTGCTATCCACACCGCCAAGAAGGCAGACGTGGATCTCATCGAGACTCGTCTCACAGCCATACCCTTCATGCAGTCCAGAGAGTGGCAAAGGGGCTTCCTCTCGGGCATCTTCGATGCCGAAGGCAGTTGCTCTCGAGGGGTACTGCGCATCTCGAACAGCGACCCGATCCTCTTGAACACGACCATGTCTGCGCTCAGCACATTCGGTATCCCCTGTGTGCTCGAACCTGCTCGCGCCAATGGCGTGCGCTGTGTCAGAGTCACGGGTGGATTGCCCGCTCGGATGAAGTTCTTCGCCGTTGTAAGCCCAGCGATCACGAGAAAACTGAGCATTGAGGGCACGGCAGTGAAGTCCGTTGCTGACCTGCGCATCGTCAGCATCGAGCCTCTGCCGGGCACCCGCACACTCGTCGACATCACCACGGGCACGGGCGACTTCGTCGCAAACGGCGTGATCAGCCACAACTGCTTCGCTCGCGGGACGCACCAGTATCTCGACCTGGACGCGGGGCACGACTTCGATTCGCAGATCGTCGTGAAGACGAACATCGTCGACGTGCTCCGGCGCGAGCTGCGCCGCGGATCCTGGCAGCACGAGACCGTCGCGCTGGGCACCAACACCGATCCGTACCAGCGGGCGGAGGGGCGATACCGCCTGATGCCGGGGATCATCCAGGCGCTGGCGGAATCCGGCACCCCGATGTCGATCCTCACCAAGGGCACGCTGGTCCGCCGCGACATCCCTCTGCTGATGGAGGCCGCGAAGCGCGTGCCGATCGACATCCAGATGTCCATCGCGATGTACGACGACGCGCTGCAGCACTCCATCGAACCGGGCACGCCGACCACGCAGGCCCGGCTCGACACCGTGCGCGCCCTGACGGACGCCGGATTCCGGGTCGGGGTCTTCCTGATGCCCGTCCTGCCGCACATCACCGATTCGGTGGGAGCGATCGACGAGGCGCTGTCGCGGATCGCAGATGCCGGGGCCGACCACGCCGTGTACGGCGCGCTGCACCTGCGCGCCGGCGTCAAGCCCTGGTTCTTCGAATGGCTGCAGCGCGAGCGCCCCGACCTGGTCGCCTCCTACCGGGGGCTCTATCCGGGCGCGGCCGCGGAGGCCCCGAAGGGCTACCGCCAGTGGCTGGCCAAGCGGATGCGGCCGCTGATCCGCACCCACGGACTGCACACGCAGTCGGAGGAGGACCACGATCGGATGCGGGGGATCATGCGCGAGCGGATGCGGCCGACCCCGGCATCCGCCCCGCCGGCGACGAAGGCGGAGATGCTGTTCTGAACGCGGTCAGTCGCGCGTGACCAGCGGTTCGGTCAGGAAGACCAGGAGCAGCAGCGCGAGCGGACCGAAGATCATCCCGAGCACGAACCAGCCGAGCTTCGTCCTCCCCTGTACGCCCGCGAGCCCGCTCGTCATCAGCGCGATGCAGAACCAGACCGTGCCGCCCGCCGTCGCCCAAGAGCTCCATTCCATGCGCCCAGCCTATGGGCTGCTGCTCATGCGCCCCGGACGCGGTCGCGCACGCCGGCCCACAGCGGGTCGGCCTCCGCAAGACCCGAGGTGATCCGCATGATGCCGCCGAGAATTCCGCACATGCACAGCGCGGAGATCACGCCGATCGACACCATCGCCGCGGTCAGCAGCGGCATCCGCGCGGCGTCGGTGAAGAACACCGAGGACAGGCCGAAGATCGCCATGAGGAGGAGCAGCGCGCCCGCCGTCGTCCTCGTGAAGATGCGGGGCTCGTACTGCACCGTCCGCGGTGCGTACCAGAAGGGAGCGCGTCGGGAGCGCTGCCCCGTGCGGAAGGGCAGCCGCAGCCACCAGGCGGCCGCGATCGTGAGCCGACGCCCCGTGCGCCAGAGCCGGTGCAGAACGAGAAGGCATGTGACGGCGACGATCAGAGCCACGCATCCGATCACGACGACGGCAACCCTCCCGACTCCCCACGAGAGCTCGCTCGCCGCTTCGAGCGTCGCGAGCCCGACCAGCGTTCCGAGCACCGCTCCGAGATAGGCGAGCGCGCCCCATCCCAGCCGGCTCCACCGCTCGTAGTCCGCGCGAAGTGCGCGAGCTGCGGCGTCCGCCTGCCCGATCTCACCCGAGCCGCCCTCGGCCGCACGGATCAGCGGGAGGGATGCGGGGCGGATCAGCGGCATCCGACCAGACTACGGGCGACCGCGGCCTCGGCCGCAACTCCGGAGATTCGGGTGCGAAAACGCCCCTGCCGGCCTGGAACAGGCCGAACAGGGGCGTTTCTCCGGAGTTGTGACGCGCGTCAGGCGGTCAGCTCGGCGGCGCTCGGGACGCGACCGGTGATCTCGTCGATCAGGTCGTCACCGGGTGCGGCCTGCTCGAACGGCGCGTCGATCTCGGCGCGGTTCAGCAGGTCCTCCATACGGCGACAGCGCTGACGGGTGATCAGCGTGACGACGCGGCCGGAGCGACCGGCACGGCCGGTGCGGCCGGAACGGTGCAGGTACGTCTTGTACTCGTCAGGCGCGTCGGCCTGAACGACCAGGTCGATGTCGTCGACGTGGATGCCACGCGCGGCGACATCGGTGGCGACGAGAACCTGCACCTTGCCCGCGGTGAGCTTCTGGAGGTTGCGCGTGCGCTTGGCCTGGTTCAGGTCACCGTGCAGGGCGACGGACGCGATGCCCGCATCCTCGAACTGCTCGCTGAGCATCTCGGCGTAGGCACGGGTGCGGGCGAAGACCAGCGTCTGCCCCTCGCGGTCGACGAGCGAGGTGAGCACCTCGGCCTTGTCGCGGTGATCGATCACCAGCACGCGGTGCTCGATCGTGCCCGAGTTCTGGTCCTCACCCGCGACCTCGTAGACCGCAGGGTCGACCAGGAACTCGTCGACGATCGCGGCGACCTCGCGGTCGAGCGTCGCCGAGAACAGCAGCTTCTGGCTGGTCGCGCCGTCCTCGAGCGCGGTGCCGGTCTTGCGCAGGATGCGCTGCACGGGCTCGGCGAAGCCGAGCTCGGCCATGTGGTCGGCCTCGTCGAGCACCGCGATGCGGATCTCGGAGAGGTCGAGCTTGCGCTGCTCGATGAGGTCCTCGATGCGACCGGGGGTGCCGATCACGATGTCGACGCCCTTGTTGAGCGCGCCGACCTGACGCGCCTGAGGCACGCCGCCGTAGATCTGCGTGGTGAACAGGCCCACGCTGCGGGCGATCGGCTGCACGGTGCGGTCGATCTGAAGGGCCAGCTCACGGGTCGGGGCGAGGATGATCGCGCGCGGCTTGCGGCCGATCTCGCGGCGCTTGCCCTTCTGCGACAGCAGGATGCTCTCGACGAGCGGTGCACCGAAGGCGATCGTCTTGCCGGAGCCGGTGCGGCCACGGCCCAGCACGTCGCGTCCCTCGAGGATGCTCGGGATGGTGGCGGCCTGGATCGGGAACGGCGTCTCAGCGCCCATGTTCTTCAGGATCTCGACGATGTTCGAGCCCAGACCCAGGTCGCCGAAGGTCACATCCGCGACCTCGGTGGCCTGCACGGCCTCGGCCTCGAGCCGCTCGTGCACGACGTCGACGTGCTCCTCGTGCGCCTTGACCGTCGCGGTGCGGTTCCAGTCACTGCGGCTCGGACGGTCGTCGCGGTTCTGACGGATCGGCCGGGCATCCCGGTCGCTGCGCTCGAAACGCGGACGCTCGTCACGACGGTCGCTGCGCTCGAAGCGCGGGCGCTCGTTACGGTCATCACGGTTGAACCGCGGACGCTCGTCGCGACGCTCATTGCGGTCGAAGCGGTCGGTGCGCTGCGGGCGGTCCGTGCGGTCGAACCGCGGGCGCTCGTCGCGACGCTCGAAGCCACCTCGCGCACCGCGATCATCGCGGGCAGGACGCTCGTCACGGTCGAACCCGCGGCCTCCACGATCATTGCGGTCGTTGCGGTCGAAACGCGGACGGTCGTCGCGATGCTCGAAGCCACGTCCACCGCGGTCATCGCGATCGAACCGCGGACGCTCAGTGCGGTCGAACTCACCACGCGCGCCGCCACGGTCATCGCGACGCTCGAAACCACGAGACCCGCGCTCATCCCGATCGAAACGCCGACGCTCGTCACGACGCTCGAAGCCACGGCCACCGCGGTCATCGCGCGAGGGACGCTCGTCACGGCGGAAACCACCGGCGCGCTCATCGCGGCGCGGACGGTCGTCGAACCGGCGACCGCCGAAGCCACGGTCATCGCGGTCGTTGCGGTGGTGTGGCGCCTCGCGGCGACCGGACTCAGCACGGTTCCGGATGGAGCGGGCCTCGTCGCGCCCCGCGCGCTCGGCATCCGACCAGCGGCGCTTGGGCGCCGCATCGGTCTCAGCCGCGCGGTAGCCGCGGTGCTTGGGGCTGATGCTGCCCGGGCGGCGGTCCGCACGGGCGTCGGACGAGAAGGAGCGGCGCTCACCGGCATCCGTCCGGCGGTCGTCGTCACGAGCAGGGCGTCCGCCGGCGTGACGGTCGTGGAACGCCGTCTTCTTGGCGTAGCGCGGCTCGAAGTTGCGGGACGGGCGTCCACCCTTGGGCTTGCCGTTCTTCGGCATGGGATCTTCCTCACTGTCTCTGACACGAGAACAGCGTCCGCTCCCGTGCGCACAGAGATCAGCGCACGGCGGACATACCCGGGCATCCGTCGGCCGGGGCCATTCATGTGATGGTTGATGAACCATCGGCCCCTGGGCTCACAATGAGAGCAGGTTCACCCTCGCAAAACGCTCCGCACGAGGCGGGTGCCCGAAGCCGACCGCACGAGTCTACCGGACCACCCTGGGAGAAGCCCTGGGTCGTACGATTGCGGAGTGAGCTCCCCGACCGGCATCCAGATCCACCTCAGCCGCGGCGACGTGACGGCGCAGATCGCGCAGGTCGGCGCCTCGCTGCGCCATCTCACCGTCGGCGGTGTAGACATCGTGCCACCGTACCCCGAGGACATCGCGACGCCGGGGGCCTCGGGAATAGTGCTCGCCCCGTGGCCGAACCGCGTCCGCGACGGGATCTGGCAGGACGGCGAGACCACGCGCGCGCTGGCCATCACCGAGCCGAAGTTCCACAACGCCAGCCACGGACTGCTGCGCTTCACTGCCTACGAGATCGCGGCACGCTCGGAGGAGGCGGTGACGCTCGCCGCGGCGATCGTCCCGCAGACCGGCTACCCGTACCTGATCGACACGACCGTGCGCTACGCACTGACGGATGCCGGCATCGACGTCACGCACACGCTGACCAACCGCTCGGCTGCTCCGGCACCGGTCGCGCTCGGCACCCACCCCTACCTGACGATCGGCGGCACCGACCCGCGCACCCTGATGCTGCGCATTCCCGCGGAGACCTACTTCGAGACCGATGAGCGGATGCTGCCGGTCGGCGAATCCCCCGTCGCCTCCGGCACCGACCTGCGTGAGGGCCAGCGCCTCGGCGACGTGCAGCTGGACACCGGGTTCGCGAACCTGCACCGGGACGCCGACGGCTTCGCCCGCACGACGCTGACCGCCCCCGACGGCCGGGCGGTCACGCTGCAGCAGGGCCCGGGCTTCGGCTACGTGCAGGCGTACACCTCGACCGGATATCCCGACCACTCGCTCGTCGTCGCCGTCGAGCCGATGACCGCTCCCGCCGACGCCTTCAACTCCGGGCGCGGACTGCGCCACCTGGGGCAGGACGAGTCCTGGACACTGGAGTGGGGCATCCGCTTCTCGGGGTGATTCCGCCTTCGGTCATCCGCCGCGTCAGCGTGGATCGGAAATGCATCGTAGAAGCACGAGCCCGACGCGTTTGTGATCCACGCTGAGCGGCGGCGAGGGTCAGACCGCCTCAGTCGACCGGGTTCGCGGAGGGCAGCGCCTGCGAGCGCAGCTCGCGGCGGGTCGGATGGTGCGCAGCGGGGTCGGCGGCGGCCTGCGCGACGACGGATGCCGCGGCTGCGGCGGCCGAGGCGGCGGCTGCAGCGGCGGATGCCGCGGCGGCAGCCGCGAGCATGGGGTCGGCCGCGGAGCGGGCGGGCTCGTACGGCTGGACCGCAGGGGAGTCCGTGAACTGCAGGCGTGCGATGGTCCCGGAGTCCACGGCAACGGCCGGCTCGCCGTCGCCCGCCTGACCTGCGGGCGCATCATCCGACATCGAATCGGATGCCGCGAGCCGCGCCGCGCCCGCGTGAGCACCCGCACCGGCCGCGAACGACCTCGCACCGGTTCCGGGCCCGGCGACTGCGGACCCGGCGCCACCGCCGAGCGCCTCGCCCGCGAGATGCGCCTCGACGTCGCTGCGGTACATGATCTCGGGCGCGATGGGCTTGCGGGGGCCCTCGGGGCCGGCAGGGCCCGAGCCACCGGGGCCTGATCCGTCCGGTCCGGGGGCTCCGCCGCCGCGCGCAGCCCGCCGTGCAGCACGCCGCTCCTTCGCACCCTCGACCAGGTTGTAGAGCGTCGGCAGCACGATCAGCGTCAGCACCGTCGACGACACCAGGCCACCGATGACCACGATCGCGAGCGGCTGGGAGATGAATCCGCCGTGTCCGGTGATGCCGAGGGCCATCGGCGTGAGCGCGAAGATCGTGGCGAGCGCCGTCATCAGGATCGGCCGCAGACGCTTCTCGCCGCCGGCCATCACGGCATCCGCGGTCGCGAGGCCCTTCTCGCGGTACTGGTTGACGAGGTCGACGAGCACGATCGCGTTCGTGACCACGATGCCGATGAGCATCAGCACCCCGATCAGCGAGGCGACGCCCAGCGGCACACCCGTGGCGATCTGCAGCAGGATCGCACCGGTCGCCGCGAACGGCACCGACACGAGCAGCAGCAGCGGCTGCCGCAGCGACTTGAAGGTCGCGACCATCACCACGTAGACGATCAGGATGGCGGCGAGCATGGCCAGGCCCAGCTGCGAGAACGAGTCGGCCTGCTGCTGCGCGACGCCGCCGATCTCGGCGCGGGCGCCCTCGGGCAGCTTCACGTGATCGAGCGAGGCGGTCACCGAGCGCGTGGCGACGGCCAGGTCGTCGGAGGCCGGCGGCACCGTGATCGTGGCGGTGCGACGCCCCTTCTCGGTGGTGATCGCGGTGGGCCCGTTGCTCTGCTCGACCTGGGCGATGTCCGACAGCTTCACGATGCCGGTCGGGGTGGGGATCGCCAGCTCCTTCAGCGCATCCTCCGACGTCGGCGGTTCGGGAGCGACGAGGTACACGGTCAGGCCGGTGCCGTCGACCTCGACCGTGCCGAGCTGCTCCGGGCGCATCGTGTTCGACACGATCGAGCCCACCGCCACCTCGGAGAGGCCGTGCTCGGCGGCCTTCGCCCGGTCGACGACCACCGCGATGTACGGCAGTGACGCCGCGAGGTTGTCGGTGACCTCGCCGACGCCGTCGCGGCCCTCGAGGTCCTTCGTCAGGGCGTCGGTCGCCTCCTGCAGCGCATCGGCCGTGGGAGCCGTGACGCTGATGGTGATGTCGCTGGAGCCGAAGCCGCCCGACGACGCCCCGACCTTGACGTCACCGGCGTCCTTCAGCTGGTCGATCCTCTTCTGCACGGTCGCGCGCAGCTTCTCCTGATCGGCCGAATCGCTGGTCTGGATGGAGTAGGTGATGCCCGCGCCGCCGGAGAACGCGTCGCGCAGCGCCGAGCCGCTGGACCCGATCGACGCCTGCACGTGCGTGATGCCGTCGACGCCCTCCAGCACCTTCTCGACCTTCTTCGCGGCATCCGACTTCGCCTCGAGGCTCGCGGTGCCACCGATGTCCTGGGTGACGGTCATGGTGTTCTGCCCGGAGTCGCTGAGGAAGTTGATCTTCATCAGCGGGGCGGCGGCCAGGGTGCCGGCGAGCACCAGCACGGCGATGATCACGGTGGTCGCCGAGTGCTTCAGCGTCCAGCCCAGGATCGGCCGGTAGGCGCGCTGCAGACGGGTGGGCGGAGCATCCGGATGCTCCGGATCGATCTGCGCCCCCGCGGCGTCCAGCAGCGGCTTGCCGGGCTTGAGGAACCAGTACGCCAGCACCGGCACGATCGTCAACGCGACCAGCAGAGAGGCGACCATCGCGATCGTCACGGTCATCGCGAAGGGCCGGAACAGCTCGCCGACCATGTCGCCGACGAACACGATCGGCAGGAACACCGCGACGGTCGTGATCGTGGACGCCGTGATGGCAGCAGCCACCTCGCGCACCGCCAGCCGGATCGCATCGCCCTTGTCGGCGCCCTGCACGTAGTGACGCTTGATGTTCTCGATCACCACGATGGAGTCGTCGACCACGCGCCCGATCGCGATGGTGAGCGCGCCGAGCGTCAGCACGTTGAGCGAATAGCCGAACGCCTGCAGTCCGATGAAGGTGATCAGCACACTGGTCGGGATCGAGATCGCGGTGACCAGCGTGGATCGGATCGACAGCAGGAAGATCAGGATGACGATCACTGCGAACGCCAGGCCCAGCATGCCCTCGGTGGCGAGCGTCTCGATGGACTGCTCGATGAACGGTGCCTGATCGAACACGACGGTGAAGGTCGTGTCGGGGAAGGTCTTCTTCAGGTCGTCGAGCTTGCTCAGCACGCCCTTTGACACGTCGACCGTGTTCGCCGACGGAAGCTTGGTGACAGCGATAGACAGGGCGTCCTTGCCGTCCACGCGCGAGATCGAGGTCACCGGGTCGGTGGTCTGCTCCACGGTCGCGACGTCGCCGATGGTCAGCGCCGTGCCAACCAGCGGCAGGGATGCCAGTTCGCTCGCGCTCGTGATCTTCGACCCGGTCTGCACGGTGAGCGTCTCGTCACCCTGGGTGATGTCGCCGCCGGGCAGCAGCACGCCGTTCTGCTGCAGCGCCTGGCTGATCGCCTGCGTGCTCTGGCGCGCCTCGGCCAGCTTCGCCGCGTCGGGCGTGATGGTGATGCGCTGTCCGACGCCGCCGACGATCTGGGCGGCGTTGACGCCCTTGACGTCCTCGAGGTCCGGGATGACGGTGGTCTGCAGGTCGTTCTGCGCGGCCTCGGCGTCGCTGAAGCCGGTGACGGCGATCTGGATCACCGGGAAGTCGTCGATCGAGACGCTGAGCACCTGCGGCGTGACGTCCTTGGGCAGCTGCTGGCCGATGCGGTTGATCGCCTGCTGCATCTTCTGCTCGGCGGTCGCCAGGTTGGTGCCGTAGGTGAAGGTCGCCTGCACGATCGAGGCGTTGGTGGTGCTCGTCGCGGTCGTCGACTCGAGCCCGGGCACGCCCTGGATGGCATCCTCGATCGGCGTGGAGACGTCGTTCTCGACGACCTCGGGCGAGGCGCCGGGGTACGTGGTCATGACCATCAGCGCCGGCAGCTCGAGCGAGGGGATGAGCTCCTGCTTGAGGTTGGTCAGCGCCAGCCCGCCGAACACGGCGGAGACGATCGTGATCAGGGCGATGAGCGCGCGGTTGCGCAGGCTGAGGACGGAGAGATTCGACACGATGCTCGTTTCAGTCGCTCACGGACGAAGGACGGATGCTCTCGCCGAGGATGGCGGCGAGAGCGGATTCGATGAAGGCGCCGCTGAGCGGCTCGTCGTTGATGCGGGAGTGCCACAGCACCCCGTCGATGAAGATGGCGGCCGCGGTCGCGCGCTCGGGACCGTAGTCAGCGCTGAGGAACCCCGCCATCTGCGCCGACCAGCGCCGCGCGAGCTCGCGCAGCTGCGGGTCGTTGACCGCGGCGGTGACCACGGCGCGGTCGGCCTCCATGGCGCGGGCGTCGGCGAGCCCCTGCACGATGAGCTCGGCGATGACGGCCGGAATGGCACCGCGCGCGGCGAAGACGGATCGGATGCCGTCCATCCTGGCGTCCACATCGGACACCAGGTGTCGCAGCGCCTCCGACCGCAACTCGTCGAGCGTCGCGAAGTACTGCGTGGTCGCGCCGAGGGGCACGCCCGCGCGCGCGGCGATCATGCGGTGGGTGAGCGCGCCGACGCCGACCTCGACGATCAGTTCGGCCGCGGCAGCGACGATCTCGCGGCGGCGGGTCTCCGGATCGCGCCTGCGGCGCGTGACAGCATCCGACATCCCGACCCCCTTATGTACATCTGTACATTATCGGCCCTTGGAACCGGCTGAGAGCGGGACCGGAGCCGATCAGAGCACGTGACCGAGCGCGAGGCCCAGAGTCGCCGCGGCGAGTCCGGCCAGCAGCATCCCGCCGGCGTAGAGGGCGGATGCCCGGCGCTCGCCGTCACGCCACAGCGCGACGGTGTCGATCATCGCCGTGCTGAACGTGGTGTACCCACCGAGGAAGCCGGTGCCGAGCACGAAGGCGGCTCCGGGCAGCCCGCCGATCACCAGCCCGAGGGCGAACGACCCGGTGATGTTGATCACCATCACGCCCCAGGGGAAGCGCGTGCCGACCAGGCGTGCGATGCCGAGATCGACGAGGTAGCGTGTCGCGGCCCCGAGCCCGCCGCACGCGGCGGCCAGCAGGAACACCAGCGGGCTCATGACGCCGCCCGCTTCCGCCCCAGCACCAGCCCGAGGGCGGCGGCCGCGAGCCCGCCGGCCAGGCTGACGACGATGTACCCGACGGCGAGCAGCGGAGATGCACCCCACAGCTGCACACTGTCGACCATGAACGAGCTGTAGGTCGTGAAGCCGCCGAGCACGCCCGTGCCGAGAAGCACCCGCAGGTCCCCGGCGGGCAGGCGGGCCGTCAGGATCCCCAGGGCCAGCGCGCCGACGATGTTCGCGGCCAGCACGCCCAGCGCAGCATCCGGGATCAGCATCCCGAGACCCATGCGCGCCGCCGTGCCCAGCATCCCGCCGAGCGCGACCAGGGCCGTCCGCCGGAGGACGGTGGAGACGGACATCGGGGAGGGCACCGTCCAACTCTAGCCAGGGCGGGTTCCCGTCGTCCGGCGCGTGTGCGCGGTGCATGCGGCTACCCCGGACCGGCCGCCATTGGCCAAAAGTTCAGTAATCGGTTTCTAGAAACGAGTTACCGTTGACAGGCTCAGAAGCTCTCGGATACGGTCACCGAACAGTAAGCGATTTCTATCGCCTGCACCCAGCACTCCGCTTCGAAGACGAACAGGAAGGCACGACAATGAGAGACCATCGCACCGCCCGCCGCAGCATCCGCTGGCGACGCCTCACCCCGGCAGTGGCCATCGGAGCGATCGGCGCGGTCGCACTCGCAGGTGCCGCCCGCGCGGACACGACTCCCCCTCCCCCGCAGTACGTCGCAGCGGGGACGACCACGATGAAGGGCGGGCTGACCAGCGACATCGCGGGTTCCGCCTTCGTCGGCAAGGACGGCCGGTTCCACTGGACCAATGCACTCACGGCGTACAGCACGAACCGGGGCAGCGCCTGGGCGCGCACCTTCACGAACGACGACATGAGTGCCGTCTCGGCGGGCATGGGCACCACCACGGAGCGGCTGCAGGCCCCCGCTTACTACGGAGACCCCGGCACGATCTGCTATCAGCTCGACAAGCACCCCGTCTTCCCGATCCCGTCACCGCAGCAGGACGATCACTGCGACGTGATCGGCGTGTGGGTCGACCCGCAGGGCGTCTGGCATGCGCTGCTGAACGACGAGTACCAGTTCGATCCGTGGCAGACCAAGGGTGCGAACGCGACGATCGACGAGAAGATCTCCACCGGTCACCACAACAATCGCATCCTGCTCGCCACATCGGACGACGAGGGCGCGACCTGGCAGTACGCGGGTCCCGCGCTCACCTCGGCCTGGGATGACGACCAGGTCATCAACAGCACGGCGTCGCCCGGGCAGTCGTACCCGTTCGGCAACTCCGGCTGCCGCCTGTTCATCGACTACTCCACCGGCTACTTCTACATCACGTACAACGTGAAGATCTACAAGAAGCCGGCCTCGTCGACCCTGGCCAGCTGGACCGAGATGGCGCGCGCGCCGATCAGCGGCGGCATGGCCAGCGGCACGTGGCAGAAGTGGCACAACGGATCGTGGTCGCAGCCGGGCATCGGCGGGATCGACGGCAACGTCAACTCCATCGGAGGGCTGAACGTCTTCTACGACCCCGCCACCGATCTGATCGCCTGGCAGGGATCGGGGACGAATGCGGACGCCTCGTACGAGGCCGCGAAGGTCGCAGCGGACCACCTCATCCGCTTCTCGGATGCCTCGGGGAACAGCTACACGGCCAACACGCTGGCGCACACGATCGTGAACGACGCGACCGGGCAGTCCGCCCCCGATCGCACCGTCACGTACCACGATGCTGTCACGGGGCAGGACATGACCCTCAAGGCCGTGGACGACAGGTACGAGGGCGGCGTCAAGGTCGTCACCGGCGGCATCTACGTGACGCAGACCGATCCGGTGACCGGCGTCTCGCAGACCGTCGATCTCATCACGAACAGCGCCTACTACAGGGACCCGGACACCGGTCACCTGTACCTGCCCGCGCAGAACAACGAATCCGCCATCTCGTACAACGCGTTCTCCGGCCTGTACCGGATCGTCGGCTACGACGGCAACGTGTACGAGACCGCCGATCTGGGAGACCCGAACTCGTGGAAGGCCGTCGGGCTCATGCCCGCCGGATCCAACGGCGGCTACCTCACCTCGCTCGACAATGGCAGCCTGACCAACCAGAACGTCACCGGCCGCTCGTTCCTGACGATCTCCGACCTGACCGCCAAGGTCGTGGACATCGCTCCGGCACCCGGCGCCCCTGGCGCCTCGGTGAGCACGGAGTACACCCCGCGGGACACGGCGGGGAACGCGGTCGCCGCGGGCTCCTCGTACGTGCTGCGAGCGGGGCAGCGGGCCGTGGTCACGGATCGGGGTCCCGGCATGGACGGCGGCCAGGGTGCGGCCACCAAGGCCACGGCCTGGAGGCTCGAGCCCGTCGCCGATCAGAGCGCGAAGGGGGAGAACAGCGGCTTCTACCGACTCGTGGACGCGACGACCGGCAAGGTCCTGCGCGTCTCGGGCACCGGTGCCGCCGCGCCGCGTGCATTCGACGCCGTGGTGACCGCCGGCGACCGGCAGGCGGATGCCGTGCCCCTGACCTCGACGAGCCTGGGCACCCCCGGTGGCAGCGACCAGTGGTACCTGCAGCGCGTCGCCGTGAACGGCACCTCGCTGGACGGCTCGACCACGTACCGTCTGGTCAACCGCAACAGCGGGCTGGCGCTGCAGTACGTGGACGACCGCATGCGGCTCGAGCAGCAGAAGCCCGGAGATGCGGCCCAGTACGTGACGCTGACACCGTCCGCCGGCTGAGCGGCCTGATCCGACGCGACACACGCGCGGGAGTGCGGCGTCCTGCACAGCGGGGCGCCGCACTTCTGCGCGTTACGTAGACTCGGGGGACGACTGAGCCGCTCCGCCCGAGGGAGCGGAAGCCGCCAGGAGGACGACGCCCGCGTGCTGACGAGACGGATCTTCGGATGGCTGCGTCTGCTCGCCGCAGCCGTGTGCATCGTGTCCCTCACGCATCGGATGCTGTGGGGCATGGGCTCGCAGACCCTGGCCAGCGACAACTTCTTCGCGTACCTGACGATCCAGTCGAACGTGGCGTTCGCCCTGGTGACGATCCTCGCGGGCGTCATCGCCCTGCGGCGAGCGGAGGATCCGGTGTGGCTGACGTCGGCCCGGGCGCTGGTGCTGAGCTGGACGGTGACCGCCGGCCTGGCGTTCTCGATCATCGTGTGGCAGGCGGGCGTGCGGGGCATCCCGATCACGGTTCCCTGGTCGGATGTGGTGCTGCACTACCTGCTGCCCGGATGCGCGGTGATCGCCTGGCTGATCGGCCCGGGGCGGCACGCGGCCTCGTGGCGGGTGGTGCCCTTCGTGCTGGCTTACCCGGTGGTCTGGGGAGTGTTCACGATCGTGCGGGGCCGGATCATCGGCTGGTACCCGTACTACTTCCTCGACCCGCGGCAGGTGTCGGGCCTTCCGGAGATGTCGGTGTCGTGCCTTGCCGCGCTGGCGATCTTCGCTGTCGTCGCGGCCGCGCTCGTGCTGCTCAGCCACGTGCGGGTGCGGCTGCCCCCGTGGGGCGTGATCAGCTCGCGTCCGCCGGAGTGGGCGCGAAGAAGACGAGTGCCGCTCTGGCGGCGACCTGGGCGTCGCGGTCGCTGAGCGCCGCGAAGCGCGCGGCATCCGCTCCGCCCACGAGCCCCACGAGCACCGGCTCACCGGTGGCCGGCATGAGGTTGATCCAGGTGCGGATCAGTCCGTCGCCGCCGACGACGTGCCAGATCGTCTGCTCGGCATCCCAGAACGGCTCCTCGAACCGCATCCACACCGTCTCCACGAAACCGGAAGCCAGGGCGGCGATCGCGCCGCGATGCGGCTTCGGCAGAGCGGGGGCGAACTCGATGCCCTGCCGCTGCAGCACCCCCAGGGGCGCGGTGACGATGACGCGGTCGAAGGACAGCGCCTCGCCGGTGCCCAGCCGCAGGCTCACCCCGCTGTCGTCGTAGGCGACGCGTACGACGGGCGACGCCAGCGTGACCTGCTGATCCTCGAGGTGCTTGTCGAAGAAGGATCCGAGGTCTTCCGCCATGCCGGTGAGCGTGTCCGGCGCGAACGCCGGCGGGTACCAGCTCGACGCCTTCTCGGGGTCGGCGCCCGTGGTGGCGGAGAGCCAGGCGAGGGATGCCGCGAGCGCAGGGTCGTCGAGGTCGGCGCCGTTCTGCGTGAGGGCCTCGGCGAGGGGGATGTCGGCGGGCAGGTCGCCCGCCTTCTCGGCGGCCTGCGCGATCGGGTCGCCGGAGACGGTGTCGGTGGCCCCGTCCTTCGACCAGCCGGTCGCCGTCTCGAAGGTGAGCTGCTGCTCGCCGAGGGTGGTGATCCGGTCGTGCAGCGCGGTCAGCTGCTCATCGGAGATGAGCCAGCCGCCCAGCTGCGCGGGCACCGGCCAGTCCTTCGCCTTCTGGCTGAGGATGCGGCCACCCGAGCGGTCTCGGGCCTCGAACACGGTGACCTCGTGGTTGGCATCCGCCAGCATCCGCGCCGCCACCACGCCCGCGGCGCCCGCGCCGATCACGGCGACGCGCTCCTTGGGCCCCGCCGCGACGATCAGCGCGAGCGCGGCCGCGCGGCCGGAGTCCACCGCGCCGAGGACGGTGCCGGGGTTGTCGGTGTCCAGGGCCTCGCCGGCGAAGAACAGCCGGTCGCCGATGGGCTCGGCGAGCGTCGCGCGCTGCTGCGGGTCGGTGCCGGAGGGCACGTAGCTGATCGCGCCGTAGGAGTACGGGTCCTTCGACCAGGAGCTGCGGACGAACGCCGAGGGAGCGGGCACCTGGGAGGGGGCGGTGGGCCGGGGAGCGGGCGTGGACCGGGTCGGCGTCGGCCTGGTGGGCTCGGGCGTGCACGCGGCAAGGAGCACCGCGACGGCACCGGTCCCGGCGCCGAGCAGCAGCGTGCGGCGAGTGATGCTCATCGTCAGGCCAGACTACCCGCGCCAGACGACGGGATGCCATGCGACGACCCGCGACGGCGGCCGTACGCTGGAGCGGTGTCCGGCTCCGTGATCTCCCCCGCCCGCTCGTCGCACGTCCTCATCATGGGATGGGACGGCGTGCGCGACGACGTCGTGCGGAGCGTGCGCACCCCGCACCTGGACGCGCTGGCCGCGCGTGGCTTCCTCTCGACTGTGCGCGTGCACGCCGCGAACCCGACGATCTCCGGGCCGGTGTGGTCGACCATGGCCACCGGCGTGTACAGCGACCGGCACGGCGTGCACGACAACGACTTCACGGGGAACGCCTTCGACCGGCATCCGGATGTGCTCTCCCGCATCCGCGCCGGCGTGCCCGGTGCGACGACCTTCGCGGCGGGCGCATGGGCGCCGCTGGTGACCGCGGGCAGCGGCGGCCCGCTCTTCGCCGGCGGCGGGTACCGGCCGGAGCTGCCGGCCGGCGCGGAGGACGGGCCGCTCGAGCTCGTCGCGCTGATGGACGAGGCCGTGATGTCGCGGACCGCCCGCGAACTGCTGCATCGCGATCACGCGGCGGTGTTCGCGTATGCGGTGCTGCCGGACATCGTCGGTCACACCGAGGGCGTGACCGACCGGTATCGCCAGGCCGTGGAGGCGTGCGATGAGCAGCTCGGCGTGCTGCTCGCGGCGATCGCCGCACGCGGGAACCGCGAGTACGAGGACTGGACCGTCATCGTGCTCACCGATCACGGGCACCTCGATGCGGGGCATCACGGCGGCGACACCGACGAGGAGCGGCTGGCGTGGATGGCCGCGGCGGGGCCGGACGTCCCGTCCGGCGAACCCGTCGTGGACCACGCCGATGTGCTTCCGCACGTGCTGAAGGCGCTCGGCCTGCCGGCGGATTCCGCGCTGCCGGGCGCCCCGTTCGGCGGTCGCAGCCGGTAGACTGGGAAACCGCTTACCAACGCCGAACGAGGACCCGATGACGACCTCTCTCTGGACCGAACGCGCACTACCCTCCGACCGCCAGCCGATTCCGCTGCGGTTCGGCACGCAGGTCTCCCGCCGTGACGACGAGGCCATGCAGCGCTTCCGCCGGTACGGACTCGGCCAGTTCATCCACTTCGGGCTGTACTCGATCCTCGGCGGCGAGTACCAGGGCGTGAGCGCGGCCGGCGGATCTGCGGCGCCGGAGTGGATCCGTGCATGGAGCGGGCCCACGGCCCCGGAGGGCTGGCAGGGGACCTACGACCGGCTCAACGAGAGCTTCGATCCGGCCCGACTGGATGCGCGTGCCTGGGCCCGGCAGGCGAAGAGGATGGGCGCGCGCTACGTCATCTTCACCACCAAGCACCACGACGGGTTCGCGCTGTGGCCCTCCGCGCACTCCGACTACACGGTGCGCGAATCGCCGTGCGGTCGTGACCTGGTCGGCGAGGTCGTCGACGCGTACACGGCCGAGGGCATCGACGTGTTCCTGTACTTCTCGGTGCTCGACTGGCACCACCCGGGCTACCTGCGCACGGTGCCGGCCACCGATGCCGAGCGCGCCGGATGGCAGGACTTCCTGCAGTACACACGCGCCCAGCTGCTCGAGCTGCTGGACCGCTACCCCGCCGCGCGCGGCCTGTGGTTCGACGGCACCTGGGACGCGTCGTGGATCGCCTCGCACGAGTTCACCCACGCGCTCGAGGCGGAGCTGCGCGCACGGCGCCCCGGCCTGATCATCGGCTCTCGCTTCCGCAACGACGAGCACGGCGCCCGGCACTTCGACTCCAACGGCGCCCTGCTGGGCGACTACGAGCAGGGCTGGGAGCGCAAGCTGCCGGCGAACTTCGAGATGCTCGGCGGGAACGACTGGGACTGCGTCATGACGATCGGCCCGAACGCCTGGGGATGGCTGCGGGACACCCGTGGTCAGTACCAGAAGACCGCGGACGACCTCGTCGACCTGCTGATGCGCTGCCGCTCGATGAACGGCAATCTTGTCGTGAACTTCGGCCCCGACGGCCTCGGCCGCATGACGGCGCACGAGGACGAGATCGCCGAGCAGCTGGGCGCGTGGGTCGCCGCGAACGCGGATGCGGTGTACGACGCCCATCACGTCGACCTGGATCGCACGGGTGCCGGATGGCTGACCGGAGACGGCGACCGGCTGTTCGTCACGGTCGTGAACCGGCCTGTCACGGGCATCCTGCGGCTGCGGTTCCCGGCCGGCGCCGAGCGGATGCCGATCTCGGCGCGCCTGCTCGACTCCGGACGCGACCTCCCGGTGCGCCTGACCGACATCGGCTTCGACCTGGACGACGCCCTGTACTGCGACGTGAGCATCCCGGCGGATCTCGAGGCGGAACACGCCTTCGTGATCGAACTGGCCCTCGGCGAGGCATCCGCCTCCGTCGGGGACCGCATCGACGCCTGGATGTGACGCACCTGATCGTGTCGGCGGCGAGAGTCTGACGCGGAAATGTACGCCTGACGCGGAGAGATTCCAGGGATTCCTCCGCGCGAAGCGCACTTCTCCGCGCGAAGCGCACAGGCGTGCACAGGCACACGCGGCGAGCACAGGCGTCCGCGGAGCGGCGGCCCTTCAGCTCCTCCGGCCGCCCGGCTTCCCGGGCTGACCATCCCACTCCACGACGGTGCGCAGGTCGAACTCGACGTCGACGCCGTCGACCGGCCACTCCACGCGAACCCGGGTGCCGTCCACGGCCACGCGCAGACCGGCGAGTGCGGCATCCGGATCGTCCCGGTCGCGCAGCAGCTGGTGGACCGCGACATGCACGGTCTCGTCCTCGCCGCGCGCGGCGGTCAGGTACGGAATCGCGGAGTGCTCGCCCATCACGTTCGTGCCGCGGTGCCTCACGACGCCTGCGTCGTCCCATCCGTGCAGGCCGGTCAGCACCACGCGATGCGCGCCGTCAGCGACCGATGCGTGCACACGATCGGAGGCCACGTCCTGCTCGGGCGGTTCGGCCGCGGCGAGCGCGAAGGCGCCCTCACGGATGCGGTCGTGCGCCGTCGGCGCGATCACCAGGTGCGCGCGCACCTCCGTGCCGCGGTTCACCACGGATGCCGTGACGATCGCCGCTCCGACCAGCAGCCTGCCGTCGATCTGCGGGTAGTGCACCGACGCGCTGAGCGGGCCGTCCTGCATCCGCCCGCGCAGCTTGGCGCGGCGACTCGGGCGGCCTTGGTCGTCGAACAGGCACACGTGCCCGTCGACGGCCTCGAGCCAGCCGTCGCCCACCTCGGGTGCAGTATGCGTGGAGTAGGCGAACGAGCCGTAGTGCGGGTCGTCGGGGTCGCGGATGCCGTGGTCCTGGACGGGCAGCTCGGCGTGGTCGGAGCCATGGTTGACGAGGATCACCGGCGCTTCGCCGCCGGCGGTGCTGAGCGTGATCCCGGTGCCCTCGAGGGAGCAGGTGGAGGCCGGATGCTCCGCCGGCTCCGCGGCATCCGTCCACACCCGGTGCCCGGCGTCCAGCGACAGCCCGAGGAAGCCGATCCCGGCCAGATACGGCGAGCCGAATCCGCTGTAGTCCTGCAGCGACGCGGGCAGGTGCTCGTCGTACCAGCCCAGCCGCAGCTGACCGTCGGCGCCGACGCCATGCCGCACGAACCCGTCGAGCACCGAGGTCGCGACCTGTCGGGTGCGCGCCGGAGTCAGCGGGCTGACGCCCGAGATCTCGGCGCACCACAGCGGCGTGAGCGCGGCCGTGCGATAGGTGAGCGAACGCCCGAAGTGCACCAGCGCCCCGTCGGAGGCGACGAACGACGGCATCCGCCCGACGAACCGCGCGAGCCGCTCCAGGTGGCGCTGCCCCTCGTACGTGTGAGTGCGGTCGGTCATCCGGTACCAGGCCCACAGGTAGGGGTGGATGGCCCACGCGTTGTAGTAGTCCACCGCGTGGGACGGACCATCGGTGTACCAGCCGTCGCCGAGGTACCAGCCCTCGACCCGGGCGACGTTGCGCTCTCCGTGCAGGCCGCGGGCGTCGCCACCCCGGTGCCGGATGAACGCCTCGGCCATCGCGGGGAAGAGCTGCCAGTTGTTCTGCCACACCTCGCGCAGCGCGTGGTGCCGCAGCCAGGCCAGCACCTGGCTCTGCTGGCGATCGTCGAGCCGCGACCAGAACCGGTCGCCGGCGGCGTACAGCCCGAAGGCCAGGTTGGCGCCCTCGACGATCGAGTTGGTGATCCCGGTCAGCGGGGTGCGGCAGGTCACCCCGCGCGGCCAGGCCGACGGATGCCCCGGATCGGTGCCGTCCACGATGGCCTGGGCGTAGAACTCGATCAGGGCATCCGCCTCGGCGTCGCCGTCGGGTGAGCCCGCGATGCGGGCGGAGGCGAGCAGGAAGCTGCGCCCGATGGTCTCCATCGACTCGCGGCGCTCCCCGTCGCCGGTCACGCGCCCCGGGAGCACGACCCCGGCCGGGTCCTCGGCGCCGTGCTCGCGCACCGCGCGGAGCCAGCGATCGGCGGTCTCCGTCCAGAGCAGACGGTCGGACGCGCCCCGGCCGGGATCGTGCTCGGCGGTCACGCCTTCAGCGCCTTCTCGTACTCCTTGCGAATCGCGTCGCCGCCGGCGCTCTTCCACGCCTTGATCGCGGCCTTGACGTCATCGAGGGTCTTGCGTCCGGAGATGTAGTCCTGCGTCGCGTCGCTGACGGGCTGCCTGATCGTGTTGCCCTTGGACGCGTCGGTCGGGCTGAACAGCGTGGCGGCCGGGTTCGCGACCCCGAGCGGGATCATCGCGGCGTACGCCTCGTGCGTCTTCCTGATCACGTCGTCGTGGCCCGGCAGGTACAGCGCGGGCGCCGGCGCGGTGAGGTACCTCCACGGCACGGTCGTGTCGGCGAGCGCGTTCGCGGTGGGGACGGGGTTGCCGTTGCCGTCGCGCGTGTAGTCGGCGCCCTCGACGCCGTAGTTGATCAGCAGGTACTCCTCCGTGCCGAACGGGGCAGCCAGCAGGTTGGCGATGCCGAGGAGCTTCTTGACCGACGCGTCGTCGTTCTTCTTGATCATGGTGGTCGCGAAGACGATGTTGTCGAGGTTGGCCTGCGGCTTGCCGCCGCCTGCGGCGAACGGCAGGAAGGGCGCGGAGCCCGGCACGGTCACAGCGTAGCCGTCGGCCTTGAAGTACCCGGGGAGCCCGTCGTAGATCTGCGCGACCTGTCCGTTGGTGAAGGCGTTCACCATCTGCGACTTGGTCCAGCCGTCGCTGCCGGGCATGATGTAGCCGGCCTTCGCCGCCTTCGCCACGAAGGAGATCGCCTCGAGATACTCGTCGGTCTCGATCTGGAAGGTCATCTTGCCCTTCTCCTCGCGCCACTGGTTCGGGACGCCGAACAGCTGGAAGAAGGTGGCCAGGCCGTAGGACGTGGAGCCGAACGCCCAGCGGTTCGCCTTGGCGTCGGTGAGCTCCTTCATGATCGAGAGGTACTCGTCGGCGTCCTTGATCTTGCTGGTGTCGGTCACCCCGACGTCCGCGTAGCGCTTGGCGTTGTAGAAGCCGAGGCCGGCGGTGCCGCCGCGCGGGATCGGCAGCGCGTAGATCTTGCCGTCGCGCACCGTCTGCTCCCAGTACAGCGACGGGATCGCGGCGAGGTTGGGGTAGTCCTTGACGGCGTCGCCGGAGAGGAACTTCGTCAGGTCCTGGCACTTGGCCTGCAGGAACCCGATGATGTCCGGGATGGATGCGCCGTCGTCCAGGATCATGTCCGGGATGTCGTTGCCGGCGAGCGTGGTGTTGATCTTGGTCGCGAAGTCGTCGGCGGAGACGGCGGTGATGTCGAGCTTGCCGCCGAGGCGCTTCTCGATCTCCTGCCAGGCCGGGTTCTTGTCGCGGCCGTTCGGCGGCGGGCCGAAGATGTTCGTGATGGCCGAGAACGTCTCACCCTTCAGAGGCGGGGTCTTCACGCTGCGCACCGGGTTCTTCGGGTAGTTGAAGAACGCGGACGGCACGCCTTCGGCGGTGCCCTTCAGGTCCGGGGTCAGCCCCTCGGATGCGAGGAACGTCGGCATCTTCACGGAGCCGGCGCCGGACGCCTTCAGCTCGGTCCTCGTGCCGCAGCCGGCGAGGGAGCCGACGGCGGCGACGCTGACTGCGCCGAACCCGACGTACTTCAGGAACGTCCGCCTGTCGGTGGCGATCTCTCTGATTGACATTTCCGATCCTCTCTGAGGGAAATCAGGCCGGTGGCCTCGGGTGTTCTTCGGCTGGGGTCAGCCCTTGACGGCGCCGGTGAGGACGCCCTTGGTGAAGTACTTCTGCAGGAAGGGGTACACGCACAGGATCGGCACCAGGCTGATCACGACGACGGCCATCTGGATGGCCTGGCTGGGAGCGGCGATCTCGGCGCCGGTGTTGGCGTCGATGGAGGAGCCGAGCAGCACGTACTGCCGCAGCACCATGGCCAGCGGCCACTTGTCGCTGTCGACGTAGAGCATGGCGTTGAAGAACATGTTCCAGTAGCCGACGGCGTAGAACAGGCCGATCACGGCGATCACCGCCTTCGACAGCGGCAGCATCACGTTCCACAGGATGCGGATGTCGCCCGCGCCGTCCAACCGCGCCGCCTCGACGAGCTCGGAGGGGACGTTCATGAAGAACGAGCGGATGATGATCAGGTTGAACGCCGAGAGCGCCGTGGGCAGGATGAGCGCCGCGAACGTGCCCAGCAGCCCGAGCTCCTTGACCACGAGAAATGTGGGAATGATGCCGGGCGAGAACAGCATGGTCAGCAGGGCGGTCATCAGGAAGAAGTTGCCGCCCATGATCCGTCGCGACAGCCCGTACGCCATCATCACCGTGAGGGTCACCGAGAGCGCGGTGCCGACGAGCGTGATGCCGATGCTGCGGAACAGGGCCTCGGTGACGATGCCGCCGGAGAGGATGGTCCGATACGCCTCGAGCGTGGGATGCATGGGGATCAGCACGAAGCCGTTGTTCGCGGCGATCTCCTGCTGTGTGGACAGGCTCGTGCCGATCACGACCAGGAACGGGTAGATCACCGCCACGCACACCAGCAGCAGGACGAGTCCCTTCAGCCCCTGCATCGCGAAGCTGGGCTTCTCCATCCACACCGGACGGGTGCGGGCCCGGTAGTCGCTGGCCCTCTGCCTTCCGAGACGGACCACCGTCGTGCTCTCAGTGCTCACGGGAGTACACCCCATCCTGTCCGAACATGTGGGCGACCTTGTTGGCGCCGAGCACGAGGAAGAGACCGACGATGCCCTTCACGAGACCCACCGCCGCCGAGGTGCCCCACTGGCCGTCGACGATGCCGTGGAAGTAGACGTAGGTATCCAGCACTTCGCCCGCCTGTGCACCGACGTTGTTGCGCTGCAGGATGATCTGCTCGAACCCGACGGACAGCGCCGTGCCGAGGTTGAGGATCAGCAGCAGGATGACGATGGGCATGATGCCCGGGATCGTCACCGCCCACGTGCGCCGCCACGGGCCGGCACCGTCGATGGCCGCCGCCTCGTAGAGGCTGTCGTCGATGCTGGCCAGCGCGGCGAGGAACATGATCGTGCCCCAGCCCGCGTCCTTCCAGATGGTCTGGACGGTGACGAGCAGCGGGAACGTGGCGGGGTCGGTCATCGGGCTGATCCGCCCCATCCCGAGGGAGTCGAGGAAGTTCGGGATGAGTCCGGTGGGCCCGAGGATCTGCGTGAACAGCGAGACGATGATCACCCAGCCCAGGAAGTGCGGCAGGTAGATCACGCTCTGCACGAATTTCTTGAGCTTGGGCGACATGATGCTGTTCAGCAGCAGCGCCAGGGCGATCGGCACGGGGAAGAACAGCACGAGCTGCATCACCATGATCACGAGGGTGTTGCGCAGTGCGTACCAGAACGCCGGGTCGGAGAACGCGACGGCGAAGTTGTCCAGGCCGACCCACACGCTGTCGACGAAGCCGAGGTAGGGCTGGTAGTCCTCGAACGCGATGATGTTGCCGGGGATGGGCAGCCAGTGGAAGACCACGAAGTACAGGAACCCGGGCATCACCAGCAGGAGCATGACGCGGTCGCGCCGGAAGCGGGCGGCGAAGCTCAGTCGCGTGCGACCCTTGCGGTCCAGCCGGCGCGCGTGCCCCGTGACCGGGCGCGCCGGCTCGGCCGCGGCGGCCTTCGGCCTGCTCGTGACGGGTGTCGAGACCACCGCATCCTCCGAACGTCGTTGTGGATGAAACGTCGCCTTAGTAAGCGATTGCTATCGCAAGGTAGCCCGTCGATGATCGCGTTGTCAACGCCAGTCGTGACATTTCCGGAGATCTAGGGCGATTCGGCCGTCACCTCTGGCGCCTGAAGCGGAAAGCATGATAGAAATCGCTTACTGTCTGTTTCCATCGTTCTCGGAGATGTTCATGAGCTGGCACCCCCGCGTCGCGTTCGCGATGAACCGCGACGACCACCTCGCGGCGTTCCCTGCGTCGCTCCTCGAGCGCCTGGGCTCGATCGCCGAGGTGATCACTCCCCTGCCGATGGAGGAGTTCGACTCCGCCGCGTCCCGCGAGCTCCTCGCGGAGACCGAGGTGCTCATCACGGGCTGGGGTGCCCCGCGCTTCGGGCTCGCGACGCTCGCACAGGCCCCGCGCCTGCGGGCGATCGTTCACGCCGCGGGGACCGTGCGCACCTTCCTCGACCCCGCCGTGTACGACAGGGGCATCCGCGTGAGCACCTGCGCCAGCGCGAACGCCATCCCCGTGGCCGAGTTCACGCTGGCGAGCATCGTCTTCGGGCTCAAGCGCGCCTCCCGCTTCGCCGAGCGGCTCCGTCGCACCAAGGCGGTGCGCGACACCGCCGGATTCCCGCCCATCGGCACGAACGGCGTGACCGTCGGCCTGATCGGCGCATCGCGGGTGGGGCGGGAGACCCTGCGGATGCTGCGCACGCTCGATGTCCGCATCCTGCTGCACGATCCCTACCTCTCGCCCACGGCCGCCGCCGAGCTCGGCGCCGAGCTGGTCGGCCTGGACGAGCTGTGCCGGCGCAGCGATGCGGTGAGCGTGCATGCACCCCTCACCGCGCAGACCGTCGGCATGATCGGCGCGCACGAGCTGTCGCTGATGCGCGACGGCACCGTGCTCGTGAACACGGCACGCGGTGCGATCATCGACACCGACGCACTCACTGCGGAGCTGGTCACCGGCCGGCTGGACGCGTACCTCGATGTCGTGCACCCCGAGCCGCTGCCCGCCGATTCACCGCTGTACGGGCTGCCGAACGTCGTCATCACCCCGCACATCGCCGGCGCGCTCGGCAACGAGATCGTGCGGCTCGGCGAGCTCGCCGTCGACGAGGTCGCCCGGTTCGCGGCGAGTGATACCTTCGACCATGAAGTGCGGTCCGCCGACCTGGCGATCACCGCATGACGGACAACGGGATGAGGCGCCGTGTCTTCGACATCTGAGCAGACTCGCGTCCGGGGGCTTCGTCGGCCGGCCACAGTCAGCGACGTCGCCGCCGCCGCGCAGGTCTCCACCGCGACCGTCTCGCGAGTGCTGAACGGCAACTATCCGGTCGCCGCAGCCACCCGCGAGCGGGTCATGCGAGCCGTGTCCAAGCTCGGATACGCCGCGAACGCGAACGCGCGCGCGCTGACGCAGTCCGACACCAAGACGATCGGGATCATCGTGCCCGAGCTCGTCGACCCGTTCTTCGGCTACATGGTGCGCGGGCTGGAGCGCGCCACCCAGGAGTCCGGACGCCTCGCGATCATCGCGACGACGTCCTTCCGCCCCGGCGCCGAGATCGCGCTGATCGACCGGATGCGCGAGCGCCGCGTCGACGCCGTGATCGTCGTGAGCGGCGGCAGCAGCGACCCCGCGTACCGGCGCCAGCTGGCCCAGCGCGCCGATGCGCTCGCCGCCATGGGGAGTCGGCTCGTGCTGTGCGCGCATCCGACGCTGGACCTGCCGTCCGCGGCACGCTCCGTGGCGTACGACACCGAGGGCGGCGCCTTCTCCGTCACGGAGCACCTGATCGCTAACGGGCACCGGCGCATCGCGATGGTCGGCGGCGAGAGCCACCTCCCGACCATCGGCCTGCGCCGCGACGGCTACCTGCGCGCTCTCGCGTCGCGGGGCATCGACATCGACGAGGATCTGATCCGCATCGAGGGCTTCGGCCGCGACGTCGGCTACGCCAGCACGCGCGCCCTGATGGAGGAGCATCCGGACGTCACGGCGATCTTCGCCGTCAACGACACCATCGCCTCGGGCGTGTACGACGCGCTGGGTGACGCGGGTCTTCGCATCCCCACGGATGTGTCGGTGGTCGCCTACGACGACACCCCGCTCGCCGCGAACCTGTCACCCAAGCTCACGACGGTGCACGTGCCGCTGGAGCAGCTCGGCCAGGAGGCGCTGCGCGCCGCGATCGACGAGCCGGACGCGTTCTCGCGGACGCCCGAGCAGGGCCTCACACTCGGCACCTATCTCGTGCACCGCGACTCCGTCGCCATGCCGCCGCGCTGAGCCGACGGCGCCGCCCCGATCCGTTCGGGAGGGGAAAACGCGGACGGGAGGAGTCCCGGCCCGGGAATCTCCTCCCGAGCGCGCGAACTCCTCCCGAACATGCGCCGAGGCGCGATGCGGAGGCGGCTCAGAGGTTCGCGTCCGCGTAGACGCGCAGGGCGTCGCGGACGAACTCGGCGCCGGTGGAGCCGCCGTCGCTCGTCGCGTAGTTGGCGCCGAAACGCGGGTCGGCGACGTACATCTCGCCGAGGCCCATCACGTAGCCCTTCACGTCGCCACCCGGGGCGGATGCCGGGGTGCCCGGCACGCCCGTGAGCCACTCGACGTGACGGCGGGCGACGGCCTGCGCCTCATCGGAGTCCGGGGCGATGCCGCTCTCGGCGGCGGCGATCCAGTCGCGGTTCAGATCCGCGACGCGCTGCTTCCAGGCGGCGCGGTCGTCGTCGGAGAGGCCGCGCCACCAGCGGTCGCCGTCGGCGTACGCCTGGCGACCCCAGCGCTCCTCGACCTCCTCCTTGTACTGCGTGTGGTCGAAGCCGTCGAACATGTTCTCGGCCATGAGTTCCTTCCCTTCTGTCAATGCGGTGATGGTCGATTCGACGGACGCGATCTGCCGCCCGATCCGCTGCTGCTCCTGACGGAGCAGCTCGAGGTGGGTCTGCAGAGCGGATGCCTCGGCCACCTGGGCCGCTGAGCCCGCCGAATCGCCGAGCACCTCGGCGATCTGCGGCAGGCCGAGCCCGAGCTCGCGCAGCAGCAGGATGCGCTGCAGGCGCACGAGCGCGGCCTCGTCGTAGTGCCGATAGCCGTTGGCGGCGATGCGCGAGGGGGCGAGCAGGCCGATGTCGTCGTAGTGACGCAGCGTCCTGCTCGTCGCCCCCGCGAGGCGGGCGATCTCCTGGATCGACCAGTCCATGGCATCCGCTCCTCTCGTTCGTCGATATGTCCACGGTAGAAGTTGACGTTACGTCAAGGTCAAGCAGGATGTTCCTGATTCTTTGCTGAACCCCTTGACGAACTCGAGATATATCGTGTTACTCTCGCAATACGCGATATATCTCGATATCGCCCAACCAGGAAGAGAACGACAATGACCGAGAAGTGGCTCATCGCCCCCGGCGAGGAACGCGTCATCGACATCGCCTCCGCGTCCCGGCTCAAGGTCGGGCTCGTCGGCGGACAGGTCGACGTGGTCGCACACGACGAACCCGGCATCCGCATCGAGGTGCACGGCGTCACCATCAAGGACCTGCGCGTCGAGTCCGACGGCACCCAGATCGAGATCGACCACCCCCAGATCGGGTGGGACAACTTCCTCGAGGTGTTCCGCAACTTCGGCGCCGGCGGCCCCAAGGCCGAGATCAGCGTCGCCGTGCCGCGCGCGATCGCACTCACGCTCGGCGTGGTCAGTGCAGGCGCGCTGGTGTCCGGCATCCGCAATGACGTCAAGCTCAACACCGTCTCCGGCGACATCATCGCCGACGACGTGACCGGCGACCTCTCGGCGAACTCCGTCTCCGGCGACGTGCAGCTGCGCGGCCTGACCGGCTCCGTGGTCGCGAACAGCGTCTCGGGCGACGTCGCCGTGACCGGCTCGCTGCGCAAGGCCGTCATCGACACAGTGTCGGGCTCCGTGCTCATCGACGCGCTCGGCGACGTGAACACCCTGAACGTCAACACCGTCTCGGGCGGAGTGACCGTGCGCCTGGACGAGACCCTGCCGGCGAACTACGCCCTGCGCAGCATGAGCGGCAAGCTCATGGTCGACGGCATCCAGCGCTCCAGCGGCGGACCGAGCAACTTCACCGGTCAGATGGGCGAGCTCGCCGGCAGCTTCGTCGACGTGCGCGCGAACACGGTCTCGGGCGGCATCACGGTGCTGCGCCAGGCGCGTCCGACCGTCGCCGACGACCCGGAATGGGAGGAGTGATGGCACCGGCAGTCTTCTCGCACGGCGACCTGCGGCTGTACCTGCTGTCGCTGCTGAACGAGGCGCCGCAGCACGGCTACGGCATCATCCAGGCACTGACCGACCGTACCGGTGGCACCTACACGCCCAGCGCCGGCACGATCTATCCGCGGCTGGCGAAGCTGGAGGAGGAGGGCCTGGTCACCAAGACCGTCGAGGGCCGCACCACCATCTACGCCATCACGGATGCCGGTCGCGCCGAGCTCGAATCGCGCTCGGCCGACCTGGAGGGCATCGAGGAGGGCCTCTCCGACTCGGTGCGCCTCATCGCCACCGAGGTGCGGCAGAGCGTGAAGGAGGCGATGCGCAGCCTGCGCGCCGACCTCGCCACCGCCGCTCAGGAGGAGCGCCGCGCCGCCAAGAAGCAGCCCCGCGCGGAAGGGCTCGGCGACGAGCGCGTCACGAGCCGCGAGAACCTGCAGCGGGCGGATGCCGCGATCAACGCGTTCCGCGCCCAGGTGCGCACCGACCTGCGTACGCACGTGGCCCGCGGCGGGCTGCTGGAGGCATCCGTCGTCACCGGACTCGAGCGCGCGCTCGACGACGCCGCGCACGAGATCACCCGGGCGCTGGCGGCTGCGCGCCCCTAGGCCTTGGGTCCCGCGACGGTCCAGTCGAGGTCGCACTGGATGCCGCTCGGATGGATTCCGGGCGGCATCCGTTGCGATCCGCCGCCAGCGCGCGCGGAAACCTCGAGCGCGCCGCGGAGGGCGACGCGCTCTACTGACCGGGCCTACTCGTCCCAGACGTCCTTCTGATCGTCGGGGACGGACTCCGTCTGCGGCACGACGAGCACCGAGCGGTGCTGACGGTGCGCCAGGCGAGCTGCGACCGAGCCGGTGAAGAACTCACGGATCGACTCCCCGATGCCCCGCTTGCGCGTGCCGATCACGATCAGCTGCGCGTCGAGCTTGTTCGCCAGCTGCTTGATCGCCAGGGCCGGGTCGCCGATCAGCTGCCGGGTGGTCCAGGTGATGTCTTCCTTGTCGAGAGCTTCGGCGGCCATCTTCTGCACATCCTCGAACTCGGCAGCACCCGCATCGAGGTTGAGGTCGATGGGCGCGGAGTGCACATAGCCGTCCGGATCCTCGTAGGTGACGAAGCGTGTGACGTCGACATGGACGACCACGAGAGGCGATTGGAGCAGCTTGGCGTAGCGGAGCGCCTCCGCGAGCACGTGCGGCGGCTGACCGGGCTGGATGCCGACGATGACGGCCTTCTGCAGCGCGGCGTTCTGAGCGGCTTCGTCGGATGCTGTGGGCGTGGAATCTGTCATGATGATCGTTCCCCTCACCGGCCGCAGGACGGCCTCAGGCTCTGGCGTGCGTGCTATCCTGAATGCTACTCTTACCGGCCTCGAGCCGGTGCCGTGAATACCATCGGGCGTCGCACAGCCCGCTGCTGAACTCGTAAAAGGGGGTCTCGCGCATGGGCCGTGGCCGTCAGAAGGCGAAGCACACCAAGATCGCTCGCGAACTCAAGTCGTACAGTCCGAACGTGAACTTCTCCGCGCTGGAGAACGAGCTCGGGCACCCCTCTTCCGAGGAGGACCAGTACGTCGACAAGTGGGCCGACCAGTACGAAGACGAGGACGAGGACGAGCTGGAGCGGGCCTGACCCCCTCCCTCGCACGACCAGACACCCTGGCGACCGGCAGCCGCCGAGTCGACCAGGGTTTCGTCGTACCCGTCGGCCGATGACACAATGGCCGGATGCCCCGCGTCGCAGCCCTGTACCGTCATCCGATCAAAGGGTTCACGCCCGAGCAGTGCGATGAACTGACCATCCAGCCCGACGGCCGCGTCGCCGGCGACCGGGTGCTGGCATTCCGCTTCGCGGACGCCACGGAGCCGGAGCAGCGCGACGGCCTGGACTACTGGCCGAAGTCGAAGGGCCTGGCGCTGGAGTCGTTCCCCTCACTGGCCACCCTGCGCGTGACTTTCGACCATGAGACGCAGCGCGTGCGGATCGCGCACGACGACGCCCTGCTCGTCGACATGGTCCTGGATGACGAGGGTCGCGCAGAGCTCGTCGAGATCGTGACCGCATTCGTGCTCGACTCCCCGGAGTGGAAGCTGCTGCAGCGCGAGGGCCGTCTGCCGCTGGCACTCGTCGGTGACGGCGAGCGCTCCCGGTTTCAGGACCGCGCGCGCGGTTTCGTCTCCGTGCACAGCGAGGCGAGCGTCGACGCGCTGAGCGCCGCGCTGGGTCAGACGGTGGACGACCGCCGGTTCCGCTCGAACGTCGTGATCGAGGGTGCGGATGCCTGGGATGAGCTGGCGTGGGCCGGCGAGGTGCGCATCGGGGATCTGCGTTTCACCGCTGAGGGACCGATCGTGCGATGCCTGGCGACGCACGCGAACCCCGACACGGGCATCCGGGATGCCAAGGTGCTGACGACACTGACCCGCGGGGTCGGGCTGCCCGAGCCGACGCTCGGCCGTCTGCTGCTCCTGAACGGCGTGACCGGCTCGGTCGACGACACCGGCGGCGCCGGCGGTGTGATCCGCGTCGGCGACGAGGTGACGATCGGCTGATCCGTCAGGTCAGGTGGCGATGTGCGGTCCGCGGCGGCCGCGCGTCACCACGCCCCGTGGCGACGCTCCCATTCATCCTCGACCGTGCGGCGGCGACCGGCGATCATGCCGGCCGGGATGCTCGCGACGAGCATGGCGCCGACGACCAGCAGCGGAACCGTCCAGCCGCCGGTCGCGTCGTGCAGCACGCCGACGAGGACGGGGAAGATCGCGGCGAGCACGTAGCCGACGCTCTGCACGAAGCTCGAGAGCAGCACGGCACTCTCCGGCGTGCGGGAGCGGATGCTGATCAGCACCAGCGCCAGCGGGAACAGCAGTCCGACCAGGCCGAACAGCACCGTCCACAGCCACAGCAATCCGGGCAGCGGGGCGAGCAGCAGACCGAGGATACCGATCATGCCGCCGATCGCGCCGACGAGGAACAGCGGCCTGGTGGCGTGGAACCGCACCACGAGCACGGGGATGAGCAGCGAGGAGGGCAGGCCCACGAACGCGAACAGCGACAGCAGCAGACCCGCCGTCGAGGCACTGACGTGTCCCACCTCCACCATGATCACCGGAAGCCAGGCGAAGGCCACGTAGGCCATGATCGACGAGGTCCCGAAGGTGAGCGCGAGCGCCCACACCAGCGGGATGCGCGCGAGCCGGGCGAACAGGCGCCGGCTGCTGGGCGAGGTCGCGATCGGCCCGGTGGCGGCGAAGTCGGGGTCCTCGGGTGCGGCCTCCGCAATGCCCGGGCGGGTCAGGGCGGGGGCGGCGGGATCGGTCGTGCGCCTCATCAGCATGATCAGCCACGGGATCACTCCCGCGGCGGCGAACACGGCCCACATGGCCAGCGAGAAGCGCCAGCCCACGGCATCCGCCACCGGCACGGCGACCAGCGGCGGCACGAACGTCGAGCACGCCATCGCCGTGGTGTACAGGGTCATCATCAGGCCGATGCGGTCGGGGAAGTACTTCTTGACCAGCGGCGGCATGAGGATGTTGCCCATCCCGACGCCCGCGAAGATCACCGCGGTCGCGAGGACCAGACCGACCGACTCCCCCACCAGACCGCGCAGGATCAGCCCGGCGGTCATCGCGCACAGTGCGATCACCGTGAGCCGTTCGATGCCGAGCCGGCGCTCCAGGAGCGGTGTGATCAGGCCGAACACCGCGAAGCACACCGGCGGAAGGGTGCCGATGAGCCCGAGCACCGCCGAGGACAGCGGGAAGTCCGCCGAGATCTCGTGGATCACCGGGGAGAGGGATGCCACCGCTGAACGCAGCGAGAACGCGCACAGCAGGATGCCGAGCACCGCGAGCGCGCGCCCCTGCCAGAGCGGCCGTGCGCCCGACGTGGTCACGACGACTGCGACTTCTCGACCCACTCCAGGTACTCGGGGGTCACGGTTCCGGTGACGTAGCGCCCGTCGAAGCAGCTCATGTCGAGGTCGGTCAGGTCGGTGCCCTCGATGATCGCGGACTTGAGGTCCTCGACCTCCTGGTACACGATGCGGTCGCAGCCGAGCTCTTCGGCGATCTCGGGGATCGTCCGGCCGTGCGCGACCAGCTCAGCGCGGGAGGGCATGTTGATGCCGTACACGTGCGGGTGGCGGACAGGCGGGGCCGCCGAGGCGAAGATCACGGACTTGGCGCCCGCGTCGCGTGCCATCTGGATGATCTGGGTGCTGGTGGTGCCGCGCACGATCGAGTCGTCGATCAGCAGCACGTTCTTGCCCTGGAACTCCGCCGACATGGCGTTCAGCTTCTGGCGCACGCTCTTCTTGCGCACCGCCTGGCCGGGCATGATGAACGTGCGGCCCACGTAGCGGTTCTTGTAGAAGCCCTCGCGGTACTCCTTGCCGAGCTTGCGGGCGACCTCCATGGCCGAGGGGCGGGAGGAGTCCGGGATCGGCATGACCACGTCGATCTCGTCGAGCGGCACATGCTTGGCGATGGTGTCGGCCAGCCGCTCGCCCATGCGCAGGCGCGACTCGTACACCGAGACGCCGTTCATGATCGAGTCGGGGCGGGCGAGGTACACGTACTCGAAAGCGCACGGGATCAACTGCGGGTTCTCGGCGCACTGCCGGGTGAACAGCTCGCCCTCGTTGGTGATGAACACGGCCTCGCCGGGCTCGACCTCGCGCACCACTTCGTAGTCGGCGTTCTCGAGCACGAGCGACTCGCTGGCGACGACCCACTCGTCCTTGGTGGCGTCCTCCCGACCGGCACGGCGGCCCAGGATCAGGGGGCGGATGCCGAACGGGTCGCGGAAGGCGAGCAGGCCGTACCCGGCGATGATCGAGATCACGGCGTAGGCGCCCTCGATGCGCTGGTGCGTGCGGGCGACCGCCTCGAAGATGCGCTCCGGGTCGAGGTCGACGGCGGAGGTGGTGGTCTGCAGTTCGTGCGCGAGCACGTTCAGCAGCAGCTCGGTGTCGCTGGAGGAGTTCAGGTGACGGCGGTCGCGCTGCGCCATGTCGGCGGTCAGCTCACGCGTGTTCGTGAGGTTGCCGTTGTGAATCAGCACGATGCCGTAGGGGGCGTTCACGTAGAAGGGCTGCATCTCCTCCTCGCTGGAGGCGGTGCCCTTCGTGGCGTAGCGCACGTGACCCAGGCCGATGTTCCCGAGCAGCGAGCGCATGTCGCGGGTGCGGAACGCCTCGCGCACCATGCCCTCGGCCTTCGCCATGTGCATGACGCCGTTCGGCTCCGCCGTGGCGATGCCGGTGGCGTCCTGCCCGCGATGCTGCAGCAGCAGCAGCGCGTCGTAGATGTCCTGATTGACGGGGCCGCCTGCGACCATTCCGACGATGCCGCACATGGGGTGTTACTTCGTTCCGTTCGCGTAGGCGCCGACCAGGCGCACAGCTCCACCATCGACGCCCTTGGCGCCCTCTTCGAACTCGCCTGCCGGCCGCGCGCCGGTGTGCACCGTCGCGACCTGCCAGGCCGGGATGCCCTGCGCCTCGATCGCGGCGATGGCAGCATCCTTCTGCTCCGCCGCGACGACGGCCAGGAAGCCGATGCCGAGGTTCCACGTGCCCTCGGTGTCGGTGATCGGGGTGCCGGCGATGTCGGCCAGCACGCGGAACACCGGGCTCGGTGACCAGGTCGACCGATCGACCTCGGACCAGCTGCCCTGGGGCAGCACGCGGGCGAGGTTGGCGGCGATGCCGCCGCCGGTCACGTGGCTCAGCGAGTGGATGGCGCCGGCGGGCAGCTCCTCGATGAGCTTCAGCAGCGGTGTCGTGTACAGGCGGGTCGGCTCGAGCAGCGCCTCGCCCCAGGTCGTGCCGAGGTCGGCGGCGTTGTCGCCGTAGCCGATCCCCGCGTTCGCGACGATGTGCCGCACGAGCGAGTAGCCGTTGGAGTGCAGACCGCTGGATGCCAGCGCGATCACCGCGTCGCCGTCCTGGACGCGGTCGGCGCCGAGCACGGCATCCGCCTCGACGACGCCGGTGGCCGCACCCGCGACGTCGTAGTCGCGCGGGCCGAGCAGACCCGGATGCTCGGCGGTCTCGCCGCCCACGAGCGCGGTACCCGTGGCGGAGCACGCCTCGGCGATCCCGCGCACGATGTCGGCGATGCGCTCGGGGACGACCTTGCCGCAGGCGATGTAGTCGGTCATGAACAGCGGCTTCGCGCCCACCACGACGATGTCGTCCACGACCATGCCGACCAGGTCCTGCCCGATCGTGTCGTGCTTGTCGATCGCCTGCGCGATGGCGACCTTCGTGCCCACGCCGTCGGTGCTGGATGCCAGCAGCGGACGCGTGTAGCCGAGCAGGGCGCTGGCGTCGAACATGCCGGCGAATCCGCCGACTCCGCCGAGCACCTCGGGCCCGTGCGTCGCGCGCACGGAGGCCTTCATGAGTTCGACTGCGAGATCACCGGCGGCAGTGTCGACGCCGGCCTGAGCATAGGGATTGGTGGGGGAGGCTGCCACCCGTACAGCCTACCGGGCCGGGCGCGTCACGAAGGTCGCGGATGCACCCGCCGGATGCCGCCGCGACGGACGCTGATCCACCGGGCGTGCTAGAGTATGTGGTTGCGCAAGTTTTCGCCGACTCTCACCCGGCGCAGCGCACGCCCCGGCCAGGGCACCCTCAAGGCTGGATCGCACCGATGCGATCCGCTCCCCGGCCATTGCGGAGGCGGCAGCGTGCCGCCCGCACACGAATCAAGAATCATGAGCAGTATCCACACTTCCGCGCGCTCCGACGCGCCCGCCCTTCGTCTCGCTCCGCTCTCTCAGGAACCACAGACCGAACAGATCACCGACCTCTCCTGGCGACAGGCCGACGAGGACGTCTTCGTCGCGACCAACCGCGGCGAGTACGCGGGCTTCGTCTCCGTCGAGCAGAACGTCCACGTGGTGCACGACAGCCACAGCCGCCGCATCGGCAGCTACCCCACCCTCGCCGCCGCCCGTCAGGCTCTGGTGGATGCCACGCGTCCCCCGTCCCGTCGCCGCGAGCGGCTGCGCCGCCGCATCCTCGAGCGCAGGCGCTGAGCGCCCCGCGCCCTCCGAGCCGCGCAGGGGCCGCATCCGTCTGACGGATGCGGCCCCTGCGCGATTCCGACATGCGGAGACCCTCGAAGAGTCGGCGCGCCCTGGTCGCAACCCCCATACGATGGGGCCATGAGCGACAAGCCGCAGTGGCTGATCCGCGAGGACGCCGGCACCTCGGTGCTGGTCGCGCTCGCGCTGCGCCAGCTGCTCGGCATCCGCGCGCCGGAGGATCTTCCCGCGCTGCGCGGACTCGAGGTGCGCCGGCCCGATGCGACCGATGTCGACGATGCGCTCGAGGCGCAGTGGCGCGAATACTGGGACATGACCGTCGAACCGCGCGCGCACCGTTCCGAGGTGCCACTGGAACTGGTCGACGGCTTCGACACCCTCGTGGCGCTGCCCACCACCGGTGCGGAGGATCTGCGCGACGCGATCGTGCCGCACGCCGCGGCTGCTCTCCGCTACGCGCAGGATGCGCACAACCGCTACGTCGACTCCGTCAGCTCCTCGGGAGGCGCCTACCGCGCGTACGCGAGCGCGATCGCCGAGTTCGAGCGCGAGATCGGCCGGCGCGCGCACTCCTTCGAGCTCAACGTGCAGGTGCTGCCGTTCAGCCAGCGGGGGATCTGGTGGATCGGCGCGCTGAGCGTCGCCGTGACCGACGGCCTGCGGCGCGACGTCGTCGCCTTCGACGCGGCCATGCGGCCCGTGATCGCGGAGCTCGCCTGAGCGGTGCCTATGGTTCGGCTGGCGGAAGCCTATGCAGTCGCCGGATGCCGGCATATCTCCTCGGCGGAGGCGGTTTCATTGTCGCGAACACTCCTCCACGACAGGACACTGCCATGAAGAAGCGCACCCGCATCATCCTCATCACCGCCGGCATCGCGGTCATCGTGATCGGCGGTGCCGCATTCGCCGGCCCGATGATCTACCGCGACTATCTGGTCGCCCCCGCCGAATCGGCACCCACGCTCGCCCCCGCATCGCCCACCGAGGCGGGCGCGGCCATCGACCCGGAGGACCTGCAGGGCGAATGGGCCGTCGGCGAAGGGTCATTCGCCGGCTACCGCGTGGACGAGGTCCTGAACGGCACCGATGTCACCGTCACGGGACGGACGGAGAAGGTCACGGGCTCGCTGACCGTGTCCGACTCCACCCTGACCGCGGCGCGCATCGAGGTCGACGTGGCCTCGATCGCGACCGACTCCGGCAACCGCGACAACTACTTCCGCAACACGGCGATGCGTGCGGCGAAGTTCCCCACCGCGACGTTCGAGCTGACCGAACCCGTGGTCGCGGACGGCGTCCCTCAGCCGGGCGTCGCGCAGAAGGTGAGCGCGAAGGGCGAGCTGACGCTCGCAGGGGTCACCCGCGCGGTGACGGTGGAGCTGGATGCCGTGTTGCACGGGGCCACCGGGCAGGTGGCGGGCAGCATCCCGATCACCTTCTCCGACTTCGGCGTGGATGCGCCGAACCTCGGGTTCGTGAAGGTCGAGGACACTGGCGCGGTGGAGTTCTCGCTGCAGCTCGTGCGGAGCTGACCGGTCCCGCCGGGAGGCTCAGTCCTCGGAGTCGGTGATGCGCTCGTGCTCGACCCGCACGATGCGCTCGTGCTTGCGCGCCATCCGCTCCAGGATCAGCGCGACGAGCCCGCCGATGGCGATGCCGATCGGCACGGTCCACAGCAGTGCGAAGCCGAACACCTGACCCGGCGGATAGACGATGTCCAGAACCTCGGACTTCTCGTAGCTGCCGACAGCGGTGAGGATGCCGGCGAGGATCACGCCGAGAACGGCACCCAGCCCCAGGAACACGCCGAAGCGCGGGACCGGGCGGATCCGGGCCTCGGTCGTCTGGTGCTCTGCGCTCTGCGACATGCCTCCATTGTCCCACGCTCCGCATATGCGTGGCCTCCGGGCGCCGTTCAGTCGGCGGCGCGGCGCGGAGTCAACGCGGCCGGACGTCAGGTGCGGAGGGGGAGCAGGTCGGAGAGATCGGCACGGACGCCGGATGCGGAAACGCGGCCCGCGGCCACGGCCTCCGCCCACGTCTGCGCGCCCGTGGCGAGAGCGATCCAGGTCGCAGCATCCATCTCCACGACGTTCGGCGGAGTTCCTCGCGTGTGCCGCGGGCCCTGCACGACCTGCACCGCGCCGAAGGGCGGGACGCGCACCTCGACGCTGTTTCCCGGCGCCTTCTCGTCGAGCAGCTGGAGGAGGTAGCGCACGGCCGTCGCGGTCACCGGACGCGTGGTGTCGCCGACCTCGACCGCGGCGAGCGCGGCACGGCCGTCGGCGATCTCGATCCTGCGGGCGGGCATGGCTCCAGGCTACGCCGCTACCCATCTCGCCTCGCGCCGGCTCTGCGCCGCCGACCCCACCCAGCTCGGCGCCGGCTCGTCCTAGTCCCTCCTGAACTACCTCGCCCCCGGCTCATTTGCGTCGCTGAGCAGGGGCGAGGACGCTGAGCAGGGGCAGGAACCGCACTGTGCACCGCGCACGCTGGCATCCTGCGGGCCATGTGCACGGCGCCTCCCGGGCACCACGGGCATAGGGTCGATAGGGATGAGCGAGACAGCCGAGAACACCGAGACTCTGCGCGGTGCGCGCGCGGAGCTGCTCACGGCGGCGGATCGCGCGGGCGAGTGGACGCCGCGCTTCCCGATGACCGTGAGCGACCCGCATCCGGCATCCGTGCTCATCCTGTTCGGACGGCTGGACAGCATCCCCGCACGCACCGACGAGCTGACCGTCGCAGCCGACCTCGACGTGCTGCTGCAGAGGCGCGCCGCAACCCTGTCATCGCACCCCGGTCAAGTGTCGTTCCCCGGCGGCGGCCGCGACGCCGAGGACGCGGATGCCGTGGCGACAGCCCTGCGCGAGGCGCAAGAGGAGACGGGTCTCGACCCGGACGGGGTCGAGGTGCTCGCCGCACTCCCGGAGATCCCGCTCGCGGTGAGCAACTTCATCGTCACGCCCGTGCTCGGATGGTGGCGCGAGCCGTCGCGGGTCGCCGCCGTGGATCACGCCGAGACCGTCGAGGTGTTCCGCGTGCCGGTCGCGCAGCTGCTGGATCCGGCGAACCGCTACACGTCGACACTGACCCGCGATGGGATGACCTACAAGGGACCGGCGTTCGACATCGACGGCACGATCGTGTGGGGCTTCACCGCCGGCATCCTGAACGCGCTGTTCGACGCGACCGGCTGGGCGCTCCCCTGGGATCCCGCCGTCGAGCGGCCCGTCACCGTCTGACCCGCGACGTGAACCGGGTGCGAGCCGGCCGGCCTGCGACGGTAACCCTGCATCACCCCGCCGGTAGGCTTGCGGGCATGAAGATCCTGGTCCTCGGTTCCGGTGCGCGCGAGCACGCGATCATCCTCTCCCTGCGCTCGGAGGAGACCGAGCACGAGATCTTCGCGGCCCCCGGCAACGCCGGAATCGCGCAGGATGCCACCATCGTCGACCTCGACATGTTCGACGGCGCCGCCGTCGCCGCGTTCGCGAACGAGCGCGGCGTCGATCTGGTGGTCGTCGGCCCGGAGGCCCCGCTGGTCGCGGGCGTCGCGGACGTGGTGCGCGAGCGCGGCATCCCGGTGTTCGGCCCGGGGAAGGCCGCCGCACAGCTGGAGGGGTCGAAGGCGTTCGCGAAGCGGATCATGGATGCCGCCGGCGTGCCGACCGGACGCGCGGTGCGCGCAGCATCCGTCGCCGAGGTCGAGGCCGCGTTCGACGAGCTCGGCGCACCCCACGTGGTCAAGGCCGACGGGCTGGCGGCGGGCAAGGGCGTGATCGTCACGACCGACCGCGCCGAGGCCCTCGCGCACGCCGAGCACTATCTGCCCTCCGGCCCTGTGCTGGTCGAGGAGTTCCTCAGCGGGCCCGAGGTCTCGCTGTTCTTCCTCAGCGACGGCGACACCGTGCGCCCCCTGACCCCCGCGCAGGACTTCAAGCGCGCGCTGGACGGCGACGGCGGTCCGAACACCGGCGGCATGGGCGCGTACACGCCGCTGCCGTGGCTGGCCGAGCAGTTCGGCAGCGTCGATGCGTTCGTCGACGAGGTCACCGAGACGGTCGCACTGCCCATGATCCGTCAGCTCGACTCCGAGGGCACGCCGTTCATCGGCCTGCTCTACGCGGGCCTCATCCTCACCCCGGCCGGCGTGCGCGTGATCGAGTTCAACGCGCGCTTCGGCGACCCCGAGACCCAGGTCGTGCTGCCCCGGCTGCGCACTCCCCTGTCGCGGCTGCTGCTGGCGTCGGCATCCGGCACCCTCGAGGACGAGCCGCGCCCCGAGTTCTCCGACGACGTCGCCATCACCGTCGTGCTCGCCAGCGAGGGCTACCCCGAGGCGCCGCAGACCGGCCGCATGATCGAGGGCCTCGCCGAGGCGGCTTCCGTCGACGGCGTCTCGATCGTGCACGCCGCCACGGGCGCGCCGGACGCGCCGGGCGGCTCGCTCATCGCTACCGGCGGACGCGTGCTGAACGTCGTCGCCACCGGCACCGACTTCGCGGATGCCAGGGCGCGCGCGTACGAGGCGATCGGCCGCATCCGACTGGACGGCGCCCACTACCGCCACGACATCGCCGCACGCGTCGCGCAGTAACCGGGGCGCTGGGTCAGAGCTCGATCCAGTACTGGCGCAGGCGCCCGGTGAGATCATCCGCCATGTCGGCGGGACGGTCGACGGTGCCGGACAGCACACCGCCCGCGCCCTCGATCGTGCGGTACGAGCCGACGTTCTCCTCGTCGCAGGTCAGCATGACGCGGTCGTAGCCCTGCGCACGGGCACGGTCGACGACGAGGTCCAGCGCTGCACGGGCGATGCCTTGCCGGCGACGTGACGGTCGCACCGAGTATCCGATGTGGCCGCCGTAGCTGCGCAGCCAGTCGTTCAGTGCACGCCGGAACGCGATGAAGCCGACGACCTCGTCGTCATCGGTGATCCAGAAGTAGTCGCACGGCACGTGCCCGTCCGGCAGCTCGGCATCCGCTGCGCCGTACAGCTCGGCCTTCGCGATGAACGCCTCGCACGCGGCTCGATCCGGAACCACGCCGCGCTCGAGTCCCGCGCCGTCGATGTGCACGCCGCCGAACTCGGCGACGGTCGCAGACCAGGAGTCGAAGAGGTCCAGGGACGGAGAGGCGAGCGCGATCGTCATCCGCCCATCCCATCACAGGATCGTCTCCGCCGAGGACCGGCCTCAGCCCTTCCGCACGTAGTACCAGTTCGCCAGGAACCAGCAGACGGTGAGGGCGAGGAACACCCCGATGCTCGCCCAGCGGGAGAGCGGGTCGGTGTCCACGATCACGTGCATGATCAGCTGCCCCGCGCTGAGGATCAGCGCCATGACGCCCACCGCGGCCAGCCCCTTCACGGCGGCTGCTCGGTCGCGCTCATCGGCGTACTCCAAGGAGTTCACGCGCTCGAGATCACCCGAGGTGCCGCGGCGCGCGAAGATCGCGCCGAGTCCACCGCCGATTCCGCCGAGCAGCAGCGCGGTGCCGGCGATCGTCTGTCCGAGCACGAAGCACACGACGGCGCCGACCACGCACACCCCGACCAGCAACGTGTTGACGGGCGACATCGGCCATTTCCGTCCAGGCGAGCTCGTCATGTCCTCGTGCGCCTCATCCATCGACATCGAAGACCTCCTCCACGGTCGATCCGAAGTGCCGGGCCAGGTGCACGGCGAGGGTGAGCGAGGGGTCGTATCGGCCGGTCTCGATCGCGTTGATCGTCTGCCGCGAGACGCCCACCGCGGTCGCGAGCGCCTGCTGGGAGAGACCCTGCTCGCCCCTGAGCTCCTTGACCCTGCTGCGCACGTCTCCACGGTAGGCCAGGAGATCCCATCTGTAAAGCCGACTTGACATCTTCTCGGCATGTAAAGCATGCTTGTCATGTCAAACACGCTTTACACACTCGGAGGCAACATGCACGAGGCACTCGTCGACTTCATCCAATCCCTGCCCGTCTGGCTGCAGTGGCTGGGCGGGATGGCCGTCGCCGCGATCCCGTTCGTCGAATCGCACTTCGGCACCCTGATCGGCGTGATCGCGGGCGTGCCGCTCCCGGTGGCGATGCTGGCGGCCATCGCGGGCAACCTCGTGTCGATGCTCGCCTTCGTCTTCGCCGCCTCGACCGCGCGCCGCACGGTGCTGGCCCGCCGCGCGCCCGCTGACGCCGACGCCACCCCGGAGCCCTCCGCCCGCCGTCAGCGAGTCAAGCGGATGCTGGACCGCTTCGGCGTGCCGGGGGTCAGCCTGCTCGGGCCGATGGTCGTGCCGAACCAGTTCACCTCCAGCATCCTGGTCTCCCTGGGCGCGAACCGCACTGCGGTGATCGTCTGGACGAGCATCTCGATCGTCATGTGGTCGGCCATCTTCGCCCTGTTCGGGCAGCTCGGACTCACGGCCCTGAGCTGAGCACCGTCACCGCATCCGAGGACGACGAGGGCCGCCCAGGCGTGATGCCGGGCGGCCCTCGATGCGTTCGCAGCGGGATCAGCGCAGCTCGTCGGCGCTCTTCCCCTTGTAGCGGCCGATGAAAAGGGCCGCTATCAGCGCGACGACCATCACGCTGACGGGCAGCAGCATCGACTGCGACATGCCGGCCGAGAACCCGTCGGCGACGGCGTCGGGCATCTTGCCGCCGGCGCCGAGCCCTGCGGGGGCCTGGTCGAGTCCGGGCAGGTTCGCCTCGAGCCGCGCCTGCATGAACGCGGCGATGGCCGAGGAGCCGACCACGGATCCGATCGTCCGGGTGGTGTTGTAGATGCCCGCGCCGGCGCCGGCCTGGCGCGGGGGCAGGTTGCGCGTCGCCTCGGTCGCCAGCGGACCCCACATGCCCGCGTTCCCGATGCCGAGCAGAGCGGAGGGCAGCAGGAACATCCAGGTCGGGGTGTCCATGTTCATCAGGGAGGAGTTCCATAGCACCCCGCCCGCCACGCACAGCAGCCCAGGGATCAGGATGAAGCGCGGGTCGACGCGGTCGAGCAGCGAACCCGCGAACGGTGCCAGCACCCCCGAGATCACCGCCATCGGGATCAGCAGCAGCGCCGCCTCGGTGGGCGTGAGCCCGCGCGCCAGCTGCAGGAAGAACATGAACGGCAGCGACATGCTCGTCACCGTGAACCCGACCGCAGCGATGCCGAGGTTGGATGCCGAGAAGTTGCGGTCCCTGAACAGGCCGAGCGGCACAAGCGCCTCGCTCTTCGTCTTCCACTGCTGCAGCACGAACACGATCAACAGCACGATGCCGGCGGCGATCATGCCCCAGACGGTGATGGGGCCCGTGATGACACCCCAGTCGTACTTCTGCCCCTCCTGCAGTCCGAAGACGATCAGGAACAGGGCTGCGGCGCTGAGCACGACACCGATGTAGTCGAAGCGGTGCGGATGCGTCTGCAGCTTGGGCACGAAGATCCAGGCCATCACGAACCCGATGATGCCCACGGGCACGTTGATGTAGAAGATCCACTCCCAGCCGAACGCGTCGACCAGCAGGCCGCCCAGCAGCGGGCCGACCAGCGTGGCGACGCCCGCGGTCGCGCCCCACAGGCCCATCGCGGCGCCGCGGCGCTCGGGCGGGAATGTACGGGTGATCACGGCCATCGTCTGCGGCGTCATGAACGCGGCGCCGAGCCCCTGCACGGCGCGGAAGGCCACCAGCATCCCGAGCGAGGTCGACAGCCCGCATGCGAGCGACGAGAGCGTGAAGATCACGAGGCCGATCAGGTAGATGTTCTTCGGGCCGAACCGGTCGCCGAGGCGTCCGGTGATCAGCAGGGGCACCGCGTAGGCCAGCAGGTAGGCGCTGGTGACCCACACCACGTTGTCGAGGTTGTTGGTGTCGGGGTCGAGCGCGGCCTTGATGGCCGGGTTCGCGACGGAGACGATCGTCGTGTCGACGAGGATCATGAAGAAGCCGATGACCAGTGCCCAGAGGGCGGGCCAGGGGCTGCGCGGCTTGTGGCCGTGCGCGTAGGTGCCCGTCGACGGCCCGCTGGTCGCGGATGCCGGAGACGGCGTGGGATCTGTCATGGGCGTGATGCCTTTCGCTGTGCGGTGCTGCCCGCGGTGAGTGTCTGGAGGTTCGGATGCCGAGGGGTCACGGCGAGTCGGCATCGGATGCCGCGGCGCCGGGCGCCGGTGCGAGGCGGTCGCCCACCCAGGCGAACCCGGGGTCGGCGAGGCGCTCGAGCAGCCCGGCGCTCCAGCTGAGCTCGCCGCTCAGCATCGCGACGTGCCGATCCACCTCGATGAGGAACTGCTCGGGGACGCCGCGGGTGCGGGCCTGCTCGAGCTTCTGGTGCAGCTGATCGCGCTCCTCTCGGAGGGTCTCATGCCGCGCACCGAGGAGGTCGATGACCTCGGCCCGCGGCAGGTTGTGGGCCTCGGCGAGCGCGACGCGGAACTCCGCAGCACGGTCGGCGTTCCCCAGTCCCCGGCGCACCCAGTCGGTGAGAACCGGGAGCGCTGCAGGCTGCAGCGTGTAGGTGGTGCGTTCCGGCCGGTTGCCGTCGCGGTCGACGCCCACCTCGGCGATGAGGCCGTCCCGTTCGAGCCGCGCGACCGTGTGATAGAAGGTGCCGTTGCTGACGCGCACCATCCGATCGTCCCGCCGCTTGCGCAGCAGTCGCATCATCTCGTACGGATGCATGTCGCCCTCGTTGAGCAGCGCGAGCACGATCGCGCCCAGCGGCGTCAGCTTCACAGCATCCGACATCTATCCCACCCCGATTAGTCCACATGGACTATACCACTCCCCCGGCCCATCCGAGGGCGACGATTCAGTGCAGAGCGGTCGCGAGCTGCGCATCCGTCAGCGCTCGATCCGCATAGACCAGACGCAGGACGTCGGGGTCCGGGTTCCCCGCATCCGGCGCACGGTGCACGAGCTCCAGTCCGACCTTCTCGGCGACGGCCGCCGATGCGCGGTTGTGCTCGACGAGGTACGCGATGACCGGCGTCTCCGGCCGCAGGGCGCGCGCCGCGTCCAGCCCCGCACGCGAGAGCTCGGTCGCATAACCATGACCGTGCTGCTCGGCGGCGATCCGGTAGCCGAGGTTCCAGACCGCGGCGTCGCTGGGCTCCGATCCCGCGCCGATCAGCGTGCATCCGCCGTTGCCGATGACCTCACCTGTGTCGCGCAGGCGCACGATCCACGACGCGAGGCCCACGTTCTCCCAGCCCGCCCGCCACCGCGCGACCATGCGCTCGGTCGTCGACCGTTCCGTGTGGCGCAGGCTCGGATAGTGCTGCCAGACCTTCGGGTCGGAGTAGATCCGGTGGATCGGGTCGACATCGGCATCCGTCGGCGGTCGCAGGGTCAGTCGGTCGGTGCGTGTCTCGTCCATCGGCTCGACGGTACGCGCGGTCTCCGACATCGCGGATGCCACAATGGACGGGTGAGCGAAGCACTGAGCATCCCCGGCTGGCGGCACATCTACTCCGGCAAGGTCCGCGACCTGTACGCCTCGGAGGATCCGGCAGACACCCGGTTGCTGGTCGTGGCATCCGACCGGGTGAGCGCCTTCGACTTCGTGCTCTCCCCCGGCATCCCGAAGAAGGGCGAACTGCTCACCTCCCTCAGCACCTGGTGGTTCCAGCAGCTGGCGGACGTCCCGAACCACATCGCCGAGGGCGAGATCCCGGATGCCGTGGCCGGCCGAGCCATGCTGGCGATGGCGCTCGAGATGCTGCCGATCGAGTGCGTCGTGCGCGGGTACATCACGGGCTCCGGCTGGGCCGAGTACGTGCACAGCGGCACCGTCTGCGGCATCCCGCTGCCCGCCGGCCTGAAGAACGGCGACCGGCTGCCCGAGCCGCTGTTCACCCCCGCCTACAAGGCGCCGATGGGCGAGCACGACGAGAACATCACCTTCGAGAAGGTCGTCGAGCTCGTGGGCGCGGAGCGCGCCGCCGAGCTGCGCGACACCTCCATCGCGCTCTACACGCGTGCCGCCGCGATCGCCGAGGAGAAGGGCCTGATCCTCGCCGACACCAAGTTCGAGTTCGGAACGGATGCCGATGGCACCCTGCGCCTCGCCGATGAGGTGCTCACCAGCGACTCGTCCCGCTACTGGGACGCCGAGACCTGGCGCACCGGCGCGACGCCGGACGAGCGGATGGCCAGCTTCGACAAGCAGATCGTGCGCGACTGGCTGGCCTCGAACTGGGACAAGCAGGGCGAGCCGCCCGCGCTGCCCGAGGAGATCGTCGAGCGCACCGCCGCCCGGTACCGCGAGCTCATCGAGCGCCTGGCTGGCTGACGCGCCGACCCGGCTCGTCCCCGTCGCACTGGGGCGCCCCGTCCCCGCTGCGGTCCTGTCCCCGCTGCGGTCCTGTCCCGCTGCGGTCCTGTCCCGCTGCGGCGCCCCGTCCCGCGGTCCCGTGTCCCACGAATGGTGGGTGCCGCGGCGCGCAACCCGCCGTCTCTCTGACAAGCGCCGACAGCATGTCGCAGAAACGGCGATTCCGGATGCTTCGCACCCGCACCATCTGAGACACGCCGCGGGGCAGGCGATAGGGTTTCCTCGGCCCTGATCCGGACCCGCCGCCCTACTCCTGAGGAGCACCCATGCCGCTGTGGAAGATCCACGGTGACGGTCGCACCGTCGCGCCCGACGCTGTCGTCCGCCCCGAAGAGCGCCTGAACTGGCCCGCCACCATCGCGATCGGCGTGCAGCACGTCATCGCCATGTTCGGCGCCACGTTCCTGGTGCCGATCCTCACCGGATTCCCGGTGCCGACCACACTGCTCTTCAGCGGCGTGGGCACGATTCTGTTCCTGCTGGTCACCCGCAACAAGCTGCCCAGCTACCTCGGCTCGTCGTTCGCGTTCATCGCACCGGTCACCGCCGCGACCGCGGCGAACGCGACCGGCGCCAGTAACGGCATCGGCTCGGCCCTGGCGGGCATCGTGGCCGTCGGCGTGCTGCTGGCGATCATCGGCGTCGTGGTGCACACCGCCGGGGTGAAGTGGGTGGACCGCTTCCTGCCGCCGGTGCTCGCCGGCACCATCGTCGCGCTGATCGGGTTCAACCTGGCGGGGGCGGCGCACAACAACTTCGCCCAGGCGCCCGTCACTGCGTCGTTCACGCTCGCGATCACGATCCTGTTCGCCGTGGTGTTCCGCGGCTTCCTGGGTCGCATCTCGATCTTCCTCGGCGTGATCGCCGGGTACATCTTCGCCGGCATCCGGGGCGAGCTGGACTTCAGCAAGGTCGACAAGGCCGCCTGGGTGGGACTCCCCACCTTCCACCTGCCCGACTTCGTCTCCCCCGGCACCTGGGCCGTGATGGCGATGTTCCTTCCCGTCGTGCTCGTGCTCATCGCCGAGAACGTCGGTCACGTGCGCGGCGTCGCGACCATGGTCGAGGACCCGAAGATCAACGAGAACACCGGCAAGGCACTGATCGCCGACGGCATCTCGACCACGCTCGCGGGCTTCTTCGGCGGCTCGGGAACGACCACCTACGGCGAGAACATCGGCGTCATGGCGTCCACCCGCGTGTACTCCACCGCCGCGTACTGGGTGGCCGGCATCACGGCCATCCTGTTGAGCATGTCGCCGAAGTTCGGCGAGGTCATCAACTCGGTGCCCGCCGGTGTGCTCGGCGGTGTGACCACCGCGCTGTACGGCCTGATCGGCGTGATCGGCATCAAGATCTGGGTGGACAACAAGGTCGACTTCTCGCGCCCCGTCAACCAGTACACGGCCGCCGTGGCCCTGATCATGGCCGTCGGAGGCTTCCAGATCACGGGTGAGAACGGCTTCGTACTGGGTGGCATCGTGATCGCCACCGTCACGGCCATCGTCATCTACCACGGCGGCAACGCCATCGCGCGTCTGCGCCGGACCGGCGCAGACGATCCGAAGCCTCTCCAGGCTGTGGGCGCGCTGGGCGGCGACCCGGAGTCCTGAGTCCGGCTTGAAGGGCCTCGGATGCTGCGCACAGCGGCATCCGAGGCCCTTCGGCGTCTCCGGCATCGGGCGCGCATGCCTCGGTCGGGAGCGCGCCCCGCATCGTGTCTCAGTACCCGCGGGTGCGAGCACGACAGGCCCACCGCGTCTGTGACACGCGCGCCACCATGTCCCAGAAGGCGCGGATCGCGGCATCCGGAACCCGCCACTGGTGGAACACGCGTGCCGGCAGGTTCCGCAGGATGTCGTCACGGTGCCAAGGGCGCCGCAACTACGATCACGGTGCCCAGGGCGCCGCAACTACGATCACGGCACCAAGGGCGCCGCGACTACGCGGGCAGGGCGCCCACGGGGTCGCCGAGGCCGTACCGCAGATGCACCCAGCGTCGCGCCGCGTCGATCGGGAAGGATCCGTCGGAGGCCGCATAGCGCCCGGCGATGCCCTCCAGGAGGGTGCGCAGCATCCCCTCCTCCAGCGCGGGATCCGCCGCCCCTCGCTCGGCGAAGATCGAGCGGACGGCCTGCTCGGCGAACTGCACCGCGTCGCTGTGCCGCTGCTCCGACTCGGCGACGATGCGCCGCGTCGAGGGCTGGTGCGCGAGCGAGAGCATTACGCGCTGCAGCGACCGGTGCGCGACGGCGGCGATGAGCGCAGCGTCGATCACGCCGCGCAGCCGGGCGTCCGCGTCCATCTCACCGGGTGCCCCCTGGCCGTGCGCGAGCCCGATCAGGGTCTCGTACCAGCGGTCGGCCACCGCTCCGACGAGCTGATCCTTGCCGCCGAAATGGTAGTTGACCAGGCCCTGGGCGACCCCCGCACTACGGGTGATCTCGGCGATCGTCGTCTCGTGCACGCCCTGCTCAGCGAACAGCTCGATCGCGGACCGCAGGATGCCCTCGCGCGTGCGCTCGCGGGCGAGGCGATTCTGCTCCTCGGACCGGGCCACGCCGCTCACCTCCCGCGACCCGACGCGCAGGACTTCCGCGATCGGGGCCGTGCCCTCTACAGTACTCATTGAACGGTAGTTCAATCTATGGATCGGCCACCTGCATTCGACCGGAGAACCCATGCATCCTTCTGCGCGCGTCAACCTCAACGACCTCGGCTCGATCCTCGAGTGGCTCATCGGCCAGTGGTGGGTGTGGGCCATCGTCGGCGTGGTCGTGCTCTTCTTCGTGGTGGTGTGGCTGCTGCCCGACGCGAAGGTCGTCCCCTCCGCGGACTTCTCGACCACCGACACCGAGGCGAACGAGATCGCGCTGGGCTACATGCAGATCAGCAACCTGCCCTCGGGACCGTGGAACGACCCCACCGCCCCCGGCATCGGCGACCGCGAGAAGAAGCAGCTCGCCGACCAGTGGGGCCTGCACTCCCGCCAGGACTGGCTCGACAACATCGAGCGGCTCATGACGGTGCGCCGCCGGCGCGACCCGTGGGTGGTCTCGCTGCAGCTGCGCGCCGACCTCGCCACGCAGCTCGGCCGCGTGCCGAAGACGAAGGAGTGGACCACCGCCATCGTCGAGGCGGGCGGCAACAAGCGCGATGCGCGCACCTTCGTGGCTGCCATCGAGCACATCGAGGGTCAGGTGCGCAAGCTCGCGGGCAAGGACATCGTCCCTGCTGACGCGTTCGTGAAGACCCTCGACGGCTACGCGCTCGGCCAGGCCGTCGCGCTGGCGACCTGGGGCGTCGCGCTCGGGTACGGCGACGTCGCCGAGGCGCGTCAGCTCATCCACCGCATCAACGTCGAGGGACGCCCCGCGTTCGGCTCCTGGGTCGACTTCGGCCTCAGCTACATCGCCGGCCGCGTGATGCACTGGAGCGACGGCAACATCGGCGACAAGACCTTCGACAAGCTCGGCGACAACTGGTCCGACCTCAAGGCGGCCTGCACCGAGAAGCGGAACGGCCCCTGGGCCGCGCTCTCGTGGAAGCTCTGAACCAGCCGCTGCAGGTCGAGCTCGGCCCGCTGCGGGAGCGGATGGGGATCGGCGATCTGCTGCGGTACGAGCGGCTCGCCGGCATCCCGCTCCGACGTCGCTTCTTCGTCGCGCTGACGGGGGTGCTCCTGCTGGCGATCGCCATGCTCGTGGCACTCGTCTGGCTGGACCGCACCGGCATCCTGGCGCAGGCCCCGGTGCTGGGGATCTTCGCCGTCGGCTACGCGGTGCTCGCCGCTGTCGGGTTCGTCTGGTACGCGATCGACCTCACCCGTCGTGCGCGGCTGGCGCTGTTCGCGTGGGTGAACGGCTGGGCCTACGCGGACTCGCTGGAGGGCACCCGGCGTCCCGGCTCGGCCTTCGCCCGCACGCTGCGCAGCCGGGAGCGCGGCGTGGTCGCCAGCGACGACGAGCGCCTGCCCTTCGAGCTCGGACGCAACTTCTCGATCGGCACGCGGGACTGGGGCGCCACCGTGCAGCGGCCGTTCGCGTTCGTCGAGCTGCCACTGCCGGTGAAGGTGCCGCACATCGTGCTGAAGAACCGGCGCCGCAGCATCATCCCGACACTCGGGCTCGGCCGCGGCGGGGCGCGGATGGAGCTGGAGGGCGAGTTCGCCAAGCACTTCCTGTTGCTGGTGCCGGAGGGGTACCAGCAGGACGCGCTGTACATCTTCACGCCCGACCTGATGGCCCGTGTGATCGACCTGGGCGCCGGCGCGGAGATCGAGCTCGTCGAGGACCGTCTGTACGTCTACCTGCCGGGCGGGACGCGCTTCGACCGTCCCGCGACCATGGAGGCGACGCTGCGGCTCGCGGAGGAGTTCCAGCGACGCTTCGCCGCGCGGACGGAGCTGTACCGCGACGATCAGGCGGGCGATCTCGCCGCGCGGGCGGGTGTGGCGATCGGCCTGCGCGGTCAGCGGCTGGCGGGCAGTGGCGTCTCCCTGATGGCCGTCGCCGCGACGGCCGGGGTGCTGCTGCTCTCGGCCGGGGTGACGGCGTTCTCGCTGTTCGGCGGAGACCTGCTGCGGGCGTGGGGCGCCGGCTGACCGGCATCCGCTCATGCCGCCGCCGAGACATGTCCCGGAAGCGGTGGGTGAGCCACCCGCCATCCCGCCCCTTCTGGGACATGGCCGGTGGCAGGTCCCAGAAGCCGCGGGTCACGGCGGGCGGGAGTCGCCGCTTGTGGGACAGGCTGCGGCGGATGCCGGCTGACAGGCGTCAGCGCCGGATGATGCGCTGCTCGATCGCGGCGGCCACGGCGCCGGCGCGCGTGTCGACGTAGAGCTTGCTGTAGATGTGCGAGAGGTGCGATTTGACCGTCGCCTCGGACACGAACAGCGCCTTGGCCATCTCGCGGTTCCCGAGGCCGTCGGCGAGCAGCTCGAGCACCTCGACCTCGCGCTCGGTGAGCCGCGGCTCCGGCGATGACGCCCGGCGCATGAGCACGCCGGCCACGGAGGGAGCGAGCGCGGGCTCCCCCTTGGCGACCGCCTGGATGCCGGCGAACAGCTGCTCCGGCGGCGCGTCCTTGAGCAGGTACCCGGCCGCCCCGGCATCCAGCGCCCGCAGGATGTCCGACTCGCTGTCGTACGTGGTCAGCACGAGCACGGCGGGCGGGTCCGGCAGCGCACGCAGGCTCGCGGTGGCCTCGATGCCGCCGGGCCCCTCCCCCAGGCTGAGGTCCATCAGCACGACATCCGGATGCTCCGACTCGACCACCTGCACGGCGTCGGCGGCGTTGGACGCCTCGCCGACCACCTGCAGGTCATCGCGCGATTCGAGCAGCGCGCGCACACCCGCGCGCACCACGGGATGATCGTCGACGAGCACCAGTCGCAGGGTCATGGCTCGGTCCTCTCAGAAGCAGATGCCGTGGGGAACACGGCCGAGAGCGTGGTGCCCTCACCGTGCGCGCTCTCGATCTCGAGCTGCCCGCCGACCGCCGCGATGCGCTCGGCGATGCCGTCGATCCCACGGCCTCGTCCCTGGGCGCGACGCTGCGCGGCAGCCTGCTGCCGGGCGGCCTGGCGCGCGTCGAAGCCGATCCCGTCGTCGCGGATGTCCAGGCGCAGCTCACCGGGCTGCGCGGTCAGGCTGACGACGGCCCGGCTCGCCCTGCCGTGCTCGGCGACGTTGGCCAGAGCGCCGCGCACGGTGCGGATGATCGCGGATGCCACGGGCAGCGGCACGTCCTCGATCTCGCCGTGACTGCGGAACTCCGCACGGAGGCCGTGCTTCGCGGCATCCGCCACCACCCGCTGCACGGCGGCGGGCAGCGATCCGGCGGTGCCCTCCAGCTCGCCGGGAGCCAGGTCGCGCACGACGCGGCGCACCTCGTCGAGCCCGGCGCGGGCGGAGTCGGCGGCAGTGCGCACCTGCTCGCGGGCGGCATCCGGGCGCCGGTCCCAGCTCTGCTGGGCGGCCTGCAGCAGCAGGTTGATGCTGGAGAGGTTCTGTCCGACCGAGTCGTGGATCTCGCGGCTCAGGCGAGCACGCTCGGCGAGCCCTCCGGCGCGGTGCTGGGCAGCGGCGAGCTCGGCCTGCGTCTCTGTGAGCTCGTCGACCAGGCGCTGGCGGGCCGTGGCCTCGCGGTCGAGTGCGCGATAGGCGATGATCGTGGCGAACGCGATGCCGACGGGCCCGGCCACGATGGTCGGGTCGAACTCGGGCGTGATGCGGGCCTCGGCGGCGATCACGACCGCCGTCATCGCGGCGATCACGGCGGATGCCGGCCAGAACGGCAGGATCTGCAGCACCTGGAACGCCAGCGGCACCGCGCACCACGCGAACGAGGGGGCGATCAGCGTGAGCACCACCCACAGGGCGGTGACGACGAGCGTCCAGGCGGCGGGCCAGGCACCGCGGCGGGGGACGATGCTCTGCATCAGCGCGACGGCACCGAGCACGGCGGCGCCGGCCAGGATGATCCAGGTGGTGTGGTCGACGCTGTGCCTGATCACGTAGCGCACGGCGCAGACCACCAGCAGCGCCAGCAGCACGACGAGCAGGGCCCGCCCGAAGCGCACCGGTGCGAGGATGCCGCGCGCGCCGGTGTCGGCCTGCGCGATCCCGCCCGTCTCCGTACTCATGGCGCAAGCCTACGGATCGGCGGCGTCGACGGTCATCATCCGATCGGCTGGAATCCGGCCTCGAACCGAGCCGGATGCCCGATGTCAACCCGTCGCCGCCGCGGCCGGCCCCCGGGTAGCGTCGGCTCATGGACGATGTGCAGCAGCTGAGCGATCTCGCGCGGGCCCGCGGCCTGCGGATCGCCGTCGCGGAGTCACTGACCTCGGGAACCCTCGCCGGCACGATCGGCGACGGCAATCAGGCGAGCGAGTGGTTCGCAGGCGCCGTCGTCGCGTACATGGTGGCGGCCAAGGAGCGCGTGCTCGGTCTCGCGCCCGGCACGGACCCGTGCTCGGCGGACTGCGCCGAGCAGCTCGCTCGCGGGGCGCGCGACCTGTTCGACGTCGACATCGCGGTGTCAACGACCGGTGTCGGCGGACCCGATCCCGAGGGCGGCCACCCCGCGGGGACGGTGTTCCTCGGCTGGGCGACGCGCACCGCCGCCGGTCACCGCCGACTGGACATCGACGGGGATCCCGACCGGGTGCTCGCGGCGACCGTCGACGCGGCCGTGCGCATGCTGGTGTTCCACACCGCCGAGCTCTGAGCGGGGCCCGCGTGTCGGGACTCGCGGCCGGGACGCACGGCCGGAGGGTGTCCCACTGGAGGTGGGTCATCGCCGCCGGCATCCACCACTTCTGGGACATCGACGGCGGCCGGGGTCAGAAGCCGCGGGTTCTCGACCCGACCACCCGCCAGTGCGGGGACACGGCGAGCAGCCGGGCCCAGAGGGACAGGTACGCATCCCGCGCACCCGCCGGTCATAGGGCACCGTGATCGGCGGACCCCCGGATGCAGCGGGCCCGCCTCTGCCGAGGCATGGGCCGCGGTCCGTGGAGAGTCGCGGCAGGGCGGGACGCAGCGGCGATGTCCGACCGGATGCCTCGGCCTCAGCCGATGCGGCCGATCACGGCATCCGCGGCGACCATGTCGCCCACCGACACCACGTGCGCGAGAGTGCCCGCGCGGTGCGCAGGCACCGGCGTCTCCATCTTCATGGCATCCAGCACGGCGACCGTGTCACCCTCGGCGACGCTCGCGCCGTCGTCCACGAGCCAGCGCACGAGCGTGCCCGGCACGGGCGCGTGCAGTTCGGCCGGATCGGCGGCTTCCGTCCCGGCCGAGGGCGCGGCAGCGGCGCCCGCGAACCCGGCCAGCAGAGCCGTCGGCAGTCCGAGCATCACGCGGCGCCCGTCGATCTCGACCGGGAAGCGCTGCAGACCCGCATCCGGGACCGGCGCCGGACGCAGCTGCGGCTCGAGACGCGGAAGCAGCGCCGCCTCGATCCACTGCGTGTGCACGGCGAAGCCGTCGGTCGCGAACTCGGGCTGCTCGACGGCGAGGCGGTCGAAGCCGATCACGGTCGCGGGCCCCTCGACCTCCAGCTCGCGCAGCGCTCGGCGAGCGCGCACGAGGGCAGCATCGCGGGAGTCGGCGTGCACGATGAGCTTGGCGATCATGGAGTCGAACGCCGGCTGCACGGCATCCCCGGCCTCGATGCCGCTGTCCCAGCGCACGCCGGGGCCGCCCGGGACCCGCAGACCGGTCACGATGCCCGGGCTGGGCAGGAATCCACGGCCCGGGTCCTCGGCGTTGATGCGGAACTCGAACGCGTGACCGTGCGGCTCCGGCGTGCCCTGGAACGACGGACCCTCGCCGAACGCGATGCGGAACTGCTCGCGCACCAGGTCGACGCCCGTGACCTCCTCGGTGATCGGATGCTCCACCTGCAGGCGCGTGTTGACCTCGAGGAACGAGATCGTGCCGTCGGCGGCGAGCAGGAACTCCACGGTGCCCGCGCTGCGGTAGTCGACCTCGGCGCAGATGAGTCGGGCGGCCTCGTGGATGCGCTCGCGCTGCTCCGCGGTCAGCCCGGGTGCGGGGGCCTCCTCGATGAGCTTCTGGTTGCGGCGCTGCATGGAGCAGTCGCGGTCGCCGACCGCGATCACGCCGCCCCGGCCGTCGCCGAGCACCTGCACCTCGATGTGGCGCGGGCTCTCCAGGAACCGCTCCACGAAGCACTCGCCCCGGCCGAAGGCGACGATCGCCTCGCGGGTGGCGGCGTCGAACGCCTCGGCCACCTCGGCGAGCTCGCGCACGACCTTGATGCCTCGGCCGCCACCACCGTATGCGGCCTTGATCGCGATGGGCACGCCGTGCTCCTCGGCGAAGGCCACCGCCTCGGCGGGGCCCGACAGGGGCTGATCCGTGCCGGCAGCCAGGGGTGCGCCGACGCGCTGTGCGATGCGGCGCGCGGTCATCTTGTCGCCGAGCGCCTCGATGCTCGCGGGCGCGGGGCCGATCCAGATCAGGCCGGCATCCTCGACGGCGCGGGCGAACGCGGCGCTCTCGGACAGGAACCCGTAGCCCGGGTGCACGGCGTCCGCTCCGCTGCGGCGAGCGGCGTCCACCAGGGCATCGATCGAGAGATAGGTGTCAGCGGCGGTGGCGCCGCCCAGCCCCACGGCCTCGTCCGCCAGGCGCACGTGCAGCGCGTCGGCATCCTGGTCGGCGTACACGGCGACCGAGACGTACCCGGCCTCGGCGCAGGCGCGCACCACGCGCACGGCGATCTCGCCGCGGTTGGCGATCAGGATCTTGGTCATGACGGGCTCTTCTCGGTGGGGATGGCGTCGGAGAACGGAGACGACTGCGGCATGTCGTCGTCGAATGCTGCGCGACTCGCCGACGCGGACGGGGATCGTCCGGGTTCCCCGGGATCGACGATGCGGAAGCGGATGCGGGCGCCCGGCGGCAGCTGCCCGGCGAGATCGAGGCCGCGGTCGGTGAGCGCGCCGATGATCGGGTAGCCGCCGGTGAGCGGGTGGTCGGGCAGGAACAGCACGGGCTGGCCGTCCGGCGGCACCTGGATGGCACCGTTGACCGCGCCCTCGCTGGGCAGCTCGCCGGCGACCGAGCGCTCCAGAGGCGTCTCGCCGTGCAGGCGGATGCCGACGCGGTCGGAGCGCGGCGTGACCGTCCAGTCCTGGCCGGTGAGCGTCTCGATCGCGGCGGGAGTGAACCAGTCGTCGCGCGGCCCGAGGGTGATGTCGAGCTCGACGAGGTCGCCGGATGCCGGCAGCGCGCGCGGCTGCGGATGCGGATCGGCCGAGAGGTGCCCCGCCTCCCCGATGCCGAGCATGTCGCCCGCGGCGAGCGGCGCCGGCCCGAGTCCGGCGAGGGTGTCGGATGCCGTGCTGCCGAGCGCCTGCGGGGCGAGCACGCCCCCGCGCACCGCGATCACGTATCGCAGGCCGTGCCCAGGGTGGCCGAGCGCGAGTTCGTCGCCGTCGGCCGTCGCGAAGGGGGCGCCATGCGGGATCGTGCGCGTCGCTCCCGCGGCATCCGTGAGGGTCAGCTCGCCGATCGCTCCCGCGACCGCCGCGACCCCGTCGCCGCGGAACCGCAGCACGCATCCGCCCACGCTCTCCAGGACGGCGGCATCCGGCCGGTTCCCGACCGCGCGGTTGGCGTCGCGCAGCGCGGTGCGGTCGGCGACGCCGGATGCCGAGACGCCGAGCGCGGCGTGCCCGAACCGCCCCAGGTCCTGCACGAGCAGCTGCAGCGAGGGCCGGACGACCTCGATGCCGGGGTTGGGCTGCTGAGCCTGTCGAAGCACCCCCTCATCGGACGCAGGACCCTCCGCCAGTGTCAGGGACCCCGCAGAATCCGGGCTCAGGGCCCCAGCGACGGCAGCCCGAACCCGCTCGAACCTCACCAGCGTCCCCGGCGAGAGCAGCGCCGGCGGGTCGCGGTCGATGTCCCACATCGCGGCATCCGTGCGGCCGATCAGCTGCCAGCCGCCCGGGCTCTCGCGCGGGTACACGCCGGTGAAGTGCCCGGCCAGAGCCACGGATCCCGCCGGCACGCGGGTGCGCGGCGACGAGCGGCGCGGCACGTCGAACAGCGGATCGGTGCTGACCGTGTACCCGAATCCGGGCGCGAATCCCGAGAACGCGACCTGCCATTCGGCGGAGAGGTGCCGGTTCACGACCTCCTCCGCGGAGACGCCGAGCAGCGTCGCCACCTCGTCGAGGTCCTCGCCGTCGTAGCGCACGGGAACCTTCACCTCACGGGTGTGCGGCACGTGCTCGGCATCCACCTCGGTCGACTCCAGCACCGCGGCCAGCTCGCCCGCCGAGACCCTCAGCGGGTCGAAGCGCACCAGCACGGTGCGCGCGCCCGGGATGCGCTCGACGACGCCGGGCACTCCATCCCATGCGAGGTTGAGCCGCATGGCCTCATCGAGGTCGGCGGCCTCCGCGAGCAGGGCGCGATCGGATGCGGTGAGGATGCGCATCAGACGACGTATTCCGCATCGGGCACGTCGGTGATGAACATGTAGCCGGGAGCATGCGTCACGGCGAACGGCGGCCGGGATGCCATGATCGCCGCCTGCGGAGTGACCCCGCAGGCCCAGAAGACGGGGATCTCGCCCTCACGCACTTCGGGGGCGTCACCGAAGTCGGGGCTGCCCAGGTCGAGGATGCCGAGGGAGGCCGGGTCCCCGACGTGCACGGGAGCGCCGTGGACGGCGGGGGTCCGCCCGGAGATCTGCACAGCATCCGCCACCCTGCCCGCGGGGATGGGCCTCATGGAGACGACCATCTCGCCGCGCAGCCGACCCGCCGGAGTGCAGTCCACTTTCGTACGGTACATCGGCACGTTGCGGCCCAGTTCCTGATGCCGGATCGGGATGCCTGCCTCGACCAGGCCGGTCTCGAACGTGAAGCTGCACCCGATCAGGAACGCCACGAGGTCGGGATGCTCTGCCCACGCCGCACTCGCGTCGGAGACCTCCTCGGCCAGCTCGCCGTCGCGCCAGATGCGGTATCGGCCGATGTCGGTGCGGATGTCGCTTCCCGGTGCAAGCGCCGATTCGGTGCTCCCCTGCTCGATGACCTCCAGCACGGGGCAGGGCTTCGGGTTGCGCTGCGCGTAGAGCAGCGTCTCGAAGGCCCAGTCGGCCGGCACCGCGATCAGGTTCGCCTGGGTGAGGCCCGCCGCCACCCCGCTGGTGGGCTCGGCGAGACCCTCGCGGTACGCGCGACGTGCGGCGCGTGCGGCGGTGAGCTGGTCGAGGGTGGCGACGACGGTCATCTCAGGCTCCCCGGCCCGCGAACGGAGCGATCGCGATGCCCGCCTCCTGCAGCATCCGCTTGGTCTCGGTCGCCATCGCGATGGCGCCGGCGCTGTCGCCGTGCACGCAGATCGACTGCGCGTCGACACGCACATCCGTGCCGTCGATCGCACGGATCACGCCGGTCTCGGCGAACCGCACCATGCGCTCCGCGACCGCGGTCGCGTCGTGGAGCACGGCGCCCTCCTGCGTGCGCGAGACGAGCTGCCCGTCGGGCTGGTAGGCGCGGTCGGCGAAGGCCTCGGCCGCGACGGCGAGCCCGGCGCGAGACGCGACCTCGAGCACCACGCCGCCTGCCAGGCCCAGCAGCACGAGGTCCGGATCGATCGCCTTGATCGCGGCGACGACGTCGGCCGCCTGCCGCTCGTCGCGCGCGATCGTGTTGTACAGCGCGCCGTGCGGCTTCACGTACGCGACCCTGCCGCCGGCCGCCTTCGCGAGGCCCTCCAACGCGCCCAGCTGATATTCGACGTGGGCCTGCAGCGTTGCCGAGTCGATCTCGACGTTCGTGCGCCCGAAGTTCTCGTAGTCGCGGTATCCCGGGTGGGCGCCGATCACCACTCCGTTGCGCACAGCCGCGTCGAGCGTCGACCGGATGCCCTCGGGGCTGCCGGCGTGGAACCCGCACGCCACGTTCGCACTGGTGACGATCTCGAGCATGGCCGCGTCGTCCCCGACGATGCGGTCGAGGGTGTTCTCGCCCAGGTCGGAGTTCAGATCGATGGATGCCATGTCGGCCCCTTCCGTTGAGTGATGAGTGCGCGGCTCAGGCCCCGACGCCGAGGAAGGCGAAGATCGGGCCGATCGAGACGGCGCCCATGTACCAGGTCAGCAGCGTGACCAGCGTGCCGGCGATGAGGAGCCACAGCGGGTACTTGCGCGCCCCCAGCAGGTCGCGGCGGAACCAGCCGATGTACATGAACACGGTCAGTCCGATCGGCAGGATCAGGCCGTTGAAGCCGCCGACGAACACGAGGATCGCCGCCGGCGCGGTGCCGATGAGCAGGTAGATGATCCACGACACGACGATGAACGCGACCGTGGCCCACTGCAGCGACCAGCCGCCCAGGAACCGCTTGTGGAACGTGGAGAGGAATGTTGCCGAGGTGTAGGCGGCGCCGATCACCGAGCTGAGCGCCGCGGCCCAGAAGATGGCGCCGAAGATGCGCAGGCCCGTGTCGCCGAGCACGGCGCCGAACGCCTGGCCGGCGGGGTTGGCGGCCTGGCTGGACAGGTCGAGGGTGACGCCGGAGGCGACGACGCCGAGGATCGCGAGGAACAGCACGTACCGCATGATGCCGGTGACGAAGACGCCGTTGGCGGCCGCGCGCATCACGGGTCCGGCGTGCTCCGGGCCGGTGTGGCCGGATGCCAGGTAGCGGTGCGCGCCCGAGTAGGTGATGTAGCCGCCGACGGTGCCGCCGACGATCGTGGTGATGGTGGCGAAGTCGATCTTGTCGGGCAGCACGGTCTGGCGCAGCGCGTCGCCGATCGGCGGGCCGGAGACGATCGCGACGATCACCGTCATCACGATCATGCCGACGCCGAGGATGATGAGCACGACGTCCATCACCGGTCCGGCCTTCTTGATCAGGAAGATGATGATCGCGAGCGCTCCGGTGATCAGGCCGCCGATCTTCGGGTCGACGCCGAGCAGGGCGTTCAGGCCCAGTCCGCCGCCGGCGATGTTGCCGATGTTGAACGCCAGGCCGCCGATGATGACGAGCACGGCGATGACGTGGCCGGAGAAGGGGATCGCGCTGTTGGCGAGTTCACCGGCGCGCTTGCCGGACGAGGTGATCATGCGCCAGATGTTCAGCTGCACGCAGATGTCGATGATCACCGAGAGCAGGATGGCGAACGCGAACGCCGATCCCATCTTCGCGGTGAAGGTGGCGGTCTGGGTGATGAACCCGGGGCCGATGGCGGAGGTCGCCATGAGGAAGATGGCGCCGATGACGGCGCTGCGGCCCACGCGCTTCTTCGCGGCGGCCAGGCGCGCTTCGTCCTCGGCGGAGAGGGCAGGAGGTGTCTGCTCGGACATGAGGGGAGGTCCCATCGTCGTTGGTGGGTGTCGGATGACACCGAGTGTAGAACATATCAGGCCGGATTGTTGAACAATCTTTCATGACGCGCACCCTCCCCCTACCCTGGTGCTATGCCCACGCACACCCCGCTCGTCGACATCCTGCGCGAGAGGATCATCGACGGCGACTTCGCCCCCGGTTCACGCCTGTCCGAGTCGACCCTGGCCGAGCAGCTGGAGGTGTCGCGCAACACGCTGCGCGAGGCGTTCCGCGTGCTCGCCGAGCAGGGCCTGATCGAGCACGTGCCGCATCGCGGCGTCTCGGTGGCATCCCCCACGATCGCCGACGTGATCGACATCTACCGCGCCCGCCGCGTGATCGAGTGCACGGCACTGCGCCACTCCGAGCCCGAGCATCCGGCGGTCCGCCTGATGAAGGAATCGCTGGCGGATGCCGAGGAGCACCTCCCCGCCGAGGACTGGCGCCGCGTGGGCAGCGCCAACATGGCCTTCCACGACGCGATCGTCGCCCTGGCCGACAGCCCCCGGCTGGCCCGCACCTACCGCGACGTCGCCGCAGAGCTGCGCCTGGTGTTCCTCGAGATCGACGACCCGCGAGCCCTGCACGAGCCCTTCGTGCGCAAGAACCGCGCGGTGCTGGAGACCCTGCTTGAGAGAGGCCCCGCGGCGGCGGCCGATGAGCTGGAGCGCTACCTGATGGCATCCGAGCGCACCGTGCTCGGCGCCTTCACCCGCATGGGCAAGGCCTGAACTCCCGCGCATCCATCCGCTGAACAATCATTGCTTTCTTGTTCAACAATCCCTACCGTGTCGAGGAACAACGTTTCTTCAACGCGGAAGGATGATCATGCGCCCCTCCCCAGCTCGCGCCCCGCGCAGTTCGGCGACATGGAAGTTCAGACGACGCACGACCGGCAGCGCCCTCCTGGTGCTCGCGGTCGGCTCCACACTCGCCCTCGCGGGCGCATCGGCGGCCACGGCGTCCCCCGCCGACGACGCCGGGCCGCGCTCGATGACGGCACTGATCCCCGCCGCGCCTGAGGTCAGCGCGACGATCGCCGCCCTCGCTCCTCGCGGATGCACGGACGCCGCCCTCCCGATCACGGTCGAGGAGTCGCGCCTCACGGCCGTGCTCCCCGATGCTGCGGATCCGTCCCGGCCCGCGGACCGGACCTTCGCCCGCGCCATGGTCGAGGGGGCCGGTCTCGGCGACTGGACGACGGCGTTCGCGGGCAGGCTCTGCGACCAGAAGTCCCTCGCCAAGGCCACCGAGACCGTGAAGCGACTCGGCACGCACCTGTGGCGGGATGCTGTGAAGCGCGCCCAGTCGACGGGCCCGGTCGAAGGCGTGCTCCCGGCCGGCGACGACCGGCCGCTGTACTGGACGCGCATCGAGGCGATGTCGGTGCTGCACCAGTGGAAGGCGGGCTTCGCCATGACCACCGAGCAGCGCGCAGAGCTGGTCGAGGCGTTCGACAGGGCCTCGCGCGGCATGGGCGACATCTCGTTCCCCGCCGGAGACGTCAAGCGCGTCCTGGTCAGCGGCTTCGACCCGTACACCCTCGACGGAGGCGAGACCGGCTCCGCGCCCGGCACCGTGGGCAACAACATCCGCCACGGCAACCCGTCCGGAGCGACGGCCCTGTCCATCGACGGCACGACGACGACCGAGCCCGACGGCACGGTCATCTTCTACGAGGCCTACACGCTGCCCGTGAGCTACCCCGAGTTCGAGCGCGGCTACCTCGAGGACACCGTCGGGCCGTTCATGCGCCCCGGCAAGCGGCAGCTCGACGCATCGATCACGGTGAGCCAGGCCGGCGGCTCGCAGTTCAACCTCGAGCAGTGGAACGGGCGTTACCACGGCCCCACTCTCGGCAACGACCGCTACACCCCGTGCACGACGATCGGAGGCGTGCCGGAGCTCGCGGTGGACAACATCGGCTGCAACACGCAGGTCGTCGACCGCTGGGGCGGCGGGGACACCCTCACCGATCCGCCGCAGTGGACCTCTGCGACCCTGCCCATGGAGCAGATGATCGCGGCGCGCACCGGCTCCGACATCCCGCGCCCTCCGGGGGACACCTGGCCGGATGAGTCCGTCGCCTTCGGCGCGGTCTGGAACACGAACTACTCGTACTTCGCCGACTGCTCCTCGCCCGTCGTGACGAGCGTGAACCAGCGCGAGGTCGTGTACCCGCCGTCCGTCGCCCCCACGCCGCCGCCCGCCGACTCATGCGCCCGCAGCGGCGCCGGCGGTTCGTACCTGTCGAACGAGTCGGCCTACCGCAACACGCTGCTGCGCGACCGGATGGGGCTGACCATTCCGGCGGGGCACATCCACACTCCGGACATGCAGCACTTCGAGTCGGACTTCGGAGTGAGCGATGCCACGTTCGACGCGTGGCGCAGCGCGATCGCGGGGCAGGCCCGCGAGCTGATCCAGGTGGTCGGCGAGAACAGCTGAACGCGGCCCGCAGGCCGCTGAGCATCGAGGAGCGCCGGGAGCGCGGCGGGTTTCGCAGCCCGCTCGCTTCCGGCGCTCCTCGCGGTTCGGCCCTCATGACGAACGGACAGCGGATGCATGACAAATGGACAGTGTCTGCATGACGAACGGACAGGCGAACGCGCCCTCCTGGAACCCATCCGCCAGATGTCCGCGGCCCATTCTCCAGTTGCTTGACAGGGTCCAAAAACGCTCGTTACGTTGAGCGGGCTTCGGAGTCGGACCACGACGCAAGGACGCTCAACGGCCGGATCCGAGGTCCGTTCGCCGACCAGGCGGGCGGAATCGCTCAGTTCACAAGGAGCATTCCATGCGAATCAAGAGAACGATCGCGCTGGCTGCCACCGCAGCCGCCGCACTCAGCCTCGGCGCGGCAATCCCCGCCGCCGCGGCGACGCCCACCGTCGATTCCGGCATCCCGAGCTATCAGGAGTTCGCCGCATCGACCTATCGCGACATCGACGGCGGCTACGTCGTCAACGGCGACGAGCTGATCTCGGGGAAGGGGGAGCTGCGCACCTTCTACAACCGGCTCGTCGGGTCCGACTCGCTGACCGACGGCCTGATCGTCAACACCGTCAACGGCGTCGACGACAAGTGGTCCGCCGCGCAGGTCGGCAACCTGACCTACTGCGTGAGCACCAAGTTCGGCGCGCGTCACGACGACATCGTCGCCGCGATGGAGAGCGGCGCCGCCCTGTGGGAGTCGGCATCCTCGGCGATCGACTTCGTCTACGTCAGCAGCGCCGACGGCAACTGCACCACGCGCAACAAGTCAGTGCTGTTCTCGGTCGAGCCGGTCCAGACGTCCCAGTACATCGCCCGCGCGTTCTTCCCCAGCACGCCGGATCGTCAGATGAACGTCCTCGTCGACGACTCGATCTGGTCGTCGGGCTCCTGGACGCCGACGAACATCCTCGGCCACGAGCTCGGGCACACGCTCGGCTTCCGCCACGAGCACACGCGTCCCGAGTCGGGCACGTGCTTCGAGGACAACAACTGGCGTCCGCTCACGCCCTATGACTCCTCGTCGATCATGCACTACCCGCAGTGCAACGGCACCTCGGACGACCTGTCGATGACGAGCACCGACCGCGCAGGCGTGGTCGCTCTCTACGGGAACTGACGCACTCCCCGTCGTTTCCACCCGGGCCCGGTCGTTCGCGACCGGGCCCGGGTCGCGTTCGGGACCGGCCTGACGCTCAGACCGCGGGCGCCGATCCTCGCACGACCAGCTCGGTCGGCAGGATCGTCAGCGGCGCCGGGCGTCGTCCTGCGAGCACGTCGATGATCATGCCGGCGAGCATCTCGCCCTGATGGAACATCGGCTGGCGCACGCTGGTCAGATCGGATGCCGCGGCCAGGGCGGAGTCGTCGAAGCCGATCACTGCCACATCCTCCGGGACGCGCAGCCCGGCCGAGCGCAGCACGCCGATCGCACCGCGGGCCATCAGATCGCTGGCGATGAAGATCGCATCCGGACGCTCGGGCTGCTCGAGAAGACGCGCGGCGGCATCCGCCCCGCCCTGCTCGCTGAAGTCGCCGTCGACCTCGCCTGCGGGCTCGAGTCCGGCATCCGCCAGCGCGGCCAGGAAGCCGTCTCGCCGGTCGATGCTGACCGACATGGTCATGGTGCCCGTGATCGTCGCGATGCGACGGCGTCCGAGCGCGATCAGATGGGCGACAGCATCACGGGCAGCGGCCACGTTGTCGACGTCGATGATGATGTCGCTGTCCTGCGCGTTCGACCGGCGACCGCCGAACACCACCGGCACGGCGTCGGCGATGCTCCCGACGAACGAGTCGCTGGTGTGATGCGACACGATGATCGCGGCATCCACCCCGCCGTTGCGCACGAAGCGCACCATCTTGCCGCCCGGGTCATCGCTGGCGATGAGCAGGTTGAGGATGTAGTCCGAGTCCGCCAGGCGCGCGCTGATCCCGGCGACGACGGATGCCAGGAACGGGTCGCCGAAGAAGCGCGTGGTGTCCTCGGGGACCACCAGCCCGATCGCGTACGTCTGCCGGCTGGCGAGGGAGCGGGCGGCACGGTTGGGCGCGTAGTTCAGCTGGGCGATGGCGGTCTGCACGGCGGCGAGCGCCTCGGGGCTGACCGCCGTGGAGCCGTTCACGACTCGGGACACGGTCGAGCGCGAGACGCCGGCGAGCGCGGCGACCTCTTCGATCGTGGAGCGGGGCATCATCGTCTCGTTTCGGGTGGGCGACGCTTCGACAGGCTCAGCGACCCAGGTGTTTCGAAGACCCGTTGAGGGTCAGATCGCCCGGGCGGCGATGATGCGAGCGTACTCCCGTCCGCTCTCCTTGACGGTGCGCCGCTGGGTCTCGTAGTCGACGCGCACGATGCCGAAGCGCTTGGCGTAGCCCCAGGCCCACTCGTAGTTGTCCATCAGCGACCAGTAGAAGTAGCCGCGCACGTCGACGCCCTGCTCGATGGCGTCCAGCGTCGCCGCGACGTGATCGCGCAGGAACGCGACACGGCCGGCATCCGCCACCTCCCCGTCGCTCCCGACCACGTCGTCGTATGCGACGCCGTTCTCGGTGACGTACAGCGGAACGGCGCCGGAGTACTCGTCGGCGACGCGGCGGAGCAGCCGGGTGAGGCCGTCGGGCTGCACCTCCCAGCCCATGTCGGTGCGCGGCAGACCGCGCTCGACCCAGTGGATGTCCTCGTGCGAGGGGAACGGCGAGGCGGTCTCCCGCTGCTGGCCCGGCGTCTCGTGCGGGTCGCCCTCGCCGCCCGGCTGCGGATGCCCGGACAGCAGCTCGCCGTGGTAGTAGTTGATGCCCAGTGCGTCCAGCGGGGTGGAGATCACGGCGAGGTCGCCGTCATGCACCGCATCCTGCCAGTCGGAGACCGCGGCGGGGTCGACCGCGCGGATGTCGCGGACGATGTCGCTCGGATACTCCCCGAGGAAGAGCGGATCGAGGAACCAGCGGTTGAACTGTCCGTCGATGCGGCGCGCGGCGGCGATGTCGAGCGGATCGTCGGCATCGGCCGGGTCGGCGACGGTGAGGTTGAGCGTGATCCCGAGGTCGAGGTCCGCGTCGCGCGCGCGCAGCGCCTGCACAGCCTGGCCGTGTGCGAGCAGCAGATGGTGGGACGCGAGCAGACCGTCGCGGATGCTGGTGCGACCGGGCGCGTGCACGCCGGCGGTGTACGAGAGGAACGACGAGCACCACGGCTCGTTCATGGTGGTCCAGTGCTGCACGCGGTCGCCCAGGGCGTCGTGCACGCTGAGCGCGTACTCGGTGAAGCGATCCGCGATGTCGCGGACGGTCCAGCCGCCCTGCTCCTCGAGCGCCTGCGGCATGTCCCAGTGGTGCAGGGTCAGCCACGGCACGATGCCGGCGCCGAGCAGCTCGTCGACGAGCCGGCTGTAGAAGTCGAGGCCCTTCGCGTTGACCGCGCCACCGTCCGGCCGCACGCGCGACCACGACGTGGAGAACCGGTAGGTCTGCAGGCCGAGCTCCTTCATGAGCGCCACATCGCCGCGGTAGCGGTGGTAATGGCCGCAGGCGATGTCGCCGTTGTCGGCGTTCACGACCGCGCCGGGCACGCGCGCGAACGCGTCCCAGATGGACGCGGTGCGTCCGTCCTCGAAGGCCGCGCCCTCGATCTGATAGGCGGCCGTCGCGGCGCCGAACAGGAAGTCGTCGGGGAAGGATCGGGTCATCCTCTTATGATGCCACGACTGGCTGGGAGCGCTCCCATGCATGTCGCTCCGAGGTCGGTCCGGTACCCTTGGCGGGTGAATCCCGAACTGGCGCGCGCCGAGTCCCTGATCCGTTCGATCCCGGACTACCCGCAGCCCGGAATCCTGTTCCGCGACATCACCCCGCTGCTGGCCGATGCGCGGGCGCTGCACGCCACGACCGAGGCGCTCGTCGAGCCGTTCGCCGGCTCCTTCGACGTGGTCGCCGGCGTCGAGGCGCGCGGGTTCATCCTCGCCGGCGCTGCCGCGATCACCGCAGGCGTCGGCTTCGTGCCGATCCGCAAGGCAGGCAAGCTTCCGCAGCCCGCGGCGGCCGTCGACTACGCCCTCGAGTACGGCACCGCCACGATCGAGATGCACGACGACCTCCCGGCCGGCACCCGGATCCTGCTGATCGACGACGTGCTGGCCACCGGCGGCACGCTCGCCGCCGGCCGCACCGTGATCGAGAGCCTCGGCTACACGGTTGCCGGGATCAGCGTGCTGTTCGAGATCGAAGGACTCGGCGGGCGCGACGTGATCGGCGACCTGCACACGGTCTTCCGCTCCTCCTGACGGATGCGTCAGCCGCGCGCCGCGGGCGGCCGCGCGATGTCGGCGGGCGCCCTGCCCGCCTCGATCGCCGAGCGGACGGATGCCGCGGCGTGCGCCAGACTGCTCACCGCGACCAGCTGCCGTGCGCGGGCGTTGACGGCGAGCAGCATCCGCCTGGCCACCTCGTCGGCCGAGCCCTCGGGACCGAGCGCCGCGACATTGCGGCCGGCCAGCGGTTCCAGCGCGTCGGCGTACTCCATCAGCTCCTCGACGTCGTAGTCGAGACCGACCTCGGATGCCTGGGCGAGTGCGAAGGTGAGCCCGCGCTCGGCCGCCCCGGGATAGCCGCGCCAGTCGCGGCGGCGCATCAGCTCGTAGGTGCGCTCCCGGAATTCCGCGTACGCGGGGTCGTCGGCGATGCCCTCCGGGACGCCGAGCGCGAACGCCTGACAGGCGTTCATCACGTCCAGCGTCAGGACGCCCGGGGTGTCGATCAGCTCGGTCAGCGAGCGGATCGACGCGATCGACGCACCGTAGACATCGCGCATCACGAGGATGAGGCGGGCCCGATCGACATGACGCTGCTCGTACACCGCCGTGGTCGCGTTCTTGAGACGACCGGCGGGCATGATCCCCACCCGGATCCAGTGCTTGATCGTGGTGGTGCTGACGCCGCTGGTCGCCGCGAGCCTGCTGAGCTTCACATCCATCCCCTCCCCCGCGCCCGCACCTTGGAGAGTGGGGTGCAGATGCGCTCTCCACGATGCGCAGGCCGTGCGAAGACTCTAGCCTGCTGGGGAAGGGACTGCTCTCGATTGGGGGGTCACTCGTGAGCTGAGTGAGGACTGGGGAAACCTCGACTGCGGCCCGGGCGGAAACACTGAGGGGTGCGAAACCGCCCGGGCCCTCCTACCGCCCGCCGCACTCGGCATCCGTCTCCCCCGGGGCGGGAGCCCGGTCGGCGGGCGGTAGACTCTTTCCTGTTCCCGCCCGCGCGTTCCTGGAGGCCAGCCGTGCCCACCATCGTCGTCGACGTCATGCCCAAGGCCGAACTGCTCGACCCGCAGGGGAAGGCCGTCTCCGGCGCCTTCGCCCGGCTGGGCGTCGAGGGCTTCAGCCAGGTCCGCATCGGCAAGCGCTTCGAGCTCACCGTCGACGGTGAGGTCACCGACGAGCTGCTCGCCGAGGCCCGCCGCGTGGCCGAGGATGTGCTCTCCAACTCCGTGATCGAGGACGTCGTGGGCGTCGAGGTCGCGCAGTGACCGCACGCATCGGGGTCATCACCTTCCCCGGTTCGCTCGACGATCGGGACGCGCAGCGCGCGGTGCGCATCGCCGGCGCCGAGCCCGTCGCCCTCTGGCACGGCTCGCACGACCTCGAGGGCGTGGACGCGCTCGTCCTGCCCGGTGGCTTCAGCTACGGCGACTACCTGCGCTCCGGCGCGATCGCCGCGCTCTCGCCGATCATGGCCGAGGTCAAGGACGCCGCCGCGAAGGGCATGCCGATCCTCGGCATCTGCAACGGCTTCCAGATGCTCGTCGAGGCGCACCTGCTGCCCGGCGGCCTGATCCGCAACGACCACCAGCACTTCGTGCGCCGCGACCAGAAGCTCACGGTCGAGAACGCCACCACCGCCTGGACCAGCGAGTTCACGCAGGGCCAGGAGATCGTCATCCCGCTGAAGAACGGCGAGGGCGGCTACATCGCGGCGGATGACACGCTCGACCACCTCGAGGGCGAGGGCCTGGTGGCGTTCCGCTACGCGGGCGTGAACCCGAACGGGTCGCTGCGCGACATCGCCGGCCTCACGAACGAGCGCGGCAACGTGGTCGGCCTCATGCCGCACCCCGAGCACGCCACCGAGCCCGGCTTCGGTCCCGACACCGCGGATGCCATGCGCTCCGGCGTCGACGGACTGGGCTTCTTCACCAGCGCGATCGCCGCCGTGGCGGCCGTTGCGGCGTAACGCTCGCAGACACTCTCAGGCGGATGCCGGGCCCGTGCCCGGCATCCGCCTTCTGCATTTCGCGCACCGTCCGTTCTGAGACGCCGGTCGCAGCTTGTCTCAGAAAGCGCGGCTCCCCGGCATCCGCACCCGTCATTTCTGGAACACGACACGCGGCCGGTCCCAGAACCTGCCAGTCCCGGGCATCCGCGCCCGCACCTGTTGGGACACGAGCGCCGACCCGTCCCAGAAGCAGTGACCGGGTCAGATGCCGGCGGGCGGCCAGACGCCGATGATGATCGCCATCACGACGACCGTGACGAGCTCATGCGCGATGTTCAGCGTGGTCAGCTTCGTCGAGCGGCCCTCGAAGGCGTCGTGCGTGATGAAGCGCGCCGCCGTGAATCCGGCCCACAGCGTGACCGCCGTGACGAGCGAGGCCCAGAAGTACGAGCCGGTGTAGAAGTTCTGGGCGATGGTGGCGGCGCCGGCCAGCACCCACGCGGTGATGAAGCTCACGATCACCGTCGTGATCATCGGCCACAGCGGTCCGCGCGACGGCCTGTCCAGGTCGACGTGCGCGAGCGCCGCCCAGCGCGTGCCCATCACGCCTCGCGCGTACCAGATCGCGCCCACGATCATGCTCGACACCGTGGCGATCAGCACAGCCCAGTAGTTGATCTCGGGAACCGTCATGGCAGCCTCCTCGCTCCGATGCGCTCAGGCTACCGCGCACGGCAGAATACCGACATGACCGAAACGGACGATCATCTGCTCGGCCCCGGCCTGCTGCCGACGCCGTTCACCGCGGCCGAGATCCGTGCCTCCAGTCGTGGCGGTAAGGTGATCCGGCTGCTCGTGGAGTCCGCAGACGGCGGGAGCCATGAACGCCTGAATCGCTTCCGTGACGGTGACGATGACGGCGCGACCCTCGAACAGTGGCGGGCGGACGCCCCCGATGAGATGACGGCTCGGCGCGTCACCTGGCGGGAGCTGCAGGAGCATGCGGCCTTCCCCGCCGACAGCACGCAGGTCTCGTCTGAGGTCATTGCCCTACCGCTGGGAAGCCTGGAGTGCCTGCGCTATGACACGCAGCCGTCCGCGGGCGAACCGGGCGCAACCTTCTGGTTCGCCCTCGCCCATCCGGGCATGCCGGTGCGGTACGAGATCGGCGGACAGCGCACGACAGTGCTCAGCATCCGCCCCTCCTGAACGGGGCACGCCCGGAAGCCGGATGCTGAGCCGGGCGCGCGTCAGGCGATGCCGCCGCCGTCCACGACGAGCGCGGAGCCTGTCACGTACGACGCATCGTCGCTCGCGAGCCACACCACGGCGGCGGCGATCTCGCTCGGCTGGCCCATCCGGTTCAGCGGGCGCTCGGCGGCCTCGGCGAGGAAGCCCGCCTGATCCTGGCCGAGCTGCTTGGCCTCGTCGCGCAGCATCCCGGTGTCGACGTCCCCGGGGTTGACCGAGTTGACGCGGATGCCGTCGGGGCCGTGGTCGATCGCCAGCGCGCGGGTCATGTTCACGACCGCGCCCTTGGAGGCGCAGTACGAGATCGCCTGACCGCCGCCTTTGAGTCCCCACCCGGAACCGGTGTTCACGATGGAGCCGCCGCCGTTCGCCTTCATCACCGGCACGACGTGCTTGCACATCAGGAAGATGGCGCGCACGTTCACGCCGAACACCCGGTCCCACTCCTCGACCGTGGTCTCCACGGCGGTGGTGCGGCGGATGATGCCCGCATTGTTGAAGACCACGTCGATGCCGTCGAACGCCTCGTTCGCGGTGGCGACCACGCGGATGATGTCGTCCTCGCTGGAGACGTCGGCGCCGATCGCGATGGCGTTGCCGCCCGCGGCACGGATCTCCTCGGCCACGGCCTCGGCGGCCTCGGCGTTCAGGTCGACGACGGCGACCGAGGCGCCCTCCGCCGCGAAGGCGAGGGAGGTGGCGCGGCCGATGCCGCCCGCACCGCCGGTGACGATGGCCTTCTTGTTCTCGAGACGCATGATGGATCCTTCCAGGGAGTCGGGTTGTGGCTCAGAGGGCGAGGTCGGGCGCGGCGACAGCGTACAGGCTGCTCGTGCCGGGCCCGGTGACGATGCGGATGTGCCCGGCCAGGCGGGCGTCGAGCTCGGCGTCGCCGGTCTCGACGATCAGCGGCCGGCCGTGCAGGTCGATGAGCTTCTGCTCGGGGGCGACGACGAGCAGCGGGTCGTCGCCGAGGGCGCGGATGACGGATGCCGAGAGCTGCTGGTTGCCGCGCCCGAGCAGGAACCCCTGTCCGCCGATCACGGTGACCACGGCCTGTGCGGGCCCCAGCGCGACCTCGGCGAGCAGCTGCTCCTCGCTCGCGGAGGTGAGCACCCGCTGTCCGTCGAGCACCACGTCCACGCCCAGCGGGGATTTGCGGATGCCGAGCTGCCGGGCGACCTCGGCCGTCGTGCTGCCCGGGCCCAGCAGGTAGCGGGTGCCGGGCAGCATCCGCTTCACGACGCCGCGTGCGGCGGCGACGACGGCGTCCGCCTCGGATGCGGGGGTCGCGGCCTTGCGCGACTGGGTGCGTCCGACGCGGAAGGGCACGCGCAGCATGCCGTACAGCACGGGCTCCACGCGGGCATGCCGCATGGCCTGCTCGTCGACGTCGAGCACCTCCCGCTCGGCGGTCGGCAGCGCGCCGTCGATCCACTCGGCGGCGAGCGCGCCGGCCGCACGCGGACTGACCGCGAACACCGGGGAGTACATCTTCACGCCGGAGGGGATGCCGAGCACGGCCGGCGGGGGGACAGAACTCCGGAGATGCGTGCCGGAATCGACGGCCGAGCGCCTCTGGGAGCCGGAATCCGGATGCTTCTCCGGAGTTGTGGCGGCCAGGTCAGCCAGCCCCGCCACGGCATCGCGGAGGGTGCCGTCGCCTCCCGCCACCAGGATCAGGGTCACGCCGGCTGCGGCGAGCGCGGCGACGGCCGCGGAGGTGTCGGATGCCTGCGTCAGACCTCGCCCGAGAACAGGAGGATCGTCGAGAACAGGACGATCCACGCTGGAGTCTCCTGCTTCCGACGATCCTCCTGTTTCCGGAGACGGACAGGAGGCCTCGGATGCCGCGTACACGACCCAGGGCTCCAGCCCGGCGGCGCGCACGGCATCCGCCCCCATCGCCCCGGCCGCGGTCCCGACGACCAGCGACGGATGCCGGGATGCCAGCACCCGCAGTGCGATGGTCGCCCGCTCCTGTGCACGCGAGTGCGCGCCGCGCGAAGCCGCGAGGCGCTGCACGTCCGCGCCGTCGGAGCCGGCCAGGCCCGCGGGCCCGCCGACTCCGGCGACAGGGTTGACGACCAGTCCGATCACGACGTTCAGGCCACCGTCGACATCGCGGGCTCGTGCACGGCATCCGCACGCACCACGCCGAAGTACTTGCGCTGGTATGCGCGCCAGGTGATGGCCCAGCGCTCCGGATCGTCGAGATCGTCGTGGTGGGTGTGGTGCACGGTCTGGTTGTGCGGCGCGGTGCGCACGAGCTCGGGGTTCTCGCGCGCCTCCTGCGCGACCTGGGCGAGCGCGGCGACGTACTCGTCGAGCTCGGCCTTGGAGTAGCACTCCGTCGGCTCCAGCGTGAACGGCTGCGGCACGATGTACGGGTGGTGGCTGGTCCAGTAGTGGAAGCCGTAGTCCGCCATGCGGACGCCGATCTCCTCGGACGTGATGCCGGTCTCCTCGAAGAGCTCCTGCCACGAGTAGCGCACCTGCTCGATGCGGCGGCGTCCGACGGCGTACGGAGCGGATGCCCCGCGGATCTCGAGCACTCGCTTCAGCAGGTAGTTGTTGTTCAGCACCGCGATCTGCGAGGCCGACAGCATGCCCTCCGCGCCCAGCGACATGATCCAGGCGTAGGCGCGCACCACGTGCAGGATCACGCCGTGTGCGGGGGCCACGTGCCCGATCGACAGCTCGCCAGGCTCGCGGACCACGAACCGGCCTTCGACCTGCTCGACGCGCGGGCCGGGCAGGAACGGGGCGAGCGCCTCGCTGACCGCGTTGGCGGCCGCGCCGGGTCCGCCGCAGCCGTGCGGGGCCGAGAAGGTCTTGTGCAGGTTGAACTGGCACACGTCGAATCCGGCGTCGCGGGCGCGCGTGATGCCCAGGATGCCTGCGGCGTTGGCCTGGTCGTAGGAGGCCAGCGCACCGACCTCGTGCGCGGCGTCGACCCACTCCTTGATGGCGGGGTTGTAGATGCCGGTGTCCTCGGGGTTGGTGACCATGATGGCCGCGGTGCGCTCGGACAGCGCCGCCTTCAGCGCTCCCAGGTCGGGGTAGCCGTCGGCATCCGGATACACCGTGACGACCTTGTACCCGGCGACCTTCGCCGCCGCCGCGTTGGAGGGGTGGCTGAAGATCGTGGTGATGACTTCGTCGCGCTGCTCGCCCTCGCCGCGGGACTCGTGGTACGCGCGGATCATGGCGATGTTCGTCCAGATGCCGGCGGAGCCGCCCGGCGAGGCCAGCGAGACGGCGTCCATACCGGAGATCTCGGCCATCAGCTTCTCGAGCCGCCAGATCATCTCCAGTGCGCCCTGCGTGTCAGCAGGGTCCTGCGCGGGGTGGATCGCGCGCAGCTGCGGCACCTCGATGAGCTGGTCGTTGATCTTCGGGGAGTACTTGATCGTGCAGGTGCCCTGCCCGATGTCGACGTTCAGGTCGGAGCCGAGGTTCTCCTGGGAGAGGCGCAGGTAGTGCTTCAGCACGCGCATCTGCGCGATCTCGGGCAGTGCCGGCGGCTGCGGACGACGCATGCCCTCGGGGAGGTCGGCGACCACATCGCCCACGGCCTCTCGGACGGCGGGCTCCACCGGGGTGATCGCGATGCCGCGCTCACCCGGGGTGGACAGCTCGAAGACGATCGGCTCGTCCCAGCTGGCCTGCTGGAAGCGGCGCGGGCTGGTCTTGGGGGCGATGGGGAGGCTCATGCGACCTGCTCCTTCGTGATGTCGGATGCCGGGGAGACGACGGCGGCGAGTGCGTCGGCGAGCCGGTCGATGTCGGATGCGGAGGTGACGTCGGTGACGCAGACGAGCAGGGTGCGCTCGTCGACGACGACGCCGGGCTCGATGCCCTCGCGCCGCAGCGCGGCGACGGCGTCGCGCGCCGGGATGCCGTCGAGGTGGATGGTGAACTCCCGCAGGTGCAGGGCGTCATCGCCCAGGCGGATGCCGGGGATCGACGCCAGGCGCTGCTGGGCGTACCGGGTGCGGGCGAGCAGCAGCTCACCGTGCTCGCGCATGCCCTCGGGGCCCATCAGGGACAGGTACACGCCCGCGGCGATCCCCCACAGCGCTGCCGCGGTGCCGACCCACTCCTTGCCGTCCTCGCGATGCGCGAACGACGTGCGGTCGTAGGCGACATCGCCGAAGCCGTACTCGCCGGGGACGTCGGTGGACTCCAGCCCGAACAGCCGGGACGGCATCTCCATAACGAACCGCGGGTCGTCGTGCACCGCGATGAACCCGGCGTGTGCGCCGCCGAACCACTGGTGCAGACCCAACGACTGGATGTCGCCGGTGACGATGTCCGCGCCGTGCATCGCTGGCGGGGTGAGCACGCCGTAGCCGACGGGGTCGGTGCCGACCACGACGACCGCCCCGGCCGCGTGGGCGGCTTCGGAGATCTCGCGCAGTCGCGTCTCGACCGCGCCGGTGAAGCTCGGCGTCTCGATCCACACCGCGGCGACGTCGTCGCCCAGCGCGGCGGCGAGCGCGTCGAGGTCGGCGACGCCGCCGGCCGTGGCGACCGTCTCGACCTCGAGGTTCGCACGGACGTAGTCGACGACCTTGGACAGCTTCTCCGGCAGCACGTCGCTGAGCGCGAGCACGCGGCGGCGGCCGGTCATGCGGCCGGCCATGGCGAGCCCCGTCGCCGTGGCCTGATAGCCGTCGTAGGTGGGGACGTTCACGACGTCCATCGCCAGCAGCTCGGCCATGAGCGACTGGTACTCGAACAGAGCCTGGAACCGGCCGTGGTCCTCGTAGGGCTCGCCCGCGTAGGCGGTGAGGAACTCACTGCGGCGGATGACCTCGTCGACGACGGCGGGCACGTAGTGGTTGTAGGTGCCCGCCCCGAGGAAGCTGAGCCGCTCCTCGGTGCTGCGGTTCGCAGCGAGGATGCCCTTCACATGGCGCGCGAGGTCCTGCTCGGCCGGCAGCGGCGCCGGCACGTCGAGCAGCCGGCGCAGGCGCAGGTCCTCGGGGACGTCGGCGTAGAAGTCCTCGACGGATTCCGCGCCGACGGCGTCGAGCATGGCCTGCTTCACGGCCGGCGCCGTGTTGGGAATGTACGGGTGGACGAATGCTTCGGTCACGACATCCTTCATTCGGTGGGGTCGGTGGGGTCGGTCAGGGAGAGGAACGGGATCGCCTCCGCGTGCGGGGACGCGATCACCGCGGCGCCGTAGGCGCCGAGCTCGACGGTGCCCGAGGCATCCGCCCCGCTGAGCAGATCGGTGCCGGTGAGCAGATCGGTTCCGGATGCCGGCAGCTCGAACGCGAGGGGCGATGAGCCGTGGTTGAGCAGGAACGTGTAGTCGGTGCGGCCGTCCGTGCGGGTGACCGCCTCGGCGTCGACGTTCACGACGTCCCGTGCGGGCAGGCCCGAACTGCGCAGGATGTCGCGGAAGACCGGCAGCATCCCCTCGTGCGTGAGCATCGCGCTGACGTACCAGGCCGAGCCTGCGCCGACGGCGCGCCGGGTGACGGCGGCGCGACCGGAGAGCACGCCCGAGGCGTAGCATCCGCGCACCTCGACGTCGGCGTCCGCGTCGATCCACTCCGCCCAGCTGGGCACGTCGAGCAGGTCCTCGCCGTAGGCGATGCGCTCGAGAAGTCCGTCCGCGATCGGCCACTGCTCGTCGACCTCGATGCCGAGCAGATCGCGCAGCGGGCCGGGGGCGCCGCCGTCGTGCACCTTCTCGGTGGCGTCCACCACACCCGAGAACGGGCCGACCACCAGGTGGCCGCCGTTCTCGACGAAGGCGCACAGCGCCAGCGCCTGGGCCTCGTCGGCGATGTAGAGGTTGGGGACGACGACCACGTCGTAGCGGTCGAACGGGCCGGTGGCGCGCACCGCGTCGACCGGATGCCCGAGCGTATGGAGCGCACGATGCCAGGCGCGGGCCTGCTGGGCCCACTGCAGGCGCTGGGACGGCAGCGACTCGATCGCGCTCGATCCCCACCAGGAGTCCCAGTCCACGACCAGCGCGACGCGCGAGCGCACGCGGGTGCCGCGCACGGGCTCCAGCAGGCGCAGCTCGTTGCCGAGCGCCTTGGTCTCCTGGTAGCTGCGCGACCGCTCGCCGCGGTGGCCGAGCATCGAGGAGTGGAACTTCTCCTGGCCGTACTTGGCCTGGCGCCACTGGAAGAACATCACGCCGTCCGAGCCGTGCGCGACGGTCTGCAGGCTCTCCACGCGGATCTTCCCCGGGGCCTTCGGCACGTTGACGTCACGCCAGCTGGTGGCGCTCGCCGACGACTCCAGCAGCAGCCAGGGGCGGCCGCCCTTGAGCGAGCGCATCAGCCCGTAGTTGAGGGCGGCGCCCACGTGCGAGGTCGGGTCGGCGGGCTCCGGGTAGGCGTCGTCGGTGACGATGTCCTCGCGCTCGGCGAAGTCCCAGTAGTCCAGGTCGCGGAACATGCTCATGAAGTTGGTCGTCACGGCGATGCCCGGGGTGACCTCGCGGAGCACGTCGATCTCGACCTGGAAGAGCTCGAGCATGGCGTCCGACGAGAACCTCTCGAAGTCCAGCAGCTGGGTCGGGGTGATCGGGCCGGGTGCCTTCTTCGGCGTCTCGATGTGCTCCCACGACGTGTAGCGCTGACCCCAGACGTTCACGCCCCAGGCCTCGTTGAGGCCGTCGAGGTCGCCGTAGCGGTCCCGCAGCCAGCGGCGGAAGTGGCGGGCCGACTCGGGGCACCAGCAGCGGGAGACGTGGTCGCCGTACTCGTTGGAGATGTGCCACATGGCAAGACCCGGATGCTCGCCGTAGCGCTCGGCCATGGCGCGGGTCATGCGCGCGACGTTCTCACGCCAGATCGGCGAGGACGGGCAGTAGGTCTGGCGCGAGCCGAACTCGAGCCGATGCCCCTCGGAGTCGGAGGGGCCCATCTCAGGATGGGCGCGCAGCAGCCACGACGGCGGGGTCGCGGTCGCGGTCGCGAGGTCGATGCGGATGCCGGCCTCGTGCAGCAGGTCGATGATGCGGTCGAGCCAGCCCCAGTCGTACACGCCGGGCTCGGGCTCGAGCTGAGGCCAGCTGAAGATCGGCAGGCTCACCATGGTGACCCCGGCCTCCTTCATGAGGCGGATGTCCTCGTGCCACGTCTCCTCCGACCACTGGTCGGGGTTGTAGTCGCCGCCATAGGCGAGAGCATCGATCCGAACCTCCCGGATGCGCTCGTCGTCGCGGTGCTGGGTCACGAGGACTCCTCTCTGAGATGCTTCGCCAGAATCACTGTTCAATGTATTCTGTATACAGCAAGCGTATGCCGAACGATGGATCGGGTCAAGCTCTAAGCTGACGCAGGGGAAGGGGCCACAACATGGCGATCGAGCGCAAGAATCTCCGCTCACAGGTACGCGAGGAGCTCCTCGCGCGAATGCGCACCGGCCTGGTCAGCCCGGGCGAGAGCATCAACGAGGTGCAGCTGGCCGGGGAGCTCGGAGTCAGTCGCACCCCCCTGCGCGAAGCGCTGATCGCCCTCGAGTCCGAAGGACAGATCACCAGCGAGAACGGCAAGGGCTTCCGCTTCGTGCCGCTCAGCGCCGGCGAGTTCGAGGACCTCGCCCCCGTCATGGCGACCCTCGAGAGTCTCGCGCTCGAGCTCTCCCCCGTCGAGGACCTGCGCCGCGTCGGCGCGCAGCTGGTCGAGATGGCCGAGGCGTTCACCGACGAGCACGTCGAGCACGCGCTCGTGATGACCAAGGACGACGAGTGGCACGCGCTGATGCTGTCGGTGTGCCCCAACAAGCGGCTGATCGACGTGATCGAGAGCGTGCGCGGTTCGTTCCACCGCTACGAGGCGCTGCTGGTCGCCGATGACGTCAAGGTCGACCGCGTGGCCGCCGAGCACGCCGCGATCGCGCACGCCCTCGCCGCCGGCGACGTGCCGGCAGCCGTCGAGGCACTCAAGGCCAACTGGATGCACGGCATGCGCCGCATCCTGGAGAACTCCTCCAGCGCCTACTTCTCCGCCTGACGCGGACGACGCAGGGGGCGGATGCCGAACGGAATCCGCCCCCTGCGCAGTTCTCAGCCCTTGACCGCGCCGCCCAGCAGACCCGCGACGAACTGCTTCTGGAACACCAGGAACAGCACGAGCAGCGGCAGTGTGGCCAGCAGAGAGCCCAGCATCAGACCCGAGTAGTCGACCCGGCTCAGGCCGATCATGGTGTTCAGAGCCACCGGGATCGTGTACTTGTCCTCGGTGTTCAGCATGAGCAGCGGCCAGATGAAGGAGTTCCACTGGCTGATGAACGTGTAGATGATCAGCGCCGCGATCTGCGGCCGCGCGACCGGCAGCACGATCCGGTAGAAGGTGCGCAGCTCGGATGCCCCGTCGATCCGGGCCGCCTCGATGAGGGTGGTCGGGAAGTCGAGGAATCCCTGGCGCATCAGGAAGATGCCGAAGGCGTTCGCCAGGAACGGCACGATCAGCGCCTGGTAGGAGTCGATCCAGCCGACGCTCGCCATCATCTGGAACAGCGGCACCAGCAGCACCTGCATCGGGATCATCATCGTGACGAGGATCACGCCGAGCAGCACCCCGCGACCGCGGAACCGGTACGTGGCGAGGCCGTAGCCGCACATCACGCTGACGATCGTGCTGAACAGCGTGTAGATGACGGCGACCAGCACGCTGTTGAGCATCACCTGGCCGAAGCCGACGCTCTCCTGCAGACGGCCCAGGTTCTGCCAGAACTCGCCGCCGGGCAGCAGCGGGAGCGGCGTGACGAACAGGTCGGAGGTCTTGTGCGTGGAGGCGATGACCATCCACAGGAACGGCACCAGGGCGAGGATGCCCGCTCCGGCCAGGAGCAGGTACACGGGTCCGCGCAGGATCATCTTCCTCGCGAGCGGCTCGCCGCTGCGCGCGGGTGCGCCGGTGCGCGGAGCCCGGCCGGTGGTGATCAGCTGCGTGCTCACGGCTTCTCCCTCATGATGCGGAACTGCACGGCGGCGATGATCGCGGTGAGGATGACGAGCATCCAGGCGATCGCGCTGGCGTAGCCGAAGTCGAACTGCTGGAACCCGATCTTGTACAGGTACAGCACGGGGGTGAGCGTGGCGTTGTTGGGACCGCCACCGGTCAGGATGAAGTTCTCGTCGAACAGCTGCAGCGCCCCGATGGTGGACGTCACGCTCGTGAAGATCAGCACCGGCCGCAGCTGCGGGACGACCACGTGCCAGAAGGTCTGCCATCGGCCTGCGCCGTCGATCCGGGCGGCCTCGTACAGCTCCTGCGGGATGGCCTGCAGGCCCGCCAGGATGATGACCATGTTGTAGCCCGTCCAGCGCCAGGTGATCGAGGCGATCACGGCCACACGCGCCCATAGCTCGTTGTTGAGCCAGTCGATGGGCGCCACCCCGAACACGGCGAGCGCCTGGTTGAGCAGACCGCCGTCGGTGGTCATGATCACGCGGAACACCACCGAGTACGCCACGAGTGTGGTGATCGCCGGCAGGAAGGTGATCAGGCGGAAGCCGGAGCGGAAGCGCAGCCAGGCCCGGTTGAGCAGATACGCCAGCCCCACCGCGAGCGCGATCATGATCGGGACCTGCACCACCAGGATCAGCAGGGCGTTGCCCAGGCTCTTCAGGATGAGCGGGTCGCGCAGCATCCGCGCGTACTGGTCGAAGCCGACGAATGTCGAGACGCCGCCGGAGGTCTTGAAGAAGCTCTGCAGCAGCGAGACGGCGAGCGGATACGCGAAGAAGATCAGCAGCAGCGCCGCCGCCGGCAGCGCGAACCACATGCCGGGGCGCTGCATCCGGTTGGCGAAGCGCCGCCCGGATCGTGAAGCGGTCGGGACTCCGGATGCTGCGGGCGCGGATGCCGCGGCGGCGGATGCCGCGGCATCCATGGCACCGGCATCCGGCCCGGCGCCGGGGCCGCGACGGCGTGCGCCGCGACCCCGGGTGGTGCTGTCGAGGGACATGTCAGCCGGCGATCTTCCGACCGGTCGAGTTCGCGATCTGCTTCGCCGCGTCGTCGAGCGCCTTCTTGGGGTCCTCGCCGTTCAGCACGGCTGCCGCGACCGCGTTGGACACCGCATCGGCGGCGACCGACTGGTCGGATGTGAACGTGATCGAGGGGATCTTCGGCGTCAGTTCGGCGAACGTCTGGAACACCTTCTGGCCGCTGAAGTAGTCGCTGGACTGCTGGAAGTAGTCGGACTTCAGCGCCGGCAGGTACGCTGGGAACAGGCCCTCGTCCTTCATCATGCTCGCCTGGTTGTCGGTGTTCGCGAGCACGAACGCCATGAAGTCGGCCGCGAGCTGCGGGTTCTTCGCCTGCGCGGGGATCGCCATGCCGGATCCGCCGTTGTTGGACGTGGGGGCACCGCCGTCGGCGAAGACCGGCAGGTCGCGCACGGCGTACTTCCCGGACAGCTCGGGCGCCTCGCCCTCGAGGGTGCCGATCCACCAGACCGCCTCGGGCGTGACGGCGGAGTCGCCGTCCTTGGCGCTGGTGACACTGGCATCCCAGCCCTTGGCGTTCTTGATCAGGCCCTTCTGCTGCATGGTCTGCAGAAGCGCGAGGGTCTGCACGGCCGCGGGGCTGCTGACGGCGATGTCGCCGTTCTCGTCGAACAGCCCCTGACCCTGCTGCTGCAGCATCATCGAGAACGGTCCGCCCGAGGACAGATCGGCGGTGAGCAGCGTGTGGCCGGTCTTCGCCTTGATGGTCTCGCCTGCGGCGACGAGATCGTCCCAGGTCTTCACGGATGCCGGGTCGATGCCCGCGGCCTCGAAGTAGTCGGTGCGGTAGAACAGGCCGACCGTGCCGGAGTCCCACGGCGCCATGCGCAGCGCGCCGTCCTTGTCGGTGCCGGTGTCCCACTTGAACGGGTCGAAGTCCGCCTTCTCGTCGCCGAGCACCGGCGTGAGGTCGGTGAAGCCCTTCGGGAACTGCGTGATGTAGCTCTGGTTCTTGTCGGTCTCGAGCGTGATGACGTCAGGCAGGCCCGTGCCGGCCTGCAGTCCGACGGAGATCTTGTCGTACGCGTTGTCGTAGCCGATGTCGACGACGGTGATCTTGGTGCCCTTGTGGGCCTTCTCGTAGTCCGCCCCGAGCCGCTTGAGCGCGGTGGCCGCGACATCCCACGACCAGATGGTGATCTCGCCGGTGGCGGCCCCGTCCTTCTTCAGATCGCCGCCCGCGCCGGCCGGCGCACCACCGCCGAAAGCGCAGCCAGACAGGGCCAGCGCTGCCGTCGCCGTGACGGCGGCAGCCCACATACCGCGTCGCTTCATCATGACCTCCTCGTCACACACCAAATTGGATATTGAATACAGTACACGGATGGTGACGATAACACCAGGATGGACGCCCGAGCCGGGCGCGCACGGAAAGGGGGCCGACGCGCCAGATGTCGGACGGTTTCGCGGGAAACGTCCGTGATCTGGCGTGTCGGCCCCCGGAGTGGAGCCGGACCGCGGGCCGGGTCAGCTGAGCGCGACGGCGAGGTCGATGAACAGCGCCGCCGACCAGCCGAAGGCGGTGGTCGCGCGCTCGGCCTTCATGCCGGTGTGCGGGTTGTAGTACTCGTGCGGTCCGCCGCCGTGCACGACGAGGCGCACGGTCTGCTCGCGCAGCTCGCGCGCCCGTTCCGGATACCCGGACGCCTCGAGGCCCTCAGCGACGAGAGCGCTGGTGTTGATCCAGATCGGACCGCGCCACATGCGCTCCGGCGAGAAGTCGGGATCGGATGCTGCGACCGTCGGCAGTCCCCACTCCAGTGCGTAGCGCGCAGGATCATCGACGGCGGCGCGGAGCGCGTCGCGGATACCCGGCTGCAGCGTCCCGGTGCGCAGCGGCATCAGGCCGACGACCGTGTCGGAGCGGATCTGCTCCCCTGCGCCCCGAGCGAGGAAGCGTCCGGTCGCGGCATCCCACATCTCGTCCAGCAGTCCCTGCGTGCGCTCGGCGCGCTCGAGGAAGCGCGTCGTCTCCGCATCGGGCTCGTACCGTCCCAGCAGGCCTGCGATCTCGCGGTCCTGGCACACGAGGTACGCGCCGAGATCGGGGGCGGCCGTGGGGATCGGGCCGTCGAAGATCGGACTGTCGTCCAGACCGGAGGAGTACGGATGCCCGTACTCCGGCATCCCGTCGCCGTCCAGATCGGAGCCGGCGAACCACCAGTCCTGGGAGCGGATCACGCGCTGCAGCTGCTCGCGGGCCCACTCCGGGGAGTCCTCGGCCTCGAGCACCTTGCGCAGCGCCCAGGCCGCCAGCGGCGGCTTGGTCAGCGGGACCGGCTTGGAGGGATCGGCGATCTGCGAGCCCGCCCGCCGCAGGTTGGCCCGGTCGCTCTCGGGCAGATCGTCGCTGGTGGCCAGGATCCCCTGCTCGTGCACCACGTCGGGCAGCTGGCCGTCGGAGCTCGGGAAGCGGAACGCGATCTCGAGCTGCTCGCGAGCGAGCTCCGGGTCGCCGTGCCGGAGGCCGACGGCGATGAAGTAGGCGTCCCACTGCCACAGACCCACGTAGCCGATCTTCGACGGCACCACCGCACGGGCATCGCCCAGCGAGGGGAGTTCGACGATGTTCGCGCCGAGCACCCACCAGCAGAAGGCCGCCATCTGCTGCAGGTCGTCACGCACCCGCGGGCAGTTCGCGAACCAGTCCAGCCACTCCCGCTCGCAGGCGGCGAGCGCGGCCGGGTGATCGCCGGCTTCGACGGTGACGGAGCGGTCGGGGGCCACGCGGATGCGGATCCCCGTTCCGGAGAGCGGATGCTGCTCCTCCCGGCCATCCGGATGATTCAGCGTGACGCGCACGCCTTCGACGCCGGCGATGCTCAGCGCACCGGAGCCGTCGAAGGTCAGCGTGGCCGACGCATCGCCGGGGATCCGTCCGAAGGCGATGCGGTGCGGAAGCACGTCGGTCACCGGGAGCGCCTGCCCGGCGGCATCCGTCACGACGACCGCATCCAGCACCCGGCAGGCGCTGAGCCGCTTCTCGTACTCGGAGGTGTGCACGCGCACGCCCTCGCCGTCCTCTGCCCGGAACACCAGCACGCGGGAGCGCGGCAGGGTGAACGGCGCGGTCACCAGGTCGAGGTGGCGCCCGGCGAGGGCGGCGAGCTCAGCGGCATCCGTCACAGCATCCGCCATCACCGACCTCCCAGCCCCGACGCCGCCATGCTGTTGAGGATCTTGCGCTGCCCGATCACGAACACGATCAGCATCGGTACCGTCGCGATCGCGGATGCCGCCATCACCATGCCGTAGTTGATCGACCCATGCTGGCTCTCGAACGAGGTGAGCAGCAGCGGGACCGTGAACAGGTCGGGCGAGTTCAGCAGCACGAGCGGGAACAGGAAGGCGTTCCAGACACCCAGCGAGGTGATGATCGCCAGTGCCGCCAGGCCGGGGCGCAGGTTCGGCAGCACCACGCTGAAGAAGATGCGCAGACGACCGGCGCCGTCCACGAGCGCGGCCTCCTCGAGCTCCTTCGGCAGCGACAGCACGAACTGGCGCATGAGGAACACCGCGAACGGGTTCGCGATCATCCCGGGCACGATCAGCGCCAGGTGCGAGTCGACCCAGCCCAGGTTCGACATGAGCAGGTAGAACGGGATCAGCGTCACCTGGGCGGGGATCATCTGCGTCGCGAGGAACACGATGAACAGCACCCTGCTGCCCCTGAACTTGATGCGCGCGAACGCGTAGCCTGCCATCGACGCCGTGATGAGCGTGCCGACCACGACGAGCAGCGTGATGTACGCACTGTTCAGATACGCCTGCCCGAAGGGCACGGCCTCCCAGGCATCCGTGTAGTTCTTGACCGTCCAGGGGTTGGGCAGGAACTCGAGCGGATTCTGCAGCAGCTGCGGCAGCGTCTTCAGCGAGGTCAGCAGCATCCAGATGAACGGGAACACCATGGAGATGCCCGCGAGGATCAGCAGCACGTGCAGCACAACCGCCCCGGCGCGGCGGCGGCCGGCGCCGCCGGGGCGACGCGGCTTCGATCCGGGCGCGACGATGGCGATCGTCGAGTCGGTCGCGGGTGCGCGGCCTCCGTCGGTCAGGCGGGGAGTGGCGGTGGCGCTCATGCGGGATCGTCCTCGTAGTGCACGAACTTCTTCTGGGCGGCGAACTGGATCGCCGTGATGATGAGCGTCAGGACCAGCAGGATGATGCTCGCCGCGCTCGACGGGCCGAACTCGAAGCGCCCGAAGCCGAGGTCGTAGATGTGATAGACGATCGTGCGGGTGGCGTTGTCGGGTCCGCCGCCGGAGACCAGCACGTAGACGATGTCGAACGTCTGCAGCGACGAGATGAACGCGATCACCGACGAGAAGAACACGATCGGGGAGAGCAGGGGGAGGCGGATGCTGACCAGCAGGCGCACTGCGCCGGCGCCGTCGATGCGCGCGGCCTCGATCACCGAGGGCGAGATGTTCTGCAGGCCGGCCAGGAAGATCACGACGTTCAGGCCGAGCGACGACCAGATGGTCACGATGCAGACGGCCAGCAGCGCGAGCCGCGGGTCCTGCAGCCAGTTCGGCGGATCGATGTGGAAGATCTTCGCGATGGTGGTGGAGAGCACCCCGTCCACGCGGAACATCTGCTGCCAGATCATCGCGATGGCGACCGTGGCGGTCACCACCGGCGAGAAGAACAGCACCAGGTAGAGGGCACGGGTCTTCAGACGCTCCAGGGCGACGGCGACGACCACCGCCAGGCCGAGGCCGATCGGCACGGTGATCAGGGCGATCAGCAGGGTGTTCAGGATCGAGCGCCCCAGCAGCGGGTCCTGCAGCTGGTCGACGAAGTTGTCGAAGCCGACCCAGCTCAGCTCGCCGAGGCCGTCCCAGCTCGCGAACGCCAGCACGAGGCTCGCGGCGAACGGCAGCACGACGAACAGTCCCATGCCGATGAGCTGCGGCCCGACGAAGACGTAGCCCCACATCCGGTCGCGGCGGCGCCAGGCCGCCTCCTTGCGCAATGGCGGAAGGGCGGATGCCGCAGGGGTGGCCTGCGGCATCCGCTCCGCCTCAGTGAGCTGAGTCATGCTACTTCTTCGCCGACCGATCCTCGACCAGCTTCGCGACGGCGTCGAGGCTCTGCTGCGCGTCGGTCTTGCCCTCGTAGAGCTTCTGGAACTCCTCGCTGATCGCGACGGGCAGGCCCGGGATCTGCGCCTCGGCGGGGTAGTCCTCGAAGCCGATGTCGCGCATGTCGAGGAAGGTCTGCGCGTGTGCGGGATAGTCGTCCTCGAGCACGACCTCGTCGGCGCCCTTGATCGACGGCACGGCGTTTCCGCCGCCCTTCAGGCGGAAGATCTGGCCCTCGGCCGAGAGGAACTCCGTCCAGAAGGTGAAGGCCGCATCCTTGACCTTGGTCTTGCCGTTGATGGCGAGGAAGCTGGTGGCGACACCGGTGGGCGCGGCCTTGCCGTCGGGCGTGGGCCAGCGGACGATGTCGTAGGAGTCCTGCACGCCGGCGGACTTCACGGTGCCGATCGTGTAGCGCCCCTGCACGAAGAAGCCCGCCTTGTGCGTGACGAAGACGCTGTCGGCGCCCGCGCCGTCGGGCAGGGTGTCGGCGACCACGAAGGTGCCGTCCTGGAACAGGCCGCCCAGCTGCTTCATGGCGGCGACGGTGCCGGCGTCCTTGTTGCCGACGAACTCACCGCTGTCGCTGTACGGCGAGGCGACGCCCTGCGACGAGAGCCAGCTCCAGTGCGTGGCCCAGTAGTTCCAGAACATCGAGCCGGTCAGCTTCTTGTCGTGCAGCTTCGCGTTCATCTCGAGGTACTTGTCGGTGGTCCACTCGCCGTTCTCCGCGAGCGTGGCCGGGTCCTCGGTGATCCCGGCGGTCTTCAGCGCCTCCTTGTCGTACCAGAGCACGTCGGGGTTGGAGTCGTTGGGGGCGGCGTAGATCTCGCCGTCGTTCTCGGCGGCGCCGAACAGGCCCGGGAAGAAGTCGTCGACCTTGGTCTTGCTGTCCTTGGACTCCATCAGCGACTTCAGCGGCATCAGGCGCTTGGATGCCACGAACTGGCCGATCATGTCGTCGCCGACGTAGAAGACGTCGGGGGCCGTGTTGCTGGTCAGCTGCGCGAGCAGCTTGGAGTGGTAGTCGCCGTAGCCGGCGACGGGCTGGAACTTGACCTTGATGTCGGGGTGCCGCTTCATGAAGTCCGCGTTGAACTCCTTGTAGCGGGTGAGCTCGTCGGCGCTGCCCCAGGTCGACCAGACGACCGTGGAGTTGCCCGCGGAGTCGACGCCGCCGCCTCCGCCTCCGCCACCGCTGCACGCGGCGAGGCCCAGAGTCAGCGCGGCAACCGCAATGCCGGCGAGGTACTTCCGTTTCGTCGAGCGGGCCATGCCGCCACCTCTTTCATCCTTGGAAGAGCCGGGATTCCGGCAGATTCGATCGCTTAGTATTCTGTATACAGAACACAGAAAAGTCAAGGGGCGTGACCATAACGAGATCGTCCTGCGGCGCCGGGTCTATCGTCGAACCATGCCGCTTCTCGTCACCGTGCCCAACGAACGTCTTGCCACGAACATCGGGGAGGTGCCGGCCGACGTCGACCTTCGGGTCTGGGACATGCGGTCTCCGGCCCCGGCGGACCATCTCGACATCGTCGTCCCACCGTACATGGGCTCGACCGGCTCGCTGGAAGCGCTCGAGGGCCTCAGCGTGGGGCTCGTGCAGAGCCAGTCGATCGGCTACGACGGGGTCGACGAGATCCTACCCGCAGGCATCCCGTTCGCGAATGCGGCGAGCGTGCATGAGACGGCGACCGCCGAGCTCGCCGTGGGGCTGATGATCGCCGCCCAGCGCCAGTTCCCGCGCTTCGCGGCCGCGCAGCAGCGCGGGGAGTGGGCACCGGTCTTCGCCGACAGCCTGGCCGACCGACGTGTGCTGCTGGTCGGCATCGGCGGGGTCGGAAAGGCCATCGCCCAGCGCCTGGCGCCCTTCGAGGTGAGCATCACAGCCCTGGCGCGCAGCGCCCGCAGGGAGCAGGTCGAGGGTCTCGGCGATGTCGCCGTGCACGGCATCGATGAGCTGCCTGCGCTGCTACCGGATGCCGAGATCGTCGTTCTGAGCCTGCCGGGGAATGCGGAGACGCACCACCTGTTCGACGAAGCCATGATCGCACGGATGGCGCCCGGCGCCCTGCTGGTGAACGTCGGGCGCGGCCCGCTGGTCGACACGGATGCCCTGCTTCCCGCCCTGCAGGAGGGCAGGATCCGTGCGGCGTCGGACGTCTTCGAGCAGGAACCGCTCCCTGAGGGGCATCCGCTCTGGAAGGCGCCGAACCTGATCATCTCGCCGCACAACGGAGGTGCGGCCACCGCGATGAACCCGCGGATGGCGCGACTCGTGCGCGCCCAGATCGAGCGGATGCTGGCGGGCGAAGAGCCGCTCAACGTCGTCATCCCGGCGCGTTGAGACGGCGGGGAGTGGGGCTGCGAAGCAGTCCCTCTCCCCGGCGGCTCGACGCCGACGGGACGCGTTAACGCAAAAGAGCCACCCAGCAATGGGTGGCTCTTTCACAGAAGAAGTCCGGCGGTGTCCTACTCTCCCACAGGGTCCCCCCTGCAGTACCATCGGCGCTGTGAGGCTTAGCTTCCGGGTTCGGAA